>NZ_CP022296.1:0-1200000 GCF_017310035.1 Nocardioides sp. S5
TGTGGATGACGTCTTGCCGCGACGGTCCTCAGGTTGTTACGTTCACAGCCTTCGAGGTGCCCTGCCACCTCGGTCTGTCCAGGGTCGTGCACATGGTGTGACCCGGGTCGCAGCGGCGCGGAATGTCCCTCTGACCTGCGGAAACGCTGGAACGGCCAGGGTGCGGCACGCCTCGGGGACGCTGTCCCGGGTCCTCGGGCCAGTCAGTTCACAGCTTGTGGACAACTCTGTGGACCACGGTTCGCCGAGTGTTCGGTGTGAGCCTTCAGACAACGGTGGAGAGCAAAGGCGGTCCGGTGGACGACCAGCAGGTAGATCTCGGGACGGCATGGCAGCAGATCGTCGAGGACCTCCAGCCCAACCAGCGCGCCTGGCTGCGCCCGAGCGTGCCGGTGACGTTGCACGAGAACACCGCGATCATCGCGGTCCCCAACGACTTCACGCGCAACCAGCTCGAGGGCCGGCTGCGCAACCACATCGAGGACGCGCTGACCGAAGGCTTCGGGCGCGAGATCCGGATGCTGGTGACGGTGAACCCCGCGTTGGACGACGTACCGCCGCCCCCCGTCGACGAGTCGACAGATCGATCTGTCGCTTTGTCGACAAATGAGCCGGCGTACGACTCAGCCTTCGACGCAGCGCCCGCGCCGCAGGTCGACCACGCCGAGCCGGCGTCGAGCGGCGAGCGTCGGCCGTCCGCCCTCGAGACGCGGCTCAACCCGAAGTACACCTTCGAGACCTTCGTCATCGGCTCGTCCAACCGGTTCCCCCACGCCGCCGCGGTGGCGGTGGCCGAGGCGCCGGGCAAGGCCTACAACCCGCTCCTGGTCTACGGCGAGTCGGGGCTGGGCAAGACGCACCTGCTCCACGCGATCGGCCACTACGTGCGCAGCCTCTACAGCAACGCCAAGGTGCGCTACGTCTCCAGCGAGGAGTTCACCAACGAGTTCATCAACGCGATCCGTGACGACCGTCAGGACCGCTTCAAGCGGCGCTACCGCGACGTCGACGTGCTGCTGATCGACGACATCCAGTTCCTCGAGGGCAAGACCCAGACGCAGGAGGAGTTCTTCCACACGTTCAACACCCTCCACAACGCCAACAAGCAGATCGTGCTGACCTCCGACCGCGCGCCCAAGCGCCTCGAGGCGCTCGAGGACCGGCTCCGCAACCGCTTCGAGTGGGGGCTGATCACCGACGTCCAGCCGCCGGACCTCGAGACCCGCATCGCGATCCTGCGCAAGAAGGCCGCGATGGACCGCCTCACCGCACCGCCGGACGTGCTGGAGTTCATCGCCTCCAAGATCCAGACCAACATCCGCGAGCTCGAGGGCGCGCTGATCCGGGTCACGGCCTTCGCCAACCTCAACCGCCAGGAGGTCGACATGACCCTGGCCGAGATCGTCCTCAAGGACCTGATCCCCGAGGGTGGCGAGCCGGAGATCACCCACGCGCTGATCATCGCCCAGACCGCCGCCTACTTCGGCGTCTCCCTGGAGGACCTGACCGGCCCCTCTCGCGGTCGACACCTCGTCATGGCCCGCCAGATCGGCATGTACCTGTGCCGTGAGCTGACCTCGATGTCACTGCCGCAGATCGGCCGCGAGTTCGGCGGACGCGACCACACCACGGTGATGTACGCCGACCGCAAGATCCGCCAGCTCCTCGCCGAGCGACGCGCGGTCTTCAACCAGGTCAGCGAGCTCACCAACCGGGTCAAGATGCAGGCGCGTCAGGCCTGAGGACCGGTACGCCGTCCGCCGTGGTCGTGGTCCACGACGTGTGGAGAACGTGTGGTTCGGATCGGCGCTTCGTCCCCAGCCCCTGTGGACCCCTCGGGACGAATGACACGGAAGCGGTCCCTGTCCACACCCGCCAGCGAGTTCACCGTGCTGGGTGCACACCCGTCATCCACATGGTTCCAGGACGCTGACCTGCGGAGATGTCGGTTGTCCACAGTTTCCACCGACCCTATGACCACTATGAACCTCAAGACTGGACCGACAACCCACCAACGTCTACCGGCCCCTCCTCTGGGGAGAACCCTGCCGGGCCCCCGGGTCCGCGTGGCAGGATGCACTTCCCACACGCCTGCGTGTGGACCCTGTCTGCCTGCACGTCTCACGCACCACCTCTCTTCGAGGAGACCCCTGTGAAGTTCCGCGTCGAACGCGACGTCTTCGCCGATGCCGTCGCCTGGGCTGCCCGCAGCCTGCCGGTCCGCCCGAGCTCGCCGGTCCTGGCCGGCCTGCTCATCGAGGCCAACGACGCCGGCCTGATGCTGTCGACGTTCGACTACGAGACCTCGGCCCGCGCCACCCTTACGGCGGAGGTCAACGACGAGGGCAAGGCGCTGGTGAGCGGTCGCCTGCTGGCCGACATCTGCCGCAGCCTTCCCGCGAAGCCGGTCGAGCTGACCCTGGAGGGCCCCCGCGTCTCGCTGACCTGCGGCTCGGCGCGCTTCAGCCTGCAGACCATGCCGGTCGCCGACTACCCGACGCTTCCCGAGATGCCCTCGGCCACTGGCACCGTGTCCAGCGCCGACTTCGCGCACGCGGTCGCCCAGGCGGTCACGGCGGCCGGTCGTGACGACATGCTGCCGGTGCTGACCGGCGTACGGATCGAGATCGACGGCTCCACGATGGCCCTGCTCGCCACCGACCGCTTCCGCCTCTCGCACCGCGAGCTCACCTGGAACCCGCAGTCACCCGACGAGTCGGTCGCCGCGCTGGTCCCGGCCAAGGTGCTCGGCGACACGGCGAAGTCGCTGACGTCGGGAGCCGAGGTCACCATCGCGCTCAGCGCGAGCGGGGCGGGCGAGGGCCTCATCGGGTTCGAGGGCACGGGCCTGGGCGGCGTACGCCGCACGACCACCCGCCTGCTCGACGGCGAGTTCCCCAAGGTCCGCTCCCTCTTCCCGGCCGAGCACCTCACGATCGCCAAGGTCAACAAGGCCGAGCTCATCGAGACCGTGAAGCGCGTGGCCCTCGTCGCCGAGCGCAACACCGCGGTGCAGATGAAGTTCGGTGACCACCAGATCGTCCTCGACGCCGGCTCCGGCGACGAGGCGATGGCGACCGAGGCGGTCGACGCCGACATCACCGGCGACGACCTCACGACCGGCTTCAACCCGCAGTTCCTGCTCGACGGCCTCACCGCCATCGACGGGGAGTTCGTCGACCTGGCCTTCACCCAGGCCACCAAGCCGGTCGTGATCTCCGGGACCGACGCCGACGACGCCGGGTCGTTCCGCTACCTGCTGATGCCGCGGCGCTTGCTGAGCTGAGTCCTGTCGCTGTTCGAGGACTGTTCGACCCCTCGACCACCAAGAGGGTGGGTCGACCGTCGAGAGGCGGGGTCTAGGCTCGACCCATGGACATCGGACTCATCGGACTCGGCAAGATGGGCGGCAACATGCGCGAGCGCATGCGCCGCGCAGGACTGACGGTCGTCGGCTACGACCGCAATCCCGACGTCAGCGACGTCGACTCGCTGGCCGCGCTCGTCGAGGCACTGCCCAGCCCCAAGGTCGTGTGGGTCATGGTCCCCGCCGGCGACGCCACCCGCGCCACGGTGAAGGAGCTCGGCGAGCTCCTGGGCGAGGGCGACGTCGTGGTCGACGGCGGCAACTCGCGCTGGACCGACGACGTCGCCAACGCCGAGCTGCTCGCGGCGAAGGGCATCGGCTACGTCGACTGCGGTGTCTCCGGCGGCGTCTGGGGCCTGGAGAACGGCTACGCCCTGATGTACGGCGGCGACGCCGACGACATCGCGAAGGTCCAGCCGGCCTTCGACGCGCTGGCTCCCGAGGGCGACTTCGGCTCCGTGCACGCGGGCAAGGTCGGCGCCGGGCACTTCTCCAAGATGGTCCACAACGGCATCGAGTACGCGATCATGCAGTCCTACGCCGAGGGTTGGGAGCTGCTCGAGAAGGTCGACATGGTCGAGAACGTGACCGAGGTCTTCCGCTCGTGGCGCGAGGGCACCGTCATCCGCTCGTGGCTGCTCGACCTCATGGTCGCCGCCCTCGACGACGACCCGGGGCTGAGCCAGATCGCCGGCTACGCCGAGGACTCCGGCGAGGGCCGCTGGACGGTCGAGGCCGGCATCGAGAACGCCGTCGCCACCCCCGCCATCACCGCCGCGCTCTACGCACGCTTCGTCTCCCGCCAGGACGACAGCCCGGCCATGAAGGCCGTGGCCGCGATGCGCAACCAGTTCGGCGGCCATGCCGTGCGCACCGCTGCCCCCAAGGGCGGCGACGTCGAGGACGGCGGTGCCGCCGACCAGACCGAGACCGCGAAGAAGGCCGGT
This sequence comes from Nocardioides sp. S5, assembly GCF_017310035.1. Classification (NCBI taxonomy): domain Bacteria; kingdom Bacillati; phylum Actinomycetota; class Actinomycetes; order Propionibacteriales; family Nocardioidaceae; genus Nocardioides; species Nocardioides sp. S5. The sequence goes on from NZ_CP022296.1 coordinate 4,315, forward strand.
GCCGGCAGCGCCGAGGAGCCCAGCGAGAGTTGAGACCTTGCACGTCGCCCACCTGAGCCTGCACAACTTCCGGTCCTACGCCGACCTCGACGTCGCGCTGGAGCCGGGGGCCACGGCCTTCATCGGCCGCAACGGGCAGGGCAAGACCAACCTCGTCGAGGCGATCGACTACCTCTCCCGGCTGTCCTCGCACCGGGTCGCGACCGACGCCCCGCTCATCCGGGCCGGCGCCGACCAGGCGGTCGTGCGGGCGTCGGTGGTCAAGGAGGGGCGTACGGCACTGCTCGAGGTCGAGCTGAACCCCGGACGCGCGAACCGGGCCCGGATCAACCGCTCTCCCCTGCCGCGGCCGCGGGAGATCATCGGCCTGGTGCGCACGGTGGTCTTCGCCCCCGACGACCTGACCCTGGTCAAGGGTGACCCGTCCGACCGCCGCAAGATGCTCGACGACCTGCTGGTGCTCCGCACCCCCCGACTGGCAGGAGTGCGCTCGGACTACGACCGGATCCTCAAGCAGCGCAACAGCCTGCTCAAGACCGCCGGCATCGCACGCGGCTCGTCGCGCGACGCCGCGATGGCGACGCTCGAGATCTGGGACGACAACCTGGCCCGGGTCGGCGCGGAGATCCTCGGTGCGCGCCTGCAGCTCGTCGAGGACCTGCGCCCCTACCTCGGCAAGGCCTACGAGGCGGTGGCCCGCGGCGCGAGCCGCGACGACGCCGACCTCGAGTACAAGCCCAGCATCGATGTGGGCACACCCGAAGCGACCGACCTCCAGCAGGCCCTGCTCGACGCCATCGCCTCACGGCGCAAGGACGAGCTCGACCGGGGGATCTCGCTCGTCGGCCCGCACCGTGACGAGCTGCTGCTCACCCTCGGCACGGGGTCCGGGCCCGACGACCTGCGCCTGCCGGTCAAGGGGTACGCCTCGCACGGGGAGTCGTGGTCGTTCGCGCTGGCGCTGCGCCTGGCGTCGTACGACCTGCTCCGCGCCGACGGCGACGACCCGATCCTCGTGCTCGACGACGTCTTCGCCGAGCTCGACGCCGAGCGCCGCAGCCAGCTCGCCCAGCTCGTGGCCGGTGCCGAGCAGGTGCTGGTCACCGCCGCGGTCGCCGCGGACGTGCCCGAGTCGCTGCAGGGCGTGCGCTACCTCGTCGCCGACGGCGAGGTGACCCGTGACGCCTGAGGACGAGCCCGCGACGGGCGAGGAGACGGCACCCGAGCAGGTCGTCGGGCAGGGGCAGGAGCCGATCCCGGAGCACCGCGCCGACGGTCTCGACCTGGCGCGCTCCGCTGCCCGGGCGGCCGCGGCGAGCGCCAGCACCCAGCCGGCGCGCCGGAAGGCGGCGCCCTTCCGGCGGCGTACGCGCACCACGTCGTCGGGCGCGCGCCCCGACGACCGCGACCCGCAGCTGCTCGACCAGGCCATGGGGCGACTGATCGCCAACCACGGCTGGGAGCTCGACCTGAAGGTCCAGGGGGTCTTCGGCCGCTGGGCCGAGCTGGTGGGCTCGGAGGTCGCCGACCACTGCACGCCTGAGTCGTTCGACGACGGCCGGCTGGTGGTCCGCACCGACTCCACCGCCTGGGCCACCCAGCTCAAGCTGCTCGCGCCCTCGGTCGTACGCCGCCTCAACACCGAGCTCGGGCACGGCACGGTCACCGTGATCGAGGTGCTCGGGCCGCACCTGCCGAGCTGGACCAAGGGCCGGCTGTCCAGCCGCGACGGCCGGGGACCCCGCGACACCTACGGCTGAGCCGGAATGCCGATCTGAGGGCCCCGCGCCGGTAGGGGGACCCACCGACCCCCCTGTTCGGCGCTGTGAACCGGCCTCATGGGGCCCCTGAGGGCACTTTTTTGCCCCTGTCGTCCCCAACTCACGGGTTGATCCTTCGGTGGGAGCGCCTGAGGCAGTAGTATGGGCCTACGAGTCGCACGTCTGGTTGCCCGTGGCAGCAGCAGCGACTCGACTCATGTCGAACGCCCTTGCAGGCGACGGGAAGAAGGCTGTGCCTTGAGCGAAGAGAACGACGAGTTCACCACCGAGCCGACCACCGACTCACAGGCACCCGCGCCCGACGCTCCCCCCTCCCCCGCCGAGGCCATCGCCGAGGCGGTGGAGGCTGCGCAGGAGGAGGCGGCCGACGCCGTGGCGGAGAAGCGCTCCTCGACCGCGGTCGACGAGGCCTTCGAGTACGACGCGTCCGCGATCACCGTGCTCGAGGGCCTCGAGGCGGTGCGCAAGCGCCCCGGCATGTACATCGGCTCCACCGGTGAGCGCGGCCTGCACCACCTGATCTGGGAGATCGTGGACAACGGAGTCGACGAGGCTCTCGCCGGCTACGCCACCCGGATCGTGCTGACGCTCCAGGCCGACGGCGGAGTGCGCGTGGAGGACAACGGTCGCGGCATCCCGACCGACACCGCGCCCGGCCAGGACATGCCGGCGCTCACGATGGCGCTGACGATGCTCCACGCGGGCGGCAAGTTCGGCGGCGGCGGCTACAAGGTGTCCGGCGGCCTCCACGGCGTCGGCGTCTCGGTCGTCAACGCGCTGTCGACCCGCCTCGTCGCCGAGGTCAAGAACCGCGGCCACCTGTGGCGTCAGTCGTTCCAGCTCGGCGTGCCCGACGCCGACCTCGCGCAGGTGCGCGCGCTGGAGGACGGCGAGGGCACCGGCACCACGGTGACCTGGTACGCCTCCGAGGACATCTTCGAGCACACCACCTACAACCTCGAGACCATCACCTCGCGCCTGCGCGAGATGGCCTTCCTCAACAAGGGCGTCGAGTTCGTCGTGCGCGACGAGCGGCCCGATGCCGAGTCGCGTGTCGACGCGATCGAGGACGACACGGTCGACAGCTCGATCGACAACGCCGGCCACGACGCCATCAAGCGCGCGGAGACCGGTGGTCTCGAGCAGGTCTTCAAGTACGACCGCGGCCTCGTCGACTACGTCGAGCACCTCAACCGCCGCAAGGACAAGGCCAACGCGACTGTCATCTCCTTCGAGGCCGACACCCCCGAGTCGGTGGAGAACCACATGAGCCTCGAGGTCGCGATGCAGTGGAACACCTCCTACACCGAGTCGGTCCACACCTTCGCCAACAACATCAACACCCACGAGGGCGGCACCCACGAGGAGGGCTTCCGCGCCTCCCTCACCTCGCTCGTCAACAACTGGGGCGAGGAGTGGGGCCTGATCAAGAAGAAGGAGGACCGGGTCTCGGGCGACGACATCCGCGAGGGACTGACCGCGATCGTCTCCATCAAGCTCGCGGAGCCGCAGTTCGAGGGCCAGACCAAGACCAAGCTCGGCAACACCGAGGCCAAGGGCTTCGCCCAGCGCATCATGAACGACCAGCTCGGCGCGTGGTTCGAGCAGAACCCGGCCGAGGGTCGCGACATCGTGCGCAAGTCGCAGGCCGCGGCCAGCGCCCGCATCGCCGCACGCAAGGCGCGCGAGCTCGCCCGCGGCCGCAAGGGCCTGCTCGGCGGCGGCGGCCTGCCCGGCAAGCTGAGCGACTGCCAGTCGACCAACCCCGCCGAGTGCGAGGTCTTCATCGTCGAGGGCGACTCCGCCGGCGGCTCCGCGCGCCAGGGCCGCGACCCGCGCATCCAGGCGATCCTGCCGATCCGCGGCAAGATCCTCAACGTCGAGAAGGCCCGCATCGACAAGGTGCTCGCCAACTCCGAGGTCCAGGCGATCATCTCCGCGCTCGGCACCGGCATCCACGAGGAGTTCAACCTCGAGAAGCTGCGCTACCACAAGGTCGTGATGATGGCCGACGCCGACGTCGACGGCCACCACATCAACACCCTGCTGCTGACGCTGCTGTTCCGCTTCATGAAGCCGCTCATCGAGCACGGCTACGTCTACATGGCCCAGCCCCCGCTCTACCGCCTGCGCTGGAACAAGCCGGCCGAGCACGAGTTCGTCTACTCCGACGCCGAGCGCGACGCGCTGCTCGCCGACGGCCAGGCCCAGGGCAAGAAGCTGCCCAAGGAGAACCCGGTCCAGCGCTACAAGGGTCTCGGCGAGATGAACGCCGACGAGCTGTGGGAGACCACGATGGACCCCGACGCGCGCCTCATGAAGCAGGTGACGCTCGAGGACGCCGCCCAGGCCGACGAGATCTTCTCGATCCTGATGGGCGAGGACGTCGAGCAGCGCCGCTCCTTCATCCAGCGCAACGCCAAGGACGTCCGTTTCTTGGATATCTAGGCCGCTAGCCCGATCTACGAGCAGCCCTAGACATTCTTAGAACGCAGGAGAGAAGCACATGACTGAGACCCCCACCGGCACCGGCGCAGGCGGCTTCGGGTTCGGCGACGACCGCATCCAGCCGATCGAGCTCCAGACGCTGATGCAGCAGTCCTACATCGACTACGCGATGACCGTGATCGTCGGACGCGCGCTGCCCGACGTACGTGATGGGCTCAAGCCGGTGCACCGCCGCATCCTCTACGCGATGTACGACGGCGGCTACCGCCCCGACCGCGGCTTCTCGAAGTGCTCGCGCGTCGTCGGCGACGTGATGGGTCAGTACCACCCCCACGGCGACACCGCGATCTACGACACCATGGTCCGCCTCGCGCAGCCGTGGGTGCTGCGCTCCCCGCTGATCAACGGCCAGGGCAACTTCGGCTCGCCGGGCAACGACTCCGCCGCCGCCATGCGCTACACCGAGTGCCGGATGGCGCCGCTGGCGATGGAGATGGTGCGCGACATCGACGAGGACACCGTCGACTTCCGCCCCAACTACGACGGGCGCTCGCAGGAGCCGACCATCCTGCCCTCGCGCTTCCCCAACCTGTTGGTCAACGGCTCGGCCGGCATCGCGGTCGGCATGGCCACCAGCATCCCGCCGCACAACCTCCGCGAGGTCACCGAGGCCGCGACCTGGGCGCTCGAGCACCCGGACGCCACCAAGGAGGAGCTGCAGGACGCCGTCATCGAGCGGATCAAGGGCCCTGACTTCCCCAACGGCGCGCTGATCGTGGGCCGCCAGGGCATCGAGCAGGCCTACCGCACCGGTCGTGGCTCGATCTCGCAGCGCGCGGTCGTCGAGATCGACGAGGACGCCAAGGGCCGCACGATGCTCGTCATCAGCGAGCTCCCCTACATGGTCAACCCGGACAACCTCGCGCTGAAGATCGCCGAGCTCGCCGACTCCGGGCGCATCCAGGGCATCTCCGACGTGCGTGACGACACCAGCTCGCGCACCGGCCAGCGCCTGGTGATCGTCCTCAAGCGCGACGCCGTGGCTCGCGTCGTGCTCAACAACCTCTTCAAGCACACCGAGCTGCAGACCAACTTCTCGGCCAACATGCTGGCGCTGGTCGACGGCGTGCCGCGCACGCTCCCGATCGACCAGTTCATCTCCAACTGGGTGACCCACCAGATCGAGGTCATCCAGCGGCGTACGCGCTTCCGCCTCGCCGAGGCCGAGCGCCAGGCCCACATCTACCGCGGTCTGGCCAAGGCGCTCGACGCCCTGGACGAGGTGATCGCGCTGATCCGTCGCAGTCCCGACGTCGAGGAGGCCCGCAGCGGCCTCATCGCGCTGCTCGACATCGACGAGGTGCAGGCCAACGCCATCCTCGAGATGCAGCTGCGTCGCCTCGCGGCGCTGGAGCGCCAGAAGATCATGGACCGCCTCGCCGACCTCGAGCGGGTGATCGCCGACCTCGAGGACATCCTCGCCAACGAGCCGCGCCAGCGTCAGATCGTCTCCGACGAGCTCAAGGAGATCACCGACAAGTACGGCAACGAGCGGCGTACGCAGATCATCGCCGCGGACGGCGACCTGTCGATGGAGGACCTGATCCCCGACGAGGACCTCGTCGTCTCCATCACCCGTGGCGGCTACGCCAAGCGCACCCGCGCCGACCAGTACCGCCTGCAGAAGCGCGGTGGCAAGGGCGTGCGCGGCGCGACCCTGCGCGGCGACGACGTGGTGCAGCACTTCATCGCGACCACCAACCACCACTGGCTGCTGTTCTTCACCACGGCCGGTCGGGTCTACCGCACCAAGGCCTACAACCTGCCCGAGGCGGCGCGCGACGCGAAGGGCGGCCACGTGGCCGGCCTGCTGAGCTTCCAGCCCGACGAGGACATCGCCCAGGTGCTGGCGATCCGCGACTACGAGCAGGCCCCCTACCTCGTGCTCGCCACCCGCACCGGCCTGGTCAAGAAGACCAAGCTCGGCGACTACAACTCCCCGCGCCAGGCCGGCGTCATCGCGATCAACTTCCGTGAGGACGACGACGAGCTGATCGGCGCCGAGCTGGTCAACGGCGACGACGACATCCTGCTGGTCTCCCGCAAGGGCCAGTCGATCCGCTTCAAGGCCGACGACGAGCAGCTGCGCCCGATGGGCCGCGCCACCGGCGGTGTGCGCGGGATGAAGTTCCGCGACGGCGACTCGCTGCTCTCGATGTCGGTCATCCGGGCCGACCAGGTCGCGGCCGAGGAGGCCGTCGAGGGCGACGCCGCCGCCTCGGAGGAGGTCAAGGAGCAGTACGTCTTCACGATCACCGACGGCGGCTTCGCCAAGCGCAGCCGCATCAGCGACTACCGCCTGCAGTCCCGCGGAGGCATCGGCATCAAGGCGATGTCGCTGTCCAACGAGGACCGTGGCGGCCTGGTGGGCGCCTTCATCGTGGAGGAGGAGGACGAGGTCCTCTCCATCACCAGCAGTGGTCAGGTCGTGCGCAGCCCGATCGACGCCAACTTCCGGCCCACCGGCCGCTCGACGATGGGCGTGAAGTTCGTGACGCCGAAGAAGGGCGACACCGTGGCCGTCGTGGCCCGCTCCGTGGAGGCCAAGGTCGTCGAGGAGGCGGCCGAGGCAGCGGGCGGGGACACGAGCGCCGACGAGGCCGGTGCTCCGGTCGACGAATCGCAGGACGTGGCCGACGGTGCAACAATCGAGGCTCAGGACGCCGCTGACGCGAGCGTCCAGGTGTCCGACGAGCTGGGCGCCGACGAAGACACCGAGGAGTGATCCATGTCGGACCGCACCGCGACTCCGCGTCGTACGTCCGGGGATGAGCCTGCCCGCAGGTCCCTCACCGGACGCCTGCAGGACACGCTGTCCAACGCTGCCGAGGAGCACCGCGCCAACGCCGACTCCAAGGCACCGCGCGGCAACCGCGCCCGCCGTGCGTCGGGGCGCCAGCCCCGTCGCGCCCGGCTGCGGCTGACCCGCATCGACCCCTGGTCGGTGATGAAGACGGCGTTCCTGCTGTCGGTCGCCTTCGGTGTGGTCACCTTCGTCGCCATCTTCATGGTGTGGTCGGTGCTCGGCGCCGCCGGCGTGTGGGACTCGATCAACTCGGCCGTGGCGAGCATCGTCGAGGGCGACAGCGGCAACTCGACCTTCGACATCACCGACTACGTCGGGATGTCGCGGGTGCTCGGCTTCACGCTGCTGGTCTCGGTGCTCGACGTGGTCCTGCTGACCGCGATCGCCACCCTGACCGCCTTCCTCTACAACCTCGCCGCCGCCCTCCTCGGCGGCATCGAGGTCACCCTCGCCGAGGACGAGAAGTGATCCTCGCCTGATCGACCCCCCTCGATTGGCACCGCCTGACCACCCTCAGGTAATCTTCGGCGTCGTCGCTTGCGACGTGTGCGGGCCTATAGCTCAGACGGTTAGAGCGCTTCCCTGATAAGGAAGAGGTCGGAGGTTCAAGTCCTCCTAGGCCCACTCCATCCCTTCGCTCCACGAGGAGAGTCCATGAAGAAGCTCCTGCTCCTCGCCCTCGCCGCCGCTGGCGCGCTGGTCGCGAAGAAGAAGATGGACGAGGGCAAGCACGAGCAGGCCCTCTGGGCCGAGGCCACCGACACCGTCGAGAAGGCCTGACGCTCCACTCGGCTTGACCGGGGGCCTTGGCGCAATTGGTAGCGCACCTGCTTTGCAAGCAGGGGGTTAGGGGTTCGAGTCCCCTAGGCTCCACCACCCACCCACCACGTGGGACCCGTTCGCCCCGCTGACGAACGCCGCTCGCTCGGCCGCAGTGACGATGACGTGACGGTCCCGCCTCAAGTGCATGACAACTCGTCGACATGGGTTGAGCCACCGATCCTCGTCCGTACGTTGGAGGTGTCGGACGCACCGCAGGACCGGTGTCGGCACCGGCGCTACGACGGGAGGAACCAGGTGGAGCATCGACACATTCGTCGCCGACCCCGGCACGGGCGAACGGGGACCCTTGCCGCAGGGATGGTGATCCTCCTGGCGCTGGTGCTGGCCGGCTGCGGCTCGGACCGCCGGGCGGACGCCGTCGACGAGTCGAGCGGACAGGTCGAGCGCACCGAGAGCATCGACGCCCTGAACCTGGTCCTGGTGACCGACGGCACGGGGGTCGCGCGACTGATCGGCACCCTGGTCAACCAGGCGGACGAACCGGACCGGCTCGTCGGGCTCGACGTCGATGCCGAACCCCCCGGTTACACGGTGATCTTCGCCGACGGCCCCTACCTGCTGCCGGAGGGCGAGCCGCTCCGGTTGTACCGCGATGCCAACGTCACCCTCCTCTCGGAGGCGTTCGTTCCCGGCTACCGCGCGGACGTCACCCTGGCCTTCGCGGGCTCCGAACCACTCACGACGACCGTCCCGGTCGAGCGCAACACCGGCATCTACCGGGACGTCGAGGTGAGGCAGCCGCCGGACGGGGACATCCGGCCCGGCAACTGACCACGCGGACCATCCCTCGAAATCGGTCGGGACCGCCCGCCCGCCGGTCCCACACTGGTCCCGTGCTGGGCATCACCGACCTCCCGACCTACCTCGTGGGCCTGGTCCTCATCATCCTGCTGCCCGGACCGAACTCGCTCTACGTGCTGTCGGTCGCCGCGCGCCGCGGGGTGCGCAGCGGGTACGCCGCCGCGGCGGGGGTGTGGACGGGTGACGCCGTGCTGATGACGCTCTCCGCGGCGGGCGTGGCGTCGCTGCTGCAGGCCAACGAGACGGCGTTCAGTGCGGTCAAGTGGGTCGGCGCGTCCTACCTGCTCTGGCTCGCGATCGGCATGATGCGCGCGGCGTGGGCCACGTGGCGCTCGCGGCGCACGGTCGCCGAGCAGCTCGCCGACGCCACCGAGGAGGCCGGGCTGGTGCCGAAGGTGAAGGGGGAGCGGCCCTACCGCCGGGCGCTGGTGATCAGCCTGCTCAACCCCAAGGCGATCCTCTTCTTCGTCGCGTTCTTCGTGCAGTTCGTCGACCCGGCCTACGCCCACCCGGCGATCTCATTCCTGGCGCTCGGGGTGCTCGCCACCCTCGCGAGTGCGGCGTACCTCAGCGTGCTGATCGTCGCCGGCACCCGGCTGGCCGACGCGTTCCGCCGGCGTACGGCGCTCTCCGCCGGCGCCACGTCCGCTGTGGGCGCGGTCTTCCTCGGCTTTGCCGTGAAGCTGGCGCTCGCCTCGGCCTGAGGCGGTCAGGAGCCCCGGAGCCAGGAGGAGAGGGCGTCCATGGCGTCCCTGCCCAGAGGGATGCGGGTCGTGGCGGATCCCGACGGGTCGGGCCACGCGATCCCCATGCGGCGCCACAGCTCGACGACCACCCACCCGTCGAGGAGGTCGTACTCGTCGTCGCGATGAGCCTTGGGCGCCGGGAGCAGCGTGGACCGGGCACGACGTACGGAGATCTGCCGGAAGTAGGGCGCGATGGCCGAGGCGTCCGCGCCCAGCCCCGCCGCGACGAGGTCGGGGTCGCCCTCGTGGCCGTGCACGTAGTCCTGCTCGCCGAAGTAGCCCGGGAGGTTGGCGAAGCTGTCGACCACGTGACCGCGATCGACGAGGTGGTGGGTCCAGAAGACGTCCTCGTAGACGGTGATCGCCGAGGCCACCGTGTCGAGGCGGCGGGTCATCTCGGCGGCGAGGCGTTCGGGCGGGACGACGTAGTGCGGGACGAGGGTGACCCATCCCGGCGACGACGTGCAGAGCACGTCGGACGACTCGGTGTCCCGGTGTGGTCCCGCGAGCGCCTCCGCCCGGTGGCCGACGCCGCGCACGATCGAGAGGAACACGTCGACGACCTCGTCGAGGTCACCGTTGCGCACCGCGACCCCGCTGAGCAGCACCCCCATGGCCGACATGCTCGCACGCGACCGGGGACCACCGCCGGGAGTCGGCTCAGGTCCGGCTGGGACAATCGAGCCCGTGAGCACCTCCCGCCGACCCGGCCTGCTGACCGACCTCGGTGCCGCGGTCCTCACGCTCGTGCTCGTCGGCATCGCCGGGCTGCTCGGGACGTGGCAGTACGACGCCTGGCAGGCCAGCCGGGAGGCCGAGGCCCGGGACCTGACCGGCATCGCACCGGTGCCGCTGACCGACGTGATGGGCAACGACGACCCGTTCCCCGCACCCGACCTCGGGCGACCCGTGGAGGTCGCCGGCGAGTGGCTGGACGGCGGCTTCTGGGTCGCCGACCGCGAGCAGGGCGGCCGGTCGGGCTACTGGGCCGTCGACCCGCTCCAGGTCGGCGACGCCGCCGTGCTCGTCGTACGCGGGTGGGCACCCGAGCCCGAGGCCGACCTGCTCGCAGTCGCGGGTGACGCGGAGCTGACCGGGTGGCTGCAGGCCCCCGACGGCAGTCTGGTCACCGACGACGACCCCGACGACGACGTCTTCCCCGAGATCCGCGTCGCGGACGCGGTGCAGCGGGTGGACGTGGACCTCTACTCCGCCTACCTGATCGCCCAGGAGCCCGCCGACGGACTCGAGGCCGCCGAGCTCGAGGCACTGCCCACCCCGAGTCGCGCGACCGGCATCCGCAACCTGCTCTACGCCGTCGAGTGGTGGGTCTTCGGGGGCTTCGCCGCCTTCATCTGGTGGCGCTGGCGCCGGGACGCGACTGCTGCCGAGATCTCCCCGTCGGCGGGGTAGGCCGCACCCGATACCTTGGCGCCGTGTCCCGCAACCTCACCGCCTACCGCGTCATGGCCACCATCGTCGGTGTGCTCCTCGTGGTGCTCTGCCTGGTCGGCGTCCCGCTGGCCAACTTCGACGGCTCCCCGATGTGGGGCGTCTTCGACAGCACGCCCGCCTGGGTGACCACCGGCTCCGACCTCAACAACCTGGGCGAGGTCATCACGACCTACCTCGGCGTCGCGCACGGTTGGCTCTACATGATCTTCCTCTTCAGCGCCTTCGCGCTCTCGCGCCGGGCCGGCTGGGACCTGCCGTTCACGCTGGTCACGCTGGCGTGCGGCACCATCCCGGTGCTGTCGTTCTGGGCCGAGCACCGCGCGACGCAGCGGGTGCGCGCGGAGCACCCCGAGCTGGCCTGACGTGAGGACCCGGGTCTCGTGACGGGACTTCGTCCCTCCTCGACCAACGGCAGCACCGCGTTCGTGCTCGGCGGTGGTGGCGTCCTGGGCGCCGTCGAGGTCGGCATGCTGCGTGCGCTGCTCGAGCGCGGGATCGTGCCCGACCTGGTCGTCGGCACGAGCGTCGGTGCGCTCAACGGCGCGCTGGTGGCGCGCCAGCCCGAGCTCGCGGTCGTGGAGCGGCTCACCGGGCTGTGGGCGTCCACTGCGCGGTCCCGCGACGTGTACGGCGACCGGCCGCTGCGCACGGTCCGCAGGGCCGTCTCCACCGGCACCCACATCTACTCCTCCGCGCCGCTGCGACGGCGGCTCACCGACGAGCTCGGCGACGCGCGCTTCGAAGACCTGCCCGTGCGCCTCGAGGTCTGCGCCGCCAGCATCGAGCGCGCGGCGGAGCACTGGTTCACCAGCGGCCCGCTCGTGCCAGCGATCCTCGCCAGCGCCGCCGTACCCGGTCTCCTGCCGCCTGCCGAGATCGACGGCGAGCACTTCCTCGACGGGGGCCTGGTGAACTCCATCCCCGTGGGCCGGGCCGTCGAGCTCGGCGCGACACGGGTCTTCGTGCTCCAGGTCGGCCGGATCGACCGCCCCCTCACGCCGCCCACCCGGCCGTGGGACGTGGCGCGGGTCAGCTTCGAGGTGGCCAGGCGGCACCGCTTCATGCGCGACATGGCGACCATCCCCGAGGGCGTCGAGGCGCACGTCCTCCCTGCCGGCGGCACGTCGGCGCGCGACGACTCGCTGCTCTCGCACCGCGACTTCGGCGGCGTCGAGGCCCGGATCGAGGCGACGTACGCCGCCTCCCGCGACTACCTCGACGAGGCCCTCGGGCCGGTGGAAGGGCGCCGGGAGTGAGCCACCCGGGCGTCTGGGCGCTGCGCCGTCTCGTCGTCGCGCCGACGGTCATCACGCTCACCGTGCTGCTGTGGGTGACCCTGCCGGCCTGGCTGCTCGTCGCCGCCGCGCTCGCACCGGTGCTGCCCGGCCGCTGGCGTGCGCTGCGGCTCCTGTGGCTCGTCGTGGTCTACCTCAGCTTCGAGACGCTGCTGCTGGTCGTGCTGCTGGGCCTGTGGCTCGCCAGCGGTTGCGGGTGGCGGATCCGCTCGCCCTACTTCGCCGGCATCCACTACGACCTCGTGCAGGGCACGCTCATCGTCTTCTTCCGCGAGGCCCGGCGCGTGCTGGCGCTGCGCATCCGCACCGACGGTCCGCACCCGACCCGCCACCCGGACGGCCCAGTGCTGGTCATGTGCCGCCACGCGGGCCCGGGTGACTCGTTCATCCTGATGTACGCCCTGCTGCACTGGTACCACCGCGAGCCGCGGGTGGTGCTGAAGAACACCCTTGCGTGGGACCCTGCGATCGACGTGATCCTCAACCGCATCCCGGCCCGCTTCATCTCCCCGAACCCGGTCGCGGGAGAGGACCTGGAGTCGCAGATCGCCGCGCTGGCCACGGGCCTGGACGACAACGACGCCTTCGTGATCTTCCCCGAGGGCGGCAACTTCACCCCGCAGCGCCGCGACCGCGGCATCGCGCGGCTCCGCAAGCTCGGCCTCGAGCGGATGGCCGTGCGCGCGGAGGAGATGATCCACGTGCTGGCGCCACGTCCGGGCGGCGTGCTGGCGGCGCTGCAGGCGGCACCGGACGCCGACGTGCTGATGGTCGCCCACACCGGGCTCGACCACCTGGTGACGGTGAGCGACCTGTGGCGCGAGCTGCCGATGGACAAGCAGATCACCATGCGGTGGTGGCAGGTCCCGCGCGCGGAGATCCCCGAGGACCGCGAGGAGCGCATCGAGTGGCTCTACGGCTGGTGGGAGCAGATCGACGAGTGGATCGAGGCCAACCGGCCGCCGGACGCGACCTGAGGACGAGGGGTGTGGACGCACACCGGGCGGTGCCCCGGCCACGGACCCCGGCGTGCGGGAGTGTGGCCGGGACACCGCCCGGGGCGATGTCGCGGTGGTGCTACTTCTTCTGCGGCACGTCGTCGATGTCGATGACCTCGGCGGGCGCGTCGGGCGTGGTGGCCTCGTGGGCCTCCTCGACCGAGTCGCTGATCGCCTCGCCGGGCGCTCCGCCGCCGATGTCCTCGGCGGCCGGGGGCTCGGCGGTGACCACGTCGTCCGCGGTGACGTCGTCAGTGAGCGGGTCGCTCAACGGGTCACCGGACGTGGTGGCCGGGGTGACCGGTGCCGAGGCGGGCGCCTGGGGGGTCGAGGGTGCCGCCGGCGGGGCCGGGGGGACGTAGCTCGACTGCCAGTTGGCCTCGGCGTCCTGCTTGGCGCGGAGCTTGCTGAACACCACGCCGCCCAGGGCGAGCAGGCCGCCCAGCAGCAGGAACTTCTTGAGCCGGCCCCCGCTGGGCTCGGGCTCGATGCCGCGCAGCTCGTTGACCTTCGCGGCGGCGACGTCGCGGCTGGCCGCGGCGCGCTCAGCCGCGAGGGCGGCGCCCACGGACGCCTTCTCGCTGGCGGTGGCCCTGGCCTCGGCCAGGAGCGGTGCGGCCTTCTCACGGGCCTCGGCGGCCTTCTCGCTCGCGAGCGCGGCGCCCACGGACGCCTTCTCGGCGGCGAGGGCCCGGCCCTCGGCGATGAGCGGCTGGGTCTTCTCGCGCGCGTCGGTGATGACGGGCCCGGCCTTGTCCACGGCCTGCTCCCACGCGGACTCCAGGTGGGGCAGAACGGTCTCCGAGACCTGCTCGACGTAGTCGTGTGCCCGGTCCATGAGGGACTTCTTGCGGCGGAAAGGCATGCGTGACCTCCTCTGTCAGTTGTGGCTCCATCTCACCATGCCCACCCTGAGGCGACCAGCCCCGTCCGGGTGGGTGGCGGTGCGTGGCAGGATCGAGGCGCACGCGGGCCCGCGAGGCCCACCCCACAGACAGCTGAGAGGCACACCCCATGGCCGACCTGAAGGCGACCCTGAAGACCAACAAGGGCGACATCGTCATCGAGCTCTTCCCGAACCACGCCCCCGAGACGGTCGAGAACTTCGTCGGCCTCGCGGAGGGCACGAAGGACTACCGCGACGACGCCGGCCGCAGCGGCGAGAAGTACTACGACGGCCTCGGCTTCCACCGCGTCATCGAGGGCTTCATGATCCAGGGCGGATGCCCGCTCGGCACCGGCACCGGCGGCCCGGGCTACACGTTCAAGGACGAGATCCACCCCGAGCTCGTCTTCGACAAGCCCTACCTGCTCGCGATGGCCAACGCCGGTCCCGGCACCAACGGCTCGCAGTTCTTCATCACCCTGGGCGCCACCCCGTGGCTCAACCGCAAGCACACCATCTTCGGCGAGGTGGCCGACCAGGCCAGCCGCGACGTGGTCGACGCGATCGGCAGCGCCCCGACCGGCGCCATGGACCGTCCCACGGACGCCGTGGTGATCGAGTCGGTCACCGTCGAGCGCTGACGCAGACCTGACCACTTCCTCCTCATGACCCAACCGTCCGAGGACCCGGCCGCGACCGGGGTGCCCACCTGCTACCGGCACTCCGGTCGCGAGACCTGGATCCGCTGCCAGCGCTGTGACAGGCCGATCTGCCCCGACTGCATGCGCGACGCCGCCGTGGGCTTCCAGTGCCCCGACTGCGTCAAGGAGGCGAACAAGAACTCGCGCCAGAACCGCGCGATGTACGGCGGCGAGCGCAGCGCGGACCCCCGCCTGACGACGTACGTCCTGATCGGCATCAACGCCGTCGTCTGGCTCGCGATCACCGCCACCGGTGGTCGCCTCTCGCGGGTCGCCGACCTGCTGGCGCTCTCCCCGACCGGCAGCTGCGGGTCGCGCTCGGCGCCCAACCAGTACTACCCCGGCCTGCCGAGCGAGGCCGCCTGCAACCTGGTCCCCGGCAGTGACGGGGTGTGGCACGCAGGCGTGGCCGACGGCGCGTGGTGGCAGCTGCTGACGAGCGCCTTCACCCACGTGGAGATCTGGCACGTCGCGATGAACATGTTCGCCCTGCTGCTCTTCGGCCCCGCCCTCGAGGGGATCATCGGCCGCACCCGCTTCCTGGCCGTCTACCTCGTCAGCGCGGTCGGCGGCTCCGCGGCCGTGATGCTGCTCAGCAGCCCGTCCGGATCGACCGTCGGGGCCTCCGGCGCCCTCTTCGGCCTCCTCGGCGCGCTGCTCGTGGTGGCCCGCAAGGCGCGGCTGGACACCCGGGCGCTCCTGCAGAACCTCGGCCTCGGTGTCGCGATCAGCGTCTACGGCCTGGTCGTCGGTGGGATCTCCTGGCAGGGCCACCTCGGGGGCTTCGTCGCCGGCGCGGCAGCCGCAGCCGTGGTCGCCTACGCTCCCCGTGCGCGGCGCACGGCCGTCCAGTGGATCGGCCTGTGCCTGCTGACCGTCGTGCTGCTGGTCGTCGCCGTGGCACGCGGTCTCGCGCTCGCCTGACGACGACCGTCACGTGCCGGCGGGCCGGACCGGCCCGCCGGTGGGCTGCTCGGGCAGCTGGAGCGTCGTGGCGAGCTGCTCGGCGAGGTCGCGCAGCTTGATGTTGTGGTCCTGGGAGTAGCGCCTGAGGATGGCGAAGGCCCGGTCCTCGTCGACGCCGTAGCGCTCCATGAGGATGCCCTGGGCCTGGCCGATGCGCTTGCGGCCCTCCATGGCCAGTCGCAGTCCCTGGGAGTTGAGGGACGCCACGAGTGCCATGGCGGCGTGCCGCGACAGGAGGTGGGCGAGCTCGACCTCCTCGCCGCTGAACGTCCGCGGGCGCTCCCAGTAGAGGTTGACCGACCCGAGCCTGCGATCGGCGGACTTGTTCATCAGCTCCACGCCCAGGGCACTGCCGAGACCGAGCTCGACGGCCTTGGGTGCCCAGGCCGGCCACCGTGTCTCGGCGGCCAGGTCCTGGGCGACGAGGGTCCTGCCCTGCCAGGCGCTGTCGTGGCACGGGCCCTCGTTCAGCTCGTACTGGAAGTGGTCGGCCTGCTCCACGACCGCGTCCGTGGGTGCGACGGTCTCCAACCGGCCGCCCGCCCTGATCAGGGTGATGCCGGCGTGGTCGGCGCCGAGCTGGCGTCGGGTGTAGTCCACGGCCTCGCCCGCCGTCTCGCTGGGGTCCGCAGCAAGGTGCAGCTGCTCGGCGACCCGAGTCAGCTCGGCAACGATGTCATGGGGATTCACTCGTACGCTCCTGCGTCGGCGGAATGCGTCCTTGGTTCCCCCCTTTAGGGAAACCGGCAGGGAGCGCAACCGGGCGACCACGTGGCGTGAGTAGGGTGGAACGCGCTGCTGCGGCCATGCGGCAGTCCTACGCGGAGGGTAGCGACGAGGTGAGTGACCTGCCACTGTCGGTGCGGGGACGACTGCTCTCGGACCTTGCCGCCACCTTGGCCACGTTGCCGACGGACGAGCCCCAGACCTGGCGCCTGGGCGAGGCGATCCGTCGCATGCTCCGGGCCGACGGCGTCGCGATCACCATGCAGTACCTCTCCGACAGCCAGACCACGGTCTGCGCCAGCGACGAGGTGGCCCGTGACCTCGAGGGACTGCAGGAGATCGCCGGTGAGGGGCCCGGCTACGAAGCGGCGAGGTCGGAGCAGATGGTGACGGCGCACCTCGACGGTGACGCCGACCAGCGGTGGCCGATGCTGGCCCACGCCGTGGAGGCGCGCCACGGCCCGCTGACCATCCATGCCATTCCCCTGCACGCCGACGGCCAGGTCAGCGGGGTCGCCACGCTCTACACCCGCGGCACGCGCGGCCTGTCGCAGGAGCCGGCGCGGATGGCGTTCCTGGCCAACGCGGTGGGTGCCGCGCTCCTCGTCGACGCCTCCGAGCTAGTGGACGAGCAGCCCCAGGGCAGCGAGTCCTGGAGCTCGCGGAGCGCGGTCCACCAGGCGACGGGGATGGTGATGGCGCAGGTGCGGGTCACGGCAGAGGACGCCCTGGCGCTGCTCCGCGGCCACGCCTACGCGCTGGACACCGACGTGAGCGACGTCGCCGCGCGCGTGGTGCGCCGCGAGATCAACTTCTCGAGCTTCGAAGTGGAAGGAGAGTGACGTGACCGTGCCGATCACGAGTGCTCGGGCCTTTGCCGCCGCCAATGCGGCCATGGTCCGGGGCGTCGACGGCTCCAGCACCATCCACGTGCTCCTCGCGGACTGCGCGGAGCTGCTGGGTGCCGACACCGCCGGCGTGCTGGTGAGGTCGGGCGAGCACGGCCTGGAGATGCTGGCTGCCACGTCGCACCGGGCGATCGAGCTCGAGCTCTACCAGTCACAGCTGCACAGCGGGCCCTGCGTGACGGCGATCGACGAGGGCGAGAGCGTGTCCGCGTCGGGTCCTGACGACGTGGTCGCCCGCTGGCCGGACTTCGGGCGCGCGATGGATGAGGCGGGCGTGCGCAGCGTCCACGCGGTGCCCATGCGGTGGCACGACCGCGTGCTCGGAGGGGTGAACCTCTTCTGGAGCCGCGAACGCGTCCTGAGCCGGGACGAGGCAGAGCTCGCCCGGTCCTTCGCCGACATCTGCACCCTCGCGCTGATGCAGGCCCGGGTGGAGAACGAACCGATGGTCATCGCCGAGCGGGTCCGCGCCGCGCTCGCTGGCCGCGTGGTGATCGAGCGCGCCAAGGGGGTGCTGGCCGAGACCGAGGACGTGGAGATGGACGAGGCCTTCACGCTCCTGGTGCAGCGCAGCCGGGAGCAGGGGACACCGCTGTCGGCCCTGGCCCAGCAGGTCCTGCACGACATCGTCGCCGACCGGCAGCGCTGATCCCCTCGCACTGCGGACGGCCCCCGCCCCGCGTCGTACGACTCGGAACGGGGGCCGTGCTGCGTCTGCTGTTGTTCCACAGGTGTGCACACAGGTGTGGATAACTACACGCGTGTAACTCTCCACAGGAGTTCTCCACAATGTGGAGAACCGCACAGGTGTGCGAGGGGCGGCCGGGCGCGTTGCTCATTCGGGATCCCCGGCTGGCCGGGGATCCCCGACGTTGTCGGGCTCTGCACGGCCTGACAACCTCCGGGAGAGCCTGACAACCCCGGGCGCGGGCGTACGCCGAGCGCGCGAGCGCCCCGAAATCGACTCGAGCGGTGAGAGAGACGCCTTCCCTTCCCCAGGAAGGCGCCTCACTCACCGCTCGAGGCGCGGGGCCCGTGCTACCGGGCCGAGGGAGAACCTACTCCCACTTGGTCGCGAAGCTGAAGCCGACTGCCATGAAGGCGATCCCGACGACCAGGTTCCACTGCCCGAGGTCGTTCATGACCCACAGGCTGGAGAGGTCGTTGGAGAACACGTAGAAGGTGCAGATCCAGATCAGTCCGACCAGGAAGCAGCCGAGCATGCCGACCACGACACCCCGGCCACGCCCGAGGGGGGTGGAGGGGTGCGCCGCGACGATGAGGCCGAGCATGAGCAGGCCGAAGCCGATGGCGTAGTTCCAGTCGCCGAGGTCGGCGATGGCCTTGGGCGAGCCCTCGACGGGCGGGAAGGCGAGCGGGTTGCCGCGGGGGCCGACGTAGTAGTAGACGATCCAGCCGATGCCGGCGACGACCAGGAGGAGACTGATCAGGAACCTGGGGGTGACGAGCGAGCTCTTCTCCCCGGTGGTGACCGTCGTGGACTTCGACACTGCTGCTCCTGTGGCTTGGCTGATGCGGTTCGTCGGCGTACGTCGACACCTCGCCGAGGCTGCGTAGCACCCGACGGGGGGTTAGCGTAGTCGCCATGTCGCCCCACTCACACGTGCGCCCCGCACGCCACCGCCTCTGGCGGGTGGCGACGCCGGTCGTGGTGCTGCTGAGCGGCGTGCTCTTCGCGGTGAGCGCGGAGCAGAGCGACGGCCTCGACCTGCGCGGTGGCCGCCTCACCGACCTCGACTCCGTGGTGCGCGCCGAGCGCGACGAGACCGGCGCCCTCACCGAGCGGGTCGCGGCGCTCAACGCCGAGGTCGAGGCGCTGAGCACGCAGCTCGGCGACCGGTCGGTCGGCCGGGTGCAGCGGGAGATCGCCACGCTCGTCGACCCCGCCGGGCTGACCGAGAAGACCGGCGCGGGCGTCCAGGTCGTGCTCGACGACGCCTCCCTGGAGGCGCGGCTCGCCTACGAGGGCGAACCCAACGACCTGGTGGTGCACCAGCAGGACATCCAGGCCGTCGCCAACGCCATGTGGAACGCCGGCGCCGAGGCCGTCACCATCCAGGGCCAGCGACTCATCTCCACCACCGGCATCAAGTGCGAGGGCAACCAGGTGACCCTGCACGGCCTGCCCTACTCCCCGCCCTACGTCATCGTGGGCATCGGTGACACCGCCCAGCTCGAGTCCGAGCTCACCACCGACCCGATCCTGGCGACCTACCGCGACTACACCGCGATCCCGGGCGGCGGCGTCTCCTGGGACATGACCCAGGTCGAGTCGGTCACCGCACCGGCGTACGCCGGACTGCTCGACCTCACCTACGCGACGCCCATCGACGGCTGAGCGCCGCACCCGCTCAGTCGCGCGAGACGCGTGGGGTCGGGGTGGTCGGGGTCTCGGTGGGCACCGGCGTCTCCGTCGGAGTCTCCGTGGGGGTCTCGGTGGGAGTCTCCGTGGGCGTCTCGGTCGGGGTCTCGGTGGGCGTCTCGGTCGGCTCCTCGAACGCGGAGACGAAGATCGTCACGGTGCTGCCCTGGTCGAGCGTGCCGCCCACGGGGATCTGGTCGACGACCGTGCCCCGCGGCTCGGTGGATGCCGGGTCGGTGCGTACGTCGGCGACGAAGCCGGCCTCGCGGATGGCCCGCTCGGCCTCGCGCTCCTGCAGGCCGCGGACGTCCGGCACCTGCTCGGGGCCGTCGGAGAACACGACGGTGATCATGGTGTTCTCCGCCACCGAGGTGCCGGCGGCAGGCTCGGTGCGCAGGACCTCGTTGCGGTCCTCGTCGGAGTCCTCCGCCTGGAACCGGACGCGCAGGCCCAGCGCGATGAGCTGGGCACGTGCGTCGGCGCGGAGGTTCCCGGCCACGCTGGGCACCTCGACCTCGGGCTGGCCCAGGGACAGCACGAAGTCGACCGAGCTGCCGGGGTCGACGAAGACGTCGCGGTTGGGACGCTGCTCGATGACCCGGTCGGCCTCGACGGTGTCGGAGGTCTCCCGGGTGACGCGGCCGACCCGGAGCCCGGCGTCGGCGATCGCGAGGCGCGCCTCGTCGTCGGTCAGCCCGACCAGGTTGGGAACGGGGTCGCGCTCGGGCGCGTCCTCGAAGAGCACCCCGTTGAGCAGGTAGGCGCCGAACCCGAGGAGGAGCACGAGGAGGAGGCCGCCCAGCACCCACCACGCCGTACGCCCGCCGGACGACTGCTGCTCCTGGCCCTGGCGGGGCGGTGGTGCGGCGGTCATGGTGGCGGTCGCGTCGGCGGGCGGCGTCGCGGGGACGTACTGCGTGTCGGCCGCGGTCGGGAGGACCGCGGGTGCCTGGATCGGGTGGCCGGACAGGTAGCGCTCGATGTCGGCCTTCATCGCCGCGGCGCTCTGGTAGCGGTCCTCGACCCGCTTGGCCAGCGACTTCATCACGATGGCGTCGATCTCGGGGTCGAGCTGGTCGTCGAGGTCCGACGGCGGCGAGGCTGGCTCGCGGACGTGCTGGTAGGCCACTGCCACCGGGCTGTCGCCGACGAACGGCGGACGGCCGGTGAGGAGCTCGTAGAGCATGCAGCCGGTGGAGTAGACGTCCGAGCGCGAGTCGACGGTCTCGCCGCGGGCCTGCTCGGGAGAGAGGTACTGCGCGGTGCCCACCACGGCCGCGGTCTGGGTCATCGTGGAGGAGGCGTCGGAGATCGCGCGCGCGATGCCGAAGTCCATCACCTTGACGTCGCCGGACGGGGTGAGCATCACGTTGCCGGGCTTGATGTCGCGGTGGATGATCCCCGCACGGTGGCTGTAGTCGAGCGCAGCCAGCACGCCGGCGGTGATCTCGAGCGCCCGCTCGGGCAGGATCTTGCGACCCTCGCGCAGGATGTCGCGCAGGGTGCGTCCCTCGACGCACTCCATGACGATGTAGGGCTGGGCGACGCCGGAGCCGTCGGTCGCCATCTCCTCGCCGGTGTCGTAGGTGGAGACGATCGCCGGGTGGTTCAGGGACGCCGAGGACTGGGCCTCGCGCCGGAAGCGCGCCTGGAAGGTGGCGTCGCTGGCCAGGTCGGTGCGCAGCCGCTTGACCGCGACCGTGCGGCCCAGGCGCTGGTCCTTGCCCTTGCGGACCTCGGCCATGCCGCCGCGGCCGAGCAGCTCGCCGAGCTCGTAGCGGCCGCCGATCAGCGTCGGCTCCGGCTGCGTCATCCCTCGTCGCCCTCTCCGTCGTCCTGCTTCTCCTGGCCCGGCGGCACCTTCGCCCAGTAGCTCACCGTCACCGTGTCGCCCTCCTGGAGGGTGCCGCTCGGCTCGACGGAGGCCACGATCCCCTCGGGCTGGTCGCCGGGGTTCTCCAGCTCGACCGGCGTCGGGTCGAGGCCGAGGTCGCGCAGCTCCTTCTCGACGTCCTTGCGGTCGCGTCCGACGTAGGCCGCCGGGTCGACCTCGACGGTGGCGGGCTCCGGCGACTCCGTCTCGGTCGGGGTCTCCGTGGGCGTCTCCGTCGGGGTCTCCGTGGGCGTCTCGGTCGGGGTCTCGGTGGGTGTCCCGGTCGGCGTCTGCGACGGCTCGGGCGTCTGCGAGGGGGTGTCGGTCTGACCTGAGGTGGAGTCGGTGTCGTCGCGGGTGCCGAGCCACACCGCCAGCAGCACGGCCGCGAGCACGGCGGCGATGCCGAGCAGCAGCGGCCACGGCACCGGCGTACGCCGTCGGGCGGGCGCGGGCGCGGGAACAGGGGCGGCAGCGGCGGGCGCGGCCGGCGCCACGGCCGGCATCACCTGCGTCGAGGAGCCGGCCGGCGGCACCACGGCCGGTGCGACCACGGTCGCGGCCCCGGCGGGCTCACGCAGCGCGCGGGCGAGCTCGGCGCCGTCGGAGTAGCGGTCCCCGGGCGCCTTGGACAGCGCACGGCGTACGACGGCAGCGAGGTCGCCCGGCACGGAGGCGGGCAGGTCGGGCACCGGGTCGCGCAGGTGGGCGATCGCGGTGGCCACGGCGCTGTCGGCGACGAAGGGCTTGCGCCCGGCGAGGCACTCGAAGGCGACGACGCCGAGCGAGTAGACGTCGGAGGCGGCGCTCGCGGTGCCGCCCTCGGCCTGCTCGGGGGAGATGTAGGCGGGCGTGCCCATCACCTCGCCGGTCCTGGTCAGCGCCATGCCCTCCGCGGCGCGCGCGATGCCGAAGTCGGTGACCTTGACCCGCCTGTCGGGCGTGACGAGCAGGTTGGCGGGCTTGACGTCGCGGTGCACGATGCCGGCGGCGTGGGCCACGCCGAGCGCGTCGGCGGCCTGCGCGAGCAGGTCCTGCGCGGCTGCGGGGTCGAGCGGTGCGTCGGGGCGCAGCAGCGCCGACAGGGGCTGGCCCTCGACGAGCTCCATCACGAGGTAGGGGCGCGGGGTTCCCGAGCCGTCGTCGAGGGAGCTCTCGCCGTAGTCGAACACCGACGCGATGCCGGGGTGCTGGAGGGCTGCCGCGTGGCGGGCCTCGGTCTCGAAGCGGGTGCGGAAGAGCGCGTCGTCGGCGTACTCGGTCTTGAGCACCTTCACCGCGACGGCACGGTCGAGCACGGTGTCGCGGGCCGACCAGACCTCGCCCATGCCGCCGGTGGCGATGCGGGACTCCAGGACGTAGCGGCGGGCGTCGTCGACGTGGCCGCCCGGGGACAGGGTGGTCACCGGTTGATCACCGCCTCCATGACCGCCTTGGCGATCGGTCCGCCGAGGGCGCCGCCGCCGATCTCGTCGGGGGAGGTGTCGCTCGACTCCACCAGCACCGCGACCGCGACCTTCGGGTCCTCGGCGGGGGCGAAGGAGACGAACCACGCGTAGGGCGGACGGTCGCCGCTCGACTGCGCCGTGCCGGTCTTGCCGGCGACCTCGACGCCCGGGATCTGCGCCGGGGAGGCGGTCCCGGAGTCGACCGTGGCCACCATCATCTCGGTGAGCTCGTCGGCGGTGCTGCTCGAGATGGCCTTGCTGATCGTCTCCGGGTCGGTGCGGTCCAGGACCGACAGGTTGGGAGCGCGCACCTCGTCGACGACATAGGGGCGCATCACGTCACCGTCGTTGGCGATCGCGGCGGCCACCATCGCCATCTGCAGGGGAGTGGCGGTGACGCTGGACTGGCCGATGCCGGACATCGCGGTCTGAGGGGCGTCCATGTCGCGCGGGTAGAGCGACTTCGCCTGGCCGGGGAGGTCCTCCAGCGAGGTGGAGTTGAAGCCGAAGGCCTCAGCCTGGTCGGCCATCGCCTCGGTGCCGAGCTCGTTGGCCAGGCTGAGGAACGTGACGTTGCAGGAGACCTGCAGCGCCTGCGTCATCGTGATCCGCCGCCCGCCGCAGTTGCCGCCGTCGTAGTTGCCGATGGTGGTCGACGACTGGGGCAGCTGGTAGCGGAAGCCACCGGGCACCATCGAGTCGGCGTCGTAGTCGCCGGACTCGATCGCGGCCGCCGCAGTGACGAGCTTGAAGGTCGACCCCGGAGGCAGGGTGGTGGCGATGGCACGGTTGACCAGCGGCTCGCGCGGGTCTTCGTTGAGACGTTCGCTCGCCTCGCTCACCGCGCCGAAGTCGTGGGAGGCCAGGACGTTGGGGTCGTAGCTCGGGGTCGATGCCATCGCCAGGACCCGACCGGTCGTCGGCTCGAGGGCCACGACCGCGCCCTGGGCGTCGCCGGGGAGCGCCTCGAGGCCGTTCCACGCAGCGTCCTGCGCGGCCGCGTCGAGGGTCAGCTGGACGTTGCCGCCCTTGGGGTCGCTGTTGCTGAGCATGTCGACGAGGCGGGTCACGAACAGGCGCGAGTCGTCGCCGGAGAGGACCGCGTTCTGGGAGCGCTCGACGCCGGTCTGGCTGAAGTAGGCGAAGTAGCCGGTGACGTGGGCGTACTTGAAGGGCTCGGAGTAGGTCCGCTGGAAGCGGTACTTGTCGTCGGACGGCACGCTGCGCGCGATCGCCTCGTCGCCGACCAGGATCGCCCCGCGCTCGCGGGAGTAGGTCGCGGTGAGGATGCGGCGGTTGCGCGGGTCCTCCGACAGCTCGTCGGCGCGGACGTACATCAGGTAGGTCGAGTTGACCAGCAGCGCCATGAAGAGGACGAGGCAGAAGACCGCGACGACGCGGATGGGCTTGTTCACCGCAGCTTCACCACCTGGGTGTGCTCGCTGTCGGCGGCCGAGTCGTCGACCGGGTCCAGTCGCGGTGCCGGGCGCCGCGCCTGGTCGGAGATGCGCAGCAGGAGGGCGATGACCACCCAGTTGGCGACCAGCGAGGAGCCTCCGTAGGAGAGGAACGGGGTGGTGAGGCCGGTCAGCGGGATGAGGCCGGTGACACCGCCGATGACGACGAAGACCTGGAGGGCGAAGATCGCGCCGAGGCCGACCGCCATCAGCTTGCCGAAGCCGTCGCGGGAGATCAGCGCGATGCGCAGGGCGCGCTCGACGATCAGGCCGTAGCAGAGCACGATCGCCATGACCGCGGTCAGACCGAGCTCCTCACCGATCGTGGAGACGATGAAGTCGGAGTAGGCGAACGGCACGCGCTCGGGGAAGCCGTCGCCGAAGCCGCGGCCGATCAACCCGCCCCAGCCCTGCCCGAAGAGAGCCTCGACGAGCTGGAAGCTGCCGGGCGAGTCGTCGTAGTAGTCCAGCGGGTCCAGCCAGAAGTTGAAACGGTTCTGCACGTTGCCGACGAACGTGTACGCCGCCAGCGCGCCGGCCGCGAACAGGGCGGCCCCCACGACGAGCCAGCCGGGCCGCTCGGTGGCGACGTAGAGCATCGCCAGGAAGAGGCCGAAGAACAGCAGCGAGGAGCCCAGGTCGTTCTGGAGCACCAGGATCATCATCGAGATGCCGAACATCGCCATGATCGGGCCCAGGTCGCGCCCGCGCGGGAGGTCGACGAAGACCACGCGCCGGCCCGCGAGCGCGAGCGCGTCGCGGTGCAGGACGAGGTAGCCGGAGAAGGCGATCACCAGCATCACCTTCGCCACCTCGCCCGGCTGGAAGCTGAAGCCGGCGACGTTGATCCAGATGCGGGCACCGTTGATCTCGCGGCCGATCAGCGGGAGGAACGGCAGGACGAGCAGCACGATGCCGGTCAGGCCGGCGGTGTAGGTGAAGCGCTGCAGCACGCGGTGGTCGCGCATGAGCACCAGCGTGACGATGAAGAGCACGACGCCGAGCGTCATCCACACCAGCTGCTGGCGGGCGAACGTGTGCGGGTCGCCGAGCGCCTCGTAGGTGATGTCGAGGCGGCGGAGGATGGCCAGTCCGAACCCGTTGAGCGCGGCCACCAGCGGCAGCAGCACCGGGTCGGCGTACGGCGCGACGATGCGCACGGTCACGTGGGCGGCGACGATCAGCGCGGTGAGCCAGCCGCCGTAGCCGACGATGTCGGCCGGCACCTGACCCTCGAGGCCCAGGCCGACCGCGGCGTAGGCGCCGATGCCGACCGCGAGGGCGAGGACGAGCAGGAACAGCTCCGCGCCCCGGCGGCGCCGGTGCACGAAGCCCATCAGGGTCCCGGTCTGACTCATCGCAGCACCCCCGTCACCCTGCGTCGACGTCCTGGCGCGCGGCGTAGTTGTCGACGGTCATCCGCGCCTCGTCCAGGTCGTCGGCCTCGATGCCCTCGCGCACCGTCTCGGCGTCGATGTCGCTGAGGCGGGCGAGCTCCACGTCGGTGACCTCGTAGGCGTGGGACAGCGAGAAACCGGGCAGGTCGGCGTCGATGCCGCGGAAGATCGCGACCCGGCCGTCCTGCTCGGCGACGTAGAACTGCTGCTGGCTCCACGACCAGCCGGCCGCAAGGACGACCCAGGCGATGCCGAGCAGGACCGCGGCGACCAGCAGGCGCCGCAGCCAGGCGTAGCGGCCCGGGTCGCGCGGGGCGTAGCGGGCGGCCTCGGGGTCGATCGGGTCGGCGGCGAACGCACCCTCGGGCACGTCGGCCGGGACCGGTGCGATCTCGCCGGTGTCACCGGAGCGGTGGCCGCGGAACAGCCCGCCCACGGCGCCGCCGAGCGGCATCCGGCGGGGCAGCTCGGCCGCGGCACCCACCAGGAGCGGCACCAGGTCGTCCGGCGGCGGCTCCTCGGAGACGTCGGCGACGATGCAGGTGACGTTGTCGGTGCTGCCGGCCTCGAGGCTGGCGCGGACCAGCTCGACCGCGGCGAAGTCCGGGGTGCCGGTGGAGAGGATGTCGGCCATCCGCTCGGGGCTCAGCGTGCCGCAGGCGCCGTCACTGCACACGAAGACGCGGTCGCCGGGCTCCGCGGGGACCTCGAAGAGGTCGGGCTCCTCGTGGCGGATGCCGTCGAGCGCCTTGAGGATGAGGTTGCGGTGCGGGTGGGTCCGCGACTGCTCCTCGGTGATGCGGCCCTCGTCGATGAGGGACTGCACGAAGGTGTGGTCGTGGGTGAGCTGGCGCAGCTCGCCGCCGCGGTAGAGGTAGGCGCGGCTGTCGCCGATGTGGCCGATGCCGAAGCGGGTGCCGTCGAAGAGCGCGACGGTCGCGGTGGTCGAGGTGCCGTTGAGGTCGGGGTCCTCCTCGACGAGCTCGCCGATCCGGTCGTCCGCGCGGTGCACGGCACCGGCCACCTGGCCGAGGATGTCGTCGTCGGGCTCCTGGTCGAGCTTGCGGAGCGCCTGCACGGCCGTGCTCGAGGCGAGGTCGCCGCGCACCGCACCGCCGACGCCGTCGCAGACCGTCAGCAGCCACGGACCGGCGTAGCCGCTGTCCTGGTTCTCACGGCGTACGCGCCCGACGTCGGAGATCGCGGAGTAGTGGAGGTACATCACTTGCGCAGCTCCAGGATCGTCTTGCCGACCCGCACCTGGACGCCCACGCCGATGGTGGTGGGCTGGGTGATGCGGACCGGGCCGACGTAGGTGCCGTTGGTGGAGCCGAGGTCCTCCACGAACCACTCGTCGCCGCTCGCCGCGACACGGGCGTGGCGGGTGGAGACGTAGTCGTCGTCGAGCTTGATCGCCGCGTCACTGCCGCGTCCGATCAGCAGCGGGGCGTCCGCGAGCTCGGCGCGGGTGCCCGGCCTGTCGCCCTCGACCACCAGCAGGTGGGTGGGAGCGCCCCGCCGCGGCTTCCTCGGCTTGCCGTTGCCCTTGCGACCCGTCGGCGCGGGTGCGCCGCCGCGGGCCGTCTCGGGCACCCGGGCGCCGAACATGTCGGAGCGGATCACCGAGATCGCCGACAGCACGAAGATCCACAGGATGGCCAGGAAGGCCACGCGGATCAGGAAGAGGGTCAGCTCAGACATTCCAGCCCCCGGCCTCGTCGCGCCCGCCGTCGATGCGGACGGTCATCTCGGTGTGCCCGATCTTGATCGTGGAGCCGTCGCGCAGGCGCGCCCGCGCGACCTTCGTGCCGTCGACCAGGATGCCGTTGGTCGACCCCAGGTCTACCGCCTCGACGCCGTCGATGCTCACCTCGAGCTCGAGGTGGCGCCTGCTCACACCGGGGTCGTTGATGCGCAGGTCGGCCTCGGTGCCGCGACCGATGACCAGCCCGGGCGGGCGCAGCGGGTGGCGGGTGCCGTTGACCTCGAGCGTGGCGTGCGAGGAGCGCGTGCGGGTGCGCTGGTCGTTGTCGGTGACGCTCGCCTGCGCCTTGGAGCGGATCCGGAAGCGGCCGGTCGTCAGGTCTTCGGCGGACTCGAAGGCGATGCTGACCGGGCCGGTGAAGACGTAGCCCTGCGCGTCGGCGTGGTCCTGGAGCTGGTCGACGAGGTCCTGCTCGAGCGCGCGGCCGAGGCCGACGATCCGCTCCAGGTCGGCCGCCGAGAGCTCGACGTGGAAGTCGTTGGGCACCAGCCTGCGCTGGCGGCTGAGCACCTGGGCGTTGTTGTCGCACTCGCGCTGGAGCGCCGCGGCGATCTCGACCGGCTGCACGGCGCTGCGGAAG
This sequence comes from Nocardioides sp. S5, assembly GCF_017310035.1. Lineage (NCBI taxonomy): Bacteria > Bacillati > Actinomycetota > Actinomycetes > Propionibacteriales > Nocardioidaceae > Nocardioides > Nocardioides sp. S5. The sequence continues at coordinate 32,638 of NZ_CP022296.1, forward strand.
GCGCGGGCGAACACGCCTGAGATGACCGACTCGAGCCGCTGCTCGAACCTCTGGAGCGCATTCACTCCGGGCCTCCTCTCCTCGCGCTGGCGTCACGTCGTTGTGGTGGGCAGGCTTCACACGCCGCCCGATCGGTGTCGCCGAGCGTACCGGCCGCTCACCGGTGTGCACGGGTGCCGCCCCGCCCGAGGGGTGACCCCAGCCGACGGCGTCGCGCGAGGGCACGGCCGATTGGGAGGGCGCCTCAGGCGTGGGGTAGCCTTCCCTCTGCTTCATGCGCGAGTGGCGGAACGGCAGACGCGCTGCGTTCAGGTCGCAGTGTCCGAAAGGGCGTGGGGGTTCAAATCCCCCCTCGCGCACCAACCACGAAGGCCCCGGACCACGGTCCGGGGCCTTCGTCGTCGTCGGGCATCCTCGACGGATGGCCGAGCGCGACGAGTCCCCGACGGAGGACGAGAAGTGGCTCGTCGTCGATGGCCGGCGCTGGCGGCGTACGGACCCGGCGATCCCGGCCGACGAGCTGGCCCGCCTGAAGTCCCACCTCGGCCGGGGCAGGTCCGGCGTGCGGACCGCACGCGACGACGCCGAGCTGGCCGCCACCCGGCACCGGACGCAGCTGGCCAAGACCGGTCTCGGCGAGCGTGGCCCGAAGTGGTGGGAGCAGACCGACGCGGAGCGGCGCGAACGGTGGGAGTCCGCGCTGCGCGAGCTCGACGCCCTCGACGAGTGAGCCGCAGACGCGCGGGCGTTGGTCTGTCCCGAGGGTCATCGGCACGCTCGCGCCCGGGTGCTCGGCCGACCGATGTCCGCGTGTCTCCGCCGGACATACTCGGCGCATGAGCGATGACCCGCGAGCGCCCCAGCCCGGCGCCCAGCACCTCGCCGAGCCGCTGCGCTCGCGCTGGAGCCCGAGCGTGTACGACGCCGCGCACCGGTTGGGCGACGACGAGATCGAGACCCTCCTGCACGCGGCTCAGTGGGCGCCGAGCGCGGGCAACAGCCAGCCCTGGTTGTTCTTCGTGTGCGTGCCGGGCACCGCCAACCACGACCGGCTGGTCGCGACGCTGAGCCGCGGCAACTCCGGGTGGGTCCCGCGGGCCTCGGTCGTCTTCGTCACCGCGGCGCACGTCCGCTCCGGCGCCGAGGCCGATGCGCCAGCATTCAGCGATTACGCGCTCTACGACGTCGGCCAGGCCGCCGCACACCTCACCCTCCAGGCACGCGCGATGGGGCTGCACGCCCACCAGTTCGCCGGCTTCGACCACGACGCCCTGGCCGACGCGCTCGGCGTACCTCCCTCCCACCAGCTCCTCACCGGCATCGCCGTCGGCGTGCCGGGCGACGCAGGCGAGGTCGACGAGCGCACGGCCGCCCGCGACCACCGCGACCGCACGCGCAGACCGCTGGCGGAGTGGGCCTTCACCGGACGCTTCGGCGAGCCCTTCGACGCCCCACCGGTGGCAGGCTCCGGGACATGACCGCACCCGGGCGTCGCGTGGTCGCGTGGGCGGTCCTCGTCGGTGGGCTGGTGGCGGCCGCCACCGGAACCACCGGTTGTGCGGTGGGCTGCGGCGACGAGTCGGCCAGTGACGTGCTGGAGGTCCAGCTGGACGGGTCGACCGTGGGTGACGACCACGAGGTGCGGATCGAGGTGTGCCAGGACGACGTGTGCGAGGAGGTCACCGCCCCCGCGACCCAGTACGTCGTCGACGTCGCGCTCTCCGACCTCGACGTCGACCTCGACGAGCCCGGCGAGCCCGGCGAGCCCGGTGAGCCCGGTGAGCCCGGTGGGGTGGTGGTCGAGGTGGTGGACGGAGCCGGTCGCACGATCGGCACCACCCGCGCCACCCTCGACCTCAGGGCTGTGAGCGACGGTCCGGGCTGCCCGACCACCCGCGAGCAGGAGATCAGCGTCACCGCCTCCTGACGGACCCGGCCGGCCGGTTGGCGACGGTTTGGCAGACTCGTGGCATGACTTCTCTCTCCGACTTCTCGGCGCCTGCCATCGACGGCACGGACACGGACCTCTCGCAGTACGACGGCAAGGTCGTCCTGGTCGTGAACACCGCCTCCCAGTGCGGCTTCACCGGCCAGTACAAGGGCCTCCAGCAGCTCCAGGACACCTACGCCGACCAGGGCCTGGTCGTGCTCGGCTTCCCGTGCGACCAGTTCGGCAACCAGGAGCCCGGGAGCGAGGCGGAGATCTCGGACTTCTGCGAGAAGAACTTCGGCGTGACGTTCCCGCTGTTCTCCAAGGTCGACGTCAACGGCGACGACGCGCACCCGCTCTTCGACTGGCTCAAGGACTCCAAGGGCGGCATGCTCGGCTCGAAGATCAAGTGGAACTTCACCAAGTTCCTCATCGGCCGCGACGGTCAGGTCATCGACCGCTTCGCGCCCACCACGGAGCCCGAGAAGCTCAGCAAGGACATCGAGAAGGCGCTGTGAGGCGTCAGAGCGTGGGGGCGTCGGGGCCCACGCGCTCGGCGAGCCACGCCGCGACCTGGGCCTCGGTCGGCGCCAGCCCGTCGGAGATGACGTGCGGGGCGACGCGGGAGAAGTAGTCGGTGACCATGTTGTCCGACTCCCGCACCAGCATCCCGGCGGCTTCGCCGTCCACGATCCACGAGCCCAGCACGACGCGGTTGCCCTCGAAGCTCGGCAGCTCGGTGTAGCCCTGGTAGACCCAGCCCTCGGCGCCGTAGCCGCCGGGCATCACCACGTCCTCGATCATGTCGTCGAGGTGGATGCGGATGTTGTCGCCCTCGCGCCCGTGCAGCGGCTTGGCGACCCAGCGCTCGAGGTCGCGCGGCCCGTCGAAGTACGCCGGCAGCAGCAGGCGGTGGCGCGGGAAGAGCTCCCACAGCACCGGCAGCAGCGCCTTGGTGCTGAGCAGCACCTTCCACGCCGGCTCGATCCACCGGGTGGGCCGCGCCTCGGCCCGGTCGACGATGAAACGGCCGAACGGCTCGGCGAGCATCTCCTCCCAGGCGTAGAGCTTGAAGGCGTTGCGCAGCGGCTCGTCGTGGACGTCGCGGTACTCGCGCGCGTCGGGGTTCCAGCCGACCTCTGCCACCGGGTGCGCCAGGGCGAGCCAGCCGGCCTGGACGGCGGTGTCCATGAGGTAGTGGCAGGTCATCTCCATCTCGCCGCCGTCGTAGGAGTCCTCATCGCCCAGGTCGTAGAGGAAGTGCATCCGGTCGCCGTCGAAGCGCCCCGAGCGGCGCAGCGTGCGCCAGCCGTCGACGAGGCGGTCGTGGACGGAGTTCCACTGGTCCATCTCCGGCATCACGTCCTCCATCCAGTTCCACTGGACGATGCCGGTCTCCACGAGGCCGGTGGGGGTGTCGCCGTTGATCTCGAGCATCTTGATGGAGCCGTCGGCGCCGTAGGCGAGGTCGAAGCGGGCGTAGAGCGCGGGGTCGCCGGCCTCGATGGAGCGGCGTACGACGTCGAGCGAGCCGGGCGGGAGGCCGAGCCGCTCGTCGGTCATCGTCGTGGCCATGTGGGTGACGGCCTGCAGGCACATCGCCCACAGCTCCTCGGTGGCGGCCTCGAGGGCCTCCACCTCCTCCATGGTGACCTCGTACCAGGCGTCCTCGTTCCAGTAGGGGAGCTCGCTGCCGTCGGGCATCTTCGTCACGGGGAAGACGAGTCCCTGCTCGACGACCTTCTCCCGCCAGCCCTCACGGGCCTTCGAGCGGTGGCGCCACATCAGGCGATGCTGGCGCAGACGATGGCGCCGACCGACAGCGCGACCGCCGCGGCGACGTAGGCCAGGGGACGGACCGGGCCGGGGTCGGTCACGATGCGGCGCAGGTCGCCCGGGGTGATCACCTCGACGGCGAAGAACATCACCGTGTTGAGCAGGATGCCGAGTGCGCCGAAGGAGACCGTCCAGCCCAGCGCCCAGCCCAGCGACGTCTCGCCGTTGGTCCAGATCGCGGTGAAGAGGACGGCGGCGTTGGAGACCAGCCACGCCGAGGTGACGACGCCGGCCGAGCGCGAGTGCGCGTGGACCGACTCGTTGCCGTTCTCGTCGACGCCGCGCAGGTGCGTGCCGAGGTGGCCGGGCGTGGCGAGGTCGAGGACGTAGTAGGCCGCGACGAGCATGATCCCGCCGACGGCGGCGTAGGCGACGGCGTGGAGCAGGGCGTTGAGCAGGTCGGTCACGGGGTCTCCTGGGAGGCGGGCGTGGAAGGTCGGGACGAGGACGGGCCGCTGGTCAGCCGAAGCCGCGCGAGCTGCCGCCGAAGCCGCCCTTGGTGGTGCTGGACCTGACGCTGGAGCCGCCGGTCGTCGGCAGGCCCCCGCGCTGGACGGTGCCGTTGAGGGTGCTGCCGTTGAACGTGCCACCCGACGTCGTCTGTCCGATCGCCGGCACGCGGGAGCTGGCACCGAGGTAGTACCAGAAGAAGCCGGACCCGGTGCCGTTGTAGTCGGAGTCGTCGTCGCACTGGTCGTCGTCGACGCGCTCCTCGGTCTCCGGGTCGACGCACACGGCGGCGTAGTCGGCGCTCGAGGAGCAGCCGGTGAGGCTGGAGGCCATCAGCGCGGTGATGCCGAGCGAGATGCTGGTCGAGCGCATGCGGCGGCGTACGGGTGTGGTCATCGGGTCCCTCCCGGGTCCGGGTCCTGCGGGAACTTGGGCCGGAACATCTCGAGCATCTGCTCGGCCACGTCGGTGGTGGCGGCGTCGGCCGCCTCGTGCTCCGCGAGCCGCTCGTCGAGCCACTCGCGTCCGTGCTGGGCCTCCAGTGAGGCGAGGGTGAGGTGCTCGAGGCGGTCGATGCGCTCGTGGACGTCCTCGAGCACGGTCGCCACGGCGAGCGACTCCTTGTCGAAGACGAGGTTCGCGATGACGTGACCGATCGCGATCGGCACCAGCACGAGCATCGAGACGATGAGCAGGGCGCCCACGGCGCGGCCGGTGGTGGAGGCGGGGTAGAAGTCGCCGTAGCCGACGGTGGAGCCGGTCACGATGCCCCACCACAGTCCCTCGACCGGGCCCTTGCCCTCCAGCGCCGCGTAGGTCAACGAGCAGCCGACCCAGATCGCCACGATGGCCAGCACCAGCACGTGTGGAGCGTTGACGAGGGCCTGGAGGGGTCGGGTGAGGAACCCCAGCCGACGTGCGACGACCGCGTCGGCCTCGTCGACCTCTGCGGACAGCTCCGACATGTGCTTCCCCCGTTCCCCGGCGTCCTGGCGGGACTATAGGGCTTCCCCGTGGCGTGCCGTCGAAACGTCGCTGCGGCTCAGCGCACCAGGTCGGCGTAGTCCGGGTGCTTGTCGACGTACGCCGCGACGTAGGCGCACGACGGCACGACGCGCAGTCCCCGGGAGCGGGCGTCGTCGAGCGCGCCGCGGGCCAGGCGGGCGGCGTAGCCCTGGCCGCCGAAGGCCTCGGGGACCTCCGTGTGCACGAGGGTGATGACGTCGCCGGCGAGGCGGTAGTCGATGAGGCCGACCAGCTCGTCACCGGCACGCAGCTCGTAGCGGCTGCGGTCGGGGGCGTCGGCGAACACTGTGTCCACAAGGCGAGCGTAGCCCCAGGTGACTTGTGCGTAACCCCGGCGGAGGTGGAAGGTCAGCGCATGGCAGCAACCGCGTCGTCGTACTCGATCACTATGCGGTTGTACACCGCTCCCGACCACCACGTCGTCGGGACCGTCGCCACGTCGATCGCCAAGGGCGGTGGGGTGGTCACCGCGATCGACGTCACCGACTCGCGCCACGACCGGCTCGTGGTCGACGTGACCTGCTCGGCGGCCGACGCCGACCACTCCCTCGAGCTCGTCGCCGCAGTGGACGCGGTCGAGGGGGTCACCGTCCACAAGGTCAGCGACCGGACGTTCCTGCTCCACCTCGGCGGCAAGATCGAGGTCTCGTCCAAGGTGCCGCTGCGCACCCGCGACGACCTGTCGATGGCCTACACGCCTGGGGTCGGGCGCGTGTCGATGGCGATCCACGACAACCCCGAGGACGTCCGCAAGCTCACCATCAAGGGCAACTCCGTCGCCGTGGTCACCGACGGCTCCGCCGTCCTCGGCCTCGGCAACATCGGCCCCGGCGCCGCGCTGCCGGTGATGGAGGGCAAGGCCGCGCTCTTCAAGCGCTTCGCCGGGATCGACGCGTGGCCGATCTGCCTCGCCACCCAGGACACCGACGAGATCGTGCGCGCGGTCGAGATGATCGCCCCCGGCTTCGGCGGCATCAACCTCGAGGACATCGCCGCGCCGCGCTGCTTCGAGATCGAGGCGCGCCTGCGCAAGTCGCTCGACATCCCGGTCTTCCACGACGACCAGCACGGCACCGCGATCGTGGTGCTGGCGGCGCTGACCAACGCGTTGCGGTGCGTGGAGAAGCAGCTCGCCGACGTGCGGATCGTGGTGTCGGGCGCCGGTGCCGCAGGCACCGCCATCGTCACCCTGCTCCTCGCCGCGGGCGCGCACGACGTCGTCGTCGTGGACCGCGAGGGCGCCCTGGCCCAGGGCGACGAGTCGCTGTCGGCAGCCCACGGCGAGCTCGCCGCCGCGACCAACCCGCGCCGCGCGACCGGCTCCCTGCAGGACGTGCTGGTCGGTGCCGACGTGTTCGTCGGCGTCTCCGCCCCCGGCATCCTCGAGGCCGAGTGGATCCCGACCATGGCCGAGTCGCCGGTCGTCTTCGCCCTCGCCAACCCCGACCCGGAGATCGACCCGGCCGAGGCCGACAAGTACGCCGCCGTCGTGGCGTCGGGGCGCTCGGACTACCCCAACCAGATCAACAACGTGCTCGCCTTCCCGGGAGTCTTCCGCGGCCTGCTCGACGCCAGCGCCCACGAGGTCACCGTCGACATGCTCCTGCGCGCCGCCCAGGCGATCGCCGACACCGTCAGCGAGGAGGAGCTCCACGCCGCCTTCATCATCCCGAGCGTGTTCCACCCCGACGTGACCAAGCGGGTGGCTGCCGCGATCAGCGGTCGCGAGGGCTGAGGCGGGGCAGCGGCGGTCCTCACCGCCGCCCCTGCGCTCAGCTCTCCGCCGGCGCCGTCGGCCCTGTCACCTTCCGGGGCCACCAGAACTTCTCGCCCAGCGTGAGCGCGAGTGCCGGCACCAGCACCGTGCGTACGACGAGCGTGTCGAGCAGCACTCCGACGAAGATGATCGCGCCGAGCTGGGCCAGCACCACCAGCGGCAGCACGCCGAGGACGGCGAACACCGCGGCGAGCAGGATGCCGGCGCTGGTGATCACGCCGCCGGTGGCGGTCAGGGCGCGCAGCATGCCCTGGCGGGTGCCGTGCTCGCGCGCCTCCTCCCGGGCCCGGGTGACGAGGAAGATGTTGTAGTCGACACCGAGCGCGACGAGGAACAGGAACGCCAGCAGGGGCACGCCGGTGTCCATCGCCTCGAAGCCGAAGACGCCCTGGAACAGCCACCACGAGGCGCCCATCGCGGCGGCGTACGTCGCCAGGACGGTCGCGACGAGCAGCAGCGGTGCCACGATCGAGCGCAGCAGCAGGAGCAGCGCGCCCAGCACCAGCAGCAGGATCAGCGGCAGGATGAGGAGCCGGTCGCTGGCCGCGTACTCCTTGGCGTCGAGCGCCTCGGCGTCGCCGCCGCCGACGTGGGTCGTGTCGAAGTCGGCCACGGCGGCGCGGACGTCGAGCACCACGTCACGGGCCTCGTCGCTGCCGGGTGCCGCGTCGGGCACGGCGTCGATGCGGGCGATGCCGTCCCCGGTGGTCGTGATCCGCGCGGAGTCGACACCGTCGACGTCCTCGACCGCGCCGAGGACCTGCTCGGGGGTGTCACGGGTGAGGACCTGGACCGGGTCGCTGGTTCCGGCGGGGAAGGACTCGCCGAGCCGCTCCGCTGCCGAGATGGCCTCGGGGCGCTGGAGGAACTGGTCGGCCGGGTCGAGACCCGTCGTGATGGAGGTCGTGCCGATCGCGAGCAGGGCGAGGGCGGCGACCGTCCCGACGACGAAGGTGCGCGGACGCTTGGCCACGGCGTCGCCGACGCGGCGCCACACGCCGCGGGAGTCGACCAGCACCGCGTCGCCGACGCGAGGCACCTTGGGCCAGAAGACCCAGCGGCCGAAGAGCACCAGCGCGGCCGGCAGCACGACGAGGGCGAAGGTCGCGGCGATCACGACACCGACCGCGCAGGCGAGGCCGAGGCCGCGGGTCGTCGGGATCGCGGAGAGCAGGAGCGTGAGCAGGCCGAGCACGACGGTGGTGGAGCTCGAGATGACCGCCTCGGTGGTGCGGGCCAGGGCGTGCGCCATCGCCTCGTGGCGCGAGTCGGTGGTCTTGAGCTCGTCGCGGTAGCGCGAGATCAGCAGCAGTGCGTAGTCGGTGCCGGCACCGAACACCAGCACGCTCAGGATGCCCACCGTCGACTCGTCCCAGGCCACGCCCGTCACCTCGAGGACGTTGGTGGCGACGATGGCGGCGAAGCGGTCGGCGATGCCGACAACGGCCAGCGGGACCAGCCACAGCACCGGGCTGCGGTAGGTGATGATGAGCAGGATCGCCACGATGCCGGCGGTCGCGAGCAGCAGGCGGAAGTCGGCGCCGTCGAAGACCTGGCCGATGTCGGCCTGGATGCCGGCCGGGCCGGTCACCTCGACCGTGACCCCGTCGGGGGCGTCGTCGCGCAGGTCCTCGCGGAGCTTCTCGACGCGGTCGATGTTGTCGGTCGCCGACGTCGAGGTGACGGGCACGGCGACGAACGCGGCGGTGCCGTCCTCGGCCACGACGACCGGCGACTGCGGCGCGCCCCCGCTGTCCGGCGTACCGGGCGGGGGTCCGCCCTGCTCACCCTGGGGGGCGCCCTGGCCGCCCGCCTGCGAGAGCAGCGCGACGGCCTGCTCGGCGAGCTCGCCCTGGACGGCCTGGTCGAGCTCGCCGGAGTCGGCGGTCCACAGCACGATGGCGACCTGGCCCTCGTCCTCCGGGAGTCGGTCGGCCAGCTCGACGGCAAGGGTGCTGTCCGCGCCGGCGGGGAGGGTGTCGGTGGCGGAGCCCTCGCGGTCGCCCTCGGGCACCATCGCGATGACCGCGAGCGCCATCAGGAGCGGGATCAGGGCGACGACCCAGGCCAGGCGCCGGCCTGCGATGGCCCGGGCCAGGGCGGGGGTTCGGTGTGCGGACACGATGCTCCTCGGGAGGCGAAGGTCGGGCGTACGTCGCTAGTCGCGATGATTGCTAACCAAGTTACTTATCAAGTTAGCGGTACAACGTCTAGACTCGCAACTACGGCGCCTACCCCGGCGCCGGACCGACAGACGCAGTGAGGACAGGCGTGAGCGACCAGCAGGACGCACCCGAGGCCCCGCCGTGGGTGGCGCGCGGCCAGGAGCGCCAGCAGCCGCCGACGCTGCTCGCCCTGCGCGACCTCGTCGCCGCCGGGAGCCGGGTCAACCACACGGTCGCGCGGCGGGCCGGCCTGAGCGGGACCGAGCTGGTCACCCTCGAGCACCTGAGCCGCGAGCAGATCGGGCCCGCCGAGGTGGCGCGACGGCTCGAGGTCTCCACGGCTGCCGCCACGGGCATCGTCGACCGGCTGGTCTCGCGGGGGCACGTCGAGCGGCGACCGCACGAGGTCGACCGCAGGCGCACCGACCTGCACATCACCGACTCGGGCCGCAGCGAGATCGTCGGGCACCTGATGCCGATGTTCAGCGCGCTCCACCGTCACGACGCCTCCTTCACCGAGGAGGAGAAGGCGGTCGTCGAGCGCTATCTGCGCGGCGCTGCCGCGGCGTTCGAGGAGATCCTGGAGGGCTGATCCGGACCTCAGTCCGGGAAGCCCGCCTTGCGCTGGGCCACCAGGGCGGCGCCGACGATGCCGGCGCGGTTCTGCAGGCTGGCGGGGATGATCTCGGTCTCGATCTCGATGAGGTGGCCGAACTTCTCCCACGACTTGCTCACGCCGCCGCCGACGACGAAGAGGTCGGGGCTGAAGAGCCGCTCGACGTGGCGGAAGTAGCGCGTCAGCCGCTGGGACCAGTCCTGCCACGACAGGCCCTCGCGCTCGCGCGCGCTCGTCGCGGTGGTGACCTCGGCGACGGCGCCGTCGAGCTCGAGGTGGCCGAGCTCGGTGTTGGGGACCAGCTCGCCGTCCCAGATCATCGCCGAGCCGATGCCGGTGCCGAGCGTGATGACGAGGACCTGCCCGCGGCGTCCGCGCGCGGCGCCGTACTCCGACTCGGCGAGGCCGGCGGCGTCGGCGTCGTTGACGACGTGGACCTCACGGCCCAGTGCCTCGGTGAAGATCGCGTCGGCGTCCTCGCCGACCCAGGACTTGTCGATGTTGGCCGCGGAGTGGACGAACCCGTGGCGCACGATGCCCGGGACGGTCACGCCGACCGGGCTGCTCGAGGCGGGGAAGCTGCCGACGATGGCACGGAAGACCTCGGCCACGGCGTCGGGCGTGGCGGGGCGCGGGGTGTCGATGCGGACGCGGTCGTGCACGAAGTCGCCGCGCTCGAGGTCGACGGGTGCTCCCTTGATGCCAGTGCCGCCGAAGTCGATGCCGAAGGGGTGCTCCATGGGCACCAACCTATCGCCCGGGCCGGGCGGGTGTGACGCGGGCAACACCGGACGAGACGTCGCCCGGCAAGCGATTGACAAAAGTCAGGCTCTTGTCAACGCGGTTTACAGATCGTATGGTCATGTAAACCCCACGGCAGGAGGTCAGGCAGATGGCTGGATATCCCACCCGACTCGCTCCCAGCGGCACGGTGCCCGACGGCACCACGGAGCTCTGGAAGGACCAGAAGCGCTACCTGTGGCTGATCGGCCTCGTGGTGCCGAGCCTGGCCTTCGTCGCCTTCGGCGGCTACGTCGCCACCGGCTGGAGCGTCTGGTTCTGGATCGGCCCGATCGTGATCCTCGGGATCGTGCCGGCGATCGACCTGGTCGCCGGCCTCGACCGCTCCAACCCGCCGGACGACGTGATCGAGGCGCTGGAGCAGGACCGCTACTACCGCTGGATCACCTACCTCTTCCTGCCCGTCCAGTACGCCGGCTTCCTCGGCGCGATGGCCCTCGTCGGTGGGTGGGACGTGTTCGGCGTGCTGGCCGACCAGCCCCTCACCCTGCTCGACAAGGTCGGCCTGGCGATCTCGATCGGGTGCATCGGCGGCATCGGCATCAACACCGCCCACGAGCTCGGCCACAAGAAGGAGGCCAACGAGCGGTGGCTGTCCAAGATCGCGCTCGCGCAGGTCTTCTACGGCCACTTCTACATCGAGCACAACCGCGGCCACCACGTCCGGGTCGCCACCCCCGAGGACCCCGCGAGCGCCCGGCTGGGCGAGAGCTTCTACCAGTTCTGGCCGCGCACGGTCGGCGGGTCGCTGAAGTCCGCCTGGCGCCTGGAGAAGCGGCGCCTGTCGCGGCGCAAGCAGAGCCCGTGGCGCCTCGACAACGACGTGCTCAACGCGTGGCTGATGTCGCTGGTGCTGTGGGCGGGCGTCGTCGCGGCCTTCGGCATCGAGGTCGCTCCCTTCCTCCTCATCCAGGCGGTCGTCGGCTTCTCGCTCCTCGAGGTCGTCAACTTCATGGAGCACTACGGGATGCTGCGACAGAAGGTCGGCGAGGGTGAGCGCCAGCGCTACGAGCGCGTGCTGCCCAGCCACAGCTGGAACTCCAACAACATCGCGACCAACGTGCTGCTCTACCACCTCCAGCGCCACAGCGACCACCACGCGAACCCGACCCGGCGCTACCAGACGCTGCGCGACTTCGAGGAGAGCCCGACCCTGCCCACGGGCTACGCCGGGATGATCGTGCTGGCCATCGTGCCGGCGATCTGGCGGCGCGTGATGGACCAGCGGGTCGTCGACCACTTCGGCGGCGACGTGTCGCTGGCCAACATCAGCCCGCGCAAGCGGGAGGTGTACCTGAAGAGGTACGCAGCGCAGCAGGCGGCGGGCCTCGAGGCTCGCTCCGCTCACACCTCGACCGGCGAGGGCGAGGTGGTGGTCCGGGAGGTGCTGGCCGCGCGGTGTCCCGGCTGCGAGTACGTCTACGAGGTGGCCGCGGGCGACGAGCACGAGGGCTTCGCCGCGGGCACGGCCTGGGCCGACATCCCCGTGGACTGGTGCTGCCCGGACTGTGGCGTGCGCGAGAAGGTCGACTTCGTCCCGTGCGAGCCCGAGCGGTCGGTGGCCTGAGCAGCGCGGCTCAGCGCCCGGGGAGGCGGCCTCCTAGACTCGTGGCCATGCCCGAGACGACCCGCGACCGGATCGTCTCCGCGGCCGTGGCGATGACCACCTCGTCGGGCTGGGCCTCGGTGACGATGGCCCGCCTCGCCCAGGAGGCCGGGGTGAGCCGGCAGACGGTCTACAACGAGGTCGGGTCCAAGCCGGCGCTTGCCGAGACGATGATCCTCGAGGAGCTCGCCCGCTTCCTGCGGGTGGTCGAGGAGGCCTTCGACGCCGAGCCGGACGACCTGACCCGCGCGATCGAGCGCGCGGTGTGCGACGTGCTCACCTACGCCCGGGCCAACCCGCTCCTGCACGCCGTCGTCAGCGCCACCCACGGCGCCGACACCGAGCTGCTGCCGCTGCTGACGACGAACGCCGGATCCCTCCTCGGTGTCGCCAAGGACGTCATCAGCGCCCGCGTGGTGCCGTACGCCCCCGGGATCGACCCGGCCCACCTCGACCCGGCCATCGACATGGTCGTGCGCGTGGTGCTCAGCCACGTGATGCAGCCGTCCGGCTCGCCGGAGCAGACGGGTGCCGACATCGCCTGGGTGTCCGCGCAGGTGCTCGGCACCTGAGTCCTACGCTGGCTGCGTGAGCGCCGTCGCGTGGGGTACGCCGAGCGCGCGGGGCATCGTCGCCGCGGCGACCCTCGGGTCGGGGCTGACCCTGCTCGACGGCACGGTCGTCAACGTCGCGCTGCGCACGATGGGTGAGGACCTCGACGCCTCGCTGTCGCAGCTGCAGTGGATCACCAACGGCTACCTGCTCTCGTTGGCCTCGCTCATCCTGCTCGGCGGCTCGCTGGGCGACCGGCTCGGCCGGCGCCGCGTCTTCCTCGTCGGCACGGTCTGGTTCGCGCTGGCCTCGCTGCTGTGCGGCCTCGCCCCGACCGCCGAGGTGCTGGTCCTGGCGCGGGTGCTGCAGGGGATCGGCGGCGCGCTGCTCACCCCCGGCAGCCTGGCGATGATCCAGGGCGCCTTCCGCGCCGAGGACCGGAGCCGCGCGATCGGCGCCTGGTCGGGGCTCGGCGGCATCGCGGCCGCCCTCGGCCCGCTCGTCGGCGGTCTGCTGGTCGACCACGCGTCGTGGCGGTGGATCTTCCTCATCAACCTGCCGCTCGCGGCGCTCACGGTGTGGCTGGCGCTGCGGTGGGTGCCGGAGACCCGCGACCCGCGCGCGCACGGCCGCTTCGACCTCCCGGGAGCGGTGCTCGCCTCGCTCGCGCTCGCCGGGACCACCTGGGCGCTCACCGACGCCGGGGGAGCGGTGACGCCGTGGGCCGCGGCGCTCGGGCTGGTCGCGGCGGTGGCGTTCGTGGTCGTGGAGCGCCGGACCCGCGAGCCGATGGTCCCGCTGGGGCTCTTCGCCGACCGGACCTTCAGCGCCGCGAACCTCATGACCCTCCTCGTCTACGCCGCCCTCGGCGCGATCCTGTTCTTCCTCGTGCTCCAGCTCCAGACCGTCGGGGGCTACGGCGCCCTCGCGGCCGGGCTGGCGACGCTGCCGATCACCGCCTGCATGCTCTTCCTCGCCGCCCGCGGTGGCGCGCTCGGCGAGCGGATCGGGCCGCGCATCCCGATGACCTTCGGCCCGCTCGTGATGGCCGCCGGCACGCTCTGGCTGCTGGTGGTCGGGCCCGACGTGGTGTGGTGGCGCGACGTCGCTCCGGGCCTCACCGTCTTCGGCCTCGGTCTGGCGCTGATGGTCGCGCCGCTGACCGCGACCGTCCTCGCCGCGGCGCCCGACGAGGTGGCCGGCGTGGCCAGCGGGATCAACAACGCGGTCGCCCGCGCGGGGTCCCTGCTCGCGGTCGCCGCGCTGCCGATGGCCGTCGGCCTCGCCGGCGACGACTACCGCGACCCGGCGCGCCTCGACACGGCGTACGGCTCGGCGATGGTCGCCTGCGCGGTGCTGCTCGTGGTGGGGGGCGTGGTCTCGTGGTTCACCATTCCCGCTCGGGTCCGCACTCCTGCCCCTGCCGCCTAAGGTCTGTGGCATGTGTCGAGGACGGGGACTGCGGGGCGGCGCGGCAGCGGCCGCGCTGGTCCTGCTGCTCGGCGCCTGCAGCGAGGCCGGGAGCACCGGCGGACGGGCACCGGCGCCCGCCTCCCCCTCCGAGCCGTCGACCGCGCCCCCGGCCACGCCGGCCGTCCCGGTCGCCGACCCCGAGCACGCCGTCGAGCCTCCCGGGGAGCGTGACGGCCGGCTGTGGAGCGCCGACATCCTCGTGCAGTGGGACCAGCCGCTCGACGACGACCTGGTCAAGAAGATCGAGAAGCTCAGAGGCGTCGCCCACACCGAGCGGATCGGCCTCGGCCAGGTCAGCCTGGAGAACCGCGTGCTGACCGTGGCGTCGGTGGATCCGGCCGACTACCGCCACTTCACCCGCGCCGAGGTGGCGGACTTCCAGGAGGCCTGGGACCGGGTGGCGGGTGGCGAGCTGGCGATCGACCGCGCGGTGGCGCGACGGCTCGCGGACGCCGACGGGATGATCCGCCTCGGCAACGAGGACGAGGCCCCGACGCTGCACGTGGGGGCGTACACCCCCCAGATCCCGACGATCGACATGGTGGTCAACACCGCGTGGGCCGAGGACATCGAGATGGCCACGAACAACGGCCTGCTGATCTCGACCGACGACATCACCCCCGCCACCATCCGCAAGCCGCTCGAGCGGCTGGTCGGCGAGGACGTGTCGGTCCAGATGCTCGACGTGGCGTCTCGGATCGGCCTCGACCCCGACGCCAGGCTCACCGCGATCCCGACCGGCGGCACGCTGGGCAGCGTCGTCGGCACTTACCGCTACCGCGTGGCGGGCGGCGGCCGGATCGACCCCGACCCCGGGTGGGTGGCGGCCAACATCCGCACCGAGGTGGTGCCGATCCTCGGCAGCGTCACCTGCCACAAGGACCTCTTCCCGCAGCTGCGCGCCGCGCTGCTGGAGGTGCAGCAGCGCGGGCTGGCCGACGAGATCAACCCGGGGGAGTACGCCGGGTGCTACTACCCGCGCTTCATCGCGAACACCACGACCCTGTCCAACCACTCCTTCGGCCTGGCCCTGGACCTAAACGTGCCCGGCAACCTGCGCGGCACCGTCGGCGAGATCGACCGTGACGTGGTGGCGATCTTCAAGACGTGGGGCTTCGCGTGGGGCGGGGACTGGCGCTTCACCGACCCGATGCACTTCGAGCTCA
The DNA here is from genome assembly GCF_017310035.1 of Nocardioides sp. S5. Lineage (NCBI taxonomy): Bacteria > Bacillati > Actinomycetota > Actinomycetes > Propionibacteriales > Nocardioidaceae > Nocardioides > Nocardioides sp. S5. Next base: position 48,036 of record NZ_CP022296.1, read on the forward strand.
GCGAGGTCAAGGCCGTCGGCTGAGCTTGTGCGGTCGCTGTGGTGCGGTTGCCGCACCAGGACGACCGCACTGTCGTTGCGATCACCGGGTAGCCGGGGATCCCGACCGGCCCACCGCAACCGCCCCCGAACCACAGCCCCCTAGGCTCGCCCCCATGAAGGCAGTCCAGGTCGTCACCACCACCGGTCCCGCCGACATCGTCATCCGCGACGTCGACCCGCCGACCCCGGAGCCCCACGACGTGCTCGTCGAGGTGCACAGCGTCGGCGTGGCCTTCCCCGACCTGCTGCTGAGCCGCGGGGAGTACCAGTTCAAGCCCGAGCCGCCCTTCACCCTCGGCGTCGACTTCGCCGGCGTCGTCCTCGACCCCGGCTCGCCGGAGTCGAGCGGGTTCACCGTCGGCCAGCGGGTCGCGGGCGTGAACCTCCACGGCGGGGCGGGCGAGCAGGTCGCCAACCCGGCGATCTTCACCTTCGCGCTGCCCGACGCGTTGTCGTACGACGAGGGCGCGGCGCTGCCGATGAACTACCTCACCGCCCTCTTCGCGCTCGAGGAGCGCGGGAGCCTGCGCGAGGGCGAGACGGTCCTCGTCCACGGTGCGGCCGGCGGCGTCGGCACCGCCACCCTCCAGGTCGCCAAGGGCCTCGGCGCCCGCACCATCGCCGTCGTGAGCACCGAGGAGAAGGCCGCCTTCGCGCGCGCCGCGGGTGCCGACGAGGTCGTCGTCGGCCCGGACTTCAAGGACGCGGTCAAGGAGCTGACTCGGGGCCTGGGTGTCGACGTGGTCCTCGACGTCGTCGGCGGCCCCGCCTTCACCGACTCGCTGCGCTGCCTCGCCGAGCAGGGCCGGGTGCTGGTGGTGGGCTTCGCCGCCGGGCAGGGCATCCCCGAGGTCAAGGTCAACCGGCTGCTCCTGGGCAACACCGACGTCCGCGGCGTCGGCTGGGGGGCGTACGCCATGACGCGCCCGGGCTACATGCAGCAGCAGTGGCACCGCCTCGAGCCGATGATCGCCTCGGGTGTGGTGCGGCCGCCGATCGGAGCGACGTACGAGCTCGGCGACTTCGGGCGCGCGCTCGTCGACATGGACGAGCGCCGGACCCTCGGCAAGTCGGTCGTACGGGTGCGCTGACGCCCCGGCTGCGTCCCGGGCTGGGGGCGCGAGGTTAGGGTCGGACGCGTGACGATCCTCGATGACGCCCGCGAGGGCATGAACCCCGACATCCGCCCCCAGGACGACCTCTTCGGCCACGTCAACGGGCGCTGGCTGGACGAGACCGAGATCCCCTCGGACAAGTCGAGCTGGGGTGCGTTCATCGCGCTGGCCGACGCCGCCGAGCAGCAGGTCCGCGACATCATCACCGAGCTCGCCGACCGTCCCGCCGACCAGCTCTCCAGTGACGAGGAGACCAAGATCGCGGCCCTCTACGCCTCCTTCATGGACACCGAGCGGATCGAGGCGCTCGGCCTCGAGCCGGTGCGCGACCTGCTCGACCGCGCCCGCGCGATCGGCGACCTGACCGCCCTCGCCGACTTCCTCGGCATGTTCGAGCGCACCGGCGGACCCGGGCTGTTCGGCTCCTACATCACGCCCGATCGCGTCGACGCCTCGCGCAACATCGTCTACCTCGCCCAGGGCGGACTCGGGCTGCCCGACGAGTCCTACTACCGCGACGAGAAGTTCGCCGAGATCCGCGCGACCTACGAGAAGTACCTCACCACCCTCCTCACCCTCAGCGAGCACGAGGACCCGGCCGGCGCGGCCGCCCGCGTGCTGGCGTACGAGACCCGGCTCGCCGAGGGCCACTGGGAGGCCGCCGCCACCCGCGACGTGCAGAAGACGACCAACCACCTCTCGCTGGAGCAGCTGCGCGAGCTGTGCCCGGCGTTCGAGTGGTCGACCTACGTCGCGGCCCTCGGTGGCAGCGACGAGACGCTGCGCACCACGATCGTGATGCAGCCCGACTTCTTCTCGCACCTGTCCACGGTGCTGGAGGAGACGCCGATCGAGACCTGGCGCGACATCCTGCACGTCCGCATCGTCCGCAGCTCCGCGCCCTACCTGCCCGAGCCGTTCGTCGAGGCCAACTTCGACTTCTACGGCCGCACCCTCAACGGCACCCCCGAGCTGCGCGCGCGCTGGAAGCGCGGCGTGGACTTCGTCGAGGGCGCGATCGGCGAGGCCGTCGGCAAGGTCTACGTCTCGCGGCACTTCCCGCCCACGTCGAAGCAGATGATGGACGAGCTGGTCGCCAACCTCGTCACCGCCTACCGCCGCTCGATCGAGACGCTCGACTGGATGGGCGAGGACACCAAGCAGAAGGCGTACGACAAGCTGGACCGCTTCTACCCCAAGATCGGCTACCCGACGGAGTTCCGCGACTACTCCGAGCTGGAGATCTCCGCCGACGACCTGATGGGCAACGTCGCCTCGGCCTCGGCCTTCGAGACCGACCGCCAGCTCGAGAAGGTCGGCCAGCCCGTCGACCGCGACGAGTGGCTGATGCTCCCGCAGACCGTCAACGCCTACTACCACCCCGGCACCAACGAGATCTGCTTCCCGGCCGCGATCCTCCAGCCCCCGTTCTTCAGCCCCGACGCCACGGACGCGGAGAACTACGGCGGCATCGGCGCGGTCATCGGCCACGAGATCGGCCACGGCTTCGACGACCAGGGCGCGCAGTACGACGGCGACGGCAACCTGCACGACTGGTGGACCGCCGACGACAAGTCAGCGTTCGAGGCCAAGTCGCAGGCCCTCATCGCGCAGTACGACGCCTTCGAGCCCCGCAACCTGCCCGGCGAGCACGTCAACGGCAGCCTCACCGTCGGCGAGAACATCGGCGACCTCGGCGGCCTCACGATCGCGCACAAGGCGTACGTCATCAGCCAGGGCGGCGACGCCTCGGTCGAGGACCGGCGCTCGCTCTTCCTCAACTGGAGCCACGTGTGGCGCACCAAGCGCCGCAAGGAGCAGGAGCTGCAGTACCTCACCATCGACCCGCACAGCCCGGCCGAGTTCCGCGCGAACATCGTGCGCAACCTCGACGAGTTCCACGAGGTGTTCGAGACCGAGCCCGGCGACGGACTGTGGCTCGAGCCGGGGTCGCGCGTCCGGATCTGGTGACCGCCTCGGGTTGAATGAGCCCGTGACGATCCCCGGACACGACCAGTCCAGCTATCGCCTGCGCCTCGAGTGGGGGCCGACCGGCGCCGAGGCCGTGCGTGCCGACTACGCCGTCGTCGTCGACGTGCTGTCCTTCACGACCACGCTGAGCGTCGCGGTCGAGCGCGGCATCGAGGTCTTCCCGTTCCGCTGGCGCGACGCCCGGGCGGCCGAGCACGCCATGCGCCACGCCGCCACGCTGGCTGTCGGGAGGTTCGAGGCGCTCTCGCGCGGCGACGCGCGCCACGTCTCGCTCTCGCCGGCCAGCCTCGCCGAGGTCGAGGGGGTCGAGCGCCTCGTGCTGCCCTCGCCGAACGGGTCGAGCATCGCCTTCGCGCTCGCCGACGCCGGGTCGAGCGTGGTCGGGGCGTGCCTGCGCAACGCGGGCGCCGTCGCCCGGTGGCTGGCACCGCGGGTGGCCGACGGCGCCAGCGTGGTCGTCGTACCGGCGGGGGAGCGGTGGTACGACGACACGCTGCGCCCGGCGGCCGAGGACCTGTGGGGCGCGGGCGCGGTCCTCGACGCGCTTCTCGACGCACCGGGGGTCGACGCCGCGGCCAGCCCCGAGGCACGGATGGCCGTCGCCGCGTGGCGTGCGGTGGACCTCCCGGGCGACCTGCTCGACTGCGCCGGCGGCCGCGAGCTGCGCGAGGCGGGCTTCGTGGCCGACGTGGAGATCGCCGCGCAGCACGACGTCAGCGAGGTGGTCCCGGTGCTGGTCGGCGAGTCGTTCCGCGACGCCGCCACCCTGCCGCCCGGCGGTCCGCGGCTGCGTCGCGTCGGGTCGTGAGGAAAACCTGACCGTTCGGTCTGGTGGCGGAGGCCCCGCAGTGCCTACTGTGAGCGCGGTCACACTCGGGTGGCCACGATCTCGGAGGACTCACACAGATGAAGCGCACGACTCGACGGCTGGCAATGCTGGGCTCGGCCCTCGCCGGGCTGCTCACCCCGCTCCTTCTCCAGCCGGTCCAGGCCGCCGCGCCGGCCTACGTCGCCCTCGGCGACTCCTACGCCTCGGGCACCGGCACCCGCTCCTACATCAGCGACGGCACCAGCTGCCAGCGCTCCACCTCGGCCTACCCGAGCCTGATCGCCGCCGCACGCGGCTACGCGCTCAACTTCCGCGCCTGCTCCGGTGCGACCATCCCCGACGTCATCAACACCCAGCTCGCGGCCCTGACGTCGGCCACGAACTACGTGTCGCTCTCGGTCGGCGGCAACGACGCCGGCTTCGCCAGCGTGCTCACCACCTGCGCCCAGCCCTGGTGGACGAGCAACTGCGACGGCGCGATCAACAGCGCCCAGTCCTTCATCAACAACACCCTGCCCTCGCGGCTGACGACCCTCTACTCCCAGATCCGCAGTCGCTCGCCGTACGCCAAGGTCGTGGTCGTGGGCTACCCGCGGATCTTCAACGGCGAGGACTGCAACGCCTTCACCTGGTTCTCCCCGGCGGAGCAGTCGCGGCTCAACCAGACCGCCGACCTGCTCAACAGCCGCCTCGCCTCGGCGGCCTCGGCGGCCGGCTTCTCCTTCGCCAACCCGACCAGCCGCTTCGTCGGCCACGCGGTCTGCGCCGACGACGAGTGGATCAACGGGTTGTCCAGCCCGATCAGCGAGAGCTACCACCCCAAGGCCAACGGCCACGCAGGCGGCTACACGCCCTCCGTCAGCCCGCTGCTCACCGGCGCCGCCGTCGCCGTGACCGCCCAGGTCGTCGCCGAGTCCTCCGCCTCGGCGGACGAGCAGGCGGCGATCCAGAGCCGGTACGCCGACGCCGACCGCGCCATCGAGCCGGAGACCTTCGTGGCCCCCGACCTCACCACCCCCGAGGCACGTCGCGACGCCCGTCGGGCCGGGGTCGACATCGAGAAGTTCCTGGAGCGCAGCGCGCGTCGCTGATCGCTCGACCCCCGGTAGTCCACCGGGAAGTGGCTGCCGGCCGTCGCGCCGCACGAACTTCCCGGTGGACTACTCAACCGCCGGGCGCGCCGTCGGTCCCTGTTGGTAGACAGGGACCATGACCACCCCCACTGCCGCCGCACCCGTCGCCGACGACGTACGCCGCTCGGCCCGCGAGTCCGCCGAGCGGCACCTGCGGGCTCTCGTCGGACCCAGGGACGGGCAGGGTGATGCCGTCCTGCGCGAGGACCAGTGGGCGGCCATCGAGGCGCTCGCGGTCGACCACCGTCGCGCGCTCGTCGTGCAGCGCACCGGGTGGGGCAAGTCCGCGGTCTACTTCGTCGCCACCAAGCTGCTGCGCGAGGAGGGCGCCGGCCCGACCGTCATCGTGAGCCCGCTGCTCGCGCTGATGCGCAACCAGATCGCCGCGGCGGAGCGCGCCGGCATCCGGGCGGTGACGATCAACTCCACCAACATCGACCAGTGGCAGCCGATCAACGACCAGATCCACGCAGGCGAGGTCGACGTCCTGCTGGTGAGCCCCGAGCGGCTCAACAACCCCGGCTTCCGTGACGAGGTGCTGCCCCGCCTGGCCGCGACGTGCGGCCTGCTGGTGGTCGACGAGGCCCACTGCATCTCCGACTGGGGCCACGACTTCCGGCCCGACTACCGCCGCCTCCGGACGCTGCTGGCCGAGCTCCCCGACGGCATCCCCGTGCTCGCCACGACCGCGACGGCCAACTCCCGCGTCACCGGTGACGTCGCCGAGCAGCTCGGGGTCCACGCCGAGGGCTCGGGCAGCTCCGCGGTGCTCGTGCAGCGCGGCACGCTCGACCGCGAGTCGCTGCGCCTCGGCGTCGTACGCCTCCGGACGCCCGAGCAACGCCTGGCCTGGCTGGCCGACCACCTGGCCGAGCAGCCCGGGTCCGGCATCGTCTACTGCCTGACGGTGGCCGCCACCCAGGAGGTCGCGGGCTACCTCCGCGACCGCGGCCTGGAGGTCGCTGCCTACTCCGGCCAGACCGAGGCCGACGAGCGCCACGGCCTCGAGCAGGCGCTCGTCGACGGCCGGGTGAAGGCGCTGATCGCGACCAGCGCGCTCGGGATGGGCTTCGACGCCAGCCTCGGCTTCGTGATCAACCTCGGCGCCCCCGCCTCGCCGGTCGCCTACTACCAGCAGGTCGGTCGTGCCGGGCGCGGCACCGACGACGCGACGGTCGTGCTGCTGCCGCAGGTCGAGGACCGTGACATCTGGGCCTACTTCGCCTCGCTCGGGTTCCCGCGCGAGGAGCAGGTGCGCGAGACGCTGGCCGCGCTCGCCGACTCCGAGCGTCCGCTGTCCACCGCTACGATCGAGACCCGCGTCGAGCTCGGTCGCAACCGGCTCGAGTCCATGCTCAAGGTGCTCGACGTCGACGGCGCGGTGCAGCGGGTCCAGGGCGGCTGGATCGCCACCGGCCGGCCGTGGCACTACGACGGCGAGCGCTACGCCCGCGTCGCCGAGGCCCGCGAGCGCGAGCAGCAGGCGATGCTGGGCTACCTCGACACCGACCAGTGCCGGATGCGCTACCTGCGCGAGCAGCTCGACGACGAGGGCGCCGTCGACTGCGGGCGGTGCGACAACTGCGGCGGGCTCGACCTGTCGACCTCGGTGGGCGAGGCCGCCGTCGCCGAGGCCGGCGAACGTCTCTCGCGCCCCGGCGTCACCATCGACCCGCGCCGGATGTGGCCCACCGCGCTGGCCAACCTCGGCCTCGACCTCAAGGGCAAGATCACCGCCGGCGCCGAGCCGGGCCGTGCCGTCGCCCGCCTCACCGACCTCGGCCACGGCCAGGCGCTGCGTGACCTCTTCCGCGAGGACACCCCCGACGGTCCGGTCCCGCCCGGGCTGGCGCAGGCAGTGATGGACGTGATGAAGGACTGGGCGCCGCAGTGGCGCAGCCGGCCCGACGCGATCGTCGTCACCGAGTCGGCGACCCGGCCGACGCTGACGCGCGACCTCGCCGAGGGGCTCGCGCGGGTGATGCAGGTGCCGGTCGTCGGCACGTGGGCCGTGCGCGACGCGACCGTGCCCCCGCGCGCCGGGCAGTCAAACTCCGCGCAGCGCGTCGCCGCCGTACGCCGTCGCAGCGGGCTGGTCGCCGAGGTGCCGCCGGGCGCCACGGTGCTGCTGGTCGACGACCTCGTCGAGACCGGGTGGAGCTCGACGCTCGCCGCGGTCGCGCTGCGCGAGGCCGGGGCCGGCGCCGTGCTGCCGCTGTGGCTGGGCAGCCGGTCCTAGCCGCCGAGCGGGCACTTCCTCGCGCTGGAACGCACCGACCGGCGGTTCCTTGCGCACGCAGCGCGAGGAACCGCCCGGTCAGCGGTGTGCAGCGGAACGAACCGCCCGCTCAGTGACCCATCATCGCGGTCGGGTCGACCGGCGCGACCTTGCGGCGGGGCAGGAACGCCGCCGGGACAAGGCAGCACGCGACCAGGATCGTGGCGACGATGAAGACCGTCGCGAACGAGTCGGCCATGTCGCCCGGCACCCGCGCGAGCACGTTGTCGAGCTCGGCCGGCGAGAGGCCGAACCGCTCGAGGACCCGTGCGACCGCGCCCTGGTCGTCGCCGGCCTCGCGGACCGCGCCGGCCACGGCGACCGACTCCTTGCCCTTGAGCTCGTTGGTGAGGATCACCGAGAAGAGCGCGGTGCCCATCGAGGCCGCCACCTGCTGGGTGATGTTGAGCAGGGTGGAGCCGCGGGCCACGTTGTGCGCGGTCAGCGTGGCGAGCGCGGCGGTCATGATCGGCATCATCGTGCCGCCCATGCCGAGGCCCATCACGAAGAGCGCGGCGAGGATGTAGGTGTAGGACGTGTCCGCGCCGATCTGGGTGAACATGGCCATGCCGACGGTGATGACGCTGATGCCGGTGAGCACGATCTTGCCGGGGCCGATGCGGTCGGCCAGGATCCCGGCGATCGGCATCGTCACCATCGCGCCGATGCCCTGTGGGGCCAGCAGCAGGCCGGCGCCGAGGGCGTCCTCGCCGCGCACCTGGATGAAGTAGAGCGGGAAGAGCAGCGAGGCGCCGAAGAACGCGATCGCGAAGAGCATCATCGCCAGCACCGCGACGGTCATGTTGCGGTTCTTGAACAGGCGCAGCTCGACCAGCGGGTGGATGTTGCGGCGCGCCAGCGCCCACGGCACGAACGCGACGATCAGCGCGATGCCGAGGATCATCGGCACGAGCACGCGCGCAGCCATCGCGGTCCCCTCCTCGGGGATCGAGCTGATGCCGTAGAGGAAGGCGGCGAGGCCGGGGGAGAGCAGCACCATGCCGAGCCAGTCGAAGGTCTCCGACGGCTCGACCTCGTCCTTCGGGAGCACGATCCAGGCGTAGACGATCGCCGCGATGCCGATGGGCAGGTTGATCAGGAATATCCAGTGCCACGACGCGCTGTCGATCAGCGCACCGCCGAGGATCGGGCCGAAGATCGGGCCGAGCAGCATCGGGATGCCGAGGACCGCCATCACGCGGCCCACGCGCTCGGGACCGGCGGCGCGGGTCAGGATCGTCATGCCGAGCGGCATCAGCATGCCGCCGCCGAGGCCCTGGAGGACGCGGAAGAGGACGAGCATCTCGAGCGACGTCGCCGCGGCGCACAGCACCGAGCCGGCGGTGAAGAGCAGGACGGCGAGGAGGTAGAGGCGCTTGGTGCCGAAGCGGTCGGCCGCCCAGCCGGTCAGCGGGATGACGCTGGCCAGGGCCAGGGTGTAGCCGGTCATCGTCCAGGCGACCTCGGCCGCGGTGGCGTCGAACTCGCGCTGGAAGGTCTCGAGGGCCACCGAGACGACCGTGATGTCGAGGATCGACATGATCGCCCCGAGGACGACCACGCCGGCCACCATCAGGACGTTCTTGTCGAGCTTGTCGGAGCTGTCCGGCCGGGTCTCGCCGGAGTCGATCTGGGTGTCGGTCACCCGAGAACGATATTGGTTGCCCTCGACAACCACCTATTCCTCCTCGGGTGGGCTGCGTCACCCCGCGGGGTGGAGCAGCGCGTCAGGCCCCCGGGCGTACGCCGTCGAGGTCCTCGATCCGCGCCAGGCTCGGCCCGCGCACCTGCTGCAGCTCGCGCGCGGCCGCCTCGACCTGGCGCATCACCCGCAGCGTGTTGCGGCAGGTGAGCCGGGCCAGGTCGGCCTCCGACCAGCCGCGGTCGGCGAGCGCGGAGACGAGGGCCGGGTAGGTCGAGACGTCCTCCAGCCCGACCGGCAGGGTTCCCACGCCGTCGTAGTCGCCGCCGAGGCCGACGTGGTCGATGCCGGCCACCTCCCGGACGTGCTCGACGTGCGCCACCACGTCGGAGAGCGACGCCGGGGGCTGCGGGTGGTCGCGCACCCAGGCGTCCTCGAAGGCGCCGAACCGCTCCCCGTCGGACTCGGGGACGCCCTCGGCCGCGGCGGCCGCGACCAGCTCCCGGTGCCAGTCGGCGCAGGCGGTGTTCACGAACTTGGGCACGAAGGTCACCATGCACACGCCCCCGCCACGGGCCGTGGCCTCGAGCACGTCGTCGGGGGCGTTGCGCGGACTGTCGGTCACCGCACGCGCGGAGCTGTGGCTGAAGACGACCGGCGCCTCGCTGACGGCGAGCGCGTCGCGCATCGTGTCGGCGGAGACGTGGGAGAGGTCGACCATCATCCCGAGGCGGTTCATCTCCCGCACGACCTCGCGGCCGAACTCCGTCAGCCCTCCCGCCACCGGTCGGTCGGTGGCGGAGTCGGCCCACGGCGTGTTCGCGTTGTGGGTGAGCGTCAGGTAGCGCACGCCGAGGGTGTGGAGCTGGCGCAGGGTGCCGAGCGAGCAGTTGATCGAGTGCCCACCCTCGGCGCCCATCAGCGAGGCCATCCGGCCCGACGCCCATGCCTGCTCGACCTCGTCGGCGGTCGTCGCCCACGCCAGCTGGTCGGCGTACGTGTCGGTGAGCAGGCGCGCGGCGTCGACCTGCTCGAGCGTGGCGCTCACCGCGTCGTCGCCGGTGAGGCGCGTCTGGACGTAGACCGACCAGAACTGCGCCCCCATCCCGCCGGCGCGCATCCGCGGCAGGTCGGTGTGGGTGGGGGTGCCGCCGGCGCCGACGTCGAGGCGAGTGAAGTCGTACGCCGTCGCCGTGCGCGCGGTCCAGAGCAGGTCGTTGTGCCCGTCGATGACGGGGTGGGCGGCGAGCAGTGCGGAGACGTCCATGCCGTCCGACGGTAGTCGCCGGGGAACTCCTTGTCGGTCCGAGGCGTTAGCGTCTGGTCGAGCGGATCAACGAAGGGTGCTGCATGAGCTTTGTCCCGGTCACCGGTCCCGCCAGGCTGCTGGTGGGGGAGCCGCCCCGGGAGGGCTCGATCGAGTTCACCGACGAGCGCCGGACGATCGTGCTGCCGATCCGCGGTGCCCTGCCGGTGCTGGGCAAGGTCCGCGACGCCGACGGGCCGCACCCCTCGGTCGCGCTGCTGGCCGGCGCCGCGCTGATGGGCCTGCAGCTGGTGGCGTCGGGCCGCTTCGCCCCCGACCCCGAGGGTCGCCACTGGCAGGTCGCGGGCCTCGACGCCGACGACGAGCGCCGGATCGGCGAGCTGGCCCGCTCGCGGGCCTGGGACGGCTTCGACGAGGCGACGGCGGAGGGCACGGTGCGGGCGCTGCTCGACGCCGTGGTCGACACCGTCCCGCGCACGACGCCCGGGCGCTCGCGCCACCGCGCACCGGTGGCCGCGGTGCCGGCGCCCGTCGTGTCGCACAGTCCCGACGAGTTCAGCGACCGGCTCCAGCAGCGGATCGCGCGGATCCGCTCGCGCGCCCGCGACGACCGGCCGCACCTGGTGACGATCTCCTTCCGCATCGAGGCCGACGAGGAGGAGCTCGTCGCCGGCGCCGTACGCCTCGTCACGCAGGTGCACGCGGTCGACAACGCCGCCCACATGGCCGACGCCTCCGAGCTCTGGGCCGAGTCCGGCCCCGAGGCCGCGCACGGCTTCGGCGAGCGCGCCCGCACGCACGCCGCCATCGCGCTGCGCTCTGCGGCCGACGCCTGGCCGGTGCTGGAGCGGCTGCTCGACCTGCGGGTCCCCGACGAGATCACCCTCGACTCCGACGAGATCCTCTCCCTGCTCGACGACGGGGCGGCGGCCCTCACCGAGGCCGGGCACCCGGTCCTGTGGCCGAAGTACCTCGACCGCGAGGTCACCCAGCGCGTCGAGCTGGGCCGCCGGTCGGCGCCGGGGCGTCGCGAGGAGCCGCTGCAGGACGGGCTGTTCGGCCCCCAGGCGCTCTTCGGCTTCGAGTGGCAGGTCTCGCTGCACGGCGAGGAGCTGAGCGAGGAGGAGATGGACGAGCTGGCCCGCACGGCGAGCCCGATCATCAAGCTGCGCGACAACTGGGTCGCGGTCGACTCCGGGATCATCAAGCGCGCACGCAAGCGGCTGATCCGCACCGTGACCCCCGTGCAGGCGCTCGCCGCGACGCTGACCGGCGTCGTCGACATCGAGGACGTCCCCTACGAGGCTGTCGTCGGGGCGAGCCTGCTGGCGGTCCGCGACCGGCTCCGCGACGCCGCGACCGGTGCGCTGGTCGACGTGCCCCCCGCGCTGCGTGCGGAGCTGCGCGACTACCAGCGCCGAGGCCTTTCCTGGCTCGCCGAGCTGACCTCGCTCGGGCTCGGCGCCTGCCTGGCCGACGACATGGGCCTCGGCAAGACGGTCACCGTGATCGCCCTGCACCTGCACCGCGCCGGCCAGCCGGGCGCAGCGGGTCCGACGCTCGTCGTCTGCCCGGCGTCGCTGCTCGGCAACTGGGAGGCCGAGATCCGCCGCTTCGCCCCCGGCGTCGCCGTACGCCGCCACCACGGCAGCGCGCGCGACCTCGACGGCGTGAGCGGGGGCTTCGTGCTGACGACCTACGGCACGATGCGCAACGACGCGGACCTGCTCGCCGAGGTCACGTGGGACCTCGTGGTCGCCGACGAGGCGCAGCACATCAAGAACTCCCGCTCGGCCGCCGCCCGCGCCCTGCGCACCATCCCGTGCACCGCCCGGGTCGCGCTGACCGGCACCCCGGTCGAGAACGACCTCACCGAGCTGTGGTCGATCCTCGACTGGGCGATCCCCGGCCTGCTGGGCAGCCGCAACGCCTTCCGCAAGGTGTGGGCCGGGCCGATCGAGTCCGGCCTCGAGCCGACCAAGGCGCGCCAGTTCGCCGACCTGATCGGGCCGTTCCTGCTGCGCCGGCGCAAGTCCGACCCGGGTGTCGCGCCGGAGCTGCCGCCCAAGACCGAGACCGACCACGTGCTCGGCCTGACCCGCGAGCAGGTCGTCCTCTACGAGACGCTCGTGCGCGAGTCGATGCGCCGCATCGAGGAGGCCGACGAGGAGACCCGCCGCGGGCTGGTGCTCAAGCTGCTCACCGGGCTCAAGCAGATCTGCAACCACCCGGCGCACTTCCTGCGGCAGGCCAACCCGCGCCTGCGCGGGCGCTCGGAGAAGCTCGACCTGCTCGACGAGCTGGTCGGCACCGTGGTGGCGGAGGACGGTGCGGTCCTCGTCTTCACCCAGTACGTCGCCATGGCACGGCTGCTCGAGCGCCACCTGGCCACGACGGGAGTTCCGCACCAGTTCCTGCACGGCGGCACGCCGGTGCGCGAGCGCGACGCGATGGTGGCGCGCTTCCAGGCGGGGGAGGTGCCGGTCTTCCTGCTGTCGCTGAAGGCCGGCGGCACGGGGCTCAACCTCACCCGCGCCGACCACGTCATCCACTTCGACCGCTGGTGGAACCCCGCGGTCGAGGACCAGGCCACCGACCGGGCCTACCGCATCGGTCAGACCCGGCCGGTGCAGGTGCACCGCGCGATCACCCAGGGCACCATCGAGGAGAAGATCGCCGAGCTGCTGGCCCGCAAGCGCTCCATCGCCGACTCGGTCCTCACGCGCGGCGAGACCGCGCTGACCGAGCTGTCCGACGCCGAGCTGCGCGACCTGGTCGAGCTGCGCCGGTGAGCGCGGCGGGCACGACCCATCCGCGCCTGGCGGCGAGGCGCGGCGGCGGCTCCGGCACGTGGTGGAGCAAGGCGGTGCTCCGCTCGGTCGAGGAGGCGGCCTACAGCGCCGAGGACCTCAGGCGCGGCCGGGCGCTCGCCCGGGCCGGGGCGGTGGGTGCGATCACCGTCTCCGACGGTGCCGCGGTGGCGGCGGTGGGCGAGGGCCAGGACGCCTTCACCGTCGAGGTCACGGTGCCGGTGCTCGACGACTCCGACGCGTCGGCCTTCACCGAGCTCGTCGCCGCCGAGGCCGGCCGCATCGCCGCGCTGATGGCCGGCGAGCTGCCGCACGCCCTCGTCGAGGCCGTGGAGGAGGCGGGCGTCGAGCTGCTGCCGTACGGCGGGGAGCTGGGCTCGGCCTGCACGTGCGAGGCGTGGCTCGACCCGTGCTCCCACGCGCTGGCCGTGCTCACCCAGCTGGTGTGGCTGATCGCCGCCGACCCCTTCGTGCTGACCCACCTGCGCGGGCTCTCGCGCGAGCGGGTGCTGCGCGAGCTGCACCGCATCCACCAGCCGCAGGTGGTCGAGGACGGCGACCCCGTCGCGGGTGCCGGTGACGGTCCCGACGAGCTCGACGACCTCGTCGTCGCCGAGGACGCCGCGGTCCGGGCCGCACGCCTGCTGCAGCAGGAGAGCCCGTTCGACGCGATGTGAGCGCGCCGGCGCCTCAGGTCAGGCCGAGGGCACCGTGCGCCATGTCGCGGAGCACGTCGTGCATCTGCGGGTCGGGGAGCCGGCCGCTGTGCGGGGTGGAGTTGAGCAGGCCGAAGAGCACGTGCGCGCGGGTGCGGGACGCCTCCGGGCTGAGGCCGGTGTGGAAGCGGCGCACCTGCGTGGCCCACACGTCGACGTACGCCCTCTGCAGCGCGCGCACGCGCTCGCGGGCCTCGTCGGGCAGGCTGCTCCAGTCGCGGTCCTGCACGACGATGAGGGCGGGGTGCTCGATGGCGAACTGGATGTGCCACTCGACCAGGGCCTCGAGGGCCTCGCGGGGGCCGTCGGCGCCGGCCACGCGGCTACGGCCCTCGGCCAGGAGGGTCTCGCTGATGCTCACCAGCATCTCGGCGAGCATCGCGTCCTTGGACTCGAAGTGCTTGTAGAGCGCCGGCCCGGAGATGCCGCAGGCGGAGCCGAGCTCGACGACCGAGACCCCGTGGAAGCCGCGCGCGGCGAAGAGGTCGGCGGCGATGTCGAGGATCTGCTGCCGGCGGGGGGTCACGGGGCCGAGGCTAGTGCCCCCCGATCCCTCGTGTGGGGCGCGCGGCGCCGGGAGCGTCACCGGGCGCTGCTGCGCCTGCCAGACCGCCAGCGGAATCACACGTGCCTCCCCATGTCGTGCTCCAGTGGGCCGCACCCCCGCAGCGGCCCACTGATCCCCACGATCAGTGCACCTGGCATCCGTCGAGAAGTGTCCTCCTCGGGGCGGATCGCTGCAGTGGTGCCAGCACCACCTCTGGTCTACCCCACGGGGGCAAACCCGATCCACACGCGCGGGACACGCGACGGCCACACCTTGCGACAACGGCCGCCGGGGTGGTGCCTGCTCTACAGACGCCGGTGTCGCGCCGTGGCTACGCTGCGCGCATGACGCGGATCCGGGTCGTGCTGGCCGAGGACGGAGACCTGCTCCGGGCGGGCATCCTCGCCCTGCTGGCGGCCTTCGACGACCTCGACGTGGTCGCCACCGCGACCAGCCTCCCAGAGCTGATGGCCGCGGTCGAGGAGCACCGTCCCGACGTGGTGCTCACCGACATCCGGATGCCACCGGACTTCACCGACGAGGGCATCCGTGCCGCGGGCGAGCTGCGGCGCACGCACCCCGGCACCGGGGTCGTGGCGCTGACGCAGTACTCCGACGTGGAGTACGCCCTGGACCTGGTGCGCGAGGGCAGCGACGGTCGCGGCTACCTCCTCAAGGAGCGCGTGGCCGACGTGGACGAGCTGGTCGCGGCGCTGCGCACGGTCGCGGCCGGCGGGTCGGTGATCGACCAGATCGTGGTCGACGCGCTGATGGCGACCGGGACCCGTCGCCACGACTCCCTGCTCGACCGACTCACCCCGCGCGAGCTCGAGGTCCTCGGGATGGTCGCGCGGGGGATGACCAACGCGGCGATCGCCGAGGAGCTGGTGGTCACCGACCGGGCGGTGGAGAAGCACATCAGCTCGATCCTCACCAAGCTCGACCTGCCCTCCGACGCACCCGTGCACCGCCGCGTCGCCGCCACCCTGGTCTTCCTCAGCGAGGCGGGGGTCGGCGTGGGCGGCGGCGGGGTGTCGCCGCGTCGATGAGGAGCCGGTGAAGAGCCTGCTGTCGGGCTGGGACGAGCTCGACCCGGCCCTGCGGTGGCTGCTGCGCATCAACCTCGTCGCACTCACCACCGCGACCCTGCTGCTCGCGGCGGCGTACGGGCTGGGCTTCCAGCACACGGCCGTCGAGATCGACCTCGCCGTCATGGTGGTGTCGCTCGGGCTGATGCTCGTGACCGCGCCGCTGTGTCGCCGCTACGGCGCCCCCGCCGCGATCGTCGGACTGACGCTGTCGGCGCTGCTCTTCGCCGTCGGCGGCACCTGGGCCACGCCCAACCTCAGCCCGCTGACCGCGCTGGTGACGATGGTGCCGCTGCTGGTCAGCCTGCCCCACCTCGGTCGCACCGGCATCCGCGCCCTCATGGTGGTGGCGGTGCTCGGCAGTGCGTCGGTGGCCGCGCTCGGGGAGTGGCGGCGCGTGGGTGCGCTCAACGACCTGTGGTGGGTCAACGCCCTGGTGATCGCGTCCTCCCTGCCGGCGGGCGTGCTCGTGGTGGTCTTCCTCGTGCGCGACGCCTACAACCGCCTGCGCGAGCAGTCCGACCAGCTCGTCGAGTCGCGCACGCGCATCGTCGAGGTCGCGGACGCGGCTCGCCGCAGCCTCGAGCGCGACCTCCACGACGGCGCCCAGCAGCGGCTGCTCGCGATGAGCGTGACGATCGAGCGGGCGCGCACGGAGCTGCGCGCCGGGCGCGGCGAGGGCGCCGCCGCGCTGCTCGGGCAGCTCGCCGCGGACAACCGCGAGGTGCTGCTCGAGCTGCGCGAGCTCGCCCGCGGCATCTACCCGCCGCTGCTCACCGAGCGCGGCCTGGTCGCCGCGCTCCAGTCGGCCGCCCGCCGCTCGCCGGTCCCGGTCACCCTCGACGTCGCGGACGTCGAGCGCCCCGGGCAGCACGTGGAGGCCGCGGCGTACTTCTGCATCCTCGAGGCGCTGACCAACGCCGCCAAGCACGCCGACGCCACCGCGGTGCTGGTCACCGTGCGCGGTCGGCCGCACCTGAGCTTCAGCGTCAGCGACGACGGCCGCGGCTTCGACCGCGAGATCGTCACCCCCGGCGGGCTGCTCGGGATGGAGGCCCGGGTCGCGGCGGCCGGCGGCACCCTGCACCTCGAGACGGCACCGGGTCGCGGCACGACGCTGCGCGGGGAGTTCCGCCACTGGACGCCCGAGGTTAACGATCGCTAACCTGATGACGTGTCCGAGCAGCTGAGCCCGATCCAGGGCCCCCCGACCATGCGCGAGCTCGTCGACGACCTGCGCGCCCGGCTGGCCCGGGTCCGCCAGGGCGGGTCGGAGAGCGCGCGCCGCAAGCACACCGACCGCGGCAAGCTGCTGGTCCGCGACCGCGTCGACCGGCTGCTCGACCCCGGCAGCCCCTTCCTCGAGCTCGCCCCGCTGGCGGCGTACGGGATGTACGGCGACGACACCTACGCCGTCCCGTCGGCCGGAGTGGTCGCCGGGATCGGCCGGGTCTCGGGCCGCGAGTGCGTGATCGTCGCCAACGATGCCACCGTCAAGGGCGGCACCTACTACCCCATGACGGTCAAGAAGCACCTCCGCGCGCAGACGATCGCCGCCGAGAACCACCTGCCCTGCATCTACCTCGTCGACTCCGGCGGGGCGTTCCTGCCGCTGCAGGACGAGGTCTTCCCCGACCGGGAGCACTTCGGCCGGATCTTCTTCAACCAGGCGAACATGTCGGCCCGGGGCATCCCGCAGATCGCCAGCGTGATGGGGTCCTGCACCGCCGGCGGCGCCTACGTGCCGGCGATGTCCGACGAGACGGTGATCGTGCGCGACCAGGGCACGATCTTCCTCGGCGGACCGCCGCTGGTGAAGGCCGCGACCGGCGAGGTCGTGTCCGCGGAGGACCTCGGGGGCGGCGAGGTCCACGCCCGCACCTCCGGCGTGGTCGACCACCTCGCCGAGGACGACGCCCACGCGCTGGCCATCGTGCGCTCGATCATCGACACGCTGCCTGCCGCCCGTCCCGCGCGCGAGCCCAGCGCGGAGGTCGAGGAGCCGCACGAGCCGCCGGAGTCGCTCTACGACGTGGTCCCCCCCGACACCCGCACGCCGTACGACGTGCGCGAGGTCGTCCGCCGACTGGTCGACGGGAGCCGGTTCCACGAGTTCAAGAAGCTCTACGGCGACACGCTGGTGTGCGGCTTCGCGCGCATCGACGGCTACGAGGTCGGCATCGTGGCCAACAACGGCATCCTCTTCAGCGAGTCGGCGCTCAAGGGCGCGCACTTCATCGAGCTGTGCAACCAGCGCGGGATCCCGCTGGTCTTCCTGCAGAACATCACCGGCTTCATGGTCGGGCGCGAGTACGAGAACAAGGGCATCGCCCGCGACGGCGCGAAGCTCGTCACCGCGGTCGCGTGCAGCGTGGTGCCGAAGTTCACGGTGGTCATCGGCGGCTCCTTCGGCGCCGGCAACTACGGCATGTGCGGACGGGCCTACGACCCGCGCTTCCTCTGGATGTGGCCCAACGCGCGCATCTCGGTGATGGGCGGCGAGCAGGCCGCCTCGGTGCTCGCCACCGTCCGCACCGACCTCGAGGACGAGGACGCAGTCGAGGCGTTCAAGGCTCCGATCCGCGAGCAGTACGAGACCCAGGGCTCGCCCTACTACGCCAGTGCGCGGCTGTGGGACGACGGCGTGATCGACCCCGCCGACACCCGCCGGGTGCTGGGCATGGCGCTCGCCGCGACGTCGTACACCCCGATCCCCGAACCGTCCTACGGCATCTTCCGGATGTGAGGCGCGCAGTGACGAGCGAGGAACGAGCGCGTCGCGCGGGCGCGACCAGGTCGAGCAAGCCCCACGACCGAGGCACGAGGGCGCAACGGGCGCGTCGAAACCCCCTGATGGGAATGAGCTGATGAGAACGTTGCTGATCGCCAACCGCGGCGAGATCGCCCTGCGGGTCATGCGGACGGCGCGACGCCTCGGCTGGGCATGCGTCGCGATCCACACCGACCTCGACGCCGACGCGCCGCACGTGCGCGCCGCCGACCGCGCGGTGCGGGTCTCGTCCTACCTCGACATCGACGCAGTGGTCGCCGCGGCGCGGGAGTCGGGCGCCGGCTTCGTCCACCCCGGCTACGGCTTCCTCTCCGAGCGCGCGCCCTTCGCGAGGGCGCTCGCCGAGGCGGGCATCACCCTGGTCGGTCCGACGGGCGACGTGATGGACGCGATGGGGCGCAAGGACGCCGCCCGCGAGGTGGCGCTCGCCGCCGGCGTACCGGTGGTGCCGTCCTGGTCCCTCGACGACGACCCGGCCACCTACGCCTACCCGGTCCTGGTCAAGGCCGCCGCGGGCGGTGGCGGCAAGGGGATGCGGGTCGTCCGCTCGGCCGAGGACTACGCCGAGTCGTTCGCCGCCGCCCGGCGCGAGGCGTTGTCGTCCTTCGGCGACGACACGATCCTGGTGGAGAAGTACGTCGAGTCCGGGCGCCACGTCGAGGTGCAGGTCATGGGCGACTCCCACGGCACCGTGCTGCACTTCTTCGAGCGCGACTGCTCCACCCAGCGCCGGCACCAGAAGGTGCTTGAGGAGGCGCCCGCACCGACGATCGACGAGGACCAACGGGCCGCGATCACTGCCTCCGCGGTCGCGCTCGCGCAGCAGTGCGGCTACACCGGGGCGGGGACCGTCGAGTTCCTGCTCGACAACGCGACCGGCGAGTTCTACTTCCTGGAGATGAACACCCGCCTGCAGGTCGAGCACCCGGTCACCGAGGAGGTCGTCCGGGTCCGGACGGGGGCAGCGAGCGAGCGGGTGGATCTCGTCGAGCTCCAGCTGCGGGTCGCGACGGGGGAGGCGCTGGGCATCGACCAGTCGCAGATCAGGCTCGAGGGGCACGCCATCGAGGCCCGGGTCTACGCCGAGGACTCCTTCCACGGCTTCCTGCCCCAGGCGGGACGTACGTCGATCGTGCGGTGGGCGTCCTCCCTCGGCGGGCCTGCCGGGGCGCACATCCGCGTCGACCACGCGCTCGAGCCGGGGCAGGAGGTCTCCACCTCCTACGACCCGATGCTCGGCAAGGTCATCGCGTGGGGCGCCGACCGCGAGGTCGCCCGCACCACGCTCGTGGGCGCGCTCGACGACACGGCGATCCTCGGCATCACCACCAACACCGGCTTCCTGCGCACGTTGGCCGCCTCGGACGAGTTCCGCGACGCCACCATCGACACTGCCTGGCTCGACCGCCACGAGGTGCCCGAACCCGACGGCTCGATGGCGTTGGTGCTGGCCGCCTGGACCGAGGTGCTGCTCGACACGATGCCCGGCTCGCGCCACGGTGGCAGCGGCCCCTGGCGCTCCGACGGCTGGCGGATGGGCGGGGAGCCGGCCGCCGACACGGTGGTGCTCGGCGACGCCCACGTCGTCGTCGACCGGCACCGCGGACAGGTGTCGCACGCCGGCGCCACCCACGACGTACGCCTGGTGTCGGCGGAGGACCACACGGTCCACCTGCTCGTCGACGGGGTCGCCGAGCACGCGGTGCTCGACGTGCAGCGCGACGTCGTCGACGTCGTGCACCGCGGACAGCGCTGGGTGTGGGTGCGGCCCGACCCGTTCGCCGACCATGCCGCCGCCGCGGGCGACGGCACGCTGCTCGCCCCGATGCCGGGCACCGTGCTGGCGGTCAACGTCTCTGAGGGACAGAGCGTGGCGGAAGGGGAGACACTGGGGGTGATGGAGGCGATGAAGATGGAGCTCGCACTCAAGGCACCCTTCGCCGGCACGGTCACCGCGGTCGGAGCGGCCACCGGCGACCTCGTCAAGCTCGGCGCCGCCCTGTTCGTCGTGGAGGCCTCCGATGTCTGACCTGCCCATGACCGTGCGCGCCGACGGCCTCCCGTCGGCCGTCACGATCTACGAGGTCGGCCCCCGCGACGGCCTCCAGAACGAGCAGGCGATCGTGCCCGTCGAGGTCAAGGCGGAGTTCGTACGCCGCCTCGTGGCCGCCGGCCTCCCGATCGTCGAGGCCACCTCCTTCGTCCACCCGAGGTGGGTGCCGCAGCTCGCCGACGCCGCGGAGCTGATGGCCGACCTGGGCGAGGCCGGGCGCCACCTGCCCGTCCTGGTGCCCAACGAGCGCGGCCTCGACCGGGCGCTCGAGCTCGGCCTGGAGCACATCGCGATCTTCGGCAGCGCCACCGAGACCTTCGCCGCGAAGAACCTCAACCGCACCTTCGACGAGCAGTTCGCGATGTTCGAGCCGACCGTCGCCCGCGCCCGCGAGGCCGGGATGGACGTGCGGGCCTACGTGTCGATGTGCTTCGGCGACCCGTGGGAGGGCGCGGTGCCGATCGAGCAGGTCGTCACCGCCGGCACCCGCCTCCTCGACCTCGGCGCGAGCCAGCTCAGCCTCGGCGACACCATCGGCGTGGCCACCGCCGGACACGTGAAGGCGCTGGTCGCGGCCTTCGCGGACGCCGGGGTCGGCACCGACCGGCTGGCGATGCACTTCCACGACACCTACGGCCAGGCGCTGGCCAACACGTTCTCCGCGCTCCAGGCCGGCATCACCACCTTCGACGCCAGCGCCGGCGGCCTCGGGGGCTGCCCCTACGCGAAGTCGGCCACCGGCAACCTCGCCACCGAGGACCTGGTGTGGATGCTGACCGGGCTCGGGATCGATCACGGGGTCGACCTCGACGCCGTGGTCGCGACCAGCGTGTGGATGGCCGGCCGGCTGGGCCGCCCGAGCCCGAGCGCCGTCGTACGAGCACTGGGCGCCTGACGGACCCCCGGTAGTCCACCGGGATGTGGTCCTCCGGCGGGTCGCAGGGCAGCCGTTTCCCGCCTGCCTACCCGCTCGGGCACAATCAGCGCCATGAGCCGCGTCGTCCACCTCCACATCGGGGCCCCCAAGACCGGGACGACCTACCTCCAGGACCGGCTGCTGCTCAACGCCGCGGCGCTGTCCCGGCACGGCGTGACCGTCCCGAGCCCGCGCGGTAGCCGCTCGGACATGTTCCACTTCCGCGCCGCGCTCGACCTGCTCGAGCAGGACTGGGGCGGCGCGCCCGGCCATGCCAAGGGTGCCTGGGAGGCGATGGTCAAGCGGGTCAACCGCTCGGACGGCAACGTGGTGATCAGCCACGAGATCCTGGCCGGCGCCAAGCCGGACAAGATCGCCAAGGCGATGAACGACCTCGCCGGCAACGAGGTCCACATCGTCTACTCCGCGCGCGACCTCGGCCGCCAGCTGCCCGCCGCCTGGCAGGAGTCGATCAAGCAGGGCCGCAAGTGGCCCTTCCGCCGCTTCCTCAACAAGGTCGAGCGGGGCCAGACGTGGTTCTTCAACGCCATGGACCTGCCGCGCGTGCTGGCGCAGTGGGGCGCCAAGCTGCCTCCCGAGCGCGTGCACGTGGTCACCGTGCCCCACGACCGCGGGCCCAACGGCGACGAGCTGTGGCTGCGCTTCTGCCGCGCCTTCAGCATCGACCCGGACTGGGCGCCGCTCGACTCCGAGCGCGACAACCGCTCGCTCGGCATCGCGGAGACCTCTCTCCTGCGCAAGCTCAACCGCCGCCTCGAGCTCGGCGTGTGGCGCGAGCCGGCCTACGACAACCTCATCCGCGAGGTGCTCGCGCAGGAGGTGCTGGTCTCGCGCACCGCGATCCCGGTGCGCCTGCCCCCCGAGCGCTACGCCTTCGCCGAGGAGCGCGCCGACCTCTGGATCGAGTGGATCAGGGGCAGCGGCGTCGACGTCATCGGCGACGTGGAGGACCTGCGCCCGCGCCGTCCCGCCGAGGACGAGGAGTGGAAGAACCCCGACCGGGTCCGGGCCAAGCTCGAGCTCGGGGCGGCGCTCGACGCGCTGACCGTGATGACGCAGGAGGCCGCCAACCGCGCCTCCGCCGACACGGTGAGCGGCAAGATCCGCGAGACCGCGCGTCGGCTGCGCGACCGTTGACCGGCGACTCCTCCGGCTCGGCGGCGGGCTGGGTCGAGCACCTGCGTCAGGGCGGTACGACGCCCTGGCTGGCGTGGACGGACCGGACCGCGCCGGGGGCCGCGTCGGCGGTGCCGGGCGCCCAGCAGCTCGAGCTGCTGCGCCGCATCAACCTCGCCCGCGGCTCCGCACGCCTCCGGACCGGACTCGCCGACCGCGTCCTGGCGACCACGGCCGCCGGACGCGGCAAGGCCGACCTGCCGCTCGTCGGGCTGCCGAGGTCCGGCTTCGGCCCCGCACCCGTCGACCCGGCCACCGTGGGTGCCCACGAGCTGCTGCGCGTGGCGAGCGTCCTCGTCGCCGACGACCTCGTCGCGCTCGGCGCCGATCCCGTACGCACCAGCTGGGCGCGGCCGTGGCGGCGCAGGTTCCGCCTGGTGGGCGACCCCGTGCTGGCCACCGGACTGCGCGAGCACCTGCGCGGTCTCGGCCGGCCCGAGGGAGGACCTCGTCCGCACGTCGTGGCCCTCGGCGCGCCGCTCGACGAGCTCCTCGCGCGCACCTGGACCCAGCGCTGCTTCGAGCACGGCAGCAAGCCGTGGGCGGAGTGGCTGCGCTTCTGGCGCGAGCGCGACCAGCTGCCGGCCCGCGTCGACCTCGCCGACTCCGTACGCCGCTGGCACCCGCGGCGCCCCCTCGTCCGGGTCGTCACCGACCTCGACCGCCTGCCTCCCGAGCTCGGCGTCCGGTCGCTGCCCCCGATCCGCGTCCCGGGGGCCGCCGAGGCCGAGCTCGCCCGCCGCGTGGCCGCGGTCGTCGGGCTGCGTGTCCCGTCCGTCGAGCGGCCGGCGCTGATGCACACGCTGCAGCGGCGGATTCCCGACAGCGGCATCGCGCCGGTCGGCGTACCCGATCGCGAGCGCGACTGGGTGGCCTCGTCCGCGGCACGGATGACGCGTCACCTGACCCGCGCTGGCTACCCTGTGGTCGGCGACCTCGCCGATCTCGCGCCGCGCAGCGCACCCGCCGCGGTGACCGGTGCCGACGACGAGCAGGTCCTCGAGCTGGCGATCAGGATGGTCGTCCACCCGGCATGGCGCACGGACGGTCGGGCGAAGCGGCGCACGGAGAGGCAGGTGGGGCAGTGAGCAGGAAGGTGCTGCTGCACGTGGGCTGCCCGAAGACCGGCACGTCCTACCTCCAGGACGTGCTGTTCCGCAACCAGTCGTTGCTGCGCGAGCACGACGTCCTCTACCCCGCCGACCGCTTCGACGCGCACTTCCTCGCTGCGCTCGACCTGATGACGCTCCCGTGGGGCGGCATCGAGACCGAGGCCGTCGGCGCGTGGGACCGGCTTTCCGCGCAGGTGCGCGAGTGGCACGGCACCGCGATCATCAGCCACGAGATCTTCGCGCGCGCCACCCCGACCCAGGTGCGGCGGGCGCTCGACTCGCTCGGCGACGCCGAGGTCCACCTCGTGCTGTCGGCGCGCGACCTGGTGCGCCAGGTGCCTGCCGAGTGGCAGGAGAACGTCAAGCACCGCAGCCACATCACCTACGCCCGCTTCCTCGAGACCATCCGCGACCCCGCGCGCGAGTCCCGCATCGGGTCGTGGTTCTGGGCGGTGCAGGAGGTTCCCGACATCCTCGACCGCTGGGGCAGCTCGCTGCCGCCCGAGCGGGTCCACCTGGTCACGCTCCCGCCGTCGGGCTCGGACCGGGGCGAGCTGTGGCGCCGCTTCTCGCGCACCTTCGGCCTCGACGACCTGCCGCTGGACCTCACCGCGGAGCGGGAGAACCCCTCGCTCGGCGTCCCGGAGACGTCGCTGCTGCGCACCATCAACGAGCGGGTCACCTCGATCATCGCGCCGCCCGACTACCGCCCCCTCGTCCGCGAGGTGCTCGCCCACCAGACGCTCTCGCGCGGCGTCGCGTCCGCCCGGCTGGGCCTGCCGCCCGACGCCCACGCCTGGGCGCGCGAGCTCTCCCGCAGCTGGGCGACCGTGCTGGCCGAGCGCGGCTACGACGTCGTCGGCTCGCTCGACGACCTCCTCGGCCCCGAGCCCGGCACCTTCGCCGACCCCGACACCACCACCGCCGACGAGCTGCTGGCGCCGGCGCTCGACGCGATCAGCGCGCTGCTCGTCGAGGGCGCGCGGCTGCGGGCCGTGGAGGATCGCCTGCACGAGGAGCTGCGCGAGGCCCGCGAGGAGCGCGACCACGCGCGCGCCACGCCGTCCTACCGGGTCCGGCGCAAGGTCGTGACCACGCTCGAGGACAGCCCCGCGGGACGCGGGACGCTCGATGCCTACCGGCGGGCGAAGGGCCGGATCCGGGGGTAGCCCCGAGGACCTTCGCCCCTGACGCTGGGCGTCACGGAGGCCTAGCGTGGAGGTCGAGGGCACTTGCCCGAGAGCCGAGCAGGCCCTCGGGAGGTGAGCTCGATGACCAGCACGCCGTCGCACGCCCGTCGTGGCGTGCACTGGTCACCCGGGACCCGGTGGGGCACGTGGGCGGTGTCCCTCGCCGGACTCGCCCTGGCCGGCACCGTCGCCGTCGCGATCGCGTTCGCGGCGGGACTCGAGCCGGCGGAGAGCTTCTCGGCGGGCTCGTGACGCTCCTCAGCCTCCAGCAGGTCGCCGAGGGCCTGGGCTGGATGAGCGGCTAGGGCAGTCGCACGTCAACGACCGGAGGAGGTGTCACGATGAGGCGGATCCGCTCCATCGTCGTCCTGACCGCTGCAGCGCTGCTGCTGGGTGGCTGCGGGGGAGACGGCTCCGACACGGCGCCGTCACCTCCCTCGAGCACCACGTCCAGCACGTCCCAGGTCGCCGTGCCGACGGCCGAGGAGCTGGCGGCCGCCCTGGTGACGCCCGACGCGTACGTCGGCACCTGGACCGTGAACGTCCCCCCGGACGATGCGGCCGCGATCAGCGGCGTGGTCACCGAGGCCCAGCAGGCGATGCTGCCGAGGATCGAGCTCTGCGACCGGGCGGGCGAGGAGTCCCGAGCAGCTGCGGACGCCCTGCGCTGGCAGGCCTTCCGGCAGCTCGACCAGTCCGAGGAGAACCCGATCGACATGGCCGCGGGCGATCGGCGGGGTCACCTGGTCTTCGTCCAGGAGCTCATCATGGCCGGCGACCCGGACGAGGTCGTGACGACCTTCGACGCCCTGAGTGACGGCATGCGCGCCTGTCAGGGCGACTTCCCCGCTGGCGAGGAGGGGCCTGGCACGGTCGAGCCGATGACCCTTCCGGAGGTGGGTCAGGACCGCTACGGGCAGCTGACGACGATGGAGGAAGCCGGCGGCCGGGCCTACTGGCTGCTGCACAGCGCCCTGGTGCGCGAGGGCCCGGTGCTGATGACCGTGCAGGTGGTCGACATCGTGATGGGAGAGGGCGTGCAGCCTGTGTTCACGACCGAGGAGGTCGGCCTGTTCGTCACGACGGCCGTGGACCGGCTGCCGTAGTCGCCCACGGAATCTGGTTGCCGCACCGCTGCCCGGCCTGCGAGGCTCGCCGCCGTGCCCCCCAGCCCCTGGCCCGCCCGCGCCGGTGACCTGCTCCTCCGTGACCCGGTCGAGGCCGACGTCGAGGCCCTGCTGTCCTTCCGCAACGACCCGGGCGTCAACCACTTCATGGTCCGCACGCACGTCCACCCCGACGACCTGCGCCGCGAGCTGCTGGCGGTGCCGGACAGCCCGACGGACCACTCGTGCGTCGTCGAGCGCGACGGCGAGGTCGTCGCGATGGGCTTCCTCGACGTCGTCGACGGGCCCGGGCAGCCGGGCGTCCCCGACGGCACCGACGGCCTCATCGGCTACATCGTCGACCCGCGGTACGCCGGTCAGGGCATCGCGACGGCCACCGCCCGCGCTCTGCTCGCGGCCGCGTTCGAGGGCCTCGGCCTGCGCCGCGTGACGGCAGCGGCGAATGCGGACAACCACGCCTCGGTCGCGGTCCTCGAGAAGGCCGGGATGCGGCGCGAACGACACTCGCGGCAGTCCCTGTGGCACCACGAGCTCGGGTGGCTCGACGAGGTCGGCTACGCGCTCCTCGCCGAGGAGTGGGCGGCCCGCGCAGGGTGAGGCCTCAGCGCCGACGGACCAGCAGCTCCCGGTCGGCGTACCTCCCGACCTTCCAGGTCGCGAAGCCGTCCGCCCCGGCGCTGACGACCCCGCCGACCACCGGCACGCGGCGCCCGACCGTCGTCGCCAGCCGCTTGCCGACGACCCGGGTGAAGATGTCGGAGGCCACGACCGCGGAGATCGTGCCGTCGAGGCTGGGGTCGTGCACCGGCGCGGTGGCCAGGGCCATCGGCGTGGCGGGGAGCTTCTTCTTCCTCACCAGCTCGGTGACGTGCTCCTCGCCGAGCAGCAGCGCCAGGACCGCGTTGCGCACGCGCGGGTCGCTGAGGTCGTGGCCGCGCAGGTGTGCGATGCCGGCGACCATCCGGCACTGGATGATCGCCAGGCCGGTCACGTTGGCCGGGATGGCCACCGCCATCGTCACGAGCCCGCCGACGTTGGTGGCGAAGCCCTGCGCCCCGGCGATGCGGACGTTGTTCTCGATGACCTCGTGGATCGCGCGCTCGACGTTGCCGCGCTGCTCCGTGAGCTGTTTGTCGGCGGCCACCGCAGCAGGGGCGAGGGGGCCGACCCCGTCGATGGCGCGGTTGAGCGCCTCACGGACGAACCCGGTGCTCAGCCCGGGGGTGAGCTCGGAGATCCTCGGCGCGAGCTGGCGTGCCACGGTCTGCTTCAGGCCCATGCCGCGATCGTACGGCGGCGCGCCAGCGCGGTGCGTCAGCGGCGGACCTCGCAGGAGACCAGCCGCTCGCCGCGCAGGCAGCGGTCACGCCCCTTGTCGCCGTGCAGCACGTCGCGCCCGGCGCCCCCGTCGAGCCGGTCGCGCCCCCAGCCGCCGGCGAGCCGGTCGTTGCCACCCCCGCCGGTGGCGGTCACCGGACCGTACTGCTCGGTGAGCCTCAGCACCTCGGCGCGGTTCGATCCCCGGAAGTGGAGCCGCGTCTCGGTGCTGCCGTCGAAGCCGAGGGACAGGACGGAGGAGAAGCGGATCCGGGTGCCGATCTTCGTCGACACCGTGCCGGAGCGGGCGTCGATCACGACCTTGCTCCGGTGCGGTGCTGCCTTCAGGGAGGCTCCAGGGGCGAGGCGGTCGGCACCGCCGCCGCCGCGCACGACGACGTCGTCCCTCCGGTCCCTGATCGCGGGGTAGAACGTGTCGTCGCCCGCACCGCCGAGCATCAGGGCCTTGCCGGTCGCGCGGAAGCTCCACGACCCGATGGCGTCGCGACCGGGACCACCGAGCGCTCGGGTGCCGCGCGCGCCGTCCTCGACCCGGATGACGTCCCGTCCTCCGTTGCCGCGGAGCACGTCCTTGCCGTGGCCGCCCTCGACCACGTCGTTGTCGTCGCCGGCGTCGACCACGTCGTCCCCGGGCACCTGCGTCTCCTTGGCCGGGAGCCTGCGGGTCGGGGCGTCGGCCTGGATGAAGTCGTCGCCGCCACGGCCGTCGACCACGTCGTCACCCCCGCCGGCGGTGATCCAGTCGATCTGCTCCGAGCCGGTGATGCGGTCGTCGAAGGCAGAGCCCTCGACGCCGCCGACCAGGGTGGTCGGGGCGATGGTGTCGGTGCCCTCGCCGGTCGCGGTGCCGGCCGTCAGGTCGACGGTCACCGGCCCGGGGGCGTTCGCGAACGAGACCTGGTCCCAGGTGTAGGTGCCCCAGGACAGCTCCTCGGTCACCGGGTCGTGGCCGAGGTCGACGTGGTCGTCGCCCGGGCCGGGCCAGATGTGGTCGCCGTCGTAGTCCTCGTAGTCGTAGAAGTCGAGCCCGCCGAAGAGCCGGTCGTCGCCCGCGCCGCCGATGATGCGGTCGCCGCCGGCGAGCCCGCAGATCGTGTCGTTGCCGGAACCGCCGTCGATGACGTCGTCGCCGTCCGTCCCGACGATGACGTCGTCGCCCGGCGTCCCCTGCACCGTCGTGGGCGGGTACGTCGTCGACGGCGTCGCGACGATCGTGGCGGGGAGCCCGTCGCAGGTCACGGCTGCGTGCGCGGGCGCGGAGCCGACGACCGGCGCCAGGGCGAGGCCGGCGAGGGTGCCGAGGGCGGTCAGGGTGGTGGTGCGTCGCATGTGTCCTCCGAGATGGTGTCGAGGTAAAGACGTCGCCGCGGGGCGAAAGGTTGTTCGCTACCGTGCGAAGCGTGCCCATCGCTCCCGCTCCGACCCCGTGGGCGTTCCCGCACCACTCGACGTGGGACCCCGACGACGACCTGGTCGCGCTGGGCGCCGACCTGGAGGCCGGGACCCTCGTGACGGCGTACGCAGCCGGCCTCTTCCCGATGCCGGTCACCCTCGAGGGCGACGAGCAGCTCGGCTGGTTCTCGCCCGTCGAGCGCGGGGTGCTGCCGCTCGACGGGATGCGGGTGTCGCGCTCGCTGCGGCGCTCCGCGCGCGACTTCGAGATCCGCATCGACACCGTCTTCGACGAGGTCCTGGCGCAGTGCGGGCGCACCGACCGCCCCGACGGCTGGATCACCCCCGACTTCAAGCAGGCCTACGGCCGCCTGCACCGCCTCGGCTGGGCACACTCGGTCGAGGCATGGCGCGACGGCCGGCTCGCCGGGGGGCTCTACGGCGTCGCCGTCGGTGGGCTGTTCGCCGGGGAGTCGATGTTCCACCACGAGCGCGACGCCTCGAAGGTCGCGCTGCTCGCCCTCGTGGACCTGCTGCAGGACCAGCACGCCGCGCACCGGGTGCTCGACGTGCAGTGGCAGACGCCGCACCTGGCCTCGCTGGGCGTCGTACGTCGTCCGCGCCCGGAGTACCTCGAGGCGCTCGAGCGGTCCCTGCGGGTGCCGCTGCCGGAGGCGTTCCGAATGGACGATTGACACGACCCGCGCAAGGGTAGGCGCGAGTCACGACACCGCGACGCGTCCGCGTCCGATCGAAGGGGAACCCCATGAACGTCCGCGCCCGCCTCGCCCTGACCGGCACCGTGCTGCTCGTCGGCGCCGTCACCTCGGCCTGCGGCGGTGGCGGCGGAGCTCCGGCCGACGCCAGCGAGAAGGACTTCTGCGACACCCAGAGCAGCCTGTTCAACGACCTGCTGCCCGAGGACATGGCCGACCCCGAGCTCCCCAGCAACGAGGAGATGGCGCAGGCGGTCAAGGACTGGGGCCGGGAGCTGGAGGAGATCGGGACCCCCGACGACATCTCCGACGACGCCCGCGCCGGGTTCGAGCAGCTCGTCGAGCAGGCGGGCGAGATCGACGCCGCCGACTTCACCATCGACCAGCTCGAGGAGCTCGAGCAGGGCGGCGCGGACGCGTCGGAGGCCGCGCAGCGCGAGGCCGAGGCCTTCGCCGACTACCTCACCAAGACCTGCGGCAACCCGCTCGACGACATCGAGATGCCCGAGATGCCGGAGCTGCCCGGGTCCACCGAGTGAGGCCGGGACGGGGTTCGACGTACGCAGGTGGGCCTGCCGGCCCGGGAGTAGCATCGAGAAAGGGAGGCGAGGACCATGGCGATCACGCGTGAGGGCAGGATCTGTTCGTTCTGCGGGGCGCAGGGGGGGCCCGGTACGGACGTGCCCCTGATCGGTGGCCTCGGCGCGCAGATCTGCCGCGTCTGCATCGAGGACTTCCACACCATGGTCCACGACCCGGCGCAGGTCGCCGAGGCGCGTGGCACCTTCCCGTGGGAGCGGATGAGCGACACCGAGGTGCTCGCCGCGCTCCCGATGATCCTGGCCTCGGCCGAGCAGAACCAGTCCTTCGCGCGCGAGTGGGTCGACCTGCTCCGCGCCCGCAACGTCTCGTGGGCCGAGATCGGCCGTACTCTCGGGGTGTCCCGCCAGGCCGCATGGGAGAGGTTCTCCCGGAAGTCCGGCGACAAGAGCGCCACTGCGTGAGACGATGTGACCCTGTCAAGGTACGCTTGACGGCAGCAGGTGCCGGGCGGGCTTCACGGGGGTGAGTCCGACCGGCACCTGCTCTGCGTCCGGCCGGGCTACTTCAGCAGCTTCGACATCCGCCGGTCCGCCAGCGGCTTCCCGCCGGTCTGGCACGTCGCGCAGTACTGCAGGCTCGAGTCCGCGAAGGACACCTCGCGCACGACGTCACCGCAGACCGGACAGGCCTGGCCGGTGCGGCCGTGCACCGCCAGGTTGCTCTTCTTCTCGCCCTTGAGCTCGCTCGCGGCGAGCCCGCTCGAGCGCTGGACCGCCTCGCCCAGCGTGCCGCGGATGGCGGCGTACAACGTCTCGAGGTCGTCGTCCTCGAGGCTGTTGGCCGGCTTGAAGGGCGACATCCGCGCGGCGTGGAGGATCTCGTCGGAGTAGGCGTTGCCGATGCCGGCGATGATCGACTGCATCCGCATCACGCCCTTGATCTGCTTGCGCCCCTCGGCCTCGAGGATCCCGCGCAGCACCTCGATCGTGAAGTCGTCGGAGAGCGGGTCCGGCCCCAGCCGCGCGATGCCCTCGACCTGCTGCGGGTCGCGCACGACGTAGATCGCCAGGCCCTTGCGGGTGCCGGCCTCGGTGATGTCGAGCCCGGGCTGCGTGTCGAGGTCGGGGTCGTCGATGACCACCCGCGCGGCGAGCGGGTTCTTGCTGTTGGGCCGGGCGGGCAGCGCCGGCACCTCGTCGCGCCACCGGATCCAGCCGGCGCGCGCGAGGTGGATGACGAGGTGGACCCCGCTGGCGTCGATGTCGAGGAACTTGCCGTGGCGCGTCACGTCCTCGACGAGCGTGCCGTGCAGGGCGTGCAGCGGCGGGTCGAAGGTCTTGAGGGCGCTGAAGGCGGCGAGGTCGACGCGGCTGATGGCGCGACCGACGAGGCGGCCGCGCAGGTCCTGGACGAGGGCTTCGACCTCGGGCAGCTCGGGCACGAAGTCGAGTCTAGGCAGATCTGTGTGCGTCGGGTCACAATGGGACATGGCCCAGCAGCGCACTCCTCGCACCGGGGCGGTCTTCCTCGACCCCCGCGGTGAGGACCGCTCCATGCGGGTGACCTGGCACCAGGAGCAGCAGGTCGTGGTGCTCTCGCTGTGGCGCGACAACGTGTGCGCCGGCACCTTCCGCCTCGCCGCCGACGAGGTGCCGGACCTGATCGCGCTCCTGCGCCGCGGGCTCGACGAGGCGTACGACGCGGCACGCGAGCGGGTCGACCGGGTGGAGCGGCCGAGCCGGGCGGGCTGAGGCCCGCCGTCGTTGCTTTCCCCGGGTACCCGGGGAAACTGGAGGTTCCAGTGCGAAGCTTCGCGGGTGAGGCTCGATCTTCCCCGGGTGGCCGGGGATCCCGACAGCGGCCGACTCGCGGACTATCCGGCAATCTAAGGCGCGGCCTAGATTCCCCGATACCGTCTGATCGTGGACCCGATCCGGAACCCGTACGCCCCCGGCGCGGGACAGCGCCCCCCCGAGCTCGCCGGCCGCGACGAGCAGCTCGCCGCCTTCGAGGTCGTGCTCGAGCGCGTCGCCAAGGGGCGCCCCGAGCGCAGCCTGGTGCTGACCGGGTTGCGCGGCGTCGGCAAGACCGTCCTGCTCAACGCGCTGCGCGGCGCCGCCGTACGCAAGGGGTGGGGGACCGGCAAGCTCGAGGCGCGGCCGGGGCAGGGCCTGCGTCGCCCGCTGAGCAGCGCGCTCCACCAGGCGGTGCGCGAGCTCGGGCACCGCGACGAGGACTCGGTCGACCACGTCCTGGGTGTGATCAAGTCCTTCGCCCACCGTGACGCCGGCACCGCTGCGAAGCTCAAGGACCAGTGGAGTCCCGGCATCGACGCCCCCGCCGTGCGCGGGCGGGCCGACTCCGGCGACATCGAGATCGACCTCGTCGAGCTCTTCACCGACCTCGGCGGCCTGGCCGCAGACGTGGGCAAGGGCATCGGCATCTTCATCGACGAGATGCAGGACCTCGGCCCCGACGACATCTCGGCACTGTGCGCGGCCTGCCACGAGCTGAGCCAGTCGGGCCTGCCGGTGATCGTGGTCGGCGCGGGCCTCCCGCACCTGCCGGCAGTGCTGAGCGCGAGCAAGTCCTACAGCGAGCGGCTCTTCCGCTACCAGCGCATCGACCGGCTCTCCCGCGAGGCCGCCGACCGCGCGCTCGAGGCGCCGGCCGCGGACGAGGACGCGGCGTACGCCGACGACGCGCTGGCTGCGATGTACGACGCCACCGGCGGCTACCCCTACTTCATCCAGGCCTACGGCAAGGCCGTGTGGGACCTCGCCCCGCGCTCGCCGATCACGGCCGACGACGTCGCGGTCGCCGCGCCCGAGGCCGAGTCCGAGCTCGCGGTCGGCTTCTTCGGCTCACGCTACGAGCGCGCCACGCCGGGGGAGCGTGACTACCTGATGGCGATGGCCGAGGTCGCGGCCGCGCAGGACGAGGCCGAGGGCGACGCGGTGCTCAGCGCCGACGTCGCGGCGAGCCTCGGCAAGAAGCCGCAGTCGCTCTCACCGGCGCGCGACTCCCTGCTCAAGAAGGGCCTCGTCTACTCCGGCGAGCGCGGCCGGATCGCCTTCACGGTCCCGCACTTCGGGCGCTACCTGCGCGAACGGGGCTGACGGGCTTCACCGCTCGGGCGGCACCCGGAGCTCGCGCGGCAGCTCCTCGAGCAGCCGCAGCCACAGCTCGGCGGCGGTGGGGTACGACGCCACGGCGTGGCGCAGGACGTGGACCGGCACCCTGCCGGTGATCGCGACCGTCGCGGCGTGCACCAGCTCACCGGCCTCCGGGCCGACGAAGGTCGCGCCGAGCAGGAGTCGTGAGTCGGTCTCGACGACCAGCTGGGCGTGTCCCACGACGTGGTCGCGCAGCAGGCCGGTGCCGGCAGCGGCCGACGTCGGGACGCGGGAGGTGACCACCTCGTGTCCGGCGTCGCGGGCCTGCGCCTCGGTGAGGCCGACGCTCGCGACCTCCGGGTCGCTGAACACGACCTGTGGCACGGGCGCCTCGCGGTCCGGCTCCCACGCCACCTCGCCGGCGGCGGCCGCGGCGATGCGGGCGCCGACCAGGCGGGCCTGGTGCTTGCCCCAGTGGGTCAGCGGCGGGCCACCGCTGGCGTCGCCCACGGCGTGCAGCCACTCGGGCAGCCGGCCACCGGTGACGTCGTCGGGGGTGAGCCCGACGGAGTCCAGGCCGAGGTCGTCGAGCCGCGGCGCGCGCCCGATCGAGAGCAGGAGCTCGTCGGCCTCGAGCTCACCCGCCGAGGTGGTCAGGGTGACCGTGCCTCCGTGGATGCGCCCGACCCCGGTGGCCTCTGCGCCCTCCCGGCGTACGCCGGTCACGTCGGTCTGCAGGTGCACGGTGACGCCCCGCGCGCGCAGGCCCTCCAGGACGGCCTCGCCCGCGAAGGGCTCGGTGCGCCCGAGCAGGCGTCGGTCGCGCACCACGAGGGTCACCTCGGAGCCGAGGGCGGACATCCAGGTCGCGGCCTCGCAGGCGACGACCCCGCCGCCGACCACGACGAGGCGGTCCGGCACCTCGGTCACCGCGGTGGCGTCGCGCGAGTCCCACGGCAGGGCGTCGGCGTACATCTGCGGCACGTGGGCCGCGCTGCCGGTCGCGATCACCACGGCCCGCCGGGCCCGGACGGTGCGCTCGCCGTCGGATCCCGACACCCGGACCGTCCGCTCGCCGACCAGCCGGGCGTCGCCGCGCAGGACCGCGAGCCCGGCGCCCTCGGCCCAGGTGACCTGTCCGGCGTCGTCGTAGTGCGACACCCAGGCATCGCGCCGCTCGAGCAGCGCCTTCGGCGCCACGTGGGCAGTCGAGACCCCCGGCAGGTCGGCGGTGAGGTCGGCGACGGCGATCGGGCGCAGCAGCGCCTTGCTGGGCATGCACGCCCAGTAGCTGCACTCGCCGCCGAGCAGCTCGCGCTCGACGATGACAGCGGTCATGTCGGTGCCCTCGACGGCGTACTGCGCGGCGTTCTCGCCCGCCGGTCCGCCTCCGATGACGATGACGTCGTACTCGAGGTCGTCCATGGTCGCGACACTACGGTGCGCGCTCGACTGGCGACCACGTTGAAGCATCACCTACACTCCACCGCGAGGGGAGTACCCCACCAACGCTCGTCGGTCACTACGGCGCCTCAGCAGGCGCCCCGGCGCGCGGCCGATCGCACCAGCGGCGGGGGAGACCTCAGGAACTCGATCCTGAGGAGACCCATGACGTCCATCGCGTCCCCGACCCTGTGGTTCATCACCATCGGCGTCGTCGTCGCCCTGCTCGCCGTCGACTTCATCGCCACGCGCCGCCCGCACGAGGTCTCGATGAAGGAGGCCATCGGCTGGTCGGCGTTCTACGTCGCGCTGCCGCTCGCCTTCGGCCTCTACGTCTGGAACGTCCACGGTGGGGACCGTGGCCTGGAGTACTACACCGGCTACCTCGTCGAGAAGACGCTGAGCGTCGACAACCTCTTCGTCTTCATGCTGCTGCTGGCGGCCTTCGCCGTCCCCGAGGTGCTCAAGCAGCGGGTGCTGCTCTACGGCATCATCGGTGCGCTCGTGCTGCGCGGCATCTTCATCGCCCTCGGCGCGGCGGCGCTCTCGCGCTTCGACTGGGTCTTCCTCATCTTCGGCGCGATCCTGCTGCTCACCGGGGTCAAGCTGCTGCGTGACGCGATCCGCGGGCAGGAGCACGAGGTCGACGTCGCCCAGATGCGTGTGGTCAAGGTGATGCGCCGCTTCATGCCCGTCACCGACGAGTACGAGGGCGCGAAGTTCACCGTGGTCAAGGGGGGCGTGCGGGCGCTGACGCCGTTCGCCCTCGTCACCGTCGCGGTCTTCGCCACCGACGTGGTGTTCGCCGTCGACTCCGTGCCGGCGGTCTACGGCATCACCGGCGACCCCTACCTGGTCTTCGTCACCAACGCGTTCGCCCTGCTCGGCCTGCGCGCGCTCTACTTCGTGCTCGAGGGTGCGCTCGGTGCGCTCGCCCACCTCAGCTACGGCCTCGCGGCGATCCTCGGCTTCATCGGCTTCAAGCTGGTGCTGCACTGGGCCCACCTGGTCTGGCCGTCGGTGCCGGACGTGCCCACGCTGATGTCGCTGTTCGTCATCCTCGGCATCCTGGCGGTCACCATCACGACCAGCCTCCTCGCCAACCGCCGCGCCAAGGCGAGGGCGGCCGAGGGCCTCGACGAGGACGAGCCGGTCGGCACGCGCTGACCCAGCTCCGCACGTGGTGCCTCCGACGGCTCCGGGCTAGACCATGTCGGTCCGGTGGCCGTGCGGGGGCATCGCTCCGTGCACGTCCCGACCACTGCTCGGTAACACCGCTCCCGTCCCAGCTGGGCGTGCCTAGGTTCCCTGGCAGATGACGCAGCGGAAACTCGGGAGAAACGCCACGGAATCACCGCTGATCCAGGGAGACGGTCATGATCCACCACCTCGCGACCCGCTCGTACGACGACGTGGCGCACGGGGACGCACCGCTCTTCGTGCTCCTCCGCTCCACCCTCGGCCTCCCGCCGGACGACCCCCAGTGGTGGGCGTGCGACCCGAAGCGGGTCGAGGTGGACCTGGTGGAGCGCACCCTGGCCGGGCTGCGCGCCTGGGAGCCGGACGCCGACCTCGGTCGACGGTGAGCAAACGTCTTGCCGATCGCCCCCGCGCGGGGTCAACCCCGTGGGAAAGTCTTTGCCCTCGCCGCTGAGTCTCTGGGAGACTCAACCCCGAGGGCGCCGTCCAGCGCCCAGCCCACGCGTCGGCCCCAGTCCGTGCGAGGTGGCGAAGGGGAGCAGATCCTCGGACGCATCCATGAGTCGCATCGTTGACGCCCGCTGCAGCGGCGCACTGGGGGCGCAGCGCAGTCGAAGGTGATCACGACATGACCAGGGACAGCGACTTCAAGGACGTCGTGCGTGCGCGCATGGCCGAGACCGGTGAGGGCTACGCCGCCGCACGGGCCGCCCTGGAGGGGACCCGCAGCCCGCGCCGTGAGGTGTACGAGGCCGCGCGTGCCGAGCAGGAGCGGCTGGTGGGACGCCTCTTCGCCGACGGGCGCATCGCGCGCGTGCCGGCGAAGCGGAAGGTCCGCGCTGCCGTGCTGCTGGAGGTGGTGCGCCGCTTCGAGCGGGGGCGCGTGTACTCCGAGCGCGAGGTGAACGACGTCCTGCTCGGGGTGCACGAGGACTTCGCCTACCTGCGCCGCGAGCTGGTGAACTACCGCTACCTCGAGCGGGAGGACGGCCGCTACCGGACGGCCGCGCAGGCGCCCGAGCGGGCGGCGGTCGAGCGGCAGGAGATCCCGGCGTGGGAGGCCCACTGGCTGCCAGGCTTCCTTGCCGACCACGTGCGCTGACCGCGGCGCTCAGCTGCTCCCGCGCGCCCACCCGGGCAGGCGCTGCGCGACGGCGTACGTCGTGACCGAGACCGTCGCCGCCAGGAACGTGCCCCACGCCAGGTCGATCGGGACGAGCGCGGCAGGGAAGTCGCGCAGGACCGCGAGGTTCGTGAGGTCCCAGGTGGCGTAGGTGACGAAGCCGAAGAAGCCGCCCGCGCCGATCGCGCGTCGCCACGAGCCCGCGGCGACCGCCGGGTGGATCACGAAGTAGAGCAGGCCGGCGACGAAGATCGCGTAGAAGACGAACGCCGCACCGACGTTGGGTGAGGGCGCCAGCAGGTCGCCGAGGTGGCGCGCGTAGGTGTCCTCCGCGACGGTGCCGAGCCAGATCAGGTCGAGCACGCAGAAGACCACGGCGGCGACGGCGTACTGCGCGACCCAGGACATGGCGTCCAGCATGGCACCCGCCCGTGGGGGGCCGTCCTGCCGCGCGGAGGTCCCCGGACGTGCCATGCTCGAGCCATGCGTCGTACGCCGCGCATCCGGCGCCCCCGTGAATCCCGCACCCGACCGCAGGTGGTCGCCCACCGGGGCAGCAGCCACGACACGGCCGAGCACACGCTCGCGGCCTACGTGAAGGCCCTCGACGAGGGCGCCGATGCCCTCGAGTGCGACGTCCGGCTCACCGCGGACGGCCACCTCGTGTGCGTGCACGACCGCGACCTGAGGCGTACGGCGTCCACCACGGGGCTGGTGTCGACGATGAACCTCGCCGAGCTCGACGAGCTCGACTTCGCGTCGTGGAAGAGCCCGTGGTCCGACCTCGACGACGAGGCCCCGGACCGGGACCCCGCGGACGGCAAGGTCCTCACCCTGCGCAAGCTCCTCGAGATGGTCGCCGACTACGACCGGC
This sequence comes from Nocardioides sp. S5, assembly GCF_017310035.1. Taxonomy (NCBI): domain Bacteria; kingdom Bacillati; phylum Actinomycetota; class Actinomycetes; order Propionibacteriales; family Nocardioidaceae; genus Nocardioides; species Nocardioides sp. S5. Next base: position 85,625 of record NZ_CP022296.1, read on the forward strand.
ACGTCGAGCTGGCCATCGAGACCAAGCACCCCACCCGCTACGGCGGGCTGGTCGAGCGACGCCTGGTGGAGACGCTGGGCGACTTCGGCTGGGACCGGGCGGGGTCCCCGGCCCGGGTGATGAGCTTCTCGCTCAACGCCGTGAGCCGTGTACGCCGCCTCGCGCCGGGGCTCGAGGTCGTGATGCTCGTCGACAAGGCGCACCACTGGCCGGTGCTGCGCCCGGTCGTCGACGACGACTGGATCATCGGCCCCGGCATCAAGGAGCTGCGCGAGCACCCCGGCCTGGGGCGCCACCTGGTCAAGGCGGGGCGCGAGATCCACGTGTGGACCGTCAACACCGCCGACGACCTCGAGATCTGCCTCGACCTCGGGGTGACGGCCGTGATCAGCGACCGCCCGGCCCACATCCTCGAGCTGCTCGACCGCTGAGCGCGGCGCCGGGACGCCGCACTAGGCTCGGGGAATGGCCAAGAAGTCGCGCAACCGCAGCACGTCCGCGTCCACCCCCGCTGCCGGCGAGGTCGGCCCCCGCCAGCCCTGCCCCTGCGGCTCGGGCAAGCGCTACAAGGCCTGCCACGGCGCGGCCGGCGGTGCCGCCCCGACCTTCGTGGCGCGCCCCTTCGAGGGCATGCCCAGCGAGTGCGACGTCATTGCGCTGCGCGAGCTCGTGCCCGCGGCCACTGCGCCCCTCACGCTCAAGGACGGCGACCGCAGGGTCCGCCTGGCCACCCTGCTGCCCGGCGCAGCACCGGCCATGGTGCGCGACTCCGGCGACGTCTGGCTCGGCCTGCAGGTGCAGCACGCCTACGGCAACCCGGCCCGCGACCTCGGTGCCGTCCTCGAGCTGGCCATGGCCACCGAGGAGCCCGGCATCATCGGTCTCCTGAGCGCCCCCGGCGAGGGTCCGACCCTCCAGGACCTCATCACCGACACCAGCCTCGACATCACCGTGCACGACGGCTTCGAGTACTGGATCGACGACATCCCCGAGCGCGACGCCGGCATGGAGGCCGCCCTCGAGCAGGCCAACGGCGGCGTGATGCCGACCACGCGGCTCACCTCGGTCGAGGCGGCGTACTGGACCAACGTCGGCACCAAGGAGCACCTGCGCTGGGTCATGCCGCACCCCGAGGACGCGCTGCTGGACGCGCTGGCCCGCCTCCACGCCGCCGGCCGGGACTCGGTGGTCGAGGGCTCGCGCTTCGTGGGCATGTTCCGTGCGCACGGGCTGCTCGCCCCGGTGTGGGACCTGCCGCTCGGCACCGGCGCCGAGGTGCTCGAGGAGCCAGCCGCGCGTTTCGCCGCCGACCTCGAGGAGGCCCTGGCCGGCGAGGAGCTCACGGCAGCCGAGCGTTCCGCCCGGGCCGGGCTCGCCAACCGCCAGGTCACGATCCGGTAAGAGCGGCTCCACGTGTTGGCCACGTGATGAACACAAGCGGGCCAACGGTTGTGCGGGCCCTCAGGGGCGGAGTAGATTCGTCCCTGCCCGGTCGTTGTTGTTTCCCCCGTCAACAACGACCGGGCTTTCACGTCTCCGGACGTCGTGGGTGGCGGCCCGAGTGCCCGCCATCATGAGCACTCGGGCCTCGGCTCATGGGCACTCATGAATGCCCGCGAACCTGGCCCACCGTACCCAGCCGTCGGGAATGCATCCGCGCGATGCGCGTCACTCCCGCACGGGGGCCGGTCGGACCCGCCAGGCCTCGAGGTTCTTGAAGCCCTTGGCCGACACCCGCCGCAGCCTGCGCCAGCGCCAGGGTGAGGCGTCCTCACCGTCGTCGCCCTCCTCAACTGTCTCCGTCAGGGTCTCGCGGACCCCGATGTCGACCAGCACGGTGCCCGGCCGGGCGGCCGAGGTGAGGCGGGAGGCGGCGTTGACGGTGGAGCCGAAGACGTCTCCGAGGCGGCGTACGACGGCTCCGTGGGCGATGCCGGCGCGGACGGCGGGGAACGGGTCGTCGGGGTCGTCTCCGCGCGCGGTGAGCCTGGTGGCGATGGTCACGGCGGCCGCGGGGTCGGCGACGGTGAAGAGCACCTCGTCGCCGATGGTCTTGATGACCTGGCCGCCGTGGTCGACGACGAGGGTCGTGGTGTCCTGCTCGAAGCGGTCGATCCACTCGACGAGCTCGGCGCCGTCGAGGCTGCGGCTCTGGGTGGTGTAGCCGACGATGTCGATGAAGCAGACCGACATCCGCGCCTCGCCGGTGCCGCTCGTCAGGGTGGTGGCGTGCTCGAGCAGGTGCTGCGACGCGCTCGCCAGGTGGCGGCGCCAGACGTAGCTCTGGAGCGCCTCGACGCGCGGCAGCACGTCGGAGGTGAGCTCGGTGAGCGCCGCGGCGGGGTCACCGCCCTCGACCGCCAGCTCGGCCAGCAGCGCGGTCTGCCACTCCGCGAGCCGGGCGTAGCTGCGGCCCCAGGTGCGGACGAGCGCCGCCTGCGAGTCCGGCGGCAGGATGCCCATCTCGACCAGGTCGGCGCTCAGCCGCAACGCCTCGACGTCGCTCTCGGCGAAGGCGACGTCGTCGTCGTGGTGGTGCGGGAAGCCGAGGTGGTGCCACAGCGTCACTGCCAGCTCGAGCGGCACCCCGGCCCGCTCGGCGACCTGCACCCGGGTCAGGCTCGGCTCCTGCCCGAGCAGGAACGCCTCCATGGCGCGGGCCGTCCCGTCCGGCACGTCGAGCGCCGCAGGTGCCTCCGCCGTGGGACGCGCCTCGCCCACCGTGCTCAGCCGCCTGCCGCACGCCCGGCGGCAGCGGCGCGCAGGGCGGCCCCGAACGCCGGGACCTCGTCGGCGAGCTGCTCGAGCCGCTCGCTGGTGAAGTGCACGACCCGCAGGGGCGTCAGCGCGACGACGGTGGCCGAGCGGAGCGTGCGGTGGACGATCGCGGTCTCCCCGACCACGGCCCCGGGGCCGAGGGTGGCGATCTCGACGCCCCCCTTGCGCACCGACACCTCGCCCTCGGTGATGAGGTACGCCTTGTCGGCGGGCGTGCTCTCGGCGATGGGCGACCAGCCCTGGGGCAGGCGCAGGGCGTTGCCGGCAGCCAGGACGCGCTGGGCGTCGGCGGGCTCCAGGGCGTCGAGGATCGAGTCAGTCATGCCCGGTCAACGAGCCACCGACGCGAGGGTGATGCCCCCCGGTGCGGTTCAGTCCACCCTGAGCGGCTCGCGCGAGATCGGGCAGCTCATGCAGCGCGGCCCGCCGCGACCCGAGCCGAGCTCGGAGCCGGCGATCCGCACGACCTCGATGCCGGCGTCCTCGAGCCGGTCGTTGGTCTCGTCGTTGCGCTCGTAGGCGACGGCGACCCGCGGCGCGAGCGCCAGCGTGTTGTTGCCGTCGTCCCACTGCTCGCGCTCGGCGGTGACCGGGTCCAGGCCGGTGTCGATCTGGTGCAGCGTGTCGATCTGCATCGCCTTGGCGGCCGCGACGAGGAACGGCTCGGACCCGCTGACGCTCAGCGTCAGGTCGGACTCGCCCGAGCCACGGTCCTCGAGGGTCACCGTCACCGCGCGGAGCGTGTCGGCGACGTTGGGATACATCACGACCTTGTCGACGTCGACCATCGTGCAGACGGTGTCGAGGTGCATCGTCGCGCGCTCCTGCGCGATCGGCACGGCCAGCACGGTGTGCGCGAGGTCGGCGTGGAAGACCTGGCGGGCCAGCCGCTCCACCCCGGCGGGCGTCGTACGCTCACCGACGCCGACGGCGATCACACCGGGCGCGAGGAGCAGGACGTCGCCGCCCTCGACGTGCTCGTTGTGCCAGCCGTGGATCTTGCGGGTGCCGGCGAAGCGCGGGTGCTCGGTGTAGATGAGCTCGGTCAGCTGGGTCTCGCGCTTGCGGGCGGGCATCGCGAGGCTGGTCACCGCAACCCGGTCCCGCACCCACACGCTCGAGTCGCGGGTGAAGAGCAGGTTGGGCAGCGGGTCGACGAGGAAGTCGTGCGGGTGGAGCAGGCTGGTCACCAGTCCGTGGCCGCCCTTGACCTCGTCGTTGCGGATGCCCGAGGTGAGCACGTCGGTCAGCTCGGCGGGGCTGAGGTCGCGCAGGGCCTGGGCGAGGTAGCGGCGCATCGTGTCGCCGAGGTGCAGGCCCGACAGCGCGCTGGTGATCGCGTGGTTGCGGGCGAGCTCGCTCTCGAGGGTCTCGGTGAGCAGCTCGGTGAGGTAGAGCACCTCCACGCCGCGCTCGCGCAGGGTCGCGGCGAACGCGTCGTGCTCCTCCTGCGCGCGGCTGACCCACGGGATGCCGTCGAAGAGCAGCCGGTCGTTGTTGCGGGGCGTGAGCCGCTTGAGCTCGTTGCCGGGCCGGTGGAGCATGACCGTGGCCAGCCGGCCGACTTCGCTGTCCGCGCCGTGGGGGGCGGTGGTGTGGGAGACCATGTGCGGACTCTAGTGCCGAGGGGGTCCGGGGAACCACGCCCGCCGCACGTGCGGCGGGCGGATCAGCCGGGCGACACCCGCCACTCCTCGGCGAGGAGCGCGTAGTCGTACGAGCTGGTCCACGTCCCCTTGGACCAGAAGTCGGCGACCTTGTCGGCCTCGCGCCGCATCCCGAGCCGCTCGCATAGCGCGGCGGAGCGGTGGTTGCGGGCGTCGAGGTTCGCCACGATGCGGCGCAGCCCGTAGTGCTCGAAGCCGAGGCGCAGCACCTCGCGGGCGGCCTCGGTGGCGAAGCCGCGTCCGGCGTGCTGAGGCAGGACCGTCCACCCGATCTCGCCCTCGCTCATCCCGGTGCCCTGGAGGTGGAGCATCGAGTCGCCGACGACCACGCCGTCGTGCTCGACGACGAGCGAGACGAGCTCGCCGGATGCCCCGGCAAGGCGCCGGCGCACCATCTCGACCACCTCGGCGCGGTTCATCGGGCGGCTCAGCAGCAGGTTGGTCCACTCCTCGGAGGCCCAGGCCTCGACGAAGGCCTCGGCGTCACCCGGCTCGTAGGGGCGCAGCAGCAGGCGCTCGGTGCGCACCGGCCAGGCCGGCGGGGAAGGCGTGAGGAGCTCGGCGCGGGGGAGGTCGACCCACAGCTCGCGCACCGTCGGGCCGCCGAACCGGAGCCGGTCGTACGCCGTCATCGGCAGGAGCAGCGAGTCCAGCCCGGGCACGGCGAGCACGCCGTCGACGGCCTCGCCGAGCATCCCGCGGCCGGTCTCGTCGTGCGGGTCGCGGCGCAGCAGGTCGAGCGCCGCGGCGGCCTCGGCGATGCGCTCGTCGCGCTGCCGGATCCGCACCGGGTTGACGTCGCGCAGGCTGACCTCCTGCCCGGACAGGTAGTGGGCCCACTCCTGGGCGCCGGTCTCTGCGTCGCCCTCCCAGAAGGCGGTGAACCACCTCCGGAGCCGGTCGGGGCCACCGGCGATGTCGGCCAGCTCGCCGTGCGCCGCGGGCACCATCGGGGTGCCGTCACGCAGGACGTACGACGGCAGCGGCAGGCGGCCCTCGAGCATGAGCGCCACCGCCTCGGGCGTCGCCGCGACGAAGTGCTCACGCACGTAGGCGTCGTCGTCGGCGGTCATCGGGTGGTCGCCGTTGACGGCGACGTAGCGGTCGTGGACCGCCATCCGCACCCGATGGGTCAGCGCGTCATCTCCCACACCGTCAAGACTGCCATCAGGACGCAGACCGTGGCACCCACGTAGTGGAGCAGCGAGAGCCTGATCCGCTGGAGCAGCAGGCGGCCCACGAGGACGGCGAGGCCGGAGACCGCGAGCAGCGCGCCCCACGCGCCGAGGAACACCGACACCGGGTCGTCGTACTTCGCGACCAGCGAGATGGTCAGCAGCTGCGACAGGTCACCCCACTCGGCGGCGAAGAGCACCAGGAACGAGGTGGCGACCACCCGGAAGCCATGGGCGGCGGGGTCGGCCTTCGCGGCGTACTCCTCCTCCTGGTCGGCCTCGTCGTCGTCGGCCGAGCGCGCCTCGCGGAACAGGATGACCGCGCCGATGAGGAAGAGGAGCGCGGCAACGGTCTGGATCAGCTGCTCGGGCAGGAAGGACGCCGCCTTGCCGAGGCCGACCGCGATGCCGGTCTGGACGAGGAAGGCGAGACCGACGCCGATCCAGACGAAGAGCGGGCGCATCTTCGTCGACATCACCAGCGTGGCGATGAAGGTCTTGTCGGGCAGCTCGACGACGAAGATGGCGCCGAAGGCGAGGGCCACCACGAGGAGATCGATCACCGCGCGAGTGTCTCAATCACTCCGCGCGGAACTCGTCGGCGGGGTAGACCCCGAGCACCTTCACCTCGGTGGTGAAGAAGGCGAGCTCCTCGAGCGCGTTGCGCACGCCCGGGTCGTCGGGGTGGCCGTCGACCTCGGCGAGGAACTGGGTGGCGGTGAAGTGGCCGCCGACCATGTAGCTCTCCAGCTTGGTCATGTTGACGCCGTTGGTGGCGAAGCCGCCGAGCGCCTTGTAGAGCGCCGCCGGCAGGTTGCGCACGTTGAAGATGAAGGTCGTCACCACCGGGCCCTCGCCGGCCGTGGCCTGCTCGAAGTCGCGCGAGAGCACGACGAAGCGGGTGGTGTTGTGGTCCTCGTCCTCGATCTCCTCGCGCAGCACCTGAAGGCCGTAGATCCCGGCGGCCAGCGGTGGGGCGATCGCGGCCTGGGTCAGGTCGCCGGACTCCGCCACCTCGCGGGCCGCGCCGGCGGTGTCGCCCGCGACGACCGGGGTCAGCCCGAGCTCGCGGATCACGCCGCGGCACTGTCCGAGCGCGTGGACGTGGCTGTGCACGGTGCGCAACGAGTCGACGTTCGCGCCCGGCAGGGCCATCAGGGAGAACTGGATGCGCAGGAACCGCTCACCGACGATGTGGAGGTCCGAGGTCGGCAGGAAGTGGTGGATGTCGGCCACCCGGCCGGCGATCGAGTTGTCGATCGGGATCATCGCCAGGTCGGCGTCGCCGTTCTCCACCGCCGCGAAGGCGTCCTCGAAGGACGCGCACGGCATCGGCTCCCAGTCCGGGTAGGCCTGCTGGCACACCAGGTGGGAGTTGGCACCGGGCTCTCCCTGGTAGGCGATGCGGCGATTCACAGGGCGGAGTCTGTCACCTCCGGCCGTGTCCGGCAGGCCGTGACCAGTCGCCGAACATAGGGTCAGGGGCGTGCTCGTGCTCTCCGTCGTCGCCGTCGTCCTCGCCGCCCTGGCCTGCGTGCTCGCCGGGCTCGCCCTGCGGCGTACGCCGTCGCGCTCCGGCGGTGACGGGGTCGAGGCGCTGCCCGAGGACGTGCACGGCCTGCGCCAGGAGGTCGCGGCCCTCAAGGCGGAGAGCTCCGACGCGCTGCGCCACCTCTCCGTCGTGCGCTACGACGCCTTCGGCGACGTCGGCGGTCATCTCAGCTGGAGCCTGGCGGTGCTCGACGACGCCGGCCACGGGGTCGTGCTGACGTCGATCCACGGTCGCAGCGAGGCCCGCACCTACGCCAAGTCGATCTCCTCCTGGATGTGCGAGCAGCAGCTCTCGCCGGAGGAGGAGGAGGCGATCGAGCACGCGCGTCCCTGAGTGCTACCAGGCGTCGCGGTACTGCACCGCCATCGTCGCGGCGATGGTCACCCCGACCGCGAGCGAGAGGCCGATCCTCCACTCCCCGCCGAGCAGGTAGCCGCCGCCCCCCGGGCAGCTCGTGGCCGGCCCTGCGCTCACCCTAGGCGTACCGACACGCCTTGTAACGCCGGGTTAGGGCCTGTACCCACCCGGATATATCTCGGTGGGTACAAGAGCTAACCCGGCGTTACAGCGGCGGGCGCATCAGTCACAGCGGCGGGTCGGCCGGCGGTCAGCGCGGCACGCGCACCAGCAGCCGGCCGTGGATGCACTCCATGTGCAGCTCGCGACCCTCGCCGATGGAGTCGCCGTCGAGCTGGCGGGGCGTGTCGGAGGCGGCCTTGATCCGCACCCGCGAGCCCGTGCGCCGGTCGAGCGTCTCGTCGACGATCGTGCTCTTGGCCAGCACGCGCATCGCCACCGTGATCCACGACAGGAACTGCCGCGGGTGGATGATGACCACGTCGAGGATGCCGTCGTCGATCGTCGCGTCGGGCAGCAGCGGCATCCCGGCCTGCAGGAAGCCGACGTTGCCGACCACGACCGTGCGGGCACGGTGGACGCTCGGCTCCTGGTCATCGATCTGGATCTCGACCTTGATCGCGGGGAACATCAGCGACTTCAGGCCCGAGACGACGTAGGCCACCCAGCCGATCTTCTTCTTGATGTCCTCGTTGACACCCTCCATGAGCGCGGCGTCGAAGCCCATGCCCGCCATGACCATGAAGTGGGTGTCCTCGATGTTGTCGCCGCCCACCTTGACCAGGTCGATGGCCCGGTCCTGGCCGTTGAGCGCGACGTCGATCGCCGAACGGAGGTAGAGCGGGACGTCGAGGTTGCGGGCCAGCAGGTTGCCGGTGCCGGCCGGGATGATGCCGACCGGGATGCCGGTGCCGGCGAGCTCGGCGCACACCTCGCGCACGGTGCCGTCGCCGCCGCAGACCATCACCAGGTCGGCGCCGGAGACCGCGGCGCGCTCGGCCATGCCGGTGCCGGGGTCCTCGATCGTCGTGTACTGCCAGGTCGGCTCGGACCAGCCGGACTCCCTGGCCATCTCGGCGACCGTGGCGCGGAACTGCCCGACGTCCTCGACCTTGATCGGGTTGAGGATCACCGCGAGCCGGCGCTGGGAGGTGAAGACCTCCGGGAGCGGTTCGGCGTTCGCCGCGGTCGATCGCGGACGCGGGTCGATGAAGGCCAGGGCCAGGAAGAAGACCGCCAGCGCGAGCAGGGTTCCGCCGATGACGTCGCTCGGGAAGTGGCGCCCGAGCAGGATCCGGTCCATCTGCACCAGCAGCCACCAGGCCACGGCCAGCGTGATGCCGAGGCGGCGCAGGCTCGTACGCCTCACGAACAGGACCAGCAGCATCACCAGGATCGCGGCGAACGCGGCGCTGGAGGAGGCGTGGCCGGACGGGAAGCTGAAGTTGGTGTGGCTCCCCAGCGCGTCCTGCCAGTCCGGCCGGTCGCGGCCCAGCTGGCTCTTGAGCACCGTGGTCGCGAGGGCGGTCACCGACATCACCACGACGGCGAGGAGCGCCGCCCAGCGCTGGCGGCGTACGACGAGCCAGAGCGCCAGGAGGACGGTGAGGATCGTCATGCCGATCGTGCCGAAGGCCGTCTCGACCACCCGCAGCGTCGAGATCAGGGGCGCCGAGTCGTCGGCCCAGTCCTCCAGACGGCGGCCCTCGATGTCGAAGGCGTCGAGGGGAGCGCGTTCCTGGGTGACGAGGTAGGCCAGGACGGCGAACAGGCCTCCCGTGAGGAGCGCCCAGGCCAGGCTGCGGTTGCGGAAGGCGGGAGTCACCTGCGAAGTATGCCCAAACCGGTTCGGAATCATGCTGTTGCGGCGGCTAGCCTTCCCCATGTGACCCCACCCCACGACGAGCCTCGCTTCGCTCCCCTCGCCGCAGGGACCCCGGAATGATCGACCCTCGCCTGCTCCGTGACGACCCCGACCGCGTACGTGCCGCCCAGGCCAAGCGGGGCCTGTCCGCCGACGTGGTGGACCGGGCGCTCGCCGCCGACTCCGCGCGGCGCCAGGCGATCGCCGACTTCGAGTCGAAGCGCGCCGAGCAGAAGGCGAGCGGTGCCCTGGTGGCCAAGGCTCAGGGCGAGGAGAAGCAGGCCCTGCTCGCTCAGGTCAAGGAGCTCGCCGCTGGGGTGAAGGCCGCCGAGGCCGCCCGAAACGACGCCGAGGCCGCCTGGGACGAGGCGATCAAGGCCATCCCCAACGTCGCCGACGACGCCGCGCCCGCCGGTGGCGAGGAGGACTACACCGTCATCGAGCACGTGGGCACGCCCCGCGAGTTCGACTTCGAGCCGCGCGACCACGTCGAGCTCGGACGGATGCTCGGCGCCATCGACATCGAGCGCGGCGCCAAGGTCAGCGGCTCGCGCTTCTACTTCCTCACCGGCGTCGGCGCGCAGCTCCAGCTCGCGCTGGTCAACATGGCGATGGACCAGGCCCGCGCGGCCGGCTTCATCCAGGCGGCCGCCCCCTCGCTGGTGCGGCCGCGCGCGATGGAGGGCACCGGCTTCCTCGGCCAGGCCGCCGACGACGTCTACCAGATCGCGGGCGAGGACCTCTACCTCGTCGGCACCTCCGAGGTGGCGATGGCGGCCTACCACTCCGACGAGATCCTGGATGCCGCCGCGCTCCCCCTTCGCTACGCCGCCTTCAGCCCGTGCTTCCGCAAGGAGGCCGGCTCCTACGGCAAGGACACCAAGGGCATCTGGCGGGTGCACTGGTTCGACAAGGTGGAGATGTTCGTCTACACCACCGTCGAGGAGTCGTACGCCGAGCACCAACGGCTGCTGGCGTGGGAGCGGGAGTTCCTCGACAAGCTCGAGCTCGCCTACCGGATCATCGACACCGCCGCGGGCGACCTCGGCCTGAGCGCGTCGCGCAAGTTCGACTGCGAGGCGTGGATCCCGAGCCGGCAGGGCTACGGCGAGCTCACCTCGACGTCCAACTGCACCGACTTCCAGGCCCGTCGCCTCGACATCCGCACCCGCGGGGAGGGCGGCACCACGCCGGTCGCGACCCTGAACGGCACGCTCACCGCCGTCACCCGCGCGATCGTGGCGATCCTGGAGACCCACCAGAACGAGGACGGGTCGGTGACGGTGCCGCAGGCGCTGCGCCCCTACCTCGGCGGACTGGAAGTGATGAAGCCCCTTGACTGACTGGGCCCCCAAGGTCGTCGCCCTCGACATCGACGGCACCCTGCTGAAGTGGGTCGACGGGCAGACCGAGGACTACGAGACCATCACCGCGCCGGTCTACGACGCGATCCACCGCGCCCTCGACGCCGGCGCGCACGTCGTGCTGTCCAGCGGTCGCTCCCCGCACGGCATGACGCGGATCGCCGACATGCTCGACATCCCCCGCGAGGAGGCCGACCAGCTGTGGGTGGTGGCGTCCAACGGCGCGGTGGTCTTCCGCTACCCGCCGATGGAGGTCGTCCACGAGGAGACCTTCGACGCCGCGCCCGCGGTCGCCGCGGTGCTGGAGCACCACCCCGACGCACTGGTCGCGGTCGAGGAACGCGCGGTCGGCGGCTACCGCGTCAACCGCGTCTTCCCGGAGGGCGAGATCTCCGGCGAGCAGATCATCACCGAGGTCGACGACATCGTCGGTGAGCCCGTGAGCCGCGTGATCATCCGTGACCCCGATGCCACGGCCGACGACTTCCTCGAGCTCGCCTCCAAGCTGGGGCTGCACGGCACCGACTACGTCGTGGGCTGGACCGCGTGGCTCGACCTGTCCCCGGTCGGGGTCTCGAAGGCCTCCGGACTCCAGCACGTGTGCGACCGGATCGGCCTCACCGCCGCCGACGTGCTCGCGATCGGTGACGGTCGCAACGACATCGAGATGCTGCGCTGGGCCGGTCGCGGCGTCGCGATGGGCCAGGCCGTCGACGAGGTCAGGGCCGCGGCCGACGACGTCACCGCGTCGGTCCACGACGAGGGCGCGGCGCTCGAGATGTCGCGCTGGTTCCCGCAGGGGGCCTGATCCCGTGGGCGAGGGGTTCACCTTCACCGCGCCGCTGTGGCGGTGGACCGCACGCCAGGAGTCGGCCGACTCCTCCTCGTGGTGCTTCGTCACCCTCCCGCCCGACGTGGCCGAGGAGGTGCGCGACGGCTCGGGCGAGCCGCGCGGCTTCGGGTCCGTGCGCGTACGCGTCCGGGTCGGCGCCACGACCTGGGACACCAGCGTCTTCCCCGACTCCGGCTCCGGCGGCTTCGTGCTGCCGGTGAAGAAGGCCGTCCGCGCCGCGGCGGGTGTCGAGGAGGGCGACGAGCTGACCGTCACCCTGTCGCTCCGGGACCCGGCGTGAGCACGCCGCGGCTGGTCGCCACCGACCTCGACGGCACCCTGCTCCACTCCGACGGCACCGTCACCGACCGCACCCGCGCGGTGCTCGAGGAGCTCGACGCCCGCGGCGTGCCGGTCGTCTTCACCACCGGGCGCCCGATCCGCTGGATGGAGGAGCTCTGGGCCGACGTCGGCGGCCACGGGCTCGCGATCTGCAGCAACGGCGCCCTGGTGTACGACGTCGCGCGCCGCGAGGTGCGCGACTTCCGGGCGGTGCCGCGCGAGGTGGGCGTCGCCGTCGCAGAGCAGCTGCGCACGGCCGTCCCGGGGACCACCTTCGCCGTCGAGCACACGACCGGGTGGGCCAGCGAGGTCGACTTCCCCCGCCACCCCGACGACCGGGCCGAGCGCCACACCGGCGACCTCGCCGACATCTTCGGCGACGACGTGGTGAAGGTGCTCGCGGTGCACCGCGACCTCGAGCCGGAGGACTTCTGGCGCCGGGTGGAGGCGTCGGCGGGCGACCAGGTGGTGACGACCTGGTCGTCGTCCTTCGCGCTCGTCGAGATCAGCGCCGCCGGCGTCACCAAGGCCACCACGCTCGCCGTGCTGGCCGACGAGATGGGCGTCCTGCCCGAGGACGTGGTCGCCTTCGGTGACATGCCCAACGACGTGGCGATGCTGCAGTGGGCCGGCACGTCGTACGCCATGGCCAACGCCCATCCCTCGCTGCACGAGCTCGCCGACCACCGGGCGCCGGCCAACGACGACGACGGGGTCGCGGTGGTGCTGACCGACCTCTTCGGCCTGTCTCGCTAGGCTGCCCGCCATGATCCGTGCCGTCCATGCTGTCCGTGTCGCTGCCGCGATGCTGCTCGCGTGCGTGGGCCTGGTCCTGACCGTGAGCGCACCGGCCTCCGCAGCGTGCACCTGCAAGCAGGGCCAGCTCGAGCAGCAGGTCCAGCGCGCCGACGTGGTCTTCATCGGCACGATCGACGGCGTCGAGGCTGCCGGCGACGACTTCACCTACGACGTCACCGCGTCCCGGGCCTACCAGGGCACCCCCGAGCGCTCCACCCAGGTCTTCTCCGCCGGTGGCCCGGCCGCCTGCGGTCTGGGCGAGCTCGAGGTCGGCACGACCTACGTCTTCCTCGCCACGGGCGACGCCGCGCCGTACGACGCCGACAGCTGCGGCGGCACCGCCGTCGCCAACCCGACGAAGGTCGACAAGGTCGAGCAGCTCCTCGGGGAGGGCACACCGGTCGAGCCGCCCCCGCCCCCGACCGCGGAGCTGACCCGCGTCGAGGACTCCCCGCCGGCGGGCTTCGCGCGCGCCGCCGCACCGGGCGCCGCCGCCGCGATCATCGGCCTGCTCGGCCTCGTCGTCGTACGCCGCCTCGCGCGCCGCTGACCCGTCCGGGCCGACGCCTCAGAGGTACATCCCGCTGGACGTCCCGCCGGACTCCTGGGTCTCGTCGGAGGGCATGTTGGGCATCCCCATCGGCTGGTGCTGCGCGTGGCCGGGGCCGGCAGGCAGCGCGCGGCGCATCTGCTCGAGCTGGGCGCGCGAGGCCATCTGCTGGGCGTAGATCGCGGTCTGGATGCCGTGGAAGAGGCCCTCGAGCCAGCCGACGAGCTGGGCCTGCGCGATGCGCAGCTCGCCCTCCGACGGGGTGCCCTCCTCGGTGAAGGGCAGCGAGAGGCGCTCGAGCTCCTCGACCAGCTCGGGGGCCAGACCCGACTCGAGCTCCTTGATGGAGGCGGCGTGGATCTCCTTGAGACGCTGGCGGCTGGCCTCGTCGAGGGGCGCGGCCTTCACCTCCTCGAGGAGCTGGCGGATCATGCTGCCGATGCGCATCACCTTCGCCGGCTGCTCGACCAGCTCGGTGATGTGGCGCTCGCCCCCACCCTCCTCGTCGTCGTCACCGGACTGCTGCGTCATCGCCGGCAGGGCGCTCGCGGGGATGGTGCCGATCGGCTGGCCGTCAGGCCCGACCACGACCACGTGGTCCTCGGACGCAGGGGCGCTGGGCTGCTGCTGCTCGGTCATGACCGCCACCCTATGACGCGCCCGGTGGCCGGGCGACGGGAGCGGTTGGCTCATCAGAGCGTCAGCAGGATCTTCCCGGTGTGGGCGCCGTCCTCCATCAGCTGGTGGGCGCGCGCCACGTCCTCGAGCGGCATCGTGGTCTCCACGATCGGGCGGATCCGGCCGGCCGCGACGTGCGGCCAGACGTTCTCCACCACCCCGCAGCAGATGGCGGCCTTCTCCTCCAGCGGTCGAGCGCGCAGCGACGTCGCGGTCACCGATGCGCGCTTGCGCAGGAGGGCCTGGATGTCGAGCTCGCCCTTGGTGCCGCCCTGGAAGCCGATGATGACCAGACGCCCGCCGGTGGCGAGGGCCGCGACGTTGCGGCCGAGGTACTTCGCGCCCATGTTGTCCAGGACGACGTCGGCGCCGCCGGCCCCGCTGAGCACCTCGACGAAGTCCTCGTCGCGGTAGGAGATCGCCGTGGCCCCGAGCGAGCGGCACAGCTCGAGCTTCTCCGGCGACCCGGCGGTCGTGAAGACCTCGGCCCCACGCGCGACGGCGAGCTGGATCGCCATCGTGCCGATGCCGCCGGCGCCGCCGTGGACGAGGAAGCGCTCGCCCTTCGCGAGGTGGGCGGTCATGAAGACGTTGGACCACACGGTCGCGGCGACCTCGGGCAGCGCCGCGGCCTCGACGAGGGACACGCCGCCCGGCACCGGCATGACCTGTCCGACCGGCACCGCGACGCGGGCGGCGTACCCGCCACCGGCGAGCAGCGCGCAGACCTCGTCGCCGACCGACCAGCCCTCCACGCCCTCGCCGAGCTCGGCGATGCGACCGCTGCACTCGAGGCCGATGACCTCGGACGCGCCCGGGGGCGGCGGGTAGAACCCCTGCCGCTGCAGGGTGTCGGCCCGGTTGACCGCCGTCGCGACGACGTCGACCAGCACCTCCCCTGCGCCGGGTCGGGGGTCGGCGACCTCGCCGACGGACAGGACCTCGGGGCCACCGGTGCCGGTGGTCACGACTGCGCGCACGGAATCAGTCCTCGTAGAGATCGCTGGAGTGGTCGACCGACGAGTCGTCGGGCACCTCGTCGTCGACGTCGTCGGGGTCGGGGGCGTCGGCGGGCCGGTCCCAGCTCTCGGCGAGCAGCTGCGCCCGGGCCGCGAGCTTCTCGATCGCCTCCGGGTCGGCGTCACCCGCACCGGCGGCCCAGCCGAGCAGGTAGGCGGTGATGGGCGCCGCCGTCTTCTGCACGTTCTGCGCAGCGGTGCGCGCCAGGTCGAGGACGAGGCCTTCGTCGACCTCGGTGTCGACGTCGAGGACGTCGCTGAGCTCGTCGATCCAGTCGTGGAGGTTCACGAGCCCAATGTCCCTCACCCCACCCGGCGGCGGCAAGGGAGGAGGCCCGCTCAGCCGCCGAGGTCGCGCAGGTCGGCCCAGGTGTCGATGTCGAGCGCCTCCTCGGCGCCGGCCGGCACCGACGCCAGGCGCAGGGGGGCGAGGAGCCGGTGCAGCGCCATGCCGTGCTGCTGCTCCAGCCCGGGGCGTACGTCGGCGAGGCGGGTCGCGTCGAGCACCCCGGCCAGCTGCCGCCGGCCGTCGTCGTCGACGAGGAACGCCCCGTCGTGGCCGTCCGCCGCTGCGCGCAGCCTCCGCATCGTGGCCGCCGTGACCCGCGGCATGTCGACGGCCAGCACGCCGACGAGCCGCGGTCGGCGCAGCAGCGCGTCGACACCGGTGAGCAGGCCCGCGACCGGACCGCCGCGCGGCGGGTCCTCGCAGGCGAACGTGACCGGCCGCTCGGTCGGCACGGACTGCGGGGCGACGACCACGACCTCGTCGGCGTCGAGGAAGGCGTCCACGGCGTGGGCCAGCAGCGTGCGACCGGCGAGCTCGACGCTCGCCTTGTCGATCCCGTCCATCCGCGCCGCCGTGCCCCCGGCCAGCACCACGCCGCAGAAACCGGCTGCAGTCAGGTCGAGGTCCATGTGCGCATCCTCCCAGCCCGCTCCGCTCTGGCAGTCTGGAGGCATGGACACCGGACAGCAGCTGCGCGTGCGCGTCCACCAGTGGGCGAGCGGCCTCGACCCCGACGCCAACCGTGGGCGACTGGCCACCGACGTGGCGCCCGGCGCCGACCTGGTCGTCCTGCCGGAGGCCTACGCCCGCGACTTCGGGGAGGCCGGGTCCGACATCAGTGCGTACGCCGAGCCGGTGGACGGACCCTTCGCCACCGAGGTGGCGCGGGTGGCCGACGCGACCTCGAGCACGGTGGTCGCCGGCATGTTCGAGACCTCCGCCGACCCGGCGCGGCCCTGGAACACGCTCGTCGTGCGCGGCGCCGGTCGGGCGGACTACCGCAAGATCCACCTCTACGACTCCTTCGGCTACCGCGAGTCCGACCGGCTGACCGGCGGACCGCTCGAGCCCGTCGTCGTCGACGTCGAGGGCTGGAGGGTCGGGCTGATGACCTGCTACGACCTGCGCTTCCCCGAGCTCGCGCGCCGCCTCGTCGACGCCGGCGCCGAGGTCCTCGTCGTGCCGGCCGCGTGGCTGCCCGGCGAGCGCAAGGTGGCGCACTGGCGCACCCTGCTCGCGGCCCGGGCCATCGAGAACACCTGCTTCGTCGTCGGCGCCGCCCAGCCCGAGCCCCGCTACAGCGGCCACTCGGTGGTCGTCGGGCCGCTCGGTGAGGTGCTCGCGGAGGCCGGGGGAGCCGAGGCGACCCTCGACGTCGTGCTGGAGCGTGCGGACCTCGAGACGGCCCGTCGCACCAATCCGTCCCTGTCCAACCGACGGCTGTAACCTCCTGCGACGTGTCTTCCCCCACCGCCGACAGCCCCCGCGGGTCCTCCCGCGGCAAGCGGGCTGCCGAGCGGCCGCCCTCGCGGCTGCGCCGGACCCGGAAGCCGAAGCCCCATCCCGCCCCGGCCGAGGCCCCGCCGGAGCCGGAGCCCACCCCGGTCGCGGCGCCGCCCGCCACGCCCGTCGCCACCGCGCACGCACCTGCGCCCGAGCCGACCCCTGAGCCGACCCCTGAGCCCACCCACGACACCGGCGCCCTCCCTCCCGACGGCCCGCGTCGCTCGCTGCTGCTGCTGTGGTTCGCCGTGCTCGGCCTGGGCGCCGCCGCGCTCGTCTGGTCGGCCCTGGGCGGGCTCCTCGCCGAGAATGCGTCGGCCGGCCCCCTGGGATCCGTGCCGGAGTGGGTGGACGGCGCCGGCGCGGTGGCCGTGGCCACCGCCCTGTCGTGGCTGCTCGCCACCCGGACGGCGGGGCGCGCGCTCGTCTCCGCCGGTCTCGCGCTGGCGCTGGGCGTGGCCAGCCTCCTCGTCGGCGGGAGGGTGCTGCCGACCGGCGCCGCGGTGATGACCTGCGTCGTGGGCAGCGTGTACGCCGTGATGGTCACGGTGCCGGCCGTGACCTGGTGGAAGGCGGTGCGCGAGGTCCTCGTCGCGGTCCTGGTGGCGGTGGTGACGGCCTTCGCGGCTGTCGGCTTCGAGCCCACCGTCGCGCCCGACCGCTTCGACCTCGCGGCCCTGTTCCTCGCCCTCGGCCTGGTCTTCACCATCGTCTACCGCCTCGGCGCCGGCCTCCACGGCCTCGGCCGGCGCGGCATGATCGTGGTCGCCTCCGGCCTCGCCGTCCTCGTCGTGACGCTGCTCTACGCCGAGCTGCTCCGTCGCTACGGCACCCAGACCTTCGTGTCGTCCGTCCTCGACTTCGCCGACTGGGTCTCGGCCCGCATCGGGGCGTTCCCGCGCCCGCTGGTCGTGCTCCTCGGCATCCCGGCGCTGGCGTGGGGCACCCACCTGCGCGCCCGCCGGCGCCAGGGCTGGTGGGTGTGCGCCTTCGGCGTCGCGGCCACCGTGCCGCTGGCCACGGGCCTGGTCGCGCCGGACAGCTCCTACCTCGAGGCCGGCCTGCGGGCGGCGTACTCCCTCGTCCTCGGCCTGCTCATCGGCTACGTGCTGATCCGCATCGACCTCGCCCTCACCGGCACCAAGGGCAGCCGCGGACGGCGCGCGGAGGAGGCCGGACCGCACCGGCCCGAGCCGCGTCGCTTCGCCGAGCTCTGAGCCTGCCCCCGAGCCTGGCCCTGAGCCCGCCCTTGGGCCCGCCGCGGGTCCGATCAGCGGCTACGCCCCGGTAACCGCTAGCGTCGAGCCATGGCCCGCACCACGTCGCTCGAGATCGTGTCCGAGCTGGTCGCCAACGTGCTGACCATCGAGGTCGCCGAGGGCGACCGCGTCGAGGCCGGCGACACCGTCGTGCTGCTGGAGTCGATGAAGATGGAGATCCCGATGCTCGCCGAGCGCGCGGGCACCGTCACCGCGATCAAGGTGACCGTCGGCGACGTCGTGCAGGACGGCGACGTCCTCGTCGTCCTGGACTGACCGCACCTGCGGGCATCCGGGCCCCTACGCTCACGCCATGACTCCCGCCCGCGCCCGGTCGGTCCACCTGGCCGTCGCCGTCGTCGCCTGGGCGGCGGTCGTCCTGCAGCTGGTGCTGGTGCTGCTCGGCTCGGCCGTCCTCGTCGAGGAGGACCCGCCCGGCCGCGCGGAGAGCGTCTACCGCTTCTTCGCCTACTTCACGATCCAGAGCAACCTGCTCGTCGCGCTCACCTCCACAATCCTGGCGCGCGACCCGGCCCTCGACCGCCGGGGCTGGCGCGTCGCCCGCCTTGCCGGCCTGGTCGGGAACACCGTCACCGGCCTGGTGCACTTCTTCCTGCTGCGCCCGCTGCTCGACCTCGACGGTGCGGACTGGGTCGCCGACAAGCTGCTGCACATGGTGGTGCCGGTGCTCGCGCTGGCGGCCTGGGCTGTCGTCGGGCCCCGCCCACGGATCGCCGTGCGCGAGGCGGCGTACGCCCTGTGCTGGCCGCTGGCCTGGCTGGTCTGGACGCTCGCGGTGGGCGAGGTCGACGGCTGGGTGCCCTACCCGTTCCTCGACGCCGGCACCGAGGGGTGGGCCACGGTGGCGGTCGTCAGCGTCGGCATCACGGCGCTGTTCCTGCTGCTGTTCGGCGCCTTCGGGTGGCTGGACCGCAGGCTCGCTGCGGCGCCGCGCAGCGACCCGCGCTGAACCCACAGGCCCCGCGAGGTTTGGTGCCGACCGGCACGCGGAAGGATGTCGGCGTCCGGAAGGAGACCGACGTTGAACGACATCGTCATCAGGTACGACACGCTGGCCCTCACCCAGCAGGTGCTCGAGCGCCAGCACGGCCACGCCCAGCAGATGGCCTCCTACATCCGGTCCCAGGGAGACATCGGTGACGCCACCGGTCTGCTGCTCCAGGTCTTCGACCCGCTGTCGCGTGCCGCGGTCCAGGCGGCCGGCTACGCCATGGACGCGCTGGCCTCGCTCGAGCAGGCCGCCGCCGCGGCGGTCGGCGAGACCGCCGTCGACTTCCGCAACCAGGACGGCTCGGTCAGCGACTTCTTCACCACCCTCGGCGGCGAGCTCGGCGCGTGCGGCGGTGCCGCGGGCCCGACCGGCCCCTACCCCGACCTGCGCGGCCCGACGCTGCCGGCCGCGGGCGAGTCGGCCGGCGGCGACCACGGCGACGTCAACTCGTTCATCTGGGAGAAGGGCGCCGACACCGTCGGTGCCGTGGGTGACGGCGTGAGCGATGCCCGCCAGCTGATCGAGCGGGTGGGCGACCTCGGCAACGGCGGCCCGGTGCGCGAGCAGGTCGACGCGACGTCGTACCTCGTCGCGCCCAGCAACCCGGAGAACCCGGTGCAGGACCTGCGCTGGAGCGCGGGCGCGATCCTCGGCAGCATCGACTGGGTGGCCGAGCAGTTCCTCGGCTACTCGATCCTCGACCGCTGCATCTACCACCCCTTCGCCGGTGACTGGGAGGCGATCTTCCGTGCCTCGGAGGCGTGGAGCCACTGCGGCGACGCGTGCTTCGCGCTGGCTCGCAACCACGCCGGGCTGGTCGCCTCGACCGCGCCGACCTGGCAGGGCGTCTCGGGCCACTCGTTCCGCGCCAGCATGACGTCGGTGTCGGGCGGAGCCCTCGGCATGCAGTACGCCATGGGCTACGCCAGCGACCTGGTCAAGAACATCTCGACCGCCTGCAAGCTCGCCGCGACGGGCATCGGCATGGCGCTGAACTTCATCGTCAACAAGCTGCTGAAGATGGCCGCGCAGGCGGCGACGCCGGTGGTCGGCTGGGCGGTCGGCGCGGTGACGCTCTACAGCGACATCGAGGGCATCGTGAAGAAGGTGAAGCTGATCTACACGATCATCGAGACCATCGCGACCGCGATCGAGGGCTTCGCTGAGGGCAAGATGGCGATCATGGACAAGTACGAGGTCATCGCCGACGTGGTGTCGGGCTTCGGTCAGAGCGCCACCGCATGAGCGTGCCCGGTGGACAGCCCGACCCCGTGCTGGCGCGGCTCGAGGCGCTGATCGGCACCCTCGAGCGCGACGCGCGTGCCTCCGAGCGCGAGCTCGCCGACAGCGACCGCGAGCGTGCCGACGCGGCCCGCGACGGCCGGATGGGACCGGAGTGGCAGCGGGTCCAGCGACGCATCGACGCCGGCGAGACGACGGTGCTCGACGTCTTCTCCGGTCGCGACGAGTCGCCCGAGGCACAGCGCCTGCGCGAGATGTCCAGCGCCAACCTCCAGGCCCTGCGCGAGACGATGCCGCCGGACCTGGTCGAGGAGGTCGAGGACAGCGACGAGGCCTTCGACCGGATGCGCGAGCGCGTGACGCGTCCTCCGCGGCGGGACGTCGACGATGCCTGAGCCGACCGTCCGGCGCTGGTCGCGCCGCATCGTCCACCCGCGCCTGACCCTCACCACCACCGACGTCGAGGCCACGTTGCGCCAGGTCGAGGCGTGCCTGAACGACGAGGGCTTCCGCAGCACGCCCGCCGACGACGGGTTCCGCGCGAAGCGTCGTCCGTGGCTCTCCTGGCTCGCCGCGGCCGCCGCGACCTCGTGCGTGGTCTTCGTCGAGCCGACGTCACCGAGCACCGTCGTCGTCGACGTCGAGGACACCGGAAACCACCCGGCCCCCGACAAGGTCGCCGAGGCGCTCACCGACGCCGTACGCCTCCTCGCCTCCGCCGGCGTCGAGGTGCAGGTGGGCGAGTGGCAGGCCGTCCCCTGAGCAGACCGCCCTTCCGGGTGCCCCGCTAGTGTCGAGGAATGGAGTTTCGATACCTCGGCAACAGCGGACTGAAGATCTCTGAGATCACCTACGGCAACTGGCTGACGCACGGGTCCCAGGTCGAGAACGACGTCGCCACGCAGTGCGTGCGCGCCGCGCTCGACGAGGGCATCTCGACGTTCGACACCGCCGACGTCTACGCCAACACCGCGGCGGAGACCGTCCTCGGCGAGGCCCTGAAGGGCGAGCGCCGCGAGTCGCTGGAGATCTTCACGAAGGTCTACTGGCCCACCGGACCCAAGGGCAAGAACGACACCGGCCTGTCCCGCAAGCACATCATGGAGTCGATCAACGGCTCGCTCGAGCGGCTGCAGACCGACTACGTCGACCTCTACCAGGCCCACCGCTACGACACCGAGACGCCGCTCGAGGAGACGATGCAGGCCTTCGCCGACATCGTCCGCCAGGGCAAGGCGCTCTACATCGGCGTCAGCGAGTGGACCGCCGACCAGATCCGCGCCGGCGTGGAGCTGTCGAAGGAGCTCGGCTTCCAGCTGATCTCCAGCCAGCCGCAGTACTCCATGCTCTGGCGCGTCATCGAGGGCGAGGTCGTGCCGACCTCCGCCGAGCTCGGCGTCTCGCAGATCGTCTGGAGCCCGATGGCACAGGGCGTCCTGTCCGGCAAGTACGTCCCCGGCCAGCCGCTGCCCGAGGGCTCGCGCGCCACCGACGACAAGGGCGGCGCCGACATGATCAGCCGCTTCATGAACGACGACACCCTGTCCGCGGTGCAGGACCTCAAGCCGATCGCCGAGGACTGCGGCCTCACGATGGCGCAGCTCTCCATCGCCTGGGTGCTGCAGAACGACAACGTCGCCGCCGCGCTCGTCGGTGCCTCGCGCCCCGAGCAGGTCGCCGACAACGTCAAGGCCGCCGGGGTGAAGCTCGACGCCGACGTGATGAAGCGCATCGACGACGCGCTCGGCTCGGTCGTGATCAGCGACCCGGCCAAGACCGCCGAGGGTGCGCCGAAGGGGCGCGTGGTCTGAGGCCTCGGTCTCCCGCCGTCCTTGAGGGATCCCCGGCTGACCGGGGATCCCTCAGGTTGTCGGCCTCTGCACGCCCTGACAACCCGTGGGAGAGCCTGACAACCTCTGGCCTCGGGCGTACGCCCAGGCGGCAGCCCGGCCGACCTGTGGTCGTCCGACGCGCCGGTTCGCCTCAGGGGCGCGTCACCCGATAGCGCACGAACGCCGGCACCGCGAGCGCGGCGAGCACCGTGAAGACCACGACCAGTACGCCGCCGCCGGCTGCGGCGACCGCGGCCCCGGTGGCTGCCGCGGTGGCGCCGTGGGCCACGTCGGCGACCCGGGGGCCGCCGGCGACCACGACGATGAAGATGCCCTGGAGCCGGCCGCGCACCTCGTCGGCCGCCGCCGACTGCAGCATCGAGGTGCGGAAGGCCGCGGACGCCATGTCCGCGGCGCCGCCGATCGCCAGCATCAGCACGGCGATGCCGAGCATCAGCGCAGGCGCGAAGGGCGCGAGCATCGCGGCCACGCCGAAGCCGACCATCGCCACGCCCCAGACCAGGATCGCGACGATCACCGCGAGGCCCTGGCGCTCCACGCGCGACACCCAGCCCGACAGGACGCCGCCGACCACCGCGCCTGCGGGGATCGCGGCGAAGAGCAGCGCGAAGGCCAGCCCGCCCTCGCTGGGCCCGCCGAAGTCGACGTCGGCCATCTCCGGGAAGAGCGCCCGCGGCATCCCGAAGACCATGGCGATGATGTCGACGACGAACGACATCATCAGCACCGGCTGGGTCCGCAGGTAGCGGAAGCCGTCGATCACCGCCCTGATCCCCGGCGTCACCGTCACGCCCATCACCGGCAGCGGCGGGAGGTGCACGACGGCGCCGAGGGTGGCGAGCAGCGCGATCGTGTCGAGCAGGTAGAGCCAGGAGAAGCCCACCAGCGGGATCAGCGCCCCGCCGACGAGCGGACCGGCGATGCCGCCGGCCTGCATGACGGTCATGTTGAGCGAGTTGGCGGCCGGGAGCAGCTCCTGGTCGAGCAGCCGCGGCAGCAGCGCCGACCGGGTGGGCTGATTGACGGCGAAGAAGGCCTGCTGCACCGCGAAGAGGGACAGCAGCAGCCACACGTCCTCGGTGCCGGTGGCCGCCTGGAGCCAGAAGCCGAGGCTCGTGAGGATCAGTCCGACCGTCGTGATGACCAGCAGCGTGCGGCGGTCGAAGACGTCGGCGAGCGCACCGCCCCACAGGCCGAAGACGACCAGCGGCACCAGCCCGAAGACCCCGGTCAGGCCGACGTAGGCCGACGACCCGGTCATCGCGTAGATCTGCGCCGGGACGGCCACGACCGTGAGCTGGGCGCCGATGACGGTGATGATGTTGGCCCGCCAGAGGCGGCGGAAGTGGGGGTTGGCGAGAGGGCGGGTGTCCGCCAGCAGTCGCCTCTCCACCCGCGCAGGCTAGGTCACGCGTACGCCGCTGCGCCGCGCAGGTCGGCTGCGGACCGGCTGGACCGATCGACGTCACAGGCATAACATCGGCACGTGACGATGAAAGCGACTGACGCCGCTGCCCCGGGCGTCGAGGGGACGACCGGGCTCACGGCCGCGGCCTGCCTCTTCCACGGGTTCTCCGACACCTCGCGGCTCTCGATCGTGCGCCACCTCGCTCTGGGTGAGCACCGCGTCGTCGACCTCACCGCGCACCTCGGTCTCGCGCAGAGCACCGTCTCCCAGCACCTCGCCTGCCTCAAGGACTGCGGGCTCGTCTCGTCCCGGCCCGTGGGGCGGGCCTCGATGTGGTCGCTCAACCACGCCGACACCGTGATGGACCTGCTCGCCTCGGCCGAGAGGCTGCTCGCCCTGACCGGCGACGCGGTCACGCTGTGCCCGACCTACGGCCCCGACTCGCTCCACGGCGAGGCGTCGTGACCACCTCCTCCGTCCGCGACGCCGGCGAGCGGCGGCAGCTGGGTCGTCGCGCCCAGCTGCTCGCCGCGGCGTCGGTGTCCTACAACCTCGTCGAGGCAGTCATCGCCGTGACCGCCGGACTCGTCGCCGGA
This sequence comes from Nocardioides sp. S5, assembly GCF_017310035.1. Taxonomy (NCBI): domain Bacteria; kingdom Bacillati; phylum Actinomycetota; class Actinomycetes; order Propionibacteriales; family Nocardioidaceae; genus Nocardioides; species Nocardioides sp. S5. The sequence continues at coordinate 109,763 of NZ_CP022296.1, forward strand.
TCCGTCGCGCTCGTGGGCTTCGGACTGGACTCCATGGTCGAGGTGTCCAGCGGCCTGATCATCCTGTGGCAGTTCCGCCACCCGTTGCCCGAGTCACGCGAGCGCGTGGCGCTGCGGCTGATGGCAGTCTCGTTCTTCGCGCTGGCGGCGTACGTCGGCGTCGAGTCCGTCCGCGCCCTGGTCGGCGGCCACGCCCCGGACCCGTCCCCGGTCGGCATCGCGCTGGCCGCCGCCTCGCTGGTGGTCATGCCGTTCCTGTCCTGGGCGCAGCGACGCACCGGCCGAGCGTTGGGGTCGAACGCGGTGGTGGCGGACTCGACCCAGACGTTGCTGTGCACCTACCTCTCCGCCGTCCTGCTGGTCGGTCTGGTGCTCAACGCGACGTTGGGGTGGTCGTGGGCGGACCCGGTCGCCGGGCTCGTCATCGCGGTCGTGGCCGCGAGGGAGGGGCTCGAGGCCTGGCGGGGCGAGGGCTGCTGCGCGCCCGCCGGGGGACAGGCGCACGCCGACCGGGACGCCGGTTGCTGCGGTGACGGTTGCGGCTGCACCGCGTCCGGAGCGCTCACGATCGGCTCCGCCCGCGACGCACGCCCGGGTCGCGACGGGGTGTCGTGATGGGCGCGGGACACGGGCACGGCCACGCCGGCGCGCGGCACCGGTGGCGCCTCGCCGTCGCCTTCGGCCTCGTCGCGACCTTCTTCGTCGTCGAGCTCGTCGCCGGCCTCGTCAGCGGCTCGCTGGCGCTGCTCTCCGACGCCGGGCACATGGCCGCCGACGTCGTGGCGCTCGGCGCGGCCCTGGTCGCCACGAAGATCGCCACCCGCCGCGACGACACCGGTCGCCGCACCTACGGCTCCTACCGCGCCGAGGTCTTCGCCTCCGGCTTCACGGTGCTGCTGATGCTCGGGGTGGCGGCGTACGTCGTCGTCGAGGCCGTACGCCGTGCCGGGGAGGCGGTCGAGGTGTCGTCCGGCCCGATGCTGGTCGTCGGCGCCCTCGGACTGGTCGTCAACGTCGTGTGCCTCGGTCTGCTGCGCGGCGGGGCGAAGGAGTCGATCAACGTGCGCGGGGCCTACCTCGAGGTGGTGGCCGACACCGCCGGCAGCCTCGGGGTGGTGCTGGCCGGTGTCCTGGTCGCGCTGACCGGCTCCACCAGCGCCGACACCGTCGTGGCGCTCGCCATCGGCGGGTTCGTCGCGGTGCGCGCGGTCGTCCTCGGGCGGGAGGTGCTGACCGTCCTGGGACAGCACGCACCCCACGACGTGGACCTCGACGCCGTGGTGCGCGACCTCGAGCAGGTGCCCGGCGTCGCGCAGGTGCACGACCTGCATGCCTGGACGCTGACGTCGGGGATGAACGTCGCGACCGCCCACCTCGTGCTCCGCGTCGGCGCCGACTCGCAGGTCGTGCTGGGCGCCGCCCGGGCCACCCTGCGCGAGGGCCACGGGATCGACCACGCGACGCTCCAGGTGGAGGTCACGCCCGCCCGCGAGTGCCACGAGGCGACCTGGTGACACACTGAGCGGCGTACGCGCCCGGTCCGCACGGCGCCGCGAGACGAGGTGCACGTGTCCGAGGCAGTGATCGAACACCCCGCCACGCCCACGCTCGCAAAGAGCGCCAACGTCCTGGCCAAGGGCGCGCTCGTGCTGCTCCTCGTCTTCGCGGTGGTCTACCCCGACCAGGCCAACCTGCGTGACAAGGCCGCCGGCATGCGGGCCATCGGCTACCCCCTCGTGTCCTTCACCATCCCGGTGCTGTGGTGGACGCTGTGGCGCGACCGGATGTCGTTCCCCTGGCTGCCCGACCTGCTCATCACCCTCACCTGCTTCTCCGACATCCTCGGCAACCGGATGGACCTCTACGACACGGTCGTGTGGTTCGACGACTGGATGCACTTCGTCAACACCGGCCTCCTCGCGGCCGCGTTCGTGCTGCTGACGCTGCCCCGGGACGTCGGTTTCGGCCGCGTCCTCGAGCGCTGCCTCGCCTTCGGGGCGACCGTGGCGATCGCGTGGGAGGTGGCGGAGTTCTTCGCCTTCATCAGCCGCTCGACCGAGCGGGAGTTCGCCTACGCCGACACCCTCGGCGACCTCGCCCTCGGCACCGCCGGTGCCGTCGTCGCAGCGCTGGTCATCCACCGCGCCTGGCGCCACGGGTACCTGGTGCACCCCCACCCGCTGCGCTGATCCGACGATCCGGCGTGCCGGCACAGCGATCCCGACGGTCCGTCGGTGGCTGCGCCGCCCGCGCCGGGGCGAGGATGGGCGCGGCCCGATCGGACCCGAGGAGCTCACCGTGACCACCCAGCCCAGCACCGGCACCGACAGCAGCAACCTGATCGGCGGCGTCGCCGGCACCGGCACCGGCCCGGAGCAGTCGGTCGTCGACCCCTCGACCGGCGAGGTGATCTGGCGCTACGCCGCCGACGAGCCGGCCACGGTCGACGCCGCGGTCACCGCGGCAGCGACGGCGTACGCCGGGTGGTCGCGCGCCACGCCCGCCGAGCGCTCCGGCGCGCTGGTCGCCCTCGCCGCGCACCTCGAGGGCATGGCCGAGGAGCTGGCGCAGGCGGAGACCGCGCAGACGGGCAAGCCGATCCGGCTCAGCCGCGAGTTCGACGTGCCCGGCTCGATCGACAACGTGGCCTTCTTCGCCGGTGCCGCCCGCCGCCTCGACGGGCACGCGTCGGGCGAGTACTCCGCCGACCACACCTCGACGATCCGGCGCCAGCCGATCGGGGTCGTCGGGTCCATCGCGCCGTGGAACTACCCCCTCCAGATGGCGATGTGGAAGGTGCTGCCCGCGATCGCGGCGGGCAACACGATCGTGCTGAAGGCCGCGGAGAACACCCCGCTCACGACGCTGATGCTGGCCGAGGCCTGCGCCGCCGTCGGCATCCCGGCGGGCGTCGTCAACGTGGTCAACGGGCCGGGACCGCTCACCGGCGAGGCGCTGGTGACCCACCCGGGGATCGCGATGACGTCCTTCACCGGGTCCACCGCCGTGGGTCGCCGCATCGCCGGCCTGGCCGCCGCCAACGGCACCCGCCTCCACCTCGAGCTCGGCGGCAAGGCCCCCTTCGTGGTCTTCGACGACGCCGACCTCGACGCCGCGGTCCGGGGGGCGGTCGCCGCCAGCCTCATCAACACCGGTCAGGATTGCACGGCCGCGACCCGGGCGTACGTCCACCGCTCGCGCATCGACGCCTTCGTCGAGGGCGTCGCGGACCTCATGTCACGCGTACGCCTCGGCGCGCCGACCGACGAGACGACCGACCAGGGGCCGCTCGTGTCCTTCCGGCAGCGCGACAAGGTGGCCGCGATGGTCGAGCGCGCGGTCGCCGCGGGCGCGGCCGCGGTGACCGGCGGCAGGGCGCCCGGCGGCGAGCTCGCCGACGGCGCCTACTACGAGCCCACGCTCCTCGTCGGGGCCACCCAGGACAGCGAGATCGTGCAGGAGGAGACCTTCGGCCCGGTGCTGGCGGTGCTGCCCTTCGACTCCGACGACGAGGCGATCGGCCTGGCCAACGACGCGCCCTTCGGCCTCGCCGCGTCGGCCTGGACCCGCGACGTCTACCGCGCCCAGCGCGCCGCGCGCGAGATCGACGCCGGCACGGTGTGGGTCAACGACCACATCCCGATCATCTCCGAGATGCCGCACGGCGGGATGAAGGCCTCGGGCTACGGCAAGGACATGTCGAGCTACTCCTTCGAGGAGTACACCCAGGTCAAGCACGTCATGGCCGACATCACCGGCGTGGCCGCCAAGCCCTGGCACACGACGATCTTCGACCTCTGAGGGCGGCCGTCGGGGCTGAGGGATCCCCGGTCACCCGGGGAAACTGGAGCTTCACCCCCGAAGCTTCGCGGGGGAAGCTCCACTTTCCCCGGATATCCGGGGAAAGCGACAGGGGAAGGCCCCGCCTCAGGGCTCCATGCCCGTGAAGTAGACCTTGCGCAGGGTCTCGCGGACCGTCCAGGTGGTCCGGTCGCCGGCGCGGAGCCGGACGGCCGAGGACGGGCCGAGCTCCAGCAGGGTGCCATCCTCGAACTCGACGGTCGCCGATCCCGACAGCACGACGAACACCTCGTCGACCTCGACGTCGGTGGCGGTGCCGGGGGTCATCTCCCAGACCCCCACCTCCGCTCCGGCGACGGCAGCGAGCGCCCGCGAGCCGGCGTACGGGTCACCCTCGACGACCGTCGAGGGCTCGACCGGCGTCAGCCGACAGGGCTCGTCGACGTCCAACATCCGCTGCATGGCGACGATCCTGCCGCTGTGTGGACGGCGTCGGCAGGGACGTGGTGTCGGCTCAGGAGCGTGATCGCGACAGATCGTCGGCCAGCAGCGCGAGGTGCAGGGAGAGCCGCACCTCGGGGTCGTCGAGACCCATCCCGAGGACGCGCTCGATCTTGGCGAGCCGGTCGTAGAACGCCGCGCGCGACAGGTGCAGGCTCGCCGCGGCATCGGTCTTGCTCGCCGGGTGGTCCAGCAGCGCCCGCAGCGCCGGGAGCAGGCTGCCGCGCCCGACGGGTCCGGCGTCGGCCTCGCGCAGCACCCGGAGCTCGCGCTCGGCGAAGACCCGGATCCGTTCGTCGTCGCCGAGCAGCGCGAGCAGGCCCCGCACGTGCAGGTCGGCCAGGCGGTGGACCACCGGCGAGGCGTCGTCGGAGGCCGGGACCGCGTCGGCGACCTGGCCTGCCTCGAGCAGCGAGGTGTCGATGCCGTCGAGGCTGTCGGAGGGGCGGCCGGCGGCCACCACCAGGGGGGTGAGCGCCTGCACGCGTGCGGCGATCCGGTCGGCGGCGGCGTCGGGGTCGGAGGTGGCCGGGACCGACAGCAGCACCCGCGCCTCGCGGTCCACCTCGCACACCAGCACCGGCACCCGCAGCCCGTGCGCGGCGCGGACGAACGCCGAGACGACCTCGCCGGCGTCCTGCACCCGGCTCGCCAGCGGTGGGCGCGCGACGAGGCCGAGGAAACGGCGACGACGCGTGGGGAAACCGGCCACCTCGCACCGATCGAGGAGTCCCGGGGCGTCCGGGGCGCTCCGGAGCCCCTGCACCAGCTCGAGGTGGACCCGGCGTACGACGTTGTCGCGGTCGCGGTCGTGCAGCCGGTGCAGCGCCAGCGCTGCCGCCGCGCGCTCGGCGACGGCCACGAGCCGCTGCGAGGGTCGCTGCGGGGAGGCGATCACGAGCCGGCCCCAGTCGCGGTCGTCGCTGCCCAGCCGGGTGACGAGCCAGCCGAGCCGCTCGTCCCAGCCCGTGCGACGGGCGATGGTGACGCGCGACGACCTGGCCTGCCAGTTGTCGAGGAAGCCGGCCGAGGGGGCGGTGCCGGTGAGGAAGTCGAGCGGGCGGTGCTCGGCGTTCTCCAGCACGACCGGCCCGCCCGTGAGCCGGCACACGGCGTCGAGGATGTCGGCCGGTCCCGCCTGGGCGAAGCTCAGCTCGGTGAAGGTCTCGTGCACGCGCTGGGCCTCGACGAGCTCGTCGAGCTGGACGTCGACCACGCGCTCGCCGATCGCCTGGGTGAGCGCGGCGAAGCGGGTCTCGTGGGTGAGCACGACCAGCGGGACCGACTGCTCGCGGCAGGCCGTCACGAGCGCGGGCGGCACGGCGTCGCTCCAGCGCCGGCCGAGCTCGACCACCAGGCCCGAGCTCTCGGCCTCGGCCAGGTCCGCGGCGAAGCGGCGCCAGCCGTCCTCGTCGGAGTCGTCGGGGAGCCCGGTGCCCATCGTCAGCACCAGGTCTCCGGGCCGCAGCAGGGGCACCACGTCGCTCTGCTCGGTCGCGTGCGCCCACCGGATCGGCCGGGTGAGCCCGTCCTCGCCGGCCACCACCACCGGCTCGGCCCGCTGGAAGGCGGGCAGCTGCAGCGCTTCGGCGACGGTCAGCTGCGACATGGTTCGAGTCTCCCAGACGTCGTCCGACGATGTGTCGCACTCTGTGCGCGGTCCCCGACGATCTGGCACCCGTCGCGCGCGCGGACCAGCGCCAGACTCGGAGGCACCGCAGCGCTGACCACCTTCCGGAGACGAGCCCGTGCCCGCACCACCCGCGCCCACCGCGTACGAGCGGCACGCCCCCGACCCGCGGCTGGTCGAGCTGGCGCTGGCGCCGTCGCGGCAGGCGGTCTTCTGGCTCGAGGACTCCCACGACGTGCCCGCGCCGACGCCCCTGACCGGCTCGACCCGGGCTGACCTGGTCGTCGTGGGCGGCGGCTACCTCGGCCTCTGGACGGCGGTGCTGGCCAAGCGGCGCGACCCCGGCCAGCACGTCGTGCTGCTCGAGGCGCAGCGCATCGGCTGGGCGGCCTCGGGTCGCAACGGCGGGTTCTGCGAGGCCTCGATCACGCACGGGGAGGCCAACGGGCGCGCGCGTTGGCCCGACGAGTACGACGTCCTGGACCGGCTCGGCCGGCAGAACCTCGACGCCTTCGAGGCCGACGTGGCGTCCTGGGGTCTCGACTGCCAGTGGGAGCGCACCGGCGTCGTCCACGCCGCCGTCGAGGAGCACGAGCTCGACTGGCTCGGCCCCGACCGACTCGACGCCGCGGGAGTCCGGGCGCTCGTCGACAGCCCGCTCTTCCTGGGTGGTCGCCGCGTCGCCGACGAGGCCGCGATGGTCCACCCGGCGCGGCTCGCCCACGAGCTGGCGCGGGTCGCTCGCGAGCTGGGGGTGGAGGTCCACGAGGACTCCGCGGTGGACGGGCTGTCCCGTGACACGTCCGGGCGGGTGCGCGTGCAGACCCCGCGGGCCACGGTGCTGGCCGACCGCGTGGTGCTCGCGACCAACGTGTTCCCCTCGCTGCTGCGCCGCGCGCGGCCGATGACGGTGCCGGTCTACGACTACGTCCTGATGAGCGAGCCGCTCAGCCCGGAGCAGCGCGCCTCGATCGGGTGGGCCGGGCGCGAGGGCCTCGGTGACCTGGCCAACCAGTTCCACTACTCACGCCTCACCGCGGACGACCGGATCCTCTACGGCGGCTACGACGCGGTCTACCACTTCGGCGGCCGCCTGAAGGCGCGCTACGAGGACCGGCCGGAGAGCTTCACGCGGCTCGCCTCGCACTTCTTCGCCACCTTCCCGCAGCTCGAGGGGCTCTCCTTCACCCACCGGTGGGCCGGCGCCATCGACACGTGCACCCGCTTCGCCGCGTTCTACGGCCTCGCGCACCGCGACCGGGTGGCGTACGCCGCCGGATTCACCGGTCTCGGGGTCGGCGCCACCCGCTTCGCCGCCGAGGTGCTGCTCGACCTGCTCGCGCACCAGCACACCGAGCGGACCGAGCTGGAGATGGTGCGGCGCCGTCCGCTGCCCTTCCCGCCCGAGCCCGCCGCGGCGATCGGCATCAACCTCACGCGCCGCTCGCTCGACCGGGCCGACCACCGGCAGGGCCACCGCGACCCCTGGCTGCGGGCGCTCGACGCGGCCGGGCTCGGCTTCGACTCCTGACCGACTGACGGCCACCCGGGGCGGTGCGGCGACAAGGCGTCGACCTCGGCGTGGCGATCCGACGGATCGTCGGGCGTCGCCGGCAGCCGGGGCGGCGAGGATGGAGCCGTCCGCCCACACCAGCCAGGGAGCACCCGCATGACCACCTCGATCACGCACTGGGCGGACGGCCGTCGCCTCGACGGCGCCTCCGACCGGTGGGCCGACGTCACCAACCCTGCCACCGGCCAGGTCTCCGGCCGGGTCGCGCTGGCGGACGAGGCGGACGCCGCAGCCGTCATCGCGTCCGCCTCGCGCGCCGCCAAGGCGTGGGGCGAGGCCTCCCTGGCCGCGCGCACCCAGGTGCTCTTCGCCTTCCGTGAGCTGCTCAACAGCCGCAAGGGCGAGCTGGCGCACCTGATCACCGCCGAGCACGGCAAGGTCCACTCCGACGCGATGGGCGAGATCGCCCGCGGCCAGGAGGTCGTGGAGTTCGCGTGCGGCATCTCCCACCTGCTCAAGGGCGGGCACAGCGACAGCGCATCCTCGGGCGTCGACGTGCACTCCAAGCGCTCGCCGCTCGGCGTGGTCGGCATCATCAGCCCCTTCAACTTCCCGGCGATGGTGCCGATGTGGTTCTTCCCCGTGGCGATCGCGGCCGGCAACGCGGTGGTCCTCAAGCCGAGCGAGAAGGACCCGTCGGCAGCCCTCTGGCTGGCCGAGCTGTGGAAGGAGGCCGGCCTGCCCGACGGCGTCTTCAACGTCCTCCAGGGCGACAAGGTCGCGGTCGACGCGCTCCTGCAGTCGCCCGACGTCGCCGCCATCAGCTTCGTCGGGTCCACCCCGATCGCGCAGTACGTCTACGAGCAGGCCAGCCGCCACGGCAAGCGCGTGCAGGCCCTGGGCGGGGCGAAGAACCACATGGTCGTGCTGCCCGACGCCGACCTCGACCTCGCCGCCGACGCTGCGGTCAACGCCGGCTACGGATCGGCCGGCGAGCGCTGCATGGCGATCAGCGTGCTCGTCGCCGTCGAGCCGGTGGCCGACGACCTCGTCGCCCGCATTGCCGAGCGCACCCGCACGCTGCTGATCGGTGACGGTGGCACGAGCGCCACCGAGGCGGCCGGCACCGACGGCGAGGCGGCCCGGGAGGCCGACATGGGTCCGCTGGTGACGCGCGCCCACCGCGACAAGGTCGCCGGCCTCATCGACTCCGGCGAGGCTGCCGGAGCCAAGGTCGTCGTGGACGGTCGCGAGGTGCAGGCGCGCGGGGCCGAGGACGGCTTCTGGCTCGGCCCGACGCTCTTCGACCACGTCACGCCCGACATGGAGATCTACCGCGAGGAGATCTTCGGCCCCGTGCTGTCGGTCGTGCGGGTGTCGTCGTACGACGAGGCGGTCGCGCTGGTCAACGCCAACGACTACGGCAACGGCACGGCGATCTTCACCAACGACGGGGGTGCCGCCCGGCGCTTCGAGAACGACGTCGAGGTCGGCATGATCGGTGTCAACGTGCCGATCCCGGTGCCGGTGGCCTACTACTCCTTCGGCGGCTGGAAGCGCTCGCTCTTCGGCGACACCCACGCCCACGGCACCGAGGGTGTGCACTTCTTCACCCGCGCCAAGGTCGTCACCACCCGCTGGATCAACCCCGCCGCCCGTCCCGAGGGCGGCCTCGAGCTGGGATTCCCCCGCAATGTCTGACACCACGGCCGCTGCGAGCGGCGTACGCAGCTTCGACGACCCGGCGCGTGCCTACGAGCTGGACCGCCGCCACGTCTTCCACTCCTGGTCGGCCCAGGCCGCGCTCGACCCGATGGTCGTGACGAAGGCGGAGGGCTCCCACGTCTGGGACGGCGAGGGCAACCGGCTGCTCGACTTCACCTCGCAGCTGGTCTTCACCAACCTCGGCCACCAGCACCCGCGCATCGTCGCGGCCATCCAGGAGCAGGCCGCCACGCTCTGCACGGTCGCCCCGGGCCACGCCAACGGCGCGCGCTCGGAGGCGGCGCGGCTCATCGCCTCGCACACGCCGGGCGACCTGGACCGGATCTTCTTCACCAACGGCGGCGCCGACGCGAACGAGCACGCCATCCGGATGGCGCGGCTGCACACCGGCCGCCACAAGGTGCTCTCGACCTACCGCAGCTATCACGGCGGCACCCACCTCGCGGTCAACGTCACCGGCGACCCGCGCCGGTGGGCCAGCGACCACGGCTCGACCGGCACGGTCCACTTCTTCGGGCCCTTCCTCTACCGCAGTGCCTTCTCCGCCACGACCGAGGAGGAGGAGTGCCAGCGCGCGCTCGCCCACCTCGAGCAGGTCATCGCCCTCGAGGGCCCGGCCACGATCGCGGCGATCATGCTCGAGTCGATCCCCGGCACCGCCGGCATCATGGTGCCGCCGCCGGGCTACCTCGCCGGCGTCCGCGAGCTCTGCGACCGGTCCGGGATCATGCTCATCGCCGACGAGGTGATGTCGGGCTTCGGTCGGGCCGGCAGGTGGTTCGCGATCGAGCACGGCGCCAGCGACGGCGAGGTCGTGCCGGACCTGCTCACCTTCGCCAAGGGTGTGAACTCCGGCTACGTCCCCCTCGGCGGCGTCGCGATCAGCAGAGCGATCCAGCGCACCTTCGACGACCGGGTCTACCCCGGCGGCCTGACCTACTCCGGCCACCCGCTGGCCTGTGCGGCGGCGGTCGCGACCATCGAGACGATGGAGGACGACGCGGTGGTCGAGCAGGCCGCCCGGCTCGGTGACGAGGTCCTCGGTCCCGGCCTCGCCGAGCTGGCCGCACGCCACGAGTGGATCGGCGAGGTGCGCGGCACCGGCGCCTTCTGGGCCGTCGAGATGGTGGCGGACCGCGCGACCCGCGAGCCGCTGGCGCCGTACGGTGCGAGCAGCCCGGAGATGAACGCCATCCTCGCCGCGTGCCGACGCCGGGGGATGCTGCCGTTCGCCAACTTCAACCGCATCCACGTGGTGCCGCCGCTGACCATCACTGCGGACGAGGCGCGGGAGGGACTGGCGATCCTCGACGCGGCGATCGGCGAGGCGTCGGCGAAGCAGCGATGAGCGCGCGAACCCCTACGCTCGAGGACGGACGTCACCACGACGTCCGTCAAGAGCCAAGGAGCAGCACATGATCGGATTCCTCGTCGCCGGCCTCATCATCGGAGCGCTGGCCCGGCTCATCAAGCCCGGCAAGCAGAACCTCGGCATCCTCGCCACCCTCGGCCTGGGCCTCGTCGGCTCGGTGATCGGTGGCGTCATCGCCAACTTCTTCAACAAGGGCAGCATCTTCGAGCTCAACGTGCTGGGCTTCGTGCTCGCCGTCGTGTTCGCCGTCCTGCTGATCGGCGTGGCCGAGTCCGTGGCCGGCAAGAACAAGACCGCCTGAGCCACCGCAGCATCCTCCGACGCCCCGGCCACGGCCGGGGCGTCGGCCATGTCCGGGTTAAGTCGACCAGTCGACTTGACTTTCCTCGCGCAGGCACGGTCCCATGCACCCATGGGCACCGGCTCCAGCACGACCCGCGACGTCATCCCGCTGCGCGAGGCCGCGAGGGCGTGGTTCGCCATCTCGCTCCAGACCTTCGGTGGGCCCGCCGGCCAGATCGCGGTGATGCAGCGCATGCTCGTGGACGAGAAGCGCTGGATCGGCCAGCAGCGGTTCCTCTTCGCGCTGTCCTACTGCACCCTGCTCCCCGGGCCCGAGGCGCAGCAGCTGGCGACGTACGTCGGGTGGCTGCTCAACGGCGTGCGCGGCGCACTGGTCGCGGGCATCCTCTTCATCCTCCCCGGCGTCGTGGCGCTGCTGGTGCTGTCGGGGATCTATGTCGCCTACGGTGACAGCACGCTCGTCGAGTCGCTCTTCCTCGGCCTCGCGCCCGCCGTCATCGCGATCGTGGTGCAGGCCGTCGTCCGCGTCGGCCGCAAAGGCCTCGGCCACCCCGCGCTGGTCGCGCTCGCGGTGCTCTCGTTCGTCGCGCTCACCTTCTTCGCCGTCCCCTTTCCGGCGGTCGTCGCCGTCGCAGCCCTCCTCGGCTGGCTGCTCGGACGCCGGATCCCGACCCTCACCCACCCGCCGCGGGCGGCGGTCGACGACGGTCCGGCACCGTTGATCAGCGACGACGCGCTGCACTCCGAGCGTCCGACCGCCCGCCGGTCCGCAGTGGTCCTCGCCATCGGTCTCACGGCCTGGTTCGCCCCCGTCGCCCTCGCCGCGGTGCTGCTCGGGCGCTCGAGCATCTTCGTCGACCAGGGCCTCTTCTTCTCCGGTGCGGCCGTGGTCACCTTCGGCGGGGCGTACGCCGTCCTGGCCTACGTCGCCCAGCAGGCCGTCAGCGTCTACGGGTGGCTTGCCCCCGGCGAGATGGTGCGCGGCCTCGCGCTGGCCGAGACCACGCCCGGGCCGCTGGTGATGGTGGTGCAGTTCGTCGCCTTCGTCGGCGCCTACCGTGCGCCGGGCGGGCTCGACCCGTGGGTGGCGGCGGTGCTCGCCGCGCTGCTCACCACGTGGGTGACCTTCGTGCCGTGCTTCCTCTTCATCCTCCTCGGCGCGCCCTACGTCGAGCGTCTGCGCGGCAACCGCGACCTCGCCGCCGCGCTGGCCGGCATCACGGCGGCGGTCGTCGGCGTGATCGCCAGCCTCGCGGTCTTCTTCGCCCTCCACACCCTCTTCGCCGACACCGCCCGCCTCGCCGTGGGCCCGCTCGACGTGGAGTACCCCCTGCTCGGCTCCCTCGAGTGGCCGTCGCTCGCGATCACCGTGCTGGGCTGCGCGCTCGTCTTCTGGCGCGGCTGGTCGGTGCTCCGCACGCTGGGCGCCTGCGCGCTGGCCGGGGTCGTGCTCGGTCTGGCGCTCGCCGCCTGAGGGACGTACGCCGCTCCGGTTGCGGCGGTGGGCGAGGATCTGCCCATGACGAGCGACGAGGCAGCGACAGAGTCTCCGGGGCCGACGACCGGACCCGGGCTCGGTCCGTGGGTGGCCGCCGCCCTCGTCTTCGGCTCGTCCGCGGCGGTGCTGGTCGTCGAGCTGGTCGCGCTGCGGCTGCTCGCGCCCTACTTCGGTCTGACCCTCGAGACGAACACGATGGTGATCGGCCTGGCGCTGACCGCGATCGCGGCGGGCACGTGGGCCGGCGGGTGGAGCGCCGACCGCGTCGCGCCCCGGCACCTCCTCGGCCCGCTGCTGGGCATCTCCGGCGCCGCGGTCGCGCTGACGCCGACGCTGGTGCGGGGCGCCGCGGCCTCCGGCAGTCCCGGACTGCTGCTGCTCATGGCCACGCTGTCGATCCTCGTGCCCGGAGCGTTGCTGTCGGCGGTGACGCCGGTGGTGATCAAGCTGCGCCTCACCAGCCTCCACCAGACCGGCAGCGTGGTCGGCCACCTCTCCGGCATCGGCACGGTGGGCGCGATCTTCGGCACCGTGGTCACCGGCTTCGTGCTGATCTCGCGGGTCCCGGTCAGCGGGATCCTCGTCGGCCTCGGGATCGCACTGCTCGTGGCGGCGGTGGCGGTGCAGGTCGCCGGGCGCCGCGGACGCAGCGACGTCGTTCTCGCGCTCGTGGTGGCGCTGGCCGGCCTCGGCGCGGCCGCCGCACCCAGCGGCTGCGACACCGAGACGACCTACCACTGCCTCGCGATCACCACCGACCCCGAGCGGCCGACCGGCCGGACCCTCGTGCTCGACGGGCTGCGGCACTCCTACGTCGACGTCGAGGACCCGACGCACCTCGAGTTCGCCTACGTCCAGGCGATGGCCTCGGTCACCGACACGGCCTTCGCCGAGGACGAGCCGCTCGAGGCCTACCACCTCGGCGCCGGCGGTCTCACCCTGCCGCGCTACCTCGCCACCACCCGTCCGGGCACCAGCAGCCGGGTCTCGGAGATCGACGCGGGCGTGGTCGAGGCCGACGTGCGCCTCCTCGGCGGCGCGCTGCCCGAGGGCGTCGAGGTCGACGTCGAGGACGGCCGTCTCGCGATCGACGACCTCGGGCCCGCCGCCCTCGACCTGGTGGTCGGCGACGCCTTCGGCGGCGTCAGCGTGCCGTGGCACCTCGCGAGCGTCGAGGCCGTCGGCGGCCTGGAGGAGGCGCTGGCCGAGGACGGGGTCTACGTCGCCAACGTCATCGACTTCGGCCCTCTCGACTTCGCCCGCGCGGCCGTCGCGACGACCGCCGAGGTCTTCGACCACGTCGCCCTGCTCGCCGAACCCTCGTCGCTCGCCGGCGAGGAAGGCGGCAACCTCGTCGTGGTCGCCTCCGAGTCGCCGCTCGACGTCGCTGCGATCGAGGACCGGATGGCCGAGCGCGACCTCGGGTGGGGAGCGCTCGAGGGGGAGGACCTCGACGCGTGGGTCGGTGACGCCCCGGTGCTGCGCGACGACTACGCACCCGTCGACCAGCTGCTCACGCCCTACGCGCGCTGATCCGGGACGACGCGGGCAAGGTCACACCGCACACGTATTGGATCGTTCCAACAACTTAGGCACACTGGAGACATAAGTCCCCACCGCGAGGAGAACGAGATGCGACTGATCGACGAGCTCGACGAGCTGCACGACCACTACGCCCGCCTGGTCGAGGCCGCGGTCGCCCGCGACGACCTCGCCGCCGCCGAGTCCCTGGCGCAGGGCTACGAGGACGACGCGATCCAGCTCATGGCCGAGCGCGAGAACCTCACCCACCTGCTCCCGATCCAGCGCGGCGGTCGCCCGGAGAGCGCGCTGCGCGGAGCCGTGCGCCGCCTGCTGCCCGGCCGCGCCGCCTGAGCGACTGCACAGTGCGGTGATCCTGGTGCGTCAGACGAACCACGGACACCGCGCAGCTGAGGTCTACACCAGTGGTTCGCCGGCCTCTTCGTCCAGCAGCATCTGCCCGACCATCGGCACCACGTCGGCGATCGAGTCGACGACCATCGTGGGCCGGTAGGGGAAGTCCGACACCTGGTGGCGCTCGGTCGCGCCGGTCGCGACGAGGATCGTGCGCAGGCCCGCCTCGAGGCCGCTGATGATGTCGGTGTCCATCCGGTCACCGATCATCACGGTGGTCTCCGAGTGCGCCTCGAGCCGGTTGAGCGCACTGCGCATCATCAACGGGTTGGGCTTGCCGATGAAGTAGGGCTGGCGGCCCGTGGCGGTGCTGATGAGCGCCGCGACCGACCCGGTCGCCGGCAGCATCCCCTGCGCGCTCGGGCCGCTGGGATCGGGGTTGGTGGCGATGAAGCGCGCCCCACCGTTGATGAGTCGGATGGCGCGCGTGATGGCCTCGAAGGAGTAGGTCCGGGTCTCGCCGAGCACGACGTAGTCCGGGTCCTGGTCGGTCATCACGTAGCCGATGTCGTGGACCGCCGCGGTCAGCCCGGTCTCGCCCACGACGTACGCCGAACCTCCCGGGCGCTGGTCGTCGAGGAACTGCGCCGTCGCGAGCGCCGACGTCCAGATCGACTCCTCGGGCACGTCGATGCCGCTGCTGCGCAGGAGCCGCACCCGCAGGTCGCGCGGGGTGAAGATCGAGTTGTTGGTCAGCACCAGGAAGGGGATCTCCTGCTCGCGCAGGGCGGCGATGAACTCCTTCGCCCCCGGGATCGGGTCCTCCTCGCGCACGAGGACCCCGTCCATGTCGGTCAGCCAGGTGCGGACGGGTCGGGAGTCGGTCACGGGTGCATTGTGTCGTGAGTCGGCGCGGTGTGCACCGGGTGGCTGCGCTCGAGCTTGGCACCCTCCACGTCGACGTCGGGCAGGATCCGGTCCAGCCAGCGCGGCAGCCACCACGCGTGCTCGCCCAGCAGGTGCATCGCAGCCGGGATCAGCACCATCCGCACCACGAAGGCGTCGAGCAGCACGCCGAAGGCCAGGCCGAAGCCGATCGGCTTGATGGTCGCGTCGTGGGAGAAGATGAAGCCCGCGAAGACCGAGATCATGATGATCGCCGCGGCCGTGACGACCGCCCGCCCGGCGTTGAGCCCGTGCTGCACCGCGACGCGTGCCGGGGCGCCGTGGGCGTACGCCTCCCGCATCCCGGACACCAGGAAGAGCTGGTAGTCCATGGCGAGGCCGAAGAGGATCCCGGTGGCGATGATCGGCAGGAAGCTCAGCACCGGTCCGGGGGCGTGGACGCCGAAGAGGTCGCTGAGGAAGCCGAGCTGGAAGATCGCGGTGATGCCGCCGAAGGTCGCGAGCAGCGACAGCACGAAGCCGAGCGTCGCGGTCAGCGGCACCAGGATCGATCGGAAGACCACGACGAGGATCAGCATCGATAGGCCGACGACCAGCGCGAGGTAGACCGGCAGCACGTCGGAGAGCTTGTCCGAGATGTCGATGCCTGCGCTGGCGTTGCCCGCCACGCCGAGGGTGGCCTCGCCGCCGGCGATCGACGGAGTCAGGTCGCGGAGCTCGTCCACCAGGCGGCCGGTCGCCTCGCTGGAGGGCCAGTAGGCCGGGATGACCTGGAAGGCCAGCGCGTCTGCGTCGCGCGAGGCGCCGATCGGGACGACCGCGACGATCCCGCCCACGTCGTCGATGGCCTGGCCGATCGCGGCCTGCTGGGCGAGGACGTCGTCCTCCGCGACCGGGGCGGGGAGGTCGGCGACGACGAGGAGTGGACCGTTGAAGCCCTCGCCGAACTTGTCCGCCTGAACCTCGTGGGCCAGGAAGCCGGCCGAGTCCTCCGGCTGCGTGGAGCCGTCGGGCAGGCCGAGACGCATCTGGGTGGCCGGAGCGGCCAGGACCAGCAGTGCGACGATCCCGAGGGCCAGCACGGTCAGCGCGTGGCGGGTGGTCATCGGCCGGTCCCGCTCGGTGATCGCGGCGTCGTCCGGAGCCTCGTCGCCGGCGGCCAGTCGGGCGCGCTCGCGCTTGCGCAGGATGCGCGGGCCGACGAGGCCGAGGACGGCCGGGGTGAGGGTGACGGCCATGAGGATCGCGACGAGCACGGCGACGGCGCCGACGGTGCCCATCAGGCCGAGGAACCCGACACCGGTCACGTTGAGGGCGAGCAGCGCGACGATCACGGTGATGCCCGCGAAGACGACCGCGTTGCCCGAGGTGCCGTTGGCCAGGCCGACCGAGTCGTGCGGGTCGGCTCCCTGCATCAGCTGGCGGCGGTGCCGGTTGATGATGAAGAGGGAGTAGTCGATGCCGACCGCGAGGCCGAGCATCACGCCCAGCACCGGCGTGACGGAGACGAACTCCACCAACCCGGAGAACGACAGCGAGGCGAGCGACGCCACGCCCACGCCGAGCAGCGCGGTGACGAGCGGCAGCGCCGCGCCGAGCACGGTGCCGAGCACCACGAAGAGTGCGATGGCCGCGATGACCACGCCGGCGATCTCGCCCGGGCCCAGGATCGACGGCACCGTCTGGGCGATCTCCTGCGACGGGTGGAGCTCGACGCCATCGATGTCGGCGTCGGCGACCAGGTCCTCGATCTCGGCCTTCACCTCGGCGGTGATCTCGTTGATCGGCACCGTGAAGGTCACGTTGGCGACGGCGGCGGAGCCGTCCTGCGACACCGTCCGGTAGCCGGCGGACAGGTCGGACAGCACCACGCCCACCTCGAGCGGGGCGGACTCCTGCTCGATCCGCTCGCGCTGCCGGTCGATCTCGGCCTGGCCCTCGTCGAGCTGCTGCTCGGCCTCGGCGAGCTGGGCGCGGATCGAGCGCAGGGTGCCGTCCTCGCGCGCCTGGGCCCGTTGGTCGGCGATCGCCTCGCGGCCGGCGTCGACCTGGGCCTGCGCCCCGTCGAGCTGGGCCAGTCCGTCCTCCAGCTGCTGCTGGCCGTCGGCCACGCGCTTCGCGGAGGAGTCGAGCTGCTCCTGGGTGGCGAAGGGGTCGGCCACGTCGGAGACGTCGTCGACGTCGGCGATCCGGTCGAGGAGTGCGGTGAGCTCGCGCTGCTGCGTCTCGGTGAAGGCCGAGCCGTCGCTCGTCTCGGCGACGATCGTGCCGTTTCCGCCCCCGGCGGCCTCGAAGTCGCGCTCGAGCTGCGCGGAGACGCGCGTGGTGGGGGTATCGGGCAGCGTGATGTTCGTCGAGAGCGCGCCGGCGAAGGACACGTACGTCACCA
The DNA here is from genome assembly GCF_017310035.1 of Nocardioides sp. S5. Classification (NCBI taxonomy): domain Bacteria; kingdom Bacillati; phylum Actinomycetota; class Actinomycetes; order Propionibacteriales; family Nocardioidaceae; genus Nocardioides; species Nocardioides sp. S5. Next base: position 127,276 of record NZ_CP022296.1, read on the forward strand.
CGGTGACCGCCAGGACGCCCAGCCAGGCGCCGATCACGGTCCAGTGGCGCCGCGCGGCGAAGCGACCGATGCGGAAGAGGAGCTCAGCCATGTCGGGGACGGCCTTTCGGGGGTGGGTCGGTCGGGTCAGCGGGGGTCAGCCGGCGTGCCCGGCGCGGAGCCGGTGCAGCAGGCGATCGAGCAACCGGTCCCAATCGGCACGGGCCCCGGTGGACACGCGCGTGGGAGGTGCAGGCTGCTCCTCGAGCCAGTGCCGCGCGATGGTCGCGAGGCCGCTGGTGAGCAGAGTCAGGGTGAGCTCGAGGTCGAGCGGGTCGAGTCCCGGCGCCCGCTCCAGCAGGCGCTCGCGCAGCCGGCCCGCGACGTGCTCGAAGGCGGTGCGCGAGATCGCGTCCGCGCGCTCGTCGGCCACGTCGGGACCGCCGAGCACGTGCTGGATCGTGACGATCGCCGTCGGCAGGTCGACGTCGCGGGTCGCCTGGCACACCGCGTCGAGCGCGGCCGGGCCGCCGGCGGCTCCCGGGGGCAGGTCGGTGGTGCCGCGGTCGACGCCCTCGAGGAGGTCGGTGGTGACCTCGGTGAGGATCTGCTCGCACACGGCGACGAGCAGCTGGTCGAGGCCGGCGAAGTGGTTGAAGACCGTACGCCGCGAGACGCCCGCGAGCGTGGCGACCCGGTCGACGGTGAACCCGTCGGCGCCGTGCTCGGTCGCCAGCTCGCGGGCCGCGTCGACGAGCGCGCGGTGCCGCTGCTCGCGCAGGGGGACGAGCTGGTCGGCGGGGCTCACGCAGGAAGTGTTGCACTCAGTGCAAAAGCCTCCTCGCGTCAGCCCTCCAGCAGCTCGCGCATCGTGGCGATCTCCTCGGTCTGGGAGTCGATGACCTGGCCGGCCAGGTCGACGGCCGGCTCGAAGCGGCCGCCCGCCTGTTGGGAGCGGGCCATCTCGATCGCACCCTCGTGGTGCTCGATCATCATCTCGAGCCACATCTGCTGGAAGTCCGCGTCGGCGGAGCCCTCCAGCGCGTCCATGTCGTCGGCGCTCATCATGCCGGGCATGTCGGACCCGTGGTCCTCCATGTCGTCCATGGTGTCGGACATGTCGCCCATGTCGTGGCCGGCGTTGGTGTGGTCACGCATCGTCTCGGGGACGGGCTCGTCCCAGTCGGTCAGCCAGTCGGCCATGGTCTCGATCTCCGGCGCTTGGGCGGCCCGGATCTCCTCGGCCAGCGCCTGGACCTCGGGGTCGAGCGGGCGCTCGAGCGTCAGGTCGACCATCGAGAGGGCCTGGGCGTGGTGCTGGATCATGTCGGTCGCGAAGGCGACGTCGGCGTCGTTGTGCTCGGTGGGGCTGGTCTCGACGGTGCGGGCCGCCTCGGTGTCGTCGCCGCAGGCGGTGGCGCCGAGCGCGAGCGTGAGGCCGAGGGACAGGGCGCCCAGGGTGCGGGGCAGGGTGCGTGTGCTCATGTCAGGGGTTCTCCAGGTGTGGTGGGTCGGGACGGCAGACAGCAGCCGCACGTGCGCCCGGTGGGGTCGCAGGGCAGCCGTGGCGTACGCCGATCAGCACCTGATGACGGAGAACTGCCACGCGGGCGGTGGACCGGTGGCACGCACCCACGACCTGACGGTCGAGGTGGGCGCGAGGGGCGCGAAGGCCCTGACGAGCCTGACCGGGCGCACGGCGCGCACCAGCAGGCCCGCGAGCAGCAGCAGGGCCGCCACGGCCAGCATCGCGGCGCACAGCATGAGCAGGTGGTCGGCGTGCTGGCCCGATCCGTGGTCCGGCGCCGACGTGACGGGGGCGCTCGTCGCGGGCTCGTGGGCGTTGCCGTGACCGGCACCGTGGTCCCCGTGCGCCGTGGCCGGCGCGACGGCGTACGCCTCCGGCGACGGGCCGTCGAGGGTGAGCGCGTGCATCCCGAGGATGCCGACCACGAGCGCTGCGACCAGCGTCGCGAGGGCGGCGCGGTGCGGGGCGGGGCTCGGGCGGCTCATCGACTCCGATGCTACGGGCGCCGCTCCAGCCGGGAGCGTCAGGCCAGACCGGGGCAGGCCATCATGCGGCCGTGGGCGGGCCGGACGCCGAACCACGTCGACAGGCGCTCGCTCATCCAGCGGATCTCGCGCACCTGCTCGGTGCGGATGGTGCGCGCGAGGTCGGCCACCTCGTCGTGCTCGGCGGCACCGTGGACCAGCAGGCGCTGCGACATCATCACCGCGGCCATGTGGTGTCCGACCATGTCCTCGAGGAAGGTGCGGTCGAGCCGGTCGCCGCTGAGGTCCGAGAGGTCGCGCATCATCGGCTCGTACGCCGTGTCCGTCGGCTCGTCGGCGTACCACTCGTCGAGCCAGGTCTCCATCTGCTCGACCTGCGCGGTCTGGGAGGAGACGATGCGCGCCCCGAGTGCGCGCATCGACGGGCGCTCGGACCGGGCCAGCTCACCGGCCATCTCGATCGCCTCGCGGTGGTGGGCGACCATCTCGCGCAGGAAGCCGGCCTCGTCGGCGGTGCTCCACGCGCTGCCCATCCCGCCGCCGCCGTCGTAGCCCATCCCACTGCCCATCCCACTGCTCATCGACCACGCGCCAGCGTCGCGGTGCGGCATCCAGCCGTCGTCGTCGCGGAGGAGCGCCACCCCCGCGACCACCAGTGCGAGCACCGCGACCGCGGCGACGACACCGCTCCACATCCGTCCCATGACGCACCTCCAACAGGTGCTTCCAGACTGCGCCCGGGAGCGGGTCGTCACCAGTGCCGAAGGGCCCGGGGAAGCTGCCGGTCGGCCGGCGGCGTACCCGAACCCGGGGCACTTCTGCGTCGAGGACACTTCGTCCCCGGCGTGATGGTGGTGGCCGCGATCGTGCTCGCGCAGGGCGCATGCAGGAGGCGATGAGCGAGCTCCAGCAGACCACCGACGAGCTGCGGGAGCGGATCGACCGGGACGAGCCCACGTGGCGCGACGTCATCTCGGGCGCCGACGACCACTGGAGCGCGCGCGACGTCCGCGCCGAGCTCGTCGGCGACGTGCGGGCCGAGATCGACGCCATCGAGGAGTCCGACCCCGACCTCGCCCAGAGGTACCGTGCCCACGCCCATCCACGTCGAGACGACCGCAACGGACAATGGCATGACTGAGCACCCGACCCCACCGCGGCGCGGGGAGGCGTCCGCCCCGTCCTCCGAGGAGTCGGCGACCCCGCTCGACCAGACCGTCAAGCAGCTCGAGAGCTGGCAGCTCCTGCGCAGCGCGGCCCCCCTCATCGCCGCCGGTCTGGGTCTTGCGGGGCTCTACACCTTCTTCGCGACCTCCAGCGGGCTCGCCGAGTTCTGGATCGGCGTACCGCTCGGGCTCCTCGGCAGCACCCTCGCGGCCATCGGCTACCGCGGACGGCTGCGCGAGATCCGCAGCCCGCAGCCGTCGACAGGCCGGCACTACCCGTGGTTGTTCCTCGGGTGGCTGTGCGTCGTCGCGGGTCTGCTGATCCCGCCGTACGCTCTGTCCTGAGGCCCCCCGGGTCGCCCGGGCACGCAGATCGGGCCGGCCCCAGAGGGACCGGCCCGATCAGCTGGCTGGCGGTGGCGGTGGGATTTGAACTAGCCGCTATGGCCATTTGCCACCAGTGCCCACACGCGGACTCGAGTGTCCAGACAGCCCTCTGACCTGCGGTTATAGCGTTTTGAGGGCGTATGCTCTGGGGACAGATCGCGACACGGGCTGACTCCCATCTGGCACGTATCTGGCACGATCTGGCACGTATCTGGCACGGCAGGGGCACTTTGAGAGGGCGAAATGGTGGCACGGCGAGCGAATAGGCGGACCTTCGGAAGTATCCGAAACCTCCCCAGCGGGCGCTACCAAGCGAGATACACCGGCCCCACCGGAGAGGTGGTCCCGGCGCCCGTGACGTTCACCGCGCGGATGGACGCCGAGGCCTGGCTGATTGCCGAGCGGGAGAGGCACTTCGAGAAGCCCGAGACCTGGGCTGCACCCAAGACTCGCCTCCAAGAAGCTCAGCGAGCCGAGGAAGCCGCCCGCCTGCCCACGTTTCGCGAATACGCCGAGAAGTGGATCAAGAACCGGCGCAGCAGCAAGGGGGAACCGCTTCGGCCGACCACCCGCGACAAGTACATGTCCAACCTGCGCGTCCACGTCTTCCCCGAGTTCGGCGATACGCCCTTGGACGAGATCACCCGTACGACAGTGCGCGCTTGGTACGACAACCTCGAAACGGGCCCTGCGGCACGGGCCGACTCGTACTCGACCTTGCGCGCGATCCTCAACACGGCCGTGATCGACGACGAGTTGCTCGCTCGCAACCCGGCCTACATCCGCGGAGCCGGCGTCAAGAGCGTCTACAAGAAGTTGCGCCCGGCGACCCTGGACGAGTTGGCAGTCATGGTGGAAGCCATGCCGGAACGGCGACGGCTCCTGCTCCTGCTGGCTACGTGGTGTGCCCTCCGCTCCGGAGAACTACGCGAACTCAGGCGATCAGACGTCGTGCTGGGGTTTGAAGACGACGCATTCGGCTCCGTCAGTGTCGGGCGTGGGGTGGTGCGGCCTCAGACCGGAGAATCGGAACCGGGGCGACGCACGGCACCCATCGTTGGCGACCCGAAGACCCCTGCCGGCGTGCGGGTCGTCTCCATCCCCGGCGCACTCATCCCCGTTGTCCGATCCCACCTCGACAAACACGTCGCGGCTGGCCCGGACAGCTTGCTGTTCTCATCCGAGCGCGATCACTCGAAACACCTTGCTGAATCCACACTCAACGGCCGGGCTGCGGTCTTGGACCCCGAAGGCAATATCCAGACGCCGGGGTTCGGGTGGCGTGAAGCTCGGAGAGTCGCCGGCCGCGAAGACCTCGACCTTCACGACCTTCGGCACACCGGGGCGAGCATGGCGGGCGAGGAGGGCGCGAGCATCGCCGAGTTGATGCACCGTCTCGGGCACAGCACGCCCGCCATGGCGATGCGCTATCAGCACAGCACCCAGGACCGCGATCGCGAGCTGGGCCGGAAACTCTCCGCTCGCGCTGAAAGGGCAACTCGAACCCCGACGCCTCGAGGGGCATAGAGGCGACGGCCGAGGTAGTGCGGCGAGGGACCTATCCGATTCCGCGGACTGCTGCCCCGCCAAGCAGCTCCGCGACGAGGTCAATGTCATCGAGGCTCACGTCATCTCCGCCGACGTTGCGAATCCACTGAAGGACCTGCTGCCGTCGCCGGACGAACCACAGGTCGACGTGCAGCGCGACGTCGCTGGCTATCGCAGGTGTCACGCCTCCGATCTGCCTGAGCGCAGTGGAACGCGTTCCGTCGTCGAGTGTCAGCCGAACGATGTCCAGCAAGTCAGTGCCCTGCTTCTCGACAGACCGGTTCATGACGGCCTGGAGCTTCATCGCGATGAGCGGCCCCGGCTCGGCGACGCGGGTCATGACCTCGACTCGTTGGCCATCGCGGCGGACGACCTCGATGAGCATCTCGGTGGCAGTGTCACTGGCCCACGCATGCGAGGAGGCGTGGAGACGATCCCCCGGGTCGTCGCTCGGCTGGTCGAGCTCGGCCTGCCGCACCGCGAGGACATCGACCCTCACCGGCCCGAACGCGGTCGGGAGCAGCACGGCGGCAGGCTCCACCGGCTCGGCACCCGGTGCCGACCGGAGTACTTCGAGTTGTGGTGTGGCGCCTAGCATGCGATCGACGACGTCAAGGTCGACGGTGGCTCGGTAGGGATTCGAGAGGCGCGCCAGCACCGCGAGGCCGCCGACGATGACCGGCGTCTCGCCGATCAGGTCGCGCACTTCGGCCACGCCTTGGATGACGGCTGCCATTGCGTCACCGACGAAGGTCACGCGACTACCAGACACGAGTCCACCTCTCATCGGGATTCCAGGCGTCGAGGATCTCTCGCCCGCGGCCGCTGTCCTGCGCAAGGTCGAGTGCAACGAACAACGGGTGTGCGAGCGGCCACTCCGCTGGTCCGCCGAGGTCGATGCGCCGATGTGTGGCCACAGGCACTGGAGCAACTCGGAGGCTGACTGCGGCTCTCTCGGCGGAGTCCGCGGTGCCGAGCAATCGGACGGCACGCCGTAGGACCGACTCGTCGGGCACGAGGAAGTCGAGCTTCTGGCCGGCACGGAACGCGACCGGTGCGCCGTAGGACGCGGCAGCGGCGGTGTCTGTGAGCGCCCAGCCCGGCGCCTTCAAGTCTCCGAGTCCAAGCCGAAGCGCCTGCGTCATCACCGGGTCTGCGTCGTCAGGGACAACCGCTGCGAAGGTGCGGCGCCGCGGCCACTTCTCCGCCAGTCGCCAGAAAAGCGCGGTGTCCACGACGGTGTTGGAGGTGTCGATGATCCCGTCTCGACGCAGCGCACCCAAAACCGCCGAAACGGTGCTCGGTGATCGACCGAGGTCCCGAGCGAGAGCACGGACGGCGACCGGCTGGCTCGGGGACAGCAAGAGGTGCGCGGCGACCTCGAGCCCAACCCTTCCCGCGAGCGCGTCAGCCCGATCACGTTCCTGCTGGACACCCGGTACGTCGGCGTTGATCACCATGCCGTTGGCTCGAATTCCAAGGTGGCCCCGCATGTCCAAGTAGCCGGCGCGGGCTGCGAGCAACTGGCGGCGCGCATCCTCGGTGACGCGGTCACCGACGACGAGCAACAGGCCAGATGAGGCGTCGAACTCAGCGATCAGCCGTTCCGCTGTCTTCGCGTCCACGAGTGATCGATGCTTCAGCTCGATTTCTGTCGCGGTTCCGTCCAGCTCGATCGTGAGGTCAGCGGATGCTGCGTGTGCGCCAACGGGAACACGCGCCTCCAATCCAATCTGAGCGAAGGCGTCCTGCGCCACGGCCACGGCATCCATGGGGCCATGTTGGCAGGTGTTCGGTGTTCGGTCAATACCGAACACCGAACACTCTCTCGCGGGTATGCGCAGAGGCCCATGGACAACCAACATCGGGCCCAGGCACCCTGGCTTCAGTCCGCAGCTCGGATGACCGCCCGCGCGGTCGTGGCGACGGCGAAGTCGAGGCCCTTGACCTCGCGCCAATGCAGACGGTTCTCGCCTGCGAGCTGCAGCAGGACATCAAGGGTCGCGCTGTTGGCGGGCGGCAGTGCGTAGGGGTCGCCGCTCGTTCGCCACCCGAGCGCCGAGAGCAGGTCACTGACCTCGTTGCGCCACTCCTCGACGGGAGTACCACTCGCGGCCACCGCGAGCGCCATCCACCCGGACTGACGCTCCCAATCCTTGGTGCCTAGGGGGAGCCGACTGACGATGTGGCGCCACAGCTTCTGCGGATCCCGACGACCCTGGATGCCGATCCGACTCGCTCGGAGATGGCCGTCGCGGACGTACACAAGACCAAGGGCGCGGGCCGTGTCACGCATCGCCGCGACCGGTGGGGTGAGATCCTCACGGTTGGCCTTGCCGATCCACCACTCGGTGACTCCGGTGCCTTTCGCGATCTGCTCGACGACTGCCGGTGGCAGGTAGCCGGCGGCGGTGAGCTTGGTCGCGGTCCCGATCGCTTCAAGAAGGACTCCGAAGGGCTGGGTGATCCGGTTCACCTCACTGTCGGGGAGGTCAATCGGACCGTGAGACAGCGGTCGTCCGAGCACCTCACGCAGCATCCGGATGCCACGGAGATCGAGTTGCGCGCTCAGCTCTGCCAGTTCACCGGTGACCGCGACCGGCTCGGCCACCGCCACGGCGAGCGCGGCATTGACCTCATCGAGATCGAAGTGGTCCGGCTGCCAGCCGATCGGGAGCCATTCGTGGGCATCGGCTGCATCGTCGAAGACGTCCGGCAGTTTCGCGTCGTCGTACCCGCTACGGACCCAGTCCGCGAGCTCGTCGTAGCCGGGCAGACCACCGCAGTCCTCAGGCGGGCAGGCGAGACTTCCTCCCACACAGCGAGCGGTCCTGGGGGGCTCATCGAGGATCTCCTCAAGCCTGAGCGCGTGGTGCCAGCCGTCGCCGAAGTCGTAGTCGTAAAACAGCTCGCAGCCCACGGCGGTGAGGATCTGGTCAAGACGCACGTCGTCTTCCAACATCCCCTCGTCGCCCTCCTCGAGGTCGAACTGGGTGAGGAAGTACGGCGAGCGAGGGTCGCGGTCCAAGCGGAAGCGGTGCAGATGACTGTTCGTCCAACCCATCGCCGCCTGGATGACGTCATGCACCCTCGGCAGTGTCAGATCACCCGGCAGCTCAAGCTGACGCCACACCGGTGGCTTCGCCCCGCGCAGGTCGAGCCGCAGCCTGAACCCGCGAACCTGATCCGGGACGGGACCAAGCGTCGGATCGCGGCGTTCCTTGAGCTTCTCGAAGATGCCCGTGACCCGGCCGCTCATCAGCCCTTCGAGCAGAGCCGCCTTCTGCTCGGGCGTTGCCTCAGCCAACAGGTGCGCGGTGAGTTTGTTGACGTCGGGCGGGTCGAAGCGGCTGCTCATGACGGGCAGTCAAGCACTCCGGTGGATGGATCACACCACGTTCCGCCGGCACCTCATGAAGTCCGCACCCGCCACGCATTCACCGGGTGTGCGTCGATCAGAGCGTCGATCGACTCGGCCTTGATCCGGATCGTCCGGCGCCCGAGCCGAACGGCATCGAGCTCGCCGGCGGCGATGTAGCGACGAACGGTCTTCACCGAAACGGCGAGGATCTCGGCTGCCTCGGCCAACGAGACGAGCCGGCGGGGAACGGTGGTGGTGGAAGTCATGGGTCCTCCTGGGTCCAGAGCGACCGAACTGGCCGCCCACATCCCTCAAGGCCGAAACCTGTCCCCACATGGACACCCCATCTGCCGTTCATCCGCACCAAGATCCGCAACGTCTCCCGCCCCGAGCTCCACTCGCCCAGCGCCGTCCTGATCCTCAACCCGCACGCTCCCTTAGACCGTTTCCAGAAACACACCTCTTTCATTCCAAATCGGGGTGGCCACTCGACCGCCCTCCGCGGCCTTGGGGAATGTGACGATGACACTCAAGAAGCTGGCCGCCGGGTCGGGGTATGAGTACCTGACCCGCCAGGTCGCGGCCGCCGACTCGACCGAGCTCGGCTCGACGCCGTTGGGCGACTACTACTCGGCCAAGGGTGAGGCACCCGGCCACTGGGTGGGCTCGGGGTTGGTCGGTCTCGACGGCCTCGCGTACGGCGACACGGTCACCGCCGACCACATGAAGAACCTGTTCGGGGAGGGCTGCCATCCCGTCACTGGCACGGCTCTCGGCCGCGCCTACCGACCGGATGCTGTCGCGGGTTTCGACCTCACCTTCTCGCCGGTGAAGTCGGTCTCGACGCTGTGGGCGGTCGCGCCTCCCGAGGTGGCCGAGGCCATCACGAGGGCGCACGATGCAGCGGTCGCGGACGCGCTCGCCTTCTTGGAGGGACACGCGATCTTCACGCGCGAGGGGACCGACGGCGTGCGCCAGGTCGAGGCCTGCGGCCTGGTCGCGGCCGCGTTCGTCCACCGTGACTCGCGCGCCGGCGATCCTGACCTGCACACCCACGTCGCCGTCGCCAACAAGGTGCAGACCCGCCAGGGCAAGTGGCTCTCGGTCTACGGCACCGTCCTGCACCAGTACGCCGTCGCCGCCTCCGAGGCTTACAACACCGCACTCGAGCACCACCTCGCAGAACAGCTCGGCGTTCGTTTCGTCGACCGAGCGGCGGGGCTCGCCAAGCGACCCGTCCGGGAGATCGACGGCGTCGATCCCACTCTGTGCCGGCGCTGGTCGCACCGTCGCCACGACATCGAGGACCGCACCGGAGAACTCACCGACGAGTTCGCCGCGAAACATGGTCGCCTGCCGACACCGAAGGAGGAGATCGCCCTCGCACAACGCGCCAACCTCGAGACCCGCGCCGCCAAGCACGAGCCACGATCCGAGGCCGACCAACGTACGACGTGGCGAAGCGAGGCCGTCCAGGAACTCGGGCGACGGGGCCTCGACATGATGATCGGCGCCGCACTCAACCCGACGACCTCCGCACCACAGCGGGCGGACGAACAATGGCTCCGCGAGGCGACCGCCCGCGCGATCGCAGAGCTCGAGGCTCATCGCGCGACGTGGCAGTCCTGGCACCTGTACGCCGAAGCGCAACGCCAGGTGCGTGGCATCGACGTTCCGGCCGATCAGGTCCCCGAGATCGTGGAGTGCCTGGTCGAGACCGCGACGACATCGTTGGTGAACCTGACTCCGGACCGCGACCCGATCGCTGAACCCGCCGGGTTGCAACGCTCCGATGGCACCAGCGTCTATCGGCACACCGGCGCCGACCACTTCACCAGCGAGCGGATGCTCGCTGCCGAGCAGCGCATCGTCGACGCTGCCGCAATCCAATGCGTCGAGGTCATCGACTCCCTCGACGTCGAGCTTGCCCTGATGAAGGCCGAGGTCGACGGAACCGCGCTCAACGCGGGCCAGCGCGAACTCGTCCGCGCACTTCTTTCCGACCCTCACCACGTGGTTCTGGCGCTCGCGCCGGCTGGATCTGGCAAGACCACGGCGATGAATACATTCGCGATCATCAGTGCTGACCTCGGCTACGAGGCCGTCGGCCTGGCGCCTTCGGCTGCAGCCGCTGCCGTACTTGCCGAGGCGACCGGAATGGCGACTGAGACCCTCGCCAAGCTCGACCATGCGTTCCACTCGGACCAAGAGGTCCGCATCGGTCCGCGCACCGTGGTCGTGATCGACGAGGCTGGGATGGCCGACACGCTCACCCTCGATCGAGTCATCGCTGCCTGCGCCCAGCGCGGTGCCCGCGTACGCCTGATCGGTGATGACCGGCAGCTCGCAGCGGTGGGTGCCGGTGGCGTGCTGCGTGACCTCGCCACGACCCACGGCGCCGTACGACTTGAGGAGGTCGTCCGGTTCGACGACCCTGCCGAGGCAGCCGCGTCGCTCGACCTGCGCACGGGCGACCGCGCAGCTCTCGGCTTCTACCTCGACCACGACCGCGTGCACACCGGCGACACCGACACCAGCCTCGCCGACGTCCTCGCTGCCTGGTCGAGAGAGCAGTCAGCCGGACGCGAGTGCCTGATGCTCGCACCGACCCGCGACCTGGTCGCACGGCTCAACCACGCTGCGCGGAAGTCCCGGCTGGCAGGCTTGCGCCCACCCGGTGAGGTCGAGCTGACGGACGAGAACCAAGCCTCCGTCGGCGACACCATCCTCACTCGTCACAACGACCGTCGCCTCGGCATCAGCGCCACGGACTGGGTCAAGAACGGCGACCGCTGGACCGTCACCGGAGTCGCGGGTGACGGCTCGATCCGGGCCTGCCACCTGCGTACGGGCCTGCAGGTCGTGCTACCCGCGGAGTACGTCGCCGCGCACGTCGAGCTCGGCTACGCGACCACCGTCCATGCAGCGCAAGGCAGCACGGCTGACGTCATGCACGGCATCGTCACCGGCTCCGAAGATCGACAGTTGCTCTACACGATGCTCACCCGCGGTCGGGCCGAGAACCACCTGCACCTCATCACCGACCAAGCAGCGAGCGACCGGGACGATGAACAGTTTCTGCCCGGGATCGACGAGCAGCTGACCGCGGCCGCGACCCTCGACCGGGTCGTTGACCGCGACGGTTCCGCGGTCTCCGCGACCACCGAGCTCGCCAACGCCACCAGTGCCGCGACCCAGCTCCGCGACGCCGCACGTCGGTACGCCGATGCCGTCACCATGGCCACGACGCGGCTCCTCGGGCATGACGCCGCCGATGAGCTGGCGTCGACAGCGGGGCCGCTGCCATGGCTGCCCGGTGTTCCGGACGAACTGAAGGCGTACGGCGACTGGTCGGCGTACCTCGAGTCGCGCGCCGATCGCGTCGCCTCACTCGGCGACCAGGTGCGCCGATGCGCGGATCTGCCGGAGTCACTGGCCAGGTTCGACGACGTGCTCACACTAGACCTTCGTGCCGAGGTTGTGGTGTGGCGGGCTGCCAACGGTGTATTCGACAACGACCGGAGCCTTCTCGGTCCCCGCGTCAGCGACCCAGCCGCGCACTTCTACGCCCGACGCCTGCAACGACGGATCAACGATCTCTACCCGCCCTCCGTCCAGGGTTGGGAGGAGCGCATCGCGAAGTCGATCGGCCGACCAGAGCTGCGCGGGACACACGTTCTCGACCTGGCACGGGAACTCGATGGTTTCGACCGGGCGGGAATGAACGCCGGTCTCCTGCTTCGCCGAGCGACGTCGATGCGGAAGCCCCTCCCCGATGAGCACACTGTCGAGGCGCTCGCCTACCGCGTGCAGCAGATGGCTACCCAGCAGCGCCGGGTCGACGATTCGCAGCAACGTCGGGCGCCCACGCGCCCGGCGGCAGGTCTCGGACTCTGAAGAAGTGGGCGTCGTGGTCCTCGTTGATCACGAGGTGCATCTCCTCAGCCGCCGTCACCTGGCAGGTGGGGTGCTGAGCGCGCCACACCAAGACCTTCGCCTCGTCGTCACGGACGCTGACGTACTCGGCCAATCGATCGAGCGCCGCCGACGCGCGGCGACGGATCGCTCGGCTGGACAAGTGCACGCATTCCGCGACCACGTCGACCACCGCCGGCGTCGTCAACCCCATCCGCCCCCGACGCGCACCGACGTCCAACTCAGCGGCGACCCGCCCCAGATCGCCCAACAGGACCGCGTCGAAGACGTGGATCGCGTTCACGTCCATCGCCTCGATCATAAAGCCCGTCAGATCCCAGAACGCGTCGCCCTGTGATCCGTCGTCCTCAGGCGCGAACCCAATTGTGGCGTCGTACTCGACTCGGGTCGCCTCCGCCCACACCCGGTCACGTCGCCTGGCGAGATCGCCCACCCCGAGATCGGCACCCACCTCACGGCGGGTACGTCCGAGGATCTTCCCCGCCACCTTCCCCCCGTCCAGCTCGTGTGCTTGCGCTGCCTCGAGCCACAACTGTCCAGCCACCATGCGGTCGATGTCGGGATGGAGATCGCGCAGGTTGTCGGCGATCCTGGTGGCACCAGGGATGAGGAGCCACACCAGCACGGTCACGGCTTCTTCGTCGTACGCCGTCAGGGCCGCGAGCTTCGCCAGGACCGCGCCCTTCCTTGATGCCGTGGCGCGCCGCGTCCACGCGGGTAGATCGCCCAGGTCTTCGACCACGGCCAGCTCCGGGTCGGCCGCGCACCAGCGCGTCCAGATTCGATGAGCGGCCACCATCAGCGGCGATCTGTCGTCGTCAACGCCAAGATTCGTTGCCAGTCCCATCGCGATCTCCCCGAGCCTTCACCGGTGGCTGGTCCACCCGGCGAGTTCGGGGCGGTGGGGTCACAAGCACCCATCTGGGCCGCGAACTACCTCCCAAGGTGCGCCGCGGTCAGATGCCTGTCAATAGAGCGATTTCAAGTCCTCAAGTCACTCGTGGTCACTCGTGGACAGTAGGTGTCAACCAGCACTGGGGGCGTGAGGGATTCTTCGCCGGCTCTCAGGCTTTGACCGAGTTCCCGACCTCGAGCACCGGACAATTTGGGTCCCGTCGCGGCGGCCGATCGGCAGTCCGTGAGCAGCTTGAGGGCATCCCGTGACACGCATCTGCGCCATATGGCTATGAAGCCGAACTAGTGAGGAGAGAGTCCCTGATGTGGTGCAACTCGAGCCGCTGATCGACGCCAGCACCGTGTCGGTCCCTGCCGTACGACGCCCGCGTCCCGGGACGGTTACCCGGACAGCCCTTACGGGACACATAGCTCCGGCTCTACGCCGCGACCAGCGTCGTTGTCGCAACAGGTTCGGCCAACGGGACCAGGGGTGCCGCCACAATGGCGAGAAGGCCCGGCATGGGGGTGACCCATGTGTCCGAGTTACTCGATCTGGTCGCCTGCGGCGAGCATCTGGGCATGGGCCCGGTAGGTGGTCGCCCCGAATACCATCCGCAGGTCCCGGTTGTACTGAATCAGCGACTCCGCGCTGACCAGGAGCAAACGAGGAGGAGGTGGGCGGGACGTTCTCGTGGGGCATCGAGAAGGATGTGTCTCACATTGGAATGCCAATCCGCACCGTACGGTTGTGCCTACGACAGCAGATCGCCACATACCTGGTCGAGGATCTCCACGACGTCGGGCGCCTGTCTTTGGGGCAACCTTGGTGATGGCGCACCCGACGGCGGTGGCTATCACAGTGCGCGCCAGATCGACAAGCTCGACCGAGTGCTCGTCGGCAACCTCCCCGAGGTGGACGCGGGCAAGCGCAGGAGGAACGCGCTCTGCGAGAACGATGATCCGATCGCCTGCTCAACCTCGGCACAACCCTGGATGCTGGCTGGTTCGTCGCTGCACGTTCTGACCACCTCCGCCGAGTCCCGGCGAGGCACATGTGTCCTGGTGGATCGCTATGCCTTGAACCAGCATCAGTCGCCCGCAGGCAAGGGGGCATCGTCCCTTGAGGATGACCTTGGCTCGGCTCGTGTGTGTTGAATGCGAGGAGGTCATCCGGGGTCAAATGCATTATTGCCAGGAGTACGTCGCCGGGTCGGCGAGCGCGGCGGAGACGTCGTCGTACCGGCGGAGGACCCACGAGTTGGCCTTGCGCGACCAGTGGGCCGGGGCGTTGGCGCGCAGCTCTCGGTAGAGGGGATAGGGATCGGCGATCACCTCGGCGTCGAACGGGCTATCGGTCAGTGGCTGGTCGCTCCCCGAACATCTCCTTCGCGGTCGCTCCTTCATCAGCGGCCCTCGGTGTGATCGACGTCGAGTACGGACAGGTGGGTGGGGGCGACGGGCGTGCCGCCCACCCGAGGTCGCTCGGTTGACCACGTCATCTCCTGAACTCATGGTTTGTACTGGAAGTACAACTACGATGTCGCGTAGGTCGAGAGCCGTGACCTCCCGAGCTGGGCGGCAAGTGAACGGAGACGTGTGGGATGAGGAAGCTTCCAGCGAAGTTGGCCAGTCAGCTCTACGGGGCGGCGGAGCTGATCGCGGAGCGCGGTCTGGACGGCACCAAGATCGAAGACATCGCTGAGGCCACGGGCATCCCCAAGGCCACGATTTATTACCACCTCGACGGCAAGAACGCGGTGCTGGAGTTTCTCCTCGGCGACCTGTTGGACATGATCGCCGGGGCGGTCGGTGTTGCGGTGGCGAGCGAGGAGAACGCGCGGACCCGACTGGAGGCGGCTGTGCAAGCGCAGCTGGGCGTGATGCTCGAGCACCCGTCCTTGTGTCGGGCACTGGTCGGCGACCTCGGACGCGCGACCCGGCTGCCCGAGTTGGCGGCGGCACTGCGGACTGCCTTCTACGAACCGATCGAGCAACTATTGGCTGAGGGTGTCTCCGACGGGTCGCTGCGCCAGGTCGCCGATCCGGGCGCCGTGGCCTTGAGCGTCTTCGGTGCCATCACCCTCGCTGGCCTCAGCGCGGCCGTGGAGGGGCCGT
This sequence comes from Nocardioides sp. S5, assembly GCF_017310035.1. Lineage (NCBI taxonomy): Bacteria > Bacillati > Actinomycetota > Actinomycetes > Propionibacteriales > Nocardioidaceae > Nocardioides > Nocardioides sp. S5. Next base: position 142,678 of record NZ_CP022296.1, read on the forward strand.
CCGCCGACCCATCCGCCGACGCAGCGCGCTTCTCTGCCGCGGTCAGCGAGCTGGTCCTCGACGGTCTCGCGACACCTGGCAGTCGCGACCAGCGGCGGAGTGAGCCGCTGTGAGCAGCATGGAGGAGCTCCTCGCCAGCTGGAACGAGAAGTTCCGGCCGCACGCTGATGGTGCTCAGCTTCCGCCGCACCACACCCACTGCCTCGCCTGTGGCCCCGACAACCCACACGGCCACCACCTCACCGCCCGTCGTCGAGGCGAGGAGGTGCACGCGACCCACGTCTTCGACGAACGTCACGTGGGCGCCCCCGGGATCGCCCACGGCGGTGCCGTAGCAACCGTTTTCGACGACCTCTTCGGGTTCCTGCTCTACCTCACGGGCGGTCCTGCGGTGACCCGGAAGCTCGAGGTGCTCTACGACTCACCGGTCATCCTCGGCACCACCTACGATCTCGCGGCCAGGGTCGTCCGGACAGAAGGGCGCAAGCTCTTCATGGAAGCCGACATGAAGCAGCTCGGAGGGTCGCGTGTCGCCTCCGCCACGGCCCTCTTCCTTTCGGTGGACGTGACCCACTTCAACCAGGGCATGCCGCGATGACGGGCCCATCGTCGGGCGCCGTACTTCCCGACGCCTCGTGTTCCGAAGGTCTGCAGTCCCGTGGGTGCCGATCCTGGTGGCGGTTGCCTCAGAGTCTCGGCAGCGGTTGGTACAACCTGAGCAGCACGAACAGCTCAGGACGGCGCTCGGATTCAACGGCCGGGCCCGGTGTCGGATTCGCGCCCGGTCCCGCCCCTCCAATGCGTGGTCCAGTCTGACAACGCGCGTAGCGCGGGCACGAGCGCCTGCGCTGCCGCGGTCGGGGAATACCCGACCAGGCCCGGATCCGTGGCGGTGTGACGCTCAAGGAGTCCCTCGGCCTCGAGCCGGCGCAGGCGGTCGCACAGCAGCCGATCCGATACGCCAGGCACGGCGACGCGGATGTCGCTGAACCGCCGGGCTCCGGAGAGCACTGCGAGCAGGATGCTGCCCGTCCATCTGCCGCCGATGAGTTCCAGCGCTTGCTGCAGGCCGAGGCAGTGGCCAGGCGGCCATTGTCCGGGAGTGCTGCTCTGCTGCGTCACTGGTCCATCATGACGTTTCGGTTCGTCGCGAGGAACCTTTGGCCGGACACCACGCGCGGCGGGGTCACGTCGTCGCAGGGCACACCCACTTTCAACACCACTTACGAAGAGTACTTACCATACGTAAGTTTTGTGGCTAGGATGGCCATGGAGCGGACGGCCCACAGTTCTGCTCCGCACCTCGACGTGGAAGGTCTGGTGGCTGACCGTGGACGTACTCGTGTTGGTGGGGCGCATCCTGTTCGCCGCGTTGTTCTTGATGTCGGGATTCGGGCACCTGACCCAGACCAAGATGATGGCCCAGTACACGGCCTCGCGCGGGGTTCCTCAGGCGCTCGCCCCGACAGCGGTCTTCGGGACGGGGCTGCTGATCGTGGCCGGCGCACTGATGGTCCTGCTGGGCGTATGGGGCGACCTGGGCGCGCTGTTCCTGGTGGTCTTCCTGGTTCCGACGGCGGTGGTCATGCACGGCCCGTGGGGCGTCGAGGATCCTCAGCAGCGGATGATGGAGCAGACCCAGTTCCTCAAAGACCTGGCGCTGGCCGGGGCGGCGCTGATGGTGTTGGTCCTGTACGGCTGGGCCGGCCCTGATCTGGGGCTCACCCTGACCGACCCGCTGTTCGACCTGGGCTGAGCGGCGTGTCCGGCGATCCGAACCGACTGGCCGGTACCGGATGGGGTCGTCGATGAGCGGACCGATAGGTGTCGGTGACCTTGCTCCGGACTTCAAGCTGCCCGACCAGCATGAGACTCCGGTCCGGTTGAGTCGGCTGCTCGTGGCCGGGCCGGTGGTGCTGTTCTTCTACCCGTTGGCGATGAGTCGGGGCTGTACCGCGGAGAGCTGCCATTTCCGTGACTTGGCTGCGGAGTTCGCGGCGGCCGGTGCGACCAGGGTGGGGGTCAGCCGCGACTCCGTGGCTCGTCAGCGTCAGTTCGACGCCGAGCATGACCTGGGGTACCGGTTGCTCTCCGACGCCGAGGGGGCCGTGGCTGTTGCCTACGGTGCGCAGCGGAATCTTCTCGGGTTGCCGCCGCGGCGGAGCACCTTCGTGATCGGCTCCGACCAGCGCGTGCGGGGAGTGATTCGTAGTGAGCTGCGGATGGAGGCCCATGCCGACGAGGCGTTGCGCATCCTCGCAGCCGACGGGGGCGCGGACGCCGGGGGGACCGGGCCTGCCTAGCGACGGCGGGGTGGCCTCCCCGGGGGCGGGGGGTTCTCGGGCCGTGGGGTGTCTTCGTCGTCGGTGAGATGTGCGTCGGGGTCGACGGAGGTCTCGAACGCGGCGGCGAGGTCCTCGCCCGAGGTGTGTCCCCGGGTCTGTCGCAACGGGGTCTCCCGCAGGAACAGCAGGATGACGAACCCGAGGATCGCGAACGGTACGGCGGCGAGGAACGTGGTCTTCAGCGCCTCGGCGAACCCGCTGGTGACCGCGAGATGGATGGGCTCGGGTAGCGCGGCGATCTGCTCGGGGCTGCCCTGGGGGGGCGGACCCGGCGGGCATCTGGTCGGCGCTCACCCCGGCCGCCTTCAGCTGGGCGGGGATGGTGTCGCGGAGCCGGTGGGTGAGCAGTGCACCGAAGACGGCGACTCCCATCGCGCCGCCCAGGGAGCGGAAGAAGGTGGCGCCGGAGGTGGCGACGCCGAGGTCGGCATGGGGCACCGCATTCTGGGTCGCCAGCACGAGGACCTGCATCACCATCCCTATGCCGGCGCCGGTGATGAACATGAAAACGCCGGCCAGCCACAGCGAGGTGTCCACCGACAGCCGGCTCATCAGCGTCTCTCGCGTGGCCAGAGCCGGAGCGGCGCCGGGATAAGCGCTACTCCTCCAGGTGTAGCGGCTCAGCAGTGCCACCAGACGCAGATCGCAAGTGGGCGATGTTTGGGGACAGCCGGACGCCAGTCAGGAGATGTCGCCGACCAAGTAGCGCTGCAACGTGGGAGCAAGCGCGGCCACCAGCTCGTCCTGGCTTGCAGAGGTCAGATCCTCGAGGCCGACGACGTGGCGAGCCAAGGCGAGGCCAAGGATCTGCGACATCACGAGCGCGGCGCGCAATGGTGCCTGCCCGACCCCGAGATGGGACACGACCGGTTCCAGCAGATCAGTGGTGAACTTCTCGCCAATCATGCGAGCGGTGTCGGCTTCGACCGCCGCGGTGCGGAGGGTTCCGAGGATGCGCTCTCGCCGGCCCGTCTCATCGAGTGCCTCGATCACCAGTCTTGCCAAGCGCTCGCCCACGAGCCTCGGGTCCCCGTCCAGGAGCCGAGCCATGAGCGCGGACGAATCCGAAGAAGAGTTGACGACTTCGTCGAACAGCTCTCGTTTCGAGCCGAAGAAGTACGCCACGAGGGCGGCATCCACGCCCGCCTGTGCTGCGACCGCCCTCAGGGTGACGCGGTCGTAGCCTCCAGCGGCGAACTGCTCGCGGGCTGCCTGAGCTATCTCCTCGCGTGTAGAACTGTGCCCCGGCCGGCGCCCTGGTCGTGCTCTGACCGGGCTCACGGCCGCCGTTCCATCAGAAGGTTGCTCCATACCCCACCCGCCTAGTTTTCCGTCCAAAGGCCGTCGACGAAGGGCTGGCGGCTCAGGAGAGCGGACGCGACACGCCGGGGCGTGGCAGTCCTCATGAAATTCAGCCTGTCCGTCACTGGTCAGCGACCGCGTCACCTCGTCGAGGCCGGTGCCGCCATCCTGACAGTGTCGGACGATGGTGCTCGAAGGGCAACGAGGCTGCATACGTGGTCAACACGACATCCGGGCAACGACGACTCAAAGCGGAGGCGACAATGCTGAGTGCGCCGATTCTTGGTGGTCTGCCGAACTCGCTCAGCCAGACGCGGCAACGCCGGGCGATGAACGCCATCGGTAGCCCACTGCACGCCCACTGCAGGGACAGGCGTGGCGCCGTGGGCGGCTGGACCCTCTACTTCTACCCTTTTCCTCCTATGTATTTCGGCGTAGGCTGGCGCCGACCGCTACCTACGGGTGATCGCGATCCCCCGGGTTCGGCCGCCACGGCTGGAGGTGGGTGAGGTGAGATACGGGAATCCGTACGGGCCGGCATGGCAACAGCTGGGGAACGCCCTGTGGGATGTCTTGGCAGTCGTGTGGTGGACGCTGGTGGCTGGCAGCGTCGCGTTCGGTGCATGCTGGTGCATGGGGCAGTTCATGTACACCGAGTGGGTTCGCGACCATCCTGCGCCCCGCCTACGGTTCTTCGCCGAACGCAGGCTGCGTCGAGACATCGCCCGCGGGCTGGGCGACCTTGAGGAGTACCTCCGCGAACGCGATCCAGCGCACCTCAACGACGGGCCCGCCCCTTCCGGCCGGTCTCGGACCTGGAGGCGCCGGGGCTGGCACCGACCTTGAAACAGACCCCCACAGCCCGGACGCCTCCAGGATCTGCGTTCGCAGGGGGATCTCTGAGGGCTGCTATCCCAACGGGCATACCCGGATGGGCCTGGCTCGATGAGCGATGCTGAGCAGATGCTGCCGAGCCGCTGGCAGGACGAGAGCGAGGGGCTGCTTCGCGTGGTCGAGCGTATTGCCCTGATCCTGAACGAAGCCGGGATCCCACGGATGTCCGCCAGGGTGTTGGCCTACATGCTCGCCGACGACGCTGACCGCTACTCCGCCGCCGCGCTCGCGGACGGGGTCCGGGTCAGTCCGGCCGCAATCTCGGGGGCCGTGCGGCATCTCACCGCGACACGGATGGTGGTCAAGGAGCGCGAACCCGGGAGGAGGGCCGAGTTCTACCGGGTCTGTGAGGGCGACGTGTGCGGCATGATCGTGGCCGCCTGGATCCCGGTTCTCAAGCAGTGGGAGTCCGTGGTGGAGTCCGCCGCCGTCGAGCTCGGCGCGAACGGCGGCGGCCACCGATTGGCCGAGGCGACAGAGTTCATCGCGTTCCTGCGCGGCGAGACGGAGGGCATGCTCGAGCGCTGGGCCGAGTACCGCCGACATCCTGGATGAGCGATCCTCGGTGATCGAGGCGCCGTCAGGGATTGGTGGTCGATTGCGTTCGGGCCCTGGCTGCGGTCCGGATCGGTGTGGTGAGGCCTCCAGGACGTGCCCCGGCGTTCGTCTCTCGACGCTTCGGTCCCTCAGTTGCTGACCTCGATGCTTTGTCGGTCGGTGGCCTCGGCCTGCTGGTTGAGCATGGTCAGGAGCTTGTCGCCCTCGATGTCGAGGTCGGGCAGTAGGCGGTCGAGCCAGCGGGGTAGCCACCATGCTCGCTCGTCGAAGAAGGCCATCAGCGCGGGGACGAGGGTCAGCCGGACGATGAAGGCGTCGATGAGGATGCCGGCGGCGAGGGCGAAGCCGATCTGCTTGATCATGATGTCGTGGCTGAAGATGAAGCCGGAGAAGACCGCGACCATGATGATCGCGGCTGCCACGACGACGCGGCTGGCCTGGTCGAACCCATGCACGACGCTCTGGCGGGCTGGCTGGCCGTGGATGTGTGCCTCGCGCATGGAGGAGACCAGGAAGACCTCGTAGTCCATGGCGAGGCCGTAGAGGATGCCGGTCACGATGATCGGCATGAAGCTCATCAGCGGGCCGCCGGTGTCGAACCCGAAGAGGCTGCTGAGCCAGCCCCACTGGAAGACGGCGGTGGTGGCGCCGAAGGTGGCCAGGATGCTGAGCAGGAAGCCGGCGGTGGCCTTGAGTGGGACGACGATCGAGCGGAAGACCAGCGTCAGGATCAGGACGGACAGCACGATGATGATGCCGAGGTAGAGCGGTAGGACGTCGGCGAGCTTGTCGGACATGTCGATGCCGATGGCGGTGAACCCGGTGACGCCTAACTGCACCTGGTTGTCCTGGGCGATGTCGTTGTCGGGCTCGCGCAGCGACTTCACGAGGTCGCTGGTCGCCTCGTCGCTGGGGCCGGAGGTGGGGATGATGCTGAACACGGCGAGGTCGCCGGCCTCGTTGACGCCGACCGGCGCGGCCAGCACGATGTCGTCTCGGTCCTGGAACTCGGCGAGGAGCTTGTCGGTCAGCTCGGGTGTGACGCGGTCTGCGGTGCCGGTGGGCTCTGCGGTGACCAGGAGGGGGCCGTTGAATCCCTCACCGAAGCCTTGGGAGACGGCCTCGTGGCTCTGCCGGGCGGCGGTGTCCTGGTTCGCGGTCTCGCCGGTGGGGATGCCCAGGTTCATGCTGGCAGCGGGGATCGCCATCACGCCCAGGATCGCGACCACTCCTGCGATGACGGGCCACCGTAACCTGATCACGCCCTTGACCCAGTGGTCGGCGACGCTGTGGGACTCCGCCTCCACCTTGGCGCGGCGCCGGGATCGGGCCTTGTCGGAGCAGATCCGCTCCCCGACCAGCCCCAGCAGGGCGGGCAGCAGGGTCAGTGCGATGAGCACGGCCAAGGCGACCGTGGACGCCGCGACCAGTGCCATCGTGGACAGCATGGCGATGCCGATCACGGTCAAAGCGGTCAGCGCGATAAGGACGGTCAGGCCGGCGAAGAACACAGCACTGCCCGCGGTGCCGACCGCTCTGCCCGCTGCCTCCTGCGCGCTGAGTCCCCGATCGAGAATCAACCGTCGCTGCCGGTTGACGACGAACAGCGCATAGTCGATGCCGACGGCGAGGCCGACCATGAGACCGAGGACGGGGGTGGCGGAGTTCATCTCGACGGCCGTGGAGAGCGCGTACGCGCCACCCACGCCGATGCCGACGCCGACCAGGGCGGTGATCAGGGGCAGACCGGCCGCGATCAGCGAACCCAGGGTGAGCACCAGCACGAGAGCGGCGACGGCGAGACCGATCACCTCACCAATACCGACCGGGATTTCGATGGCCTTGAGCGAGTCGCTCGGGAGCACGGTGATCCCGGTTCCCTGCTCGGCACGCTCCACCACCTCGACCACCGAGGTGACGTCGTCATCGGTCAATGAGGTCGAGGCGACTGTGAACTGGAACTGGAACAGTGCGACCTGCCCGTCCGAGGACACCAGCACGCCGGGCACCGCGGCCCCGTCCACCACCAGCGGCTGGTAGGGAGGCGCCTGCCCCTGCTCCGTCCCGGCTGAGGGATCGGCCGGAGCACCTTCCTGAGGAGTGCCCGGTCCGCCCTGCTCCCCGGCACCCAGAGCGGCGTCCAGGGGATTGACGACCTTCTCAAGGGCATAGACGTCGCTGACGGTGCCGCTGATCACCGCAAGACGCTCCGGAGTGTCGAGGCGCTCACCGCCTGGCACAGTGAAGACGACGCTGGCCTGGCCTCCCGACGCCGCGGGAAGCTCATCGGCCACGCGGTCGAGCACGGTCTGAGCCTCGGTGCCCTCGATCTTCATCTCGGAGCTGACGTTCACCCCGTTGATGGCCACGGCACCGACGACCGCGGCGAGGACCGCCACCCAACCGGCAATGAACAGCCACGGCCGGCCGAATGCGGTTCGTCCGAGTCGGTACAAGAATGTGGACATGGGTTCTGGGTCTCCTTGAGGGGGCGGGGCGGCGGTGGCTAGAGGCCGTGGCGCAGGTAGTCGAAGGTGAGATCGAGGAACGAGGCGTAGTCCATCGATGCGGGGGTGGCGTCGTTCTCGCCGTCCAGGTGCACGTCGAGAGTTCCCTCCAAGGCGGCCATCACGGCGCCATAGACGGCGCCGAACAGCAGCGGCACGTAGATGGCGGGATAGCGGTCCCCGGCTGCGGATCCCAAGAGCTCCTGGGCGGTGTGGCGCATGCGCTGCTGAACGCTGAGGACGTACGGCTCGAGCGTCGGGTACTGCCGTGCCATGGCCATCAGCTCGCGCATCCTCACCAAGGTGTCCGCGGTGAACTGATCCCTCATCACGGACAACAGGGCATCGAGCAGTGGCAGGTCTTCCGGCAGGTCGGCGAGGATCGCGCTGGCGTCGTCGACACCCCCGAACGCGACCGCGGCGACTGCCTCCTCCTTGCAGGAGAAGTGGTTCGCGAAGGTGCGCCGGGAGTAGCCCGCCCGCTCCACGACGTCCGCAGTGACAAACCCGAACAACCCGCGCTCACGGGTCAGCTCGAAGGCCGCCTCGGCCAGCGCCTGCGCCGTCGCCTCCCGCTTGAGGTCCCGCAACCCACGATCCATGCCCTCAGTATGACCGGGCCTGCCCAATGAGCAACATTGCCCAGTGAGCACGCAGACAGTCGCCTGACGCCTTGCTGAGCGGTAGCCGCCGGCGGCGGCCGGTAGCGTGACGGCACACGCGACTGCTGATCCGCCTTGGACGGCCGGTCCTGTCAGTCGGCGGCATCGACCTAGGGGAGCGCGTATGGGTGCTGATGGCGAAGCGGTCGGCGTTGACCGTACACGGAACCAGACGACGACTGACGGGGAACAGTTCGCCGATGCGGTGCTGGCCCTGCTCGCAGTCGCTCGGCGGACCAGGGGCCGACTGCAGCCGCTTTTCGAGGACGTCACCGTGCCACAGCTGGTACTGCTGGACGCCGTGCAGGCTTGTGGTCGCGAGGGCATCGCCGCCATCTCGGCATACACGCTGCTGAGCCAACCCACGGTGACCCAACAGGCCGCCGGGCTGGAAGCGGCCGGCCTGCTGTGCCGTATCCCAGCCGTGGACGATCGACGCCGACGCGTACTCACGCTCACCGAGCGCGGGGAGCAACTCCTGGCCGCCAAGCGCGGCCTGGTTGCCGACCGGTTGGCGGTGGCCTGGACATCCCTCACCGCCGAGGAGCAGTCGATCGCGGTCCCGCTGCTGCGTCACATCATTGATCTTGTCTCCGAGCTCGCCTGAGTGATTCGACCCGGTACCACCTACGGTCCACATTGGGCCCGTGCTACTCGGTACTGGACGGGTATCCTGAGATCGGAAGCGAGGGCGAATCCCTCACCACACCGAGCGAATCGGTAGTTTCCGGCCCGACGCCGAGAGCCAAGGGGTGAAGGACCTCGCCGCGGACATCAGTGCCGTCCAAGAGCCCGAGACCGAGAAGATGAGCTCGTGGCTGAGGCGTTGAGGACGTCCCCGACACCGGCAGCGGTGACATGGGTGGCATGGACCACGGCGGGCGGGCAGCATGGAAGACATGCCGGGCATGATGTCGTCCGACAAGATGGAGGAGTTGGCGTCTGCGTCCGGGTCGGCGTTCGACGAGATGTTCCTGTCGATGATGATCGAGCATCACGAGGGCGCAATCGAGATGGCCCAGACCGAGCAGGCAGACGGCGAGAACCCCGGCGCCGTCGACCTGGCCCAGACCATCGAGAAGACGCAGGCCTTCGAGATCGAGACGATGAAGGAACTCCTCGCGTCCTGATCGCCACAACTGAGGCTCACACGGACCGTGCTCGGGTCCCGGCAGGCGTGCTGGGACCCGATCGGCTTACTGTCCGCACCTCGCCCTCAGAGCGCGATCGGTTGTCGAGGTCGAGGCGCCGCCCCTCGGCCATGGCACCGGCGGAGGTGTGTCGACTGAGCACGTCCACAGGCGTCCAGCCGGCCATCCCGCTACGGAGACCCAGGCGACGGACGAGTTGGGGATCCGGAACTCACTGTTGTTCCCGGAGACCCGGGACGTTGAACTGACCGAAGGCGTCGACGTCGGATACCGCGGGTACGCGGCTGCGGGAGCAACGCCGCTCTTCCCGTTCGGCTACGGCCTTTCGTACACCAGCTACCGCTACCGCAATCTCGCGCTCGCTGTCGAGGACGGCACGGTCAGGGCCAGTTTCACTGTCCGGAATCAAGGGCAGCGCCGAGGCGTGGAAGTGGCACAGGTGTATGCGGGCGGGTTGCCTGGACGTGTCGGGACGCCGGTGACCCAGCTGGCAGGTTGGGCGCGGGTCGACATTCAGCGACAGTCGCGAAAGCGGGTCACCGTTGAGCTGGCCTGCAAGTCGCTCGCCTATTGGGATACCGACGACGGCCGCTGGATTATGCCTGCCGGACCGGTGAACCTGTCGGTCGGGGCGTCCTCGGCAGACATCCGCCTCGAGGGCAGGGTGCGACTTCCGGGTGGTTCGTGCAGTGAGGGCAGCGAACTTGCCATGAGCGCGTCGTCGCCCGGTGGCGGCGTTGGCCCGAGTGCCGGTTAGACACACTCGGCTCACGGGTGCCACGACCTGCTCTAGGTCGTGGCACCCGTGCGCGCCGACTGTGGCAGTTCCTGGCGGTGCTGGTGGCTCTGGTGAGCTCACTTGTTGTGCACGCCACGACTGAAGACGAGCCCGACCCAACTTCCGGCTCGGCCTCAACTTCCGGCTCGGCCCAGGACCCGTGGACCCTGTTGTGGAGTGACGACTTCGAGGGGGACGCTGGCACGCCGCCCAATGGTGAGTATTGGAGCCACGAGATCGGCGGTAGCGGGTGGGGCAATGAGGAGTTGCAGTACTACACCGACAGCGCAGACAACGCCGCCCTCGACGGGGAGGGCCACCTGGTCATCACGGCGCGAGAGGTCGACCCGGCCACGACCGACCTGAAATGCTGGTACGGCCCGTGCACCGTCACCTCGGCGCGGCTGATCACAGCGGGCAAGCAGAAGTTCACCTACGGGCGTATCGAGTCCCGAGTCAAAGTGCCCGCTGGGTCCGGCTCGTGGCCGGCACTGTGGATGCTCGGCGCCGACTTCGGTGAGGTCGGGTGGCCCCAGACTGGCGAAATCGACATCATGGAGTTCGTCGGTCGGGAGCCGGACCAAGTTTTCGGGACGATTCACGGCCCCGGCTACGCAGGTGGGGAGTCGTTCAACGGCTTCCTCGACATCGGCCGCCCCGTGGCCGAGGACTGGCACGAGTTCACGGTGGAGTGGTCACCGCAGAAGATCGTCTGGGCGGTCGACGGCGCAGCATTTCATCAAGCTTCACCGACCGATGTCGCGCCCCATGAGTGGGTTTTCGACCACCCGTTCTTCTTGCTGGCGAACCTCGCCGTCGGCGGCAACTTCGGAGGCGCCCTCGCGGCCGACGTGGTGTTCCCGGTCTCGTTCACCATCGACCATGTTCGTGTCTACCGGGCGTCGGGAGACCCGAGTTGATGGCACGGCGATCTCCCGTTCCGACCCGGGGGCGTGAGGTCGACTCTGGGTCGGCTCGCGCCGCGTCCGAGAGACGACGTGACGCTGAGCGCCGCCTTCTTCACTGCCAGCGCGGCCAGGTGGTCCGATGCAAGGGATGTTGCAGGCCATGACGCAGCGACGACGGCGACCACCTGCCCGCCGTCCAGGACGGGGGCGGCGCAGACCCAGTCGCCGCCATCCTGCACGGCGGTCCTGGTAAGTACCCCTCCGGAGCGGACATGACGCACCCAGGAGTGCACATCTGCGCGGCCGAACAATCCGTTGCGGACGTGCTCTGAGGCCACAACTGCGTCTACCTCGTCGTCGGTCAAGCCTGCCATCAGCACCAACCCCACCAACGGGCAGTCCTTGAGCTCGATCCTGGTCACCATTCGCATGCCTCGTGACCGCAGGCCGAAGACCGCACCATCGCGCCACACGGCCATCATCGACTCGGCCCCAAAGCTTTGGTCCAGCCTGCGCAGGACGGGCATCCCCGCGGTCACGAGCCGGTCCGAGGCGAGCACCGCAGATGCGTAGGAGAGCCATACCCAACTCAACCGGAAGCGGCCACTCGAGTTCACCCTGTCGAGGAGCCCGATCCCAGCCAGCGTCGCGAGGAGCCGATGGGCATGAGACTTCGACATTCCGAGCGCTCGCCCGACACCGGCGGCACCCCATTCGGGGCGTCACTGGTGAAGAGGGCAAGCACCTCGCCGGCGTGCTGTACCCCGCTCACCGTCTGCATGTGTTGACCTCCGCACCCGAAGCGCCAAGAGGACGAGAAGCCTTTGGTTGAGTCGCCAGCTGGGGCTCGCCAGCGCTGTGAAGAGGTACCCAGTCCATGCTCACGCCACCCTCCCAAGATGGGGTTCACTTTCTATGACCGCCCGAGGCGGCGGGATTCATCAAGGGTCCATGGCGCGGCGGGCCGCGCCCTAGCAACGGCTCGTGAGTTCAGGACCCGGTCAGCCACAGCCCTAGGGGCGTGATGAGCGCACCGAGGAGGAGCCACCACGACAGGATGCGGCGGTGGTGGATCGCCCGCGCGGCTGCGATCGAGATGACTCCGACGATCCCGGCGAGGACGTTGAGGCCGATGACGGCGCCCGGCCCCGGGTCGTCGAGTGCCCAGGCGCCGAGGATGAAGCCGGCCGCCAGGTGCAGGAACGTGATAACGGCCAGCGTAGACATGACCCACTGCTGTACGTGGATCAGCTTGCGTTCGGCGTCGGGGTCGTAGACGGGACGGGGTGCATTGGGGTCCAGGAGGTGGCTGCGGCGCTTGGCGGGCCGCGACTCTTGCGGGGTGGAGCTGCTCATGGCGGGGTTTCTTCCCAGTGGGTAGTCGGTGGTGGCGATCAGATCTCGATCGGTACGCCGATGAGGGAGCCGTACTCGACCCAGGAACCGTCGTAGTTGCGCACCGCAGGCTGCTCGAGCAGCTCGTGAAGGACGAACCAGGTGTGAGCGCTGCGTTCGCCGATGCGGCAGTAGACGATCGTCTCGGTGCCGTCCAGCGGGGCGCCGGCGGAGCCGTAGAGGGTCCGCAGTTCGTCGTCGGACTTGAACGTGCCGTCGTCGTTGGCTGCCTGCGACCACGGGACATTGAGTGCGCCGGGGACGCGTCCTCGGCGCTGTGGCTGCTCTTGGGGCATGTGCGCCGGCGCGAGGATCTCACCGGAGAACTCCTGCGGGGACCGCACGTCGACGATGGTGGTACCCGTGCCGAGAGCCGCCACCACGTCGTCGCGGTAGGCCCGCAGGCTCTGGTCGGCGTCGCGGGCGACGTAGTGGGTGGCCGGTCGGGTCACCTCGTCGGCGACCAGGGGTCGGCCCTGCAGCTCCCAGGTCTTGCGGCCGCCGTCGAGCAGCTTGACGTCGGAATGGCCGTAGAGCTTGAAGTACCAGTACGCGTAGGCGGCGAACCAGTTGTTGTTGCCGCCGTACAGGACCACGGTGTCGTCGGTGGCGACACCCTTGTCGCTCAGGAGCTTCTCGAAGCCTACCCGGTCGATAACGTCGCGGCTGTGCGGGTGCTGCAGTTCGGTGCGCCAGTTCAACGCGATGGCGCCGGCGATGTGGTCGACGTCGTAGGCGTTGGTCTCCTCGTCGACCTCGATGACGACGATGCCGTCGTCGCCGAGGCGCGGCTCGAGCCAGTCGGGGGTGACCAGGGCGGTAGCGCGGCTCATGCTTCTCCAATGCTTGGTGGGACATCCCTTGTTAGAACAACGGTTGGTAGGCTACGGGTATGCCCGAAGCTGCATGCAATCCATCTCGCATTGAGGACCTCGACCCCCTGGCGCTGGAACGTCAGGTCTGCTTCGCGCTGGCAGTCGCCTCTCGAACCGTCATCTCGGTGTACCGACCGGTCCTTGAACCATTGGGGCTCACCCACCCGCAGTACCTGGTGATGCTGGCGCTGTGGGGTGAGCAACCGCTGTCGGTGACCGACTTGAGCCGCCTGCTCGATGTCGATGCCGGCACCCTGTCTCGTCTCCTCAAGCGCCTCGAGGCAGCAGACCTCATCGTCCGCCGGCGCGACCCCGCAGACGAGCGGTCGCTGGCCGTCACGCTGACCTCGAAGGGGACGTCGCTGCGGCAACAAGCGCTCAAGGTGCCCATCGAGGTCGTCCAACGTCTCGGCATGAGCCTCGATGACCTCCACGCCATGCATGCCCAGCTCACTGGCGTGATCGCAGCAGCGAAACTCGCCGCGTCCTAGCCGCGACTTGCCCCGGACGAACGACCTACGAGACGTTGAACGAGCGTCCTGACGAGGCCAAGGACGATGAGTACGAAAAGATGGTCAACCGAGAGACCGTGGTGTTCTCCCGAACGTTTGACCAACCTCGATTGGCCCACCGCACGAGTCGCCGACGACCTCAGAGGCGAAATCCAACGACTCAAGGAGACGTCGTCGGCTCCACTGCGCACCGTGGGCAGTCCGACGCTTGTGCGCCAACTGATCGACGCATCCCTCGTCGACAACCTGCTGCTGGTCACCTTCCCCTTGTTCCCGGGACCTGCGGGTCGGGAGTTGGGCCTTCACCGACATCGCCTCCACCGACCTCGACCTCATCGACCACAAGGTCCTCGACGGTCAGATTCTGGTCACGACCTACCACCCGACGGGAAACGACATCCCACGAGGCCGACCTTGCGCACCGACGCCGCACCATTGGTGGCGCGAGCGCGGGGTGCACAACACGAACGGTCTGCGATGCTCCGAAACGGAGCGCCCCATGACGATCCCGCACCGGGTCGCTCCGCGAGCCCATCCCTCACCGGCAACCGGTCGTCACCCGGCTGACATGAGCTGGGCGCGGCGGCCTCCCGCGTCTTCGTACCTGCGGTCGTCGCAGGGCTCGGCCGCTTCGGCACGCGGCAGCGGCAGCCCGGCCTGGCCGTCGTACCGCGAAGGCTTCGACCAGTCGGCCCTCCCTCGCAGGCCGGATCAGTCGTGGAGGCGTCGGTCGAGGTGCGCGACCAGCGTCTCGTAGAGCGAAGGGTCGTCGTGGTTCCCGACCAGGAGGCCGGCGAGGACCTGCAGACGGCGCAGGTCACGGCAGTCGGAGAGTCGGGTCCGGTCGATGGGCCGGGGTAGGCGGCCAATGCGTCGTCTGTGATCGTCATCGAGGCCATGTCCCACTCCACGGGCCCGACACACACGTCCTCGAAGTCGGTCCAGAGTGGTCCGTCCGGCGTCATGAGCACGTTTCCTGTGTGGGCGTCTCCATGCAGGGGACGGGCCGGCCAGGACCGGGTCAAGGGGACCAACTCGGCGGCAGCGCGATGGAGGGTCGGATCTGATGAGATCGCCAGCGCCGGGGAGATGTCGGTGAGAGGGCCGATCAGGGTGGGCAGGTCACCGGGGTAGCGGGCCAGTGCGTCGTGCAACGGTCCCAGCATCGCGCCGAAGCCGGCGGCTGATACTTCGCGGGAGTCGTGTTCGGTCCAGTGCCACAGGCACACTTCCAGTCCCTCTGCGATGTGGGGCCCCGGGTCCTCCCACGGGGCGACGATAGGTACGCCCGAGGCGGCGAGGAACTGGGCGACGAGCACTTCACGTTCGAGCCAGGGCAGGGGGTGTGGGCGCAGTGCGCGCCCGACGGTCACGACGCGGGTGACTACTGGTGCGGGCCTGAGTCGTACGCGAACGCTGTAGCCCTCGGCGATGACCTTGGGATCGTCGGCTGGCAGCCCCAATGCCCGAGCACAGGCGACGGATGCCGACACCGCATCGGCAGTGGTGGGGAGGACAGCCACGCCGTCGACGGTTTGTCGCTCATCGAGGTCGTCGTCCATGGCGGCCACTTTGACAGGGCGGGCAACCGCGTCGATGGCGGCTATAAAGACGCACGTCGCCAGATGCACGGATCGCGGCCATGTGAGTGTGCTTCTTCGCGAACGCTTGGTGACGCGACTCGGCCGGGGCAGGTGGCGCAACCAGGATCTCGAGCAGGTGCGCAGCCCGAGGCGAGCGTAGGGCTGGGACGATGATCCGGTGGAAGAGCTGATTTCTCTGTTGGGCCACCGTGTTCGCCTCGTCGACCTGACACACCGTCTCGGACCGTCGCCGAGCGAGCCGGTACCCCCGTGGCTGGAGGCACAGACGCATGAGGAAGGCGCCGAGGTGTGGGAGGGCATGTTCGGCATCCCACGTGGGGCTCTGCCAGGCGGACGGGGTTTCGCCGGTGAGATGCTGCACCGGCTGTCCACGCACGCGGGTACCCATGTGGACGCGCCGTGGCACTACGCGCCGACAGCAGGCGGTGCACCTGCCGCCACCATCGACCGTGTGCCGCTCTCGTGGTGCGTCGGTGACCTGGTGGTGGTGGACGTGTCGGACCTGCCCACCGGGCACCTGATCGGCCGAGACGAAGTGGTCGAGCGCCTTGCGGGCATCGCACCCGATCTGCAGGCGGGCGCTGTGGTGGCGTTCTACACGGGCGCGGAGCGGCTCTGGGGTGATGAGAAGTTCTGGGAGACCGGGTGTGGTCTGGGACGTGAAGCGGTGCTGGCGCTGCTCGAGCGTGGCGTGCGGACCATCGGTACCGACGCCTGGAGCTTGGACCGGCCATATCCGCTGATCGGCGCGGAGTGGCAGCAGCGGCGCGATCCGGCGGCGCTGTGGCCCGCGCACTTCGCTGGCATCGAGCAGCCTTATCTGCAGATCGAGAAGCTGGCCAACCTCACGGCGGTGCCTGCGATCGGGGCCACCATCCTCGCGTTCCCGATCAAGGTTGAGTGCGGCAGCGGAGCGTGGACGCGAGCCGTAGCTCTAGTCGCAGAGCCAGGCGAGCGCTGAACCACCACGGAGCCGCAGTGCGGTTGCGCACTGTGCGTGGGTCGTCTTCGGGCGCGGACGCGCTTTGTGCGTCGGGGACGACCCAGCACCGGGGCCGTCGACGGATCTCCTGAGCCGCTGCCCCCTGCCCGGTCGGGCAGATTCGTATGGCGGCGTCGGCGATGCTCGTGCCGTGAACCAGCTGCCCGACGCCGTCGTGGCCTCGCGGCCGACCGCCACCGTCGGCTGCTACACCGTCCCGGATAGCGATCCTGCACTGGCGCGCTCCGCGAGCCGATCCTGCACTGGCACGCTCCGCGAGCCGATCCTGCTGCGGTCGCGCTCTTTGTGACCAGTAGTTTGTGGCGCGTTGACCAGCTCGCGCGAGTCACGGTAGCGCCAGCGATCCTCAACGAACTCGCGCTCTGCTCCGGGGTAGACGCCGGGCTCGTGGCCTCTCGGGGACTGCAAGCCGAAGCAGGTCCTCTGCCGGGCCGACCGGTCGCTGGCCGGTGAGCCAGACGGCACGTAGCGAGCGGTCGAGGTCGACTCCGTGAACGGGGACCTGGACTAGGCGGCCGGCTGCGACGTCGTCGTGCACTGCCAGGTCGGAGAGCACGGCCGGGCCGGCTCCGGCGATGACTGCGGAGCGGACGCCGCTGCTGGTCGACACCTCGAGCAGGGGTTGGGTGGGGGTGCCGAACGGGGTCAGGGCTCGGTCCAGCGCGGTGCGGGTCCCCGACCCGGCTTCGCGGTGCACCAGCCGCGTTGCGGCCAGCTCCTCAGCCTCTACCGATCTACGGCGGTGGGCCCACGGGTGAGCGGGCGCGACGACGACCACGAGCCGGTCGGTCGCCACGACCTGAGCAGACAGGCCGGAGGGAAGGTCGGGGCCCTCGATGAAGCCGAGGTCGGCGTCGCCCGCGAGAACCGCGGCCGCCGTGGTGTCGCTGTTGCCTGCGGTCAGGCTGACGGCGGTGTCCGGATGCGTGGCGGCCAGCACGACGAGCCAGCTCGGCAGTAGATGCTCGGCCACGGTCAAGCTCGCCGCGACCCGCAGCCGCGCGATGCGGTCGCTGCGCAGGGACGCGATGCCCGCCTCGAGGACGTCCGCAGCAGCGAGGACCCCACGTGCCCACTCGGCCAGCAGTGCACCGTTGGGGGTGAGGTTCGAGCCACGGGCCGAGCGAGTGAGGACCGCGAACCCGACCAGCCGTTCGAGTCCGCGCACCCGTGCGCTCACGGCAGGCTGGCTTAGCCCGCGGGAGGCACCGGCCTTGCTCAGGCTGCCGCTGGCAGCGATCTCGAGGAGCAGCGACAGGGTGTCGAGGTCGGGCACCCGGGTGAGAGTCATCGACCCACTCTAGAGCCCGCCATCAGTCCGGTGGATGACGTCATCGATCCAGGATGTCTACCGAGCGCCCGTCTGCCGGCGCAGGCTGGAAGTACCGACGAAGGAGAATGCCTGTGACCACGCCCCACGAAGCCCCTGTCCACCGACACCGCACCGGCAGCCGCTGCCGCCCGTCCTGCCCGCCCACTCCCGAGCCCGGGCACCGCAGTCCGGTACCTGGGTTGCTCGCCGTCGCAACCGCCACCGGCGTCGCGTTCGGCGTGCATGCCTTGGTCCCAGCGGTGAACCCCTCCACCGTTGCTGTGGTCATCGGCGCGATCGCGGTCAACATCGGGCTGCACCACCCCTCCCTGCACGTCGGCACCCACGTCGCCTCACACCGGTTCCTGCGCCTGGCCGTCGTGCTGCTTGGCCTGCAGCTGGGGCTGCAACAGCTGCTCGACCTGGGGCCGCGCGGTGCCCTCGTCGTGGTCACCACCGTCACGGTCACGTTCACCGGAACGCGCCTGCTTGGGCGGCTGCTGGGTGTGCCGCCGGCCCGGTCCCTGCTCGTCGCCACCGGCTTCTCGATCTGCGGCGCCTCGGCCGTCGCCGCGATGGAGGAGGTCGCCGGCGGGGACGAGGACGACACGGCGGTCGCAATCGCGCTCGTCACGTTGTGCGGGAGCCTGGCCATCGTGCTGCTCCCGCTGCTTCGTGAGCCCCTCGGGCTCGACCCTGCTGCGTTCGGCAGCTGGGTCGGCGCAAGCGTGCACGACGTGGGCCAGACCGTGGCGACAGCCGACCGCGTACCGGGAGCCCTGACGACCGCGGTCGTCGTCAAGCTCAGCCGCGTCGTGCTCCTCGCCCCGCTGGTCGCCGGGACCGCCGTTGCGCTGCGGCGTCGCACCCCCGCGGCGGCGACGGGGCGCCGCCCACCGCTGCTTCCCCTGTTCGTCGCCGGCTTCCTGGCAGCGATCGCCGTCGCGAGCACCGGGCTCCTGCCCGATCCGGTCCTGCACGGCGCGAAGGTCCTCCAGGAGGTCTTGCTCGCCGCAGCCCTGGTCGGTCTGGGCACCGGGATCCACCTCCCGGTGCTGCGGCGCACCGGAGGCCGCGCGCTGGTGCTCGGCCTCATGTCATGGGTCCTCGTCGCGGGGGTCGCCTACGCCGGCGTACAGCTCACCGGCGCATGACGGGCAAGGGGTGGTGGTCGGTTCGACCAACCCCGCGGTGGGTGGGTCGTGTGGTTCGGGCACTCCTGCGCCCAACCTGGCCCAACTTGGCCCGACCCTTCGGCGTGATCGTCGGGGATCCCAAACGCTGGGCGGTCCGCGCTGATGTGTTCGGGGTGTCCGGGTTCGCCGGTGAGTGTCGCAGTTGGTTAGAATGAGCGCACACGATGGCGGTGGGGCTCGCCGACAACCGTGGCGGCAGGCCACCAACAGTCCCTACCTGAGACAGGTAGGAGTTCGTGTGCCCGAAAATAGTTACCCCGACGTCGGCGATCTGCCGATCGATCCCGATACGTCCGGTGACAGGCTCACCGGCACGGTCCACCGGTTGCCTTCCTTGTTCACGTCGCAGTGGGACGTGCTGC
Organism: Nocardioides sp. S5; assembly: GCF_017310035.1. NCBI lineage: Bacteria > Bacillati > Actinomycetota > Actinomycetes > Propionibacteriales > Nocardioidaceae > Nocardioides > Nocardioides sp. S5. The sequence goes on from NZ_CP022296.1 coordinate 162,042, forward strand.
TCGCCATCAGCGCCGGCGGTGCCGTCGCGTCGTCGCGCGCGACGTGGATTCCGGGAGCCTGAGCGTCGTGGCGGTACTGGACCTCGATCTGCGACGGTACTTCCGCGCCGTCTGGGTCGGAACCAAGAACCCGCCGGCCGGGGCCGTGCGTGACCTCGTCGCGATCGCGCGTGCGGCTGAGCGCTGACCACCAGAGCGCCTCCACAATGAACTGGTGGCCCACGAAGTGGAGCCGGGTGCGGGGACATGGCTCACCGCTGGTTCGGCATAGGGTTTCTCTTGTGACGTCGCCGCCGCATGTACGGGATGAGCAAGCGTTCCCCCTCCCGGTGGCCGCCGGATTCGCGGGCATCTGCCTGGCTGTCGGTGTTGCGCCCGTGGGCTGGAGCGGACACCGTGCTGCCTGACCCTGCCAGCAAACGAGGGGCCCTGCCCCCGGATCTTGGACACAGGGTGTGATTACGCAGCGGGTTGCAGCGTAGCGGCGTAGTTGGACTCGTAGGTGGACGGGGACAGGTAGCGGCACCAGGAATGGCGTCGGCGGGTGTTGTAGCGCACGAGCCACTTGAAGACCTGCCGGCGACACGTCGCCTCGTCGCTCCAGCAGGCGGCGTCTTGGAGGACCTCGCGCTTCATCGTGGCGTTGAACGACTCCGCCAACGCGTTGTCGGCCGAGGAGCCGACCGCACCCATCGACTGGGTGACGCCGAGCCTCTTGCAGAGCTTGGCGTAGTCCTTCGAGCAGTAGACCTTGGGTTCAACCAGTCGATGCAACACTGGGTTGTTGAAGCGAGCGTAGTTGCTCATCGAACACCTCGGCAGGTGTCTTCCACCCAAGGATCTTGCGGGGCCGGTTGTTGAGCGCGTGAGCGACGGCCTCGAGGTCCTCGGCGGACCAACGCGACAGGTCCGTGCCTTTGGGGAAGTACTGGCGCAGCAGGCCGTTGGTGTTCTCGTTGCTCGGCCGCTGCCACGGCGAGTGGGGGTCGGCGAAGAACACCTTCGTGCCGGTCTCCAACGCGAACTGCGCGTGACCCGAGAGCTCCTTGCCGCGATCCCAGGTCAGGGTCTTGCGCAGCTGCTCGGGCAGCTTGGTGATCGACGCACTCAGCGCCGCGTTCATCGCGACGGCCCCGTAGCCGCCGAGCGATGGACCGTTCTTCACGTAGGGCTTCTCGCCCCAGCCCTCCATGCGTGGCAGGTGGACCAGGATCGTTGAGCGGCTGCTGCGCTCAACGATCGTCCCGATCGCCGACCGGCCAGTGCCGATGATCAGGTCGCCCTCCCAGTGACCCGGGACGGCGCGGTCTTCGGCTTCAGCGGGGCGCTCGCTGAGAACCACATCGGCCGTGACATGCCCACCGGGCTTGTTCTGCGATCGGGCCCTCGGCTGCCGTAGCGCACGTCCGGTGCGCAGACACGTGACCAGCTCGCGCTTGAGCGCACCACGCCCCTCAATGAACAGCGACTGGTAGATCGCCTCGTGGCTGATGCGCATGGACTCATCATCGGGGAAGTCGACCTTCAACCGCTGTGCGATCTGCTCCGGGCTCCAGGCCAGCGACCAACGCCGGTCGGCACGGTGCGGCTTGTTCAGCCCCTTCCAGGGGGCCGGTGTGGGGCCAGTGACGATCGTGCCGTCGGGCCGGCGAACGTTGCCGGCGAGCCGATCTTGGACGTACTCCCGCAGTTTCGGGTTCTCGAGCAGCTTCGCGGTCTTGGGGCGCTTGGCCGCCTGCTGTGCCTTCCACTGCGCCACGGTGGCCCGGTACTCCTGCTTCCCCCCACGAGTCGCAGCGTTGCGGCGCAACTCGCGTGAGACCGTTCCGGGATCACGCCCGATCGCGCGGGCGATCTCGCGAACGCCCTTGTCCTGGGCGTGCAGGATGGCGATCTCCTCACGTTCCTCGAAGCTCAGATAGCGGCCGGTGGGCTCGGCCAGCGAAATGGGCGGCATGCCGCCAGCGTGGCGAAACCAGCGGGTCCCAACCGGCACTGACACACCGACCGCCAGCGCCGCTTCTGCCGACGTGATGCCCGTGGCGATCAGCCGCCAGAACTGCCGTTGCACCGCTCGGGACGGGTCAGGACGCCCGGGCGAGCGCATCGCTGGCCGCAACGCCCGGTCAGCACGCCACTGCCGGCGAAGCTCCTCTGGCGCGTCGCTGGTCTTCTTGCTCCAGTCCGCTGTCGCCATGCTCGAACACCTCCGAACTCAAGGTGTTGCGACGACCGGTTGATTTCGCCGACCGACCCGTGGTCGCTGTGGAAGATCGCGCCCTTGAGGGTGCCGCGGGTTCCGGCAGCAGCCTTCAAGGCGTCCTCGACGAGCTCGGTGCGCATGTGGTCGGCGACGGCCCAGCCGGCGAGGCGACGTGAGTAGCAGTCGATGACGGTCGCCAGGTACAGGTTCGTCCCGTCGGCCAACGGCAGGTAGGTGATGTCCCCGACGTAGCGTTCGTTCGGGGCTTCGGCGGTGAAGTCCCGGTTGAGCAGGTCGGGGTACTTCTGCCCCGATGGCTCGGGGATCGTGGTCCGCACTCGACGCTTCTTCACATAGCCACGGATGCCCTCAAGGCGCATCACCCGGGCGACGCGCTTGTGGTTCACGCGGTCGCCGGCAGGTGCGCCGTCGTTGAGCTCAGCGGTGATCCGTGGCGCACCCTGGGTGCTGTCCTCGGCATGCACCGCTCTGATCCGTTCCGCGAGCTCGGCATCGGCTCGGGTGCGCTCCTCGCGTGCTGGGGCCGCCTTGAGCCAGGCGTAGTAGGACGAGCGCTCGATCTCGACGAGCTCGCACAGTCGCTTCACCTCGAAGGTGGTGGAGTTGTCGGCGACGAACTGGAAGCGACTCACCAGCGCGTCTCCCCGGCGAAATATTTGGCCGCCCGTTGGAGGATCTCGCGCTCGGTGGTGAGCTTGGTTGTCTCGACCTCGAGCTCGTTCACCCGGGCCTGAAGCCGGGCGATCTTCTGTTCCGGTGTCTCCTCGGGCGCCGCCGACGGGCTCCTGGACGAGCTCTTGGACTGCAGTGGGCTGGAGGTCAGCGTCCCGTCAGCGGCGGTCTTCTTGCCGGTCCCGTAGGCCTCGAGCCAGTGCCGCAGCGTGCCGCGCACGATGCCGAGGTCATCGGCGATGCCGCGGACCGTGGCGCCCGGGGTGGACTCGTACAAGTCGACGGCCTGACGACGGAACTCCTCGGAGTAGTTCTTCCTGGCCATGATTCTCGGATCATCTCGCTTCCCCAGCACCAGATGCTGGATTCAGCGTGTCCAAGAACCGGGGTCAGGCCCCGGGCCTTCCAACTCGGGGACCAGACGGTGGCGCTGGCCGAATTGGTCCGGCGTACCGACCTTCACAAGGCGACCGTGCATCGTCTCGCCGGCGAGCTAGTCCTCAACGGGCTTGTCGACCGCGTCGAAGGGGGTTATCGGCTCTCTGTCGGGTTGTTCGAACTAGAGGGATGCGGGCGGCGGGCGCACCGAGCCTGCATGAGGCCGCGATGCCGTTCTTGCAGGATCTTTACGAGAGGACCCACGAGACCGTGCACCTGGGCATCCGCGAAGGACAGGAGGTCGTCTACATCGCGAAGATCGGCGGCCGCCGTCAAGCTCGCGCACCCTCTCGCGCTGGTGGTCGGATGCCGTTGCATTGCACGGCCATCGGTAAGGCCCTGCTCGCCTTCGGCGATTCCTCGCTCCGTCGTGAGGTCCTCACGGGGTCGTTGGAGCGTCGCACGCCGCACACGGTCGTCGCCCCTGGTCTGCTTCGTCGTCAACTAGCTCAAGTCGTGAAGTCCGGCGTCGCTTTCGAGTACGAGGAGTCGGCCCCGGGCATCAATTGTGTAGCGGCGCCGGTATTCGGACCTGGCAACGAACTCATGGCCGCGCTCAGCCTCACCGGTCCGACCAGCCGGTTCCGCCCGGGCGCACACTCCTTAACCATTCGCGCCGCTGCATCGGCGCTTACCGCCACCTTGACGAGTGCCGCACAGTGAGCACCAACATTATTGGGCTGCTGGATACCATGTCGTCCGTTCGACCTGAAGCGTCCCGACCAAGGCGTGCATGGCTCGAGATTCGCCTTTGGGGTTCCCGAGACCGGAAGCGCACCGTTCACATGCCCGGAGCGGCGCTCGCGGTGATTCAACCGCCGAGCGCTGTGTCGTTCTGCGGCCAATATGTCGCAGCATGCTTCATCGCGGGTCGCTCCAGTGCTCTGGCTAAACGCTCGAATAGCGCGGCTGCCGCTGGTGCGCTCCAGTCGGGGTCGAGGACCTCTCGAGGCAACCCGGGATCACGGAACGGTAGGCGACGCCAATGATCGACAACCCCGAGGTACGTCTCGAACGCTTCGCGCGGCTCAGTCGATGCAATGACCTTGCCGTAAGCGTCAATGAACTCTCGGTAACTGCGATCGATGCCGGTCAGATCCCAGCTTTCATATAGCAAGGCGGTGAGGTCTTGGGTGCCGACATAGCCCCCGACGAAGATCGCCGCGTACTCTTCGAGACCGAGTTCGGCTACGGCCTTCACGGCGGCGCTGCGCATCCGGGCGGGTGCAATCCACATCGCCGTGCCGATGTTGCCGAAACCGAGATGGGAGAGGTGTGAACGCAGTTGGTATCGCTTAGGTCGAATCGACTCGGGCACGCTGAAGTTGATGATGCACCAGCCCTCGTCGAGGTTGGCGGGCTGACGGGCGTGCCAGATGACTTCATCTCCCGCCGCCAAGGTTGCAAGGGCGTGGTCGGTGAGCACGTAGCCGCGAGCACCGTTGCGGGTCTCAGACTCGAGCCAGCCTCGTTCCTTGAGTCTGAAGACGGCCGTTCGAAGGCTCGGCGCGTCCACGCCAACCTGGGTCATCAGGTCCACCGCGCCCGCGATTGGCATCCAGTTCCCTTGGGGCCGAACGACGGCGCCTAGGAAACTCACCACGACCGTCCGTGATCTCCTGCTCACCCTCGGGATTCTGCCGGTCTCAGGGCCGCAACCCACGCGTCGGGCCATGGCTCGCTGCCGGCGCCGTCCGAATGAGCCGCTCCGGCGCGGTTCGCGCCGATGTGGACGGTGACATATGAACCGTGTGCAGCACGCCGACGCGGCTTACCTCCGTAGGATTCGCCCCAAACCTCGAACTTAAACGTCATCGATGAGTGACCCATGTGCGCTACCTCGACGACGGTCGTAACTTCTTGACCGAAGAAGAGCGGTGCCTCGAAGTCCACCTCGAATCGCACGCGGGGTGCGACGGGGAAGTAGGCGTACAGTCCACGCTCCCGCATCAGCGCCGCTTCGGCGGCTTCGACCAACCGCACCACCGTGCTGTTGTGGTAGATCCCGGCTGCATCGGTGTCAATCCATTCGATACGGGCACGGGCAGCCCCTGCCGCTCGCGCGGTCATGTCGTCTCTTGGGTACGGCCCGGGGTCCAACGCACGTGGACGGCCGAGGAGTCGCCCTCGCGGAGCAGCTGCAGCCGGGGCGGGATCTTGTCTGTGCGGGCCGTCGGTGGCTTCCTCCTGCCGGCCTCCCACATGCGCGGCCAGTCGGCGCCGGGGCCGCGGTAACCCTGCTCAGCGGCGGCGTGAAGCGTCCAACTTGGGTTGTAAAGGTGGGTCCGTCCAAGCGCGCACAGGTCGGCGCGGCCAGCGAGCAGGACTGAGTTCACGTCGTCGTAGGACGAGATGGCTCCGACCGCGATCACTTTGACGCCTGCGGGCGCCGCTACACGGTGCCGGATCTTGTCAGCGAAGGGGGTTTGGTACGAGCGGCCGAACGCCGGTTTCTCGTCCTTCGACACTTGGCCCGACGAGACGTCGATCGCGGCCGCACCCGCTTTAACGAACGCCCGAGCGATCTCGACTGCATCTTCGTCGGTGTTGCCATCCGGCATCCAGTCGGTTGCGGAGATGCGGACCGTGACGGGGATGTGCGGCGGAACTTCGGCTCGGATGGCGCTGAACACCTCGCACGGGAACCGCAGCCTGTTCTGTAGCGAACCGCCGTACTCGTCGGTGCGGCAGTTCGATACTGGCGAGAGGAAGGAACTGAGTAGGTAGCCATGCGCTGCGTGAACTTCGATGAGGTCGAAACCTGCGTCGACTGCCCGGCGGGCCGCGGCTACGAAGTCGGCGACCACCTGGCTTAGGTCGGCTCGGGTGGCTTCGCGAGGAGTGTGGCAGTCGGAGCCGTAGGGGAGCGGTGATGGGGCGATGACGGCCCAGTTCCCCTCCTCGAGTGGCTCGTCCATGCCGTCCCACATCAGCTTGGTCGAGCCTTTTCGGCCCGAGTGGCCGAGTTGGACGCCGATTTTGGCTGTCGACTGTCCGTGCACGAACGACGTCACCCGGTGCCATGCTTCGAGCTGCTCGTCGTTCCAGAGTCCAGGGCAACCTGGGGTGATCCTGCCCTCGGGGGAGACGCAGGTCATCTCGGTCATGATGAGTCCGGCACCGCCGAGCGCTTTCGAGCCGAGGTGGACTAGGTGGAACTCGTCCGGTACGCCGTCGGTGGCGCAGTACATGTCCATTGGTGAGAGGACGATGCGGTTCTTCAGTTCGAGCCCTCCGATCGAGGTGGGCTGGAACATGGCCGGTGCAACTTCGGACGCGCCCTCGGCTTGAGCGAATTCGGCTTCCATCAATGCGGCGAAGTCGGCGTCTCGTTCGCGCAGGTTCTCGAACGTGATGCGACGCGACCGCGTGAGCAGGTTGAAAACGAACTGGGCTGGCTCTTGCTTCGCGTACATGTTGATGTTCTCGAACCACTCAAGCGACGCTTGAGCTGCCCGCTGAGTCGACTCGACGACCGGTTTGCGTTCCTGTTGGTACTCGGCGAGCGCACGGTCGATTGAGTCGTGCTCGTGCAGGCAGGCCGTCAGCGCGAGCGCATCCTCCATCGCCAGCTTCGTGCCTGATCCGATCGAGAAGTGGGCGGTGTGGGCGGCGTCGCCGAGGAGCACGACGTTGCCGTGGTACCAGTTCTCGTTGCGAACGGTGGTGAAGTTGATCCACTTCGAGTTGTTGGTCGTGATCTTGTGGCCCGCAAGCTCTTCTGCGAACAGTTCCTGGACCCGTTCAACGGCGTACTCGTCGGAGACTCCGGGCGGAAATACCTCATGCTCGGTGCGGTCGAGCCCGGCTCGCCGCCACACGTCCTCGTGCATCTCGACGATGAAAGTCGAGCCCTGGTCGGAGTAGGGGTAGCCATGGATTTGCATGACGCCCCACTCCGTCTCCTTAACGAAGAACTGGAACGCTTCGAAAACGAGGTCGGTTCCGAACCAGATGTACTTGTTGCGTCTGCGGTCGAGGTTCGGCCGGAACGCTTCGGCATACCGTGTGCGGATCGCCGAGTTCAAGCCGTCGCCGGCCACTACGAGGTCGTAGGACCTGCGCAGTTCGTCCGGGTCCGGCGCCTCAGCGCGGTAATGCACGGTGACGTCGAGTTCGGCGGCACGGTGCTGAAGAATCTCAAGCAGTTCTTTGCGGGACATGGCCGCGAAGCCCTGGCCGCCGACCGTGAATGGGTGGCCGTTGAAGGTGACGTCCATGTCGGTCCACCGGGCGAACCGCTCCTCCATCCGGTTGTGGATGACCTGGTCAGCACCTTCGATGCTGCCCAACGTTTCGTCTGAGAAAACGACTCCGAACCCGAAAGTCTCATCGGGGGCGTTGCGCTCCCAGACGGTGATCTGGTGGGTCGGGTCCATGGTCTTCATCAAGGTCGCGAGGTAGAGCCCGCCCGGGCCGCCTCCGACGATCGCGATCTTCATACTTGGGCCTCCGCCTCAATGGCTTCGCGCAGTTTGTAGCGCTGCAGCTTGTTGTTGGTGTTGCGTGGCAGCGCCGTGGTGAAGCGCACATCGCGGGGGTACTTGTACGGGGCGAGCAACCCCTTGACGTGGTCCTGCAGTTCTTTGACTTTGGCGGCGTCGCCTTCGACGCCGTCGCGGAGCACGACGAAGGCACACACGATGGCGCCGCGTTCGGGGTCGGGTTCGGCGACTACGGCCGCCTCAACCACGTCAGGATGGGTGTCGAGGACTGCTTCGACTTCGGGGCCGCCGATGTTGTAGCCCGACGAGACGATCATGTCGTCGGTGCGCGCCCGGTACCAGAAGTAGCCGTCCTCGTCCTGGACGAAGGTGTCGCCCGTGACGTTCCAGCCGTTGACGATGTAGGTGCTTTGGCGGTCGTCGTCGAGGTAGCGGCAGCCGACCGGGCCGATGACGGCTAACCGTCCTTCGACGCCGTGACCTACCTCGTTGCCGTCCTCGTCGAGGATTGTGGCGCGGTAGCCGGGCACCGCGCGTCCGGTTGCTCCGGGCCGGATGTCGTCGCCTGCGGCGGAGATGAAGATGTGCAGCATCTCGGTGGCGCCGATGCCGTCGATGACCTTGAGCCCTACCTCGTCATAGAGTTCCTGCCAGGTAGCATGCGCCATCGACTCACCGGCCGTGACCGCGGTGCGTAACTTGGCGAGCTGCTGCGCTTTTCCTGACCGAAGGATCTGCTTGTAGGCCGTCGGCGCAGTCGCGAGCACCGTCACGTCGTGCTCCGCGACGAGGTCAGCCAGTTGGGCGGGGCTCGCTGCCTCGGTCAGGAACGCGCAAGCCCCTGCCCGCAGCGTGAAGACGATCAGCATCCCGAGGCCGAAGGTGAACGCGAAAGGTGCAGTGCACGAGACGAGGTCGTCGGGTTGTAGACAGAGCGTGTTCCGACCGAAGGTGTTGTCGATCGACAAAATGTCGCGGTGGAAGTGGGTGGTGACCTTTGGTACGCCGGTGCTCCCAGAGGTCGGGCCAAACAGCGCCACGTCGTCGGCGGCTGTGTTGGCGGCCTCGAAACGGTCGGGTTTGCTGTCCGCGCGGCGTGTGAGGTCGTCGGCAGCGTCGGCGCCGAAAGTCACGACCCTCAGATCGGGTGCGGTGGTTCGCTGCAGGGTGCGCACGTCGTCGACGAACCGGTGGTCCACCAGTGCAATCGACGGCTGTGTCTTCGCAACAATCGGGGCCAGTTCGGTCCCACGCAGCGCCGACATCGAGGTCACCACCACGCCGCCAGCCTTCAAAACGCCGAGCCAGGCAGCCACAGTCCACGGGTTGTTCGGGGAACGCAGCAGCACCCTGTTGCCCGGGACGAGGCCGAGATCGTCGACCAGGACGTGCGCAACCTGATTGGATCGCGCCCTGAGCTCGCCATAGGTCCACGTCACGCCGTCGGGGGTCCGCAGCGCCGGGCGGTCCGGGCCGAACTCAGCCGTCGGTACATCTATCAGTGCTACGCCGGCGTTGAGGCGGTCCGGGTACTGCAGCGATGGGATAGTGAACTCGAGCGTCGGCCATTGTTCTGCGGGGGGCAGGTGGTCGCGCGCGAACGTGTCGAGATGCCCCGTCGACCCAGGCCCTGTCACGACGTCGCCCCGGTGGCACGAATCATGCCTTCCTGAACCGCCGTGGCGACCAGTTCTCCGTCAGTGGTGAAGAAACGACCGATCGCGGTGCCACGTCCAGCTTCGACCGAGATTGCGTCTTGGGCGTACAGCAGCCAATCGGTCATGCGGACTGGCCGGTGAAACCACATCGCATGGTCCAGGCTTGCTGTGACCAGACCCTCGTCTGCCCAAGCCAGCCCGAGGACTCGTAGAGCTGGTTCCAGGATGGTGTAGTCGCAGACGTACGCCAGCGCTGCGATGTCGCGTTGCTCGTTGGTAAGCCCGTCGACCTCGCGCAGTGCGTCGAAGGGCCGAACCCAGACGCCCTGGCTGGGCGCCGTGTCACCTTCGACAGTGAGGTAGACCGGTCCCGGTACGTGTCGCATGTCGAAGCTGCGGCCGCCGGCCCAGTAGGCCTTAGACGTGTCGGTCATGGTGCCACCGGTCTTCGGGGCCAGGTAGTCCTCCGCAGTCGGCAACGACTCGGGGTGAGGTATGCCGTCCGGCATGCTTGCCTGGAACCGGCCGCCCAGCTCTCCGGCTGCGAAACTTGCCATGCAGACGTAGACGGGCTTCCCGTCCTGGAAGGCGCGCACGTGGCGCGTGCTGTAGCCGCGACCGTCGCGGAGCAGTTCGACCTCGTAGCGGATGTGGGCGCCAACGTTGACCGGACGCATGAAGTACGAGTGCATCGAGTGCATCGTCTTGCCGTCTTGCACGGTTCGCATGGCTGCAACTGCTGCTTGTGCCACCATGTCGCCGCCGTATGCCTTTGGCCAGGGGCAAGGCTGGGAGGTGGCAAGGAACGCGACATCTAGGGTCTCTGCGTCGGCGGGCCTCAATGTGACAGCGTCAGTGAACGTCTCCGACGTATTCATGGCCGGTCCGCCCAGTCCGGGAGTTCCGTGTCGTCGACCTGCAACAGGTTGACGACGATGTTCTCCGGCGTGCGGGTGGTCATCCACGTGAGGGGGTTGTTGCGGTCGATGTTGCACTCGACGTGCGGCAGGAACGGCGGCACAAACACCCAGTCGCCCTCAGACATGTCAATGTAGTCCGCGAACTTCTCTCCGAAGTAGATCCGGGCCCGCCCAGAAAGCACGTAGCCACCGGTCTCTGCTTCGCCGTGGTGATGAGGTACGGAACGGTATCCAGCCAGGTTGTGCACCTTGCCGAACCACAACTTGGTGGCAGGCGTGTGTTGGATGCTGATGCCGCTGATGCGGGTGGCGCCCTCGCTCTGCCCGGTCAAGTCGGGTTCTTGTCCTGCTCGCGTCACGTAGGGGACTACCAAGCCGTGCTCGTTCGCGTACTTCATGGCGTCGCCCTCGAGGACGTAGTTGCTGGGGTCGGGATCCATGGAGATGTCCTTGTCTGGTTGGGTCAGGCGCCGGTTCGGATGTGGTTGGTGAGCATGCCGATGCCGTCAATCTCTGTCTCGACGGTGTCGCCGCCGGTCAGGTAGGTCGGGGGGTCCATGGCCATGCCGACGCCACCTGGGGTGCCGGTGAGTACGACGTCTCCGGGTCGGAGCGTCGTGAACGTGGAGATGTAGGACAGGAGCGCAGGACAGTCGAAGACGAGAGTCCTGGTGTTGCCTCGCTGGCGCTCGATGCCGTTGACCCGGCATACGACTTCGACGCCGTCTTTGGGGTCGATTTCGTCTGGTGTCACGAGGACCGGCCCCAATGGAGTGGTGGCGTCCCATGCTTTGCCCTGAAACCATTGCAAGGTGCGGCGCTGCCAGTCGCGGATCGAGATGTCGTTGGCGATGGTGTAGCCAGCAATGCCTGCTTGCGCTTCGGTCTGCGTGGCGTTGCGTAGTTCGGCGCCGACGACGACGGCGAGTTCCGCTTCCCAGTCGGTCTCGACGTCGGCCGGTAGGTCGATCGTGTCGTCGGGTCCGATCAGGGTGTCTGCGAACTTAGCGAACAGGGTCGGGTAGGTCGGCCTTTCACGGCCGGTCTCCGCGATGTGGTCGCCGTAGTTGAGGCCGCAGCAGATGACTTTGCCGGGCGAGGGCAGCAGAAGTGTGGGCACAGCGTCTGAGACGTCGTCGCCGGCAAGTGCGTGAGCGTCTGCGGTCGTGTGGACGCGTAGGTAGGCGCTGAGGTCGCTAGCCGGGAGCCGGCGCCAACCGTCGCGCCATGCAGCCGCGGTGCTGCCGCCGGGTGTGGTCACAGTCGCCAGTCGCATGTTTCAAAAATTGCACGAACGTTGCAGAACGTCAATGGAGCGCTTACCGTGGCCAACATGACGGACCTGACGCCCACCGCAATCAACCCCACCTCGCTGCCTGAACCGCGCGGCTACTCCCACGGCACCCTGAGCGGGAACACCCTCTACCTGGGCGGACAGACCGCGCTCGACGCAAACATGGCGATCGTTCCGGGCGGCATCGTCGAACAATTTCGGCAGGCGTTCGGCAACGTCCTCGCAACCCTCAGCGCCGCGGGGGGCATCCCGGAGGACCTGGTCTCGATCACCATCTACCTCACCGACATCCCCGACTACCAGGCGCACAGTAAGGAAATCGGGCAGGCCTGGCGCGAGCTAGCAGGGCCCGTCTACCCGGCCATGGCCGGCATCGGCACCACCGGACTGTGGCAGTCCGATGCCCTCATCGAGATCCTGGGCGTTGCGGTCATTCCCGATGAGCGCCTCAACCGCGGTTGAAAGCAGTACTCGATATGCTCTGGCGCTGCGTAGGCGCGCCATTGGCACGCATCGCGCGATCCGTCGGCCACTTGCCCGACGTCCCGACAGGCGTCGACTACAGCACCTGGCTGCTGACAGACGTCGATCGCTCAAAGCAACCTGACGGCAATCGCGACAGCAATCGGCCGCAACTTCCCTAACGATCCGACGCCGTCCTTCCTAGATGTTGGACCGCCACGCCACCGCCAGCCAAAGGGCCTCTGACCTGCAGAAACGCAGATCAGAGGCCTTTTGTCATCGCTTTCGTGCCCCGATATGTGCCCAATGAACGGACTCAGTACGGCCGTTGGCTTGGGGCAGGGGTGCGGCGGGACCGTCGATCGCCGTGCTATCGGGACCAGTCGCATGGCGCATTGCGTCGCGCCGTCTGACTGACGTGTTCCCCGGCAGGGGAGTACCGAGCGCCAGCGTTACTCAAGCCGGCTGACGCCCCAACGAACTGTCGCCGCAGCTCGGACATCATTCAGGGTCCGCAAGCCGTTTGCGGGCATCTCTCGGAGGCTCAGAAGTGGCCGGTGGGTCAGCGACGTCCCACGGATACAGTCCGCGCAACAGGGACGCGACCGAACCACCCAACGTGACGGCCAGCGCGTCGAGAACCTCCAGGGTAGGCAGCCGGCGTCCGCGTTCGACGTCACTCAAGTAGCTGTAGGAGATGCCCGACTCAGCGGAGGCCTCGCTTAGCCTGAATCCACCGATGAGGTCGGTTGGTTGAGCGTGGCGTAGAACGAGAATGCCCTTGTGTAGCGGGAGAATCGATGTTCTTCAGGCAACGATTCGACCGAACACAAGGGACATCTCTGAGGTGCAACTCTCTCACACGCTGCCGGCGACATCGGCGCTCTTCGACGATCCTCTCGCGACGAACCGCGCGAACCGCGCGCCTTCCGGGCGAAGCGGCAGCTAAGGCCGGCAGTCAGACCAGTTTCGCGCGCATGGCGGGGAACAACGTGTCGCGGAAGCCCGCCCGTTCGTACATACCGCGCCCGACCGCAGTCGCCATCAATTCTGCGCGCCGGATGCCGAGTTCGCAGGCCCACACCATGACGGAGCCAAAGGCCATACGGCCATAGCCGCGGCCACGGAACGACGGAGCCGTGCTCACGTTATTCACCAGCGCGTCACGTCCATCGGGCACTGCCGGTGAAGGAGCCGCATCACGAACAGCCCCGACGGCACAGGCGACAACCGTCCCGCCGACCTCGACGACCGCGAAGTGATAGTTCGGGTCGTCAAGCCGGGAGGAGAACCATTCATGTGCGTTCTTTCGCCAGGTGGGGTCAGGGTCGGTCACTCCCATGGCGACGAACATGTGCCCCCGCAACTCGACCAGAACCTCTACGTCGGATCCTCGGGCCCGCCGAACCACGCCATCTGTCACAGGCAGAACGCTACTGGCACCCCAGTTCAGGTAACCGCCCGCGCTCGCGGAGCGATACCCCTGTGGGACATCGGCGTCTCGCCGTTTCCGTTTGCGTTTCAGCGCTCTTTGGGGTTCGGCTCGCGGGACAGCCCAAACGGTTAAGACGTTTTCACCTCCGCGCTGGTACGTGGCGGGAGCACTCCGGCCACTGTTGGTGTGGCACTTACCAACTGCAGTCCGTGCGCATGGTCATCCGGCCCGAACAGGCGATGACCGGAGCCAAGCACGAGCGGGTAGATCATCAGGAGCAACTCGTCGATTAAGCCACAGCGACCATCCTCAACCGGAAACTGAACCGTCGCATCAGACTTCGATCGTTAGCCCGGGGGTGGCCACGGCGATCTCTCCGGAGAACTCTCGGCGAGCCGCCTGCCGCAGCCGGTCAGTGCTCTCGCCGGGCCAGACGTGGCACAACACCAGCTGGCCGACTCCTGCCTCGGCGGCGACCTTTCCGCGGTCGCGGGCGCTGCTCAGTCCCTCGGCCGACTCCGTGGGTACCTCGTCGACGAAGCTCGCTTCGGCCAGGAGTGCGTCGGCACCGCGAGCCAGGTCGACGGTGTCGGGACTCGCACCCGCGTCGCCGGTATAGGCGAGCAGGCGACCGCCGGCGCTAATGCGGACACCGAGGTTCGAGACGAAGTGCGGGAGCTCGACCGAGGTTACCGTGAAAGGACCGATCACCACCTCTTGCGCCGATAAGAGAACGGTCAGGGTCCAGTCATCGGCGAGCATCGCGCCGTCGAGACTCAGCAGCGCGTCGAGCGCGCCCGAGGGTGCGTGGATAGGCAGCTGGCCGGGTGGGTCGTCAGCGAGGTGCCGCGCGCGCAGCAACGGGTTGAGGTCGGCGCAGTGGTCGGCGTGACCGTGAGTGACCAGCACGGCGTCGACGTCCTCGGGCGAGACGTACTCCACCAGCCGGGACATGGTCGCGTGCCCTGGGTCCATCAGCAGGTGGAAGTCATCGTGCTCGACCAAGTAGCCGCTGCACGCTCGCTCCGGGGTGGGGTACCCACCCCCGCCTCCCAGCACGGTCACTCGCATGCTTGGAGGATACGTCGTTCACGGGGCATCACTTGTTGTGGTGCTTGCCATTCTCGAGCGTCAGCGACCCGAATGTCATGACGTTGTCGGCGCACCCCCGACGTTTGGGCTCTGGGTCGGGGCTCACCGAGTGCAGGTGGTCAGCGGCCTTGACCGTTCGATGCTTCTCCGATGATCAGCAGAATCAGTGATGCGAGCACGGCGAGGGTCAGGACCGTCGAGGCCATGGCGGGGCCGCGTCCGCGGCTGCCGGTGGTGTACTCGCCGTGCTCGATCTCGCGGTTGACACGGCGGTAGCGTCGGGTGCCGTAGAACAGTCCGGCAACGCCGACCACGATGAGCACTGCCCCGGCGGCGATGGTGTAGATGGTGGTGGCGTCGCCGAAGGTGGCCACGGCCAGGCCGAGCACCATGACCCCACCCGCGGTGCGGAGCCAGGCTAGGTAGGTGCAAGTAGTAGCCGCGTTCATCGACGCCAACCGCGACGATGTCGTCGCGGGCCGGCGCCTGGGGGTCGGGGTCATCTGCCGCATGCTGCAGGTGGCCCCGAGCAGCTACTACGAGTACAAGAACCGCCACCCTCCGCCCGTGTCCAGCGCGACGCCGTCATGGCCCCGGTCGTGCGTCAGCTCTGGGAGGACAACTACCGCGTCTACGGGGCCCGCAAGATCTGGAAGGCCGCCCACCGTGGTGGCCACGACATCGGTCGCGACCAGGTCGCCCGACTCATGCGCGCCGACGGTATCGAAGGGGCCCGGCGCACCAAGCGGGTCCGCACCACCAAGCCAGACCCCGGTGCGCCACGCCACCCCGATCTGGTGGGTCGTGACTTCACCGCTGCGGCACCTAACCAGCTGTGGGTCACCGACCTGACGTTCGTGCCGACCTGGGCCGGGATCGCCTACGTCTGCTTCATCATCGACGTATACTCCCGCACCATCGTCGGGTGGAGGGCCGCCTCGCACATCAGGACCACGATGGTCCTCGACGCGATCGAGATGGCCCGCTGGTCACGCGGCACCCAGCTGGCCGGGCTGCGGTGTCACAGCGACGCTGGGTCGCAAGGCGAAATCAACCGGTCGTCGCAACACCTTGAGTTCGGAGGTGTTCGAGCATGGCGACAGCGGACTGGAGCAAGAAGACCAGCGACGCGCCAGAGGAGCTTCGCCGGCAGTGGCGTGCTGACCGGGCGTTGCGGCCAGCGATGCGCTCGCCCGGGCGTCCTGACCCGTCCCGAGCGGTGCAACGGCAGTTCTGGCGGCTGATCGCCACGGGCATCACGTCGGCAGAAGCGGCGCTGGCGGTCGGTGTGTCAGTGCCGGTTGGGACCCGCTGGTTTCGCCACGCTGGCGGCATGCCGCCCATTTCGCTGGCCGAGCCCACCGGCCGCTATCTGAGCTTCGAGGAACGTGAGGAGATCGCCATCCTGCACGCCCAGGACAAGGGCGTTCGCGAGATCGCCCGCGCGATCGGGCGTGATCCCGGAACGGTCTCACGCGAGTTGCGCCGCAACGCTGCGACTCGTGGGGGGAAGCAGGAGTACCGGGCCACCGTGGCGCAGTGGAAGGCACAGCAGGCGGCCAAGCGCCCCAAGACCGCGAAGCTGCTCGAGAACCCGAAACTGCGGGAGTACGTCCAAGATCGGCTCGCCGGCAACGTTCGCCGGCCCGACGGCACGATCGTCACTGGCCCCACACCGGCCCCCTGGAAGGGGCTGAACAAGCCGCACCGTGCCGACCGGCGTTGGTCGCTGGCCTGGAGCCCGGAGCAGATCGCACAGCGGTTGAAGGTCGACTTCCCCGATGATGAGTCCATGCGCATCAGCCACGAGGCGATCTACCAGTCGCTGTTCATTGAGGGGCGTGGTGCGCTCAAGCGCGAGCTGGTCACGTGTCTGCGCACCGGACGTGCGCTACGGCAGCCGAGGGCCCGATCGCAGAACAAGCCCGGTGGGCATGTCACGGCCGATGTGGTTCTCAGCGAGCGCCCCGCTGAAGCCGAAGACCGCGCCGTCCCGGGTCACTGGGAGGGCGACCTGATCATCGGCACTGGCCGGTCGGCGATCGGGACGATCGTTGAGCGCAGCAGCCGCTCAACGATCCTGGTCCACCTGCCACGCATGGAGGGCTGGGGCGAGAAGCCCTACGTGAAGAACGGTCCATCGCTCGGCGGCTACGGGGCCGTCGCGATGAACGCGGCGCTGAGTGCGTCGATCACCAAGCTGCCCGAGCAGCTGCGCAAGACCCTGACCTGGGATCGCGGCAAGGAGCTCTCGGGTCACGCGCAGTTCGCGTTGGAGACCGGCACGAAGGTGTTCTTCGCCGACCCCCACTCGCCGTGGCAGCGGCCGAGCAACGAGAACACCAACGGCCTGCTGCGCCAGTACTTCCCCAAAGGCACGGACCTGTCGCGTTGGTCCGCCGAGGACCTCGAGGCCGTCGCTCACGCGCTCAACAACCGGCCCCGCAAGATCCTTGGGTGGAAGACACCTGCCGAGGTGTTCGATGAGCAACTACGCTCGCTTCAACAACCCAGTGTTGCATCGACTGGTTGAACCCAAGCAATTTACGTCGATTCGGTATGGCGAACGCCTGGCCGAGATTGGCGCGGTTCCTTCGATCGGGGCCGTCGGAGATTCCTACGATAACGCTCTCGCTGAGACCGTGAACGGCTACTACAAGGCCGAACTGATCCGCGGCCCAGCTCGTGAAGGTCGGCCCTGGAAGACGGTTGAGGACGTCGAGCTCGCGACCCTGTCGTGGGTCTACTGGCACAACCACGAGCGCCTTCACGGCTACCTCGACGACGTACCGCCAGCAGAGTTCGAGGAGACGTTCTACGCTCGAGCTAGGACCGACCAACCCCTGGTCGAAATCCAATAGCCCGAGCCTCCATCAGACCCAGGGCGAGTCAAGGGTCCCCGACGCCGCAGCCTCGACGTGAGCCGACGAGTCCACATCCCAACCACCTTCGAAACTGGTGCAGTCTCTGGGCGAGCTGATCGCCCGAGGTCCCAGGAGACCCGTCCGCAGGCGCTTGCGGAATGGGGTCACGCGCCGGAGGTTTGATGCCGCTCCTGTTTGAGTCCAGGAGGACGAGCACCATGCCAAGAAAGATCGATGACGAGCTGAGATCCGGTGCTGTGCGACCGGTCAATGATCATCAGGGCGAGTGCTCCTCGACCGCGGACATCTGGCCAGCTCACGTTGTCGGTCGACGGCCATGGGATCGCACGCCCCGAAATTCCTCGGGGTACTTCCGCGGGTGCTCCCCGTGATGCTGACGCGAAGCACGGCTAAACGACCAGCTCGCCCTGCAGGCAAGGGTCGTCGCCGCTGGGGCGACGACCCTTGGCGGCGTCCCTGCACTCGTGAGTCCGGATGATCTTCAGGGACCACGCAGGTCAGCTGACGGTCAGGGTCAGCTTCTGCATCACGGGCATCTCGCCGTCGAGCACCGGCAGGTCGACGCCTTCGACATCGGGGAACTCGTAGGCCCCGATCTCGCCGTCGTCGACGTGCAGCATCGGCCAGTAGTCGCCGGTGGCGACGGTGTCGTCGAGCTCGACGACCACGTCACTGCTCTCACCCTGCTCGACCTGGACGGTGCCGACGACCGGTCCGGGTTTGCCGTCGACGTCACTGTGCACTGCGATCCAACCCTGCTCGACACCCTCGAGGCTGACGGAGCTCACGGTCAGGGTGCTGCCGTCACCGTCTTGGTCGGCTGCCTCGACCGTGCCGGTAGTCGTGGTGGAAGAATCCTCGGCGGGGACAGCGGTGGACGACTCGTCGTCGCTACCACAGCCGGCCAGGACGAAAGCCAGGAACAGGCTCGAGATGACAGCGGCGCTGCGCCGCGCGGTCAGGTTACGCATGGTGATCTCCTTGGTGTGGCTTTTCATTACTGAACGGTCAGAGTGCCGGTCATCGACGGGTGGATCTCACAGACGAAGTCGTAGGTCCCGGGCTTGTCAGGAGCGGTAAACGTGCCCGGCGAGCTGTTGTCGAAGCTGCCTGTGTCGAAGGAGCCGTCGATCGCGGTCAGGGTGTGCGCTTCGGCGTCGCTGTCGACGACCTCGACCTCTTGGCCAGGCGCGACGGTGAGCGGCGCGAATGCGTAGTCCGCCACGGTGTAGGCCACCCCCTCCGGCAGCACATCACCCGACGCGCCGTCCGGCGTAGCGGACGAGACGGGGGCGGGCGAGGACGAGGGCTCCTCCGACGAAGACCCACAGGCCGTTAGAAGGAAGAGGACAGGGACGATCAGAGCCTTCAGGACGTGTCGCGAGACCTGGGGTCGGTCCAACGGAGCCGGACGGATCACTCTCATGCGGGGGCGCCGTTGATACGGAAGTCCACGGTCTCGACCTTGGAGGCGACGCCGATGGCTTCGAGGTCGCGGCGGTCGATGCGTCCGTCGGCGTTCTGGTCGGTGACGACGGCGGGTGCGTCGTTGTAGATGCCGTCGTGGTTGAGGTCGTCGATGACGGCGACGGTCAGCGTGGTGGTGACGTCCTTGCCGGCGATCGGGGCGCCGACGATCCAGGTGTCCCAGATCTCGACGTCGTTCTTGGAGCGGTCGGTGACTCCGGTGAGGTTGAACAGGTTGGCCAGGTTGGTTCCGGGCCCGGAGAAGCCGGGGAGGGTGCTGTTGGTGGTGCTGGTGAGCACGACCAAACCGGGCATCCGGTCGTCGGCACCGGTCGAGAAGCTACCGGGGAAGGGAGCGGTGTTGTTGTGCGCGGCCGGCCCGGTCAACTGGTTGGCGGTGAAGCCGGTGCCTGCGAGCGAGGTGTCATTGAACTCGATCTCGAGGTCGACGAACCACCCGGCTCCGGCGATGCCGGCGTTGTCGCCGCGTGCGGGGGCGAGGATCTCGACGTCCACGGACTTGGCCGCGTCATGGCGGTCGCGGTGCCCAGGCCCAGGGGCGGCGGAGGCCCCACCGGCGGTGGCGGCGTAGGTGCCGCCGAGCGCCGCGGTCACGGTGAGGGCGGTGAGGGCAGTGGTCATCTTCTTCATTGGTGGGTCCCTTTTCGTCGGATGTCACGCAGGGGTACGCCGTCGCCGGCGGATCGGTTCACCGGGTAGTGGCGGAGATCACGAGATCACCGTCGGAGTCGGTGACCCGCACCTGGGCGACATCGCGCGTGACGAACGCCGAGGCCCCGGTCACGCGCGCTTCGCCGTTGCCGGTCGATCCCCAAGTGGCGACCTGCTGGCGCTCTCCTTCGGGTGAGACCAGCCAGGCGACGAACTGCTCGTCTTGTGGGAGCCCCCGCAGGTCGAGCTCGACCGACGTGCCCCACGGCTTGGCGCTCAAGGAGGCCGCACCGGTGGCGCTCACTCCCGCCGGTGCGCTCAGGGCGAGAGTCGTAGCGAGGGGTGCGTCGGGTTCGAGGACCACCGCCGTGCCGACACCCGCTCCCGCCACCAGCACGACCGCGGCGGCAGCGGTGAGGAGCAGCCGGCGACGATGCCGACGGGTCCGCAGGGCTCCGATCGCGTCACCCAAGGCAGCATCGGAGGTTTCGCGGTGTGCTGATGACGGCGCCCCGGCCCGCAGCAGCGCCGGCAGCCCGGCGTACGTCGCGAGCTCGTCGCGGCACGAGGCGCAGGTCGGGAGATGGGCCTCGAGCCGAGCCCGGTCGTCGGCGTCGAGACCGCCCAGGACGTAGGGGCCCAGCAGCTCGCGCAGCCGGGTGTGAGCGCGGTCCTCCTCGTGCTGGTTCATCGCTCGACTCCCATCTCTTCGAACGCGGTCCGCAGGATGCGGATCGCGTAGTACGAGCGTGACTTCACGGTGCCCGGGCGCAGCCCGAGGGTGCTGGCGGCCTCGGTGACGGTGGCGCCGCGGTAGTAGAGCTCGTCGACCACGGCCCGGTGCTCGGGTGAGAGCCGGTCCAGTGCCTGCTCGACGACGTAGGCGTCGACCAGCGCGTCGGCGCGGTCACCGACCGACTGGGCTGCCACGGTGTCGTCGTCGCCGATGAGTCGTGGGCGGCGCTCGTCGGCGCGCCACAGATCGATGACCAGGTTGCGGGCCACCGCGAACAGGTAGGCCCGCGGATCACCGCGACTCGGATCGATCCTGTCGAGGTTGCGCCAGCCGCGCAGCATCGTCTCCTGCACGACGTCCTCGGCGCGGCCCCGGTCATCGACCAGGCGCAGCACGAAGGTCATCAGGGCCGTCCCGTGCCGTAGGTAGAGCTCGGTCAGCACTCGCTCATCGGCCCCGGCCGACCTACCGGGTGCCCGCGAGCCGGGGAGCAGCGATCTCACGGGTTTGGGTACGACCCGCTTTCGGGATCGGTTCACCGTGTCGCGCCGTGCACGACGGCTCCGTGAGGGCTCACGGGGCAGCGAAGCGCTTGAGGCGTTGGAGCATCGCGTCGAGGACCGGACCGGCCTGGTCTGTGGCGAAGATGTTCTGCGCGTGGGCCGTGCCCGGCAGGATCGTCACCTCGTTCTCCTCACCGGGGGAGGACGCGGCCAGCTCCGTCGAGACGTTGGCCACGGGCTCGTCCTCGCTGGCCACGAAGAGCTTCGGCTCCTCCCCGAGACCGTCGACCGTTGCGTTCGGCGATAGCAAGATCAGCTGATCGGCCAGCGATGGGTCCTGGCTCGCGAGATCGAGGATGGCGTCGGCCCCAGCGCTGGCCCCGACGAGCGCGACGTCGGCGACTCCCTCGCCCTGTAGCTGTTCCACGGCGTCGCGAATCGCATCGGGGTCGATGTCCTCGACAGCGATCACGCTCGCTCCCTGGTCGGCGATCGCGACGGCTTGCTCCTCCCAACTGGCCGCGTTGAAGGCGGCGCCATGAGCGAGGACAACTCCGTAGTCTCCCTGGCCCCACCTCGACGCCGGGGCGCCGGCGACGGAGATGGTCTGCCCTGAGGAGTCACCGGTGGAACCGGTGCTGGCCGTCTCCGGCGATCCTCCGCAACTCGCCAGGGCCAGGACAAGGACCGGTGCGAGTGCCGTTCTCTTCAGGGTTCCGAGCATGTCCACCACACTAGGTCGCTGTGCACGGAATGCTCATCTGTGTGACCGTCCCTTGCCCGCCACGCGTAAGCCGTCGTACACCACGCCTGTGGACTCAACTGTGGGCTGTTCGCCCGCAGAGATCTGCGGCTCGTTCCAGAGCGGCGGTGGTTCGCTGGAGGGCTTCCTGGCGCCGGTGTCCGTTGGCAGGTGAGGGATGGGGAACGGCCAGGGTCGGGACGACGACCGGGTGCTCGGCGAGCGTGAGGTACCTCATCCACCCTTCAAGTGCCGCGCCGCCGAAGGTCACGACCACCCGGAGGTCGACCAGTTCGGCGAGCAGCGCGCTCAAGGCCGGCCGGGCGTCTTCCAGGTCATCGACCCGGGGGGCGCGGAGTCGACCTTCAGGTCCGGTCAGGGCCCAGGGGACGACGTTCCACCGCGGGCAGCGAGCCTGGTCGAGATTGGAGGAGGTCAGCGCCCGGTGAACCTGTCGGGTGGTGGGATCGTCGTTGTCGAGCGAGCTGAAGCCGAGGTCGCCCGCGGCGACCGTTCTGGGGCCGGGCGCCTCCATCAGTAGCAGCACCTGGGCCTTAGTTCCTGCACCGTCGGGGTCGAACCAGGGCACGAACCTGGAATTGCTCGGACCTTCTAACCGCCACCGTTCGGCCAGCTCGTTCAAGCGGCCAACCGGGTCGTCGTGGACGCGCGCTCGGGGCCTGACCCCGGTTCTTGGACACGCTGAATCCAGCATCTGGTGCTGGGGAAGCGAGATGATCCGAGAATCATGGCCAGGAAGAACTACTCCGAGGAGTTCCGTCGTCAGGCCGTCGACTTGTACGAGTCCACCCCGGGCGCCACGGTCCGCGGCATCGCCGATGACCTCGGCATCGTGCGCGGCACGCTGCGGCACTGGCTCGAGGCCTACGGGACCGGCAAGAAGACCGCCGCTGACGGGACGCTGACCTCCAGCCCACTGCAGTCCAAGAGCTCGTCCAGGAGCCCGTCGGCGGCGCCCGAGGAGACACCGGAACAGAAGATCGCCCGGCTTCAGGCCCGGGTGAACGAGCTCGAGGTCGAGACAACCAAGCTCACCACCGAGCGCGAGATCCTCCAACGGGCGGCCAAATATTTCGCCGGGGAGACGCGCTGGTGAGTCGCTTCCAGTTCGTCGCCGACAACTCCACCACCTTCGAGGTGAAGCGACTGTGCGAGCTCGTCGAGATCGAGCGCTCGTCCTACTACGCCTGGCTCAAGGCGGCCCCAGCACGCGAGGAGCGCACCCGAGCCGATGCCGAGCTCGCGGAACGGATCAGAGCGGTGCATGCCGAGGACAGCACCCAGGGTGCGCCACGGATCACCGCTGAGCTCAACGACGGCGCACCTGCCGGCGACCGCGTGAACCACAAGCGCGTCGCCCGGGTGATGCGCCTTGAGGGCATCCGTGGCTATGTGAAGAAGCGTCGAGTGCGGACCACGATCCCCGAGCCATCGGGGCAGAAGTACCCCGACCTGCTCAACCGGGACTTCACCGCCGAAGCCCCGAACGAACGCTACGTCGGGGACATCACCTACCTGCCGTTGGCCGACGGGACGAACCTGTACCTGGCGACCGTCATCGACTGCTACTCACGTCGCCTCGCCGGCTGGGCCGTCGCCGACCACATGCGCACCGAGCTCGTCGAGGACGCCTTGAAGGCTGCTGCCGGAACCCGCGGCACCCTCAAGGGCGCGATCTTCCACAGCGACCACGGGTCGGTCGGCGAAATCAACCGGTCGTCGCAACACCTTGAGTTCGGAGGTGTTCGAGCATGGCGACAGCGGACTGGAGCAAGAAGACCAGCGACGCGCCAGAGGAGCTTCGCCGGCAGTGGCGTGCTGACCGGGCGTTGCGGCCAGCGATGCGCTCGCCCGGGCGTCCTGACCCGTCCCGAGCGGTGCAACGGCAGTTCTGGCGGCTGATCGCCACGGGCATCACGTCGGCAGAAGCGGCGCTGGCGGTCGGTGTGTCAGTGCCGGTTGGGACCCGCTGGTTTCGCCACGCTGGCGGCATGCCGCCCATTTCGCTGGCCGAGCCCACCGGCCGCTATCTGAGCTTCGAGGAACGTGAGGAGATCGCCATCCTGCACGCCCAGGACAAGGGCGTTCGCGAGATCGCCCGCGCGATCGGGCGTGATCCCGGAACGGTCTCACGCGAGTTGCGCCGCAACGCTGCGACTCGTGGGGGGAAGCAGGAGTACCGGGCCACCGTGGCGCAGTGGAAGGCACAGCAGGCGGCCAAGCGCCCCAAGACCGCGAAGCTGCTCGAGAACCCGAAACTGCGGGAGTACGTCCAAGATCGGCTCGCCGGCAACGTTCGCCGGCCCGACGGCACGATCGTCACTGGCCCCACACCGGCCCCCTGGAAGGGGCTGAACAAGCCGCACCGTGCCGACCGGCGTTGGTCGCTGGCCTGGAGCCCGGAGCAGATCGCACAGCGGTTGAAGGTCGACTTCCCCGATGATGAGTCCATGCGCATCAGCCACGAGGCGATCTACCAGTCGCTGTTCATTGAGGGGCGTGGTGCGCTCAAGCGCGAGCTGGTCACGTGTCTGCGCACCGGACGTGCGCTACGGCAGCCGAGGGCCCGATCGCAGAACAAGCCCGGTGGGCATGTCACGGCCGATGTGGTTCTCAGCGAGCGCCCCGCTGAAGCCGAAGACCGCGCCGTCCCGGGTCACTGGGAGGGCGACCTGATCATCGGCACTGGCCGGTCGGCGATCGGGACGATCGTTGAGCGCAGCAGCCGCTCAACGATCCTGGTCCACCTGCCACGCATGGAGGGCTGGGGCGAGAAGCCCTACGTGAAGAACGGTCCATCGCTCGGCGGCTACGGGGCCGTCGCGATGAACGCGGCGCTGAGTGCGTCGATCACCAAGCTGCCCGAGCAGCTGCGCAAGACCCTGACCTGGGATCGCGGCAAGGAGCTCTCGGGTCACGCGCAGTTCGCGTTGGAGACCGGCACGAAGGTGTTCTTCGCCGACCCCCACTCGCCGTGGCAGCGGCCGAGCAACGAGAACACCAACGGCCTGCTGCGCCAGTACTTCCCCAAAGGCACGGACCTGTCGCGTTGGTCCGCCGAGGACCTCGAGGCCGTCGCTCACGCGCTCAACAACCGGCCCCGCAAGATCCTTGGGTGGAAGACACCTGCCGAGGTGTTCGATGAGCAACTACGCTCGCTTCAACAACCCAGTGTTGCATCGACTGGTTGAACCCAAGGTCTACTGCTCGAAGGACTACGCCAAGCTCTGCAAGAGGCTCGGCGTCACCCAGTCGATGGGTGCGGTCGGCTCCTCGGCCGACAACGCGTTGGCGGAGTCGTTCAACGCCACGATGAAGCGCGAGGTCCTCCAAGACGCCGCCTGCTGGAGCGACGAGGCGACGTGTCGCCGGCAGGTCTTCAAGTGGCTCGTGCGCTACAACACCCGCCGACGCCATTCCTGGTGCCGCTACCTGTCCCCGTCCACCTACGAGTCCAACTACGCCGCTACGCTGCAACCCGCTGCGTAATCACACCCTGTGTCCAAGATCCGGGGGCAGGGCCCTACAACCGTCGCGGGAAGAAGCACACCGTGGCCAACACCGCGATCGCCCGCGAGCTGGCGGGCTGGTGCTGGTCCCTGGCCGTCATGGACGACTAGAGCGGTAGCCGGCACAAGACCTGACCTGGACCCGGTGCCCGGGACGCAGCGCGAGGAGCCCCACCCGCGATTCGACTGTGAGCCACGAACCAGCAACAGCAACCGCTGGCCGTGACGCTCGACCTCAGAGAAGCGCAGCGCTCCTGCCGAACGCCGCCCTGCGGTACCCAACCCGCGCATATCAGTCTCGACCGTGCGTCGAAAGACACGCTGAACCAGACACCGCGACCAGGCCAGAAGAGGCGCCCTCGAGGCACCCAGCCCCGAGGGCGCCTCACCCTGCCCTTGACACCGAAGCCCTACATATCAGTCGAAGGCTACGACACCTTCAGCTGGCGAGATCCACGGCGGTTCGAATCATGACTGTTCTCGTTCCGGCGACGCACAACGCAACCGCTACCGCAGGAGAGACAGTGCGTCGCTCCGGGCCCTTACGAGTACGAAACAGCACGCTGCAGATGAGCGTCCCGAGTTCGTCGTGTTCAAGCTTGACCGACATTGGGTGAAGTCCCGTGCTGCGCAATCGGGCCACCTCGTCGTGGTCGGGCTGGGAAGGCACAGCGTACGTGGAGCGCTCCAACGATGAACGCTCATGCGTCGGGTGTTCGAGGATGAGTGTGCATCCGGTGGCTTCTAGGTGCGAACCGCAAACCACCCAATAGTGACGGGCGGCTTTCCCTGACGTCCATAGCGGCGGGTCCGATTGTGGCTCGACATGCATCGGGAGGCTCCGTATCGGGTGGCACGAGAACGATGGGCTGCGCGGGAACGCCGCGTAAACACTTGACCACTAGTCGATGCTGGCCTCAACACGTGCTTTCACCGAGTGGAACCGAGGTGCGCCTATCAAGGCTCGCGTCGCGGTACCGCTGTGGGCAGCGACACGGCGCTACCGGTTCTACTGGTTGATCTAGCCGCCACCGAGCACGCTCTGGCCTGCGAAAGTCGCGCGGCCGGAACGTACGCGAGCCGCACGCCTGCTCCGGGCCAGTTATGTGTCATCCCGTACGCCGAAACACGGTCAACCTACGAATTGGGCGCAGCGTCGTCCGAGGCAACCGGAGGACTGACGTATCGTGCGGCACCGGCGTCGACAGACTTGTCGTCGTCCGGACGAACAGGGGTACGGTCGAACTTGGTGACCTCCAGGAACCTCAAGTGCGAGGACCGGTCTCGGCGAGAGTCGCCTCGCGTTCTGCTGCGAACGTCAGTGCGATGTCGTAGATCATGTCTTCCTGGCCACCGACAAGGCGGCGTCGCCCGCACTCCATGAGCAGGCCCCGAACGTCGACTCCGTAGCGCTCGGCTGCGGATTCGGCGTGACGGAGAAAGCTGGAATAGACGCCGGCGTAGCCGAGCGTCAATGTTTCACGGTCCACCCGGACGGGACGGTCTTGAAGCGGGCGCACCAGGTCGTCGGCGGCGTCCTGGAGCTTGAACAGGTCGCATCCGTGCTTGAGGTCCATGAGATCTGCGACCGCGATGAAGGCCTCGATAGGACAGTTCCCTGCGCCAGCGCCGTGACCGGCCAGTGAGGCGTCGACCCGGAAGACGCCGTTCTCGACTGCAACCACGGAATTGGCTACGGAAAGGGACAGGTTCTCGTGCGCGTGAATGCCGATCTCAGTGCTCGGGTCGAGGACCTTGCGGTAGGCCCGCACCCTGGCAGCGACATCGTTCATTGTTAGGCGTCCGCCTGAGTCGGTTACATACACGCAGTGGGCGCCGTAGGACTCCATGAGTTTGGCCTGTGCAGCCAGTTCGTCAGGTGGGGCCATGTGAGACAGCATCAGGAACCCGGAGACGTCCATGCCGAGTTCGCGGGCGGCAGTGATGTGCTGGGCGGAGATGTCCGCCTCGCTGCAGTGGGTGGCCACGCGAACCGAGCGAACGCCCAGGCCGTAAGCGCGCTTGAGGTCGTGGATGGTGCCAACGCCGGGCAGAAGCAGGGTGGTGAGGCGCGCCCTCTTCAGGACCGAGGCGGCTGCCTCGATCCAGCTCCAGTCCGAGTGCGAGCCGGGGCCGTAGTTGACCGAAGAGCCGGCAAGGCCGTCGCCGTGTGCGACCTCGATAGCGTCGACGCCGGCCTCGTCCAGGGCGCGAACAATTCGCTCGACATTGGACGGGGTGATGCGGTGGCGCACTGCGTGCATGCCGTCTCGGAGGGTGACGTCCTGAACGAAGATTGGGGTGCTCATCGGGGTGCCTTTGCTGCTGCGATGCGCTCAGCGACCTGCATGGCAGCTGAAGTCATGATGTCGAGGTTGCCGGCGTAGGCGGGTAGGTAGTGCGCTGCGCCCTCGACCTCGAGGAAGACCGACACCTGGTGCGTCGGACGGCCATGCTGCGCTTCGGCGCCTTCGGCGAGGAGGGTCTCTACGGGTTGGTCGTCGGGTATCGCGGTGACCTGGACTTGCTGCTTGAGCCGGTATCCGGGCACGTAGGCCGCGACGTCGGCTGTCATCTTCTCGACGCTGTTTCGGATCTCATCGTGCGTGCCCGGGTCGGATGCGTTGACGAGCGCGAAAACGGTGTCTCTCATGATGAGGGGTGGCTCGGCCGGGTTAAGGATGATGATCGCCTTGCCCCGCCTTGCGCCCCCGACCTTGACGATGAATCGCCCCGGGTTTCGTGGAGGCTCGGTTACTTGGATCCGGTCTCGGTGAGGACCGGGGTTTCAACGTAGTGCTCGGACTCGGCTGTCGCCCAGTGGTTGGCCTCGAACTCGGCGGGCGGGATGAGCCCGATCTCGCCATGCAGACGCCTGTGGTTGAACCAGTCGACGTATTCGGCGACGGCGATCTCGACGTCACCGACGGACTTCCAGCCGCCCTTGGGTCGCATGACCGGGTTGCGGATGCACTCGGCCTTGAACAGTGAGTTGAGCGCCTCAGCCATCGCGTTATCGTATGAATCGCCACGACTGCCGACGGACGCGACGGCCTCGGCTTCGGCAAGCCGCTCGGTGTATCGGATGGCTCGATATTGGGCAGGTTCAGGGGGTCGTAGCAACACCAGCCTGTGACAGGGACTCTAGCTGGGCTTGGTAGACCTCAGCGGGGGTCCGCCAGTCGAGGCTCTTGCGTGGTCTGTCGTTGAGGGTGGCCACGACGGCCTGGAGCTCCTCGTGGCTCCAGCGCGACAGGTCGGTGCCCTTGGGGAAGTACTGGCGCAGCAGCCCGTTGGTGTTCTCGTTGGTGGGTCGCTGCCACGGGGAGTGTGGCTCGCAGAAGTACACGTCGATCCCGGCGTCGATCTTGAGCTGTGCGTGCTGGGCCAACTCGCCGCCCTGGTCCCAGGTCAGGGACTGACGCAGCAGCTTCGGTAGGACCCCGATCTGGGCGGTGATCGCGTCGCGGACAGCAACCGCACCATGCCCGGCCAGGGGTGGCCCGTTCTTCACGTACGGGGCGGCGCCGAAGCCCTCCATCCGGGGCAGGTGGAGCAGCATCGTGTACCTACTCGACCGCTCGACCAGTGTGCCGATCGCGGACTTCTCCAACCCGATGATCAGGTCACCTTCCCAGTGACCGGGCACGGCTCGGTCATCGGCCTCTGCGGGGCGTTGGCTGATCTTGACCTCATCGGTTACGAAGGTCCTGCCGCTGCGTCCGGTCCGCGCCCGTGGCTCACGCAGCGCCCGCCCGGTGCGCAGGCACGCGCTCAACTCGCGTTTGAGCGCGCCGCGGCCCTGGACGTAGAGCGACTGGTAGATCGTCTCGTGGCTGATCCTCATCGACTCATCCTCGGGGAACTCGAGGTGTAGCCGGTGGCTGATCTGCTCCGGACTCCACGCGGTGCCCCAGCGCCGGTCCTGGCGACGTCCGTGGCGACGCCCGGCCCAGGGCACGTTCGGGCCCGCGATCGGGCGCCCCTGGGCGTCGGTGACATCGCCGGCGAGCTTGTGCTCGACGTACTCGCGCAGGCGTGGGTTCGCGACGAGCTTGGCGACTTTGGGTCGCTTCGCCACCTGCTGTGCCTTCCACTGCGCGACCCCGGCCCGGTAGACCCGCTGCCCGGCCCGGGTCGCTGTGTTGCGGCGTAGCTCTCGCGAGATCGTCGACGGGTCACGACCGATGCGTCGGGCGATCTCGCGGACCCCGATATCCTGGGCGTTGAGCAGCGCGATCTCCTCGCGTTCCTCGAAGCAGAGGTAGCGACCGGTGGGCTCGCACAGACTGATCGGTGGCATCCCGCCAGCGTGTCGGAACCACCGCGACGCGACCGGCATCGACACCCCAACATCAGCGCCTGCTGCCTCGCTGGTCAGGCCTTGGGCGATCAGACGCCAGAAAGCTCGCTGCACCGCACGCGAGGGCTCGGGGCGCCCCGGTGAACGCATCGCCGGACGCAGCGCCCGGTCCGCGGCCCACTGCCGCCGTCCACCCTGTGGCACCTCGATCGTGCTCGGCCTTCGCGGACTACCCATGACACACCTCCATCCTCGAGGTGTTGCGACAACCGACTGATTCCGCCTTGAACTCCACGATCCGAGTGGTGGACCAGGCCGGTGACGTCCTGACCGGCGCGCTGGCGGGTCCACAGGCCCATGTCGAGGGCGTCGAGTGCGAGGTCGGTGCGCAGCGACGTGGACACCTGCCAGCCGACGATCATCCGGGAGAAGACGTCGAGGACGAACGCGACGTAGGTCCACCCAGCGTGCGTGCGGACATAGGTCAGGTCCGCTACCCACAGTTCGTTCGGCGCCGTGGCGACAAACTTCCGATCGACCAGGTCCTCGGGCCGCTCGGTCTCAGCGCCGTCGCCGATGGTCGTCTTGCGGGTCTTCTCCCGCGGGATCCCACGCAGGCCCTCGGCGCGCATCAACCGCTCCACGGTGCAGCGAGCGACCGGGATGCCCTCACGGTTGAGCTCGGCGTGGATCTTCCTCGCTCCGTAGACACCCAGGTTCGCCTTGTGAGCGACCTTGATGTCCTCAACCAGCGCAGCATCACGCACCGACCGCGCCGAGGGCGGGCGCTGTCTCGCGGCGTAGTAGGTGCTCGGGGCGACCTGCACACCGGCGTCCTTCAAGACGGTGCAGATCGGCTCGACCCCGAACCTGTCGCGGTGCTGGTCGATGTAGTCGACCAGCACCGCTGTAGGGACTGCTACTTGATCTTGCGGTCGAGCTCCGCGGCGGCGAAAAAAGCCGCGCTCGTCTTCAAGATCTCGTTGGCCCGTCGCAGCTCGCGGTTCTCTCGCTCGAGATGGGCCAGGCGCTCGGCGTCGCTCGTCATCGTGCCGGGGCGGACGCCACCATCGATCTCCGCCTGCCGGACCCAGTTGCGCAACGTCTCGGGGTGCATGCCGAGCTGCTCGGCCACTCGGGCGATCGCGCCCTGCTTCGATGCCGGATCGGCCCGGAGCTCGACGGCCATCCTCGTGGCCCGCTCACGCAGCTCGTCGGGGTACTTCCTGGGTGCTGCCATGACTCTCATCCTCCATGGATTGAGAGCCTCCATCAGACCCGGGGCGATTCATGTAGTAGGCGGACCGGGCGACGCCAAGGAGGTCGATCATGCGGGTGATCGGGTAGTTCGCCTTCTCCGCCTCGATGAGCTCGTACTTGCTCACCGGGTCTGGTTCTCCGCTGCGAAGAAGGCTGCTGCTTTTTTCAGGAACTCACGATCCCGACGCAGCTCGGCGACCTCGACACGCAGCCGGGCCAGCTCGGCCTGGGGGTCGGCATCAACCGCGGTCGGCGGGTCGTCCATCCTGGCCCACTCCACAGCGACCCACCGTCCCAGCAGCTGCGAGCCGACACCGATCTCGGCCGCGACGTGCGCGATCGGCCGATCGGTATCGATCACCAACCGTGCAGCCTCGCTGCGATACGCAGCCGTGTACGTCTTGCGTTGCAATCCCACAATGAACATCCTCCACTGCCCAGGTCACGGACCCGAGCCATCAAGATGTCCACCAGATGGGGTCAACCCCAGTTTTGGGGGCTGCGTCGTGAATCGCGACTGGCGAAATCGAAAGCCCGCGGAGGGGTCGCAAGAAGTAGGAAGCCTGGCGATCGAATCATTGTCGTCCTCTACGCGTCTCATGACCAGACTGAGTGTTGAACAGGCGGGCCGTCGGCAATCCCGTCCGACGGCCAGTTAGCCTCGTTTCTGTCCATGTAACCAGTTGGCGACGCTCCAAAGACCGGGACGGCGTCCGTTCAACTAGGGTCGCCGTTTGCGACTCCAGCGGAGCGCGATCGTGCTGGTGGCGGCTACAGCCAATAGCACGGCGAAGCCGACCAAGACGACACCTAGGGCGATGATGAGAGACCCGGTTGTCTCGATCGCCTCACTGTCCGGGATATGCAGCGCGTACCCGGCGGCAATGAGCGCGAGCCCGGTCCACATGATGTTGTCGAACCACCTGAACGCGCGCTCGGTCCAGTCTGTGTCCGTGTGTCGGAGGTCCGCCACGAGTTTGACCGTGCGCTCGTCGAGGTACATCCGGAGCGCCGCCTTGCCTGGGCCGCGGGGCAGCTGTGCCCACAGCTCGGCCTGCGACATCATCGCCGCGGTCCGCCGCGTCGTACGGCGAGCGAACAGGCCGGCGGCGACGCCGAGCCCAAGGAGGGCGACGCCGACCGATGCAAGGTCTTTCCACATGCCTGCGGAACGTAATCGCTCCCACCGACAGACTGCTGCGATTGTTCGAGGACCGACACAACGGACTGATCACAGGCGCTGCTGGGACGTCTTCGAGGTCCTTTGTGGGTTCTGCGCCTCGAGCTCTTGCGGCGACCGATACGGCCGTCGCCTACAGATCCGGCCGCTCCGGTCCTCGGCGCGTCGGGTCTGCCTCTGGAAGGCGCAAAACGGGCCCGTGAAGTTCGTCCTGAAAGCGCTTCGCCCTGCCTGTTGCTGCAATGCACAACACAGTCGAGGTGCGCGGCGACGGTCAGCCAACACCCGACCGCGCGAGGTGGGGTCAGGTGCAGACGTCGGGTCGCACCGAAACGGCTCACGCTTTCCGGACCTATCCGTTAGATTGAAGCAAGGCCACGTTCAACTCGGGTTTGACTACGGCATCTGCTCGTCTGAAGGTCAGTGATGAAGCATGAGGCGCCACAGCTGCCGTCCGACGTTAGTTCTTTCGTTGGCCGGAAGACCGAACTAGCCGTCGTCCGGGAGCGGCTTGGCTCCTCGCGACTCCTGACACTCACCGGCCCTGGCGGAGTAGGCAAGAGTCGTCTGGCCCTGAGGGTTGCAGCGGAGGCACGGCGCGCTTTCTCGGACGGGGTTTACCTAGTCGAGTTGGCCGATGTTGACGATCCTTCGCTCCTGCCTGAGGTGCTGGCCGACGCGCTCGGACTTGTGCAGCAAACCGCCCGGGCACCGTTCGCGCAGTTGCGCCGGCATCTAGCCGATCAACACGCGCTGATTCTGTTCGACGGATGCGAGCATCTCGCTAAGCCGACGGCGGTGTTGATTGGCAACCTTTTGCGCGCGGCACCGGCAGTTCGGTTCCTCGTCACTAGCCGTGAGTCACTCGGTGTCGTCGGCGAGAGCCTGTACGCGGTGCCACCTATGGGGGTGCCGAACTTCGAACACGCGGGGCCGCCGGTCGACGTGGAAGCTTACGACGCGGTCGCGCTCCTTGTTGCTCGTGCCGCAGATCAGGCGCCGGGGTTCAAGGTGACGCCGGACAACGCCGAGGCGGTTGTCCAGTTGTGTGCGCGGCTCGACGGGTTGCCCTTGGCGATCGAACTTGCGGCTCCGCGGCTCCGATCTATCTCGATTGAAGACCTACTGCTCCGTCTTGACGACCGTCTACGCCTGCTCGTCGGTGGGAGCCCCGAGGCGCCGGCCCGCCAACAGACGCTTCGCGCGCTCATCGACTGGAGCTACACGTTGTGCTCAGCGGACGAACAGGCGCTGCTGTCTCAGCTCTCGGTCTTCTCCGGAGGTTTCGACCTCGTTGCAGTCGAAGACGTGTGCTCGAGCGCCTCGTTGACAGGTGACATGCTTGATCTTGTCGACCTACTGGTGCGGAAGTCGATGGTCACCCCTGACGCCGCGCCTCGACGTGTGCGGTTCCGCCTGCTTGAGACGATTCGCGAGTATGCCGCTGAGCGGCTGGCTGAGGATGAAGCCGAGCTGACCGTTGTACGCGGCCGGCACCGCGACTATTACGCAAACATGGCTGCTCAGGCTGCAAAGGAGTGGTGGGGCGCCGACCAGGCGAAGCTGCTTGCGACGCTACGAATTGAACACGCCAACCTGCGGTCGGCCTTCGACTACGCCGCAGGCGACGGCCACAGTCGACAGGTAGCGGTCGCGATGGCGGTCGCGTTGCAGTGGCATTGGATCGCCGGAGGCTACCTCGCCGAAGGCCGACGGTGGCTGGGGCGAGTTCTGGCCGCCAATGAAGGCGCACCGACAGCGGCCTCGGTCGACGCTTTATGGCTCGACGCGTATCTGGGACTGCTGCAAGGCGATTTGAAAAC
Source organism: Nocardioides sp. S5 (assembly GCF_017310035.1). Lineage (NCBI taxonomy): Bacteria > Bacillati > Actinomycetota > Actinomycetes > Propionibacteriales > Nocardioidaceae > Nocardioides > Nocardioides sp. S5. Next base: position 195,783 of record NZ_CP022296.1, read on the forward strand.
GGCGCGTAACCGTCTCGACGAAGCTGACCGGCTCGCATCTAACTTCGGGACAGCTGACGTGGCCGGTTACGCGGCACAAGTCCGTGGGATGGCTTCACTCTTCGGCGGCGATCTCGAGGCCGCCCGAATCTTCTACGAGACCGCGCTGAAGGAACACGAGGCCAACGGCAACGACGCCGCCATCGCCGGGTTGCTGTTTCAACTCGCGGTCACATACACGTTCTGCGGAGAGGCGACCCTCGCCGACGAAGCGTGCGAACGCGCAATCCGACTCTGTGAGCAGTCGGGTGAGCGGTGGGGCAGGGCCTACGCAATGTGGGCGCTCGCAGTGAACCGGTGGCTGGAGAGCGACTATCGAACCGCTGCGGGGCTCGCTCGACGGAGTCTTGAGATCACGGTCGAGTTCAACGACCAGCTCGGCATTTCCCACCTCATTGGTTTGCTGGGCTGGATCGCTGCGTCCGAGGGCGATGCGGAGCACGGGGCGCTCTGGATGGGGTTGGAGGACGCGCTACGGGAGAAACTGGGCACACCCATGTCGGCGTTCGGCCCGCACTTGGCCAACTGCCACTTCCGCTCTCAGGAGCGACTTCGTGCCCAACTCGGCGAGGAGGGTTACCGTCATACGACGCAGAGCGGCGCGAGGCTCGATGCCCGTGATGTCGTGCTCAGCCTTATCGGGCGGGACGTTCACGGTGACCCCGCGGGCCCGGTTGTAGCTGCGGCCGCGGTGTTGTCGCCGCGTGAACTAGAGGTGGCTCGGTTAGTGTCAGAAGGTCGCAGCAATAAACTGATAGCTGAAACTCTGGTGCTGTCTACCCGGACTGTTGACAGTCACGTGCAGCACATATTCACCAAGTTGGGCTTCAAGTCGCGCGCGCAGGTGGCTGCCTGGATGGCAAGGCAGTAGACGCTTAGCAGCGGCCCGCAACCAAGCGGGTCAAAATCCCCGCCGCATCGCGCAGGGCGGGGCCGAGCCGGCCGGGGTGTACGTCGTTGGCGGCACCCGCGATCGAGAGCGCAGCTACGACCCGCTGGTCGGCGTCGAAGACCGGGACAGCGATGCATGCGACTCCCTCGGTGGATTCTCCGTTCTCGTAGGCGAGACCGACTCGCCGGATCTTTGCGAGGTCGGTGCGCAGCTCGTTGGCGTTCGTGACGGTGCGTGACGTCAGCCGGGGCAGGCCTTCGTCGATGACTCTGACAACGGTCTCCTCCGAGGAGAAGGCGAGGAGTGCCTTTCCAAGTCCGGTGCAGTGCGCTGGTCCGCGACCGCCGACCTTGGATGCGAGCGGGATCGATCGGGGGCCGGCGATCTTCTCGATGATGAGCGTCGAGGTGCCTTCTAGGACCGCGAGGTGCACTGTGCCGTGCGTCCAGTGGTAGAGGTCGCTCATGATCGGCAAGGCGAGTTCGCGCAGTTGCCTATGGCCTTGGGCTCGCAAGCCCAGTTCGAACATGCGTGGCCCCAGGCGGTAGCCGTTGGCGGTGTGCTCGAGGGCGCCTAACCCGACTAAGGCACGTGCGATGCGGAGACCGGTAGGTCGCGGGACCCCGGCGCGTGCCGAGAGTTCCGAGAGCGTCAGGTCGCGGTCATCAGCCGCGACGCTGCTGAGGATCTGAAAGGCCCGATCCACGGTTCTGAGTGTCGTTACTTCGGGTTGAGTGGTGGTCATCACCTCACTGTGGTGCCTGTCACTCCGGGAGCCATCAGCAGAACTACTGATTCGCCCCCCTGATTTCGCACCGTGGAACTCCGCGTTGTCCGGACGGTCTGGCGTCTGTTGACTCCCGGCTACCCGATCGTTCGACCCCGAACCCAGAAGGACGTCCCCGATGACCACCTTTGATCAAGTGTCAGACACAGCAAGTGAGCAGTCCACGAGCGGCGCAGCGACCAAGTGGCCCCGATACCTGGACGCGACGCTCGGTTTCGACAACCACTGGCACCCGGCCGCGTTCGGCCACGAGCTCGGCGAAGGCGAGTTCCTCTCGGTCACGCTGCTCGGGGACAAGGTGCTGCTGACGCGAGCAAACGGTGTCGTCAAGGCGATCGCTGACAGCTGTGCGCACCGGGGCGTCCCGTTCTCCAAGGACCCCCTGTGCTTCAAGGCCGGCACGGTCTCGTGCTGGTACCACGGCTGGACCTATGACCTCGAAGACGGCCAGCTGGTCGACGTGCTCACCTCCCCCGGTTCACCCGTCATCGGTCAGATCTCGATCAAGGTTTACCCGGTTCAGGAGGCAAAGGGCCTCATCTTCGTATTCGTGGGCACCGAGGAGGCTCACGCACTCAGCGAGGACCTTCCCCCGGGCTTCCTCGACGAGGACACCCACAGCCTCGGTATCCGCCGGACGGTTCAGTCCAACTGGCGTCTCGGGGTCGAGAATGGGTTCGATACCACCCACATTTTCCTGCACCGCAACTCGGCCCTGATCGAGTCCAACCGGCTGGCGCTGCCCTACGGCTTCGTGCCCGCCGACCGCGACGCCATGCAGGTCTTCGACGACGGTTGGCCCAAGGGCGTCCTCGACCGGCTCGCGGACAACTACATGCCGGTCTTCGAAGCAAAGTTCGACGGCGAGACTGTGTTCGCTGCCAACCTCACCGGCGAAGAGAAGAAGGTCGCCGCTCAGATCAGCGTGTGGGTTCCGGGCGTTCTGAAGGTCGACCCGTTCCCGGACCCGACGCTCATCCAGTACGAGTTCTACGTCCCGATCACCGAGACTCAGCACGAGTACTTCCAGGTCCTCCAGCGGAAGATCTCCAGCCCCGGAGATGCAGAGGCGTTCGCGGTTGAGTTTGAGGAGACCTGGGTCCCCGACGCCCTGCACGCGTTCAACGACGACGATGTTTGGGCGCGCGAGGCTCAGCAGAACTTCTACGGCGAGCGCGACGGGTGGAACAACGAGCAGCTGTTCCCGCCGGACCTCTGCATCGTGAAGTGGCGGATGGTTGCCTCTGACCGCGCACGCGGGGTGCGGTCGGCCCGAGGAGCAAAAGCGTGAACCACGTCCTCGACCCAGGGGTTGAGCGCATCGTTGACGCCGGCGGCGTCAAGACCCGCTACTGGGAGGCCGGATCCGGGGAACCGCTCATCCTGATCCACGGCGGCGGGGCCGGCGCGGACGCCAGGGGCAACTGGTTCCGCTCGGCGCCCCTCCTCTCCCCCCACTTCCGGGTCATCGCCTACGACATGGTCGGCTTCGGTCAATCCGTGCCCGACGACAGCAACTTCGCCTTCACCCAGCCCGCACGGATCGAGCACCTGTCGAACTTCCTCGACGCCATCGGGCTCAAGCAGGCGTCATTCGTCGGCAACTCCATGGGCGGCGCGACCGCCCTGGGGCTCGCCATGCGAGACCCTTCCCGGATCACGACCCTGACCCTGATGGGAAGTGCCGGCCTGACCCGAGAGTTCTCGGCCGAGCTGTCCACCATGCTGGACTACACCGAACCCAGCGTCGACGGCATGCGTCGCATCGTCTCAGCACTGACGCACCCTCGGTTCCAGCCCAGCGAGCAACTGATCCAGTACCGGTATCAGCTGACCAACGACCGCCGCATCATGGACGCCTACCGCGCCACCATGACTTGGATCCGTGAGCAGCGTGGCCTGTTCTATCCCGAGGACGACATCGCCCGCGTCAAGTCCAAGACGCTCGTGATCTGCGGTCGTGAGGACCAGGTAGTGCCCCTTGACCTGTCGGTGCGGTTCCACCAGCTCCTCGAGAACTCGCGCCTGTATTCAATCCCGCAGTGTGGCCACTGGGCGATGCTCGAGCACCCAGAAGAGCTTGCAACTGCGGTCACTGACTTCATCAAAAAGGAGGAGACTCGATGAGTGTTCCTGAGTTGAACCGCATGTTCGAAGACGGCTTGACGCGAGAGGCTGCGTGGGACGCGGTCGCGCAGTTGGATCCAGATTATCTGGCTGAGTACGACCTCGACCCCAGCGACATCGCGGCGCTGCAAGCACCCGACCCGGGCAGCCTTGCCGCTCTCGGCGTGCACCCGATGCTCGCCATGTGGGGTTCGTTCATGCGAAACCCCGGGTTCGCGGCCGGGATGAGTGCCAGCGAATACTTCGATGACCAGCGAAAGGACGCCGTCTGATGGGCGCAATTGTCGGCGGATACGCCACCTCCCACACCATGTTCCCGAGTGTCGGCGTGGAGTCTCAAGCGGCCACGGTCGTAGCAGGCTTCGAGGAGATTGGGAGCCGCATCCGCGAAGCGGGGGCCGACGTCGTGCTCCTCGTTTCCTCTGAGCACGGCCCCACGCTGCCTCCCTCAGGTCCGCAGCCGGCGTTCGTCGTCGGCACGGGCGAGTCGATTCGGACGTTCGGCGAGATGGGGGTCCCGAAGACCTCCTTCTCGGGTCACCCCGACTTTGCCCGCGGATTCGTCCGGCACGCATCGACGGCCGGCTTCGACCTGGCAACGGTCGAGAGGTTCCAGGCCGACCACGGCACCGCCATCCCGGTCCTGAAGATGTTCCCAGACCTCGACATTCCCATCGTGCCGATGATTGTGAACTCGCTGGTCGAAGAGGCCACTGCGACCGCCGCGCGTTGCCACCAGCTCGGCAAGGTCCTCGCTGACTACGCCGCTAGCCGCCCGGAGCGCGTCGCCGTCGTCGGGTGCGGAGGGCTGTCGCACTGGCCCGGCACGCCCGACATGGGCCGCATCAACGAAGAGTTCGACCGTGACTTCCTGACGCTGCTCGAGAACGGCGGCGGCGGCGAGGCGGCTACCTGGAGCACCGACTACATCCGCGAGCACGCCGGCAACGGTGGTCTCGAGATCCGTAACTGGATCCTGGTCTCCGGAGCCGTCGGTGACCGCCCTGGGCGTTCCCTGTACTACGAGCCGATTCCGCAGTGGGTGACCGGCATGGGTGCCTTCGAGTTCGACGTCGCGGCTGTCTGATGGGCCCGCAGTCGGCCGCCCCCCCCACGAGGTCTCGGGTCGCCAATCTCGACGAACTCAAGCCGGACATCCCGAAGGTCTTCGAGGTCGAAGGCGAGGAAGTCATGGTGGTGCGCTCAGGCGAGCGTGTCTACGCCATCGCCAACCTCTGCAGCCACGCTGAGGCCTACCTCGACATGGGGATCTTTCACGCCGACAGCCTTGAGATCGAATGCCCCTTGCACGTAGGCCGCTTCGACGTCCGAACAGGAGCTGCGACCGTCGCACCGTGCGTCGTCCCGGTCCGCGCTTACGACGTCGTAGTCGACGGGTCCGAGGTTCTTCTGGCACCGATGGACGCCGACTGATGACGCGCCAGTACACGCACCTCGTGATCGGCGGCGGCGTAGCGGGCGGCCGCGCCGTCGAGGCGTTGTCAAAGCGTGCCGACTCGGTAGCGCTCATCAGCGCTGAGCAATGGCGGCCTTACTCCCGCCCGCCCCTGTCCAAGGAAGCACTCGTCGACGGCAGGTCGATCGGGAGCCTGTGCCTTCGCGACCCGAGTTGGTATGAGGCGCAAGGCGCCGAGCTGTGGCTGGGTGACCGTGTAGTGGCGCTCGATCCCCATGAGCCAGTCGTTGAACTTGCTTCGGGCTCCGTAATCAGTTTCGACCACCTACTCCTTGCACCGGGCGTCGAACCTATCCGGCTCAACGTCCCGGGTGGCGACCTCGCCGGGGTCCACTACCTGCGCACCTATGACGACGCGATCCAGCTTCGCCATGCCGTAGAGGTAAGGGACCGTCAGTGCCGCGTGGTCATCGTGGGCGGTGGATTCATCGGATCTGAGATCGCCGCATCGCTGGCCAAGATGAACGTCCAGGTGACGATCGTCGAAGCAATGACGCAGCTGATGGGACAGGCTCTCGGCGACGAAGTGGGCTCGCTTCTCACCGAGCGTCACCGCGAGGCCGGAGTCGACGTGCTCCTGGACGCCCGAGTCGACAGCGTGCTGGGTGGAGCATCAGTTGAAGGCGTCCGCCTCGCTGACGGCACCGACATCGCTTGCGAGCTCGTTGTCGTCGGGATCGGCGCACGGCCCCAACTGGACTGGCTCGCGGGCTCCGGTGTGGACATCGACGGCGGGATCGTTGTCGACCAATACTGCCGCACTTCGCGCAGCAACGTCTACGCCGCCGGGGACGCAGCATTCATGTACTCGCCGCGACTAGGCCGCCACCGCAGGCTCGAACACGAAGCCAACGCCCAGTCTCAAGGCGTTGTCGCAGCCCGCAACATGCTCGGCGGTAGTGCCGTACACGACCCCATCGAATACTGCTGGTCGACGCAACACGACCTGGATATCTGGACGCTCGGCCACACCAGCCGCGGCAGCGAAGTTTCGCTTGAGGTCGAGGCCGACGGCCGACAGGCGCTTGCGTTCTATCGCGACAGCGGTCGGATTGTCGGGGTGGCAGGCATCAACCGGCCCGACGACCTCACTAGGGCGAGAGAACTCCTGACATCGCTTACGGCAGCGATTGCCTGAAGGGCGTCGCTGCGCCAGCACCGCCACATGATCGGGTTACGGCGGGCCGGTATGGAGCGAGACTCCCCGAGAACGGCGGGCTTGTGCGGTCGTCCGGGGGCGTGGGCGGTAAGAAAGACCGGCGAAAGTTGTTCAGCGTTGCAATCGGTGCAACACAAGATCACGAGTCCCGGGCGCAGCATGTCCCCGTTGCGTCCCGGGCTCGACACGGACGGGCCCGGTCGGGGGCCGGGCCCGTCCCCTGTTCCTGGGCCCAGCGCGTTCCGTTCAGTCCACGCCCCGATGCGCGAGTGCATCGGGGCGTTGTCGACGGGCGGCCAGGCGCTCGGTCCTGGCCGCCACAGGCCGGCTCGGGGTGCATGCGGTGTGTCGCGTGCCGGGTTCAGTGGAGGCTCTGAACTGACGCCTCGACGGTAGTCGGGGTGGTGGTGTGCTGGTAGTGGTTGTCCTCGTACTCGGCTGGTGGGATGAGCCCGATCTCGCCGTGCAGGCGGCGGTGGTTGAACCAGTCGATGTACTCAGCGACCGCGATCTCGAGGTCGTCGATGTTCTTCCAGGCTCCCTTGTTGCGGACCAGCTCGGCCTTGAACAGCGAGTTGAACGCCTCGGCCAGGGCGTTGTCGTAGCTGTCGCCGGTTGAGCCGACTGACGCGACGGCGCCTGCCTCGGCGAGTCGCTGGGTGTACCGCACGGCGAGGTATTGGGCAGGTTCAGGGGGTCGTAGCAACACCAGCCTGTGACAGGGACTCTAGCTGGGCTTGGTAGACCTCAGCGGGGGTCCGCCAGTCGAGGCTCTTGCGTGGTCTGTCGTTGAGGGTGGCCACGACGGCCTGGAGCTCCTCGTGGCTCCAGCGCGACAGGTCGGTGCCCTTGGGGAAGTACTGGCGCAGCAGCCCGTTGGTGTTCTCGTTGGTGGGTCGCTGCCACGGGGAGTGTGGCTCGCAGAAGTACACGTCGATCCCGGCGTCGATCTTGAGCTGTGCGTGCTGGGCCAACTCGCCGCCCTGGTCCCAGGTCAGGGACTGACGCAGCAGCTTCGGTAGGACCCCGATCTGGGCGGTGATCGCGTCGCGGACAGCAACCGCACCATGCCCGGCCAGGGGTGGCCCGTTCTTCACGTACGGGGCGGCGCCGAAGCCCTCCATCCGGGGCAGGTGGAGCAGCATCGTGTACCTACTCGACCGCTCGACCAGTGTGCCGATCGCGGACTTCTCCAACCCGATGATCAGGTCACCTTCCCAGTGACCGGGCACGGCTCGGTCATCGGCCTCTGCGGGGCGTTGGCTGATCTTGACCTCATCGGTTACGAAGGTCCTGCCGCTGCGTCCGGTCCGCGCCCGTGGCTCACGCAGCGCCCGCCCGGTGCGCAGGCACGCGCTCAACTCGCGTTTGAGCGCGCCGCGGCCCTGGACGTAGAGCGACTGGTAGATCGTCTCGTGGCTGATCCTCATCGACTCATCCTCGGGGAACTCGAGGTGTAGCCGGTGGCTGATCTGCTCCGGACTCCACGCGGTGCCCCAGCGCCGGTCCTGGCGACGTCCGTGGCGACGCCCGGCCCAGGGCACGTTCGGGCCCGCGATCGGGCGCCCCTGGGCGTCGGTGACATCGCCGGCGAGCTTGTGCTCGACGTACTCGCGCAGGCGTGGGTTCGCGACGAGCTTGGCGACTTTGGGTCGCTTCGCCACCTGCTGTGCCTTCCACTGCGCGACCCCGGCCCGGTAGACCCGCTGCCCGGCCCGGGTCGCTGTGTTGCGGCGTAGCTCTCGCGAGATCGTCGACGGGTCACGACCGATGCGTCGGGCGATCTCGCGGACCCCGATATCCTGGGCGTTGAGCAGCGCGATCTCCTCGCGTTCCTCGAAGCAGAGGTAGCGACCGGTGGGCTCGCACAGACTGATCGGTGGCATCCCGCCAGCGTGTCGGAACCACCGCGACGCGACCGGCATCGACACCCCAACATCAGCGCCTGCTGCCTCGCTGGTCAGGCCTTGGGCGATCAGACGCCAGAAAGCTCGCTGCACCGCACGCGAGGGCTCGGGGCGCCCCGGTGAACGCATCGCCGGACGCAGCGCCCGGTCCGCGGCCCACTGCCGCCGTCCACCCTGTGGCACCTCGATCGTGCTCGGCCTTCGCGGACTACCCATGACACACCTCCATCCTCGAGGTGTTGCGACAACCGACTGATTCCGCCATAGATACCCGATCCGCTATGGGCTTCCTTGAGCGTAAAGGTGCACACTGCCGATGTTGGTATTAGCCCGGCGAGTCATCGTTGGCAACAGAGCGAACGCGGAGCGGGGGAACACCGCCGGTCAGGAGCAGTGCTCCGTGCATCGCGGCATCAGTTCCTGACAGTCACACGCAGCTGGAATGACGCGCGTTCCTACTGGCTCTTGTGACCTTCGAACATTTGGTGCGCGAACTTCCTGGTCGCGCCGTGCGGCAGCCGTCTGGCAGCCGCGGCGAGGCGGTCCGCCTCATCCCTCGTCGACCGCATTGCCCCGCCCGACGCCGCACCCGGTCGAATAGGCGCCATGTCCGGGTGGTTCGCATCTAGACTGGAGATCGATCGCGCAAACGTTTGATCTGGAGGCGGCGTCGATGAACCAGCGTGTCGTCGGGGGTCGTGCGCCCACCCTCAAGGAGATCGCCGAGCGCGCCGAGGTCCACGTGTCCACGGTGTCGCGGGTTCTGCGGCAGAGTGAACCGCCCGATGGATGGTCGGAGTCGGCGCAGCGGATCAAGGACATCGCGGCGGAGCTCGGCTACCAGCCGAATCTGGCCGCGGCGAGCCTGCGCACCCGCCGCAGCATGACGATCGGCCTCGTCATGCCGCGCCTGACGGACGGCGTGATCGCGACGATGTTCGAAGGCGTCGAGATCTCCGCGCGCGCGGCCGGATACTCCGTGCTGTTGTCGAGCCCGCAGGACGACATGGATGCCCAGCGCGCAGCGATCGAGCTGCTCGCCAGCCGCCAGGTGGACGGCCTCCTGCTCAGCAGCCTGCACCGGGGGGCGGAAGGCTTCCTCGAGTCACTCAATCTCGGGCAGCTGCCGATCGTGGTGTTCAACCGCCACGCCGATCTGGACGTGCCCTCCGTGACCTGTGACGACCGTGCTGGCGGGCGGCTCGCGGCTGAGCACTTGATCGAGCTCGGGCATCGCCGCGTCGGCATCGTCGCGGGGCCAGAGCACGCCAGCACTGCGCACGACAGGGTGGTCGGCTTCCTCGAGGCGGCCGCGAGCGCGAAGATAAAGGTCCGGCCCAAGCACATCGTGCGCAGCGGCTTCGGCGTCCAGGCGGGCATCACGGCCGGCCACGCGATGCTGCGGACGGCAGACCGACCCACCGCCGTGTTCACCGTCGACGACACGTCGTCGATCGGCATGCTCGGTGCCGCCCGCGACCTAGCGCTTTCGGTTCCCGACGACCTGTCCCTGGTCGGGTACAACGACATTCCGATCGTGGGACAGCTCCCGACGCCGCTGACGTCGATGCGCTCGCCCGTGCTCCAGATGGGAGCGCTCGCGTTCGAGAAGCTGCTCAACCTCATCGAGGGCGGCCGCTCCGAGTCGCTGACCCTGCCGGTCGAGCTCGTGGCCCGGGCGTCGTCGGGGCCGCCTCATCGGGCCGCCCGCGTCTGAGTACTCGGCGTACGAGAAGAAGCCTCGGCCGGACTTGTGGCCGAGGTCCTGCGCCTTGACCATGCGCAGCAGCAAGGCGGGCGCCGCGGTCTCCAACCCGACGATCCCGTCGAGGCGAGCCATGATCTCGAGCTCCGCGGACGCCTGTTCCGTGACGGCCTCGAGGGACAGGTCGCGATCTTCGAGCTGGTGGAGTTCATGGGGGTAGCGCAAGTGCCCCAACGCACGATCATGCAGGTCCCGGGTGAGCTTCGGCTTGTGGGACGCCCGCATCTGGTTGTTCCGGATTGCGCGGTCGCTGGGCTGGTTTTCTACAGCTCAAAAGCAGACACCCGAGGTGAGCGTTAGGGCCGCGATTGCGCCCGTCGAGAAGTCGAACCGCGCCCTCGACCACGATGGGTGCGGTGACGGCGTAGATATCGCGGCCTTCGCTGCTGATGCGCCGGGTGCCCCAGCGACGGGGTACGACGACGTCCACGCTGAACAACTGCTGTGTCGAGCGTCCGTGGTCGTCGGCCGCGAGCGGTGGCGGAGTCGCGGGAGCCGCCCGAGCAGCAGTCCGAGCACCATGGCGGCGAGGACCCAGACCGGTAGGAGCCGGTCGAGCGTGGAGAGCTACTGGAGGACGGCGGCGGCCGCACGCTCGCCGACCGTGTCGCTCATGCCTGCCCCGAGATACTCACGTCTCGATGCTGTCACCTCGCCGCGGGCGTGCTCACGCCCAGGCGTGCACGAACCCCGCCAGCGGCACCGCGAACCCGCCGATCTCCCCGACGATCAGCGCGCCCATGAACCAGCCGAGCGCCGGGGCCGCCTGCCGGAACTGGTTGTCGGTGTCGCGCCTCATGCCGTGCCACTGGTACCACGCGATCGCGGCCGCGAAGAACGCCATCTGCACCGGCGCCGCGGTGAGGTCGACCGAGGTCGGCCAGTCGCTCAACTCGACGAAAACCGCGATCAGCGCGATGGCGAAGGAGTACAGCATGGCCGACCGGTGGGCGATGTCGGTGTAGGGGTGGGCGACCGCCTCCGGCGACCGCAACATCTGGGCGGTACTTGAGCACGCCCAAGCCGAGCGCCCACAAAAGACCAACCCGCCGGCCAGCAGCAAGATCCGGGTCTCGGTCGCCAGGGCGGCCACCATCATCGGACCCGTTCCGACGGCGCCTCGACCCACGCGCTCGACCCGGTCGACGCGCTGCGCGCGGCCGCGAGGCCGGCCTCACGGCCGGTGCGCCGGTAGTAGCGCTTGGCGCAGAGGTTCTGGTGGTGCCAGTAGGCGCGCAGCGCCAACGGCAGTTTCGGGGTCCAGAAGGTGTCCTCCAGCGGCACGACCGGCTCCCGCGCGCCGAGCTCGATGTCGGCGACGACCACGCCGGGGCCCTCGGCGGTGCTCCGGGAGACCAGGACACGCCCCTCGGCGTCGACGATCTGCGTCGCGCCGACGTACTCGGTGTCGTACGGCGCGGTCACCGGCACGCCGGGCACGAGCATGAAGTCGGTACGGAACTGCCCGCAGTGCGACGCCTGCAGCACCGGCGTCCCGATCCGGCGGGCAAACTCCGAGGGCGCGTTCTCCGACAGGTAGCGGTTGTACTGGGTCAGCGGACCGAAGGTCCGGTCGACCAGGCCGCCCCAGTTGCTCGGCAGGGTCCACCAGTGCGTGCCGGTCATCATCACCTCGACCCGGCCGAGCAGGCGGCGGACGGTCTGGGTGCGGATCAGCTCCCAGCAGACTGCCGCACCCATCCGGCCGATGCTGGTCTCGCAGGCGCCGTCGTCGTGACCGGCCTCGTAGAAGGCGTTCTCCCACATCGTGGGCAGGTCCTTGTCGTGCAGGTGGGTCCGGCCGTCGGGCTCGACCAGGTGGTAGCGGTTGTAGACCGCCTCGCCATCGGCGATCAGCATCGACCCGCCGATGTGGCAGCCGTGCCGCTTCGCGACCGCCCGGAGCATCTCGACGGCCGGGTTCTCCGGCGGCAGGACGCTGCGGTGCACCTCGGCACGGAACGGCAGCGGGGAGGTGGCGAACTCAGGCACCGCGATCAGCCTTGCCCCCTTGCCGGCGGCCTCGTCGATCATCGCCTCGAGCCGGCGCAGGTTCTCCGCCACGTCGCCGACGACGCCCTGCAGCTGCACGGCGGCAGCCCGGATCGTCCGCGGGCCGGCGGGCTGGCCCGCTCCGGTGCCGGCCGGGGTGATCGGGTCAGTCGCGCTGAGGTCGTCCATCGAAGTCTCCTACAGGTCTCGGGTGCGCCGACCCCCACGCTAGGCCACCTCGGCGGGCGCGATCCGGCGTTTCCCGCAGGGGCATCCGGCGATCCGCGCCCGCGCGCTCCGGGGCGCGCGTGAGCACATTCGGATAACGTCAAGGGCATCGCAGGGTGATCCCCGGGTGACCGGGGCCGTTCGAGGGAAGTGGTTGCGAGGAAGATGAAGCAGTTCGTCGTGGACGGCGCCGACGCCCTTGAGCAGGCCTGCAGCGAGAGCTTCGTCCCGCTCCGGGTCAATGCCGCCGCCACGTCGCTGCGCGGCGAGCTTCTCCACGCGCAGATCACGCCCGGGGTCGGCATGGCCCGGGGCACCTGCGGTCGCTCCGAGCTGGTGCGGACCCCGCGGTTGGTCGCCGAGCAGCCGCGGGAGGACGTCCTGCTATCGCTCTTCACCCACGGCCGCGGAGAGATCCGGCAGTCCGGCCGAGCCGCCGTCCTCGGCAGCGGAGCCGGAGCGCTGTACGACGCGGCGCGTCCCTACACGTTGAGCTTCCCCGGGCCGATGAGCCAGCTGGTGCTCCAGGTGCCCCCGCAGGTCGCTGGGCCTGCGTGACCAGGTCATCGACCAGGTCGTCGCGCGGCCCCTCGCCATCGACGACAACCGGCCGCTCCGGGTCCTGCGCTCGGTGCTCGAGGCCGGGACCGAGCAGTCGGCCGACCCCAGGGACGGCGAGTCGCTGGCCGACGTCGCGGTGACGCTGGTCCGCTCGGTGATCCTGGCGGCCGACCCGGCGGGCAACGAGCGAGAGCTCAGCCGAGACGTCCAGCGAGAGCTGATGCTGGACTTCCTCCGGTCCCACCACGCCGACCCGGGGCTGACGCCTGCAGAGGTGGCGGCGGCCCACCGGGTCTCGCTGCGCTACCTGCAGGCGCTCTTCGCCGAGGTGGGCCTCTCGCCGGCGGCCTACCTGCGTGGCTACCGCCTCGGCCGCGCCCGCGAGCTGCTCCGGGGCGGGTCCACGGTCTCGTCCGCCGCGTCCCGGTGCGGCTTCCTCGACGTGGGCACCTTCACCCGCGGCTACCGCCGCCAGCACGGCTACCCGCCCTCGGAGGAGCGGGCGCGGTCGGCGATCGGTCCCCGGCGGTAGGGTAGCCGTCAGTGTCAGGGTGAGGCTCGCCATCCCCACCGTGAGCATCAACGGCGTGCCCGACCCGCTCCTGGAGGGGTTGGTTGGCCGTGCTTGACGTGCTCGAGCCCGTCGAGTGGGCGCACGGGCGAATAGAGGGGGCCATCCACGTCCGGCTGATGGAGCTGCCGCAGCGCCTCGGCGAGCTGCCCGCCCGGCAGACGCTGGCGGTCTGCGAGGCCGGCGGCCGCTCTGCAGGCCGCCGGCTACCTCGTGCAGCAGGAGGGCGAGTGGCTCGACGGATTGAGCTACGGCTTGCTCGCCGAGGAGTGGCGAGCCTGAGCCGCCAGCAGACGAACCGAGCGAAGCCCGCGGTGCCCGATCGCCATGAAAGCTGCCGCTAAGCCGACGGGGAACAACACGGTCCAGCGCCTCGGCCTCGCACATCGTCCCGGTGACCAATCCGCTATCGGAACGAACGAGGCCTTCGGCCAGCAGGCACTTGACCGATGGTCGGGATTGCGCCGAGCAAGCTCTTTGAGCTCGACCCATCTGGCACGTATCTGGCACGACATATAACCCAAACAGCCTCTGACACCGCATCTTCGCAGGTCAGAGGCTGTTTGGTACTGGCGGGCTACGGAAGAAAGTCCGAACGTGCAGGTCAGGCGCTACTTCGCGTAGGCCCGGCTAGGTGTTTCCCCGCGGCCTCGGACGAGTTTCCCCGCGGCCGACCCTGCTACGCGCGGCCAGTGCCTCAGCGGGCCTTGCCGTATCGCGGGCTCCTGTGTCGGCGACGAGCGCGTCAGTTGATAGACCGGATGTGCTGGATGATGCCTTGCTGGTGGATCGCGCTGAGGCCGACTGTGTCGCCGATGTACGCGAGGTCCGTGATGTGGGGCTCTGGGTTGGGTTGAGTGTCGGCCAGGTGGATACCTAGGACTGCGACGAGACCAAAGAAGTCCTCGCGCATATCGCCGACGAGGAGCCCCCGGGCGGGTTCGATGTAGGGCGTACAGCCGTGCTCGACGAACCAGTCGAGGTCGCGGGCCGCATGGGCGGCGGAGTACTCCGGACTGATGCCGAAGCATCCTGAGGCCAGATCACCGACGAGGGCGAGCACGCCGTTGCCGGGCGAGATCCTGCGAAGCATGTACGCCATTGACGCACGGAGGGCGACACCAAGTTGCTCCTCATGGCGCGATTGTGCGGCCGTGAGCACCTCGGGCCGGGCAGCGAACCCGCAGGAGGAGCAGACCCACTGAACGGGCCGTTTGCCCAACGGGATGAGCGGAACGAACACCACAGTGATGTAGGCGCGTTGCTGGTACGCCAAGAACTGGGAGACGGTATTGCAGTTCGGGCAGAACGCTTGTGTTGAGAGTGCCTGCTCGCTCATCGCCTGCCCCCGGTTCGATCGACGTACAGAGCCTAGGGCTCGGGTTGGGATGTGTCAGGGCAATGTCGTCCCGACTGAGGGCGGCGTCCCGCGTGGGAACTGGTCCGCCCGTTCACTTCGACAGGCTGACTATCCCAGTACGAGCGTGAGGCTGAGGGCTTCGTCACGGGTGAACTGGTAGTCCGGCCGCATGCCGACCGAGATGGAGTAGATGTTGCCGCCCTCCGGGATGTCTTCGACCTTGAACGGGAACTTGCATCCCTCGGTCACGCCGTTCGCCGATCCGCCGCCGAGCATCTCGAAACCGTCGACGGTGAGTTCGCCGTCGCCGATGGACCCAACGCCGACTGCTTCACCCTTGGAGTCGAGGACGGTCACCTGTGCTCCGGCTGCAATGTCGCCGTAGCCGGGGTTGGTGGTGCACTCATCGCCCACGTTGAGGTCGTCCATGAAGTTGAGGTCGATCCCGTCGCGGTCGACTACCTTGATGGCGCCGACCACAGTGAAGGTCTCAGGCTCGGCTGCCTGAGTCTCGCTGGCGTTCGTGGGTTCGTTGTCAGAAGCGCACCCAGTGAGGGTGCCGACGGCGACTAGGGCAGCGAGGGCGATGAATGGTCTAGGCACACCCAATCATCGCTTCCACGAGGAACCGTGTCCCGCGATTCCAGTCACGGACTGGGATCGTCGCCGCCACTTCCCAGCCGCGAGCGGTCGTTCTACTGTCGACGTCGGGTGTTCCGGTCCGTTGTGTCAGGCGGACCGGCCTCCCGGCAGTGGTTGCGAGGACCGGTTGCAGGGCTCTCGCATCAGCCTGTGTGGTCCGGTGGGCGGGTGACAGGCTCACCGTGCCGACCTTGATGGCCCGAGCCGTTGTGACAGGCGGCTCGGGCCACCGTCACCAGCGGCTGGCGCGCGTTCGGGTGCGGTGTCGGAGCCGCTGCCTACGGTCAACTCCATGGAGCGGAGCGAGAGCGACGAGTGGGTTGCAGCGGTGGTCGACGCACTGCGGCCTCGGCTCCTCGCACAGGCAAGGGTGTGCCATCGCCTCCGTCTCGCCGCCGTCCCTTCTCAGGAAGCGGCAGAGCGGCTCACGATTGACGTGCTGGCCCGGCTACGAGCCTCAGCGGGTAGCGAGACCGGGCGCGGACCCTCCGCTGACGGTGCCGAGATCTAGCCTCGGCAACATGGCGGGAGGGATGAGCGCGGAAGGCGATGAGAGCCTCGCTCAGCGCGTGGCCAACACGCGCGCCCGGCAGGCAGGGGACGCCGCCACGCGCTCGATCACGGCGCACTCAACGGCAGGATTCCACCCGCCCCAGCCAGCCCAGCCACCTCAGCCCCTCGCGCCTGTACCGCCACAGGCGCCCACGGTGAAGCACTGCTGGTACCTCGGCCCGTACGGCCGCCAGGCGGCGCTCCTGGTGCGTTGGCGACATGTCGGCGACGGTTACGACGGCCAAATCCTCGTACCCGCCCCAGACGAGGGCGGGTGGGCGATCGTGGAGATGTGGGTCGAGTCGAACATGCTGGCTCCGGCTTGACCCGGTTGTCTGGTTCAGGAGTCGGGGCTTGAAGGCTGGGGCCAGCCGAACTCGTGGGGTGAGATGCCGAATTGCTGGCACATGTCGGCTGTGAGCGTCCGCGCGACCTCGGCACGATCTTCGGGTGTCCCCATGGGTGGCACTGCAAGGTCGACTGGGATGAAGTTTCGGAGTTCTCGTGACCAGTCTGGCTGGCTGGGGCCGAACGTGATGCTGCCGCTCCGTTCGGGCATGAGGAACGCATACGGCTTGTCGTCGCCGCGTGCGAGGTTCATTCGGATGAGGAACTGGCCTTGTAGGTTGAGTCGTTCGGAGAGTGCGTGGATCAGGTTGGTGAGGTCGACGGCCATCGCGCTAACACCCCAGTCAGTGATGGGGTTGCGGTCTGGGATGTCTTCGCGCTGGTGGTAGCCGCCTGTGCGAAGTGCGAGCACGATTGAGCCGTCGTGGTGGAGTTCGACGTATGAGTCCTTGACCTGCTTGCTGGGTTCGACGGCGGTGCGGGTCATCACCCAACGTCGAAGTCCGGGGCGCGGGTTGAGAACACCTTCGGTCATCTGTTCCACGACGGCGTGCGGGCGGACACCCTCCGGCAGAACGAAAGGTCGCTTCTTCGCGGCTGTCTGCGCGATGGTCGTGGCGTCTTCGCGGCTGAGCGGTGTCATCGTCTGAGCCGGGATTGTGGGGCGTGCGGTGGCGACGATCCAGCATCCACTGGTCAGGTCGAGGTGCTGGAGGGCGTACGTCTCCATGCGGGAGAGCGTTTCCTCATCGGCGTCCCGGCGGGCGAACCGGTCCCGGTATGCGCGTTCGAGGTCGAACTCACGCATCCATTCGGTCTGTGTGCCGCGGCGGTAGGGGAACGCGCACGCAGTGTCCTTGCCGACCATGTGAGGTGCATCAGGGCTGGCTGGGACATGGATCGCGAGTACGCCTTGCGATTCCTCGTCTGTGAGTGGCTCGAACACGAGGCCGGGCACTGGCGGGTGGAGTCTCGTGGGCAGCCACGAGCGCATTCGTCGTTCGATGGCGTCCGTGACTTCGAAGGGCTGCACCTCCGATGCGCGACCCGTGGTGCGGTCCTCGGCGACCCCGATGACGATGATGCCACCGCGGGAGTTGGCGAACGCTGCCACGTCCTTCGCGAACTCGTCCTTGCCCTTGTCACCCTTAGGCACGTACGGGTCGGAGCCCTTCCAGTCCAGGTTCTCCGTTTCACGGACGCCCTCGGCTACGGCACGCTCAACCATCCCGAGGTCGAGGACGCCGGTCTCTCCAAGTGCCTCGTGGATGGCGCTGTTCGTGATGCTCACTGGTAGGCCTGTCCTCCGTTCTTGAGCGCCGTCCAGGTGGAGGCGCTCTTGATGACCGCTTCGGAGGCGAGGAGGTAGGCCCACTTGTCGTGGACGGTGTCGGAGTCGTTGACGGCCTTGGCCCATTCGCGGGCGGCGTCGCGCTTGGCGATGACGATGTTGGAGGTCATCTCGCCGTCGGCCTTGCCTTCGACGATCCAGTAGGTGCCGTGGTTGTCGATGACGATGAAGTCGGGCACGTAGGTCCGCTGGATGGCTGAGACGTGGTACGGGATGCGCAGCGGCACGGTGTGGTCGATGCGGATCCACGCCCGGACTTCACCGGGGGTCTCGAAGATGGATGCGAGGAGGAACTCGGTCGAGTAGGCGTCGAACGAGTTGATCTCGTAGACGGACTTGTTCCAGCCTTCGTAGGGGTAGTGACGGGTGAACTCGCTGGACTTGGTCACAAGGTGACGGTCGGCGGGGACCCTTGTCTCGGTGACCTCCGGGGGCTCGGGCCACTTGGCCTGTGTGACTTCCTTGACCTCACGGGCCGGGCTGGAGGTCTGCTTGTTGTTGATCCACTCCGCGAGTCGGGCGGTCGCCAGTCGGCCGTGGGCTTCGCGCCATGGCGTGTCGATGGTGACGTCGGCGCCGGTCATGAACGCCTGTGCGATGGCGCGTGCGGCGTTCTGTTCAGCGACGGTCATGACGATGCCGTCGGTGCGCAGGAGGCGGGAGACGAGGTCGGTTTCGATGTCACCGAATGGCATCGCGGTCTGTGAGGCGCGCACGGTGTAGGTGGCGTTGTGGATGCGTATGTGTGCGATCCCGTCCTCGGTGCGTTCGGCGTCGATCATCTTCTGCAGCAGGACTGGGGCGTCGTCGCTGGCGAACTGGCGCCCGAGTGCCTCGACGTCCGTGAGGTTGACCGAGGCGAGACTGAACGGGTCGCGCTGCCACTTTGTGGTGACCTGTGGCAGGAACAGCGGGATGTTGAGGCCGCCGGGCTTTCTCGGGCGCAGGGTGCGGGTCAGGATCTCGGTGGACGACGCGGCTGTGGCTACACGGGAGTCCATGGTGGCGAGGCTGAGTCCGACGTGCTGCTGAGGGGTCTGCCGTGCAGCCGCCCAGTCATCCTCGTCGAGTTCGAACAGCCCGCCCTGGTCAGGGTCGGTGGCTGCAGGACCTGGCAACTGGATCTGCACTTCTCCGGAGGCGGGGAAGGTGAAGTCCACGGGGAGTTCGCCCTGCTTGCTCAGCGGGGTGCCCGGCTGCCGGACGCCAGCCTGCGGGTTGACCACGACTGAGGCTTCCTCGACCCGGTCGCCCAGCGTTTCCTCCAGCAGCGCCTTTGCTCGCTTGAGGAGTGCGGCAAAGGAGTTGTGGGAGAGCAC
Source organism: Nocardioides sp. S5 (assembly GCF_017310035.1). Classification (NCBI taxonomy): domain Bacteria; kingdom Bacillati; phylum Actinomycetota; class Actinomycetes; order Propionibacteriales; family Nocardioidaceae; genus Nocardioides; species Nocardioides sp. S5. The sequence continues at coordinate 214,860 of NZ_CP022296.1, forward strand.
CTCGACGGTGTCGAGCATGGGGTTGCCGGTGCGTTCCCCGAAGGGGAGTCGTAGTCCGCGCCCGAGGATCTGCTCAGTGAGGAGCGTCGACTCCAGCGCCTTGGTGGAGGCGATGACGTAGATGTTCTTCACGTCCCAGCCCTCCTTGAGCATGTCCACCGACACGACGGCACGGATGGGCGAGTCAGGGTCCTCAAGGGTGTCCAACAGGCGGAGCGTCTCCTCGGCTTCGGCCGAGTTCACCGAGAGCACCTTGTTGGCGGATCCAAGCATGTCGGATCCGACGAGGAGGTCTCGATACTGGTTGGCCTCGTCGATGGACTGGGTGACGATGAACAGGATGGGTTCGACGTAGGGCTTTCTGGTGCGCTGGCAGTGCTCACGCATGGCCTCGGCCTTGGCATCCAGGAGGGTGAGTGCGTCGGCCATCTGTGTCCGTGCGTCCTTGATCCCGTCCTGCCGTGACACGAGCACGGGGATCTTGACGTATCCGTCCGCGATGGCCTCAGCCAACGGGTACTTGAAGACGATCTTGTCCCGCGGCGTGGAGGGGTGCGGGGTTGCCGTCAGCCCAACCATCGACAGGGGCTTCATGTCGTCGATCGCGGACTGGAACTTCGTGGCGGTTCCTGAGTAGTAGATGTGATGCTCGTCGGCGATCACCACGAGGTCCTCGGCGGCTTGAAGGTAGTCGTACAGCGCCTGCCCGAGCGTCTCGTGCGGCCGGTGGGCGCGGCGTTGGGCTTCCTTGCCTCCCTTGCCGGACCCCAGCAGGGACTGGACCGTGAACACGAAGACCTTGAAGGCGTTGTCGTCCTCCAGTGCTGCGGCGACATCGCCCTTCTCGACATCGTCGAGGGTGATGAGGGTGGGGCGGCACTGCAAGCCACGCAGGTACTTGCGGTGGCCAGGCGTGAGGTTGCCGATGGTCTTCTTCTGGATGGTCGAGCCGGGTGTCACGATGACGACGTTGCGGACGCCGGAGGCGTGCAGGTAGTCCAGCAGCCCTCCGGCGATGTAGGTCTTGCCCACGCCGGTGGCCAGGTCTGCAACGAGTTCTGCCCCTGCCGGTGCGGTGTCCAGTTCTTGGGCCAACTTGTTCAACGCTGCTTGGTTCGGCGCACGAAGGTTGAGGGTGGTGGAGACCTGTTCGACCAGCGCCTCGTCGTAGGGGATCGTCACGCCGGAACCTCTTCCATCTTCACCTGCACGGCACGCTCTGCGGCTTCGAGTCGCCGACGCGAGCGCTGCGCTCCTGCGGTCAGGAGGTCACGAGGTGCCTTCCTGATGCGCGAGCCCTTGGACAACTCCGCGAGGGTCTCCTCTGCCCCTGGGAGCACGGCCTGAGCGACGATCGTGGCGCGCTCCTTGTCGGCGAGGGCTGCCACAACGTGGCGCACCTCCTCGGCGCCTATGGTCCCGTCGAAGACGGCTAGCCGCATGCGCCCGCGGGCACCGGAGAACAATCCGTCGGGCTCCCAGTCGAACCCCAACTGCCCGGCGACCGCACGCGCGAACCGACCGTTCGTCGCCCAGTCCGCCAGCATGACGCCGTAGGGGGTTACCTCGTACATCGACTCAGCGAGCGTCACGGCACGGAACCCGCCACCGCCTGCCCAGCCGATCGCCTTGCTGATGCCACCGGTGTCACTGCCAGCAACCACCTTCTCAAGCCGAGGTCGAGTGAACTCGGCGACCGTCGCCGGAAGAATCTCGCTGGTGAGCCATCGACGGCCCATCTTGTGGGCGACTGCGGCGGTTGTGCCTGAGCCTCCGAAGCAATCCAGCACGATGTCGCCCGGACCCGAGCCGATGTGGAGCACCCGTTCCATCAGGCTTTCTGGCTTGGGGGTCGCGAACGGGTTGACACCGGGGAACAACTTCCGGATTTCCAACTTCGCGATGCGGTTGGATCCGACATCGGTGTACTTGAGAAGGGTCGCGGGAGGCCTCGTCGAGGTGCCCGCGTAGATGCGCCGATATGGCTCCCACTGCCCGTCCCGTTCGACCCACTCCAGCGTGTTCTCATCGCGACCGACTCGGTCGGGACCCCACCTCCATCGCCCTTCCGTTCCGTCGCTGCGGATCGGCCACACCTCGGTGCCGTCGGGGGCTGGGATCGAGAACCACATCGTGGGACGGTCGGCTCGGGCTGATCCTGGGCCGGTCATGCGCAGGGTTCGGAGGCAGTACGCCCGCCCATCCGCGTCGACCTTGTTGTAGTGGTCCGCCACTTCCTCGGTGACGAAGCCGTTTGGTGCGAAGGCCTCGCCGCCTCGGTACACGTGCAGGTAGTCCTGGCTCATGGTCACCGACGCTTGCATGGCGGGGATGTCGGTGCGCTCCCAAACGAACGTTGCGACGAAGTTGCGCGGACCGAAGATCTCGTCCATGAGGAGTCGCATGCGGTGCTGCTCGGCGTCGTCGAGGTGGACCCACACGGACCCGTCGGGAGCAAGCAGTTCCTTGATGAGGAGTAGGCGCTCACGCATGAAGGACAGCCAGGTGGAGTGCTCCATCCAGTCGTCGTAGTGCGCGAACGTCTGGCCGGTGTTGAACGGCGGGTCGATGTAGACCAACTTGACCTTGCCGCGGTACTCCCTCGCGTACTCGGGAACCTCGACGAGGACGCGAAGGAAGTCGAGACTGTCGCCGGTGAACAGGAGGTTGTCGGCGTGCGGGTCGGCATCGTTGACCTCGCCGACGCTGTCGGTGAAGTCGGTCAGGCGAACTTCGGCAGCGGCGGGGTGGTCACGCTCGACCCACACGGGCTTGCCGGTGTCGTCCTTGGGGTTGAGGAGGAACTTGTCCTTGTTCGGCCACGTCAGTTCAAGCCTCATGCCCGTGCTCGTCACGGCAGCGTCCCCCTCGTTGTGTCCATGAATTCTCTATCGGCAGGCGGCGCCATGTCCTGCTGGCGCGTGTGCCGGGTCTCACCACCCTAGGAGGCGCGATGGACGGGTCGCAGCCGATCGCCGCAGACGTCTGAGGCCCTTCCCGCCGATCGCTTGAGCGGGGCCCGTGCTACTTCACGGTGCCTTCGGGCTTGATCGGCTGGGGCTGCACGAGGAGGCGGTAGCCGACGGCTGCTGCGAGTTGGTGCATGCGGTCGAGGGCCATCTCGGATTCGCCGCGGAGGATGCGGCGGGCTTGTTCTTCGGAGACTCCGAGGGAGTCGGCGATGTCGTCCCAGCCGAGTTCGTCGCGGGTCATCTGGGAGTGGACGCGTTGGGCGAGGCGGTGCTGGTCGATGACGGCTTGTGCGACGTGGGGTGGCGTCCCCTGCTTGAACTGTGGCTCGTTGACGAAGCCGAACTGCTCGGGGTAGCGCAGATGCCGTCGGGGCCCGCGTACTGCTTTGGCGCGGATGGCGGGTCGGCGTGGCACGGCCCAACCGTAGGAACCACATGCTGTGTGGTTAGGAAGCCGGACGGCTGAACCACACAGCATGTGGTTTGGAACCACGTGAGTGTGCATAAGTGATCCAGGGCCGTCCAGGGGGTTCCGAGATCCCTTCCATGATCACCTTCGTGGCCTTGATGGCCTTCCTCGTGTGTCGAACGCTTGTTCGACTGTTGTCCGTCTGCTGTGGTAGGACGTCGTCGGGTCGAGCCGGTGCAGCCCTAATGCACCGGGTTGTTGCCCGGCGGCGTCTGTGCCCTAACACGAGTCGTCTCCGGGTTGATGTCAACCAGGAGAACCCGTGCCAGACCGTCCTCGGACGGGTCGCGCTTTGCGACTCGTCGACCCTTCGCAACCCCACACTTCAGGCCGCCCGAGTGGTGGCGCCCCTGCCCGGCCCTGTCCACCCTCCGCGGACGAAGCGACCGGATCGTCGGTCTCAGCGCCGCACGGCTCGACTGACCACTGCAACCGCACCTCGTCTGGCCCTGTCCAGCGACCGCTGCCTGTCCCTCCCCCGGACGTCGAGTGGCCGTCGGTCCAGTGGCATGCCCACTACGTCGCCTGCGGCCTTCGCCGCCGCTGCCCTCACCGGTTCGACTTCCCCGACTGGTGGCTCGCGATGAGGAACCGTGGCGTTGCTCTGCACCCCGACGCTGACGTGGCGCTGCAGATGGCTGTGGCGATGGTCAACGGCTACAAGGGTCACCCCTGCCTGCAGCCGGAGCCGCTGCGGTTCACCCAGCAGGCGCTCATCGACTCTCTCGCGATGGCGCCGACCCCGGTGGGCAACTCGTGGATGAGGATCTCGCTCTCAGCCCTTGCGGGTCTGGCTCGCTGGGCGCACAGCACCGGGCAGCCGCTGACCCGTGAGCACCTGCTGTGCGAGGAGACGCGCTACCGCTACATCGAGTGGGCTGGGCCTGCGAAGGGTTGGACGGAGACGTCGAAGAACGTGACGTGGGTTCGTCTCGAACTCATTGGTGACTTCCTCCTCGGCGCCACGCCTCGGGAACTGCGCAAGCCGACCATCACCGAGGAAGCACCCGTCACCCCGCTCAGCGACGCCGACCAGGCCGACCTGTGGGTGTGGGCCAAGACGCTGAGCGTGAAGAAGCGCGTCAAGCGGATGACGGCCTTCCTTGCCCTCGGCCTCGGGTGCGGCCTCACCGGTGGTGAACTGACGCGGGTCAAGCGAGACGACGTCGTCATCGACGAGGACGGTGCCGTCCACGTCACGGTGACCTCGCCGAAGTCCACCAGGACGGTGACGTGCCTGTCGCACTGGGAGCGTCGCCTGGCCGACATCGTGCTTGCCGTCGAGCCCGGCCACATCCTCACGGCTCCGTGGCGCACCGAGCCCGGACTGCACTCCTCGAACGAGTCGGTGCGTCGGGCGATGGCGAAGAACCCGCCGGTGCTCATGAACTCCACCCGCCTGCGCAACACCTGGCTGTGCTGGCACCTCGCCAACGGCACTCCCCTCAAGGAGTTGATGGAGGCATCGGACATGAAGGAGGCCAACCACCTTCACAACCTCCTGCAGATGCTCCCGCCGACCGAGCCTGAGCGCACCGCACGGCTGCTGCGCGCCAACCCGTACCGGCCGCCCATGACAATCACGATCCCCGAGACCGACATGTCGGTCACGGTCCACTTCAACGACGAGGACCAGGTATGAGCGAGAAGTCGCCCGGTCACCGGCGCAAGCACCCCAAGCAGAGCGGCACCACATCCACCAACAGCAAGGAGACGAGCAAGAACACCAGCGACACCACCAGCGACACGGCCACCGACACCGCAGGCGACCTCACCGGCGAGACCGCCAGCCCGTCCACTGCCCCGGCGAGCAGGCGCCGCGGCAAGAAGAGCACCGACCCCACCATCACCGGTCGCGGTCTGCGCCAGAAGTTCGAGACCGGCACGGTCACCGACCTCCTCCAGCGCAGGGAGAAGACGCTCGCCATCCCGATGAACGGGCCGGGCGTGGTTGGCGAGGACACCGTGCACGGCATCTTCGACCACCACGACACCAAGTTCGCTGACAAGACGGTCGACAGCGTCTTCGACGCCATCAACAAGGCCGACGTGCTCGACCACGTCGAAGCCCGCATCGCCAAGCGCAAGAAGAGGAAGGGACGACCTACCGCCATCGGCTACCGGGCGCTGCTCGTCGCCATCATGCTGACTGCGATGGACGGCAAGGGGTGCCTGTCCTCCGAGATCGCCCGCACTCTCTACTTCCGGCTCCACCCCGCCTCTATGCGGCTGCTCGACATCAAGGCGCTGCCCACCGCGGCCACCGCCGAGGAGGCCCGTCGCGAGTTGTGGCGCGTGGAACGTCACGTCCGCACGGCACTGCGCCGGTTCCTCATCACCCTCGACCCCTCCATCCACCCCACCGGCAAGGAGATCCCTTGGATCGAACTGCGTGAGCGGGACCGGCCGCTCACGACCGAGGAGATCCTCGACAACCACGACGCCCTCACGCTGGTCTGCAATCGCATCCTGCGCATCCCCTATACGCTCCTGCCCGCGAAGGTCCGCTCCAAGTACCGCGGCTCGGCCTGCATCGACGCCACCCCGCTGCGCCTCCACACCAAGGGCCGCGGAGTCGACAACACCCTCGCCTCTACCGACCCCAACGCCGGGTTCTACGTCCGCGGCGGCGACCACGCCGATCACGGCAATGGAGTGCGCAAGGCGTTCTACGGCTACGACATCAACCTCATGGTCGCCGCCTGCGACTACCTCGGCGACAACCAGTACCTGCCCGCCCTGCCGATCGCCATGCACCTCGACGCGCCCGGCGTCGACGCCGCCGGAGCAGCCCGCCGCGTCATGACCGACCTCGCCGCTCACGTCCACCAGCCCAACTACCTTGCAGGGGACGGCCTCTACGCCAACGCCACAGCCGAGACGTTCCACCTTCCGGCACGCTCGCTGGGCTGGAAACTGGTCCTGCCGATCCTCGATGACCACATCGGCGTGCAGGGCAGCGCCGACGGCCTCTTTCTCGTCGAGGGCGAGTGGTACTGCCCCAGCATCCCGGCGATCCTGGTGGACGCGACGAAGGACTTCCGGGCCGGAGCCATCACTCGCAAGGAGTACCTGGAGCGCATCGCCTCTCGCGAGACCTACCGTGCTCGCAACAAGGGCATGAACGACTCCGGAACCCAGCGGTGGGGCTGCCCAGCATCTGGCGCCCACCCGGCCGTCATCTGCGCGCTCAAGCCTCGCTCGGTGGAGAAGAAGATGATCGGTGGACCCGTGCTCGGTGTCCGACTCAAGGACCGCATCACCCCGAACCCCGATACGCAGACCAACGGTGTCTGGCCCAAGCCCTGTCGGCAGGAGTCCGTCACCATCGACCTGCGCCCCGCCAAGCCGTCTGATGCCGACGACGTGCCGCGCAAGAAGCCCTCGGGTGCTGACAAGCGTGCCAAGAAGAAGCCGTCGTCCGGCGTGGACCTGGCCAAGTACCTCCAAGACCTTCCCTTCGGCACCGACCAGCACACCGACATCTACAACGCCCTGCGCCAGTCGCAGGAAGGTCTGCACGGCTTCGCCAAGGACGAGGGCAAGGAAGCCCTCGGCTCCTCCGGCAAGCGCCGCGCCCGCGGCTACGCAGCCCAGTCCCTGTTCGCTGCCGTTCTCCTCGCAGCCGCAGGCATCCGCAAGGTCCGCGCCTTCCTCAGCCGCGCCATCGAGGACGCCAACGGTGACCTCTACGTCACCCGCTACAAGCGCAAGGACGACCACGCACCCACCCATCTGCCACCCGGCACGAAGGGCACTCGCGGTGACCCTGCCTACGACGAGAACGTCGAGACCGCCCTCGACGACCAAGGAGCCGCCTGACCAGCAGAGGTCACCACACCACCAACCCAGCCCCCTGAATCGGCCTACCCCGATTCAGGGGGCTTCGGCGTTTCCGGACCCCGATCACGGCCGCAAGCGCTCCGACGGCGCACGAAGGGACGCCTCAGATCAGCCCGGAACGCCAAGACACCCCCTCGTGACCCGGATTCGGGCCCCAAGGGGGTGTCTCTCAGACTTTTGTCTGTCTGGCTGCGGTTTTGATTCCGTAGCCCACTGGCGGTGGCGGTGGGATTTGAACCCACGGTGGGTTTGACCCCACACAACATTTCGAGTGTTGCACCTTCGGCCGCTCGGACACGCCACCGCGCGGAACATTACCGGAGCCCCGCCGCCAGCCTGAAACCGGCGTCGACCCAGCGAACGGTCCACGGATCGGTGCGGTGCCATGGTCAGGGACGGCGTACGGCGGTAACTTTCGCCGCACGCTTGTGCTCGCGCCTCCGCGAGAGGGAAGGAGCGTGGCTGACCATGACCGTCGTACGCCGTGTCCGAGATGCTGCAAGGGTCGCGTTGCCCCGGTCGGTGGGTGAGCGGCTGCCCGCCGCCCCGCCGCGGGAGGTGACCGAGCTCCTCCACGACAAGCGCTTCCAGCGCGCCGTCGCCGAGCAGGCCACCGAGCAGGGGCGACCCGAGGAGGAGGTGTGGTCCGAGGTCAAGGGCTACCTCCACGAGATGGCCGCCGCCCACGACGACCGCACCTCCCAGGGGTGGGCGCGGATGGGCGAGTGGTTCCTCCGGGCGTACGACGTCCTGGTCGACGAGGACGACATGCAGGAGCTCAAGCGGCTCGACCGCTCGCACAGCCTCGCGCTCGCCTTCAGCCACCGCTCCTACCTCGACGGCATGGTGATCCCGAACGCCCTGTCGTCGCGGCGGTTCTCGCCGACCTACACCTTCGGCGGCGCCAACCTCAACCTGCCGATCATCGGCACCGTGGCCAGTCGGACCGGGCTGATCTTCATCCGGCGTTCGACCCAGGAGATCCCGGTCTACCGGCTCGCCCTGCGCTCCTACATCCGCCAGATGGTGAGGAACAAGCGCAACATGGCGTGGTCGATCGAGGGCGGCCGCACCCGCACCGGCAAGCTGCGCCCGCCGGTCCACGGCATCCTGAAGTACCTCACCGACACCGTGCAGGACCAAGGCGAAGGGGACGAGGCACCCGACGTCCAGGTCGTGCCGGTGTCCGTGGTCTACGACCAGCTGCACGAGGTCTCGCTGATGACCGAGGAGTCGCGCGGCGCCAGCAAGACCCCGGAGGACTGGCGCTGGCTGGTCCGCTTCGCCCGGCTCCAGCGCCAGCGCATGGGACGCGCCTACCTCACCGTCGGCGAGCCGTTCTCCCTGCGCGAGCGGATGGATGAGCTCGCTGCCGAGGGCCTCACCGGCCACCAGGCCGTGGAGCGGGTCGCGCTCGACATCTCCCACCGGCTCAACCGCGCCACCCCGGTGACCGTCACCGCGATCGTCTCGCTGGCCCTGCTCGGCGCCGACCGCGCCCTGACGGTCGACGAGGTGCTCGACACCGTCGAGCCGCTGGCCACCTACATCGATGCGCGCCAGTGGCCGGTGGCCGGAGCCGCCGACCTCCGGGACCGCTCGACGATCCGCCGGGCGCTGGCCGAGCTGGCGCGCAGCGGGGTGCTGACGGCGTACGACCAAGGCAGCGAGCCGGTCTGGAAGATCGGTGACGACCAGCACCTGGTGGCCGCGTTCTACCGCAACACCGTGATCCACATCCTCGTCGAGCGCGCGATCGGCGAGCTCGCGCTGCTCACCGTCTCCGAGCTCGAGCCGGACGCCGAGCTGCCGCAGGGCGGCACGCTCCAGGTGGGCTGGGAGGAGGCCAAGCGGATGCGCGACCTCCTCAAGTTCGAGTTCTTCTTCCCCAGCCGGGCCGGCTTCGAGGACGACCTGCGCACCGAGCTCCAGCTGCTCGTCGGCGAGGACGTCACGGACATGACGCCGGACCGTGCGCGCGAGCTCCTGGTGAGTGCGCGACCGCACCTGGCCCACCTGGTGCTGCGGCCGTTCCTCGACGCCTACCTCGTGCTCGCCGACCGTCTTGCCGACCACGGCGACGCCCCGGTGGGCGACGACGACCTGCTGGCCGACTCGCTGGCCGTCGGCCAGCAGTGGGCGCTGCAGCGGCGGGTGGCGAGCGCGGAGTCGATCTCGCTGGAGCTCTTCCGCACGGCGCTCGCCCTGGCCCGCCACAAGGGGCTGCTCGAGGGCCGCGACGGGGTGGGCTCGGCACGGGAGGCCTTCGCCGCCGAGCTGCGCGACACGGTGCGTCGGGTCAACATCATCGGCGAGATCGCGGCTCACGTGGCGCCTGCGGTGCACCCGCACGCGGTGCTGCAGCCGCATCACCAGGCGAGCCGGTGAGCGGGCTCTCGGCCGCCGCGCAGGAGGCGATCGAGGCGATCGAGGCCGGTCCCCAGGGGCCGACGGTGGGCGCCTTCTTCGACCTCGACGGCACCCTCGTCGCGGGATACACCGCTGCCACGTTCTACGGCGACCGGCTCAAGGGCCGCGACGTGTCGCCGGCCGAGTTCCTGCGCACCGTCGTGACGGCGGTCGACGGCGAGCTCGGCGGCGACCCGACCCGCATCGCGCACGTCGCCTTCTCCGCGATGCGCGGGGAGTCCGAGGAGGCCTTCGCCGACCTCGGCGAGCGGCTCTTCCGCTCCAAGATCGCCGGCACTATCCGCCGGGAGTCCCGCGCGCTGGTGATGGCCCACCAGCGCGCCGGCCACACGGTCGCGGTGGCGTCCGCGGCGACGAGGTACCAGATCGCCCCGGTCGCCCGGGACCTCGGCGTCGAGCACCTCGTCTGCACGCAGCTCGTGGTCGAGGACGGCCAGTTCACCGGCGCCACCGACGGACCGATGCTGTGGGGCCGCCACAAGGCGAGCGGCGTACGCGCCTTCGCCCGCGAGCACGGCGTCGACCTCGCCGACTCCTACGCCTACGGCAACGGCTACGAGGACGTCGCCTTCCTCTCGTCCGTCGGGCACCCGACCGCGCTCAACCCGCACCGCGACCTCCGCGCCGCGGCCGCCCGCCTCGGCTGGCCGGTGCTCGACCTCTCCGACCCGGTCGGCGGCTCGCTCGTCGCGGCCGGTCGTACGGCGGCGGCGCTGGCCGGCATGAACACCGGCGTCGTCGCCGGGCTGGCCTACGGCCTGGCCCGACGCGACGCCCACGAGGGCCGCAACCTCGCGGTCAAGCTCGCCACCTCGCTGCCGATGGCGCTGGCGGGCGTGGAGGTCGAGGTGCAGAACCGCGAGCGCCTCTGGACCCACCGCCCGGCCATCTTCGTGGCCAACCACCAGAGCGCGCTCGACATCCCGGTCCTGGGCAACCTCCTCGAGCGCGACTTCACCATCGTGGCCAAGAAGGAGGCCCGCTGGGACCCGCGCACCTTCGTCGGCTCGCTCGTCATCGACCCGGCGTGGATCGACCGGTCCGACTCCGCCTCGGCCCGCGCGACCCTCGACGGGGTCGTGGAGCGGATCCGCGGCGGCACCTCGCTGATGATCTTCCCCGAGGGCACCCGTTCGGCGACGCCGGTGCTCGGCCCCTTCCGCAAGGGCGCCTTCCACCTCGCCGCGCAGGCCGGCGTGCCGGTGGTGCCCATCGTGCTGCGCAACACCGGCGAGCTGATGCGGCGCAGCTCCCTGGTGCTCAACCCCGGCGTCGTCGACGTGTGCGTGCTGGAGCCCGAGACCGACTGGAGCGTCGACGACATGAGCGAGCGCATCGCCGCCCTGCACGCCAAGTTCGAGGAGACGCTCGCGAGGTGGCCGGCATGAGTGCCGCGGAGGATTTCGAGCGCTGGGGCGGAGCGGCCGCCTGGTCGGTCGGTGCCGAGCTCACGTCGATGCAGACCCTGCTCTGGCGCGCGGAGCGCCACCCCGTCCAGTCGTCCACCACGACCGTGGTGATCGACCTCGACCGGGCGCCGGACTGGAAGCGCTTCGTCGCGGCGACCGAGTGGGGCACCGGGCTCGTACGCCGCCTGCGCCAGCGCGTCGTGGACCCGGTCGTGCCGACCGCGCCGCCGACGTGGGCCGACGACCCGACCTTCGACCTCGGCTACCACCTCCGCCGTGAGCGCGTCTCGAGCCGCGAGGAGATGCTCGCCCAGGCCGCCCAGGTCGCGCTGCGTCCCTTCGACCGCTCCCGCCCGCTCTGGGAGGGCGTCCTCTACGAGGGCGTGCCCGTCGAGGGCGGGGAGGGGGCGGCGTACGTCCTCAAGATCCACCACGCGCTCGCCGACCCCCTCGGCATCGTGCAGCTGCTGTCCATGCTCCAGTCGGGCCGCCGCGCCCACACCGCGCGCAAGCCGCTCGGCGACGAGGTGGCCGCGCCCGTGGGTGTCGACGGCGTCGAGCTTGCGGTGGCCGGCCTGCGCGCCGACGTCTCCACGCTCCCCGACCTCGCCCGCACGAGCGTGCGCACGCTCGGCCACGCGGCCGTCCGTCCGCAGGCGGTCGTGGCGTCGGCGCTGCGCTACGGCGCGTCGGTGCGCCGGCTCCTGACCCAGACCGAGCGGCCCTCGCCCGAGCTGTCCCCGCGCACCGGCAAGAAGTGGACCTTCCTGACCTTCGAGGCACCGCTGGAGCCGCTGCGCACGGTCGCCCGGCAGGGCGGCGGCACCCTCGACGACGCCGCGGTCGCGCTGGTGCTCGGCGGGCTGCGCCGCTACCACGCACGACGGGGCAGCGACGTGCGTGAGCTGCCGGTCGGCGTACGCGTCTCCCTCGACCGCGCCGACGACCTCGGCAACCGCTTCGCACAGGCCCTGATCTCCGGCCCGCTGGCCATCGAGGACCCGGTCGACCGGGTCGCGGCCGTGCGGGGCGAGGTGCTGTCGCTGCACACCGAGCGTGCGCTGGAGGTGCTCGACGCTGCGGCTCCGGTCGTGAACCGGATGCCCGCCTTCGTCGGTGCCTCGGCACTGCGCACCGCCGTCCCGCCCGACGCCTTCGTGCTGACGCTGCCCGGCCCGCCGCGCAAGCGCTTCATGGCCGGCGCCGAGGTGCAGGGGATGTACGTCCTCGGGCCACTGCCCGGCGCCGCGCTGACCGTGTGCCTGGTGACCGTCGGCGACACCGCGTGCATCGGGGTCAACGTCGACGCCAGCGCCGTCGCCGACCTCCGCGGGCTGGAGGAGTGCCTGGCCGAGGGCGTCGAGGAGCTCGTCTCGGCGGGAAGGTAGCCGAGACCCACGCCTAGAGTGGCGAGGTGAAGACCTGGTGGCGGGGCGCGCAGCTCCGCGAGTCGATGTGGTTCGTCCCCGGCGTGATGGTGGTGGCCGCGATCGTGCTCGCCCAGGGCGTCATCGTCCTGGACCTGTGGCTCGACTCGCGGACGCTCGAGGTGCTGCCGGACTCGTTCCTGCTCGGTGTCGAGGGCAGCCGTGGGATCCTCGTCGCGATCGGGGGCTCGGTCCTCGCCGTGGCCGCCACCACCTTCTCGATCACGATGTCGGTGATCGCGACCGCGTCGTCGACCTACGGCCCGCGGCTGGTGCGCAACTTCATGTCCGACCGCAGCAACCAGCGGGTGCTGGGGCTCTTCGTCGGCACGTTCGTCTACTGCCTGATGGTGCTGCGCCGTGTCCAGGGCGCCTCCGACGGCATCACCTTCGTGCCGCACGTCGCGGTCTACGGGGCGCTGCTCCTCGCCCTCGCCAGCGTCGCGGCGCTGGTCTACTTCCTGCACCACATCTCCGACGTCATCCAGGTCGCGACGCTCGTGCGGCGGGTCCGTGCCGAGCTCGAGTCCGCGGTCGACGACCTCTACGGGGACGCCGCCGACGACCGGGTCCCCGCCGCTGCCCTCGCCGGCGCGGAGGCCGACGTCCTCGCGCCCCGCTCGGGCTTCGTGACCCTCGTCGACGTCCCGGGCCTGGTGCGCGCCGCGACCGGTGTGGGCGTGGCCGAGCTCGTCGCCACGCCGGGGACGCACGTGATGGCGGGCGAGCCGCTGGCGCGGGTGAGCGGTGACGCCGAGGGCATGAGCCGGGTCGTGTGCGACCACGTGCGCGTCGGCGACACCCGCACCCCGGCGCAGGACGTCGAGTTCGCCGTGCAGCAGCTGGTCGAGATGGCGGTGCGCGCGGTGTCGCCGTCGACGAACGACCCCTACACCGCACGCAACGTGGTGGAGGAGCTCGCCTGCGGGCTGGTCCCGGCGATGCGGCACCCCGCACCGGGCGACGGGTGGGCCGACGACGCCGGTGTCGTGCGCCTGGTGTGGCGGCTGCCGTCCGGAGCCGAGCTAGTGGACCTGGTGTTCGACGACCTCAGGCTGTACGCCGCCGGGGACCCCGAGGTCGTGAAGGCCGCGCTGCGCTTGGCCGGTCGGCTCGCGCGGGTCGCGGGGCCCGAGACCGCCGCGCGCGTCCGGACGCAGGTGGACGAGCTCCTGGCCGCCGCCGAGCGTGAGGGCACGTCACCCTTCGACCTCGAGCGCCTGCGCGCCAGCCGTGATCAGCTGGTGCTCGGCGCCTCGGACGTCGACCCGATGTAGCAGAGCATCCGGTGGTCGGTGCCCTCCTCGATGGTGCGGAAGCCGTGCCGCTCGTAGAAGCGGCGGGTGTCGGCGTCGACCTCGTCGACGTTGATGTGCATCTCGGGCGACCCAAGCTCGCGCACGATCCGTCGTGACAGCTCCAGCAGCTGCGTGCCGATGCCCTGGTCACGCAGGTCCGGCACGACGTAGAGCTCCTCGAGCTGCGACACCGGGCCGTCGAACCAGATGGCGGGTCGCAGGCTGAGCAGCGCGAACCCCACCGCACCGCGTACGTCGTCCTCGGCGAGCACCGCCACGATCCCGTCGAGCCCCAGCAGCCGCGCGAAGCGGACGCCCAGCACCTCGGCGTCGTCGGTCTCGGACTCGAACTCGGTGTTGAAGTCCCACAGCAGCCGGCCGAGCACCTCGGCGTCGGCGGCGGTGGCGCGGCGGACGGTGGTCACCTGGCGTCCGGTGAGCGATGGCGGGAGAAGAACTCGTCCAGCAGCGCCGTGGACTCCGCGGCCAGCACGCCGGTGACCACCTCGGGCCGGTGGTTGAGCCGACGGTCGCGCACGACGTCCCACAGCGACCCGACGGCGCCCAGCTTGTCGTCGTACGCCCCGAAGACGACGCGGTCCACCCGCGCCAGGACGAGCGCGCCGGCGCACATCGTGCAGGGCTCGAGGGTGACGACGAGCGTGCACCCGGTGAGCCGCCACTCACCGCGGGCGGCCGCCGCCGCCCGCAGCGCGACGACCTCCGCGTGGCCGGTCGGGTCGGCGTCGGACTCGCGGGTGTTGCGGCCGGTGCCGATGACGGTGCCGTCGGCGTCGAGGACGACCGCGCCGACAGGTACGTCGTCGCCGGCCAGCGCGGTGCGCGCCTCGGTGAGGGCCAGGCGCATGGCGCCGTCCCAGGTGTCCACGCGCGTCATGCCGAGGTCAGGCCCACGGCGTCGTCGAAGAGCTCGCCGAAGCCGAGGCGGCGGGCGATGTCGGACAGCACCTCGTCGGGGTAGGCCTCGACGTCATCGAGCAGCGCGCCCATGTCGATCGCGTGCAGGCCGAGGTCGGCGAGGAGGTCGAGGTCGCCCGCGGGCACCTGGATGTCGTCGTCCTCCGGGGGCGGGAGGCCGAGGAAGTCCATCGCCGACTGGGCCAGCTCCCACTCGTCGGCGGCGGTGACGTCGGAGAGCAGCACGCGGGTCGTGGTGCGGTCGACCCGGACGAGCACGAAGAAGTCCTCGTCGACCGCGACCATGCCGACTGCCCCGGACTCACCCGACACGTGGCGCAGCGCATGGCTCAGTGCCTCGATGCTCTCGAAGGCCGGTGGGGCGATGTCCTGCACCTGCCAGGCGCCGTCCTCGACGAACGCGGCCAGCGCGAAGTCGATCTCGCCGCTCTGCTCGGACATGACCGGCCTCCCCACCGTCAATCGGACATCCAATGTCGCAGAAACCACAGGGTCCGCCAACCCTCTCGCGGGAGCGATCCGCCGGGACCCGGACCCACTAGGGTGAGCGCCATGCGCCTGCACGTGGTGAACCACCCCCTCGTCTCCCACAAGCTCACCGTCCTCCGCGACGAGAACACCGACTCGCCGACCTTCCGCCGGCTGACCGACGAGCTCGTGACGCTCCTGGCCTACGAGGCGACCCGCGAGGTGCGCGTCGACCCGATGGACATCATCACGCCGGTCGGTCCGACCACGGGCGTCTACCTCGCCCAGCCCAAGCCGATGGTCGTCCCGATCCTGCGCGCCGGGCTCGGCATGCTCGACGGCATGATGCGGCTCCTGCCGACGGCTGAGGTCGGCTTCCTCGGCATGGTGCGCAACGAGGAGACGCTCGAGGCGTCGACGTACGCCGAGCGCCTCCCCGAGGACCTGTCCGGGCGTCAGTGCTACGTCCTCGACCCCATGCTCGCCACCGGCGGCACGCTGGCCGCCGCGATCCGCTTCCTCACCGACCGCGGCGCCGACGACATCACCGCGATCTGCCTGCTCGTCGCCCCCGAGGGCGTGGCCAACCTGGAGAAGGGCCTCGAGGGCCTCGACGTCCCGGTCACGGTCGTCACGGCCGCGCAGGACGAGAAGCTCAACGAGAAGGGCTACATCGTCCCGGGCCTCGGCGACGCCGGCGACCGGCTGTACGGCGTCGCGCACTGACCCCACCGTCTCGGTGGTCGAGTAGCGAGCCTCCTTCCCCCGGTGGTCGAGTAGCCCAACCTCCTTCCGCCGGTGGTCGAGCAGCCGGAGCGAGGGACGAGCGACGGCGTATCGAGACCGGGGCCGTTGTCGGACCCCTCATCTAGAGTCGAACGCATGATCGAGGAGCTGGAAGCAGAGGCCGAGGCCGGGGCAGACGCCCTTGGCCCCGCAGCCCTGCTCGCCTCCATCAAGGCTTCTCGGTCGATCGAGAACACCGAAGCCGCCCGGCAGCTCGACCTCGCTGCCCGGTGGGCCGACCTCCACCCACCTGAGTCCATCCACTCCGCCGCTTCGTTCACCGTGCCGGGGTGTGAGCACGAGGAGCCCATTGCCGGACCTGGGGCGCCGCTGGTCGCGGAGTTCTGCGTCGCCGAGCTCGGCACCGTCCTGGGCATCACCTCGGTGTCGGCGAAGAAGCTGATCGGGCACGCCCTCGAGCTCCGCCACCGCCTCCCCCGACTGTGGGCACAGGTCCACGCCGGATCGGTCCCCGCCTGGCGGGCCCGGGCCGTTGCGGAGGTGACGATCCACGCGACTCCCGCGCTCACCGTGGAGGCGGCGCGGTTCGTCGACGCGCAGGTCGCCGCGGTCGCCGGTCGGATCGGACCTGCGCAGCTGGATCGCCTCGTGGCCGAGACGATCAAGCGGTTCGACCTCGCAGGCGTGGACCCGGCCGCGGATCCGGAGGACGGGTACCTCCATGTCGACCCGCGCCACGTCACGATCCACGACGAGGACGTGCACTTCGCCGGCACCGTGCGGCTCGAGGCAGAGATCGACCTCGCCGACGGACTCGACCTCCACCAGGCCCTCGCCCACGGGGCGGCGACGCAGAAAGCCCTCGGCTCCCAGGAGTCGTTGGATGCCCGCAGGGCCAAGGCACTCGGCGACCTCGCCCGGACGCAGACCGCGCTCGACCTCCACGAGGTTGCTGGTGGTCGAGTAGCCGGTGAGG
This sequence comes from Nocardioides sp. S5, assembly GCF_017310035.1. Lineage (NCBI taxonomy): Bacteria > Bacillati > Actinomycetota > Actinomycetes > Propionibacteriales > Nocardioidaceae > Nocardioides > Nocardioides sp. S5. The sequence continues at coordinate 231,838 of NZ_CP022296.1, forward strand.
AACGAGCCGGCGTATCGAGACCAGACCTCCCCGCGGCACGCGAGGTCGTCCTCCACGCCCACTTCGACGCCACCATGGCCGGCGACGCCACGGTCTTCGAGCGGATCGGGCGGCTGGAGGAGGGCCAGCGGCTGCTGCTGCTCGAGCAGCTGAAGTCGTGGTGTGGCGACTCGCGTACGAAAGTCACGGTCAAGCCCGTCATCGACCTCAACCAGGAGAAGTACTCGCCCGGTTACGACATCCCGGACCGGATCCGTGAGCGCGTGGTCCTCCGCGATCGCACGTGCGTGTTCCCGTTCTGCTCCCGCCCTGCACGGGGGTGCGACGTCGACCACGTCACCGAGTACGACCATGACGCCGACGCGGAAGGCAGACCCCAGCCGGGCCCGACGTGGACCGAGAACCTGGGCGCCTTGTGCCGGTTCCACCACCGGGTCAAGACCCACACCGCCTGGCGCTACGACATGGTCGCGCCCGGGGTGTTCGAGTGGACGAGTCCGCACGGGCACCGCTACCGGCGAGATTCGACTGGCACCACCGCACTCGACCCGCCCGACCCGAAACCGCCCCGGATCCCGTCACCTCGAAGATGACCCCGCCCCACACCCCGCCGGCCACGAGCTGACGGGGCCGCGGGCGCGTCTGCAGAACAAGAACGCTCCCGTCGCTTTGCAGCAGCGGAGGTAGGGGTGGAGCTGCCTGCGGTGTGGGTTCAGGCGGTCCAAGATGCAACCAGCGGCGTCGTGAGAGCGTCGGACAGCCATGCCGCCGAACCTGCACCTTCCTTCGGTCTTCAGCGGGCGCCCACCCGCCATGGGTCGGATCAGGCCAGTCGGTGCGTTCCTCGGCTCTGCATCGGCAGCCGTGGTTCTCATGGGGTGCGGAGTGCAGTGGTCGGGAACGTCGACCGCCGACAAGCCAGAGGTACGGCCCTTCGAACTGGCCGACGCCGCCAACCGGCCCTGCCCTGACGAGTTGCCCACGGGTGACGACCCGTCAGGACACGGGTTCGGTGTCCAGGAGGTCGCTGACGACCACCCGAGCCTCTTGAGCCCGAACGAGGCGTGGGTGTGCCAGTACGACCCCTTCGACGCCGCCACCACGACGAGTGGCGGGGCCGTGTACGAGTGGCGACGATCCGATCAGCCCACGCCCGTCGACTCTGCTGACCTTCCTCACTTGCGAGATGCACTGGGCGGACTGCACCCCGCTGACCGCAGCGAGGGATGCAACGCTGACTTGGGGCCGCGCTGGCTGGTGGTCTACAACCACGGTGGCGACCTCACCGGACTGGTCGTGGACGACTACGGCTGCCGCGACGTTCGCCTCACTGACAACCCCCACACGACGCCACCTGGAGCGGACGACCAGGAGGGGGCGGTCGGCGGGATCCTGGACGGTGGGGAAGCAATCCTCGACATCCTTGGTCTCAGCCGTCAGGGCTGAGCGCTCCTCACCGCTGCGCGGTCCACGAGCCGAGGCCGCGGTACGGGGAGTCGACGTAGAGCTCGTCCCGGCTCCTCCTGCCCTTGATCGTCGTCCCGCACGCGATGACACCGATCTTGTTCGCGCGGTTGGTGCTGTCGGCCATCGGCCCGCACGGTTGTCATCACGCACCTCGGCCCCGTGAGGAGTCCTCACGGGGCCGAGTGGTGGTGCCTCAGGTCAGCCGTTGACGGCGTTCTTGAACGCAGCAGCCGGCTTGAAGGCGGGCGCCTTGCTGGCGGCGATCTCCATCGTCTCGCCGGTCTGCGGGTTGCGGCCCGTGCGCGCCGAGCGCTCACGGGACTCGAACGTCCCGAAGCCCGGCACGGTCACCTTGTCGCCACCGGCGACAGCGGTGGTGATGGAGGTGATGACGGCCTCGAGTGCCTTGTCGGCCTGGGCGTTGGTCAGCTCGGCGTGCGAGGCGATGGCGTCACGCAGTTCGGTCTTGTTCACGTTGAGCTCCTGCTCGTCGATGTCGGTCAGCGGCCATTCAACCGTGCTCGTCGCCCGCGGTCGCGCCCGCCTGACCCCGAAGGGTGAGCAGACGTGTGACGCGCGCCACCTGAGATGCCGGTGACAGCGGCCTGCGTTTCGGTACGTTGTGCCCCGGCCCGCACGCCGCTCTGGTCCCGACCAGGTCCGGAGCCCCCACCCAGGAGGCAGCAGTGCGCATCGGCATCCCACGTGAGTCACGACCCGGCGAGACCCTCGTCGCCGCGACGGCGAAGACGGCGTCACAGCTGGTGTCGCTGGGCTACGACGTCGTGGTCGAGCAGGGCGCAGGCACTGCGGCCGACCAGCCGGACGCGGCGTACGCCGACGCGGACATCCTCGTCGGCACGGGCGAGGAGGTCTGGTCGAGCGACGTCGTCGTGAAGGTCAACGCCCCCACCGACGAGGAGATCGGTCGACTGCGCCGCGGCGCGACGGTGATCGCACTGATGGCGCCGGCCCGCAGCCCCGAGCTCGTCGAGCGGCTGTCCGCCGCAGGCGTGACCGCGCTCGCGATGGACGCGGTGCCGCGCATCTCCCGGGCGCAGTCGATGGACGTGCTGTCCTCGATGGCCAACGTCGCGGGCTACCGCGCGGTGATCGAGGCGGCCCACGAGTTCGGCCGGCTCTTCACCGGCCAGGTCACCGCGGCCGGCAAGGTCCCGCCGGCGCGCGTCTTCGTCGTCGGCGCCGGTGTCGCGGGGCTCGCCGCCATCGGTGCCGCGGGTTCGCTGGGCGCGATCGTGCGCGCGTTCGACGTACGCCCCGAGGTGGCCGAGCAGGTCCGGTCGATGGGCGCGGAGTTCGTCACTGTCGACATGGAGCAGGAGGTCTCCTCCGACGGCTACGCCAAGGAGATGACCGCCGAGCAGGAGACCGCCACCGCGGCGATGTACGACGAGGAGGCGCGCGCCGCCGACATCGTCATCACCACCGCGCTGATCCCCGGCCGCCCCGCCCCGCAGTTGATCAGCGCCGAGACGGTCGCGGCCATGAAGCCCGGCTCGGTGGTCGTGGACATGGCGGCCGCCAACGGCGGCAACGTCGACGCCACGGTCAAGGACGAGCGCGTGGTCACCGCCAACGGCGTGACCGTCCTGGGCTACACCGATCTCGCCGGTCGTCTCGCGGCGCAGACCAGCCAGCTCTACGGCACCAACATCGTCAACCTCCTCAAGCTGCTCACCCCTGCCAAGGACGGCGTCCTCACCCTCGACATGGACGACGTGGTCCAGCGCGGCATCACCGTCACCCGTGACGGCACCACGATGTGGCCACCGCCCCCGGTCCAGGTCTCCGCAGCCCCGGCCGAAGCGACGAAGGTGATGCCGGTCGAGAAGGCGCCTCCGAAGCCGGTCGACCAGAGGCGGAAGTGGTACGCCGCAGGGCTCGGCGCCGCGGTCTTCGCGGTGGTGGCCTCGCTCGCGCCGGGCAGCTTCCTCGGCCACTTCACGGTCTTCGCACTCGCAGTCGTCGTCGGCTACTACGTCATCTCGAACGTCTCGCACGCCCTGCACACGCCGCTCATGGCGGAGACGAACGCCATCTCCGGGATCATCCTGGTCGGCGGGATCCTCCAGGTCGGCAGCGACAACCTCGTCGTGATGCTGCTCGCGCTCGTCGCGGTCTTCGTGGCGAGCATCAACATCTTCGGAGGCTTCCTCGTGACGCTGCGCATGCTCGAGATGTTCAGGAAGGACTGACGTGAGCGACTTCCTGGCCTCCGACAACCTGTTCGGCTTCGTCACCGGCGCCTACATCATCGCCGGGCTGCTCTTCATCTCTGCGCTGGCCGGCCTCTCGCGGCACGAGACCGCCAAGGTGGGCAACATCGCCGGCATGGCCGGCATGGCGCTCGCCCTGGTGGCCACCCTCCTCCTGGCGGCCCAGAAGGCCGAGCTCCTCGACGAGCGCAGCTTCGCCGTCACCCTCCTGCTGGTGCTCCTGATGATGGGCGCCGGTGCTGCGGTGGGGGCCTGGCGGGCCCGCACGGTCGAGATGACCGGGATGCCCGAGCTCGTCGCGATGCTGCACAGCTTCGTCGGTCTCGCCGCCGTGCTGGTCGGCATCAACTCCTACCTGGAGTACGAGGGCTTCGCCGACGGCGTCCACGACGCCGAGGTCTTCATCGGCGTGTTCATCGGCGCGGTCACCTTCACCGGGTCGATCGTGGCCTGGGCCAAGCTCAGCGGACGGATGTCGTCCGCCCCGCTGGTCCTGCCCCGGCGCCACCAGCTCAACCTCGCCGTCATCGTCGTCTCGGTGCTGCTCATGGTCTGGTTCGTCGCGCTCGACGGCGAGCTGGTGCTCGGGCTGGTGCCGCTGCTGGTGATGACCGCACTCGCGCTGTTCCTCGGCTTCCACCTCGTCGCCGCGATCGGCGGCGGTGACATGCCGGTCGTGGTGTCGATGCTCAACAGCTACAGCGGCTGGGCCGCCGCGGCTGCGGGCTTCATGCTCGGCAACGACCTGCTCATCATCACCGGCGCGCTGGTCGGCTCCTCGGGTGCGATCCTCAGCTACATCATGTGCAAGGCGATGAACCGCTCCTTCGTGAGCGTCATCGCCGGCGGCTTCGGCTCCGACGGCACCGTCAGCGGGGAGGCCCGCGACTACGGCGAGCACCGCGAGATCCAGGCCGCCGACGTTGCCGAGATGCTGGCCGGTGCCTCGTCGGTCGTCATCACGCCCGGCTACGGCATGGCGGTCGCGCAGGCGCAGTACCCGGTCGCGGAGATGACCAAGCGGCTGCGGGAGAAGGGCGTCGACGTCCGCTTCGGCATCCACCCCGTCGCCGGCCGACTGCCCGGCCACATGAACGTCCTGCTCGCCGAGGCCAAGGTGCCCTACGACATCGTGCTGGAGATGGACGAGATCAACGACGACCTCCCCGACGTCGACGTCGTCCTCGTGATCGGCGCCAACGACACCGTCAACCCCGCGGCGATGGAGGAGCCCGGCTCGCCCATCGCCGGGATGCCGGTGCTCGAGGTCTGGAACGCCCGCGACGTCATCGTCTTCAAGCGGTCGATGGCCACCGGCTACGCCGGCGTGCAGAACCCGCTGTTCTTCAAGGACAACGCCCAGATGCTCTTCGGCGACGCCAAGGACAAGGTCAACGAGATCGTCGCCGCCCTCGGCTGAGGGCGCTCAGCCCTTCGTGCCGCCCGCGGTCAGCCCGGCCACGAGGTGGCGCTGGGCGAAGAAGAACACGATCGCGGCCGGCACCGTGATGAGCACCGCGCCCGCGGTCAGCAGCTCCCACCGGGGGCTGAACTGCGGGACGAACTGCTGCAGCCCGGCGCCGAGCGTGTAGTGGTCGCTGCCCTGCATGAAGGCGATGGCGTACGCCACCTCGCCCCACGCGGTGAGGAACGTGTAGAACGCTGTCACCGCCAGGCCCGGACGGGCCAGCGGCAGGATGATCCGCCAGAAGGTGCTGAAGGGGCCGAGCCCGTCCAGCGCGGCGGCCTCGTCGAGCTCGCGCGGAATGGTGTCGAAGTAGCCGCGCAGCATCCACGCGCAGAACGGCACGGCCACCGTGCAGTAGGCGATGATCAGCGACAGCTTGGTGTCGATCAGCCCGAGGTTGGCCATGATCGTGTAGATCGGCACGATCAGGATCGCCACCGGGAACATCTGGGTGAGCAGGAAGACCCACATCAGGCCGCGCTTGCCGGGGAAGTTGAAGCGGCTCAGCGCGTAGCCCGCGGTCGCCGACATCGCGATGCCGATGACCATCGTGAAGGCTGCCACGACCACCGAGTTGGCGAACCAGGTCGGGAAGTCGGTCTCGGTCAGCAGGCGTCGGTAGTTGTCGAGGGTCGGGCTGGAGAAGAGCTCGACCTCCGTGCGGCGGATCTCGCTGGCGGGCTTGATCGAGCTCAGCACGACCCACAGGATCGGGAAGAGCGCGATGAAGGTCGCGACGACGAGCGTGCCGTGCAGCGCGACGCTGGCGCCGACCGAGCGGTCACGGCGGCGGCGCGGGAGCGGCGTACGCGTCCCGGCGACGGTCTCGACGGGGTCGGCGGCCACGGCGGCCGGGGGCATCGTGGTCATCAGAACACCTCTCCCTGCTTGGCCAGCATGCGCTTGTAGGCGCTGGCGTAGACGACGAGGATCGACAGGATCAGCACGCCGTAGGTGGCCGCGAGCGAGTAGTCGCGGATGCCCTCGAAGGCCGCCCGGTAGGCGCCGGTCACCAGGATCTCGGTCGAGCCGGCCGGCTGCCCGCGGGTGACGAAGTAGATGATCGGGAACATGTTGAAGGTCCAGATGGTGCCGAGCAGGATCACCGTGGACGACACCGGGCGCAGGCCCGGGAGCGTGATGTTGACGAAGCGCTGCCACGGGGTGGCACCGTCGATCTCGGCCGCCTCGTAGAGGTCGCCGTTGATCGACTGGAGGCCGCCGAGCAGGGCGACCATCATGAACGGCACGCCGAGCCAGACGTTGGCCACGATCGCGGTGAACAGCGAGGTCCAACGCTGCTCGAACCACGACACCGGGTCGATGCCGACAGCGCGCAGCACGCCGTTGATGATGCCGAAGCGCTCGTCGAAGATGAAGCGCCAGGCGAAGGCCGCGACGAAGGACGGCACCGCCCACGGCAGGATCAGCGCGACGCGGTAGAAGCCGCGGAAGCGGAAGTTGCGGTTGAGGATGACCGCCAGCCCCAGGCCGATGCCGTAGTGCAGCGCGACGCACGCCACCGTCCACACCAGGGTGTTGGTGAGCTGGAGCCAGAAGCTGCCCTGCGCGCCGGTGAGGATGTCGACGTAGTTGTCGAGACCGACGAACCTCGCGGCGTCGGGGTTCGGCTCGCAGGTCTCCGCGCCGCCGAGGATCTTCGTGCAGATCTCCTCGCGCTGGTTGGACTCGTTGAGGTCGGTGAACGACTGCCACACACCCTGCACGAGGGGGTAGAAGACCAGGACGCCGAGCACCACCACGGTGGGCAGCACCATGGCCCACGCGTACCAGTGCTTGTCGAAGCTCTTGCGCAACTGACTGTCTCCGTCGTCGAGAGGTCGGGCTGGGTCGAGCGGCCGGACCCGGGGACTCCGGGGCCGGCCGCTCGGGGCTCAGCGGGGTGTCACCGGAGCGAGTAGTCCGGGACCACGTCGCTCTTGTAGGTGTCGGCGGCCTTGTCCAGCGCGCCCTGGGCGGGCTTGCCCTGGACGAGCACCTCGGTCGCCATCGTGTCGAGCGCGGCGAAGAACTGACCGCCCTCGGGGATCCACGGACGCGGCTGCGCGACCTCCATCGCGTCGGCCCACAGGGCCACCCGCTCGTTGGTCACCATGTCGTAGGAGTCGGCGTTGCCGGGCAGCAGACCGAGCTCGTCGGCGATGAAGGCCTCAGACTCGGCGGAGCTCATGAAGGCGATGAAGGCCGCGGCGGCCTCGGCCTTCTCGTCGTCCATGCCGGAGTAGACGACGTAGTTGTGGCCGCCCACCGGGGCGCCCTGGCCGGCGCTGCCGGCGGGGACGGGCGCGACCCCGAGGTTCTCGATGCCGCCGAAGTTCGGGTCGTCGCTGACGCCGGCGACCTCCCACGGGCCGTTGATGATCATCGCGACCTTCTGCTCCTTGAACAGGGTCATCATCGTGCCGTAGGGGTCGTTGGCGGTGGGCTTCACGGCCGTGCCGTCCTCGACCATGCTGGCCGCGACCTCGATGCCGGCTGCGGCCTCGGGGCTGTTGACGGTGATCTCCTGCGCCTCGCTGTCGACGAGGTCGGCGCCCTCGCCGTAGAGGAACGGCAGGAGGAAGTAGCCGCCGGAGTTGAGGTAGATGCCGTCGACCTTGGCCTGGCTCTTGAGGGCCTTGGCCGCCTCGCGGACCTCGTCCCACGTGGTCGGCGGGGCCTCGGGGTCGAGGCCGGCCTCCTCGAAGAGGGCCTTGTTGTACATCAGCCCGAGGGTGTCGGTGACCTGCGGGACGCCGTACGTCTTGTCCTCGTAGACGTTGCTCGAGAGCGGGGTCTCCAGGAAGTTGTTCTCCAGCGCGGCGGTGCCGTCGAGGGCGTAGAGGTAGCCGAGCGAGGCGAACTCGGGGGTCCAGGCGACCTCCGCGCGCAGGATGTCCGGGGCACCGGAGCCGGACTCGGCCGCGGTCTTGAACTTGTTCTGCGTCTGGTCGAACGGCACGGTCTCGTGGTTGATCGTGACGTCGGGGTACTCCTCGTTGAACTTCTTGATCAGCTCGTCGTAGGCGGGCGCCTCGTTGGTGGCGTCCGAGGTGTCCCACCAGGTCAGCTCGGCGCTGAGGTCGCCGGAGGCGCCCGCGTCGTCGCTGCTGGTGTCGGAGTCCCCGCCGTCGCTGCCGCACGCTGCGAGCGTGAGGGCGAGGGCGGCGACGGCGATGCCGGTGGTGCCGGCGGTGGATCGACGCATCGATTTCTCCTGGTGAACGCGCGTCCGGACCGGACGCTGTGATGACGGTCACCGGAGGCTAGCAAGAACATTCAGAATCTGAAAGACCTTGCAATGTGTGTGCAAGGGTCGCGCACGGTGCTTTCATTGCGCCATGGCAACGCTGGCCCAGATCGCTGCGGAGGCCCGCGTGAGCGAGGCCACCGTCAGCCGTGTGCTCAACTCCAAGCCGGGTGTCAGCGAGAGCACCCGACAGGCGGTGATCACCGCCCTCGACGTGCTCGGCTACGAGCGCCCCACCCAGCTGCGCCAGCGCAGCGCCGGGCTCGTCGGCCTGGTGGTGCCCGAGCTGGAGAACCCCATCTTCCCCGCCTTCGCGCAGGTCATCGAGGACGCCCTCGCCCGCCGACGTTTCACGCCCGTGCTCTGCACCCAGTCACCTGGCAGCCTGTCGGAGGACGAGTACGTCGAGTCGCTGCTCGACCACGGTGTCGCCGGGATCATCTTCGTCTCCGGCAAGCACGCCGACACCCGCGCCGACCACGACCGCTACCGCGTCCTGCTCGAGCGCGGTCTGCCCGTCGTCTTCATCAACGGCTACGTCGACGGCATCGACGCGCCCTTCATCTCCGCCGACGACCGGGTCGCGATGGACATCGCCGTCGCCCACCTCTGCCACCTCGGCCACCGCAGGATCGGCCTGGCCATCGGCCCGGCGCGCTTCATGCCCTCGGCACGCAAGCACGAGGGCTTCGTCGCCGCGCTGCGCCGCCACCTCGGGCTCCCCGAGGCCGAGGCGCGCAGCTGGATCGCGGAGACGATCTTCTCCGTCGAGGGCGGCGCCGCGGCGACCACCCAGCTGCTCGAGCAGGGGGCGACCGCTGTCGTCTGCGGCTCGGACATGATGGCCATCGGCGCGATCCGCGCGGCCCGCGCGCAAGGCCTCACGGTGCCCGGCGACGTCTCGGTGGTCGGCTTCGACGACTCGCCCCTCGTCGCCTTCCTCGACCCGCCGCTCACCACCGTGCGCCAGCCCGTCGCACCGATGGGTGGCACGGCCGTGGCCGCGCTCGCGGACGCCATCGGCGGCGACCCGGTGGCGTCGCGGGAGTACCTCTTCGCGCCCGAGCTCATCATGCGCAGCTCCACCGGGCCGGTGCCGGCCTGACGGCGTACGGTCGCCGGCGTCAGCCCAGCTGGGTGCCGGCGAGCATGCCGATCGCGTAGGTCACGCCCATCGCGAGCAGGCCGCCCGACACGTTGCGGACCACGGCAGGCAGGCGCGGGCTGTAGCCGATCCGCGCGCTGACGAAGCCGGTCAGCGCGAGCGCGGCCACGACGCTGAGCACCGTCACGAGGATGCGTACGCCGTCGGGCACGAAGGCCACGATCAGCAGCGGCAGCAGCGCACCGATCGTGAACGCGATCATCGAGGCCCAGGCCGCGTGCCACGGGTTGGTGAGGTTGTCGGGGTCGATGCCGAACTCGATGTCGGCGTGGGCGCGCAGCGCGTCCTTCTCGGTCAGCTCCGCGGCGACGCGCTCGGCGGTCGCGCGCGAGAGTCCCTTGTCCTGGTACATCCGGGCCAGCTCGGACTGCTCGGTCTCCGGCATCCGCTCGAGCTCGCGCGCCTCGAGGGCGAGGAGCGCCTTCTCGGAGTCCCGCTGGGTGCTCACCGAGACGTACTCCCCGGTGCCCATGCTCAGCGCGCCCGCCGTCAGGGCGGCGATGCCCGCGATCACGATCGCGCCGCTGTCGTCGGTGGCGCCCGCGACGCCCATCACGACCCCGGCGGTCGACACGATGCCGTCGTTGGCGCCCAGCACCGCGGCACGCAGCCAGTTCAGCCGCGCGCCGACGTCGTCGCCCATGTCGTCGTGGAAGTGCTGCGGCTCTTCGTCGGTTCCGATCTCGAGGCTCACGTCTACGATCCTCGCCCCGCGACCGGGGCCGCGCAACGAAGGTGAGGCTGTGCTCAGAGGCCCCCTACAAGCCGAGGTCGCGCCCGATCAGCATCTTCATGATCTCGTTGGAGCCGGCCCAGATCTTCGTCACCCGGGCGTCGCGCCAGGCGCGGGCCACGCGGTACTCGTTCATGTAGCCGTAGCCGCCGTGGACCTGCACGCAGTGGTCGAGGACGTCGTTCTGCACCTGCGAGGTCCACCACTTCGCCTTCGCGGCGTCGACCGGCGTCAGCTCCTGCTTGGTGTGCGCGAGGACGCACTGGTCCACGAAGGCCTGGGTGACGTCGACGCGGGTGACGAGGTCGGCCAGCAGGAACTGGGTGTTCTGGAAGGAGCCGATCGGCTGGCCGAAGGCCTGGCGGTCCTTGGCGTACTGGACGGTCTCCTCGAGGATCTGCTTGGCGTGGGCGAGGTTGGTGATCGCCGAGCCGAGGCGTTCCTGCGGCAGGAACTGCATCATCGAGATGAAGCCGGTGTCGAGCGGGCCGACCAGGTCGTCGTTGCTCACGCGCACGTTGTCGAAGGCGAGCTCGGCGGTGTCGGACTCGTCCTGCCCGACCTTGTCGAGGACCCGGCCGACGCTGAAGCCCTCCAGCGTGGTGTCGACGGCGAACAGCGAGATGCCCTTGGCCTTCTTCTCCGGGCTGGTGCGCGCCGCGACGAGCACGATGTCGGCCGAGCCGCCGTTGGTGATGAAGGTCTTCGACCCGTTGAGGATCCAGTCGTCCCCGTCGCGGACGGCCGTGGTCTTGAGGTTGGCCAGGTCGGAGCCGCCGCCGGGCTCGGTCATGCCGATGGCGGTGACGATCTCGCCCGACGCACAGCCGGGCAGCCAGCGTGCCTTCTGCTCGTCGTTGGTGAGGTGCACCAGGTAGGGGACGGTGATGTCGGCGTGGATGCCCACGCAGCTCGGCAGGGTCATGTTGACCTTGGCGAGCTCCTCGGTGAGCACCGCGTTGAAGCGGTAGTCGCCGGCCTCGGAGCCTCCGAACTCGTCGGGGATCTCCAGGCCCAGGAACCCCTGCTTGCCCGCCGCGGTCCAGAAGGCGCGGTCCAGGCCGTGGTTGTCGGCGTACGCCTCCAGGTACGGGGCGACCTCGCGGTCCAGGAACTGCTTGACCGAGGCGCGGAAGGCCTCGTGGTCCTCGTCGTAGATCTCACGCTTCATGCGGCCTATGTTACCCGCGGGTCACCTGAGCCACCGAACATCCCGACTTGCTGCCGGAGGAGCCACCACGCGCGTAACGTCGCCTCCAGTGGCTCTGAGGGAGCGGGAGCAGCACGTGAGCGAAGACAGCGGGGCATTCGTACGCCCGCGAGGACGCGCCTGGGGCAACGACGCCCAGCGCGCGGTCCTGCACGCCGTCGCGGAGGACATCGCCACCCGCGCCGCCCACAAGGTCGTGGCGATCGAGGCGCTCCGCTCCGACGGCTACCTCGAGTTCGTCGCGATCGCCGGGGACGATGCCGCTCGCGACAAGATGCTCGGCAAGGCGTCCCCCCTCGAGCTCAACCACATCCATCACCTCGGCGACGAGATGGCTGGTTGGCGCCACATCCCGAGCGAGCGGCTCGACGGGGAGACGCGGGCGTGGCTGGACGAGTACGGCCACAAGCCCGACGTGCCCGCGTCCGACCTGCCCGACGGGTGGGACCCCGACGACCAGCTGGTGCGGATGCTCCTCAACGAGGACGGCGAGCTGCGCGGCATGCTCTACCTCGACGAGCCCCTGTCCGGCCTGCGACCGACGCCCGAGAGCGTCGCGGAGATCAACGCCGGGGCGGGCGTGCTCTTCGAGGCCGTGATCAGCATCGTCGAGCGCGAGCTCTACGGCGAGCAGGTGCGCATGGTCACGCAGGCGCGGCGCGCCATCGAGAGCGTACGACCGGGGCTGGGCGAGGAGGAGCTCCTCGCAGCGCTGTCGGAGGCGATGGTGGACGCGATGGACGTCGCGACCGTCGACGTGATCTCGGAGTCCACCGTCATCGCCGAGCTCGAGGCCGACCGCGGCGAGGTGACCGAGCTGATGCGGCGCCAGTGGCGCCGGCGCGGGCACGTCGTCGTCGAGCGCCAGCGGACGTGGAGCATGCAGGAGGAGTCCATCGAGACCCCGCCCTCGCTCACCCGGCTCCTCGACACCCACGGGCTCGGGTCGGGGTTGCTGGTGCCCATCGGCGCCGGCGACGACTACCTCGGCACCCTGGCGATGGGCCGCGCGCCCGACGCGCCGCGGTGGATCGCCTCCGAGATCATGGCCGCCAGCGTCGTGGCCTCCGACATCGCCCGGATGCTGCTCGAGGCGCGACTGGTGGAGCGCGAGCGCGCCCTCAACGCCGAGCTCCGCGCCACCAACGACTACCGCCGCGACATGGTCATGACGCTGGCCCACGAGCTGCGCAACCCGGTGAGCGTGCTGTGGACCAACCTGGAGCTGCTGTCCCTGGAGCCGGACGACGACGAGCGCGACGAGTCGGTGCAGGCGATGGACCGCGCCGCCCGGCGGATCGAGGACATGATCGAGGACCTGATGGCGCTCGCCACCGTCAGCGACCCCGAGCGGCCCACCTCGCCGGCGCCGGTGGACCTCTCCGCGCTGGTGGGCGAGAGCTGCCAGTTCCTCGCGCCGACGGCGGCCCTCGGCGGTCTGGAGATGCACGCCGACGTCACCGAGGGCCTCGTCGTCGAGGGCGAGCTCGCGGGCCTGCAGCGCCTGGTGACCAACCTGCTCTCCAACGCCCTGAAGTACACCGCCGCGGGCGGCCGGGTCGACGTACGCCTGGCGCCGGAGGTCGTCGACGGGCGCGACGGCGTACGCCTCACGTGCGCGGACACCGGGATCGGCATCGCCGCCGCTGAGCTCGGCGACGTCTTCACCCCCTTCTTCCGCTCCGCCCGGCCCGAGGCGCGCCGGCGACCCGGCACCGGGCTGGGCCTGGCGATCACCGAGCGGGTGGTCACCGGCCACCACGGCACCGTCGAGGTCGAGTCGGTGCTGGGTGAGGGCACCACCTTCGCGGTGTGGCTCCCGGCGGAAGCCGGCCGGCGCGAGCGGTGAGCCACTGCCGTCATCGACCGATGTCGGGCACCGAAGGTCAAGACTTGGGAAAAAGTCCCGGAGTCACCATCGCGCGCCTACCATCCCCATGGCGGGTGGGAGGACGAGTGCGGCATGGAAAAGGGTGGGTCGGGTGAGCGCAGGACGCGCGACCTGAGCTGGGGCGACGCGCGTGCGCGAGCGCTGATGCACGCCCTCGCCCGCGACGCCGCCACCCGCGCCGGCTTCCGTGTGTGCGCCATCGAGGTCGTCCGCCCCAAGGGCCTGCTGGAGTTCGTCGCCATCTACGGCGACATGACCAACGCCGAGGAGCGCCTCGGCACGGCCTCCCGGCTCTCGGACATGCAGGGCGTCTTCACGGACGGGGAGGCCTTCGGCAACTTCCTGTGGATCCCCGACGAGCTCCTCTCCGACGCGACCCGCGACCGCATCGACGGCGTGGTCGTCGTCCCCGACATCCCCACCACGGGCGAGCCGGACGACTGGCACCCGATGGACATGCTCGTCGCGCAGATCGCCGACGAGCGCGGGGACCTGCGCGCGCTGCTCTACCTGGACGTCCCGAACGACCTGAAGCGTCCCGACAAGGCCCGCCTGCTCGAGATCTCCGACGAGCTGGCGATGACGCTGCGCTCCGTGGTGACGCTCGTGGAGCGCGAGGAGTACGCCGACCACATGCGCGTCATCCGCGCCACCCGCCGCCTCGCCCGTTCCAACCCCGCCCGCCACGACGTCGGCCACCTGCTGCGCGAGGCGCGCTCGACGCTGCTCGGCGCGCTGTCGGTCGACGAGCTGGAGATCCACGTCTTCATCGAGCCGGACGCCGAGACGCCTGACAGCCTGGGCCTGCAGATCGCCCCCGACGTGCGCCGTGCGCTCGACGAGGCGGCCGCGCGGGCGTGGGCCGAGCAGCGCGTGCTGATCATCGAGGCCGGTCACGTCTGGGGTGACCCCGAGCTCGACACCTCGCACGCCGACTGGTTCACCGACGCCCTGCGCACCGCCGGCTTCGAGGCCGTCGTCGTCGCGCCGGTCGGCGTCGACGACCAGGTGCTGGGCATGCTGATGTGCGCGCGCCGCACCGGGTCGCGGCGCTGGACCGACGGCGAGGGCGTCGCCGCGCTCGAGCTCGGTCACGACCTGGGCCGCGCAATCGCCAACGCGCACGCCACCCAGCGCGAACGCCGGCTGCTGACCGAGCTGCGCGAGCTCGAGGAGTCGCGCCACCGGTTCCTGCGCGAGCTCACCCACGAGATCAACAACCCGATGACGGTCATCTCCGCCAACGCCGAGTTCCTCGCCACCAGCGACTTCGTGGACGAGCGCGACCGCCGGCGGGCGCAGGCGATCCTGCGCGGGAGCGAGCGGCTCGGCGACCTGCTGGAGGGCCTGGCCATGCTGTCGCGGGTCAGCGACCCGCAGCACCCGCCCACGATGCGGCGCATCGACCTGCTGCCGATCGTGGAGGAGACGCTGACCTCGATGGCGGCCGTGGCCGAGCGCCGTGGGATCACCCTGCACCTCGTCGGCGACACGCGCGAGGCCATCGTGCTCGCCGACCCGCGCGAGATCGCCAGCGCGATCACCAACCTGGTCGACAACGCCGTGAAGTACTCCGACCAGGACGACGAGATCTGGCTCGGGATCGAACGCCGCCACGACGGCGGCCTGTCGTTCGCGTGCAAGGACGAGGGCATCGGCATCTCCGGGCCCGACCAGGAGAAGCTCTTCACGCCGCTGTTCCGGTCCACCAACGACGAGGCGCTGATGCGTCCCGGCACCGGGCTGGGCCTGGGCATCGTGCGCGAGATCATGCAGCGCCACGGCGGCACCGTGGAGGTCGAGTCGACGCTCGGGCGCGGCACGGCCGTACGCCTGCACTTCCGTCCGCTGGCCCCGGACGCCACGCCCCGCACGCCGACGCCGCGGGGCGCGTCGAGCTGGCGCACCGGTGACTAGGGGCGCATGACGTCCTTGTCCTTCGGGACCTCGACCTCGAACTCCTCGTCGAACTCGGAGAACGCGATCGACCCACCGTCCTGGGTCGAGGTCGACTCGAGGCGTACGACGTGGTGCGGGGCCTCGCTGCGCACCCAGGCCAGCTCCTCGTGCTGGCCCCCGGGGCTGCCGCTGAGCTGCACGACCTTCTGTCCGTCCTCGCTGGTCTCGTCACCGACGGTGGTCGGCACGTCCCCGGAGAGGTCGTCGGTGCGGTCCTTGCCCTTCCCCTTCCCCTTCCCCTTGCCCCCGTCGGACTCGTCGTCCTCGACGAGGTCGACGACCTCGAAGGACTGGAGGAGGTCCTCGAGGTCGCAGAGCCTGCGCATCTCCTGGTCGTCCTCGAAGAGCAACCAGGTCGTGCTCAGCTTCTCGAGGAGGTAGCGGGGCAGCGGGGTGCTGCTCAACCGGTTGTAGGCGCCGGACTCGCCCTTGAGCCAGACGCGGTCGCCCACCCGGCGGATGTCGATGTTGCTGCCACCGAGGCGGACCGCCCCGGTGCAGTTGTCCTCCCGGTCGAGCCGGAGGTCGATGAAGACCTGGTTGCCCTTCGAGCGCGCCTGGCCGGTGATGCGCATGCTCTGCACGTCCAGCATCGCCTCGCTGGCGGCGGCGACGATCGCGTCGCCGTCCTGCTTGGCGAAGTCGGAGGTCGTGAGGTCGTCGTACACGCTGCACCCGGTCGCGGCGCACGCGACGGACAGCGCGACGACGATCTTCTGGACCTTGCGCATGACGTCCCCCCTGATGACGAGCCGGTCGATCACATCACGCGGCGGCGTCGGGCGCAGGCGAACTGGTCAAGTCCGGGGGCACGTCAGCCGAGCAGCTCGTCCACCCAGGCGGGGACCAGGCGGGTGGCCGGACCATGACGTGACTGCCCGAAGTCCGTGGCGGTCGCGCTCGGCTCGAGGTTGAGCTCGAGGGTCGCGCCGCGTGCCCAGTGCACGAAGGCCGCGGCGGGGTAGACGACGCCGGAGGTGCCGATGGAGACGAAGAGGTCGCAGTCCCACAGCGCCTGCTCCACCACGTCCATGCCGTAGGGGATCTCGCCGAACCAGACGATGTCGGGCCGCAGTGTCGGCTCCTCGCAGGTCGGGCACGGCGGCTCGTGGCGCAGCGGCCCGTCCCACCCGTGGCGCGCGTCGCAGGTCGTGCACCACGCCGAGCGCAGCCGCCCGTGGATGTGGTGCACCCGTCGCGACCCGGCCCGCTCGTGGAGGTCGTCGACGTTCTGGGTGACGACGAGGAGGTCGTCGCCGAGCGCGTCCTCGAGTCGCACGAGCGCCTCGTGGGCCGCGTTGGGACGCACCCTCGGGAGCGCCGCGCGCCGCTGGTCGTAGAAGCGCTGCACGAGCCCGGGGTCGTCGGCGTACGCCTCGGGGGTGGCCACCTGCATCGGGTCGTGGCCCTCCCACAGCCCGCCGGAGTCGCGGAAGGTCGACAGCCCGCTCTCGGCGGAGATGCCGGCACCGGTGAGGACCACGACGCGCACGCGTCCATTACTACCAGTCCCCACCCCTAGGGAGGCGCGAGGTGTGCACCGCGGTCCGGGACTCCGGTAGACAGTCGACCATGACGACCTTGGGAGGGACGTCGGACGCCGTCGCGTTCGTCGGTGACTGGAGCGGGCCCGTGGTGGCGACCTCGGTGCACGCCGGGCACGAGCTGCGCCCGGACATCGCCGCGGCGATGGTGCTCGACGAGACCGAGCGGTTCCGCGAGGAGGACCCCCACACCGACCGCATCGCCGCGGTCGTGCCGGACCGGGTGGTGACCACCCGCTCGCGCTTCGAGGCCGACCTCAACCGGCCGCGGCGCGAGGCGGTCTACCGCCGGCCCGAGGACTGCTGGGGCCTGGAGGTGTGGCGCGACGGCGTGCTGTCCGACGAGCTCTTCGAGGGCAGCCTCGAGACGTACGACGCCTTCTACGACGCCCTCGCGCCGCGGCTCGACGCGCTGGCCGAGCGGGGTCCGTTCGTGCTCCTCGACGTGCACTCCTACAACCACCGCCGCGACGGGGCCGACGCCCCACCAGCGCCGTCGTCGGACAACCCCGAGGTCAACGTCGGCACCGGCAGCCTCGACCACGACCTCTTCGGTCCGCTGGTGGAGCGCTTCATGGGCGACCTGCGCGACGCCTCGCTCGGTTGCGGTCCGCTCGACGCCCGCGAGAACGTCGCCTTCGAGGGCCGCAACCTGGCGTGGTGGGTGCACGACCGCTATCCCCGGGTCGGGTGCGTGCTGGCCCTGGAGTTCAAGAAGACCTTCATGGACGAGTGGTCCGGCGAGCTCGACGAGGCGCGGCTGCGCAACGCGCAGGAGGGCCTCGCGGCCGCGCTGCCCGGTCTCCACGAGGAGCTGGGGAGGCTGCGGTGAGCGGTGGCGACGCCGGGCTGAGCGCCGCCGACCTCGCGGTCGACCACCGCCTCGCGCTGCTGTCGCAGAGCTTCCGCTTCCTCCTCGAGGTCACCCCGGTCGACGCCGACGACCTGCGCGACGACTTCCTCGAGGGCCGGGACCCCGACCCCGCCTTCACCTACCGCGAGCTCGACACCGACCCCGACGTCGTCCGCGCCGAGCTCGACGCGATCGACGTCGGCGAGGTCGAGGACCCGGTGCTGGGCCAGCTGCTGCGCGCCAAGCACCGCGAGATGGAGCTTCAGCTCGACATGCTCGAGGCGCGCGACACCGACGACTTCCTGCCACTGAGCGTGGAGCTCTACGGCGGGGTGTCGCCCTCGCTGCGCACGCAGGCCGAGACGCTGCTCGCGGGCATCACCCGCACCGAGGCAGCAGACGAGGCGCTCGACGCCGAGGAGTTCCTCGCCCTGGCCGAGGACGAGATCGCTCACTACCGCACCGAGGACCCGGACCTCGACATGCACGCCGAGATCCGCACCGACGTCAACGGCGTGATGGTCTCCGGCGACACCCTGCTCATCGGACCCGAGACCAAGGTGCAGCGCGCCCGCGCGCAGGCGCTGCTCCACCACGAGGTCGGCACCCACCTCGTCACCCAGGCCAACGGCAGCCACCAGCCGATCAAGGTGCTCGGTGTCGGACTGGCCGGCTACGACGAGACGCAGGAGGGCCTCGCGGTCCTCGCCGAGATCGCGTGCGGCGGCCTGACCGCCTTCCGGCTGCGCCAGCTCGCCAGCCGCGTCGTGACCGTGCACCGGATGATCGGCGGCGCGAGCTTCGCCGAGGCCCACGAGGCGCTGGTCGCCGACGGCTTCCCCGAGGGCAGCGCGTGGACGACCGTGATGCGGGTCTACCGCTCCGGTGGGATGACCAAGGACGCGATCTACCTGCGCGGCCTCGTCGAGCTGCTCGAGCACCTCGGCGCCGACGGCTCGCTCGACCAGCTCTGGCTGGGCAAGTTCTCGTTGCGCGACCTGCCGCTCATCGGCGACCTGGAGGACCGCGGCCTGCTGCGCCCGCCCCGGGTGCTGCCGCGCTACCTGCACGACCCGGCGACCCACGCCAACCTGGCCCGCGCGGCCGGGACCGAGGATCTCGGGACACTCCTGGAGGGACACGCATGAAGATCGGATTCGTCGTCAACGACATCGAGACGGAGAAGGCGGAGTACACCACCAACCGCCTCGCCATGGCAGCCAAGGAGATGGGCCACGAGGCGTGGTACATGGGCATCGGCGACTTCGCCTACCTGCCCGACGGCTCGCTCAGCACCAAGGCCCGCGCCGGCGACGCGAAGTCGTACCGCTCCCTCGAGCGCCACCTCTCCGACATCCAGAAGCCCGAGGTCGAGCAGCTGCTCGGCCTCGAGGAGTTCGACGTGGTGATGCTGCGCAACGACCCGGCCGACGACGCCGAGTCGGACCCGTGGCGCAACAACGCCGGCGTCGCCTTCGGCCAGCTCATCGCCTCCAGCGGCGTGCTCGTGGTCAACGACCCGACCAGCCTCGCCAACGCGCTGTCGAAGGCCTACTTCCAGCACTTCCCAGAGGTCGTGCGTCCCCGCACGCTGATCTCGCGCGACGAGGGCATGATCGAGGAGTTCATCTCCGACCTCGGCGGCAAGGCGGTCCTCAAGCCGCTCCAGGGCTCGGGCGGCGCCGGCGTCTTCCTCGTCGACCGCAAGGAGGCGCCGAACCTCACCCAGATCATCGAGGCCATCTCGCGCGACGGCTACGTCGTGGCGCAGGAGTACCTCCCCGAGGCGGTCAACGGCGACGTGCGCATGTTCGTGATGAACGGCCAGCCGCTGATGCACCAGGGGGAGTACGCCGCCTTCCGCCGCACCAACAAGACCAAGGACATCCGCTCCAACATGTCCGCTGGCGGCAAGGCGGAGAAGGTCCACGTCACCGACGCGATGCTGGAGATGGTCGAGGTGGTGCGTCCCAAGCTCGTCAGCGACGGGATGTTCCTCGTCGGCCTCGACATCGTCGGCGACAAGCTGATGGAGATCAACGTCTTCAGCCCCGGCGGCCTCGGCAGCGCCCAGGCGCTCTACGACGTCAACTTCGCGCCCGCGATCATCGGCGAGCTCGAGCGCAAGGTGAACATCCGCCGCCACTACCCGGAGATCGACAACCACAGCCTCGCGACGAGCTGAGGCGTCAGGCGACGCCGGCGGCCGGGCGACGGGCGTACGCCCATCCCGGCGGCCGCAGCAGGAACGACCAGCGGTCGTGCCAGGACTCGGCCGCGGCGACGTCGGCGGCGATGTCGCGCCACTCGTGGGTCGCGATCCGCACCGGGTCGAACGTGTCGATGTTGGAGGTCAAGCCGTAGACGACCGGCTCGTCCTCCTCCTCGAAGGTCCCGAACAGGCGGTCCCAGAGGATGAGGATGCTGCCGTGGTTGCGGTCGAGGTAGTCGCGGTTGGAGCCGTGGTGCACCCGGTGGTGCGACGGGGTGTTGAAGACCTTCTCCACCCACCCGAGCCGCTGGATGGCCTCGGTGTGGATCCAGAACTGGTAGATCAGGTTGATGCCGCGCGCCTGCTCGATGAGCGCGGGGCGTACGCCGGCCAGCGCGAGCAGGCCGTAGGGAACGGTGAGCGTCACGCCCTCGGCGACCGGCTGCCGCAGCGCGGTCGAGAGGTTGTAGCGCTCGCTGGAGTGATGGACCGAGTGCACCGCCCACAGCCAGCGGCTCTCGTGGCTGAGCCGGTGGTTCCAGTAGTAGATGAAGTCCCAGCCGAGGACCGCGGCCAGGAGCGCCCAGTGGCCGGTGCCGAGGTCGAGCGGTGACCGGGCGTGGAGCCGTTTGCCCGACGTCATCGCCGCCCAGGTGGTCGAGGTGATCAGCGCCGTCGACGCGACCGCGCTGACGGCGAGCCCGCCGTGGACGCGACGGAGCGTGGGCGGCGTACGGTCCGTCCGGGTGGGCGGCGCCTGCCGGATCTGCGCCAGCTCCTCCTGGACCTCGCGCACGTCGGCGGGCACCGTCTGCGGGTCGGGAAGCGCGCCGTCGCGCACCCGACGGCGTACGACGTCGCCGACCGTGGTCAGCGCCGCCGTCGCCGCGCCGATCGCGAGCAGGGTCCGGCCGTGCCGGCCGAGGCCGAGGGTGACAGGGTCCAGCAGGCGGCGCGCGACGTAGGGCGCGGCGAGGCTGCCGACGCCCATGCTGAGGCTCGCGACGGTGTCGGCCAGCTGGTAGTCGCCCGCGCGGGTGCCCGGCGCGACCGGGTGCGTGCGCTGCCAGGCGTACTCGGCCGCCATGGCGCCGACGAACGCCGGGATCGCGGCGACCGTGAGGTCGATCTTCACGGCGCCATCATGCCGGGCTCAGTAGTACCAGGGGTAGGGCGACCAGTCGGGCTCGCGCTTCTCGAGGAACTGGTCGCGGCCCTCCTGCGCCTCGTCGGTCATGTAGGCCAGGCGGGTGGTCTCGCCGGCGAAGAGCTGCTGGCCGACGAGGCCGTCGTCGAGGAGGTTGAAGGAGTACTTCAGCATCCGCTGCGCGGTGGGCGACTTGCCGTTGATCTTGCGCCCCCACTCCAGCGCCTCGCGCTCGAGGTCGGCGTGGTCGACGACGCGGTTGACGGCGCCCATGTGGTGCATCGTCTCGGCGTCGTACTCGTCGCCGAGGAAGAAGATCTCGCGGGCGAACTTCTGACCCACCTGGCGGGCGAGGTAGGCCGAGCCGTAGCCGCCGTCGAAGGAGCCGACGTCGGCGTCGGTCTGCTTGAAGCGCGCGTGCTCCCGGCTGGCCAGCGTGAGGTCGGCGACCGCGTGCAGGCTGTGACCGCCGCCGGCGGCCCAGCCCGGGACGACGCAGATGACGACCTTCGGCATGAAGCGGATCAGCCGCTGGCACTCGAGGATGTGCAGGCGGGCGAGCCTGGCCTTGTCGATCGGGTGGGGCTCGGCGCCGGCGTCAGTGTGCCCGTCGGTCTCGTACTGGTAGCCCGCTCGCCCGCGGATGCGCTGGTCGCCGCCGGTGCAGAAGGCCCACTTGCCGTTCTTCGCGCTCGGGCCGTTGCCGGTGAGGATCACGCACCCGACGTCGGCCGACTGCCGCGCGTGCTCCAGCGTGCGCAGCAGCTCGTCGACCGTGTGCGGACGGAAGGCGTTGAGCACGTCCGGGCGGTCGAAGGCGATCCGGACCGTGCCGTGCGCGCGGGCCCGGTGGTAGGTCAGGTCGGTCAGGTCCTCGAAGCCGGGGACGACGTCCCACGCCTCGGGGTCGAAGATCTCGCTGACGCCCTCGATCGCACTCATGGAGTCGGAGGGTAGTTCACCGGCAGACGGTCGCGGGGACCGCGTGCCGCCGACCATCTCCCGGTGGACTACCCGCCACTTCCCGGTGGACTACCCCCAGCCGGTCTGGAAGATCGTCGCCGCCCGTGGTGTTGTGGCAGGCATGGCACTGACTGGCACCTATGTCCCGAGCACGTCCGAGTGGGTCCGCAACCAGGTCGAGGAGTACGAGGCGACCGACGGCGCGAGGTCGGGCACGCTCCCCGACACCGACTACCCGATCGTCGTCGTCACGTCCGTCGGTGCGAGGTCGGGCCACCTCCGCAAGAACCCGGTGATGCGGGTCGAGCGCGACGGGGCCTACCTCGCGGTGGCGTCCAAGGGCGGCGCCCCGGAGAACCCGGAGTGGTACCACAACTTCGTCGCCCACCCCGAGGTCGAGCTCCAGGACGGCGCGGAGAAGCACGCCTACCGCGTGCGCGAGCTCGAGGGCGCGGAGCGCGAGGACTGGTGGCAGCACGCCGTGGCGACGTGGCCGACCTACGCGTCGTACGCCGAGAAGACCGACCGCCTGATCCCGCTCTTCCTGCTCGAGCGCGCCTGACCTCAGCCCGCGGGCTGGTCCGCGTCGATCTCGTCTACGACGGCCTCCTCGTCGGGGTCCTCGGCGTGGACGATCGCCTCGGCGTCGGGATCGACGTGGGCCGGCGCCTCGGGCTCGAACGGGTCGGCCGGCTGCTCGATCTCGTCGTCGTGGAAGGCCTCGTGCTGCGTCTCGTCGGTTGCCACTGGACTCACCTCTCCTCGGGACCCGGGACGTACCCGTCACGCGTGCGTTCCATGTGCGACCGCCCGACCCGCCTCAGGCGCGGCTGATCGTCATCGCCAGCCCGAGCAGGTGCTCGAGCCGCGCGAGCTCGGAGTCGAGGAACTCCGGACCCCCGCGCCGACCCATGGCAATGAGGTCGTCGCCGAAGGGCGCCGCGCACTCGACGTAGGTGTCGTCGCCGGGCAGGCGGGTGGGGGAAGTGAGGTGGCCGATGTCGAACTCGCTCGGCGCGGCGTCGGTCGCGTGCACCACCGAGAGCCCAGCGTCGCCGCGACGCACGCGTGCCGCCCAGTCGACGCGGAACGTGATCGGCAGCAGGTCGACCACCCGGTCCCGCGCCGAGCCGGGGTCCTCGGTGAGCGCCTCGACGACCTCGAGGTCCAGGAAGAGGTTGCCGCCCGCGGCGTAGCGGTTGATCCAGAGCACGCTCACCCCGTCGAGCACGCTGCACGCGGACACGATCGAGTCGGGCATCGTGCCGGGCGGGATCTCGAGCAGGACGTCGTCGACGGCGTAGCCGTCGCGCTTCTCGACGATCTCGATCGCCTCGATGTCGCCGCCGGCCTCACCGATCGCGCTCGCGACGCGGCCCAGCGACCCCGGGACGTCGGGGAGCTCGACACGGATGAGGTAGGGCATGGGCCGAGGCTATCGGGCCGACGTGTCGGCCAGGTTTCCGTCATCCGACAGCCGGGCACGCAGCCCGCTCGCGCGCAGCGCCTGCCGGGCGATGGCCGCGCGGACCGCCGACTCCGAGCCGATGACGCGCACCCGTCGCTGCGCGCGGGTGACCGCGGTGTAGAACAGCTCGCGCGTCAGCAGCCGCGACTCCTCGTCGGGCAGCAGCACCGTGACCTCGTCGGCCTGGCTGCCCTGCGACTTGTGGATCGTCATCGCGTGCATGGTCTCCACGTCGCCGAGGCGGGAGGGGGCCAGCTCGAGGAACCCGACCCCCGTCGCGATGGCCGCGCGCGGCCCGGACGGGCTGGCCACGACGACACCGGTGTCGCCGTTGTAGACGCCGAGCGTGTAGTCGTTGGACGAGACCAGGAGCGGCCGCCCGAGGTAGGCCGCATCGTGCACGGGCTCGCCGGTCTCGGCGGTGAACCACTGCTCGATGCGCCTGTTCCAGTGGCGTACGCCGAACGGGCCGTCGCGGTGCGCGCACAGCAGTCGGTGCCGATCGAGCGCCTCCAGGGCCCGCTGGGCGTCACCGGCCACCGCGGCGTCGTGCACGGCGAGGGCGTGCGGCAGCACCGAGGAGCGGATCGCGCGGGCCGGGTCGCCGTCGCGCACCCACTCGACCGCCTCGCCACCGGCGCGCAGGGCCGCGACCGTCCGGTCGGCGTCGCCGAGGCGCAGCGCCTCGGCGAGCTCGCCGATCTCGGCGCCGTAGCGGTGCGCTGTGCGCAGCGCCGCGACCGGGCTGTCGGGGCGGTGCTCGTAGCCGCGGACGAGGTCGGTGAGGACGGCACCGGCGTCGACCGAGCTGAGCTGGTCGGGGTCGCCCACCAGCACCAGGCGGGCCTCGGGCCGGACCGCCTCGAGCAGGCGCGCCATCATCGTCAACGACACCATCGACGCCTCGTCGACCACGACGAGGTCGTGGGGCAGGCGGTTGCCGCGGTGGTGGCGGAAGCGGGTGCTGTTGCCGGGGTGCTGGCGCAGCAGGCGGTGCAGCGTCATCGCCGACACGTCGGCCAGGCGGCTCTGGTCGGCCGGCCCGAAGCGGGCGACGGACGACCGCACCGACTGCTCGAGCCGCGCGGCGGCCTTGCCGGTCGGCGCGGCCAGCGCGATGCGCAGCCGCTCGCCCCGGGCCTCGGCCTGCTCGACGAGGACGGCCAGCAGGCCCGCGACGGCCGTCGTCTTGCCGGTGCCGGGGCCGCCGGTGACCACGGTGGTGGCCTGCGTGGCCGCCCGCCGGCAGGCCTCGCGCTGCTCGTCGGACTCCGCGGTGGGGAAGACCCGCACCAGCGACTGCTCCAGCAGCCCCGTGTCGACGGCGTGGGCCACCCGCCCGCGCTCGCGCAGGTCGCCCAGCACCTGGGTCTCCTGCTCGTGGTAGCGGTCGAGGTAGACCAGCCCGTGGTCCAGGCGCACCACCCCGGCCGCCGGCAGCGGGCTCGCCGACACGGCCGCGGACCACCGCTCCGGCGTCGGCCACGGCAGCCCGAGGTCCGCGAGGGAGGCCGGCACGGCCGCCAGGTCGAGGCAGACCGAGCCGTGGCGCACGGCCCGCACGGCGAGGGCGACCGCGAGCAGAACGGACTCGTCCGACTCGCCGGCGAGCCGGCCGAGCGTCGAGGCGACGTGGACGTCGGCCGACGTGAGCACCCCGGCGGCGTTGAAGGTGTGCAGCAGCCCGTGGGCCGCGAGCGCCAGGTCGCGGTCGTGCGCGTCGACCGGCTCGAAGACCTCGCTCATCTCCTCACCACCCCGTCGAGCAGGTCGGAGAGCTCCTCCACGAGCGGCACGGGCGGGCGCCACGAGAAGACACCGCACGGCATGCCGTCGACCACCGGGGTGCCGGGGCCGCACATGCCGCGGAGGTAGAGGTAGAGCACCCCGCCGAGGTGGGTCGCGGGGTCGTAGTCGGGCAGTCGCCAGCGCAGGAACCGGTGGAGCACCACGGTGTAGAGGAGCGCCTGGAGCGGGTAGTCGGAGTGGGCCATCGCCTCGTCGAGCACCTCGGGGCGGTAGTCGTGGGCCGTCAGCGGCTGGTCCATCGGGCCGAGCCAGTTGGTCTTGTAGTCGACGGTGAGGAAGCGCTGGGCGCCGCCGACGTCGACGCGCAGCACCACGTCGATCGAGCCGGTGAGGTAGCCGCGCAGCGACTGGGACGCGAGCTCGGGGTCAGCGTCGAGTGCGTCGGCGTAGACCCGCACCGCGTCGCCCTCGGGCAGGTGCCGGCGCAGCAGCGGAACGAGGTCGCCCAGGCGTACGTCGACGGGCGTGGCCACCGTGTCGCCGCCGGCCAGCGGGACCTCGAAGTCGAGCTCGCGCAGCCGGTCGGGCAGGCCCAGGGAGAGCAGCGTGCGGTCGGCGGCGAGCGGTCCGAGCGGGCTCGAGCACACCGCGACGAGCGCGTCGGTGAGCGCGACCGGGTCGAGGTCGACCGGCCACCAGACCAGCTGCTCGCGCACGTGCCCCAGCAGCTCGGCGTGGAAGTCGTCGGCGCCCGGGTCGGCGTGCTCGAGCACCGCGTGGACCAGGGAGCCGAAGGTGGCACCGACGGGCAGGGCCGCCATCGGCGACGGCACCGCGGCGGCCGCGAGGTCTCCCTCGGCCGCGCCGTCGAGCTCTTCGGGGGAGACCTCCGCGTCGGCGCTCGCCTCCAGCTCGGCCTCCATCTCGGGCTCCGACAGCGCGGCGGCGGCGTGGGCGGCGCTAGTGGCGGAGAGCGAGGAGTAGGACGTACGGCGCCAGGTGGTGTCGACCTCGCGGCTGAACGACCGGACGGCCAAGCGCTCGGTCGAGCCCTGGAGCGGGGTCGGGTCGGGCGGGGTGAGGGTGGCCAGCTCGACGCTCGGCCCGCCCTCCTGCGCCCAGGCCGCCAGGATGGTCATCAGCCGGTCCTCGTCGACCAGCGCCTGGCTGTCGGGCACCGGGGCCGTCCCCGGGCGGCGTCCCAGGAGCATCCGGTGCAGGGGGGAGTCGGGGGTGTTGCGGTCAGCGGCGGCGTACCACGCCACGACCTGCGACTGGGCGCGCGTCATCGCGACGTAGAGCAGGCGCAGCGACTCGCCCGCGTCCTCGCGCCAGTGGCGGCGCACCGCGTCACGGTGGAACGCGCTCGCACCGCCGACGTCGCGGCACCGGCGCCCGGCGTCGTCGTGGAAGAGCGGCACGGCCGGGTCGCGGCCGGTGAAGCGGTTCCACAGGGTGGGGAGGTAGACGACGGGCCACTGCAGCCCCTTGCTGCTGTGGATGGTCACGAGCTGGACCGCGGCGGCGTCGGAGTCGAGGCGCCGGGTGCGCTCGGAGGCGACCTCGAGCTTGTCGTCGGCGACCTGCTCGCGCAGCCAGGCGAGCAGGCCGACCAGCCCGACCCGCTGCTCGGTGGACACCCGCAGCAGGGACTCCCCGATGTGGCGCAGGTCGGTCAGCGTGCGCTCGCCGCCCACGCGTGCCAGGACCCGGGCCGTCAACCCCTCGACCGCGGCCACCTCCACCACCGCGGCGACCCCGCGCCGGGTGAAGACGTCGGCCAGGGTGCGGACGCGGGCGGCGAGCTGGTCGGTCAGCCGGTCGCCGCCGGCGTCGAGCGAGACCGCGTCGTGGCCGAAGAACGACGTGAGCGCGGCGGCGCGCACCCGGTCGGCACGGTGCGGCTGCTCCATCGCCTCGAGCAGCGTGAGCCACTCGCCCGCGGCGGGCGTGTGGAAGACCGAACCGCCGGCGTTGACCACCGACGGCACCCCGACGTCGGCGAGGGCCGCCTGGACCGCCTCGAGCTCGTTGCGCCGGGCGGCCAGCACGGCGATGTCGCCCGGCCTGAGGTCCCGGCCCTCGAAGCGGGCGCCGGCGTCGATGAGTCGCTTGATGTCGTGGGCGGTGTCGGTGACGACGTGGTCGCGCCACAGCGCCACCGGCGGCCTCGAGCGCGGGCCCTTGCCGAGCTCGGCACGACGGACCACCCGGAGGCGGAAGGGAGCCCCGGCCCCCTCGAGGCGCGAGTGGGCCAGGTGCGCCTCGACCGGATGGACGACGATGCGCTCGTCGCCGAGCTGGGCGCCCCGGAGCACCGCCTGGACGGCGTCGAGCAGCGGGCGGTCGGAGCGCCAGTTGACGCCGAGCGTCTGGGTCGTGGTCGCCGTGTCGGCGGCCTGGAGGTAGGTCACGACGTCGCCGCCGCGGAAGGCGTAGATCGCCTGCTTGGGGTCGCCGATCAGCACCATCGTCGTGGTCTCGGCGAAGGCACGCCGGAAGACCTGCCACTGCACCGGGTCGGTGTCCTGGAACTCGTCGATCAGCACGAACTTCCACCGGTGCTGCATCCGGCGCCGCGCCGCCGCGTGCGTGTCCTCCAGGGCGTCGGCCAGCTGGCTCAGCAGGTCGTCGTAGCTCAGCACGCCGAGGCGGCGCTTGCGGCGCTCCACCTCCTCCAGCACGTCGCACGCGAAACGGACCCGCATCGCGGCCGAGGAGTCGGGCGACTCGGTGAGCACGGCGGCCGGCTCGACCACGGCTCGGGGGTCGCCGATGACATGGCGTGCGAGCTCCAGCGCGTCGGCGCGGCTCCACGGCGGGCGCGCCTCGGAGCCGAAGCGGGCGAGGTAGAGGTCGTCGACGACCTCGGTGGTGAGCTGCTCGAGGTCCTCCACCAGCGTGGCCGAGGCGTCGGTGTCGCCCGCGACGCCGAGGCTGCGGAGCACCAGCTGGCAGAACTGGTGGATCGTGGCGATGGTGGCCGCGTCGAAGGACACCAGCGCCTGCGTCAGGCGGTCGTGGCGAGCCTCCCGCGCGGTCGTGTCGGCGTCGAGCAGCCACGTGTGCAGCCGGTTGGCCGGCTCGGGTGCGCAGGTGCCGGTGAGCAGCTGCACGGCCTCGTCGAGCTGGCGGCGTACGCGCTCGCGGAGCTCCTGGCTGGCGGCGCGGGTGAAGGTGACGACCAGCATCTCGTCGAGGCGTACGTCGCCGGACGCGATGTGCTTGGCCACCAGTGCGGCGATCGTCCACGTCTTGCCGGTGCCCGCGCTCGCCTCGAGCAGGGTGGTGCCGGGGTGGAGGTCCGCGGTGATGTCGAAGGTCTGGACCGGCACGTGGGTCGGAGTGGTGCTCACAGGCCCCTCACCTGCTCGTGGCCGCCGTCGATCAGCGGCGCCCAGAGGGCCCAGGCGTAGTGGCCGAGCCGGTGCGGTCCGTCCTCGCCCGTGCGCGGTGCGGTGGTGAGGAGGGAGTAGTCGGCGTGCTCGCCGAAGGCGCGGACGTGCCAGGCGTCGGCGTCCTCCTTGGGGAAGCCGGCGTCGTTGAAGCGCGGCGTCTCCCACTCTGCGCGCGCCCGGACGTCGGGGTCGCCGTCGCTGCCCGCGAGCATCCTGCGGTGCTCCTCGGCCCATGCCAGCGAGGTCTTCACCGGGAGCGGGAGCGGCTCGCGCTGGCCGGCGTCGTAGAGGGCGACGAGGCCGCGCAGCCACTCCTGGGCCTCGTGCTGGGCGAGCGGGCCGATGAGCTGCACCTGGCCGCCGGAGCGGTGCTTGCCGATGGTGTGGACGGTCCAGTTCTCGTCGGGGGCCCCGGCCGCGAGCGCGAGGGCGTCGATCCACGCGGCCAGGCGGTGCTTGGCGGCGAGGTTGGAGAAGGACACCGACACCACGTTGTTGCCCCACACGTCGCCCACCGTGCCGGAGAGGCGGCGTCCGCCCCCCAGGTCGACGTCGACGTCGAGGGTGCGGTGGGGTCCGCGCCGCAGCTCGAGCGCCTTCATCACCAGGGGGCGGACCACCTCGATGATGTCGTCGAGGACGCCCTCCCCGAGCGGCCCGGGTGGGAGCTGACCGGAGACCTTGAGCGCCTCGCCCACGGCCAGGGCGTCGGCACCGCCGAGCACCTCGGAGGCCAGGTGGTCGCCGACCCCCCACTTCTCCAGCGCGTCGAGCGTGATCGGGATGGCGTCCTTGACGACGTCGGCGTCGTAGGGGCGCGCGATCCGCAGCCGGCGGAAGAACCCGCGCACGGGATGGGCGAAGAAGTCGTGGAGGTCGGCGAGCGAGACGTCCTCGGCCGTGCCGGCGGCCGGCAGGGCGTGCGGCACCAGGACACCCACGGGGCGGCGCTCGTCGCGGGCCGCGCTCGCACCTGCGAGGGCGAAGCGGTCGAAGGTGAAGGGCCCGCCCCCGCGCAGCGCACCGGCGACGAAGTTGTCCTCGTCGAAGGGCTGGAGCGGGTGCTGGGTCAGCACGTGGTCGCGCACGGGCGTCGCGGCGGTGCGGTTGAGGGCGTCGAGCAGCTCGCCGAGCGGCACTGCGGGCGGGCGCTCCGCCCCGGTGTGCTCGCCGCGGCCGGTGTAGGTGATGACGAGCTTGTCGGTGGCCGCGACGATCGCGTCGAGGAAGAGCTGGCGGTCCTCGGCGCGCAGGTCGCGCTCGCCGGTGCGCGGTCGGCGCGCGAGCACGTCGTCGCCGTCGACGGTGGACACCCGGGGGAAGACGCCGTCGTCGAGACCGACCAGGCACACCACCCGGTGCGGCACCGAGCGCATCGGGACCATCGTGCAGACGGTCAGCGTGCCGGTGCGGAAGTTGGCGCGCGTCGGACGTCCGCGCAACCGCTGCTGGAGCAGGGCTCGTACGTCGGCCTGCCGCAGCCGGGTGCCCGTGCCCTCCGCGCCCGCGGCGATGCGTGCGACCTCGCGGTCGAACTGCGCCACCTGCCACACCTCGGCCAGCGGCGTCGAGGTGAGGTGGTGCACCGCCTCGCCCAGGGCCGTGGTCCAGTCGGTGACGGTCGTCGCCTGCTCGGCCCGTGTGACGAAGGTGTGGAGGCGCTCGACGAGCTCGGCGAAGCGTCCGACCAGGTCGAGGTCGCCGTCGCTCACGTCGTCGACCGGCACCGTGCCGGCGACCTGGCGGTGGTCGAGGCCGGACATCGCCGCGCCCAGCAGCACGCGGCGCATCCCCGCCACCCAGGTGTTGGCGTCGAGGCCGGCCAGGCCGAAGGCGCCGCGGTGCTCGGCGTCGTAGCCCCAGCGGATGCCGCTGACGTCGACCCAGTGTGCGATGCGCTCGAGCTCCTCGTCGCCGAGACCGAACCGCGCCCGCACCGGGTCGGCGCCCGCGACGTCGAGCACCTGGCTGGCCGTCATCCGGCCGCGGACGAGCTCGACCAGCTGGGCCGCGAGCGCCAGGAGCGGGTTGGTGGCCGCCAGCGAGCGGTCGGCCAGGCGTACGCGGAGCCGGTGGCCCGGGTGCCCGGCGCCCTCCCCGGCGACGTCGGCCATGCCGAAGGACGCGGAGATCAGGGGTGCGTAGGTCTCGATGTCGGGGACCATCACCAGGATGTCGCGGGGCTCGAGGGTCGGGTCGTCCTCCAGCAGCCCCACCAGCACCTCGCGGAGGACGTCGATCTGGCGCGCCGCGCCGTGGCAGGCGTGCACCTGGACCGAGTCGTCGGTGCCGGTGCGGCCGGCCCGCTCGTCGGGACCGGGGGCGCTGTTGGCGCGCAGGTCGTGCTGGAGCCACCCCAGCAGCGTCGGCGCCGACACCGGCGGGGCCCCGACCGGGACGGTCGGCAGGTCGCCGAGGGTGCGGCGCAGCTCGCGCGCGTCACGACCGAGCGAGCCGAGGAGGGGATGGCCGACGAGCGCCGCGGAGTCGTCGGCGGCACGCGGCACCTGTCCCTCGCGTGCCGTCGGGGCGAGCGACTCCCACAGCTCCGTCGAGGCCTGTGGGAGCCACAGGTGGACCTCGCGGAGCTCGCCGAGCGCCTTCAGCAGCGCGACCTCGGTCTCCGGCAGGCGGGTGTGGCCGAAGAGCGAGAGCCGCGGCGGCAGGTCGAGGGCGTCGCCCCCGCGGCGCAGCCGGGCCACGGTCTCGGCGTGGCGCACGTCGGGGGGCGGGTCGCCGACCGCGTCGAGCAGCCGGCGCCAGAGCTCGGCCTGCCACGCGAGGTCGGCGTCGAGCACGCCGCCGGCGCCGTCGGAGCGCCCGCCCGCGCGCCAGTCGGCCAGCAGCGCCGGGCGCTGCACGGCGTAGGAGGAGAACAGCCCGGCCAGCCGCCGCGCCACGGCGTAGCGCCGCGCGGAGCGGTCGTCGTCGGGATCCCCGCCGCCGAGGTGCGCGGTGAGGTCCTCGAAGCCCGTCGTGCCCATCACGTCGTCGATGACCGACAGCAGTGGCCAAGCCAGCCGGTCGGGGCTCCACGGGTCCTCGGCGTCCCGGTCGAGGAGCAGCGACACCAGGGAGTGGGGCGTCACGAAGTCGACACCTGCGCAGACGCCGTCGCCGCCCCGGGGGCCGGTGCCGAGGCGGTGGGACAGGCGCTGGGTGAGCCAGCGCTCGACACCGCGCGCGGGCACCACCACGACCTCGCGGGCGAACGGGTCGGGCAGGGGCGTGACCAGCAGGTCGGCGAGGCCGTCGGCGAGGGCGTCGGTGCGCTCGGCCGTGTGCAGGTGCAGGGTCACGGGCGCCACCCTATGAGCGGCGACCGACAGCCGGGGTCAGCGCGCGAGGAAGTAGACCAGCACGAGCAACGCCAGCACGATCAGCAGGCCGATCGGCGCGGCGGTGACCATCCAGGGGCGACCGCTCTGCTTGGTGGGGTCCACCTTGTCGGGCTGGTGACGGGGGTCCATGACGTGTCGGTACCCGCGTCACGCCGTCGCATGCGGTTCGTCATCGGTGTCCGCACCGAGCGCCTTCGCCAGCTCGCGCAGCGCCAGGGTGGTGGCCGACGCCAGGACCTCGTCCGGCTCGCCCTCGAGGTGCACCTCGTGCGACCACGTCCCACGTCCGTCCGCGACCGCGAGGTGGACCGTGCCGGGTGGGCGTCCCTCCTGGCTGCCCGGTCCGCCGACCCCGGTCATCCCGAGCCCGACGTCGGCGCCCAGCAGGCGGCGTACGCCTTCGGCCATCTGGCGCGCGCAGCCGTCGGTCACGACCGGGCCTGGGTCCACGCCGAGCACCGCGTGCTTGACCTCGCTCGCGTAGGCCACGACCGCGCCGCGGTACCACGAGGCGGCTTCGCTGCCGCGGCCGAGCGACGCCGACAGCCGTCCCGCCGTCAGCGACTCCGCGACGGCGACGCCCACGTCCTGGGCGCGGGCCACCTCGGCGATGCGCTCCACCCACTGCTGGTCATCCGCCCCGTGGGCGTCGGTGCCGGTCATGCGCCGTCGTACCCGCGCGGGCGTCCGGACATGCGACCGCCGGCGGCCACACGGGGGTAGGTGGCCGCCGGCGGGGGCGGGGGGCGTCGCTCTGGGCGACGCGTGGAGCAGGGCGGTGCGTCAGCCCTTGAAGGCGTCCTTGACCTTCTCGCCGGCCTGCTTGAGGTTGGCGCCGGCCTGGTCGCCCTTGCCCTCGGCCTCGAGCTGCTCGTCGTCGGTCGCCCTGCCGGTGTGCTCCTTGCCCTTGCCCTTGAGCTCCTCGGCCTTGTTGCCGATCTTGTCGTCGAGTCCCATGGTGTTCCTCCTGCGTCTCGGGTGTGGGTCGGTGCTGACCGGGTGGTCATCATCGAACCTGCCACGCGGGTGGGCGCCCGACGACACCCGTGCGGGTGGGTGCCGGTCAGGAGCCGATGTGGCGCGGGGGTGTGGTGGTGGAAGTGGTGGGAGCCGGCACGACGCCGAGCTGCGGACGCGGCGGCGGCGGGGTCTGGTGCTCGATCTCCTCGGCGCGCGACGCGTCCAGGCGCCAGATGCCGAAGCAGCCGACGATGGCCACGATGATCGCCACCGTCCCGATCAGGATCACTGTGCCCATGCGATTCTCCAGGTGTCTCGTGTGGGGTTCCCTGTGGATGGTGCGAAAACCTCTACAGTCCTGTATAGATTATTTCCACACGTTGTACAAGGGTTGGACGAGATGAATCGTGGAGGCGTCATGGACACCGGAGCAACGGGTGGCTTCAGCATCGGTGTCCTGGCCGACCGGACCGGGCTGACCCCCGCGGTGCTGCGGACCTGGGAGAACCGGTTCGGCTTCCCCGCCGGCGAGCGTTCGCCCACGGGCCACCGCCGTTTCTCCGAGGCCGACGTCGAGCTCGTGCGCCAGGTGCTCGAGGTGCGCGAGTCCGGGGTCGGCCTCCAGGTCGCCATCGACGCCGTACGCCGACGCCAGGAGCAGGGCGCGGTTGACTCGGTCCACGCCGTGCTGTCGCGCGACTTCCCGCACCTCGTCGTCCACCGCCTCGGACGGCGGGCGCTGCTGGCCGCCTCGCACGCGGTCGAGGACGAGGCGCTCGCCCGCGCCGACCGCCCGCTGGTCCTCGGCACCTTCCAGGAGGGCCACAAGTTCGCCCGCTCCAGCCACCGCTGGGACGAGCTGGCGCGTACGGCGTCGTGGGCCGCGGTCGTGGCCGAGTTCGACGAGGCCCACCCTGCCGACCCCTCGGCCCAGCCGGCCCGGTGCCAGCTGCCGGAGCGCTCGCCCCTGCGCCGGGAGTGGACGGTGGTCACCGTCAGCGCCTCGCGCGCAGCTGTCGTCTCGGCCTGGGAGGTGCCGAGCGGTCCGGGGGGCGCGCCTGTCTACGAGTCCGTCATCAGCACGCACCGGCCCGCCGCGCTGGCAGCGGCGCGGGTGCTCGTCGACGTCGCACGCGCGTCCGGAGCGACGCCGCCCGCCTCGGCGACGGCGGTCCTCGACGAGCCGGCGCACGGTCCGGCGACCGCGGCGGTCGACGCGGACCGGATGTGGCTGCGCGCGCTCGCCCGGCTGGACCCGCCCGGCTGACGCCTCGTGGCTCAGTGGTGGCGCAGGGCGTCGATCAGCTCGTCCTTGGTCATCGACGAGCGACCCTCGATGTCGAGCTCGGCCGCGCGCTTGCGCAGCTCCTCGACCGTGCGGTCCTCGTAGTCGGCCGCCTCGCCGCCACGCTCACCGACCTTCGACCTGCCCTGTGCTGCTGAGGCGTTCGCGATGCGGGCTGCCTTCTCCTTGCTGGCGCCGTCGTCGCGCAGCGCCTCGTACACCTCGGCGTCCTTCACGGACGGCCCCGGATCCTGCTTCTTCTTCTCGGCCATCGCTCCACCGTGCCACCGCTCGCCGGTCTGATCCTCACCCGTCGGGAGGTGGGCGCCGCGGGCGGGCCGAGTAGCGTCAGCAGGATGTCCGACAACCAGCGCGCGCGCCGCGACGAGACGCCCGAGGAGCGCGCCGACCGCAACTGGCTCGAGCTCCTCCAGGAGCTGCGGGTGAGCCAGACCGGAGTGCAGCTGCTGGCCGGTTTCCTCGCCACGCTGCCGTTCCAGTCGCGCTTCGACGAGCTCGACGCCTTCCAGCGCGGGTGGTTCGTCGGCCTGCTGGCCCTGGCGTTCACCACGGTCGCCGTGATGCTGGCCCCCGTCGCCATCCACCGCCACGTCTTCCAGGAGAACGCGAAGCCCGAGCTGGTGCGCGCGGGCCATCGGCTCACCTCGATCGCGCTCGCGCTCATCGCCGTCCTGCTCGGCGGGATCCTGTTCCTCGTGGTGGACGTGGTCTACGACCGGCAGGCCGCCGCGGCGGGTGCCGTGGGGTCGGTGGTCGTGCTGGCCGGACTCCTGCTGGTCCTGCCGTCCCGGGTGCTGCGGCGCAGCTGAGGTCGCTCAGCCCGGCTGGCGGTCCAGGCAGGCGCGCAGCTGGTCCACCGTCTTCGAAGCCAGCCGTGGGAGATAGGCCTGGACGAGCGGCGAGGCCAGGCGCGAGACGCCGGAGAAGGACATGCGGGCGGTGTAGGACACCTGTGCGCCGCCGGTCGCCGGGGTGATCTCGAAGATGTCGTGGCCCTCGAACGACTCGTTGGTGCCGCGCAGGTGCACGCGGGTCGGTGCCACGACCTCGGCGGCGGTGTAGGTGATCTCGACGGTGCGGCCCAGGAACGACGACACGTTGCGGTAGGTCGTGCCGACCCCGCCGTCGCCGCTGGTGCGCTCGCACGTGCGGGTGCCCGGGTCCCACTCCTCGGCCGTGCGGAAGTCGGCGAGGTAGGCGTGCGCCGCCTCGGGGGAGGCGGTCGTCGCGAACGTGCGGGTGATGGAGGGCATGGGCCCACCGTAGCCAGCGGCCACCTCCCTTCGGCTGGTGTCCGCCTTGGCCCGGCCTCCTAGCGTGGAGGCATGGCGAAGAAGACGACTCGTTCCGCGACCACCTCGGTGTCCAGCGACGCCGACGCCCCCCTCACCGTCCCCGGCCTGGACGCCGCCACCGGTCACCGCGTGGCCGACGCGCTCCAGATGCGGGTGCACGCGCTCAACGACCTGGCTCTCACCCTCAAGCACGCCCACTGGAACGTCGTGGGCCCGCACTTCATCGGCGTCCACGAGATGCTCGACCCGCAGATCGACGGCGTGCGCGAGATGATCGACGTGCTCGCCGAGCGCATGTCGACCCTCGGGGTGCCGCCGAACGGCCTGCCCGGTGCCCTCGTGGCCGCGCGCACCTGGGACGACTACGACCTCACCCGCGCCGACACCGCTGCCCACCTCGCCGCGCTCGACCTCGTCTACACCGGCGTCATCGAGGACCACCGCGCCGCGATCGAGGCCGTGGGCGACGACCCGGTGACCGAGGACATCGTGATCGGCCAGACCGCCGACCTCGAGCAGTTCCAGTGGTTCGTGCGGGCACACCTCCAGGGCGTCACCGGCGAGCTGGCGACCGCCGGCGCCTCGGGCGAGGTCGAGGCCGCCGAGAAGGTGTCGCGGCGCGGCCGCAAGCGCTGAGCCGACTGCGACGCGCAGGCGTCCGCGCATACGTCACACGCAGGGGTGGCTGGACCAGTGGTCCAGTCGCCCCTACGCGTGTCCGGGGTTGGACGACCCTCACTTC
Source organism: Nocardioides sp. S5 (assembly GCF_017310035.1). Lineage (NCBI taxonomy): Bacteria > Bacillati > Actinomycetota > Actinomycetes > Propionibacteriales > Nocardioidaceae > Nocardioides > Nocardioides sp. S5. Next base: position 268,196 of record NZ_CP022296.1, read on the forward strand.
GGTAACGAACCGCTAACGGCTCGGCTGCGCTCTGGACGTGACCACCATCACTACATATGTTGTCCCGCACAACATATGTACGACGGCGCAGTGTCCCCCGACCGGCCGACGTGCGATTGAAATCGCTAGGAGGCGGTTCGCGTGAAGCGGAAGCACAATTTGGTCCTCGTCCCCCTGCTGGGTGCCGCCATGGCCCTCACGGCCTGTGGCAGTGACGACGGCGACACCGGCTCTGACGCCGGCGACAGCGGCAGCGGCGGCGACTCCGCCGGCAAGATCGGCGTGATCCTCCCCGACACCGAGTCCTCGGTGCGCTGGGAGAGCGCGGACCGCCCCGCCCTCGCGGCTGCCTTCGAGGAGGCCGGCGTGGAGTACGACATCCAGAACGCCGAGGGTGACGCCGAGCGCATGACCCAGATCGCCGACTCGATGATCGGCGACGGCGTGACGGTCCTCGCCATCGTCAACCTCGACTCCGAGTCGGGCGCCGCGATCCAGGAGAAGGCCGCGTCGCAGGGCGTCGCCACCATCGACTACGACCGGCTCACGCTGGGCGGCACGGCGGAGTACTACGTCTCCTTCGACAACACCGTCGTCGGCGAGCTGCAGGGCCAGGGCCTCGCGGACTGCCTCGGTGACAAGGAGGCGAACATCGTCTACCTCAACGGCTCGCCCACCGACAACAACGCGACGCTGTTCGCCGAGGGCGCGCACAGCGTGCTCGACGAGATGAGCAACTACACCGTCGTCGGAGAGCAGGCCGTCCCGGACTGGGACAACGAAGAGGCCGCCACGATCTTCCAGCAGCTCTACACCGCTGCGGACGGCCAGGTCGACGGCGTGCTCGCCGCCAACGACGGCCTCGGCGGTGCCGCGATCAGCATCCTCGAGGCCAACGGCCAGGACGGCAAGGTCCCGGTCACCGGGCAGGACGCCACGGTGGAGGGCCTGCAGAACGTGCTCGCCGGCACGCAGTGCATGACGGTCTACAAGTCCGCCACGCAGGAGGCCGAGGCGCTGGCCGAGGTCGCCATCGCGCTCGCCAACGGCGAGGAGGCCGAGACCACCGGCACGACGGTCGACTCCTCCGACGACAGCGAGGTCCCCTCGATCCTGCTCGAGCCGCAGGCGATCACGAAGGACAACGTCTCCGACGTGATCGAGGACGGTGGCCAGAAGGCCGAGGACGTGTGCACCGGCGACTTCGCCGACCTGTGCGCCGACGCCGGCATCTCCTGATCCCCTGACCGGCTGATCAGATCCACCTCGGACGACGCCCGGGCCGACCCCGGCCCGGGCGTCGTACTTGTCCACCCGCACAACAAATTCTTCGCGATCGGAAGTGAATCCCATGGTTGAGCCGCTGCTCGAGCTCCGTGGAGTCAACAAGAGCTTCGGTGTGGTGCACGTGCTGCACGACGTCGACTTCGCGGTCTACCCGGGGCAGGTGACCGCCCTCGTCGGCGACAACGGCGCCGGCAAGTCGACCCTCGTCAAGATCATCGCCGGCATCTACGGCCGCGACTCCGGCGACTACCACTTCGACGGCAAGCCGGTCGAGGTCCACGGCCCCCGCGACGTCGCCGCGCTGGGTGTGGAGGTCGTCTACCAGGACCTCGCGCTCTGCGACAACCTCGACATCGTCGAGAACATGTTCCTCGGCCGCGAGGAGACCAGCCGCTTCGGCCTCGACGAGGTCACCATGGAGACGCGCGCCCGCGAGACACTGGCGTCGCTGTCGGTGCGCACGGTCAAGTCGGTGCGCCAGAGCGTGGCCAGCCTGTCGGGAGGTCAGCGCCAGACCGTGGCCATCGCCAAGGCGGTGCTGTGGAACTCCAAGGTCGTCCTCCTCGACGAGCCCACCGCGGCCCTCGGCGTGGCGCAGACCCGTCAGGTCCTCGACCTCGTGCGTCGCCTCGCCGACCGCGGGCTCGGCGTCGTGCTGATCTCGCACAACATGGGCGACGTCTTCGAGGTCGCCGACCGGATCACCGCGCTCTACCTCGGCCGGGTGGCGGCCGACGTCCCCGCGAAGGACCTCACCCACAGCCAGGTCGTCGAGCTCATCACCGCCGGCCGCTCGGGCGACCTCGGCATCGCCGAGAACCCCGCGACCGCGACCGTCTGAGAAGGACCGGAGACCCCCACCATGACTGCTTCCACCGACACCGCGTCCGCTTCCACACCCGCCCCCAGCGGGTTCGACAACGACAACCGCCAGGCCGCGACCATCGGCGACGCGGCTCGTGACTACGTCAACCGCCTGCGCGGCGGCGACATGGGCTCGCTGCCCGCGATCCTCGGCCTGGTCTTCCTGGTCGTCGTCTTCGCCTCGCTCAACGACCGGTTCCTCACGACCTACAACATGGCCAACCTGGTCATCCAGGCCGGTTCGATCATCGTCCTGGCCATGGGCATCGTCTTCGTGCTGCTGCTCGGCGAGATCGACCTCTCCGCGGGTGTCGCGGGCGGCGCGTCGGCGACGATCATCGCGCTGATGCTCATCGACTACGACTGGACGTGGTGGATGGCCACGCTGGCCGGGATCGCGGCCGGCGCGGTGATCGGCCTGGCGATCGGTGCCCTGGTGTCGATGCTCGGCATCCCGTCGTTCGTCGTCACCCTGGCCTTCTTCCTGGCCCTCCAGGCCGTGCCGCTGCGGCTCATCGGCTCGGGCGGCTCGCTGCGCTTCAACGACGAGGTGCTGCGCGGGCTGTCGATCAAGAACGTGCCGGTCACCGCGGGCTGGATCGCCGCGATCCTCATCGTGGTGGGCTTCGCAGCGTTGTCGCTGTGGCGCTACCGCTCCCTGTCGGCCAAGGGCCTGGTCCACCAGCCCCTCAGCCTCGTGATCGTCCGGATCGCCGTGCTGGCCGTGATCGTGCTGGGGCTCACCGCGCTCCTGAGCGCCAACCGCGCACCGAACCCCAACTTCGACATCAGCGGCATCCCGTGGGTGGCGCCCGTCGTGATCGCGCTGCTGCTCTTCTGGACCTTCGTGCTGACCAAGACCCGCTTCGGCCGTCACCTCTACGCCGTCGGCGGCAACGCCGAGGCCGCGCGCCGTGCCGGCATCAACGTGCTGCGGGTCCGGATCATGGCCTTCGTCATCTGCTCCTCCATGGCGGCGATCGCCGGGCTCCTGTCGGCGTCCTACACCGGCAAGGTCTCCCCGGGCTCCGGCGGCGGCAACGAGCTGCTCTACGCCGTCGCGGCCGCCGTCATCGGCGGCACCAGCCTCTTCGGTGGTCGCGGCCGCGCCATGGACGCCGTGGTCGGCGGCCTGGTCATCGCGACCATCCCCAACGGTCTCGGCCTGCTCGACCAGGCGGCGTACATCAACTTCGTGGTCACCGGCGGCGTCCTGCTGCTCGCCGCGAGCGTCGATGCGATCTCGCGCCGCCGCCGTTCCTCGGCCGGGGTCTAGGTCGACCACATGACCGCCCAGCGGCGCTCGGGCCTCGGCACCAACCAGGAGGCCGTCCGGCGCCACAACCTCGGGACGCTGCTGCGCCACGTCCACGGTGCCGGACAGATCTCCCGGGCCGAGCTCACCAGCCTGATGGGCCTCAACCGGAGCACCATCGCCGGGCTGGTCGCGGAGCTGGAGTCCCTGGGCATCTCCGAGCGGGCGACCCCCGCCGGAGGTGCCCGACAGGGCGCCGGACGCCCCTCGGCCGGGGTGGCGATCGCCGCCGACGGCCCGTGCGTGATCGCCGTGGACCTCGGGGTCGACCGGGCCGTGGTGGCCCGCGTCGGCCTCGGCGGCCGGGTGCTCCAGCGGGCGCAGGCGCCGGTGCCCGCCGAGGGCGAGGCCTGGCAGGTCGGCGCCTCGGTGGCCGCACTCATCCGCGAGGTCGTCGAGGACGCGCCCGCCGCCTCGCCGCTGGTGGGCATCGGCATCAGCGTGCCCGGCATGGTGCGGCGCAGCGACGGCCTGATCCGGCTCGCGCCCAACCTCGAGTGGCACGACGTGTCGTTCGGGGGCATCGTCCTGGCCGCGCTGGGCCTCGACGTCCCCGTGTCGCTGGCGAACGACGCCGACCTCGGTGCGCTCGCCGAGCACACCCGCGGTGTCGGGGTGGGCATCGACGACCTCATCTACGTCTCCGGCAACGTCGGCGTCGGCGCCGGCGTGATCATGGGCGGGCACCGGCTCGAAGGTGCCGGCGGCTACGCCGGCGAGGTGGGCCACCTCCGCTTCGACCCCGGTGGTCGCCCCTGCCACTGCGGCAACCGCGGCTGCTGGGAGACCGAGGTCGGCGGCCACGCCATCGCCGAGGCCATCCACTGCCCGCCCGACAAGGTCGCCCAGCTCGACGAGGTGCTGGACGGCTTCGACTCCCCGTCGCCGGAGCTGCGCCGCACCGGCACCGCGATCGGCCACGGGCTGGCCAGCATCGTCAACATGTTCAACCCGCGGCTGGTGATCCTCGGGGGATATTTCCGCTCGCTCCACCAGCTCGTCGGGCCCGACATCGAGGCCGGACTGGCCGACCGCGCCCTGCCCGCGCCTCTGGAGTCGGTGCGGCTCACGCTGCCCGGCCTGGGATCGGACTCGGCGCTGCTCGGAGCGGCCGAGATCGCGCTCGAGCCGCTCTTCGTGGACCCGGTGGCCGCGCTGGGCACCGCGCTGGTCGACGTACGCGCCCGCCTCGCCGGCTGACCGGTCGCGGGCTCAGGACGTCAGGTCGAGCTCACCGCTGAAGACCGGTCCCAGCGACTGCTCGGCGGCGCCGAGGGCGGCCGCGCGGATGCCGAGCGTGCTGAGTCGCAGCTCGGGGCGCACCTGCGCCTCGGAGGCCAGTCGTTCGTCGAGCGTGCGCCTCGCCGGGTCGAGCACGAGGTCGCCGAGCGGCGCGAAGTAGCCGCCGAGCACGACGACCTCGGGGTCGAGCACGCTGCTGAGCATCGCGATGCCGAGGCCGACGCCGCGCCCGACGCGCTCGAGGCCGGCGCGCACCCCGGCGTCGGTGGCGGCGCGCTCGGCCACGGCCTCCGCGGTCCGCAGCGGGGTGTCCAGCTCGTGCATGCCGACCTCGGCGAGCATCGCGTGCAGGCCGACCGAGGCCTCCCAGCAGCCGTGGCGGCCGCACCCGCACACCGCGGACGCGTCACCGAGGGGCATGTGGCCGACCTCGCCGGCGAAGCCCGCAGCCCCGCGCACCAGCTCGCCGCCCTGCACGATGCCGGCGCCGATGCCGACGGTGCCGGTGAGGTAGAGCGCGTGGGCGGCGCCGCGCGCGGCCCCGTGGTGGGACTCGGCGTACGCCGCGCAGTTGGCGTCGTTGCTCACCCGCACGGCCGGGGTCGGTCCGGCGCCGAGTTCGGCCAGCGTGGCCGTGAGGTCGTCGGCGAGGCCCGCGCCCTCGAGGTGGAGGTTGGGTGCCCACGCGACGGTGCGGTTGTCGCCGCGGACCAGCGCCGGCACCGCCACGGTGGCGCCGACCAGCCGGCGGCCGTCGCCGACCGCGGCGGCGTACGCGTCACGGGCGAGCGCCAGCAGGTCGGCGGTGTCGCCGGTGCCGGGCCGGCTCTCGCTGAGGACCACCTGTCCGGCCAGGTCGAGGACCACGGCGGAGGTGTAGTCGACGTTGAGCTCCAGCCCGAGCGCGACGACACCCTCGCCGCGCAGCGCCACCGGGCGGCCGGGCCGGCCTCGCACCCCGGGTCGCGAGCCCTCCTCGGCCACCGCACCGGCGGCCTGGAGGTCCGCGACGATCACGCCGACGGTGGCCTTGGCGAGTCCGGTGTCCTTGGCGAGCTCGGCCCGGGTGGAGGGTCCGCAGCGGCGCAGGGAACGCAGGACCGCGGCGGTGTTGTCGCGCCGCAGTCCCTCGGTGCCGGCGCCGCCGGGACGGTCCACGGTCAGCGGACGCCGTACAGGTGCTCGAGCGCCAGCTGGTCGAGGTGCTCGGTGGCAGCGCCGATCGTGGCCAGTGCCTCGGGGTCGGGCAGCTGCCACTCGAGCAGCTGCTTCCAGTCCTCGCCCTCGCCGAGGGTGGGCTGGGCCAGCTCGGGCAGGCGCGCGGCGACCAGCGCCTCCTGCACCTCGGGGTCGGCGCGGAAGGCCTTCACCTTCTCGCGCAGGATCAGGTAGTTGCGCATGTTGGCCGCGGCGCTGACCCACACGCCGTCCTCGTCCTCGATGCGCGAGGGCTTGTAGTCGAAGTGCACCGGGCCGTCGTAGCCACCGGCGAGGAGCACGTCGACGATCCAGAACGCGCCGCGCACGTTGCCGGCGCCGAAGCGCAGGTCCTGGTCGTACTTCGGGCCGTTCTGGCCGTTGAGGTCGATGTGGTAGAGCTTGCCGGCCCACAGCGCCTGGGCGTACCCCGCGGCGGCGTTCATGCCGGCCATCTCCTCGTGCCCGATCTCCGGGTTCACGCCCACCAGCTCGGGGCGCTCGAGCTCGTTGATGAAGGCCAGCGCGTGCCCGATGGTGGGCAGCAGGATGTCGCCGCGGGGCTCGTTGGGCTTGGGCTCGATCGCGAAGCGGAGGTCGTAGCCCTTCTCGGTCACGTAGTCGCCGAGGAGGTCGAAGGCCTCCTTCATGCGGTCCAGCGCGACGGTGGTGTCCTGCGAGGCGCCGTACTCCGCGCCCTCGCGCCCGCCCCACGCGACGTAGACTTTGGCGCCGAGCTCGGCGGCCAGATCGATGTTGCGCATCACCTTGCGCAGCGCGAAGCGACGGATCTCGCGGTTGTTGTTGGTGAAGCCGCCGGCCTTGAAGACCGGGTGGCTGAAGAGGTTGGTGGTCGCGGTGGTGACGACCAGGCCGGTGTCCTCGAGGCCCTTCTTGAAGCGGGCGATGATCTTGTCGCGGGTGGCGTCGTCGGAGCCGAAGGGGATCACGTCGTCGTCGTGGAAGTTCACGCCGTAGGCGCCGAGCTCGGCCAGCTTCTCCAGCGCGTGGACGGTGTCCATGGGCGGGCGCGTCGCGCCGCCGAACGGGTCGACGCCCTGCCAGCCGACGGTCCAGAGGCCGAAGGAGAACTTGTCCTCGGGGGTGGGGGTGGGGATCTGGGTGGTCATGACGTGCCTTCCGTTGCAGGGGTCCAGGGGGCGGTGCGCTCACGGAGGTCGGCGTAGACCTCGCGGACGTGGGGGGTGGGGTCGGCCTCGAGCACGGTCGTCTCGGCGGCCGGCCAGGTCGGCGGAGCGGACGTCCGGGCGAGCGCCCACGCGGCCTGCCGCGCGGCGCCGAGGGCGACGTACTCACCCGACGGCGGCAGCGTCACGGACGCGCCGAGGATCGCCGGGGCCAGCGCCCGCAGCGCGGGGCTCTTCGTGGCGCCGCCGACCATCAGCAGGCGGCGGGGCTGCTCGCTGGTGGCGGCCACCAGCCGGTCGACGGCGTCGGCGAGCGAGCACAGGAGCGCCTCGTACGCCGCTCGCGCCAGGTCGGCGCGGGTCGTGCGGGGCGTGAGCCCGGTCCAGGTGCCGACGGCGTCGGGACGGTTGGGGGTGCGCTCACCGCCGTAGTAGGGCAGCAGGGTGACGCCGCCCGCGCCGGGCGTGGACGCCAGGGCGAGCTCGGCGAGGCCGTCGTGGTCGACACCCAGCCACTGCGCCTGGAGGTCGAGGATCCCGGCGGCGTTCATGGTCGTCACCATCGGCAGGTAGCCGCCGCTGGCGTCGGCGAAGCCGGTGACCACGCCGGTGCCGTCGGCGACCGGGACCGTGCTGACCGCAGAGGCGACGCCGGAGGTGCCGACCGAGACGAGCACGTCGCCGGGACGCAGCGCCATCCCCAGGGCGGCGCCCATGTTGTCCCCGGTGCCGCCCGCGACCAGGGCTCCGCCGGCGGTCTCCGCCGCCGCCGTGCCGGGCGCGACCACCCGCGGCAGGTCCGCCGACCTGCCCAGCGCGCGCTCGAGCAGGTCGGGGCGCCAGGACCCCTCGGCGGTGGCGAAGTAGCCGGTGCCGGAGGCGTCGCCGCGGTCGGTGAAGGCCGGGGTGCCCGCCGCGGACAGGTGGCGGGAGACGTAGTCGTGGGGGAGCAGGACCGACGCCACGCGGGCGGCCCGGTCGGGCTCGTGGTCGCGCAGCCAGCGCAGCTTGGTGACGGTAAAGGAGGCGACCAGCACGCTACCGACCGCGTCGGCGCAGGCCTGCGGCCCGCCCATCTCGGTGATGAGGTCGTGGGCGGCGCCTGCGGAGCGGGTGTCGTTCCAGAGCAGGGCGTCGCGCACGGGCTCGCCGTCGGCGTCGAGGGCGACCATGCCGTGCTGCTGGCCGGCGACGGAGACCGCGTCGGCCCGCTCGAGCAGGCCCTGCGTCGCGTCGTCGACCGCGCCCAGCCAGGCACGCGGATCGACCTCGGTGCCGGGCGGGTGCGGAGCGGTCCGGGCGTCGACCACGCGCCCGTCGTCGGTGTCGACGAGGAGCGCCTTGGTCGACTGGGTCGATGAGTCGATGCCGAGCACGAGAGCCACGTCACTATTAAGTACGAGTCTCGAACTAATGTCAATGGTGGTTCCCCCCCGACCACCGTCCTATAGATGTTAGGTTTCAACCTCACGAACGAAGGGAGCGGCCCGTGCCACGCGCAGGACTGACCGGCGACCGCCTTGCCGAGGCCGCTGCCGACCTCGCCGACGAGGTGGGCGTCGACGGGCTCAGCCTCTCGGCCCTGGCCCGTCGCTTCGGGGTGGCGGTCCCGAGCCTCTATGCCCATGTGAGCAGCCTGCGCGACCTCCAGGTGCGGGTCGCGCTGCTGGCCCTCGAGGAGAGCGCCGACCTCGTCGCCGCGGCCCTCGCCGGGGTCAGCGGGCGCGACGCCCTCACCGCCGTCGGTGGGGTCTGGCGCACCTATGCGCGCGAGCACCCGGGCCGCTACGCCGCGACCCGGCTGCCCCTCGACCCCGCCGCGGCCGCCGCCAGCGCCGGCCCGCGCCACGCCGACCTGGCTCGCGCCTCGCTCCGCGACTACGCCCTGTCCGACGCCGACGGGACCCACGCCGTACGCCTGCTGGGCGCGACCTTCCACGGCTACGCCGCCCTCGACGCGGCTGGCGCCTTCAGCCACGGTGCCCCCGGGGCACCGACGTCCGACGACACGTGGGAGCGCGTGCTCGACGGGCTCGACACCCTGTTCCGCTCCTGGGAGACCCGATGACCGACCCGACCCTGCTCGAGACCCTCGTGAAGGGCGCCCTCGAGCTCGAGCCCACCGACCGCGGCCTGCTGCCGCACCGACTGCCCGGGTGGGCCCGCGCGCAGTCCGACGACCCGCAGCTCCACCTCGTCGAGGCCCAGCCCGCCGGCGTACGCCTCGCGCTGCGCACCACCGCCACCCGCCTGGAGCTCGACGTGCTGCCCACCAAGCGGCGCTACGTCGGCGCCCCGGCGCGACCCGACGGGTGGTACGACGTGCTGGTCGACGGCGCGCTGGTCGACCGGCTCCAGGCACCCGGCGGCAACGTGCTCGACGTCGACATGATGACGGGGGCGAGCACCTTCACCGCAGGCGACCCGACGACCCTCGTGATCGCGCTCCCGGCGGGTGCGAAGCACGTCGAGGTCTGGCTGCCGCACGACGAGCAGACCGCGCTCGTCGACCTGCGCGCGGATGCGCACGTGACCGCGGTCGACGACGACCGGCCCCGGTGGGTCCACCACGGCAGCTCGATCAGCCACGGGTCGATCGCGACCCACCCCACCGAGCCGTGGCCGGTCGTGGCCGCGCGCCTGGCCCGGCTCGACCTGGTCAACCTCGGCCTCGGCGGCAGTGCGTTGCTCGACCCCTTCGTCGCGCGCACCATCCGCGACACCCCTGCCGACCTGATAAGCCTCAAGCTCGGCGTCAACCTGGTCAACCAGGACCTGATCCGCCGCCGCGCGCTGGGCCCGGCGGTCCACGGCTGGCTCGACACGATCCGTGACGGCCACCCCGACACCCCGGTCCGGGTGGTCTCGCCCGTGCACTGCGCGATCCACGAGTCGGTGCCGGGACCCACCGCCCCCGACGCAGAGGCCTTCGCCGAGGGCCGGGTGGCGTTCGTCGCCGGCGGGGACCCCGCGCAGGTGGCGCGCGGAGCGCTCACCCTGGAGGTGGTGCGCGAGGTGCTCGCCGAGGTGGTCGAGCGACGCGACGACCCGCACCTGGCGTACGTCGACGGGCTGGCGCTCTACGGCCCCGCGGACGAGGAGCGCCTCCCGCTGCCGGACAACCTTCACCCCGACTCCGCGGCCCACCGGCTGATCGGCGAGCGGTTCGCGGCGCTGGGGGACTGGTAGCGCTCTAGCATCGGCCCATGGCTCGCTACGGCGCTCAGTTCGGCCCGGACATCACCTTCCTCGGCGTCCCCGCGTGCGACCTCGACGACCCGGCGACGTACGCCGGCGCCGACGTCGTCGTGGTCGGCGCACCCTTCGACGGCGGCACGTCGCACCGCCCGGGCACGCGCTTCGGGCCGCAGGCGATCCGGATGACCGACTACCTCCCGCACGACGGCTCGCGGCCGAGCCTGGCGCTGCGCACCGACGGCCTCCAGGACCTCCGTGTGGTCGACGCCGGCGACGTCGAGATGCCGCCCGGCGACATCGAGCGCGCCCTCGGGGTGCTGGAGGCGGCGGTGGAGAAGGTCGCCCGCGCCGGCGCCATCCCCGTCGTGCTCGGCGGCGACCACTCGATCGCCTTCCCCGACGCGAAGGGCGTGGCCAACGTGCTCGGCCACGGCCGCGTCTCGATGATCCACTTCGACGCGCACGCCGACACCGGCGACATCGAGTTCGGCTCGCTGTGGGGCCACGGCCAGCCGATGCGACGCCTCATCGAGTCGGGTGCGCTGCGCGGCGACCGCTTCCTCCAGGTCGGACTGCGCGGCTACTGGCCCGGTCCCGAGACCCTCGACTGGATGGCCGCGGAGAGGATGCGGTCCTACGAGATGACCGAGATCGTCCACCGCGGGCTCACCGCGTGCCTGACCGAGGCCTTCGCCATCGCCACCGACGAGTGCGACGGCGTCTTCCTCTCCGTCGACATCGACGTCTGCGACCCCGGCCACGCGCCGGGCACCGGCACCCCGGAGCCCGGCGGCCTCAGTGCCCGCGAGCTGCTCGACGCCGTACGCCGCATCTGCCTCGAGCTGCCCGTCGTAGGCATCGACGTCGTGGAGGTCAGCCCGCCCTACGACCACGCCGACATCACGGCTGCGCTCGCCAACCGCGTCGTGCTGGAGGCGCTGTCCGCGATCGCGCGGAGGCGACGCGACGAGCGCGACGGCACGACCTGGGACCCGGCGCGCCCGCTGCTGGACCGCTAGGCCCAGACGTGGCTCCTGGCGGCTGTGGCGTAGTGACACCATGCGTGTGTGCCTGATGACGCAAGCACCCTCGTGGGACGTCCGCACTGGTCCGAGCGCTGGGCCTTCCTGGCGGGTGGCGGGCTGCTGCTGGCGGTCGGGCTCGCCAGCGTGTTCTGGAAGCAGAACCCGTGGGGTCTCGTCTTCCTGGTCGTCGGTGCGGCCACCCTGCTCGAGCTGCGACGCTGCGTCGTGGTGCGTGACGGCGAGCTCCGCGCCCAGGGTCGGTGGGCGCGCAGGACGGTCCCGCTGTCGAGCCTGCAGCAGGTGGCCGTGTCGCCGATGGCCGAGGTGTGGGTGCAGCCCGGATCCGGCCGGCCGTTCTACCTCCACATGGTGAGCCGCCTCGCCATCGGCTCGGCGCCGGGCGTGTGGGAGTTCCCGGTCCGGCTGCGTGAGCTGGCCGTCGCGAACGGCGCGCACCTCGCGGCGTGGGAGCCGGACGACACCCTCACGCCGCCCCCGGGCATCCACCCGGTGTTCAGCCGCTGATCCGTCCGGTCGGTCCTGCGCCGGGCTAGATCCCCAGCCCCAGCAGTCCGAGCGGCTCGGTCATCTCGGTCTCCTCGTAGGTGAAGTGCGACTCGAGGTCCGCGCGCAGGTCCGCCACGGCCACCACCAGGGCGTCGACGTGCGTCGGGTCGGAGAGCACGGCCACCGCGAGCTCGTCGACCCGCTCGAGGTGGGCGTGGATGTCGAGGTGCTCCTCGGCCAGCCGCGCCGCGACCGGGGCGTACGCCTCCAGGGTGGCGACGGCGGGGAACAGGTTCTGGTCCTCGATGGTGTGGTGCATCGTCAGGAACCGGCAGACCTGCTGGCACAGCCCCGACACCTGCTGCGTCGTGAGTGCGGGGGCCAGTCGGTGCAGGTGCTCGCGGACGGCACCCACGTCGAGCGTGCCCTCGCGGAGCTCGGTGACGGCCGCCGTCAGCTGGGCCAGCTGCTGGCGGAAGTGGTCGTGGATCATCCGCAGGTGGTCGCCGGCGTGACGCTGCGTCGGAGTCAGGTCCACCTGCCCGGCCACGCGAGGTCGGGTGGCGTCGTCGATCGGCACGACGGCGAGCCTACGGACCGACCCGACGATTTGGCTGCGCCAGGCACGCGGGACACCCTCGAGTGGAGAGCTGTCGAGAGACACGAGTCACGATGAACGAAGGAGACATCGCCATGCCCGCACCACGCGCGCTGGCCGGTGGCGCCCTCGCGCTGCTGATGCCCGCGTCCCTGCTCCTGGCCACAAGCACCGGGTCGGCCGCCGATCCGTCGGTGGCCGCCCCAACTGCACTGTCGTCGCCCGAACGCCGGGCCACCCGGTCCCGGGCGAAGATCCAGGTGCTGCCCCAGATCGTGCAGCAGGGGCGCCGCACGGCCAGCCCCGACGCTGCCCGGGTGGCCATCGCCGCCACCGTCAAGCCCCGCCGTGCCGGTCGACCCGTCCGGCTCCAGGTCAAGCGCGGCTCGGGGTGGAAGAACGTCGGCAAGGCGCGCTCGGACCGCCGCGGGCGTGCGGAGTTCTCCGCGCGCGCCACCCGCCGTGGCCTCCCGCTGACCTACCGCGTGAAGGCCCACCGGTTCAAGGGCCTGCGCCCGACCACCAGCCGTGGAGAGAGCACCGCACGCTGGCGCACACCCCACTACACCGAGAACTTCTCGGGTCGCTCGCTGCGACCCGAGTGGAGCCACCGCGGCCAGACCTACGAGCGGGCCAGCAAGAGACTGTGCTCCAAGGGCAGCCCGAAGGCCGTCAAGGTGCGCGGCGGCAAGGTGCGCCTCAGCGTGATCAAGGACCGCAGCCGCAAGGACAGGTGCAAGGCGGTCAAGCGGGGCTCCTCGTCCGGCCGCTACGCCTACCGTCTCAACGGCCACATCTCGACGCAGGACCGCGTGTCGTTCACGTACGGCTTCGCGGCCGCGCGGATCAAGATGCACACGCGTCGTGGCCAGCACAGCAGCTTCTGGATGCAGCCCGAGGTCTCGCGGGCCGGCAGCCCGCGCACGGCGGGCGCCGAGATCGACGTCATCGAGTACTTCGGCGACAAGCACCGCCGCGGCGGCCTGACGAGCTTCATCCACTGGAAGCGCGACGGCCGGGTCGTCAAGACCGGTTCCTGGATCAAGCAGCCGAGGAGCTTCCTGAAGAACCGGCGCGACGGGTGGTCGAAGAACTACCACGTCTTCTCCGTGGAGTGGACCCCGAAGATGTACATCTTCAGGATCGACGGCAAGGAGACCTGGCGCACGCGCAAGGGCGTCTCCGGTCAGCCCCAGTACCCGATCCTGAGCCTGCTCGCCTCCGACTACGAGCTGTCCTACATGCGGGACGAGCAGCTGCCCCAGCACATGTCGGTCGACTGGCTGCGGATCTGGCAGGCCTGATCGGGTCAGCCCGGGTCAGCCCGGGTCAGCGCCCGGGCCTTCCGGCCCACCCGCGACGGGTCCTCCGGACCTGTCGCGGGTGGTGCCCCCGGCGCCATCGTGGAGGGATCGCCGAGAGACCCGGAGGTCGCGATGCTCACCCAGCAGTACGTCCAGCACGACTGGCCGCCGTTCCTGTGGGCAGCGGTGCTGCTCACCATGGCCACCCTCGTGGTGGTGGGGATGGGCCTGTTCCTGGTGCTGGCCAACCGGCCCAAGCGCCACCGGCACAGCGGTCCGCAGGCGGGCTGAGATGCAGAAAACGGCCCCGGCGTGGAGCCGGGACCGTTTTTGATCTGCGCGCCTGTAGGGATTCGAACCCCAAACCTTCTGATCCGTAGGGATCCGCTGAGGTGACTGGTGGGTCGAGTCCACGGTCGTGGTGGATGAAGGGGCCACCGCGTGACCCGGTGGCAGCACTCTAGGCAGTGAGTGCGGCGGGTGTCAGGTCCTCCTTTTGGTCGGTGGTGTCGTCGGTGTTGATCAGGGCGATGCGGGAGCGGGCCAGGACGTCGAGTCCGAGGTAGCGGCGTCCTTCGGCCCAGTCGTCGTGCTGCTCGGCCAGCACGGCGCCGATGAGCCGGATGGCGGAGTTGCGGTCGGGGAAGATCCCGACGACGTCGGTACGGCGGCGGATCTCGCGGTTGAGCCGTTCGTTCGGGTTGTTGGACCAGATCTGGCGCCAGATCTCCTTCGGGAACGCGGTGAAGGCCAGGATGTCGGCGCGAGCTTCCTCGAGGTGCTCAGCCACCGCGGGGAGCTTCTCGTACAGGGTCTCGATGACGCGGTCGAACTGGGCGTGCACGGCCTTGGCGTCGGGCTGGTCGTAGATCGAGTGCAGCATCGCTTTGACCCAGCCCCACGACGACTTGGGCGTCGCGGACATCAGGTTCGCGGCGTAGTGGGTCCGGCAGCGTTGCCAGGCGGCACCGTCCAGGGTCGAGGTCATCGCGGCGACCAGACCGCTGTGGGCGTCCGAGGTGACGAGCTTGACCCCGGTCAGGCCGCGGGCGTTCAGGCCACGGAACAGGGTCAGCCAGCCGGCCTCGGACTCGGCTGAGCAGATGTCCACGCCGAGGATCTCGCGGTGGCCGTCGGCGTTGATGCCGGTGGCGACCAGCACGTGGGTGTTGACCACCCGGCCGCCTTCGCGGACCTTCATCGTCAACGCGTCCGCGGCCACGAACGTGTACGGCCCGGCATCGAGTGGCCGGGTCCGGAAGTCCTCGACGTGCGCGTCGAGCTCCTTGGCCATCACGCTGACCTGCGACTTGGACAGCCGGGTGATGCCGAGCGTTTCGACGAGCTTCTCCATCCGCCGGGTAGAGACCCCGAGGAGGTAGCAGGTCGCCACCACGGTGGTCAGTGCTCGCTCCGCACGACGGCGTCGCTCGAGGAGCCAGTCGGGGAAGTAGGACCCCTCGCGCAGCTTGGGGATCGCGACCTGCATCGTCCCGGTGCGGGTGTCGAAGTCCCGGGTCCGGTAGCCGTTGCGGGAGTTGGTCCGATCCGGGCTGCGTTCGCCATACGGGGCGCCGCAGATCGCGTCGGCCTCGGCCGACATCAACGCCTGAACGAACGTGGACAGCATCGATCGGAGCAGGTCGGGTTCGGCGCGCTGGAGGTGCTCGGCCATGAACGCGGGCAGGTCAATAGAGTTGGGGTCGACGGTCATCGTTTGGTTCTCCTTCAGTTGTGCTTTCGCAGGTCTTCTGAAGGATCACGCGGTGGCCGTCGCTATGTCAGGACGCCACGCTCACGACGGGCCCGTCGTACACCACACCCGTGGACTCAACTGGGAGGGATTTGGCACCGTCAGTCCGGAGCGCTGTAGAGCGGCAAAGGTTCGACTGGTCACCTCGGTAGGCGGACCCGCACCAAAGACTTCGGTGAGAAGGCCACTGCGAGAGTAGTTCAAGAGCAATGGCTCGGTCTCCTCCGCGTAGACGTCAAGACGGCGACGGATCACTCTCTCGTTGTCGTCCGTGCGTCCCTCGGTGGCACCCCGCCGCAGCAGCCTCTCGACGATTTCGTCACCATCAACGATCAACAAGATGACCGCGTCCAGAGCAATTCCTCTTGCGGTCATCAGAACGTCGAGTTCCTCAACCTGTGCCAATGTGCGCGGATAGCCATCGAGTAGGAATCCGCCGCGAGCGTCACCCTCGTCAAGCCGATCTCGAACCATCGCGTTGGTGACGGAGTCAGGGACGTACTCGCCGAGGCTCATGAAACGCTCCGCCTCGATGCCGAGGGGTGTCTGCTTCGCCACATGGGCTCGGAAGAGATCCCCGGTGGAAATGGCGGGGATTCCCAGTTCGGCGGCGATGACCCTCGCCTGCGTCCCCTTGCCCGCTCCTGGGGGGCCCATCAAGATCAATCTCAGTGCGGCGGGCTGCTCCTTCTTGGTCCGGCCAGAGTTCATCCGTCGTCCTTGGGACTGCCGGACGTGAGCTTGTCGGTGATCAGCGTCATGACAGTGGAGTCGGCGAGCGTGGTCACGTCGCCGACCTCACGGTGCTCGGCGACGTCCTTGAGCAGGCGGCGCATGATCTTGCCCGAGCGGGTCTTCGGCAGCTCGGGCACGACCATGATCTGGCGCGGCTTCGCGATCGCGCCGATCTCCTTGGCGACGTGCTTGCGCAGCTCCTCGACGATGTCCGCCCCCCCGTCGCCGGCCGTGTCGCGCAGGATCACGAAGGCGCACACGGCCTGGCCAGTCATGTCGTCGGCTGCCCCGACCACGGCCGCCTCGGCGACCTTGGGGTGCGAGACCAGCGCCGACTCGATCTCGGTCGTGGAGAGCCGGTGGCCCGACACGTTCATGACGTCGTCGACGCGGCCCAGCAGCCAGATGT
The DNA here is from genome assembly GCF_017310035.1 of Nocardioides sp. S5. Taxonomy (NCBI): domain Bacteria; kingdom Bacillati; phylum Actinomycetota; class Actinomycetes; order Propionibacteriales; family Nocardioidaceae; genus Nocardioides; species Nocardioides sp. S5. Next base: position 284,778 of record NZ_CP022296.1, read on the forward strand.
CGCCGTCGTCGTCGAGCTTGGCGCCGTCGCCGGCGAAGTAGAGGCCCTCCCAGCGCGACCAGTAGGTGTCCTTGAACCGCTGGTCGTCGCCCCACAGAGTGCGCAGCATCGCCGGCCAGGGCTCGCGGATCACGAGGTAGCCGCCGTTGCCGTTGCCGACCGACTGGGCCTCGTCGTTGACCACGTCGATCGAGATGCCGGGCAGCGCCTTCATCGCCGAGCCGGGCTTGCCGGCGGTCACGCCGGGCAGCGGGCTGATCATCATCTGGCCGGTCTCGGTCTGCCACCAGGTGTCGACGATCGGCGCCTGAACGGCACCGATGTGCTTGCGGTACCAGATGTAGGCCTCGGGGTTGATCGACTCACCCACCGAGCCGAGCAGGCGGATCGAGGACAGGTCGTGCTCGGCGGGGATGTCGTCGCCCCACTTCATGAACGTCCGGATCGCGGTCGGCGCGGTGTAGAAGATCGTGACGCCGTACTTCGCGATGATCTCCCACCAGCGGCCCTTGTGCGGGGCGTCGGGGGTGCCTTCGTACATCACCTGCGTCGCGCCGTTGGCGAGCGGGCCGTAGACCATGTAGCTGTGCCCGGTCACCCAGCCGACGTCGGCGGTGCACCAGTAGACGTCGTCGTCCTTGAGGTCGAAGACCGCCCAGTGTGTGTAGGACGTGCCGGTGAGGTAGCCGCCGGTCGTGTGCAGGATGCCCTTCGGTGTGCCGGTGGTGCCGGAGGTGTACATGACGTAGAGCGGGTGCTCGGAGTCGTGCATCTCCGCGTCGTGCTCGGGCGAGGCGGCGTCGACGACGTCGTGCCACCAGACGTCGCGCGAGTCGTCCCACTCGACGTCTTGGCCGGTGCGGCGTACGACGACGACGTGCTCGACGAGGCTCTCCCCGCCCTTGGCGGCGACCTTGGCCACGGCCTCGTCGACCGCGGGCTTCAGGGCACTGGGCGCACCGCGGCGGTAGCCACCGTCGGCGGTGAGGATCACCTTCGCCCCGCAGTCGGTGACGCGCGAGGCGAGGGCGTCGGCGGAGAAGCCGCCGAAGACCACGGTGTGCGGGGCGCCGAGGCGCGCACACGCCAGCATCGCGACGACGACCTCGGGGATCATCGGCATGTAGATCGCGACCCGGTCGCCCTTCTGCACGCCGAGGTCGGTCAGCGCGTTGGCCGCGCGCGAGACCTGGTCGAGGAGATCGGCGTAGGTGATGTCGCGGGTGTCGTCCTCGGGCTCGCCGACCCAGTGGATCGCGACCTTGTCGCCGTTGCCGGCATCGACGTGCCGGTCGACGCAGTTGACGGCGGCGTTGATGGTGCCGCCGACGAACCACTTCGCGAACGGCGGGTTGGACCAGTCGAGGACATGGTCCCAGCGCTGGCCCCAGTCGAGGCGCTCGGCGGCCTCGGCCCAGAACGCCTCACGGTCGGAATCGGCGCGGGCGTAGGCCTCCTCCTTGACGTTGGCGTTGGCTGCGAGGTCGGCGGGCGGCTCGAAGCGACGCTCCTCACGGGACGGATTCGACAGAAGTCTTGAACGAGTTGGGTCGGGCTTCCCTGGGCAATTCATATCGTCTCCTTATCGGGTAGTTGAAAGTGGAGTGCAAGTTCAGCGCTAGTCGGGCCGCGTTGACGCCCGCCGGCAAGCAGCCGTGTCTTGAGTGGCGAAATTGCCTCTCTACTAGGTGCATCACCGCGCTCCCGCCATGACGATCGCGGGGTTGTCGTCCAACTTGCTGGCAGCAGCGCGTGCCGGCGTGGCCTACATGTCAGCCGTTGACCGTGGCGGACTCCTCGTCCGTAAATAGACGTGATCGGATCAGGAACCGCACGCCCTCGGGTGCCTCGAGGGAGAAGCCGGCGCCGCGGCCCTTGACGACATCGATGGTGAGGTGGGTGTGCTGCCAGTACTCGAACTGGGTCTTCGACATCCAGACGGGCACGTCGCGGTCGAGCCCGACAGCAAGTTCGCCGAGCAGGATGTCGGAGTCGCCGGTGCGGAACTCGCCGTCGGGGTAGCACATCGGCGACGACCCGTCGCAGCAGCCACCGGACTGGTGGAACATCACCGGGCCGTGCGCCTCGGTGAGGCGGCGGATCATCTCCGCCGCCTCACCTGTCACCGCTACTCGTTCGAGCATTTAGAAGAAGCCCAGCTTGTCGGGGCTGTAGGAGACCAGGAGGTTCTTGGTCTGCTGGTAGTGATCGAGCATCATCTTGTGGTTCTCGCGGCCGATGCCGGACTGCTTGTAGCCGCCGAACGCCGCGTGCGCGGGGTAGGCGTGGTAGCAGTTGGTCCAGACCCGGCCGGCCTGGATCGCCTTGCCGGCGCGGAAGGCACGGGAGCCGTCGCGGGTCCACAGACCGGCACCGAGGCCGAACATTGTGTCGTTGGCGATCTTGAGGGCGTCGGCCTCGTCGTCGAAGCTGGTGAGCGAGACGACCGGACCGAAGATCTCCTCCTGGAAGATCCGCATCGAGTTGTCGCCCTCGAAGACGGTGGGCTGCACGTAGTAGCCCTCGGCGAGGTCGCCCTCGAGGACGTTGCGCTCACCACCGGTGAGCACCTTGGCGCCCTCCTGCTTGCCGATGTCGAGGTAGGACAGGATCTTCTCGAGCTGGTCGTTGGAGGCCTGCGCGCCCATCATCGTGGTGACGTCGAGCGGGTTGCCCTGGGTGATGGCCTCGACCCGGGCGATCGCGTCGGGCACGAAGTCGGAGTACATCGACCGCTGAACGAGCGCGCGCGACGGACACGTGCAGACCTCGCCCTGGTTGAGCGCGAACATCGTGAAGCCCTCGAGCGCCTTGTCGTAGAAGGCGTCCTTCTCGGCCGCGACGTCGTCGAAGAAGATGTTCGGGCTCTTGCCGCCGAGCTCGAGCGTGACCGGGATGATGTTCTCCGAGGCGTACTGCATGATCAGCCGCCCGGTCGTGGTCTCGCCGGTGAACGCGATCTTGCGGATGCGACTGCTGCTCGCCAGCGGCTTGCCGGCCTCGACACCGAAGCCGTTGACGACATTGAGCACGCCAGCCGGCAGCAGGTCGCCGATCAGCTCCATCAGCTTGAGGATCGACCACGGCGTCTGCTCAGCCGGCTTGAGCACGACCGCGTTGCCGGCCGCGAGGGCGGGCGCGAGCTTCCAGACCGCCATCAGGATCGGGAAGTTCCACGGAATGATCTGGCCGACGACGCCCAGAGGCTCGTGGAAGTGATAGGCGATCGTGTTCTCGTCGATCTCGGAGATGCCGCCCTCCTGGGCGCGCAGGGCGCCGGCGAAGTAGCGGAAGTGGTCGATGGCCAGCGGCATGTCCGCGTTGATGGTCTCGCGCACCGCCTTGCCGTTGTCCCACGTCTCGATGACGGCGAGGGACTCGAGGTTCGCCTCCATCCGGTCGGCGATCTTGAGCAGGACGTTGGAACGCTCGGTGGTCGATGAACGTCCCCAGCCGTCGGCGGCGTTCCAGGCAGCGTCGATGGCGGCCTCGATGTCCTCGGCGGTCCCGCGCGCCACCTCGGTGAAGGGCTTGCCGTTGACCGGGGAGATGTTCTCGAAGTAGCCGCCCTTGATCGGGTCGACCCACTCGCCGCCGATGTAGTGGCCGTAGCGGCTCTTGACCTCGATGTCCGAACCGTCGGTTCCGGGCTGGGCGTAGACAGTCATGTGATGCTCCAAAGAGTGAGGGAGTGTGTGACGACCGTCACGCTAGGAGCGGGCATGTTGCATGAACGTTGCGAACCCCCGGGCCGGCCCTCAGGCCAGGTCGCGGTCGAGGCGCGCGAGCTGCCCGTCGACCAGCGAACGCATCGGCGACACCGCGCCGAGGGCATCGCGCTGCGCCACCCACATGTCGTAGTCGTCCGCGCCCCACCGAGAGCGCGTCCACGTCGACATCAGGTCGGGTTCCTTGCTCGCCAGCACCGTGGCACGCAGCGAGTGGTGCAGCTGGTCGCGAAGCCGGACCACGCCGGGCGCGGTCGACCGGGGAAGGATCGGGCCGCGATAGTCGCGCAGCGCTCGGCGTACGTCGCCCGCCGCCAGCTGCGCCTCGAGCGCCAGCCAGTCGCCGGCGACCCGGGCCCCGAGACGGTAGGGGCGGGAGGCGAGGAGGTCGTCGCCGAGGAGGTTGCGCAACCGGTTGAGCTCGGCGCGCAGGGTGGAGGACGCGCCGTCGTCCTCGTAGACCAGGACCGCGAGCTCGTCGCCGGAGAGCCCGTGCGGGGCCGAGGCGAGGAGGAGCAGGATCTCGCTATGGCGCGGGGAGAGCCGCAGCGAGTGGCGCGCGTCGATCGTGAGCAGCGCCTCGTGGCGTCCGAGCAGCTCGACCACGACCTGCGGACCGGCCTTGGACTCGACCGGCTGCGCGGCGCGCGTGAGCAGTTCACGCGCGAGCTCGGCCTCGGCCATCCGGGCCGCCGCCCGCACCATCGCCATCGTCTGCGGCACCGCGATGTCGTCGTTGCCGGTGATGTCGAGGACCCCGAGCAGGGTGCTGGACGTCGGATCGTGGATCGGCGATGCCGCACAGCTCCACTGCTGGACCGAGTGCCGGAAGTGCTCCGACCGCCGCACCTGGACAGGCTGGCCGAGGCGCAGGGCGAGACCCGGAGCGTTGGTGCCGGCCAGGCGCTCGTCCCAGTTCGAGCCCTCGACGAAGCCGATCTTCTCGGCCTGCCGCAGCGTCGACGGAGAGCCGCACACCCACAGGAGCTGGCCGGCCGCGTCGCTGACCGCCATGACCGCACCGCAGTCCCGCGCGGCCTGGCCGAGCACGTCGTCGAGCAGCGGGAAGACCTGGGCGAGCGGATGAGCCGCCCGGTGGTCACGCAGGTCGGACTCGGCCAGCGTGATCGGCGCCTCGATGCTCTCCACGTCCACGCCCGCCGCCGCCGACAGGTGCCAGGAATCTGCCACCTCTGCGCGCATGCCGTCGCGACCCATGGGTTCATTATTCACGCTCATCCCTCCGGAGCCCGCCCGGTTCCCCACCATCGCGCGCCGGAGGTTCGACGAGGTTGCACCGTGATTCATCGGCGACGAGAGAGGCGTACGTCGGGGCGCAACGCGTCGAAGGAACGCGCCCGGGCGGCGCCGAGCCAGACGCCGCTCCCGTAGGCCAGGTCGTCGAGCCGTCGCGCCAGCACGTAGCGGACGGGATCCAGGTCGGCCCCGACCCGTCGCCGGTCGACCAGTCCGTCGACCACCGCGGCCACGGCCAGTGCGCGCCGGGCGCGGCGTGACTGGGTGGCGGCCAGGGCCGCGAGCGGCCAGTAGTGGCGGGTCAACGCGGCGCCCGTCTGCCACAGCACGGTGACGCTGCCCTCCAGCGTCAGGATCGCCGCCGCGCGAACGGGACGCTCACTGCGGCCCAGCTGACGGGAGGTGCCGGCCGTCGCGACGGCAGCCGAGGCTAGCGCGACCGGGACGGACCAGCGGCGCTGGGCGAGGAGGGCGGCCGCGAACACGGCCGACCAGGGCGAGATGACGAGGGGCGCGACCGCCGAGCCGTGGCGCTGCGCCAGCGGTGCCGCCGACGTGCCGTAGAAGGCCTTGCGTCCGAGCCACTCCCCCAGCCGGGCGCGGTGCCGATGGCGGACGGTGGCCGCCGGCTCGTAGCGCACACCCGCGCCTGCGGCGAGCAGCCGCCAGACCAGGTCGACGTCCTCACCGCAGCGCAGCGCCTCGTCGAAGGGGCCGGACCCGAGCCGGGCGAGTACGGCGACGCGCGCGATCAGGCAGGCGCTCGGGAGGTAGGCAACGACGCCCTGCTGACGCACCGCTGCCGGCTCGGGGCCGAGGTCGAGGGAGGACCGCGCCTGTTCGTAGCGCTCCACCCAGCTGTCACCGGGGCGACGCTCGGGACCCAGCACCCGCGGCGCGACCATCGCCAGCGCTGGGTCGTCGAGATGCCGACGCAGCGTCGCCAGCCAGCCGGGGTCGGGGACGATGTCGGAGTCGCAGAAGGCGACGAAGGGCGTGGTCACGTGTCGCAGGCCGGAGTTGCGGGCGGCCGCCGGGCCGCGATTGACGTCGTGGACGACCAGCAAGGCGCCGTACGCACGAGCGACACGGGCGACGAGATCGGGATCGCGCGATCCGTCGTCGACCACCACGACCGGCACCGATGAGGGCAGCGCCTCGAGCAACGAGGTCAGGTCCGGCGCCCGGTCGCGCACCGGCACCACGACGGTCACGTCGAGGACGTCGCTGTCGGGCCCGGCCGGGTCCGGCCACCACGGCTCCGCGAAACCCCTGTCGAGGAGCGACCTGGCCAGCGTGGCGGCGTCGCTGGTGTGCGCACGCAGGACCGGGCCGCCGTCGAGCAGCTCGGCGGCGACGTCGCTGAGATAGAGCACCGAGCCGCGGCTGCCGCCCACCAGTGACCGGCCACCGTCACAGACCTTGGTCCGGGACGACAGACGGACCCCGAAGCCGTCCGGCAGGGTCACGATCTGACGCTGCTGCGCTCGGGACGCCGGAGTCGGCCGTCGTTGCCGACGTCCAGAACGGTCAGCTCACGATGCAGCCGGTTCACCAGCACGTCGAAGAGTCGCCGGCCCTCGTCCGGGGAGCTGCCGGTCGGGTCACCGAGGACGCCGTTGGGCGACACGGTGCGGACGCCGACGCTGCGCAGCCGCGGCATCAACTGGTCGATGGGCTCGGTGGCCCCGGCCTCGGCGAGGTCCATGCGCACGGTCCACGGCGCCAGGTTGCGCAGCATTGAGGTCTCCGTGCGGCCGGCGTGCGCGTCGCCGCCCAGCACCCCGAACCCTGTCCAGGCGGCGGGGCGGCCCTCGTCGCGCAGGGTGGTCACGGCGCTCACCACCGTGGGCACATTGCCGCCGTGACCGTTGACGAACACCAACCCCTTGGCCCACCGGCAGGCCGATCGGCCGAGCTCGACCAGCAGCAGATGGAGCGCCTCGTGGCCGATCGAGATGGTCCCCGGGAAGTCCTCGTGCTCGCCGCTGGCGCCATACGCAAGAGCGGGCGCCACCAGCACGCGCACACCAGCAGCATCCAGTCGTACGGCGACCTCCCGGGTCGCTGCACACGCCAGCATCGAGTCCGTCGCCAGCGGGAGGTGCGGGCCGTGCTGCTCGAGCGATCCGATGGGTACGAGCACCAGCGGCGGGTCGCCCTCGATCGTTGGCCAGCGCGCCCCGCCGAGGCCGAGGCGTCGACTGGGCTCGCCGGCCGAGCTCGCACCCATCTCAGACCATCCCTGCGACCGGACTCTCGTCGCACGCGCTCGTCGGTCGCGTCCGGGTCGCCCCGAGCGTGAGTCCGACGGGTGCGTTGCGCACCGTGCCTGTGTGGGAGTGGTCCTGACTGGAGCCCGGGAGCGCGCCGCGGTCCAGGCTCGCCAACGCCTCCTCGGCGTTGCCCTTGACGCACTCCGGGTCCGGACCGTCCAACGGCAGCCCGGTGAAGAACTTGGCCGCCATGCAGCCACCGCGGCAGTTGTCGTAGGCCGAGCACTTCGCGCAGGCACCGCCGGTCTGCGGGCTGCGCAGCTCCTCGAACAACGGCGCGTGCTTCCAGACGTGGTCGAAGCCGAGGTCACGGATGTTGCCGGCCTTGAACCTGTCGTGGATCGCGAACGGGCACGCATAGACGTCCCCGACCGGGTCCACCAGGCAGACCACGCGGCCGGCGCCACACAGGTTGAGGCCGGGCAACGGATCGCCGTACGCCGCAAGGTGGAAGAACGAGTCACCGGTGAGCACCTTCTCGCCGTTGGCGACGAGCCAGTCGTAGAGCTGGCGCTGCTGGTGCGGCAGCGGGTGCAGCTCGTCCCACACGTCGGCACCGCGACCCGACGGTCGCAGCCGCGTCAGCCGCAGTTGGGCGCCGAAGCTGTCCGCGATCGCCTTGAACTCGTCGAGCTGGTCGATGTTGTGACGCGTGCACACCACCGAGATCTTGAAGTCCTGCATGCCGGCTGCCTGGAGATTGGCGAGCGCCTTCATGGCGGCGTCGTAGGTGCCCTGGCCGCGGACCGCGTCATTGACCTCGGCGGTCGCGCCGTCGAGCGAGATCTGTACGTCGATGTAGTCCGTGGCCGCGAGCTTCTCGGCCCGCTCCTTGGTGATCCGGAAGCCGTTGGTCGAGAATTTCACCCCGACGTGGTGCTCGACCGCGTAGTCGAGGAGCTCCCAGAAGTCGGGACGCACCGTGGGCTCTCCGCCGCCGATGTTGACGTAGAAGATCTGCATCCGCTCGAACTCGCGGATGAGGGCCTTGGCCTCCTCCGTGTCCAGCTCGTCGGGGTCGCGGCGACCCGAGGACGACAGGCAGTGCAGGCACGCAAGGTTGCAGGCGTAGGTGAGCTCCCAGGTGAGGCAGATCGGGGCGTCGAGGCCGAGCTCGAACTGGTCGATGAGGCGACCGACGGCGGGCGGCGGGGTCTCGGTCAATGTCGCGGTCATGGTGCGCTCCTGATCAGTACGCCGTTGGCGGCGAGCCCGTCGAGGGCCTTGAGGTAGCCGGCGCGCTCCCCCTCGCCCACTCCCGCAGACTCCAGCGCGTGACCGACGTCTGTCGTCCCGTCGAGGCGGCGGACGACGTCGAGCAGGCGCAGGGTCTTGAGGAAGCTGAGGCGTCGGGTCGAGAAGTCGTAGACCAACGCCCCGAAGGGCTCCGGTCGCAACTCCACCGACGGACTCAGCTGCCAGGCTTCGCCGTCGATCATCAGTAGACGCCGCACATGCCGTCGATGGAGACCTCCTCGACCAGCTCGTCCTCGGCGAGGGCGGCGGTCTTGGTCTCGGGAGTGGGGTCCTGGTTCGGGTCGGTCATGGCGATACCTCCGGGTCGAGATGGCTGGTGGGTCGCTTTCCACGCTAGGAAGCACGCCGTGGCGGCGCACCCCTCACTCAGCGGGCCGGACCTGCCCTGATGGTCAGGTCGACTCCTGACCCACCGACCCGTATGCGGATCCTCGTCTGGCCGCGGCCCCGTGGCGGACCTAGCGTCCGGAGCAGTCAGATATCCGTCTCCAGGAGGTCATCCATGCAGGTCGACGAACTGCTCAAACCGTTCCCCATCAAGGAGTTCCACCCGTTCCCTCGGGCCCTGATGGGACCCGGCGCGCACGAGATGATCGGGCCGGAGGCACTCAAGCTCGGCTTCCGCAAGACGCTCGTCATGACGTCGGGCCTGCGCGGCACCGACATCGTGCACAAGATCGTGGAGTCGATGAAGTACCACGGCCTGGAGGTCGTGGTCTACGACAAGGTCGAGTCCAACCCGAAAGACTACAACGTCATGGACTCCGTGGCGATGTATCAGGAGAACGAGTGCGACTCGTTCGTCTCCATCGGCGGCGGCTCCTCGCACGATGCCTGCAAGGGCGCTCGTGTCTCGGTGGCCCATGACGGTCGCAACGTCAACGAGTTCGAGGGCTTCAACATGTCCGAGAACCCGAAGAACCCGCCGCACATCGCGGTCTCCACCACGGCCGGCACCGGCTCGGAGACCTCGTGGGCCTACGTCATCACCGACACCACGACCGACCCGGACAACCCGCACAAGTACGTCGCCTTCGACGACGCGTCAGTCACCTCCCTGGCGATCGACGACCCGGTGCTCTACTTCGACTGCCCGGTCGACTACACCGCCCAGTGCGGCTTCGACGTGCTCGCGCACGCCAGCGAGCCGTACGTCTCCCGCATCAACTTCCAGCCGTCGCTCGGCAACGCACTGCACGCCATCAAACTGACGTCGGAGCACCTCCGGGCAGCGGTGTGGAACGGCCAGGACCTCGCCGGACGCGAGGGCATGATGTACGCGCAGTACATCGCCGCCCAGGCGTTCAACTCCGGTGGTCTCGGCATCATCCACTCGACGTCGCACGCGATCAGCGCGTTCTACGACACGCACCACGGCCTGAACAACGCCATCGCGCTGCCGCGTGTGTGGGCGTTCAACATGTCGGCGGCGTACGGCCGCTTCGCCGACATCGCCGAGGCGATGGGCGTCGACACCCGCGGCATGACCAAGCCGCAGGCAGCCGATGCGGCGCTCGCCGCCTCGATCCGGCTGCTGCGCGACGTGGGCATCCCGGAGAAGTTCACCGACATCACCGCCGACAGCTACTCGAAGAACCGGCTGGGCCAGGGCCCGACGAAGTTCTACGAGAACGCCAAGGTGATCACCGGTGACAAGGAGGACGTGGACCGCATCACCAACCACGTCCTCGGCGACGCCTGCACCCCGGGCAACGCCAAGGAGTGCACCTTCGAGACGGTTCGCCCCGTCATCGAGCACTGCATGAACGGTGACCTGGACGACCTCCTTTCCTGAGGCCGGGTTCGCCCCTGTACGCCGGACCGGGCAGCGATCGCCGTGCTGCCCGGTCCGGACCCCATCCCCACCACGTTCGAGGGAGCGCCAAGTGAACACAGATCCGCGCAATGCTGCCGGCGAAGGCGAGTTCGACGACGTCGACCATGCCCTCGAGCGCTTCCGCGAAGCCGGCTACCTCGCCGACGACCGTCTCGCCACGACGGTGTTCCTCCAGACCCGCCTGGGCAAGCCGGTCCTCCTCGAGGGCCCGGCCGGCGTGGGCAAGACCCAGTTCGCGACCAGCCTCGCCGCCGTCACCGGCCGGCGGCTGATCCGGCTGCAGTGCTACGAGGGCCAGGACGAGACCAAGGCCCTCTACGAGTGGGACTACGGCAAGCAGATGCTCTACACCCAGATCCTGCGCGAGAAGATCGGCCAGGTCGTCGAGGACGCCGCCGACCTCAACGAGGCGGTCGAGCGGATCGCCAAGCAGGACAGCGTCTTCTTCTCGGAGCGCTTCCTCGCTCCCCGACCGTTGCTGGAAGCGATCGACTCCGACGAACCCGTCGTGCTGCTGATCGACGAGGTCGACCGCGCCGACGAGGCCCTCGAGGCCGTGCTGCTCGAACTGTTGTCGGAGTTCCAGATCTCCATCCCCGAGGTCGGCACGGTGAAGGCCGAGCAACTGCCGTACGTCGTGCTCACCTCCAACAACACCCGCGACCTGTCCGCCGCACTCAAGCGCCGCTGCCTCCACCTCTTCCTCGACTACCCCGAGGCGCAGCGCGAGCTGGAGATCATCAACTCCAAGGACACCGGGCTCAGTGAGGCGCTGGCCGTCCGCCTCATCGAGATCGTCCGAGGTCTGCGCGCGCTCGAGCTCCGCAAGGCACCGAGCATCTCCGAGACCATCGACTGGGCCCGCACGCTGGCCGTGCTCGGGGTCAGCGAGCTGAGTGCCGACGTGCTGTCACAGACCCTCAACGTGGTGGTGAAGTACGAACGTGACCTGAAGAAGGCGCTGGCCGCGATCCCCACCTTGGTCGACCCGAATGCGAAGGTGCCGTCCAAGAACGACCACGGACACGGACACGGCCACGGACACGGCCACGGCGCGGACGGCGACCACAGTCACGACGACGGTGACGCCGAGGTGGACGGCAAGGAGGTCCGCGCCGCCAAGGACAGGCCCGGACGCCACGGTGACAACTACGGCGGTCCCGGGAAGTCCGACGAGGCACCCGCGGTCAAGACGGTCACGGCCAGCCAGGGCGAGCGCTCGTTCGCTGCGCGCTCTGCCCGCAAGCGTCCGGTCTGATCCGATGGAGGGGGCAGTCCATCGCTTCATCAGGTTCCTCCGCCTCAACGGGGTGCGGGTGAGCACGGCGGAGGCGATCGACGCGATGCACGCCGTCGCTCAGGCCGGCGTGCTCGGTGAGCGCGAGGTGCTTCGATCGGCGCTCATGGTCAGTCTGATCAAGGACCGTCGCGACCTGGACACCTTCGATCGCGTCTTCGACCTGTTCTTCGGGCTGCGAGCGGTCTTCGAGGACGAGGTCGGCCACGGCCACAGCCACGACGACCTGACCGATGACGGCGAGCTCGAGCAGTTCACGCTCTCCGACGAGCCCGGCGACATCCCCGAGGACGGTCACTCGCACGGCAAGCCGGACGACATCAAGGAGTTCTTCAAGCCGGAGGACATGGCGCAGCAGTACAACCTCCACCAGGAGGCGAACAAGATCGACATCGCTGCCCTAACCGACGAGATCGTGCTCTCCAACGACACCGAGGGCAGTGCCGGCGAGGCCGCGCGCGTGCAGATCTCCACGCACCGGATGCACAACCCGGGCTCCCCCGGCGACCTCATCCGCAGCCCTGGCATGGAGCTCGACGTCGAGCTCACCGTGGCCCAGGAGATGGCACTGCTCAGCTGGCTCGAGGACGCCCTGCCCGATGTCGACGAGGACCGCGGTGCGACGCTCGAAGCCCTGCGCGCGGCACTCGCACCCTTCCTCGCCGGGTTGCCCGAGCGCTTGAAGCAGCACCTCGAGAAGCTGATGGCGGTCGAGCACGAGATCGAGAAGCGCGAGATCCGGGCAGCCCAGACCGAGCGGATCCACGAGCACGAGCGGGCCGAGCTGGAAGAGGCCCTGCGCCGCTTGCTGAGGTCGCTGCGTGGCGCGCCGCGTCCGCGTCGCAAGGCCGCCGCGCGTGGCGTCGTCGACGGCGCCCGCACCATGCGCGCCAACATGAAGTACGACGGCGTCCCGTTCCGACCGGTCACCGTCAGCAAGGTCGAGGACCGGCCCAAGCTGCTGGTGCTCTGCGACGTCTCGCTCTCGGTGCGCTCGGCGGCGCGCTTCACCCTGCAGCTCGTGCACAGCCTGCAGTCGCTGGCCTCGTCGGTGCGCACCTTCGCGTTCGTCAAGGACCTCGTGGAGATCACCGACCTGTTCGCCGAGCACCACCCCGAGGAGGCGCTCTCGCTCGTGATGTCCGGACTGCCGGCCGGTGGTGTGCTCGACGTCGATGCCGACTCCGACTACGGATCCGCGTTCGAGGACTTCCTGGAGCAGTTCGGCTCCGCCGTCACCCGCCGTACGACCGTGATCGTCCTCGGCGACGGCCGGGGCAACGGCAACGACCCGCGACTGTCGGTCTTCGAGGAGATCACGCGGCGGGCCCGCGAGACCGTCTGGCTCACCCCGGAACCGCGCTATTCGTGGGGACTGGGTCGCTGCGATCTCCCCGCCTATGCGGAGTACTGCAGCCGCGTCCAGGTGGTGCGCAACCTGACCGGTCTCGACCGGGTCACCATGTCGATGTCCGAGGTCGGCTGATGACCGAGGCCGCGACCTCGGCCCCCATCGACCCGCTCCAGGCCTGCCTCGACGGGGCCTATGTCGACGAGGTCGTGGAGGTGCGTGCGCAGGGTCCGGTGCCGCCACGACGCGCGCTGCACACGATCCGCACCGAGCACTTCGACGTGCACAACGACCGAGACCTGCTCCACGTCGGCCACCGGGTGCCGCCCGAGCTGGTCGACGACGACCTCGCCGGGCTGCTCGCCGATGAGCTCTTCGGTCCGGGCTGGCTGCGTGGGCCCGAGGTCTTCGAGCGGATCTTCACCGGCATCGTGCGCACGTCGCGGTCCGGGGCACTGGACAGCTGGGAGCTCTTCTACCGCAACTCGATGGCGCGCATCGAGCAGCGCATCGACGACCACACCGGGGTGGCGCAGGGCTCAGATCGGCACGGCACCATCGCCAACTACGCACCCGTCTACGCCCGGGCGGAGCAGCTGCTCGCTCCCGGCAGCGTGCTCGAGCTGGGCTGCTGCTTCGGCTTTCTCTCGCTCCGCATCGCGGCCAGCGGTCGGCGCACGACAGCCAGCGACCTCTCCCCCGGCACCAGCCGGCTGCTCGCCGGGGTGGCGCCGCGCCTCGGCATCTCCTTGACCACGGTCGCGGCCGATGCCGGGCACTTCCCCGGTCCTGACGCGAGTGCCGACACGGTGCTGGCCATCCACCTCCTCGAGCACCTCGACGCCGGGCACGGCGACCGAGTGGTCGCCGAGGCGGTGCGCCTGGCGGCGCGGCGGGTCGTCATCGCCGTACCCCTCGAGGACGAGGCGGACGAGACGTGGGGCCACGTCCGCACGATCAGCCTCGACGACCTGACAGCGTGGGGCCGCGCGACCGGGCTACCGTTCGAGGTGAACGAGCATCACGGCGGCTGGCTGGTGATCGACAAGCGTTAGATCAGGCCGAGCTTGGTCGCTTCGTAGACGGCCTCGGCGCGCCGGGAGACGCCCAGCTTGCGCAGGATGTTGCCGACGTGGAACTTCGCGGTCGTCTCGGAGATGTACAGCTTGACGCCGATGTCGCGGTTGGAGAGCCCGCGCGCCAGCAGCCGCAGCACCTCGCGCTCGCGGGCGGTGAGCTGCTGGGACTCCTCGGGGTCCGGGGTGTTGAGCCCGCGCACCATCGCGGCCGCCGACCGCGCGTCGAAGGCACTCTCACCACGGCTGATGTCGCGGATCGCCCGGACCAGCCCGGAGGTGTCGACGTCCTTGAGGACGTAGCCGCGCGCGCCAGCGCGGATGGCCTTGAGCACCAGCTGCTCGTCGAGGAAGGTGGTCAGCACCAGCACCCCGATGTCGGGGTGGCGGCTCGTGAGCTCGGCGCACAGCTCGAGCCCCTCGGTGTCGGACGCGGTCGACAACTTGAGGTCGAGCAGCACGATGTGCGGCGCGGAGCGGCCGATCACGGTGAGCGCCTCGTCGGGGGTGGATGCCTCGGCGACCACGATCAGGTCGCGCTCCCGCTCGAGGATCGAGCGCAGGCCCTGGCGAACGATGGCGTGGTCGTCGACGAGCATGATCCGCACCGTTTCCACGTCATGGCCGTGCTGGGGTGGTGTCAGCGTCGTCACGAGCTGTCCTTTGTTCGGTGGGCCTTCAGTGCGGCGGGTTGCCGCTTCCCGGTCGCGACCAGCTGGTCGATGATGCCCGGCCGGTCGGGCGGTGTGAGCGGGAGCGGGATGCGCATCTCGACGCGGACTCCGCCGATGCGAGCACGACGGAAGGCGACGCTGCCGCCCAGCTCGACCAGCCGGCTCTCGATGTTGGCGAGGCCGCGGTGCGACCCGTCGCCGGAGCGACCGCGCTCCAGGCGCAGCAGCCGGCTCAGCTCCTTGGGGTCGCCCTGCCCGTCGTCCGCGACCGACACCAGCACCTGGTCTGGCCGGTAGCGCAGGCGCACCACGGCCCGCTCCGCCCGCGCGTGTACGGCGACGTTGAACATGGCTTCGCCGACGGCCCTGGCCACCTCGTGCCCAGCCTCGGCCGGGAGCGTCACGGCCTCCCCCTCGACCCTGACCTGGACCACAAGCTGCGGCCGGTGGTGGGCGGCCACCTCGCGCAGCAGCTCGGGCAGCGCGACCACGGTTTCGCTCGGGGTGCGGTGCAGGGCATAGATCGCACGCCGCAGCTGGTCGACCGCCTGCTGGGACAGCTCCTTGGCCGTGCCGAGTCGATGGGAGATGCCGGCGCCCGGCTCACCCAGGGACTCCGCCTCTCCTCGGGCCACCTCGACGGCCATGCCGGCCGAGAGGACGTACTGCGACACGGAGTCGTGGAGCTCGCGCGCGATCCGGTGGCGCTCGGTGTCGATCAGCTCGCGCTGGTGCGCCAGCACCAGCCGGTCCTCGGCCCGCCGGAGCTCGGATGTGCGCACCTCGAGATCGCGCTCGTGCGCGCGGGCCTCGTCGTGCAGCAGCTGGGCGCGCCGGTGCAGGGCCATGCTGGCCTGGTACTGCTCCGAGGTGTGCAGCGAGACCGCCGCCTGGTTGGCGAGGATGCGCAGCACGGACAGGTCTCCGGGTTCGGGATCGACCTCCAGCTGGTGGAGGCCGACGAGACAGCCGATGGGCCGCCCCTCGAGCGTCATCGGCACCCGCACCCAACGGCCGTCGTCGTGGCTACGGACCGCATGGCCGGCCCGGATGGCACCCAGCTCTCGCTGTACCATCGGGGGCAGGCCGGAGTCGTCGGCGGTCGGCTGCCCCTGCGGTCCGTCGGCCGGACCCAGCACGAGGATCCGTGGCCGGGCACCCCTGAGGTGTCCGTCGGAAAGGGCAAGCAAAGTCCACTCGGCCTGGAGGTGCTCGGCCGCCGCCCGCACCACTTCCTCCAGCAGCCCGCGGGGCCCCTCATGCGTGCGCACCAGCGCTCGCGAGATCGAGTCCATCGCGCGGACGGCGCGTTGCATCCGCTCGTCGGAGTTGACGTAGGCGCGGTAGTAGGAGCCCTTGCCGGACCTGACCCCCGTGAGGGTGGCCAGGTCCGGTGCAGGCTGCTGCGCTCGCGTCGTCACAACGCGTCCTTGAACAACTGCTGGATCTCGGCCTCGGACGCCGTGCGCGGGTTGGTGGTCAGGCACGTGTCGTCGAGCGTGGTGTGCGCCAACGTGTCGATGTCGGTGTCGGACACCCCGAGCTCTCGCAGCCCGCGCGGAACACCCACGTCGTCGGCAAGCCGTCGGACGTGCTGGGCGAGGAGCTCGGCGGCGTCCTCGCCGGGCATCCCTTCGACGGCAATACCCGCCGACCGGGCCAGGTCGATGAAACGCTCGGGGCTGGCACGGGCGTTGTAACGGATCACGTGGGGCAGCAGGACACCGTTGACCACGCCGTGCGGCGCGTCCAGAAGCCCACCGACCTGATGGCTCATGGCGTGCGTGGCGCCGAGGATCGCATTGGTGAAGGCGAGGCCTGCTTGCAGGCTGGCCTGCGCCATCTTCGCCCGCGCCGTCATCTCGGCCGGCTCGGTGATCGTCGTGCGCAGGTTGCGGCAGACGAGGCCCACCGCGTTCAGCGCATGGGTGTCGGCGAGCGGGTTGTGCGCCAGCGACACGAAAGCCTCGATGCCGTGGGTGAGTGCATCGAGGCCCGTGGCGGCGTTGAGGTCCTCGGGCATGGTCGTGAGCAACCGCGGGTCCGTGATCGACACATCGGGCACCAGGGCTCGGCCCATGATGGTCAGCTTCACGTGCCTGTCGGTGTCGGTGACGATGCAGAACTGCGACACGTCGGCGCCAGTGCCGGAGGTCGTGGGGATCATCAGCAGCGGCGGGATGGGTCGGGTCACCTGGTCGACGCCGGCGTAGTCGCGGATGTCGCCGCCGTTGCCGGAGAGGATCGCGACGCCCTTGGCTGCGTCGATGACCGATCCGCCGCCGAGGGCGATGATGACGTCGCACTCGCGTTCGGCGTACAACTCGTAGGCCCGGCGCACCTCGTGGTCCTTGGGGTTGGGCGTGACGTCGGTCCACAGCACCGGCGTGAGCCCCTCCGCCTTGAGCAGGGTGAGCAGCATCGCCAGCCAGCCCGCCTCGACGATGCCGGGGTCCGTGACCAGGAACGGTCGACGTGCCCCCAGCCGGATGGCCGCGAACCCTGCCTCACCCAGTGAGTCGGCACCGAACACCACCTCCGGCGCGTGGAACTTCGCCAGGGCTGGAGGGGCCGGGGGGCGCGAGGGAGTCAGGGCAGACACCACAGGACCTCCTCACCCGGTTCGTTTCCACGGTAGCCCCAGGGAAGCGAGCCGGGAACCCACTGGTGGGACGCCCTCACCCTAGGTGCCGACCGGGTGACTTCCGCCCGTCACTGTGCGGGGGCCGTCCTGCCCGATCGGACAGGCACAACCAGATGCGGGCTCAGCCTCCCAGCTCGATGACCGAGCCGTTGAGCAGTCCGCCCGCCACGGAGCAGCAGTGCACGATCGTCGCGGCCACCTCCGCCGGCTCGTGCAGGCGTCGGGTGAGCTGGTCGCCGACCAGGTCGGCCGGGTCCTCGAGCCCGTAGAGCCGGGCCGTCGCGTCGAGCATCGCGGTGCGAGTGGCTCCGGGTGAGACGGCCACCGCCGTGACGCCGGTCCCGACCAGGTCTGCCGCCAGGCCGCGCACCAGTCCGATCACGGCGTGCTTGGCCGCGGTGTAGCCGGCCAGGTGGAACAGCCCCCGGCTGCCCGCGGCGGAGGCGATCGCGACGAACCGGCAGCTCGCCGGGTCCGGGCCGGCCAGCATGTGGGGTACGGCGACGCCGGCGGTGTTCCACACGCCGACCACGTCGACCGCCCAGAGCACCTCGAGCTCGGCGGCCGTCGTCTCCCACGCGGGCCGACCGCCGGCCATCACGGCGGCGCTGGCCACGGCCACGTCCAGCCTTCCCCAGCGCTCCAGTGCGAGGTCGGCCGCCGCACCGAGTCCGTCGGGGTCCCGGACGTCGGCGACGTGCGTGATGATCGCGTCGCCGTACGACCCGAGCAGGTCGAGGTCGTCGCGCGTCGCCAACGGGTAGTCGACACCGGGCAATCCATGGTCCTCGCCGAGGCACGCATCGACCGCGACCACGCGGCAGCCGTCGTCGACGAGGGCGCGGACCGTGGCCGCGCCGATCCCCCGAGCAGCACCGGTGACGAGGGCGACGCGGGTCACGACCGCGGGACGCCCAAGGTGCGGGTGAAGCCGTCGGGGACGATCACGTCGTCGGGCGTGAGGTCGTGGATGGAGGAGTGGCCGAGCCCCAGCAGCGTGGAGTCGATGCCACCGCGCAGGATGTCGAGGACGTTCTCGACGCCCGGCTGGCCGCCGGCGGCGAGCCCCCAGAGGTAGGCGCGGCCGATCATCACGGCCTTGGCACCGAGGGCGACCGCCTTCACGACGTCGCTGCCCCGCCTGATCCCGGAGTCGAGCAGCACGTCGAGGTCGTCACCGACGGCGGCCGCGATCGACGGGAGCACCCGGATCGGGGCCGGGGTGCCGTCCAGGTTGTTGCCGCCGTGGTTGGAGACGGAGATGGCGGTGACCCCCGCGTCGCGGGCGCGAAGCGCGTCGTCGACGCGGCAGATCCCCTTGAGCATAAACGGCCCACCCCACTCCTCACGCAGCCAGGCCACGTCCTCCCAGGACGGCGGCGGGGTGGTCATCCATTCGCCGTACGCCCCGAAGAACGTCGGCGCCTCGCCACCGGGCTCGGCCAGGTTGGGCGCGCTCAGGTCGGGCAGGGCACCGGAGCGCAGGAAGTCGGCGAGCCACCGCGGGCGGCGCAGCACCTCGGGCGCGAACTTCGCCATCGCCTTGAGGTCGAGCTTCTCCGGGATCTGCGGGCTGCCCCAGTCGCGGCCGTGCGAGAAGGACCAGTCCAGCGTGGCGATCAGCCCGACCGCTCCCGCGTCGCGGGCCCGATTCATCCGACGGACCATCGCGTCGCGGTCGCCCATCCAATAGGTCTGGAAGAACGTCTGCGAGTTCGCCGCGATCACCTCGGTGAGCGGCTTGCTGGCGAATGAGCTCAGGCCCATCGCCGTACCCCGCGCCGCAGAGGCGCGCGCCACGGCAACCTCACCGTCGGGGTGCACGGCCTGCACCCCTGTCGGCGAGATGATCACCGGCATCGAGATGTCCTGGCCCATCACCCGGGTGGCGAGGTCACGCTTGGCCGAGAGTCCGGCCATGTGCGGCGCCAGGCCCAGCTCGCCGAACGCCCGCGTGTTGTCGTCGTAGGAGATTCCCCGCTCCGACCCGGCGAGCAGGGCGGAGTAGACCGACGACGGCAGCCTCTTCTTCGCCCGTCGTTGCGCCTCGTTCACTGTCTCGAACCACTGACCCATCGGATCCTCCTCGTGTCGTCGGTTCGACGCTAGGCGGCGTACACGGTGCTGATAACTGCCCGTCCGGAGGGGACGTGACCACCACACCGGCAGGCCGTTACAGCCCCGGACGCACGCGAGATCACACCGCGTGCGGACACCCAACTGCCATTCGTTGCCGTTATGCGTGGCCACAAGGAGACCCATTGGCCTGCCGGGCGCCGCACACAACGACATCGAAGAGGTCGAGCGGCTCGCCCGGGTCAAGCTCAGTTGCGGCATCGAATTCGCCAACCCGCGATGAACGACACCGTGCGCCTGACGATCGAGCGAATCGACATCACCGACATCGCCCTGCCAGGCGACGTGCTGCTCGACATCACCGAGACCACCGAGTCCGTTCTCGAGCGCGGTCGCCTGGACAACCGTGCGCTGGTACCGCGGACTTCTACCGTCGATGCAACGCACCCTCAGCTCCCCGCTGCTCCTCGGGAAGGTCGAGGTGATGACGGCCAGGGTGATGGGCATGATCACGGCTGCGCCGATACCGCTGGCCACGCGTGCGCCGATCATCACCTCGGCGGTCGGTGCCAGGGCCGCCACCACGTTCGATAGGCCGAAGACGGCCAGCCCGGCGATCAGCATGGGCCCACCACCAGGGCCGGTCCGGCACGAACCAGCCGCAGCAACGACGTCGAAACGATCCTCATCGAGACCCTCTCCTCTCGGGTGTCCCAGCTGATGGCGGTCGGACTGGCCATGAGTTGACCGCTCCCGGCGGTCACTTTCCGTAGGTATTGGTGACCAGTGTGTGCCCAACCGCCGACACCGATGCAGTTATCCACAGGCAGGTGGCATCAGGAGCGCCAGAGGCCTGCCGTGTGGGTTTATCGGGCATCCGCGCCGAACGAAAGGAACCCGCAACGTGACCGTGTCCAGCACCATCGTCCAGGACCCGCACCAGGTGATCGGGGAGATCGTCCAGCTGCTGCATCAGGCCTCCGAACAGACCTGGCAGGGCGCAGCGACCGAGTAACCGCGCGTCTCCCTGGGGCTGGGGATCTACCTCGTGCACGCGCAGGTGAGCACCTTGTTGCCCACCGACTACCAGGTCCTCGTCGACGTCGATGACCGCACCGTGGTGCAGTTGCTCCGGGACGCCGAACATCGCGCCCGGACTCTGCCGCTGCACTGGCCCGAGACGGCGGCGATCTCGGATCTGGTTGTCGCCCTATGCGACCTGATCCGCGAGGCCAGTCACCTTGACTGGTAGCGGCGGGCCGGCGATGTACGCCACCGCCGACGTCGAGCTCTTCGACCTTGGCCGGCTCACGCACACCACCGACCAACGCAGCGTCGGGGAGCTCCTCTTCGACGTCGATCGTCATGCGCGGCTGCTGTTGATCGACGTCACGGAGGACGACGTCGCGCAACTCCTGCACGCCTGGCCAGCACTCGTCTCCGCGGCGGTCAATCTGTGGCGAGCCCTGCCCCGTCTTGCGGGGCCTGTAGCCGTAACGACGACACCGATCGAGCGCGTCGCCCAGATCAGCGACAGCATTTCCCGGCGGCTGACGACAAGCTCATGGCCACCACCGACCGCGCCCGACCCACGCCTGGGCGACATGGCGCACACCCTTGACCAAGCGGCTTCTCTGGTCGAGCGGTTCGCTGACCACGTGCCTCTCAGCGACGCGGGGCGCGAGGACCTCGACGCCGCGCGAGCGCGGATCATGCACAGTCTCTACGTCGCCGCGCACGCGGTCACGGTGTCACTGGTTCAACACGGTCGCACACGTCACGATCAGGCCTCGGCCAACCGCCGGCCCCTGGCCAGGCCAGCCGATCAGACCCCGTACGCCGTGGCCCCGACCACCGAGTGGGTACGCCGGATGGCTGCGGCCGAAGCCGCCGCTGCCGGTTTCGCCGCCCACGGCCGACTCCCCGCACTGCTCAACGGCGAACAGCGCGTTCCGCCGGCTGACACCAGCCGGCTCACTCGAGCCCTGGCCCGCTGGGATGTCCAGGCCCACCGCGGACTCGTGTGCCCAGGCTGGCGCGACAACATGGTCCTGATCACGCGCACACAAGCGCTCATCGCCGCGACCGCCATGGTGCTGGTCGACGCCGCGGCCGCCGGCGGGAAACTCGACCCATCACCGCGGCTCGGGCCTGCTCTCGGCCGAGCCGGTGCCGCGTGGAGCGACCTCGGTAGCCGCTGGGACGACCTCACGCCGGTGAACGTCCGACCCTCGCCGCAGCTGCTAGTGGCCGCCGGCGAGATCCGCGCCGCAACACGTGAACTCATCCACGACGGCGCCACCATGGCCTGCCAGGACACCATCGCCAGCGGCCCGGCCACCACCAGGGCCTAGCGGCCGCGCTCCACGCCCTCGAGCACGCCGACGAGCTCGGGCGCGCGATAGCCGAGAAGGCCACCACTCCCGGGCCGACCGGGCGCGCGCGAGCCATGTCCATACGCGCGCACAACGACATCGAGGCCGGTCGCGACGCCGAGCCTCGGGACGGCGACGTCGTGTGGGTGTCGCCCGAAGCCATCCTCGCCAAGCGAGTCGTCGACGCTCCTCCGCCCGTCATCGCGGGTCTCCGGGCTGCCAGCCAGGCCGTCGTAGATGCAGCGATGGCCGCTGGAGTTGTCGCGTCGCCGGTCGTTGGGGTTCGACCCTCGACACAACACCCGGGCGCCTCTGGCAAGGGCGCCGAGTGGCATGAGCGTCAACCCGGGATCGTCACCCCTGCTAGCGCGCAGGTGGTTCGATCGCGTGGACGATGTTGAAGCGAGGTTCAGGGCGAACTCTTTGCATTTCCCTCAGAAGGGCGTGCCGCAGCACGACGCCGCCGTCGCGGACGCTCGGGAGGCCGCGCAGATTCGGGCGGACAAACTGGCTCTTCGCCACGGGACTGCGCGTGAAGGCTGCGGGCCTCGACGACTCGGCCAGGCCTTTCGGCCAGTCGTCGCTCGATCATCGAGCGGAAGGTCGGGTCAGGGGATTGTCGAGCATGTGTCCCACAGCAGGGAACCCATCTGCTGTGCCGCTCGGCGGCGGAGGTCGTCAACGGCATGGAGATAGCGCTGGGCGGTGGCCATCTCGGTCCACCCCATGATGGCCATCACGGTGCGGATGTCCACGCCCTGCAGCAGAAGCAGGGTGGCGGCGGTGTGTCGTGCGTCGTGCAGTCGGACGGCACGCACTCCGGCCTTGTCGAGGAGTGCCTTCCACTCCCGATGGTCGCGGGCAGGGTCGATGAGGCCGCCGTCGTCGGCTGGGAAGACCAGCGGCCAGGTGTCGTCCCAGCTCGGGCCGGCGGCAAGTTTGCGCCTGTTCACCCTGTTCTTGTGTGCCTGGAGTTCGGCGGTCAACGGCGCGGGAAGGGCCACTGTGCGCTTGGATGCGCTCGTCTTGGGCTCCACCAGGAGCAAACCGCCATCGCGACGCTCCGGGCATTCGGCGCCGCGCTTGCGCCCACAGTCTGCGCGGCCGTCCGTCAGGCCACAGCCGTGCGACCAAGTACGCCGTTGCACGGATCTGCGCACCCGCAGTTGCCCTGAGTCGAAGTCCACGTCCGTCCACAGCAGCCCAATTACCTCGCCTTGACGAAGGCCGAGCGAGAGAGCGACGGACCAGCGAGCGGGATGGCGGGTCGAGTGCGCTGTCTGGAGGACGCGGCGGCATTCCTCGATGGTGAGAGGTTCGATCTCGGTCTCCACCGCGCGTGGCGGGCGGGCGATGATGGCCGGGTTGACGCTCAGCCGCCTGCGGCGCACCGCTTCGTTCAACGCGGATCGTAGGACTCGGTGAACGGCGCGGACGGTGTGGGTCGAGTGTCCTTGGGCGGTGAGGTGTCGATAGAGCTCCTCCAGGTGTTCGGGTTCGATCTCGCTCATCCGCCAGGAGCCCAAGGTGCCGATGACGTGACGGTTCATCTGGCTGCGGTAGGTCGAGAGTGTCTTCCAGCGCACGGTCATCGGGAGGATCACCTCCAACCAGTGGCTCAGCCAGCTCTCCAGGGTGAGGTCAGCCGCGATCCAGTGGTACTCGCCGGCGTCACGGCGGCGCTCGAGATCGCGGACGGCTTGACGGGCCTCGGCCTTCGTGTGGCGTTGAACATGCCGGCGATCGGTGCGGCCGTCGGGTCGCTTCCCCATGGTGACGCGGCCGTGCCAGTCACCATCGGCACCTAGGTACACCGACGAGGTCGTCGCCGCGGCGGGCTTTCGTGGCCTACCCATCAGCGGGTCCTGCGAGATGGTCTGAGCGGAGATCGTCGATGAAGCCTTCGAGGTCGGAGCGCGCGACTCGCACCGACCTTCCGAAGTGGACGACGCGGAGTCGGTGCGCGGCGATCTGGCGCTCGACGCTGCGTCGAGCGCAGCGTAGTTCGTTGGCGACCTCGTCCAAGGTCAGCAGCAGGGTGACGGTGGTGGACGGGTCGTGGCTGTCCGGGGCGTGAGTTGTGGTTTCCATACTGCACCTACGTCGCCGGAGCGGCTCCGAGCGGTCAGGCGACGCGGACCCCGAGGGGGAGTGGTGCGGCTGGGTGCGCCGGGACCCGCCTGCTTCCGCCAGTGGTACCTGCGGTGGTTCTTGGGCCGATTCTTGAGCCGATGCTGGCGACCGTGGTGGGTGGTGTCTCGCCTCGCGTGTGGCGTTCGTGCAGGTCATCGACCTGTTCCGATCTGTGCGCCTGTAGGGATTCGAACCCCAAACCTTCTGATCCGTAGTCAGATGCTCTATCCGTTGAGCTACAGGCGCCCGTCGGTGCGAGCCAACCGGCGTGCAACGACTGGTCGAGGATAGCCGACGTACTCCGGACCAGTGAAATCAGCACCCCTGCAGGCCGGTCCGGTCCGCGAGGCGGTGCCCTAGGGTGCCTAGCACCGCACACGCGACGGCACGTCGAACAACGGGTCGTCGCACGACGAGAGGGAGCGCGATGGCAGATCTCGAGGCAGTCCTGGACGAAGCCGGGCTGACCAACCCCCGTGTCCGCGAGTTCGTCAAGGAGTACGCCGAGCTCACCGGCGCCGAGCACGTCGAGGTGGTCAACGCCTCCGACGACGCCCGTCTCCTCGAGGAGGCCGTGGCGGCCGGCGAGCTCCAACGCGCAGGGGAGGGGCGCTACTACTCCCGCAGCTACTACAAGGACACCGCCCGCTCCGAGGAGCGCACCATCGTCGCGACGAACGACGAGAAGGACCGCGGGGTCTACAACAACTGGCGCCCGGCCTCGGAGATGAAGCCGATGCTCCACGACCGGATGCGCGGCGCGTCCGAGGGCAAGACGATGTACGTCATCCCCTACCTGATGTCGCCCCCCGGCAACCCGCTCGAGCCGTGGGCCGCCGGCGTCGAGCTCACCGACACCCGCACCGTCGTGCTCCACATGATCCGCATGGCCCGCGTGGGCGTGCAGTTCGTCAACGACCTCGAGGACCCGGACTCCTTCGTCCGCGCGGTCCACGTCACCGGCGACCTGGAGAACCTCGGCCAGGGCACCCCCGACGACCAGCGCTACTTCGTGACCGTCGCCGACGAGCGCACGATCCTGCACTTCGGCTCCTCCTACGGAGGCAACGCGCTCCTGGGCAAGATCGCCCACGGCCTGCGGCAGGGGGCGTACGACGGCTGGGCGAGCCGGAAGTTCCTCGCCGAGCAGTACATGCTCATCGGCATCCACGACAAGGAGACCGGCAAGACCTGGCACGTCTGCGGCGGCTTCCCCAGCGCCTCCGGCAAGACCAACCTCGCGATGATGGCGGCCCCCGACGCTCTCGGCGACCGCTACCACGTGTCGTTCTACGGCGACGACATCGCGTGGCTGTGGGTCGACGAGCAGTCCGGCCGGCTGATGGGAATGAATCCGGAGTACGGCGTCTTCGGCGTCGCGAAGGACACCAACGAGACCACCAACCCCAACGCCCTCGCCTCGATCGACGAGGGCTCGCGGGCGATCTTCACCAACGTCGCCCACAACCCCACGACGGGCGAGGTGTGGTGGGAGGGCAAGTCGCCGAAGCCGCCGACCGACGTCAAGGGCTGGCTCGACTGGACCGGCGCACCGCTGGCCGACCGCAAGGACAACGACACGGCCGCGTGGGCGCATCCCAACAGCCGCTTCACCACGACCCTGGCCAACGTCCCCAACATCGCGCCCGACTACGACGTGCCGGCGGGCGTGCCGATCGACGCGATCATCTTCGGTGGTCGCACCAGCGACCGTGAGCCGCTGATCCGCGCGATCACCGACCTCGCGGAGGGTGTCTACGACGGCCTCACGCTCGGTGCCGAGGCGACCTTCGCGGCCGAGGGCGTCGACGGCCAGCTGCGCTACGACCCGATGTCGAACCGGCCGTTCATGGCCTACGGCGAGGGCGACTACGCCCGCCACTACCTCGACGTCGTCGGTGCGGCGAAGGAGCAGCCGATCTTCGCGCACGTCAACTGGTTCCAGAAGGACCCCGACGACGGGCACTTCCTGTGGCCCGGCTACCGCGACAACCTGCGTCCGCTGCTCTGGCTCCTGCAGCTGAAGAACGGCGAGGTCGAGGGACGCCGCACGGCCGTGGGCATCATCCCGACCGAGGAGGAGCTCGACCTCGCGGGCATGGACGTCCCGGCCGCCGACCTCCAGCGCATCCTCACCATCGACAAGGAGCGCTGGCAGCAGGAGATGGGCTTCCGCGAGGAGCACCTCGCGCAGTTCGACCGGATGCCCGAGGAGATCTGGGAGGCGCACCGCCGGGTGGCTGCGGACCTCGACGCGGAGGACTGACCACCGAATCGGCCCCGGCGGACGAAGATCGCACGTACGATCAAGTGCGTGTCAAGATCTCGGCAACACGCGGACCCGCTGCTGTGGTTGCGCAACGGCAAGCCCGGCGTAGGGCTGGCGGTGCCGTTCGCCGCGGTGGCGCTGGCGTGCCTCGGGGTCATCCTGGTCCCGCCGTACGTCAGCGGGTGGTGGGTCTACGCGTTAGCCGGGCTGCTCCTCGTCGCGGTCGCGGCCCTCTTCGTCCTCGCGGTGCGCCGCCCCGAGCGCACGTGGCTCGACCCGGCGCCGGCGTACCTGATGTTCCCCTTCGTCGCCCTCGTGCACCACGCGTCGGGAGGCGCGGCGGGGGGCACCTCGTCCGGACTGAGTGCGAGCGTCCTGCTGCCCATCCTGTGGCTGGCCATCACCGGCACGCGCCGTGAGCTGTGGGTGGCGAGCGGCCTGACGGTGCTCGTCTTCCTCCTCCCGATCGTGCTCATCGGCGCGCCGGAGTACGTGTGGGGAGACTGGCGCCGCGCCGCGGTGTGGAGCACGGTCGCGCTCGTGCTCGCCCCCGTCGTCCAGCGGATCGTGCACGACCTCGACCGGGAGACCCGTCGTGCCCGGACGGCGAACGAGCGTGTGGAGCGGCTCTTCGACAACGCTCCGCACGGGGTCGCCCTGCTCGACCCGGCGGGAACGGTCGTGCGCGTCAACACCGCCCTGGCCGTGATCGTCGGCCTCGAGCCGCCGGACATGGTCGGGCACCCCTTCACGAGCTTCGAGACGCCCGGCGAGGACGCCATCTCGGACCACGTCGAGCGCCTGATGTCCCACCGCAGCGAGATCATGGACGCCGAGTGCCGTCTGCGTGACTCGGGCGGCAACGACGTCGCCGTGGCGCTCAGCAGCACCGTGGTCCAGGACCCGCAGATCGGCGACATCGTGATGGTCAACGTCGTCGACGTCTCCGACCGCCGTCGCTACCTCGACCGGCTCGCCCACCTCGCCGACCACGACGTGCTCACCGGGCTGGCCAACAGGCGCCGCTTCGAGAGCGAGCTCGAGCGACACCTGGACCGGTGCCGCCGGCACGGTCCCACCGGAGCCCTGCTGCTGCTGGACCTCGACAACTTCAAGCAGGTCAACGACTCGCTCGGGCACAACGCCGGCGACCAGCTCCTCGTGACGATCGCGGGACTGCTGCGTCGCTCGATCCGCACCACCGACGTCGTGGCGCGGGTGGGCGGCGACGAGTTCGCCATCATGCTCACCGACGCCGACCAGGCGGCTGCCCAGCGGGTCGCCGACCTCGTCGTCGAGCGCATCCGCGACCACGCGGCGACCCTCGACGGCGTACGTCGTCACGTCTCGGCGAGCGTGGGGGCGGTCACCTTCGCGGCGGCCGCCGAGCACTCCGCCGACATCCTGGCCCTGGCCGACATGACGATGTACGACGCCAAGGAGTCCGGCCGCAACCGCGTCGCGCTCCTCGCCGAGGGGGAGGGCCGCGGCCCGCGCAGCTCGATGCGGCTGCAGTGGCAGGCGCGGATCGAGGAGGCGTTGGAGCACGACCGCTTCGCGCTCCACTTCCAGCCCATCATGGACATGAAGACCGGCCGCATCGACTCGGCCGAGGTGCTCCTGCGGCTCCGCGGCGACGACGGCGAGCTCGTGCCGCCCGGCCGCTTCGTCTACATCGCCGAGCGCGCCGGTCTCATGCCGAGGGTCGACCGCTGGGTGCTCGACCGCAGCCTCGAGATGCTGGCGCAGCTGCGCCAGATCGTGCCGGACTTCTGCCTGGAGGTGAACATCTCCGGGGCGTCCATGGGAGACCCCGCCGTCGAGCAGACCATCCTGTCGGCGCTCCAGCGCTTCGAGGTCGACCCGCACGCGCTGATCCTGGAGATCACCGAGACCTCCGCCGTGGCCGACGTGGCCCTGGCCCGCGAGTTCGCCGAGCGGATGGCGGCGCTCGGGTGCCGGTTCGCCCTCGACGACTTCGGCGCTGGCTTCGGCTCGTTCTACTACCTCAAGCACCTGATCTTCGACTACGTGAAGATCGACGGCGAGTTCGTCGCGCACGTGCACCGCTCGTCGGTGGACCGCACGATCGTGCGCTCGATCGTCGGCATCGCCCGCGACCTCGGCAAGCAGACGGTGGCCGAGTTCGTCTCCGACCCCGAGATCCTCGAGGTGGTCCGGGCCGAGGGCGTCGACTACGCCCAGGGGTTCCTGATCGGCAAGCCCGTGCCGATGGACGTCTTCATCGAGGAGTTCCTGCTCGTGCCCGCACCCGTGCCCGCTGTGGCCGGGGACTGAGCGCGGCCACCCATGGCACAGGAGGGGGGAGCAGGTCGCGTGCAGTGGTTGCAGAGGTCCGTGGGACTGGCGATCGTCGGGACCGCCGCGCTGGGGGCGGTCGCCCTCTGGCTCGCCGTCGCCGCCGGTGCCCCCGAGAGGGGGCGCGCCCCCAGTGAGGGGGTGCTGTTCGGCATCTGGCGCGTCTTCTACGACACCGAGATGCCCGCGCCCCGCGTCCTCCTCGCAGCGGTCGGCGTCGCACTGCTGCTGGCCGCCGCGGTCGCCGGGCTCGAGCGTCGTCTGCTCACGCGAGCACGCCGCAGCGAGGACGGCAACCGGATGCCGCTGGCGCCGAGGCTGGTGATGGCCGAGACGCGCGGGCACTTCGCCGGCCCCGTCACGATCACGGTCCTCATCCCGGCCCACAACGAGGAGAGCTGCATCGCGGAGACGCTCGCCTCCCTGCTTGCCCAGGAGCCCCCGCCCGCGCGGATCGTGGTGGTCGCCGACAACTGCACCGACGGGACCGTACGCCTGGCGCGCGAGGCCGGCGTCGAGGTGTTCGAGACCGTGGCCAACCGGCACAAGAAGGCCGGCGGGCTCAACCAGGCGCTGCGCGACCTCCTTCCCGCCCAGGGGGACAACGACTGCGTGATGATCATGGACGCCGACACCACCCTCGACCCCGGCTTCCTCGCCGGTGCCACCCGCCGCCTCACCGACGACCGCGCCCTGATGGCGGTCGGCGGCCTCTTCTACGGCGAGGACGGCTTCGGCCTCATCGGGCAGTTCCAGCGCAACGAGTACACGCGCTACCAGCGCGACCTGCGCCGGCGCCGCGGACGGGTCTTCGTGCTCACCGGGACGGCGTCGGTCTTCCGCCCGCGTGCCCTGCGCGCGGTGGCCGAGGAGCGCGGCAAGCTCCTGCCGGGAGTGCCCGGCGACGTCTACGACACGGTGGCCCTCACCGAGGACAACGAGCTCACGATCGCGCTGAAGACGCTCGGCGCGCTGATGGTCTCCCCGCGCGAGTGCACCGTCGTCACCGAGGTGATGCCGTCGTGGAGCGGGTTGTGGGCCCAGCGCCTGCGCTGGCAGCGCGGTGCCCTGGAGAACCTCGGCGCCTACGGGATGAGGCCGCAGACCTTCCGCTACTGGATGCAGCAGCTCGGCATCGGCTACGGCGTGATCGCGCTCGCCGCCTACCTGCTGCTCATCCTGCTGATGGTGCTGGCCACGTCGAGCTGGGTGTGGTTCCCGTTCTGGATCGGGATCGGCCTCGTCTTCACCCTCGAGCGGGTCGTCACCGTCTGGCGCGGCGGGTGGCGAGCGCGCCTGCTGGCACTCTCGCTGTTCCCCGAGCTCGGCTACGCGATGTTCCTCAATGTGGTCTACCTCAAGGGCGTGTGGGACCTGACGCTGGCGCGCCAGGCCGACTGGAAGCACGTCGTCCAGCCCGACACCGCCGCACGGACGGGGGTCTGACGTGCTGGGCACGGTCACGTCGGGGCTGGTCCCCATGGGGGTGCTCCTGCCGGACAGCATCCTGCGCCACGAGGCCATCGCGGTGCTCGCCGCCTTCGTGGCGATCAACACGATCGTCTACGTGACGCTGTCGGTGGCCAAGATGCTGCCGAAGGTCTACGTCAGCGACTGGCTCAGCACCCGCAACCGCCGGGCGGAGACCCGCAGCATCCACCCCGACGCGCCGATCTGACCCAGCGGCAGCGCTGCCCAGCCGCGCCCGGGGCATACGCGTGGGTAGCGAGATCCACGTCACAACCCTTAGACCGATCCAATACGTGCTCGCTTTCACAAGCGCTAGCGTCCGGAAAAAGTCGCCGACAACGAGGCCGCGCGAACCGCGACGAACGCTGAAGGAACGGGCATGACCGCCACCATCGACACCCAGACGACTCCGCCGACGACCCACGAGGGCATCCTCGCCTGGGTCACCGAGATCGCCGAGCTCACCCAGCCCGACACCATCCACTGGTGCACCGGCTCCGACGAGGAGTGGGCCCAGCTCACCGCCTCCCTCGAGGCGACCGGGACGTTCACCCGCCTGAACCCCGACGTCATGCCCAACTCGTTCCACGCCGCCTCCGACCCGACCGACGTCGCCCGGGTCGAGGACCGCACCTACATCTGCTCGGTCGACGAGCGCGACGCCGGCCCCACCAACAACTGGATGGACCCGGCCAAGATGAAGGACCTCATGCGCGGGCTCTACGCCGGCTGCATGCGGGGCCGCACGATGTACGTCATCCCGTTCGTGATGGGCCACCTCGAGGCTGAGCAGCCGATGTTCGGCGTCGAGGTCACCGACTCGGCGTACGTCACCGTCTCCATGCGCGTCATGGCCCGCATGGGCAGCGACGTCCTCGCCCGCATCGAGGAGCTCGACGCCGCGGGCCGCGACCCGCAGTGGGTGCCGGCGCTGCACTCGGTCGGCATGCCGCTCGAGCCCGGCCAGGACGACGTCGCGTGGCCCTGCAACGACACCAAGTACATCGTCCAGTTCCCCGAGGAGCGGATGATCTGGAGCTTCGGCTCGGGCTACGGCGGCAACGCCCTGCTCGGCAAGAAGTGCTACGCGCTGCGCATCGCCTCGGTGATGGCGCGCGACGAGGGCTGGCTGGCCGAGCACATGCTCATCCTCAAGCTCACCTCGCCGCAGGGCGTGACCAAGTACGTCGCCGCGGCCTTCCCGAGCGCGTGCGGCAAGACCAACCTGGCGATGCTCAAGCCGACCATCCCCGGCTGGACCGTCGAGGCGATCGGTGACGACATCGCCTGGATGCGGGTCGGTGAGGACGGACGCCTCTGGGCGGTCAACCCCGAGTTCGGCTTCTTCGGCGTCGCGCCGGGCACCAACGAGCACACGAACCCGCACGCGATGGAGACCATCCGCAAGGGCAACTCGGTCTTCACCAACGTCGCGCTGACCCCCGACGGCAACGTGTGGTGGGAGGGCCTGGAGAACACGCCCGCCGAGGCCACGAGCTGGAAGGGCGAGCGCTGGACCCCGGAGATCGCCGAGGAGACCGGTGAGCTCTCCAGCCACGCCAACAGCCGCTACTGCACCCCGATCAAGCAGTGCTCGATCCTCGCCGACGAGTACGACGACCCGCGCGGCGTGCCGATCGACGCGATCCTCTTCGGCGGTCGCCGCAAGACCACGATCCCGCTCGTGACCGAGGCGCGCGACTGGAACCACGGCACCTTCATGGGCGCCACGCTCTCCTCGGAGACCACCGCCGCGGCCGTGGGCGCGGTCGGCGTGGTGCGCCGCGACCCGATGGCGATGCTGCCCTTCATCGGCTACAACGCCGGCGACTACTTCGGCCACTGGGTCGGCATCGGCAAGGACAACGACGCCGCCAAGCTGCCGAAGATCTTCTACGTCAACTGGTTCCGCCGCTCCGACGACGGTGACTTCCTGTGGCCCGGCTTCGGTGAGAACAGCCGCGTGCTCAAGTGGGTCATCGAGCGCATCGACGGCCAGGCCGCCGCGGTCGAGACCCCCATCGGCCACGTGCCGGCGCCGGGGTCGCTCGACGTCGACGGCCTCGGCCTCACCGACGACCAGCTCGCCCAGGCGCTCGCGGTCGACGCGGAGGAGTGGAAGGCCGAGATCCCCCAGATCGAGGAGTGGTTCGAGAAGTTCGGCGACGACCTGCCCGCCGTGCTCTGGAGCGAGCTCGACACGTTGAAGGCGCGCCTCGGGGCCTGACCCAACCGCGTCGTACGCCTCGACCCGCCCACCGGTCTCCCGGTGCGGCGGGTCGTGGCAGCTCTGGACGCGTTCCGGGGAGGTCACTGGTGCTCGTGTGGCACGATCACCTCACTGGTGTCGGGGGTGATCGGGAGGTGTGGCATGCCCTTGGGGCAGCACGAGCGCGCGATCTTCGAGGAGCAGGCCACCCCGCTCTACGAGGAGATCGTGAGCTCCGGCGGGATCACCGCCACCGACGAGCGCATCGGCCGGCGCGGCGAGCTCAAGCGAGCCTTCGAGCTCCTCGTGGAGGTCGGCCTGGTCGTCAGGAGCGACGACGAGGCCTACTGGCGCGCCGTGGACCCGGCGGCCGTCCAGGCGCGCGTGGTGGCGCCGCTGGGCCAGCAGGGCGCCGAGCTGATCGCGGAGTCCGCCCACTGGGCACAGGCCTTCAGCACCCTGTCCCACGCCTGGCGTCGCTCGCCCAGCGCCGTCGGCGGCCCCTTCGCGGAGATCCGTGGCCTCGCGACCATCGGCAACTTCCTCGCCTCCCTGGTCAGTGACGCCGAGGTCGAGCTGCTCACCGCGCAGCCGCAGGACCGCCGCGGGGTCAAGCAGCTCGGCGAGGCCGGCGCCCGCGAGATCGCCGCCCTCAAGCGCGGCGTCAAGATGCGCACCCTCTACCAGCACGCGGCCCGCCGCGGCACCGACACCCGCAAGTACGTCGCCGCGGTGACCGCCGCGGGCGCCGAGGTCCGCACCCTCGACGAGTTCTTCAACCGCCTCATCGTCGTCGACCAGCGCATCGCGATCATCCCGAGCCACGAGGGGATGAACGCCGCCATGGTGATCAGCGACCGCTCGATGGTGGGCTACCTCGTCGACATGTTCGAGCGCCACTGGGAGCGGGCGCGGCCCTTCACCAGCAGCGAGACCTCCCTGATGCGCGACATCGCCGCCGAGCAGCGCGCGATGACCATCCGGATGCTCCTGGAGGGCCGGGCCGACCCGGCGGGCGCGAAGCGCCTCGGCGTCAGCCCCCGGACGTACGCCGGCTACGTGGCGGACCTGAAGAACGAGTTCGAGGTGGAGACCCGCTTCCAGCTCGGCTACGAGATGGGCAAGCGGGGGATCTCGGGCCGGGAGACCGACGAGTCCCCGAAGAGGTAGGGACGGGCCGCGAAATGAGGCAAGGGCAGCGACCGAGGTCGCTGCCCTTGCTGCCAGGACTGGCCTGTGGGGGAGGCCTTCCGGACCAGAACTCGTGGGGGGTTGAGGGGTCCGTGTCCCGGCTCTTCACTGCGTGCCCATCATGGCACGGCTGGCTTACTTGTGAGCTGCGACCCGGCCGCCCCACGTGGTGTCGATGCCGGCGCTGGCGGCGCCCATCGGAACGACGGCGAAACCGAGTCCGAGAGCGGCCACGAGGGCTGCTGCTGCGATGCGGCGTACTGGGGTCATTGCTTTCACCTTACTCATGTCACGTTGTCACAGGGGATGACCAGACCATTCTCACCCACTGTCCGCGGTGGCGTCCCACCGAACGGACTGCAGGTCTGTGCATTGCAGGATCCTGCAAAAGAGGGAGGGCCGCGTGTCGGCCCCCTCGCGACGGAGGGGGCCGACCCCTGGGCGGAGGCGGAGGGATTTGAACCCTCGATGGGGTTTTAGCCCCAAACCCGCTTAGCAGGCGGGCGCCATAGACCGGACTAGGCGACGCCTCCATGCCCGACCAATGGTCGAGCGCACAGAAGGCTACAAGGCGCAGGGTGCCTGCGCCGAATCAGGTCAGAAGTTCCGCAGTCCCTGACCGCGCTGGAGGTGTTCGCGGAGGTCGCGGGCGAACGCCTCGCGGTCCGTCGCGAGCATCTCCACGGGGATGGTGGTCGTCCGTCCGTCGCGCAGCCGCAGCACCACCACCGGCGCTTCGAGGAGGGTCGTGGTGACCGCGTCCTCGACGTCCTTCCACCGCGCCGACGCGGCGCCGACGCCCCGCACCCACTGGACCCGGTAGCCCTCCGCGGTGAGCTTCACGACCCAGCCCTTCTCACGCCACAACCACCAGCAGGCCACCAGCGCGGCGATGGTGATCACGACGGGCACCAGCAGGAAGACCGTGTGGAGGTCGAGCACCGCGATCAGCAGCGTGCTGACGAGGATGAGCACCGCGACGGCGCACAGCACCACGCCCAGCAGGCGCGCCGTGACGGCGGGGGCGAGGCGGTGCACGGTGGCGGTGTCGGTCGTCACGCACCGATTTTCCCACGCGGCCCGCCGGGTCGTCCCCCGGGTGGTCGAGCGCCGCAGTTGGGTAGAGTCCCGCGGTGTGCGGCGTCGCGACGCCGCGCGAGGAGGGGTGCCGGAGCGGCCGATCGGAACCGCCTTGAAAGCGGTCGTAGGGAGACCTACCGCGGGTTCGAATCCCGCCCCCTCTGCTGAGTCCCTTCGCGCAGCGAAGGGACTCAGCAGAGGCCGCCTGAACCTCAGCAGAGCCCGCCTGCAACCCGAAGCCACGACGGTAGGCTGCGCCGGGTGACCTGGTTCGCCTCTCCCGCCGACGCCGCCACCCGCCTGCGCGAGGCTGGCTACCTCACCGACGACGCCACCGCGCTGACGGCGTACCTTGCGGGTGCTCTGGAGAAGCCGCTGCTCGTCGAGGGCCCGGCCGGGGTCGGCAAGACCGAGCTCGCGAAGGCGGTCGCGCGCGCGACGGGTGCGGAGCTGGTGCGGCTGCAGTGCTACGAGGGCCTCGACGAGGCACGGGCGCTCTACGAGTGGAACTACAAGAAGCAGCTGCTCCGCATCCAGGCCAGCAGCGGCCGAGGATCGAGGCAGGACAGCTGGAGCGAGACCCACGACGACATCTTCACCGAGGAGTTCCTGCTCACCCGGCCGCTGCTGAGCGCGATCCGGCGCGAGGAGCCGACGGTCCTGCTCGTCGACGAGGTCGACAAGACCGACATCGAGGTCGAGGGCCTGCTGCTGGAGGTGCTGAGCGACTTCCAGGTCACCATCCCCGAGCTCGGCACGGTCACGGCGACCCGGCGCCCCTTCGTGGTGCTGACCTCCAACGCCAGCCGCGAGCTGTCGGAGGCGGTGAAGCGCCGCTGCCTGTTCCTGCACCTCGACTACCCGGACGCCGAGCGTGAGCGGGCGATCGTCACCTCCCAGGTGCCGGGCCTCGACGACAAGGTGGCCGCGCAGCTCGTCGACGTGGTCGTGCGGCTGCGTGAGCTCGAGCTGAAGAAGGCCCCCTCGATCGCGGAGTCCGTCGACTGGGCCCGCACGCTGATCGCGCTGCAGATCGGCGACCTCGACGAGGCCACGGTCGCGCGCACCCTCGGCGTCGTGCTCAAGCACGCCTCCGACCAGCGCCGCGCGGTCAAGGAGCTCAAGCTGGCGACGGCCTGATCCGAGGTGAGCCTGCTCGACACCCACATCGGCTTCGTGGAGGCGCTGCGCGCCGCCGGGCTGTCGGTGTCCCTCGCCGAGGGGCTCGACGCGATCAGCGCGCTGGAGCAGGTCAGCTGGCACGACCGCGAGACCGTGCGGGCGGCGTACGCCGCGACGCTGGTCAAGCGCCAGCCGCAGCGGGTGACCTTCGACGCGGTCTTCGACATCTACTACCCGCGGCTCGTCGGCGACGGTGTCGCGCGCGAGCGCGACGGTGACGACGGTGACGCCCCGGGGCCGGATGCCGGTCCGCGCGACACCGGTCCGGACCTCGAGCGCTTCCGCGAGGCCCTCGCCGAGGCGCTGGTCTCCGGCGACCAGCAGGCGTTGCAGGACCTTGCAGCGGAGGCGGTCGCACGCTTCGGGGCGATGCCCGGGCGTGGCCCGGGGCTGTCGAGCTGGTCGGCGTACACCTCCCTCCAGCGGGTCTCGCCCGCCGAGCTGGTCGACCGCCTCGTGCAGGGGCTCCTCGCCGACGGCCTCGACGCCGAGCGGGCCCAGCGCACCGCGGGACGGCGCATCGGGGACTTCACGCGGATGGTGGAGGGCGACGCCCGTCGGCGCATCGCCGAGGAGAAGGGCCCCGAGCACGTCGCGGGCGTGACCGTCCGCCCGACGATCGACCGCCTCGACTTCACCGCCGCCCGGCGCAGCGACCTGGAGGAGATGCGCCGCGAGGTCTACCCCCTCGCCCGGCGCCTGGCCGCCCGGCTCACCAAGGAGCAGCACGCCCGCCGTCGCGGCCCCCTCGACGTACGCCGCACCGTGCGCGCCTCGATCGCCACCGGCGGGGTGCCGCTGACCACCCACCACCGTCCGCGGCGCCCGCACCGCACCGAGCTCGTGGTGCTGTGCGACGTCAGCGGGTCGGTCGCCAACTTCGCGCAGTTCACCCTGATGCTGGTCTTCGCGCTGCGGGAGGCCTTCAGCGGCGTGCGGGCCTTCACCTTCGTCGACGACGTGGCCGAGGTCAGCGACGTGTTCCGCCCCGGCGCCGACGTCGCCGAGGTGATGGAGTCACTGGCAGCGAGCATGTCGCAGGCCGCGATGTTCGGCCGCACCAACTACGGACGGGCATTGACCCGCTTCGCCGAGGAGCACCCCGACGCGATCGGACCGCGGTCGTCCCTGCTGGTCCTCGGCGACGGGCGCTCCAACTACAGCGACCTCGCGCTGCCGGTGCTCGCCGACCTCGCGGGGCGGGCCCGGCACGCGTGGTGGCTCAACCCCGAGCACCCGCGGCACTGGGGCACCGGCGACAGCGCGGCCGACCAGTACGGCGCGATCGTGCCGATGGTGGAGTGCCGCAACCTCGCCCAGCTCGGCGAGTTCGTGCACGAGATCGCGTGAGGGTCGTTCAGCCGGCGAGGTAGCCGAGCCCCTGCAGTCGGGAGATCTCGGCCCTGAGCTCGGGGTGCTGGGCGCTGTCGGCGGCCCGGGCGCCGGCGACGTAGACGTGGGCGCCGTCGCGGTCACCACTGTCGAAGACCACCGTGAGGCGGTTGGTCGTGCGCGCGTTGATCAGCGAGCCGAGGAGGGCGACGGGGTCGCCCCGGTCCTCCAGCGACAGCATGCGCACGGCGTCGGGGATCCGGGGCACCTGCGCCGAGGGCGCGCCGGCGGTGACGACCTGGTCGACCACGAAGCGCGAGGAGAAGAGGCTCGCCGCGATCTCGGCGGCGACGGTGCCGCCGGCGGCGGACCCGACGAGCATGACGCGCGCGTCGTCCTCGGTCACCGCCTTCTCGATCGCGCGCACGACCTGGCCGGCCGACGTGGTCGGGTCCGCGCCGACGAGTCGGAGGCGACCGGACTCCGCGCCCAGCGAGCCCGGCAGGTAGGCGATGTAGCGGCCCGTGCCCACGCGCTGGACGCTGATCCGGCGGTCCTCGGCGACCAGGTTGGCCATCAGCTCCTCGAGGGAGCGCGGTGCGCGGGCGGTGTCCGTGCCCACCTCGGGCTCGGCCTCCTCGACCTCGACGAAGGACCCCGCCGAGTCGCGGAGGGCCGACACGGCGTCGGTCGGGAACGGGTCGACGCCGATCGCTCGCAGGCCGCCGCGCGCAGCGGCCGCGCCCTGGTCGGAGGACAGCACGCCCGCGGTGAGCAGCGAGCGCATGTGGAGTCCGTCGAGCAGACCACCGCCGCCCGAGAGGTGCTCCATCAGGTCCGGGTTGCTCTCGGCGAGCTCGCTCAGGTAGGCGGTGACGCCGTCGCGGTCGAGCGTGTCGCTCTCGATCAGGCCGGCGCTGACGATCGCGCCGCCCAGCGCCACCTCGGGGGCGAGGTAGCCGATGGCGCGGCCCGCGATCGACCCGAGCGTCTTGTAGGCGGCCTGCTGGAGCTCGTCGATCCAGCGGTAGGTCAGCACCGTGGCGCGTACGACGAGCGCGTCGGCGTCGAGCTCGACCGAGCGGGTGAGCAACCCGTGCTTGCCGGTGGTGGCGGCCCGGACGTCCTCCTCGGCCTGGCCCCAGGTGGCGGGGGAGAGCGGCCCGGAGTCGACGACGTCGTCGTCGCGCAGGATCTCGGCGCCCAGGCGGGCCCGGGTGCGCATCTCGTTGCCCGAGGCGTCGAAGAGGTCGGCGAGCGCCAGCATCTGGTCGTACTTGTCGGCGGCGACGGCCGCCGAGGAGTCGTCGCCGGCGCTGTGGGTGCGGGGGATGTCGAGGTCACTCATCGGTGGGCTCCTCGCGGACCAGGACCTGCGCGAGCACGGGGGCGAGCTCGGTGGCGAGGGCGTCGGGGTCGACGCGGGCGACCGAGACGCGCGCGCCGTCGTCGTGGCGCGGGGTGAGGGAGTGCCAGCCGTCCTTGAGCAGCACCCACGAGACCACGCCCACGGCGGTGGTGGCGCGCTCGGACACCTCGGCGGCCAGGATGCGCAGCCGGCCGCGGCCCTCGGCGTGCACGGCGGAGACCGCGGCGGCCGCCTCGGCGTCACCCAGCTCCTCGCCGTCGGCGAGCACGGCACCGTCGGCATGGCCGACCAGCACCGGGACAAGGTCGGAGCGACCCGACCGCAGCGCCTCGCCGACCGAGTCGGCCAGTGCGTAGGGCACGTCGAGCCGGGTCGGCACCTGCGAGGTGGTCAGCGGCAGGTCCTCGGGCACCGCGGTCACGCGCGCGAGCTCGGTGGTCCACTGCGTGACGGGGAACCACGCCAGCTCGAAGACGATGCCGTCGCACGTGGACAGGCTCGCCACCGCGTCACCGGCCTGGCGGTGCCACGCCTTGACCTGGGTGGCGCCGGCGGCCACGTCGACGTCGAGGGCGAGGCGCGGCGTCGCGAGCAGGCCGACCGCGCCGACGACGCCCGGGTCGGCGCCCTCGTCGGTGAGCAGGCCGCGCCGTCGGAGGGTGTCGTGCGGGTCGTGGAGGGTGCCGAGCGCGTCGGCGTACGCCGAGTCCTCCGCCGAGCCGCGGCTCTGCCCCAGGCGCCCGGAGAGCGAGCCCGCGTCGGTGGCCTCCGCGGGCTGGAGGTCGAACGGGAGCGGCGCTCCGCCGGCGAGCTCGGCGACCACACGCAGCTCGGGCAGGGTGAGGGCGAGCCGCCGGGCGAGGCCGTCGAGGAAGGACGCCGGCACCGGGGGCGGGCTCGTGAGGTCGATGGTCACCATGTCAGAGGCCCGGGAGGTCGACGGCGAGCCAGTCCCGGTGACCGGCCGGAGGGGGGTCGAAGGCGAGGAGCGCGGTCTCGGCGTCGTCGGGGACCGCCGCGGGGTCGGCCCCGGCGGCGCGGGTGCGGGCGTCCTCGACGAGCGAGGTCGCCTTGTGCGCGCGGGTCTCGATCGCCTCCTTGAGGGAGTCGACCTCGACGAGGTGGCGGGCGAGAGAGTCGGCCGCGGTCTCGTGGTGGGCGGCGGCCGTGCGGAGGTGGTTGGCGCGGTCCTTGATGCGCTCGCGCATCGCGTCGGCGGCCTTGCCGTGCCACGGCACGGCCTCGGCCTGCGACACGAGGCGCTGGGCGAGGGCCCGGATGTCACCGCTCTGCTCGCGCAGCTGCGCGACGCGCTTGCGGCCCGCAGCGGAGTCGCCGTACATCGATCACACCCTTTCGTCGGTGGACGACTACCCGAGAGGCGGCCTGCCCAAACGTTCCCACGTGGACGAGGGAGCATTCTTCCACCGCGCGAGGGCACTGGGACGCGGCCCGTCGGACCCGCTCCGCCCGATAGGATCGGGTGCAGGCCCGACCCGCCTCCCGCCGCCCGCCGTGACAGAGGTGTGCATGACCTTCGACGTCCACCAGCTCGACCTGTTCGTGCTGGTCGGCGCGGTCGTGACGCTGGCGGCGATCCTCGCGGTGCGGGTCTCGGCCGGGGCCGGTCTGCCGTCACTGCTGATCTACCTCCTGATCGGTGTCGTGCTGGGCGAGGGCGGTCCCTTCGGGATCCCCTTCGACGACGCCCAGCTCGCGCACGCGCTGGGGTTCGGGGCGCTGGCGGTGATCCTGGCCGAGGGTGGGCTCACCACCGACTGGCGACAGGTGCGCCCGAGCATCCGGCTCGGTCTGTCACTGGCGACGGTCGGGGTCGCGGTGTCGGTCGCTGTCGTGGCCGCCGGAACCCACTACCTCCTCGGCCTGCCGTGGGAGCTGGCCATCCTGCTCGGCGCGATCTGCTCGCCCACCGACGCCGCGGCGGTGTTCTCGGTCCTCCGGGCGCTGCCGCTGCCCAAGCGTCTGACCGGCGCGCTCGAGGCGGAGTCGGGTCTCAACGACGCACCGACCGTCGTGCTCGTGGGGATCATCTCCACGGGCGCCGTCGGCGAGGCAGGGTTGGCCGAGACGGCGGGCATCATCGTCTTCGAGCTCATCGCCGGCGGGCTCGTGGGAGTGGCCTGCGGTGTCGCGGGCGCGTGGCTCATGCGGCGGGTGGCGCTGCCGTCCTCCGGCC
The DNA here is from genome assembly GCF_017310035.1 of Nocardioides sp. S5. Classification (NCBI taxonomy): domain Bacteria; kingdom Bacillati; phylum Actinomycetota; class Actinomycetes; order Propionibacteriales; family Nocardioidaceae; genus Nocardioides; species Nocardioides sp. S5. The sequence continues at coordinate 325,377 of NZ_CP022296.1, forward strand.
TCTACCCGCTGGCCGTGCTGTGCCTGGCGTTCACGGCGTACGGCGCCTCGTCCGCGCTGCACGCCTCCGGCTTCGCCGCGATCTACGTCGCCGCCCTCATCCTGGGCAACAGCGAGCTCCCGCACCGCGTCGCGACCCGCTCCTTCGCCGAGGGCGTCGCCTGGCTCGCCCAGATCGGCCTCTTCGTGATGCTGGGCCTGCTGCTCTCGCCCTCGCGCATCGACCTCGACACGGTCTTCCAGGCCCTCGTCACCGGGCTCGTGCTCACGCTGGTCGCGAGACCCCTGTCGGTGTTCGTCAGCAGCATCGCGCAGCCGATGGCCCCGCGCGACCTGGCCTTCATCTCCTGGGCCGGGCTGCGCGGTGCGGTGCCGATCGTGCTGGCCACCATCCCGCTCTCCGAAGGCGTCGACGGTGCCGACGACCTCTTCGACATCGTCTTCGTGATGGTCGTGGTCTACACGCTGCTCACCGGCCCGACCCTGCCGTGGGTGGCGCGCCGGCTGCGGATCGCGCGGCGCTCCGAGCCGCGCGGCCTCGACGTCGAGGCCGCCCCGCTCGACCGGGTGGACGCCGACCTGCTCCAGGTCACCATCGCGCCCACGTCGAAGATGCACGGTGTCGAGGTCGGGGAGCTGCGGCTGCCGCAGGGGGCCTCGGTCTCGCTGGTGATCCGCGGGGGCAACGTGCTGGTGCCGGAGCTGCGTACGGTCCTGCGCCACGGCGACGACCTCGTGGTCGTCACGCCCCGGAAGCTGCGCGAGGCGACCGAGGCGCGGATGCGGCAGGTCTCGGCGAACGGGCGGCTCGCGCAGTGGATCGGTGACCCCTCGCGGCGCGAGCGCGACTGAGGTCGGGGTCTACTCCGAGCCGGTGGCCCGGCAGTAGGTCGCGTCGGCCTTGGCGACGACGGACTCGACCTGCTTCTTGCGCAGCGACTTGAACTCCTCGCCGACCACGACGACGACGCCCGGGCCCAGCGCCTCACCCTGCACGACCTGGGCTCCCCTGAACTGCCGCTTGACGAGCAGGACCGCCGGGTTCTTCGGCTCGGCCGCCCAGATCTGGGTGGTGGCGGCGGGGAGCGGGGAGTCGCCGACGTCGCCCTCGACGAAGCCGCGCTCCGCGAGCTGGGCGCTGGTCGCTCCGGCCAGGCCGCTGCGGCCGCTGCCGTTGAAGACGCTGACCACGACCTGGTCGCGGCGCACCTCCGAACCGGCGGTGACTGCGGTGTCCTCGCAGATGGCGACCGGCTCCTCCCGCGGGAGCGGCTCGGTGAGCGCGGCCCAGCCCCACACCGCGGCGACGACCACCAGCAGCGTCAGCACGCCGAGGGTGAGCGCGGACTTCACGGCACCCGTCATCAGCCATCCGCCAGGTGGACGCGAGCGTGCAGCACGCTGCGCTGCTGGAGCGCCGCGCGCAGGGCGCGGTGCAGGCCGTCCTCGAGGTAGAGGTCGCCCTGCCACTGCACGACGTGGGCGAAGAGGTCACCGTAGAACGTGGAGTCCTCGTCGAGCAGGGTGTCGAGCCGCAGGGTGTCCTTGGTGGTCACCAGCTCGTCGAGGCGCACCTGGCGCGGGGGCAGGTCGGCCCAGCCGCGCGAGTCGAGCCCGTGGTCGGGGTAGGGCCGGCCGTCGCCCACCCGCTTGAAGATCACGCCGGTGATCATAACGACGCCCCGCTCGAGCCCCACCCCGCTCCGTCCGGCGCGGCTAGGCTCGCGCCATGAGTGAGACTCCCGAGGCAGCGCCGCAGGCTCCCGTCGACCCGATCTCGGCCGCCGTCGCGCCGGGCTACGACTTCGAGGGCCCGGCACTCGAGCTCGGCGGCCTGATGCTCGACGCGGAGACCCTCGCCGACGTGCCGATCCGGATCCCGCTCGCGATGCTCAACCGGCACGGCCTGGTGGCCGGGGCGACCGGCACCGGCAAGACGAAGACCCTCCAGCTGCTGGCCGAGCAGCTCAGCGCCCACGGCGTGCCGGTCTTCGCCGCCGACATCAAGGGCGACCTGTCCGGGCTCAGCCAGCCGGGCGAGAGCAGCGAGAAGCTCACCGCGCGTACGGCAAGCGTGGGCCAGCAGTGGACGGCGACGGGCTTCCCGACCGAGTTCTACGCCATCGGCGGCCAGGGCGTCGGCGTACCCGTGCGGGTCACGATGAGTGCCTTCGGCCCGACCCTCCTGGCCAAGGTGCTCGGCCTCAACGAGACGCAGGAGTCCTCCCTCGGGCTCGTCTTCTACTACTGCGACTCCCACGGCCTGCCGCTGCTCGACCTCGCCGACCTGCGCGCGGTCCTGCAGTACCTCACCGGCGACCCGGCCGGGAAGGCCGAGCTCAAGACCATCGGCGGGCTCTCTCCGCAGACCGCCGGCGTGATCCTGCGCGAGCTGGTCTCCTTCGAGGCCCAGGGCGCCGACGTGTTCTTCGGCGAGCCGGAGTTCGAGACCAAGGAGTTCCTGCGCACCACCGACGACGGTCGCGGTGTCATCAGCCTGCTCGAGCTGCCGAACCTCCAGGACCGGCCCGCGGTCTTCTCGACCTTCCTGATGTGGCTGCTCGCCGACCTCTTCCACGACCTCCCCGAGGAGGGCGACCTCGACCAGCCCAAGCTGGTCTTCTTCTTCGACGAGGCGCACCTGCTCTTCAACGACGCCTCCGACGCCTTCCTCGACCAGATCGCCCAGACGGTGCGGCTGATCCGGTCGAAGGGGGTCGGTGTCTTCTTCGTGACGCAGTCGCCGACCGACGTCCCCGACGAGGTGCTCGCCCAGCTCGGCTCCCGCGTGCAGCACCAGCTCCGGGCGCACACGCCCAACGACGCGAAGGCCCTGAAGGCGACCGTCAACACCTATCCCAACAGCGCCTACGACGACCTCGGCGAGGTCATCACCTCGCTCGGCATCGGCGAGGCCGTCGTGACCGTCATGAACGAGCGCGGCGCCCCGACGCCGGTCGCCTGGACGCGGCTGCGCGCGCCCGAGTCGCTGATGGACGCCGCCGAGACCTCCGCGATGGAGGCTGCGGTGGCGGCCTCCCCCCTCGCCCCGAAGTACGCCGAGGCGATCGACCGCGAGTCCGCGCGCGAGCTGCTCGCCAAGAAGCTCGAGGAGGGCGCGCGCAAGGCGGCCGAGGACGCCCGCGTGGAGGAGATGGCTCGCGAGCAGCGCAACGAGCGGGTGACCAAGAAGTCCTCGAAGCCTGCGCCGGAGGAGGACTCCATGGTGGAGAGCGTCGTGAAGTCGCCGGTGTTCAAGGACTTCATGCGCACAGCCGCGCGCGAGATCGCGCGGGGGATGTTCGGCTCCGGTCGCCGCTGAGGCTGGCGTCGGCGCGGCTGCCCCGGGCGTGCGTCAGACGAACCCGCACTCATCCGTTCGCTTGGGTATGACGCTTCCCAGGGGCCGGGCCGCCATCGTCATACGCACATGCACCCATGGGTGCGCCTTCGTATGACGCACAGGCGAGGGCGGGTCTCACATCGTCGGGTCGAGCCAGGCCAGCTGGGTCGTCTGCGTGCCGCCGTCGCGGGTGACGACGCGCGCGCGGCCCTCGGGCGCGGGCTGCGGTCGCAGGTTGCCGATCAGCACGCCCTCGTCGCGCGGTCCGGAGAGCATCACGCCCGGCATCGCGAGGTCGCGGAGCGACTGGATGACCGGCTCGTAGAGCGCGCGGGACGCACCGCCCGTACGCCGTGCCACCACCACGTGGAGGCCGACGTCTCGGGCCTGCGCCATCAGCGGCTGCAGCGAGGAGACGGGCGAGGACTGCTGGGTCGCGACGAGGTCGTAGTCGTCGACGACCACGAAGACCTCCGCGCCGGTCCACCACGACCGGCTGCGCAGCTGGTCGGGCGTCACGTCGGGACCGGGGATGCGCCCCTCGAGATAGCTCGCGATGTCCTTCAGCGTCGGCGTGGCCTGGGTCGCGGAGGTGAGGTAGTTGAGCAGGTACTCGTCGGGGACCTCGCCGAGCAGCGAGCGCCGGTAGTCGACGAGGACGATCTGCGCCTCCTTGGGCGTGCGCGTGCGCATGACCTCGTGGACGTACGCCCGCAGCAGCGCGCTCTTGCCCGACTGGCCGTCGCCGAAGATCAGCATGTGCGGCTCGGCGTCGACGTCGAGGCCGACCGGGGCGAGCTCCTTCTCGTTGATGCCGAGCAGGATCTGGCGCTCGGGCAGCTGGCGGCGCACCGCGTCCTCACGGATCGCCTCCAGCGTGACCCTCTCGGGCAGCAGGCGCAGCTTGGGGCCCTCGGGGCCCTTCCACGCGGCGGCCATCTTGTCGATCAGGTCGTCGACGCCGTCGCCGAGCGTGTCGGCGCTGCCGTCGCCGTCGATGCGCGGCAGCGCACCGAGGAAGTGCAGCTTCGACGGCACCAGGCCGCGGCCGGGACGACCGACGGGCACGAGCGCGGCGACCTTGCGGTCGACCTCCGAGTCGAGCGGGTCGCCGAGGCGCAGCTCGAGCTTGGAGCCGAAGACGTCGCGCATCGCGGCGCGGTAGTCGGCCCAGCGGGTGGAGGCGGTGACGATGTGGAGGCCGAAGGTCAGGCCGCGGGCGGCCAGCTGCTGGATCTCCATCTCGAGGTCGTCGAACTCCGCGCGCAGCGTGCTCCAGCCGTCGATGACGAGGAAGACGTCGCCCCAGCCGTCGTCGACGCGACCCTGGGCGCGACGCGAGCGGTAGGTCTCGATGGAGTCGATGCCATTGGTGCGGAAGTAGGCCTCGCGGCGGTCGACGATGCCCTCGACCTCGGCCATCACACGGCGTACGACGTCGGGCTCGGAGCGCGTCGCGACGCCCGAGACGTGCGGCAGGCGGGTCAGCGGCGCGAACGTGCCGCCGCCGAAGTCGAGCACGAAGAACTGCGACTCCATCGGGGTGGTCACCAGCGCCATGCTCGTGACGATGCTGCGCAGCAGCGTGCTCTTGCCCGAGCGTGGCCCCCCGACGACGGCGACGTGGCCGGCGGCGCCGGTGAGGTTCAGCGTCATCGTGTCGCGGCGCTGCTCACGGGGACGGTCGACGGTGCCGAGCGGGATCACCAGGCCGGGGACGTCGCGCCACTGGGGTGAGGTCAGGCCCAGGTCGGGGTGCTCGACGAGGTCGGGCATGAGCTCGTCGAGGGTGTCGGGCACGTCGAGCGGCGGCAGCCACACCTGGTGCGCCTCGGGGCCCTTGCCGATCATCCGGGTCACGGCGATGTCGAGCAGCGAGGGCTGCTCGCCCTGCCCCTGCTGCGGCTGCGGCGTGGCGACGTCGGCGTCGTCGTCGGCGACCGGCTCGAGCGCCTGCACCTCGGAGATCGTGAAGGGCAGGATCCCGCGGATGGCGCCGCCCTCGTCGCGGGTGACGCGGGTGCGGCTCGACGGCGGCCCCGAGACGTACGCCGCCTTGAACCGCAGCAGCGTGGACTGGTCGGGCTTGAGGTAGCCCAGGCCCGGGACGGCCGGGAGCTCGTAGGCGTCGGGCACGCCGAGGACCGCGCGGGACTCGCCGGCGGAGAAGGTGCGCAGGCCGACGCGGTAGGACAGGTGCGACTCCAGGCCGCGCAGGCGACCCTCCTCGAGGCGCTGCGAGGCGAGCAGCAGGTGCAGGCCGAGCGAGCGGCCGAGACGGCCGATGGCGACGAAGAGGTCGATGAACTCGGGCTTGGCCGAGAGCATCTCGGAGAACTCGTCGACGACGATGAACAGCGACGGCATCGGCTCGAGCGGCTCGCCGTTGGCGCGGGCCTTCTCGTAGTCGCGGACCGAGGCGTAGTTGCCGGCGTCGCGCAGCAGCTCCTGGCGACGCGTCATCTCGCCGGAGAGCGCGTCCTGCATGCGGTCGACGAGGGTGAGCTCGTTGGCGAGGTTGGTGATGACGGCTGAGACGTGCGGCATGTCGGCCATGCCGGCGAAGGTCGCGCCGCCCTTGAAGTCGACGAGCACGAGGTTGAGCTGCTCCGAGGAGTGCGTCATCACCAGCCCGAGCACCAGCGTGCGCAGGAACTCCGACTTGCCGGACCCGGTCGCGCCGATCACCAGGCCGTGCGGGCCCATGCCCTGCTGGGCGGACTCCTTGATGTCGAGGTGGATCAGGCCGCCGGAGTCGCCGATGCCGATCGGCACCCGCAGCCGGTCGCGGGCCGGTCGCGGCCGCCACGCGGTGGCGGGGTCGTAGGCGAAGATGTCGCCGAGCCCGAGCAGGTCCATGTGGTCGGGGGTCGTGGAGGTGATGTCGACGGCGCCGCCGGCCGAGGACGACTCGGCGCTCGCGGTCTTCAGCGGCGCGATGCGACGGGCGTACGCCTCCGCGGTGGCGATGTCGCACTGGTCGGCCAGCGCCCGCACGGGCTCGCCGCGCAGCCGCAGCGCGCTGACCGGGCGCTTGCCGAGCTCGTCGGGGCCGTCGGCGAACTCCAGCCGCAGCCGCGTCGAGTCCTCGAGCTCGTCCCAGCGGCTCGGCAGGTCGAGCAGCGTCACGCCGTGCAGGCCGTCGGGCGGCACGATGTGGTTGCCGGGCGGCAGGTGGCCGCCGTCGATGACCAGCAGGATGTGGGGCGTCGCGGCCCGCTCGTCGGCGCCGAAGCGGGGCCGGTCGCTGAGGTCGGGGGGCAGCAGGTTGCCGAGGTCGTCGAGGGACGTCGAGACCAGGCGCATCGGCCCGACCGCGTCGGCCTCGCGGGTGCTCTGGGCGTGGGGGAGCCACTTGACCCAGTCCCAGTGCGTGAGGTTCTGCTCCGAGCTGAGCACCGCGACGATCAGCTGGTCGGGGTTCTGGAAGGCGGTCGCCGAGCAGATCATCGCCCGGGCGGTCGAGCGGACCTCCTCGGCGTCGCCGCACAGCTCGATGCGGTCGAAGGCGCGCAGGTCGATCGAGGCCGGCAGGTTGGGCTGGAGCCGGTGCACCACCAGCAGGCGGTGGAGCGCGGACGCGGCAGCCGGGTCGACCTGGTCGACGGGTGCGCTCTCCGGCGGCACCAGCTCCAGCGACAACGGCTGCGAGCACAGGCCGTAGCGGACGTGGAGGAAGTTGTCGTCGGAGGCGGTGTGCTCCCACAGCCGGGTGCGGTCCTCGGCCAGGGCCGGCAGCGCGGACGGCTCGGGGTGGTGCCAGTTGAGCGCGCGGCGCTGCTGGTCGGCCGCCTCGCGGGCCACCTTGCGGATGTTGCCGAGGTAGCGGAGGTACTCGGTGCGCGAACCGGTGACCTGCTGTGCGCGCTGCTTCCGCTGCCGGTCGATCTGCACGATGATGAAGCCGAGCGTGGCGAAGAGGAACATGCCGGCGGCGAGGAAGCTGCGGGTGCGGTTGCCGCCGCCGCCCATCGTGGCGACGAGCACGATCGAGCCGAGGCTGCCGAGCATCGGGATGGCGTTCATCAGCACGCCGCCGGCGCCCTCGCCCTCCTGCAGCTCCGGCGGGGGCTGGAGCACGATCTGACCGCCCGGCATCTCGGGCTCGTCGAGCCTCTGGCCGCCCCGCAGTGTCGTGCTCACGCGTCCCCCGTTGCCTCACCCGTTGAAGTCGCGACGATGATAGGTGTGCTCCGGCACGGGCGCGACTACCCTGCTGCCGAGAAGCGCCCGCCCGATGCACGAGAAGGGGGATTTCGTGTCGGACGTTGCGATGCCCAGCTCTGCTGACGCGACCATCGCCGTGAGCATCCACGGCCCTGCCGGGGTGCTGGACCTCGTCGTGCCTGCCGGAGCCACGTCCGTCGACGTCGCGCGCGAGTACGCCAGGCAGGCGGAGGCCGCCGGCGTCGTCTCCGGGATCCCGCTGCTGCAGACCGCGCTCGGGGAGCGGCTCAACGCGGCAGTGCCGCTGGCCGAGGTCGGGGTGCAGTCCGGCGACGTGCTGGTCGCGACGACCGGCGTGCACCGCCCCCGCAAGGCCACGCTGCTCGAGGCGGCCAAGAACGCACCCGAGAGCCCGGCCCTGGCGTCGATGATCGCCAGCGTCGCGTCCCTCGTGGCCGCCCTCGCCGGGTGGTACGCCGCCCGCGCCGGGGAGGACGCCGTCCGCACCGTCACGGTGGGGATCCTGCTCGTGTGTGCGCTCGTGGGCGCGCTGCCGGTCGGCCGGCACACCCGCCAGCGCGCGGCGGCCGCACCCGCCTTCGCTGCGGCCGCCGCCTTCGCGGCCCTCTACGAGCCGGGCCTGCACCTGCTGCCCGCGATCCTCGGCGCGGCCGGTATCGCGGCCGCGGTGGTGGCCGGCATCGGCCGGGCGCTGTCGGTCGACGGCGGCGACGAGATCGGCACGGTGTGGATCGTCTCTGGGCTCACCGTCTTCGCCTGCTGCGCGCTGCCGGCGCTGATGGGCTGGGACGCCCGCGTCGCCTGGACGCTGCTGGTCTTCGGCTCGATGATGGCGGCGCGGTTCGCGCCGTCGCTGGCCATCGACGTCCCCGACGAGGCGTTGCTCGACCTCGACCGGCTCGCCGTCACGGCCTGGTCGGCGCGCGACTCCCAGCGCACGGGCCGACGGGGCCGCATCGTGGTGGCCGCCGACGCGATGGAGCGCCTGGTCCACCGGGCCTCGCGGATCGTCACCGGCGCCTCGGCGGCGATCCTCGTCACGGTCGTGGTCGCCAGCCCGCTGCTGCTGCGCAGCGCCACCATCGACCTCGACCGCATCGGCGCCCGCTGCCTGGTGTTCTTCGCCGGCTGCTCGCTGCTGCTCGCCGCGCGCTCCTACCGCCACGCCGCCGCGCGGGCGCTGCTGCGCCTGGCCGGGCTCGGCGCGCTGGTCTCCCTGGCGGTGCACCTCGTCGCAGGACCCGGCGCCTCCCACCTCGACACCTTCTTCTACGTCGCGGTCGCGCTCGGGGCGATCGCGCTCGCCGCGGCCATCGCGACGGGACGCGGCTGGCGCTCGGTCTGGTGGTCGCGTCGGGCCGAGGTCGCGGAGTCGCTGTGCGGCAGCCTCGCCTTCGCCTCGGCGGTCGTCGCGGCCGGCGTCTTCCGGCGCCTGTGGGAAATGACGTCCTGATGTTTAGCCCGAATCCGGTCGGGTAGATGCACGTCAGCGCGGGGGGCCGGGACGTCTCCCCGAGCACCGGATCACCACCAGTGGATCACCAACACACAGAAACTCGGTCGGTTCGACCGCCGAGGGAGAAGGATCTTTCATGAGCGAGATGTACGGCCAGACAGAGAAGGCCCTCTCCAAGGGCGCCGACTTCGTCGACCAGGCCCGCGGTGACGTCAAGAACAAGTGCGGCGTGCTCTCCGGCAACATCCAGACGATGATGGGTGGATGGGGCGGCCAGGGCGCCACCGCGTTCAACAACCTCATGATCGCGTGGGACCAGAAGCAGGAGACGATCCTCAAGGCCCTCGACCAGCTCTCCGCGTCGATGAAGGAGACCGAGCGCGACAACGTCTCGACCGACGAGAGCCAGTCCGCCACCCACGCCAACCTCCAGGGCCGCCTCGGCTGACGCCGAGCCCCTCACAGACTTAGGAGATCGATGATGAGCTTCGACGGAATCAAGGTCCAGCACGGGTCGCTCGACGCCGGTGCCGCCGACGTCATGAAGGCCGCCAAGGACATCGAGGCGCGCCTCGACCAGCTCGAGAACGAGCTGAACCCCCTCAAGTCGGACTGGAACGGTAACGCCAAGATGGCGTACGACCAGGCCAAGGCGAAGTGGGACCAGGCGATGACCGAGATGACCCTGCTGCTCCAGCAGGCCAGCCAGGGCGTCGACGCGTCCAACGCCGAGTACAAGGCGGCCGACGCCCGGGGCGCCAACCGCTTCTGAGCGCCTCGCACCACGCCTGATCCGAGGCCGGTCGTCCCCACGGGGACGACCGGCCTCGCGCCGTCTTCTGCCCGGCTCCGGCACGTCGGGCCGGAGCCGTCGGCCGCCGCCAGGGGGAATTCGCCTAGGCTGCACTCCGTTCGGTGCCCGGCCGCGTCGGCGCACGTGAAGCACAACCAGGGGGAAACACCAATGAGTCAGGGGTCCTCGGTCGCCTCGGGCCTGGTCCGGGTGACCATCGCATCGGGGTCCCGGCGCGTCGATCTGGTGCTGCCGGGTTCGATCCCCGTCGCCGAGCTGGTGCCCGAGCTCGCCCGCTCGGTGGGCCTGCTCGACGCCTCCACCGTCTACGGCGGCTACCGCCTGGTGACCCAGGAGGGCCGGATCCTGGTCAACAACGCCGGCCTCACGATGCAGGGCATCGAGGACGGCGGCCTGCTGACGGTCACCGCCGGCGTCGACGACAGGGCGCCGCGCGTCTACGACGACGTGGTCGAGGCGATGGCCGACGTGGTGGAGAACGAGCTCCAGCCGTGGGAGCCTTCGGCCGGACGGCGTACGGCGCTGGGCGCGGGCAGCATCCTGCTCGGCCTCGGCGCGCTCGCGCTGCTGCTGCGGGGCGAGAGCCTGCTCGGCGGCGTCGCCGCGGCGGTGATCGCCGGCCTCCTCGTCGTGGGCGGCATCGTCCTGGCCCGGGCCCAGGAGGAGCCCGAGGCCGGCGTGGTCGTCTCCCTCCTCGCCGCCCTGTACGCCGGCGTGGCCGGCCTCCTGCTCGCCCCCGGCGAGCTGCCGGGCTGGGAGTGGCCCCTCGCCGACACCTTCTTCTCCGACCCGCTGCTCTTCGCCGGGCTCGGCGTCCTCGCCGCCGGTCTGGTCGCCGTCGTCGGCTTGCAGGACGGCCGTCCGCTGGTCATCCCGGCCATCGTGGTGGGCGCGGTGCTGGTCGCCAGCTCGGTGCTGATCCGGGTCGCCTCGCTCGAGCCCGACGTCGTCTTCACCGTGCTCCTGACGCTCGTGGTGCTCGCGGGGAGCATCTTCCCGTGGCTCGCGCTCGGGGTCACCGGCACCAAGGTCGACCAGCTCTACTCGCTGCACGACATCACTGCCGACCCCGAGGAGATCGACCCCGACGAGGTGGCGGGCGACGCCCGCGTCGGGCACGAGATCCTGCTGGCCGTCTCTGCGACGGTCGGCACCCTGCTGGTCCTCTTCGCGCCGTTCGCGGTGGGCCGCGGCGCCTACGGCACGGTGCTGGCGGCCGTGTGCTGCCTGGCCGTCATGTTCCGCACCCGCCAGTACCGCACCGGCGCCGAGGTCCTCGCCGGCCTCACGTCCGGGATCCTGGGCCTGGTGTCGGTGGCGGTGTCGATGCTGCTCATCCACGACGGCTGGCGCGCCGGTGCGGCCATCGGGCTCGCCGGTGTCGGCGCCGTCCTGCTGGCGCTGACCCTGGTGCCGGCCTCGCCGTCGGTGCGGCGCGGCCGGATGGGCGACGTGGTCGAGATGGTGACCCTGCTCGCGCTGCTCCCGCTGATGGTGCTCGCGGCGGGCTTCGTCGCCGCTGTGGCGGGCTGAGGCGGGCTGGGAACAGATGGCCACCAAGAAGGACCTCGTCGAGGCCCACGCCTTCAGCCGCCGCCGCCTGGTCACCGCGTTCGTCTCCGGCGCCCCGGGCGGCCGTGAGGTCGAGCCGGTGCGTCCCGGCCGGGTGCTCATCGGCGGCGTCGCGCTGTCGGTGCTGCTGCTCGCCGGTGCTGCGATCGCGGGCTTCCTGCTCGGCCGCCCGCCGGCCCAGTGGCTCGACGAGGGCAGCTTCATCATCTCCAAGGACACCGGCGAGCAGTACGTCGTGCTGCGCGGCGGCGACGACCCGCTGCTCCAGCGCGTCCCCAACTACGTCTCGGCGCAGCTGCTGCTCGAGGACGCCGAGCTGACGCCCTACACCGTGCGCGACAAGTACATCCGCACCGTGCAGCTCGGCGAGGACCTCGGCATCGAGGGTGCCCCGGCGGGTCTGCCGTCGGCGGGCGAGCTGGTGGACGACGGCTGGACCGCGTGCACCGGCTCCGAGGTCGGCATCAAGGTCGCCGTCCAGCAGACCCCGACGGTCGAGGACCTCACCGGCTCGGCGTTCCTGGTGTCCCACGAGGGCGAGCAGTGGCTCATCGCCACGGCGCCGGCGGTGGGCAACCAGCAGGAGCGCGCCTACCGCTTCCCGATGCCGGCCAACCAGACCTCCGCCTCCACCGTCGGCAACCGCATCGGCTTCGGCGCCACCCCCGTCGAGGTCGACGTCGACTGGCTCAACCTCTTCCCCGAGCGCGACGCGCTGGAGGAGGACGCCTTCGGCGTCACGCAGCGCGGTGAGCAGGTGCCCTACGGCGACAGCCGCACCGACCTCTCCCGCTACCGCATCGGCGACCTGCTGCTCGCTGACACCGGGCGGTACTACCTGCTCGGCGACGAGGCTCCGGAGGAGCTCTCGCCGTTCGCCGGCATGGTCTACGACGTCGTCGGCCGCGCCGCCACCCCGGTCAGCGAGGACCTCGTCGCCTCGTTCGGGTCCACGAAGTACCCCGCCGAGTGGCCGACCGCGCTCCCCGTCGCGGTGCGCGAAGGCGCGCTGTGCGGCGTCCTGCACCCCGCAGAGGGCGCCGACCCGGCCGTCAGCCTGGCGACCAACCCGACCGGTGCGGCCGACCCGAGCGAGGTCTCGTCGGGGCGCCACGAGGTCGACGTCGCGCCCAGCGCGGGGGCCTACGTCCAGTCCGGCTCCGAGGCCGCGGCCGACGCCGGCACTCCCTACGTCATCGACACCAAGGGCGAGAAGTACGCCCTCCTCGGTTCGCAGGTGCCGGACTTCATCGGCTACGCCGAGGTCGACCCGCCGCTCGTGCCCAGCACCTGGCTGGAGTTCTTCGAGCCCGGCGTGCCGTTGTCGACCAACCGGGCCCGACGGCTGCCCGACAACGCGGCGCCCGCCGCCGCGGAAGAGGACAGCGGCTCGTGAGCCGCGCACGACTGCGTACGACGCTGGCGGCCGGTCTGGTCGCCGCGGGGGTCGTGCCGCTGTGGGCGACCCCTGCCTCCGCGGAGCACGACGCGCCGTGCTCGGTCGGTGAGGTGCCGGGCTCGGAGCAGCTCGCCGACACGCACAGCAGGGACAACCCGGCCTTCGAGCGGATGCACGTCGAGCAGGCGCAGGAGCTCGCCACCGGTCGCGGCGTGAAGGTCGCGGTCATCGACAGCGGCGTCATGCCGCTGCCGGGCATCGACCGCCCGACGGCCGTCGCGGTCGGCGGAGCGTCTGCGACGGGCATCCTGTCCGGCCACGGCACGATCGTCGCGGGCCTGATCGCCGGTCCGCGCGGCGTCGCCCCCGACGCGCAGGTCTTCGACTACAAGGTCTACGACACCGAGGTCGCCGACATCGCCGAAGGGGAGAAGCAGGTGACGTCGGCCGGGATCGTCGCCGGCATCGAGGCCGTCATCGCCGACCACCGCACGCAGCAGTTCGACGTCGTCAACATCTCCCTCGCCGTGAACCAGTCGGACCCGAGGCTCGAGGCCGCGGTCGCGCGGCTCGTCGAGCTGCCGCTCGTCGTGGTGGCCGCGGCCGGCAACGCCGAGGAGGGCGACGGCTCCGACGACGAGTCCTTCAAGGGCACGCCGGGCAACGACGCCGACGTCTACCCCGCCGACTACCCCGGCGTGCTGGCCGTGAGCGCGGTCCCGCCGGGCTTCGAGGACCCGGGCACCTACGTCCTGCCCAACCTCGACACCGACGTCGCCGCGCCCACGCTCGGCGCGATCTCGCTCAACGCGTCCGGGCAGGCGTGCGACGTCGTGGAGGTCGCGACGTCGTGGTCGGCGGCGGAGGTCAGCGGCATCATCGCGCTGCTGCGCGAGCGCTTCCCCCGCGAGACCCCGCAGCAGCTCGTCGCCCGCCTGCAGGCCACCACCGAGGGCGACGGCCCGGTGCAGGGCGAGGACGGTGCGGTCGCGAACCCGTGGACCGGAGCCGGTGTGGTGCAGGCCCACGACGCGCTCACCCGCGAGCTGAAGCCCGGACGGCAGGGAAGGATCGAGACGACCGTCGCCGAGACCCGCACCGACGCCCAGGCGCCTCCCGCGCCCGAGCGCATCGACCTGTTCAGCACCCCGCGCGCGATCCTGCTGTGGTCGGGCCTGGTCGCCGGATCGCTCCTGGCGCTGGCGTTCATGCTGCGCCCGCTGCTGCGCCGCTGACGTTTGAGCCACGTTCCCCCGCCCCGTCCCCGACACCGTGATGGAATCGAGCCATGACCGACACCACTGACGAGCCGGTTGCCGTCATCCTCGCCGGCGGGCAGGGCTCGCGCCTCTGGCCGATCAGCCGGGACCGCCGACCCAAGCAGTTCCAGCCCGTCGTGGGTGGTCGTCCGCTGCTCACGGGGACCATCGAGCGGCTCAGCGAGATCGTCGACCCGTCCCGCATCCATGTCTCGACCCGCGCCCGGTTCGCCGACGCCGCCCGCGCCACGCTCGGCCCGGTGCCGCCGGAGAACCTGATCCTCGAGGAGGACCCGGCCGGGCCCGCAACGGCTTTCGCGCTCGGCATCGCGACGCTCGAGCACCGCTACGGCAACGTGCCGGCGCTGATCGCTCCGTCCGACCACCTGATCACCGAGGACGAGGCCTTCAACCAGGCCTCGCGCGACATGCTCGCCCAGCTCGTCGAGACGCCCGAGTCGATGGTGGTGCTCGGCGCCGAGCCCACCGGCTTCGACGGCACCCTCGGCTACATCCACACCCAGGGGGAGGGCGGACCCGTCGAGGTGATCACCAGCTTCTTCGAGAAGCCCGACCCCGCGACGATCGACGAGATCGGGGACGAGGGATCGCTATACTGGAACACCGCCTGCTACGGCGTACGGGTCCAGCAGGCGTGCGACGCCTACCGCGCCGCGATGCCGATGGTCTTCGACGCCATCTCGCGGTTCACCGCCGACCGGCCGGACGTCAACGGCTACCGCGGTGCCGCGATCGGTGGTCACGAGCTCTACCCGTTGCTCGCCGCCGGGATGGAGTGCCTGGTCGTGCCGCGCCACCTCGGCTGGAGCGACATCGGCACCTGGAAGCGACTGGAGCAGGTGCTCGCCGCCGACGACGAGCACGCCATCGGCCCCGCCCTGCAGCTGGAGAGCGACGACGTCCTCGTCGCCAGCATGGACGGGCGGCCCGTCATCACGCTCGGGGCGACGGGCCTCGTCGTGGTGTCGCACGAGGACGCGGTCTACGTCCTCGACAAGAAGCTGGCCCTCGACGCCGGCGGCCTCGCACACCTGCGTTCGCTCCTCGCGGCCAGCACCCGCGAAGATCTCCTCTGACGCCTCGCTCCCACCCGAAGGAACCCATGTCCCACGAGAACAGCCAGCACATCGTCGTCGTCGGCACCAAGCCCGACATCATCAAGCAGGCGCCGATCTACCACGAGCTGCGCAACCGCGGGCACGACGTCGTGCTGTGCCACACCGGCCAGCACTACGACCACAACCTCTCGCAGTCGATGCTCGACGAGTTCGGTGTCCGCGAGGACGTGAACCTCGAGGTGCGCGGCGGCGTCAACGACCTGGTCTCCGGGATCACCGCCAAGCTCGCCCTCTACCTGCGGGGCTTCGCCGAGCGGGGCGGCTTCCCGATCACCTACGTGCACGGTGACACCACCACTGCGATGGCGGGCGCGCTCGCCACGTTCGGCGAGCGCCAGGCACTGGTCCACGTCGAGGCGGGCCTGCGCACGTTGTCGCCGAAGCCGGAGGTGCTGCAGGGCTGGCTCGACCAGGGCGCCGACCTCGACTGGGCTTCGTTCCGGGAGCAGTCGATCGACCGCAACAGCTGGTCCAAGGGCAGCCGCGAGCCCTCGCCCGAGCAGTTCAACACCCGCGTCGCCGACGCCGGCACCGACCTGCACGCCGCCCCGGTCGAGCTCAACCGCGAGTTCCTCGTCGACGAGGGCTTCGCGCCCGCCGCGATCGACGTCGTCGGCAACTCCGTCGTCGACGCGCTCGCGCAGGCGGTCGCCGGCAGCGACAAGAACCAGGTGCTGCAGAAGTTCCCGCAGATGGGCGACGGGTCGTTCCTGCGCTTCTGCGTCCACCGGCGCGAGAACACCACCAACCACTTCCGGTTCAACCTGCTGATGGACGCGATGGAGTCGCTGCTCGAGCAGGGACACCACGTCCTCTTCATCCGCCTGCTCGGCACCGAGGCCGCCATCGACAACTTCGGTCGCCGCCAGTGGCTCGAGGACCTCGAGGCGAGGTACGGCGACGCGCTGATCTCGACCCCGGTGTGGGACAGCTACCTCGACGTGGTCGCCGCCATGTCGATGTGCGCGGTGATCGTGACCGACTCCGGCTCGATCGTGGAGGAGGCCAACGTGCTCCAGGTGCCGTGCGTGACCCTGCGCTTCGGCTCCGACCGCTCCGAGACCTTCCTGGCCGGCAGCAACTTCCTCGCCCCGCCCATCGACAAGGCGCTGATGACCAGCGTCATCCACAACGTCTTCGAGCACCGCGCCGAGCTGTCGTGGGACCGCGTCTACCCCGAGGGCGCCTCGCGGATGCTCGTCGACGCGGTCGAGCGGCGCCTCGACGAGGGCAGCCTGCTGATCTCCGAGGAGTGGCGCTACGGCCTCAAGGCGCAGCTGCGCTGAGCGGCGTACACCGGACGAACGACGAGGCCCCGTACCGTGATCGGTGCGGGGCCTCGTGCCGGCGGAGGTAGGGGGATTCGAACCCCCGAGGGCTATTAACCCAACCCGCTTTCCAAGCGAGCGCCATAGGCCACTAGGCGATACCTCCGCCGAGGAGAGTACCGGTCGGCTCCACGAGCGGTGAAATCGCCCGACCGCCGACGGTGCCCCGGCCATCGCGCCCCCTCGGTTTGGGCGCCCGGCGAGGCTCCGCCTAGACTCCCGGCAACCCCCCACGTGGCGTCACCTCGCCCAATCCCCCAGGGCCGGAAGGCAGCAAGGGTCAGTGAGCTCTGACGGGTGCGTGGGGGGCCTTTCCATGTCCTTTCCACCTCAGGGGGCGGGCCTGTGGTCGCTGTGGGTGGTCACGGTTAGGGTTCACGACGTGGAGTCACCGCTCGCGCTCTATCGCCGCTACCGGCCCGAGACCTTCCAGGAGGTCATCGGGCAGGACCACGTGACGGAGCCGTTGCGGGCGGCGCTGGCGGCCAACCGGGTCAACCACGCCTACCTCTTCTCCGGCCCCCGCGGCTGCGGCAAGACCACCTCGGCCCGGATCCTGGCCCGTGCGCTCAACTGCGCGCAGGCCCCGATCTCCGACCCGTGCGGTGAGTGCGACAGCTGCCGCGACCTGGCCCGCGGTGGTCCCGGCTCGATCGACGTCATCGAGATCGACGCCGCCTCCCACGGTGGTGTGGACGACGCGCGCGACCTGCGCGAGAAGGCGTTCTTCGCCCCGGTGCGCGACCGCTACAAGGTCTACATCATCGACGAGGCCCACATGGTCACCACGCAGGGCTTCAACGCCCTGCTCAAGCTGGTCGAGGAGCCGCCGCCGCACCTGCGCTTCATCTTCGCCACGACCGAGCCCGACAAGGTGCTGCCGACGATCCGCTCGCGCACCCACCACTACCCCTTCCGGCTGATCCCGCCGCGCCTGCTGAGCGACTACCTCTCCCAGCTCGCCGGTGAGGAGGGGGTGAGCATCGAGCCGGCCGCCCTGCCCCTCGTCGTACGCGCCGGGGCGGGGTCCGCGCGCGACACGCTGTCCGTGCTCGACCAGCTCCTCGGTGGCGCCGGTCCGGGCGGCGTCACCCACAAGCTGGCCACCGACCTGCTCGGCTTCACCCCCGACTCGCTGCTCGACGAGGTGGTCGAGGCCTTCGCCACCCGCGACGGTGCCGCGGTCTTCTCGGTCGTGGACAAGGTCGTCGAGACCGGCCAGGACCCGCGCCGCTTCACCGAGGACCTGCTGCGCCGCCTGCGCGACCTCGTCATCGTCACCGCCGTGCCCGACGCCCCGGCCACGGGCCTCATCGACGTCGCCGAGGACGCGGGGGAGCGGCTGGTGGCCCAGGCCGCGCGCTTCGGGGCCATCGAGCTCAGCCGCGCGGCCGACATCGTCGCCTCCGGGCTGACCGAGATGCGCGGGGCCACCGCCCCCCGCCTGCTGCTCGAGCTGCTCTGCGCCCGCGTGCTGCTGCCGGGCGCCGACCACACGGCCGACGGCGTGATGGCGCGCCTGGAGCGCCTGGAGCGCCGCATGGACGTCACCGGGGCCCCGGCTCCCGCCGCGGTCGCGCGGGCGGCGGCGGCACCGGCTCCCGCCGCGGCACCGGCTCCTGCCGCGGTGTCCCCGGCTGCTCCCGTGGCGGCCCCCGGTCCGGCGCGCGCCGACGAGCCCGCGCCGCCGCCCCCGGTGCCGACCACCCCTCCTGCCGAGGCCCAGGCGCCGTCGCGGCCCGAGGCGCCGACCCCGGTGCGCGACGACGGTCCCGCGCCGCCCCCGCCGATGCCCACCTCGCTGCCCGAGCCGCCGCAGCCCCCGCCGACGACGGCCGAGCCCGCGCCGGAGCCGTCGGCCCCGGCCGCCCCGGGCACGCCCGTGGCCGAGCAGCCGGCAGGACCGCGCGGTGGCCTCAGCCTCGTCGACGTACGCCGCCTGTGGCCCGACATCCTCGAGCAGACCAAGAACCGTCGCCGCCTGGCCTGGATGGTGCTCTCCCAGCACGCCCACGTCGTCGACGTCGATGGCACCCGCCTGACCGTGGGCTTCGCCAACTCCGGCGCGCGCGACTCCTTCGTCAACGGCGGCTGCGACGAGATCCTGCGCCAGGCCGCGATCGACGTCGTCGGCATGGACTGGCGCGTCGAGTCCATCGTCGACCAGTCCGGTGCCGCCGCGGAGGCACCCGTGGTGCGCCAGTCGGCCACCGCCGCGCCTCCGCAGCCCGGCCTGGCCGCTGCGCCGGCCGCGGACGCACCCGACGGCCCGCCGTCGTGGGTCACCGGTGAGTCCGCCGCGCCCGACGCCCCGGTTCCGCCTCCGTCGCCGGCACCCGTCGTGTCCGCGGCCCCGGCGCGCGAGGCGCTGGAGGCTGCCCGTGCGGGTGGCACGCCCGAGGCGTCCGAGCCCGTCCGGTCGGCCGACGACGACGTCGACCCCGACGACCCCGACGCCGAGTCGGCCGCGCTCGACACCGAGTCCCTGCTGAGCCAGACGCTCGGCGCGCGGCTGATCGAAGAGATTCGCAACGACTGATGCACGTCCCATCCACGACGCGGGAGACCCGATGACCCAGAACCCCTTCGACGCCCTCGGCGGCGGCGGCTTCGACATGAACGCCCTGCTCCAGCAGGCCCAGCAGATGCAGCAGCAGCTCGAGGAGGCGCAGGCCGACCTCGCCCGCCAGACCGTCGACGGCACCGTCGCCGGCGGCGCGGTCTCGGTCACCGCCAACGGTGTCGGCGAGCTGGTGGGCGTCACGATCCGCACCGGCGAGTTCGACGGCAACGACCCCGACGACCTCTCGGACCTGTCCGACCTGATCGTCGCGGCCTACCGCGACGCCCGGGCCAAGTCCGAGGCCCTGGCGAGCGAGTCGATGGGTCCGCTCACCGACGGGCTCGGCGGCGGGGCCGGTGGCCTCGGCCTCCCCGGCCTGGGCTGAGGGGCTTCATTTGTACGAGGGCGTCGTCCAGGACCTGATCGACGAGCTGGGCCGACTGCCCGGCGTCGGTCCCAAGAGCGCGCAACGGATCGCCTTCCACCTGCTCCAGGCCGAGCCCGCCGACGTACGCCGTCTCGCCGACGTGCTGATCGAGGTCAAGGCGCGGGTGAAGTTCTGCTCCGTCTGCTTCAACGTCAGCGAGGACGAGCAGTGCCGGATCTGCCGCGACGAGCGGCGCGACCCGAGCGTGCTGTGCGTCGTCGAGGAGTACAAGGACGTCGTCGCCATCGAGCGCACCCGCGAGTTCCGCGGCCGCTACCACGTGCTCGGCGGGGCGATCTCGCCGATCGACGGCATCGGACCCGACCAGCTCCACGTCAAGGAGCTCATGCCCCGACTGGCCGACGGCACGGTCACCGAGGTCATCCTCGCCACCGACCCCAACCTCGAGGGCGAGGCCACCGCGACCTACCTCACGCGCCTGCTCCTGCCGATGGGCTTGCGCGTCACCCGCTTGGCGAGTGGACTGCCCGTGGGCGGTGATCTCGAGTACGCCGACGAGGTCACGCTCGGCCGCGCATTCGCCGGAAGGAGATCAGCACAATGACCGACGCCGACCAGATCAGGTTCGAGGAGCAGATCGCCGACTCGGTGACCAGCTTCCTGCTCGCCTTGCGCGAGATCGCCCGCGAGGGCAACGGCTCGGAGGCCGTGTCGCTGCTGCTCCTCGAGATCAGCCAGGTGCTGCTCGCGGGTGCCCGCCTGGGTGCGCAGACCGACTTCGCCCCGCGCGAGGAGTTCCAGCCCGACGTGGGTCCGGAGGCCGACATCGACGAGCTCCGGCTGCGCCTGGCCGACATGCTCGAGGGCGTCGACTCCTACACCTTCGTCTTCGACCCCTACGTCCCCGAGGTGGTGGAGAGCCGTCTGTCCGACGACCTCGCCTCGATCGCCATCGACCTCGAGAACGGCCTGCGCCACTTCCGCGCCGGCAACGTCGAGGAGGCGTTGTGGTGGTGGCAGTTCTCCTACGTCAACAACTGGGGCAACCTCGCCGGTGCCGCGCTCAACGCGCTGCTCACGGTCGTGGCGCACGACCGCTTCGACACCGACTTCGTCGCCAACGCGGCAGCGGTCGCGGTCGCCGATGAGATGCTGGAGGTCGACCCGGCCGAGCAGCCGTAGAATCGGGCACGGCCTGCCGGCAACGCCGCCGTCGGGCTCGTCAGTCGAAGGCGGCCGCTGACGGCCGCACCCCGATCCCGAGGACCAACCGTGGGCATTGTCGTGCAGAAGTACGGCGGCTCCTCGCTCGCCGACGCCGACGCCATCAAGCGCGTCGCGCGGCGCATCGTGGAGGTCAAGAAGGCCGGACACGACGTCGTCGTCGCCGTGTCCGCCATGGGCGACACGACCGACGACCTGGAGGACCTGGCCAAGGGCGTGTCTCCCCTGCCGCCGGCGCGCGAGATGGACATGCTGCTGACCGCAGGTGAGCGCATCTCGATGGCGCTGGTCGCGATGGCGATCAGCGACCTCGGCTACACCGCGCGCTCCTTCACCGGCTCGCAGGCGGGCGTGATCACCGACTCGGTGCACGGCAAGGCCAAGATCATCGACGTGACGCCGGGGCGCATCACCCAGGCGATCGGCGAGGGCCACATCGTCATCGTGGCCGGCTTCCAGGGCGTCTCCGCGGACACCAAGGAGATCACCACGCTGGGCCGCGGCGGCAGCGACACCACCGCGGTGGCGCTGGCCGCCGCGCTGGGCGCCGACGTCTGCGAGATCTACACCGACGTCGACGGCGTCTTCACCGCCGACCCGCGGGTCGTCCCGCAGGCCCGCAAGCTCGACCGGGTCTCCTACGAGGAGATGCTCGAGCTGGCCGCCTGCGGCTCCAAGATCTTGCACCTGCGCTGCGTGGAGTACGGCCGCCGCTACGGCGTCCCGATCCACGTGCGCTCGTCGTTCAGCCAGCTTCAGGGAACCTGGGTCATGAACGACCCCGGTCTCGACGGACCCGAGGAAGAGACCATGGAACAGCCCATCATCGCCGGAGTCGCCCACGACGTCAGCGAGGCCAAGATCACCGTCGTCGGGGTGCCCGACAAGGTCGGCGAGGCCGCCCGGATCTTCGAGGCGCTGTCCGAGGCCCAGATCAACCTCGACATGATCGTGCAGAACATCTCGGCCGCCGCGACCAGCCTCACCGACATCTCCTTCACGCTGCCGCGCACCGACGGGCAGACCGCGATGACGGCGCTGGCGCGCATCCAGGCAGAGGTCGGCTACGACAAGCTGCTCTACGACGACAAGATCGGCAAGGTCTCGCTGATCGGCGCCGGCATGCGCTCGCACCCCGGCATCACCTCGAAGTTCTTCGGCGCGCTCGCGTCCGCCGGGGTCAACATCGGCATGATCTCCACCTCCGAGATCCGCATCTCGGTGATCGTCGACGAGAGCTCCGTCAGCGACGCCGTACGCGCGACGCACACGGCGTTCGACCTCGACGCCGACGAGGTCGAGGCCGTGGTCTACGGAGGCACGGGCCGATGAGTGCACGCGTCAACCTCGGAATCGTCGGCGCCACCGGGCAGGTGGGCGTCGCGATGCGCCAGATCCTGCTCGAGCGGGACTTCCCGGCCGACCAGGTCCGTTTCTTCGCCTCCTCCCGCTCGGCGGGCACGGTGCTGCCCTTCGGTGACCGTGAGATCACCGTGGAGGACGCGGAGACCGCCGACCCTGCCGGTCTCGACATCGCGCTGTTCTCCGCCGGCGCCACCACCTCGCGGGCGCTCGCCCAGAAGTTCGTCGACGCCGGCGTGATCGTCATCGACAACTCGAGCGCCTTCCGCAAGGACCCGGCGATCCCGCTCGTCGTCGCCGAGGTCAACCCCGGCGCGATGTCCGGCGTCGTCGGGGCCGGGCGCGGCATCATCGCCAACCCCAACTGCACGACGATGGCCGCGATGCCGGTGCTCAAGCCGTTGCACGACGAGGCGGGGCTGGCGCGGCTCATCGTCTCGACCTACCAGGCCGTCTCCGGCTCCGGTGTCGCCGGCGTCGACGAGCTCGCCGACGGTGTGGCCGAGGCGGGCGACAAGGCCCGCGAGCTGGCGTACGACGGCTCTGCGGTCGCGTTCCCGGAGCCGGTGAAGTATGTCGAGCCGATCGCCTACAACGTGCTCCCGATGGCCGGCTCGATCGTCGACGACGGCCTCAACGAGACCGACGAGGAGCACAAGCTCCGCAACGAGTCGCGCAAGATCCTCGACCTGCCCGACCTCCTGGTCTCCGGGATCTGCGTGCGGGTGCCGGTCTTCACCGGACACTCGCTCGCGGTCAACGCCGAGTTCGCCCGGCCCATGACCCCGGCTCGGGCCCGCGAGATCCTGGCCTCGGCCGAGGGCGTGGAGCTCGACGAGGTGCCGACCCCGCTCAAGGCCGCCGGCAAGGACCCGTCCTACGTCGGACGGCTGCGGCAGGACCCGGGTGTGCCCGACGACCGCGGCCTCGCGCTCTTCATCAGCAACGACAACCTGCGCAAGGGCGCTGCCCTCAACACCGTGCAGATCGCGGAGCTGATCGTCGCCGCTCGGTGATCGGGCACCTTCGGGATCCCCGGCTGACCGGGGATCCCCGAGGTTGTCGGCCTCTGCACGGCCTGACAACGTGTGGGAGAGCCTGACAACCCTGCGTCAACGCACGTCGCGGGGCGCGGGTGCCTCGGCGTCGCCTCCGACGACCGACGAGGTCACCCACCACGAGGCGCCGTAGCCGATGGCGGCCACCACGGGCACAGCGACCAGCGCCCACCACTCGTCGAGCGAGCCGAGCAGGAAGACCATCACGAGCACGGCCATGACCCCGACGGCCAGGACGCTCGTGGAGCCGGCGTCCGCGACCCCGAGGGCACGCAGCAGCAGGCTGCCGACCCACGCGAGCAGCACGAGGCCCGCGAGCAGGAGCGGCAGCCCGGCCGCGCCGCCGCACGACGAGGTGCCGCGTACGGCGCTGCAGCCGGCCCCGGCGAGCCAGGCGAGCAGCACCGCGAGGGCGCCGATCGCCACGCCGCTCACGGCCGCTGCGGTGAGGCCGGGCAGGGCGACGGTCGGGAACCGGCGGGGCTCACGGCGGCGTACCGGCTCCTCCGGGTCGGTCTCCGGCGCGGGCTCGGCCTCGACCGCCGGGGTGACGGCCCGTGTCGGCTCGACGTGCTCGACCGGCCCCGGCTCCGCCGCAGGCTTCCTGCGCCGCAGCGAGAAGGCGGGCATCTCGAGGGAGGGGCCGTCGTCGGGCTCGTCGGGCCTGCCGGTGTCTGCCATGGGGGCAGTGTGCCAAATGACAGGAGCTCCCGGACCCGTCGAAGTGGGTCCGGGAGCTCCGGATGTCGGGCTGACAGTGTGCTGGCTCAGGACATCGGAAACCCATGTCTCACGACATCCCGGACAGATGTCTCAAGACATACGCGACACCGCGCTGATGCTCAGCCATGTCGAAGGCACGCCTGGTCATCACCGCTGTCGTGGTCGAGAAAAGAACAGTCGACGAGGTCACCGCCGCGTACGGGGTGTCCCGTTCCTGGCTCTACGAACTGCTGGCCCGTTACCGAGACGAGGGCGAGGCCGCCTTCGAACCCCGCTCCAAGGCCCCGAAGACCTCACCGCGAGCCACCCCGCCCGCGACTGTCGACCTGGTCCTCACCCTGCGCAAACAACTCCTCGAGGCCGGCCACGACGCCGGCGCCGACACCATCGCCTGGCACCTGGCCCAGCACCACGACGTACAGCTCTCACGTGCCACGATCCACCGCATCCTGACCCGCCACGGCGCCGTCACCCCCGAACCGAGGAAACGACCCCGGTCGTCCTACATCCGGTTCCAGGCCGCGATGCCCAACGAGTGCTGGCAGTCCGACTTCACCCACTACCCCCTCACCGACACCGCGACGTTCCCCAAAGGTGTCGAGATCATCACCTGGCTCGACGACTGCACCCGCTACGCACTCCACGTGTCCGCCCACCGGGCGATCACCACCACGATCGTGACGGCCACCTTCCGCAAAGCCGCAGGTCAGCACGGCATCCCCGCATCCACGCTGACCGACAACGGCATGGTCTACACCGTCCGCCTGGCCAGCATCGGACACCGCGGCGGCCGCAACGGATTCGAGCACCAGCTCCGCGACTGGCACGTCATCCAGAAGAACTCCCGGCCCAACCACCCCACCACCTGCGGGAAAGTGGAGAGGTTCCAGCAGACGATGAAGAACTGGCTACGCGCCCAACCCGCACAGCCCGCCACCATCGACGAGCTACAGGCCCTGCTGGACCGGTTCCGCCGCGAGTACAACACCACCCGGCCCCACCGCTCGCTACCACACAAGGCCACCCCCGCAGCGCTCTACGACGCCATCCCCAAAGCCGTCCCCGGCCCCAGCCGCGACACCGACACCCACGACCGCATCCGACACGACATCGTCGACAAGTCCGGCACCGTCACCCTGCGCATCGCCGGCCAACTGCGCCACATCGGCGTCGGACGAACCCACACCCGAACCCACGTCATCCTGCTCATCCAGGACCTACAGGTGCGCGTCATCAACGCCATCACCGGCGAACTCCTCCGCGAGCTCACCATCGACCCCGACCACGACTACCAACGCAGAACCCCGAAATGAAGAACACCCGAACCCACGTTTCCGTGGGTTCGGGTGTCCGTGATGTCTTGCGACATCACAATGTCGGGCTGACAGGATTTGAACCTGCGGCCTCCTCGTCCCGAACGAGGCGCGCTACCAAGCTGCGCCACAGCCCGCCGCCCGGGCCGAAACTCCAGTCCGGGCAACGCGGGCGAGCATACCGGAGCGGGCGACGCCCTCCGAAATCGCCCCCGGCCCCCTGGAGGAGGCGGGGGAGTCTTGCGTGGACAGGGCGTTGCAACGCCGATGCAGCAACCCAGCCTCAGGTCAGCGTCAGCAGCGTCGCCTCGGGCCGGCAGGCCACCCGGAAGCGGACGTAGGGGTTGGTGCCGAGACCGGCGGACACGTGCAGCCAGGCGGAGCCGGCGTCGCCGGGAGCGGAGTCGGCCGGGTGGCGGTGCAGACCGCGGGCGCGGGCCGGCTCGATGTCGCAGTTGGTCGTGAGCGCCCGCCCGCCCGGCAGGCAGACCTGGCCGCCGTGGGTGTGGCCGGCGATGATCGCGTCGTAGCCGTCGGCGGCGAACTGGTCGAGGACCCGGAGGTACGGCGCATGCGTGACCGCGAGCCGCAGGTCGGCCTCGCGGTCGGCGGGGCCCGCGACCCGGGGGAGGTCGTCGTACTTCAGGTGGGGGTCGTCGACGCCGGCGAAGGCGATCGACGTGCCGCCCACGTCGAGCGCGCCGAAGCCGTTGGTGAGGTCGACCCAGCCGGCGGAGTCGAAGCGGTCCTTCAGGTCGGGCCACGGCAGCTGGCGGCCCGAGGTGTGCCGCGTGCCGGTGTCGGGCAGGAGGTAGAGCAGCGGGTTGCGCATGCCGGGGACCCAGTAGTCGTTGGATCCCAGGACATAGGCGCCCGGCACGTCGAGCAGGCCCCCGAGCGCGTCCGCGACCACCGGCACCGACCGGTCGTGGGCGAGGTTGTCACCGGTGTTGATGACCAGGTCGGGGTCGAGCGCGGCGAGCCCGCGCAACCACTCCTGCTTGGCGCGCTGGTCGGGCGCCATGTGGATGTCGCTGAGGTGCAGCACCTTCAGCGGCGCGTGCCCGGGCGGGAGCAGGGGCACCGTGACACGCCGCAGCGTGTACTGCCGGGCCTCCCAGGCGGCGTACGACGCCAAGCCGGCGCCGGCGACCGCGCCGAGCGTCATGGTGCGGCGCACGAGCGGGAGGAAAGCCATTCGCCAAGGCTGCCACAATGGTCGTCATGAGTGCTCTGAAGGACCGTCTGCGCGCCGACCTCACCACCGCCATCAAGGCGCGTGACGAGCTGCGCTCATCGACGCTGCGGATGGTGCTGACCGCCATCACCAACGCCGAGGTCGCCGGCAAGGAGGCGCGCGAGCTGTCCGACGAGGACGTCCTCGGGGTGCTGTCCAGCGAGGCCAAGCGCCGCCGCGAGGCGGCCACCGCCTTCGCCGAGGGCGGTCGCGACGAGATGGCGGCAAAGGAGGCCGCCGAGGGCGAGGTCATCGCGGAGTACCTCCCGACCCCGCTCACCGAGACCGAGATCGCCACACTCGTCACCGCAGCCGTCGAGCAGACCGGCGCGGCCGGCGAGGGCATGCGCGCCATGGGCAAGGTGATGGGCGTCGTCACGCCGCAGGTCAAGGGGCGCGCCGATGGTGGCGCCGTTGCCGCTGAGGTGCGCAAGCAGCTGGGCTGAGGCCCGGCCGGGTCAGCGGCGCCCGCCGCCCCTGCCCTGGCCGTTGTTCCCGTTGCCGTTGCCGTTGCCACTGCCGTTCCCGTTGCCACCGCCGTCGTTGTTCGACGGGGGCGGCGGGACGTAGCCCGTCGAGGCGTAGAGCGTGACCGTGTCACCGCTGCTCAGCGCCGTGCCGCCCGCGGGGGAGGTGTAGGCGACGGAGCCCGCGGCGACCTCGGAGTTCACCTGGCCGCCGTCGGCGACCGAGAAGCCGGCCGCCTCGAGGGCTGCGGTGGCCGCCTCGACGCTCTGGCCCGCGACGTCGGGGACCGTGCTCAGCACGCCGGCGATCTCGTCGCCGGGCGGGGCCTGGAAGTCCTCGTAGGTGAGCTTGGCCGAGATCGCCGCCATGGCGTCGCCCCAGATGGGGCCGGCGTAGCCGGAGCCGGAGGCCTCGCTGATGTACTGCCCGCCGACGGTCTGGCCGCCGAGCTCGAGCCACTGGCCCTGGTCGTTGGCGCCCGCGATCATGGCGGCGGCCGAGATCTGGGGGGTGTAGCCGACGAACCACACCGACCGGCCGCTCTGGGTGGTGCCGGTCTTGCCGGCCGACGGCTTGTCGATCGCGAGGGCCGAGCCGAAGCCGCCCTCGATCACGCCGCGCAGCACGTCGTTGACGGCGTCGGCGGTGGCACCGGGCATGACCTGCTCGCACTCGCTCGGGAAGGCCTTGAGCTGCTGGCCCTGCGGGTCGAGCACCTCGGTGACCGGGCGGGGTTCGCAGTGCAGGCCGCGCGCGGCGAAGGTGGCGTAGGCCTGGGCCATCTCGAGGGGGTTGCTGTCGGAGACGCCGAGGATCCACGACGGCACCTTCTGCTCGAGCGGGACCCTGACGCCCATGTCGGCGGCGAGCTGCAGCGGCTCGCACATGCCGGTCTGCACCTCGAGCTGGGCGAAGAACGTGTTCACCGACTGCTGGGTGCCGGTGTAGAGGTTGAAGGGACCCGAGCCGGTGGAGTTGGAGACGTTCCAGCCCTCGCCGTCTCCGGCGTAGGGGCCGTCGCAGGTCTCGAACTCCTCGTCGGGGATGTTCATCTCCTCCGGGGCGTTGATCACCGTGCTCAGGGGGATGCCCTGGTTGATGGCCGAGGCGAGGACGAAGACCTTGAAGGTGGAGCCCGCCTGGAAGCCGTTGGCGTCGCCGTACTTCTTCGGGACGACGTAGTTGAGGTAGGTCTGGCCTGCCTCCTTGTCCTTGCCCATCGGGCGCGACTGCGCCAGCGCGCGGACGTCGCCGGTGCCCGGCTCGACCATGGCCAGGCCGCCGATGGCCTGGTCGGTCGGGTAGACGTGGGAGGCCACGGACTCGTCGGCGGCCTTCTGCATGTCGAGGTCGATCGTGGTGTTGATCGTCAGGCCGCCGTTCTTGAGCGCCGTACGACGTTCCTTGGGCGTGTCGCCCAGCACGGGGTCCTTGAGCAGCCAGTTGACGACGTAGTCGCAGAAGAACGGCGCCCGCGACTGCTGGCAGCCGTTGGGGGAGTTCTTGATCTTCAGGGTCTTCTTGATCGGCGTGTTCTTGAGGCGCTCGGCCTTCTTCTCGGACAGCACGCCGAGCTGGGCGAGGCGGTCGAGCACGACGTTGCGGCGGCTCTCGGCGCGCTCGGGGTTGTCCACCGGGTCGTAGCCGACCGGGTTCTTCACCAGACCGGCGAGCGTGGCCGACTCGAGCAGGTTGAGGTCCTTGGCGTTCTTGGAGAAGAAGTGGACCGCGGCCGCCTGGACGCCGAAGGCGCCGTCGCCGAAGTAGGCGATGTTGAGGTAGCGCTCGAGGATCCAGTCCTTGGTGTGGTTCTTCTCGAAGGCGATCGCGTAGCGCAGCTCGCGGATCTTGCGGGCGTAGGTCTCCTCGGTCGCCGCAGCCCGCTCCTCGTCGGTCTCGGCCTGGTAGAGCAGGGTCTGCTTCACCATCTGCTGGGTGATCGACGAGCCACCCTGCACCGAGCCGCCGTTGGCCTGGTTGGTGATGAAGGCGCGCAGGGTGCCCTTGAGGTCGAGGGCGCCGTGGTCGTAGAAGCGGTAGTCCTCGATCGCGACGATCGCCTTCACCATCGGCCGCGAGATCGAGCTCAGCGGGACGTTGATCCGGTTCTGGTCGTAGAGCGACGCGATCAGGTTGCCGTTGACGTCGTAGATGCGCGTCTTCTGCGACAGGTCCTTGGCCTCCAGCGACTCGGGCAGGTCGACCATCCCGGCGCTGACGTCCTTGGCCGCCACGCCGACGAGGCCGGCGAACGGGATGGCGAGGCAGGCGGTGAGGACACCCATGACCACCGCGACGGCACCCATGACCGCGAGGTGGGAGGCGACGCGACCGGCCTCAGGGCGTCCCGTGGAGCGCTCGGAGCGTGAAGACATGGTCACCAGAGTACGGGGAGCGGGCATACCAGACGGAATTCCAGCCGCGCAGCCGGATAGTCACATCGGACTATACGAATTGAGCCACCTGGCCCTGCCGGTGGTGGTAGCGATTCGTTTACTTTTCTACTCGAGTCGGGAATGGCCGCTATGGGGGCGGCCGATCGGCTCGCACACACCGTGGGGATTGACTATGTGGGTCGAGGACTGGGCAGCACGCGCTGCATGCAAGGGCGACACTCCGGACGCGCTGTTCGTGCGCGGGGCCGAGCAGAACAAGGCGAAGCAGGTGTGCGCGGGTTGCCCCGTGCGGACCGAGTGCCTCGCCGAGGCGCTGGACAACCAGATCGAGTGGGGTGTCTGGGGCGGGATGACCGAGCGTGAGCGTCGTGCGCTGCTGCGCCGCCGCCCCGACTCGTCGTGGCGCTCCATCCTGGAGACCGCCCGCACCAAGGTCGAGGCGCCGGCCGTCTCGGTCTGATCGGCCTCAGCCCTGGTGCGCCAGGGCCCGGCCGATCTCCCGCAGGCCGTCGAGGTCATGGATGTCGCTCGCCATGGCGGGCACCACGGCCGTCGGCACGCTCGGGTGCGAGGCGGCGAAGCGCTCGCGCAGGTGCCGCTCGCGCTCGATGATGCGTACGCGGTCCGCGTGCAGCTGCAGCAGGCCCGCGGTCAGCGACGACGAGTCGCCGGCACGCAGCCGGTCGGCGGCGGTGATCGCCTCCTCGGCGGACAGCTCCGTGCGCGCCGACGGACTGACCCGGTTGACCACCATGCCAGCCAGCGGCATGTGGTCGTCGGTGAGCCGGTCCACGAAGTACGCCGCCTCGCGCAGCGCGTCGGGCTCGGGCGCGGCGACGACGACGAACGCCGTCGCGTCGGCCTGCAGCAGCGCGAAGGTCTGCTCGGCGCGCTGGCGGAAGCTGCCGAAGAGCGTGTCGAGCGCCGTCACGAAGGTCTGCACGTCGCGCAGCATCTGGCCGCCGAGGATCTTGCCGAGCGCGTTGGTCACCACCGAGAAGCCGGCCGTCATCAGTCGCGCCGGGCCACGGGCAGGCGCGATGAGCAGCCGGATCAGTCGCCCGTCGAGGAAGCTCGAGAGCCGCTCGGGCGCGTCGAGGAAGTCCAGCGCCGAGCGCGAGGGCGGGGTGTCGACGACGATCAGGTCGTAGGTGCCGTCGGCGAGTGCCTCGCGGTGGAGCTGGCCGAGCTTCTCCATCGCCATGTACTCCTGGGTGCCGGCGAACGAGCTCGAGAGCGCGACGTAGAACGGGTTCTCCAGGATCTGGCGCGCCTTCTCAGCGCTCGCCTGGCTCTCCACCACCTCGTCGAAGGTGCGCTTCATGTCGAGCATCATCGCGTCGAGCGACCCGCCGCCGGAGGGGTCGACGTCGGCCACCGGGCGCGGGGTGTTGTCGAGCTGCTCGATGCCCATCGACTGCGCGAGGCGGCGGGCCGGGTCGATGGTCAGCACGACGACCTTGCGCCCGCGCTCGGCGGCCCGCAGGGCCAGTGCGGCGGAGGTCGTGGTCTTGCCGACGCCACCGGACCCGCAGCACACGATGATCTCGGTGCTCCGGTCGTCGAGGAGGGCGTCGACGTCCAGCACCGGCGGGTCGGTCTGCCTCGTCCGTGGGGTGTTCATGCCATCCCCTGCTCGCGCAGCATCTGCGCCATCTCGAGCAGCGCCCCGTGGTCGATGCCGCCGGCGATGCGGGGCAGCTCGTAGGTCGGCACGCCCTCGGCCGCGACGAGCGCGCGCTGCTCGTCCTCCAGCTGACGGCGTACGGCGTGGTCGCGGGCCTCGTCGAGCAGCGAGCCCACCAGCCCGGCGTCGACGTCGACCATCGCGCGGGTCAGCTCGGACGCGATCGCGGTCGGGTCGACCCCACCCTCGCGGACCCGGGCCAGCGCCCCGGCGCCGAGTGCCTGCGGGCGGACCAGGTTGACCACCACGCCACCCACGGGCAGGCCGGCCGCCCGGAGCTCGGCGATGCCGTCGGAGGTTTCCTGCACGGGCATCTCCTCGAGGATCGTGACCAGGTGAACGGCGGTGCGCGGGGACCGCAGCAGCTCCATCACCTTGTCGGCCTGCGTCTTGACGGGTCCGACCTTGGCCAGCCCGGCGAGCTCGGAGTTGACGCCGAGGAACTGGCCGATCCGGCCCGTCGGTGGGGCGTCGAGCACCACGGCGTCGTACCGGACCGGGTCGCGACCGCGGCCGGACTTCTTCTCCGGCCGGGCGGGCCGCTGCACGGCCTCGTAGACCTTGCCCGTGAGCAGCACGTCGCGCACGCCGGGGGCGACGGTGGTGGCGAAGTCGATGACGCCGAAGCGGTCCAGCGCCTTCCCGGCGCGCCCGAGCTTGTAGTACATCGAGAGGTACTCCAGGAGCGCCGACTCCGGGTCGATGTGGAGCGCGTTGACCTGGCCCGCGCGTCCCGTCGCGTCCGGGGCTCCCTTGGCGATGCGGCGCTCCTCGTAGGGGAGCGGGTCGACGTCGAACATCCGGGCGATGCCCTGGCGGCCCTCGACCTCGCAGAGCAGGACGTTGCGCCCCGAGGAGGCCAGGGCGAGCGCGAGGGCGGCGGCGACGGTGGACTTGCCGGTGCCGCCCTTGCCGGTGACCACGTGCAGGCGGACCTGGGGCCAGTCGACGGGCCGGTCGGGGTGGGCGCTCACGCCTTCAGCGTAGGGCGCGGGTGTGCACGTGCGAGGGGCGAAAGTGTGGCCCCGGCCCACACAGTGGCCGCGGTCACACGGCCGCTAGGGTGCCGAGCATGGACAAAGTGGTCAGCTCGGCGGCCGAGGCTGTCGCCGACATCCCGGACGGAGCGACCCTCGCGGTCGGCGGATTCGGACTGTGCGGCATCCCGTCGGTCCTCATCGAGGCGGTGCTGGAGGCGGGCACCTCGCACCTCGAGGCGGTCTCCAACAACTGCGGCGTCGACGACTGGGGCCTGGGCCGGCTGCTGGTCGAGAAGCGGCTGCGGCGGATGATCTCCTCCTACGTCGGGGAGAACAAGGAGTTCGCCCGGCAGTACCTCTCCGGCGAGCTCGAGGTCGAGCTGACCCCGCAGGGCACGCTCGCGGAGCGGATGCGCGCCGGAGGCTCCGGGATCCCGGGCTTCTACACCGCGACCGGCGTCGGCACCCAGGTCGCCGAGGGCGGCCTGCCGTGGAAGTACGACGCCGAGGGCAACGTCGTCGTGGCGTCCCCGCCGAAGGAGACGCGGGTCTTCTCGACCGCGGAAGGGGACAAGGAGTACGTGCTCGAGGAGGCGATCGTGGCCGACTTCGCGCTGGTGCGGGCCTGGAAGGGCGACCGGCACGGCAACCTCGTCTACCGCGACTCCGCGCGCAACTTCAACCCGCTCGCCGCGATGTGCGGGCGCACCACGATCGCCGAGGTCGAGCACCTCGTCGAGCCCGGTGAGCTCGACCCCAACGACGTCCACACCCCGGGCGTCTACGTCCAGCGGGTGGTCGCGCTGACGCCGGAGCAGGCGGCGGACAAGCGGATCGAGAGGGTCACCACGCGACCGCGGCCGGACTCATCGGGCTCTGCCGACGGTGCGCTGACCGACGACGCCGCGACGCACGGACTGGGAGGCTGACATGAGCTGGACACGTGAGGAGATGGCGGCCCGTGCCGCCTCGGAGCTCAAGGACGGGTCGTACGTCAATCTCGGCATCGGACTGCCGACCCTGGTGCCCAACTACGTCGCCGACGACGTCGAGCTGGTGCTGCAGAGCGAGAACGGCATCCTCGGCGTGGGCGCCTACCCCTTCGAGGGCGAGGAGGACCCCGACCTCATCAACGCCGGCAAGGAGACGGTGACCCTGCGCAAGGGCGCGTCGTTCTTCGACTCCGCGCAGTCCTTCGGGATGATCCGCGGCGGCAAGATCGACGCCGCGATCCTCGGCGCGATGCAGGTCTCGGTCAACGGCGACATCGCCAACTGGATGATCCCCGGGAAGATGGTCAAGGGCATGGGCGGTGCGATGGACCTGGTCCACGGCGCCAAGCGCGTGATCGTGCTGATGGAGCACACCGCCAAGGACGGCTCGCTGAAGATCCTCGACGAGTGCGACCTGCCCTACACCGGCAAGCGCGTCGTGCAGCGGATCATCACCGACCTCGCCGTCATCGACGTGATCGACCCCGCGACCGGCGAGGTGGCGCCGTCGGGCACGCTCGGCGAGCGCGCCCTCAGGCTCGTGGAGCTCGCCCCCGGCGTCACCGAGGACGAGGTGCGGGAGAAGACGGGCCCGACGCTGGTCTGATCAGTCGGGGCGCTTCCTCGCGAAGTGCTCCTCGAGCGCGCGGAGCGTCTCCGGGTCGAGCGCGGCCTCCGGGTCCGCGGCGATCTCGGCCTGCAGGTGCTCCCGCGCGGCGTCGTGGAGGGGCGGGGTCAGCGCCCAGGGCAGGTTGTCGACGTACCAACGGCGGAAGACGCGCGCGCCGAGCGCCTGCAGCAGCAGCGCGAGCAGGCCGGGCCGGCCCCGTCGGACCCAGAAGCCCACGGCGTGACCGACCACGACGGCCACGCCGTAGGCCAGTGCCATGACGAGGAGCGTCGAGGCGATCTCGTCGCTCGCGAAGTTGTCGGTGATCGTCGCGAGGCCGCCGTAGTAGACGGGCAGGAGGACGTCGACCTGGTCGGCCAGGGGACCGACCTGGTCGGCCACGCCGGCGAGCCGTTCGAGCGAGGCGAGGTCGGGCCGTGCGTCGTAGGCGTCGCCGACGTGCCCGATCGCCTCGCGGACGTTGTCGATCGTGCCCGTGATGCCGTCGATCTCGAGCACGTCGCGGGCCGCGGCCACCTCGTCGTACGTCGTGTCGATCGCGTCGAGCGTCGCCACGCTCTCGTCCGCCGTCCGTTCCAGCTCCTCACGGGGGAGGGTGTTCTCGTTGAGGTAGGTGACGGCGGCCTGGATCTCCTCGCGGTGGTCGACGAGGTAGCTCGCCCGGTCCCACTCCTCCGCCAGGGTCGGCACCGCCCTCACGGCGTCGCTCGCCTTGCCGCCGAAGGACTCGGCGGGGCTCAGTGCGACGGCGACTGCGGCCGCGACACCGTAGGTCTTGATGAACACCTCGAGCAGCGAGCCGAGCAGGAGCCGGCCGAGCTCGAGTCGTCGGCGTACGTCGGACAGGTCCGGGCGGGGCATGACCGGGATCCTCCCCCAGGAGCGCGCCGTCCGCGCCGATCCTCACCCCGCGGGGTGGCGCACCTCCTCAGGTGCCGGGGTCGGAGCCCACGCCGCCTTGTCGATCCCCTCGGAGCGCGGTGACCACTGCCCGGACCGCTGGCGAGTCCGACATCGACCGGCGGTGCACGACCGTGATCTCCCGCGAAGGCACCGGCCGGTGCGCCGCGACGGCGACGACGGTGTCGGGCAGGACGGTGCGACCGAGCCGGGGCACGAGTGCGATCCCCAGGCCGGCACCGACGAGCGCGAGGTGGGAGTCGAACTCCATGGCGACGTGGGAGATGCGAGGGGAGTGCCCGGTGCCGTCGTACATCCGCATCAACCACTGGCGACAGATGGAACCCTCGGGAGTGGCGATCCACGGCTCGTCGACCAGGTCGCGCGGAGACACTCGTGCACGACCGGCGAGGTGGTGGCTGCGCGGGACGATCACGTCGGCGACGTCCCGGGCGACGGTGGTGGCCGCGAGGTGGTCGGGTAGGTGGATGGGGACGTCGCCCCACGTGTGCACGATGCCCAGGTCCTGCTGACCGCTCGCGACCAGGTCCACCGTGTCCCACGGCTCGCGCTCGGTCAGCACGAGGGAGAGGTCGGGGTGACGGTCGAGGAGGTCGCGGACGCACCGCGCGACCAGTCCGCGCATGGCGGTCGAGAAGGCCGCCACTCTCAGACGGCCCGTGACGGTGCCGGTGGCGCGCTGGAGCCCGGACTCGATCTCCTCCAGCTCGGCGAGCAGGCGTGCGCCGTCGTCGATGAGGCGCCGACCCTGCTCGGTGAGCATCACGCCGCGGCCGACGCGCTCGAGCAGGGCGACGCCTGTCTGCTTCTCGAGCCGCTTGACCTGCTGCGACACCGCACTGGGGGTGAAGCCCAGCGCCGCGGCGGCCGCGACCACGCTGCCATGGGCGTCCACCGCGCGGAGACTGGCCAGGGCGGCGAGATCGATCATGCAGGAATGCTACCGAATCAGGTGCACCAGAGATCGCTGGTGCTTGACGGTCGTGCAGACGGAGACTGACGGGGTGAACACACGTGACTCGTTGCTGGCCGCCCTCGTCGCCACGATCTGGGGGTTCAACTTCGTGGTCATCGACTGGGGGATGCGCGACGTGCCGCCGCTGCTGTTCGTGGCGATCCGGTTCACCGCGGTGCTGCTGCCGGCGGTGTTCCTCGTGCCGCGACCGGCGGCATCCTGGCGGAGCATCGCCGCGGTCGGCGCGTTCATGTCGCTCGGACAGTTCGCCCTGCTCTACCTGGCGATGGCGGCCGGCATGCCCCCGGGCCTGGCCGCCCTGGTGCTCCAGGCCCAGGTGGTCTTCACCATCGTGCTGGCCGCCGGGGTGCTGCGGGAGATCCCCACGCCCGTCCAGGTCGGCGGGGTCGCGCTCGGAACGGCCGGGCTCGTGCTCATCGGCGTCGGGCGGGGTGGGCACGTGCCGTTCCTCGCGCTGGCGCTCTGCCTGCTCGCCGCTCTGTCCTGGGCCGTCGGAAATGTCGTGGCCCGCCAGGCTCGCGTGCCCGGTGGCCTGTCGCTGACGGTCTGGTCGGCGCTCGTCGTACCCGGTCCGCTGCTGGTGCTCTCGATCGCGGTCGACGGCCCGGACGCGGTGGTCGCGGCGGTGGCGGGCTTCTCGTGGCAGGCGGGGGTGTCGACGCTCTACACCGCGGGCTTCGCCTCGCTGGTGGGCTACGGGATCTTCAACGGGCTGCTCGCCAGGTGGCCGTCGAGCGACGTCGTCCCATGGGTCCTGCTCGCTCCGGTCGTGGCGATGGCCTCGGCCTGGTCCCTGCTCGGCCAACGTCCCAATGCCGCCGAGCTGGGCGGTGGCGGTCTGCTGCTGCTCGGCGTGCTGGTGGCGCTGCGTCGTCCCGCGCCGGTGGCCACTCCCGCGGACCCCGGCCGCGGGCGACGCCGGGCCGGGGTAGTCCACCGGGATCGTGTCGTGGAGCCGCGGTAGTCCACCGGGATGTGGTCGTTCGTGGGGGGGCGAAATCAACCTGCTAGCGCAACACCGTCTGGATCTGTTGGTTTCGACAGTAGGGCGGTGAGGGCTTCGGTGGGGGTGTCCCAGTCCAGACGTTTGCGTGGTCGGTCGTTGAGCTCGTTCGCGACGTAGGCCAAGTAGTCGGGGTGGTATCCGGACAGATCGGTGCCCTTGGGGAAGTACTGGCGCAGGAGCCCGTTGGTGTTCTCGTTCAGGCCGCGCTGCCAGGGTGAAGCGGGGTCGCAGAAGTAGATCTTCACGTCGGTGGCCAAGGTGATCTGGGCGTGGTTGGCCATCTCGATGCCCTGGTCCCAGGTGACGCTGCCCCGAAGCCGATCGGGGAGCTGGGCGAGGGTCTGGATCATCGCTTCTTGGACCTCGATTGCACCGTGGCGTTCGGGCAGGTGCAACAGCATCAGGAAGCCCGTGGTCCGCTCGACCAGGGTGCCGATCGCGGACTTGTTCTCCTTGCCGGTGATCAGGTCGCCCTCCCAGTGTCCGGGCACGGCCCGGTCCTCGACCTCGGCGGGACGCTCGCTGATGTTGACCATGTCCTTGATCCGGCCGCGGCGTGCCTCGCCACTGCGGCGGGGTCTGCGGATGGCGCGCCCGGTGCGTAGACACACCGCCAACTCACGCTTGAGAGCGCCGCGGCCCTGGACGTAGATCGACTGGTAGATCGTCTCGTGTGACACCCACATCTCCGGCTGGTCGGGGAACTTCTTACGCAGCCGCCGGGCGATCTGCTCGGGACTGTGCTTGCGGGCCAGTCTGGACTGCACCTCCCGACGCAGTCGCTCGTTGAGCGTCAGCTTCGCCGGGCGGCCCTTGCCGCGAGCCCGACGCTCCGCACCGACCTGTGCCAGGTGCGGGGAGTAGTTCCACGGCGTGGAGCGTCGTCTGCCATCGCGGGCCGGGCGGCCGTAGTTTTGGTTGCACAGGTTCTTCGCGATCTCGCGGCTGATCGTCGAGG
This sequence comes from Nocardioides sp. S5, assembly GCF_017310035.1. Classification (NCBI taxonomy): domain Bacteria; kingdom Bacillati; phylum Actinomycetota; class Actinomycetes; order Propionibacteriales; family Nocardioidaceae; genus Nocardioides; species Nocardioides sp. S5. The sequence goes on from NZ_CP022296.1 coordinate 362,757, forward strand.
GCGACCGGCTCAAGGATCGCGCGATCTCGCGGATCGACTCCTCACGCTCCATCGCGGCATGGATCCACTCACGCTCGAGCATCGACAAGCGTCGGTACGTGGCCGGCCTGCGGCTGGGTAACTGCTTCACACCGCCAGCCTCACGAAACCACCGGCGTGCCGTCGTGACCGGCACACCGACACGTGAGGCAGCCTCCTCCACCGAGCAGCCCGCCGCGATGCACTCCCACAACCCTCGACGTGCCGCCATCAAGTAAGCCATCACAACCTCCTCATGAGAGGTGTTGCGTTAGCCCGTTGAACTCGAGGACCCCGAACCGACCAGAACCCGGTGGACTACCCGGGCGGGTGGCGCGGCCTGTGAGCCATCTCTCGAAGGGGCTGATCGGGGAACAACGACGGCGCCGAGGTCGCTGAGGACGGTCGTACAGTCCTCAACTTCTCTGGAGGCAGCACCCCCATGACCCGTGCATTCGAGTCCCTCACCGTCGGCCGCTGGCAGCTCCCGCAGCGCTTCGTGATGGCGCCGCTGACGCGCAACCGCGCCGGCGCCGGCCACGCCCCGACCGCCCTGAACGCCGAGTACTACGCCCAGCGCGCCGGTGCCGGCCTCATCGTCACCGAGGGCACGGCGCCGAGCCAGGTGGGCCAGGGCTACCTCAACGTGCCGGGCCTCTACACCGACGAGCAGGTCGAGGGCTGGCGCCTGGTGGCCGACGCCGTGCACGCCAAGGACGGCATCGTCGTCGCGCAGCTGATGCACGCCGGTCGCATCGCCCACGCAGACAACAAGGACGGCGTCGAGACGATCGCTCCGAGCGCCGTGCAGGCGCCGGACGAGATGGTGACCGCCGAGGGTCCCAAGCCGCACGACGTGCCCCGCGCCCCGGAGACCGACGAGATCGCCGGCCTGGTCGCCGACTTCGTCGCCGCCTCGCGCAACGCCGTCGCGGCCGGGCTCGACGGTGTCGAGGTCCACGCCGCCAACGGCTACCTGCTGCACCAGTTCCTCGACCCGACGATCAACCTGCGCGAGGACGCCTACGGCGGCTCGCCGGAGAACCGGGCTCGCTTCGTCATCGAGGTCGTCACGGCCGTCGCCGAGGCGATCGGCGCCGACCGGGTGGGCCTGCGGCTGAGCCCCGGCCACGCGTTCAACGGCGTCGGCGAGGAGATCGGGTCGGACCTCACCGCGACCTACCGCGCCGTGGTCGACGGCGTGTCGTCGCTCGGCCTGGCCTACCTGAGCCTGCTCGCCAGCCCGCTCGAGCCCCTCGAGACGTTGGTCCGCGACCTGCGGGAGCGCTTCGACGGCGTCGTGCTCCTCAACGACGGCTTCGGTGACGTCACGACGCTCGACTCGGTGGAGAAGCTCCTCGCGACCGGCCTGGCCGACGCCGTGGTCGTGGGTCGCCCGTTCCTGGCCAACCCGGACCTCGGCGAGCGCTGGCGCAAGGGTGCCGACCTCAACGAGCCCGACCAGGCGACCTTCTACGGCGGTGGCGCCGAGGGCTACACCGACTACCCGACCCTCGACGAGGCGTCCTGACCCCAGCGGTCATCCCCTGAACCGTCCGGTCGGTCCCTCACACCCCCGTGGGGCCGGCCGGACGCTCGTCGTCTCACCTGCGTACGCCGGTGCGCGACGCGGCGACGACGCCCAGCACCCCGGCCGCGGCCGCCATCGTGAAGACCGCGAGGAACGGATCGGCCCCCGTGCGCTCGGTGACGGCGAAGACCGCGCCGGCCAGCGACAGGGCCAGCGCGGCCCCGAGCGAGTCGGCGACCGAGAGCGCGGACGAGTTGAAGCCGCGGTCACGGTCCGACGACGCCTCGAGCATGGCGACGCCGGTGCGGGGGTAGGCGAATCCCATGCCGGCCCCGGCGAGGACGTACGCCGCTCCCGGCAGCAGGGCGGACGGCTGCGCGCCCGCGTCGACCAGCAGCACGGAGGCGGCCAGGCAGGCGGTGCCGACCAGCACGAGCGACGTGCCGACGAGCATCGCCCGCGGGTGCGAGACACGCTCGCCGAGCCGTGACTGCACCTGGCTGGTCGTGGCCCACACGACGCCCACGCAGGTGAGCGCGATGCCGGCGCGGCCGGGGCCGAGGTCCCAGTGGTCCTGCAGGACGTAGACGATGTAGGCCTCGGCACAGAAGAAGACCGCGCTCAGCAGGCCGCGGGTGGCGACCACGGCGGGGAGCCCGGGGGCGGCACGCCGGGTGCCGGCCGGGAGCAGCCGGCCCAGCGCCACCCACACCAGCGCCAGCGCCAGCAGCGCGCCCAGGGCGGTGGTGCCGGTCGCGGAGCCGAGCAGCTCGAGCACCAGCACCGCGACGGCGCCGAGGACCGCCCACCACAGCCGCGACCGCGGGGTCGCCGTGCCCTCCGCGTGCGGCTCGAGGCCGCGGAGCGCTGGGGCGAGCATCGCCAGCGCCACCACGACGAGGGCCACCGCGCCCAGGAAGACCCATCGCCAGCTCCACACGTCGGCCACCAGCGCTGCGAGCCCGGGACCGAAGAGGGCCGGCAGCACCCACGCGGCGGCGAAGGACGCGAAGACCGCGGGTCGCAGCGCCGGCGGGTAGACGAGGCCGACGATGACGTAGAGCCCGACGGTGAGGGCCCCGCCGCCGAGGCCCTGGAGCACGCGGCCGGCGAGCAGCACCTCCATCGACGGCGCGAGGCCGCACACGAGCAGGCCGGCGGAGAACAGCGCCATCGACGCGAGCAGCGGCACCACCGGGCCGGTCCGGTCGCTCCACGTCCCGGCGGCGACCATCCCGACCACCCCGCTCGCCAGGGGTGCGGCGAAGGCCAGCGCGTAGAGGCCGAGCCCGTCGAGGTCGCGCGCCACGGTCGGCATGACCGTGGCGACCGCCATCGCCTCGAAGGCCACGAAGGCGATCAGGCCGAACATCGCGACGGTCGTCGCGGCGTAGGCGGGGGAGAGGATCCGCTCGCGCGGCGATGACGTGGTGGCACTCACGTCGAGGACGCTAGGACCTCACGGGCACCTGAGGTCAATCGGAATATCCGCGGGCGCCGAACTGCTGCACCGACAGTGACTGCCCTCTCCGTGCTCGACCTCGTGACCGTCCGCAGCGACCAGACCACCGGCGACGCGCTCGCCGCCTCCCGGAGCCTCGCGCAGGTCGCCGACGAGCTCGGCTACCGCCGCTACTGGGTCGCCGAGCACCACAACATGCCGGCGGTCGCGTCGACCAACCCGCCGGTCATCATCGCGATGCTCGCCGCGGCCACCTCGCGGATCCGCGTCGGCTCGGGCGGCGTGATGCTGCCCAACCACGCGCCGCTCGTGGTCGCCGAGCAGTTCGCGCTCCTCGAGGCGGCGTACCCCGGCCGCATCGACCTCGGCCTGGGCCGTGCGCCCGGCACCGACCCGCTGACCAGGTACGTCCTGCGCGGCGGCAGCGCGGAGTCGGCCGACGATGCCGTCACCCGCTTCCCGGAGTACGTCGACGACATCCGCACCCTGATGTCGACCGAGGGCGTCGAGGTGCAGATCGGCCCGCGCCGCCAGCCCCTGCGCGCCACGCCGTCGGCACGCAGCGTCGCCGACGTGTGGCTGCTCGGGTCGTCGGACTACTCCGCCCGCCTCGCGGCCGAGAAGGGCCTGCCCTACGTCTTCGCCCACCACTTCTCCGGCGAGGGCACCGGCGCTGCGCTCGACCTCTACCGCTCGACCTACCGTCCCTCGCCCGAGCACCCGGAGCCCCGCACCTTCCTCACCGTCAACGCCGTCGTCGCCGAGACCGAGGAGGAGGCACGCCGCCGGGCGCTGCCCAACGTGCAGCAGATGATCGCGCTGCGCACCGGCGCCCCGCTGCACCCGCAGCGCCTGGTCGAGCAGGCCGAGGCCGTGGAGATGACGCCCGAGCAGCGCTCGGTCGGCACTGCGATGGCACGCCGCTGGGTCGTGGGATCACCCGAGCAGGCGCGCGAGCAGCTCGCGGAGCTCGCGGAGACCTACGGCGTCGACGAGGTCATGGTGCACCCCGTCGCGGGTGCGGCGACCGGGACCGACGTACGCACCTCGCCAGCGCGTGAGGAGACGCTGCGGCTGCTGGTGGCGTAGGTCAGTGCCGCTCCTCCAGGCCCACGGCCTCGCGCAAGTTCTCCGCGGCCTCGCGGAGCTCGGGGTCGTCAGCGGCGCGTGAGTCCATCAGCGCGGCGAGCGCATCGGCGATGACGTTGAGCTTCTCCTGCATGGCCTCGGTGTTGCGGCGCCCGGCGTTCTCCAGCAGCACGAGCAGCAGCAGCGAGAGCACCGCGCCGAAGGTGTGGATCGCGAGCTCCCACTTGGTCGTGGACTTCCACAGCGGGTAGCTGGCCGCCCAGATCACCACGATCGCCATGACGACGGCGAAGAAGGGCGCCCGGCTGATGGCCTTCGTCGACAGCTCGACGAACTTCTCGAAGGGGTCGAGGCCCTTCTGGTTCTTGCGGCTCTCGGCCGCGTCGGTGCGCTCCATGCCCGGAATCTAGTGCCGCCGGGCACTCCGCGTCCCCACCCCGGCGGCACGACCGGCACCCGTCAGTCCGCGGCGAGCCCGGCCGCCGGCGTCACGAGGGCCGCGCGGCGGGCGGGCACGACGCACGCGGCGAGGCCGGCGAGACCCGCGACGGCGCCGACCGCGCCCACCTGCCACACGGGCACGGTGAACCCGGCACCCTCGACGACGCTGCCCACCATCACCTGCACGCCGATCCACGCGAACACCAGGCCGAGGGCCGTGCCGAGGACGGTCGCTGCGGCCGAGAGCAGCAGTCCTTCGGCGGCCATCGCGTGCCGCAGCTGCCGACGGGTGAGTCCCATGGCCCGCAGCAGCGCGTTCTCCCGGGCACGCTCGAGCACCGAGAGGCCGAGCGTGTTGGCGATGCCGACCAGCGCGATGATGATCGCGACGGCCATCAGCCCGATGACGGCGCCGGTCATGATGTCGAGCTGGACGTAGACCCAGCTGCGGTTGCCGAAGCCGCCGTCCAGCTCGGCGTCGGCCGTCCCGGCGAGTGCCGCGAGGTCGCCCGTCAGGTCCTCGGAGTCCGCGCCGTCAGTGGCGCGCGCCCAGACCGCCGTCGGACGGGCCCCGGCGTCGAGCACCGCCAGCGTGGCCGGCGAGACCAGGCCCGCCCGGCCCCAGCCGCTGCCGGTCTCGACACGGAGCGTGTGCTCGCGACCGGCGACCACCACGGAGAGCTCGCGGTCCTCCCACACCCGGTCGGCAAGCCGCGCGGGGAGCTCCTCGACGACTGCGTAGGGCAGCAGCACCGTCCCGTCGGGCGGGGACAGGTCGGCAGGACCGCGTACGACGACGTCGTCCCCGGCCGAGCCCAGCAGCGGGACCTCCAGCCCGCCGGCCTCCGCCACGGTGCCGTCCAGGACCCGCGCGTCGGAGACGCCTTCGGTCCCGGCCACCCGGTCCACCAGGGACGTCTCGAGCGGTGCGCCGACGGCGGTGAGGGTGGCGTCGAGCGGATAGGAGTCGTCCATGTCGCGGTCGATAGCGGTCCGTGACGACGCCAGGCCGGTGAGGATCGCGGTGGTGAGGGTGACGCCCACGAGCAGCGACGCGGCGGTCGTCGCCGTGCGCCGCGGGTTGCGCACGGCGTTGCCGGTGGCGAGCCGGCGCACCGGGCCGCCGCCAGGCAGGTGGTCGGCGAGCCGGATCAGGCGGGGGACCAGCACCGGCCCCACGAGCAGGACGCCGACGAAGGAGACCATGCCGCCGGCCAGCATCGCCGGCACCGAGCTCACGGAGACCGCCAGGGCGAGCAGGGCGCCGCCACCGACGAGGCAGAGGGCAGCGAGGCCGAGGCGCCAGCGGCCCGCAGCCGAGCGGACGTCGACGCCGGTGTCGGGGCGCAGCGCGGCCAGCGGGGCGACCCGCGTCGCCGAGCGCGTGGGCAGCCAGGCGGCCCCGAGCGTGACCAGCGTGCCGACGGCGAACGCCGACAGTGCCCACACGGGGTCGATCGCAGCGGCGCCCATGTCGCTGAACCAGCGCCCGACCAGCGCCACCAGCCCGACACCGGCCGCGGCCCCGACGACGACCCCGACCGTGGCGGCCGCCAGGCCCAGGGCGAGCGCCTCGAGCCGGATCGCGCGGCGCAGCTGGCGGCGGGTGACCCCCACGCAGCGCAGCAGCGCGAAGTCGCGCATCCGCTGGGCGAAGAGGATCGAGAAGGTGTTGGTGATGACCAGCACGCCGACGAAGAGGGCGATCACGACGAAGAGCAGCGCCAGGAGCGCGATGACGTCCACGCCGCGGGAGATCTCGGCCTGGCGGGCAGCCGTCCAGTCGGCGGCCGACTCCACGCCGGCGTCGGGAGCGGTCGCGCGGGCCAGGTCCGCCGACCCGCCCCAGGCGACCGCGTCGACCCAGAGGGTGTCCTCGAAGCGTCGCAGGTCCTCCCACGGCACGTAGAGGGCGGCGGTCCGGGCGGCCGGGCTGTCGACCATGCCGACGACCTCCACGTCGACCGCCGCGTCCCCGGCGCCGACCCGGACGACGTCACCGAGGCGTAAGCCGTTGCTCTTGGCGCGGTTGACGTCGGCCAGGGCCTCGCCCGCCGCGGCAGGGAACCGCCCGTCCTCGAGCTCCTGCCACTGCAGGAGCGGGTCGAGCGACACCTCCGCGACGTCGGCGGCCGCCGCGAGCTGGATGCCGTGGCGGGAGACCGGCTCCATCGCGTAGCCGAGGGTGAGCACCGGGAGGTCGCGGTCGGCCGCCACGTCGACGAGCCGCCTCACCTCGCGCGAGTCGTACGTCGTCACGACCCGGTCGACGCCCGCGACCGGGGCGCCGACGTCGGCGGTCAGGCCGGAGCGGGTGGCGCCGGTGAGCATCCCGACGACCACGATGAAGGCCACGCCGATCGCGACCGCGACCGACGCGGCGACGTACCTGCGGGTGTGGTGGCGCATCGACGCCAGGAGCACGGTGCGCATCAGGCGATCCCTCCGCGCAGCGCGGCGACGAGTGCGTCCTGGTCGGGGTCGGTGAGGTGCGCGGTGACCGCGCCGTCGTGGATGACCACGACGTCGTCGGCGTACGCCGCTGCGTCGAGGCCGTGGGTGACCATCACCACCGTCATGCCGAGCTCGCGGACCGAGCGGCGCAGGTGGCCGAGCACCTCGGCGCTGGCCTCGCTGTCGAGGTTGCCGGTCGGCTCGTCGGCGAAGACGATGTCGGGCTGCGTGACGAGCGCGCGGGCGATCGCGACGCGCTGCTGCTGGCCGCCGGAGAGCTGGCTGGGCAGGTGGCCGAGCCGGTCGGCGAGGCCGAGGACGCCGACCACCTGGTCGTAGCGCTCCCGGTCGACGGCGCGTCCCGCGAGCTCGAGGGGGAGCAGGATGTTCTGCCCCGCGGTGAGCATCGGGAGCAGGTTGAAGGCTTGGAAGACGAAGCCGATGTGCTCGCGTCGGAAGAGGGTCAGCGCGGTGTCGTCGAGTCCGGCGAGGTCGCGCCCGGCGACGGTGACGGTGCCGGAAGTGGCGGTGTCGAGCCCGGCCAGGCAGTGCATGAGGGTGGACTTGCCGGAGCCGCTGGGCCCCATGATCGCGGTGAAGCGACCGGCCGGCAGGTCGAGGTCGACGCCGCGGAGGGCGTGGACGGTGCTGTCACCGTCGCCGTAGGTGCGGGTCAGCCCGCGCGCGCTGGCGGCCGTCGCGGTGGTCTGGTCGAGTGTCGTCGTCATGGGGTCAACGCTCGTCGTCGGCGGTCCCGCGATCGTCGGTCCCGGGCACGGACCTGCGGTCGGTCCGCGGTCGTACGCCGGCGCGCGGCGTACGACCCGGGGAGGACGGGGTCAGGGAGCCACGAGCCCGGACTCGTAGCCCAGCACCACGAGCTGGACCCGGTCACGCGAGCCGGTCTTGGCCAGGATCCGCCCGACGTGCGTCTTGACGGTCGTCTCGGCGACGACGAGGTCGGCCGCGATCTCGGTGTTGGTGCGCCCGCGCGCGATGAGGGTCAGCACCTCGACCTCCCGCTCGGTGAGGTGCCTGAGGCGGTCGTCGTGCGCGGCGGGTGCCGCGGGATCGGGCAGTGCGGCGAAGTGCTCCAGGAGCCTGCGGGTGGTGCTGGGGGCGACCACTGCGTCACCACCCTGGACCGACCGGATCGCGCCCAGCAGGTCGGGCGGCGCGGCGTCCTTGAGCAGGAACGCGGAGGCGCCGGCGCGGATCGCGGCGAAGGCGTACTCGTCGAGGTCGAAGGTGGTCAGCACGATCACGCGCGGCGCCTCGGGCTGCGCCAGCAGCTGCCGGGTCGCCTCGACGCCGTCGAGCCGGGGCATCCGGACGTCCATCAGCACGACGTCGGCGGCCGTGACCGCGAGCCGCTCCAGCGCCTCGCCGCCGTCGCCCGCCTCGCCCACCACGACCATGTCGTCCTGGCTCTCCACCAGCATCCGGAAGCCGGCGCGCACCATCTGCTGGTCGTCGACCAGGAAGACCCGGATCGGTGCCGTCACGGACTGCTCGCTCACAGCGGCAGCCTCGCAGACACCGTGAACCCGCCACCCGCGGCGGGTCCGGCCTGCAGCGTGCCGCCGTGCACGGCGGCACGCTCGCGCATCCCGGTGAGGCCCAACCCGCGCCCGTCGGAGGATGCGGCCGCACCGCGCCCGTCGTCGCGCACCTCCACCTCGACCGCGCGCCCGACGGTGACGCGCAGCGCCACCGTGGCGCTGGGACCGGCGTGCTTGCGCACGTTGGTCAGCGACTCCTGCACGATCCGGTACGCCGCCAGCCCGACACCGTCCGGGACGTCCGGCGCAGCCTCCGGGAGGTCGGCGTCGACCTGCATCCCGGCGGCCCGGGCCTCGTCGACGAGGTGGCGTACGTCGTCGAGGCCGGGCTGCGGCGCGACGCCGGTGTCGCCGTCGCGCAGCAGACCCAGCAGCCGGCGCATCTCCGTCAGCGACTCGCGACCGGTGCTCGAGATCGTCGCCAGCGTGCCGACGGCGACGTCGGGGTCCTTGGCGGCGGCGTAGCGGGCGCCGTCGGCCTGCACCACGATCACCGACAGGCCGTGCGCGACCACGTCGTGCATCTCGCGGGCGATGCGCGAGCGCTCGTCGCGCGCCGCCAGCTCCACCTCGCGCTCGGCGATCCGCTCGGCCTGCTCGGCGCGCGCGACCAGCGAGGCGACGTACCTCTCCCGCTGCTGGGCGGCGAAGCCGAGTGCCCAGGCAGAGGTGACGATCGCGCTGATGGTGACGACGTAGGGCACCAGGGCCTCGAGGGTGACGGTCGGGGCGCCCAGGCCGCCGATCCAGCTCCAGGCGGCGACCAGCGACCCGGTGTAGCCGATGAGCAGCGCCGCGACACCGTGCGGTCGCGGGCCCCATCTGGCCACGGAGTACGTCGCTACCGGGAAGGCCAGCTGACCGAAGATCGGCGTGTCGTGGAGGGGTGCCTGGGCGGCGCTCGCGAGTGCGACCACCGCGAAGACCGCGCTGGGGTGGGCGCGACGCCACCACAGGGGAGCCACCTGCGCGGCCGTGAGGAGCGCGGCGAGCGGCTCCTCGGCCGTCAGGTGGCCCAGGAACCCCGTGACCAGCAGGCCCAGGGTCAGGGCTGCGTCGAACAGCCACCGGCCGCGTGGGCCGAGCCGCCAGGGGTGGGAGTCCCGGTGATCGCGCATGTGCGGACCCTAGACGCCGGGCGCGGCCGGCACGTCAGACCACGGGAGGACGCCGCGCGGCGGCGGGCGGGGCCCGAGTAGGGTGCGATCCATGACCCAGTGGGAATACCAGGTGGCGCCGATTCCGCTCCACAACGAAGCGCTCATGCTCAACAACTTCGGCCAGGACGGATGGGAGCTGGTGGCGATCCACACCAACGCCCAGGGTGGCCTGGTGGCCTTCCTCAAGCGCGCGAAGGCGGCCTGACGTGTCGGCCGAGGCGCGCCTCGCCGAGCTCGGCATCACCGTCCCGGAGGTCGTGCCTCCGGTGGCGGCCTACCAGCCCACGGCCCGCAGCGGGAACCTCGTCTTCACCGCCGGCCAGCTGCCCGCGCGCGACGGCGAGATGATCGCCGTCGGCAAGCTCGGCGGCGAGGTCAGCGAGGATCAGGGCTACGAGTGCGCGCGCCAGTGCGCGCTCAACGCGCTCGCCGCGGTGAAGGCCGAGATCGGCTCGCTGGACCAGGTCAAGCGCGTGGTGAAGGTCGTCGTCTTCGTCGCCTCCACCCCTGACTTCACCGGCCAGCCCAAGGTCGCCAACGGTGCGTCCGAGCTGTTCGGTCAGGTCTTCGGTGAGGCCGGCAAGCATGCGCGGTCCGCCGTCGGCGTCTCCGTGCTGCCGCTCGACGTGCCGGTCGAGGTCGAGATCGTCGTCGAGGTCTGAGTGCAGCGCCTCCCGCTGCCCGACGCCTTCGTCGCCCAGGCCAGGGCGTACGCCTCGGGTGACGCCGCTCCGGCCGAGCCGCGCGACGCGGCCACGGTGGTGCTGCTGCGCCCCGGAGCGACCGGACCCGATGTCTACCTCCTGCGCCGGCAGACCTCGATGGCCTTCGCCGGCGGGATGTGCGTCTTCCCCGGCGGCGGCGTCGACCCGCGCGACTTCGACGACGAGCTCGTCGACCGCGGGCTCTGGGCCGGGCCGGACCCCACGGAGTGGGCGGAGCGGCTCGGCTGCGAGGAGGCGAAGGCCCGCGCGCTGGTGTGTGCGGCCGTGCGGGAGACCTTCGAGGAGTCCGGCGTGCTGCTCGCCGGCACCGGCGCGGACTCCGTCGTCGCCGACACGACGGGCGACGACTGGGAGGCCGACCGGCTCGCCCTGGAGTCGCGTGCGATCTCGTTGACGGAGTTCCTCGAGAAGCGCTCGCTCGTGCTGCGCACCGACCTGCTCGGCGCGTGGTCGGGCTGGTTGACCCCGGTCTTCGAGCCGCGGCGCTACCGGACGTGGTTCTTCGTCGCGCGGCTGCCGGAGGGCCAGGTCACCCGTGACGTGTCCACCGAGTCGTCGTCGGTGACGTGGACCGGCGCGCTCGACGCGGTCGCCCAGGTCGAGCAGGAGGAGATCCTGATGCTGCCGCCGACCTGGCTGACCTGCCTCGAGATCGGCCGGCTCGCCGATCCCGACGCGGTGCTCGCGGCGGCGCAGGACCGCATCGTCGACATGTTCATGCCCGAGGTCGTGGCCGACGGTGACGAGTTCATCCTGTCCACGCCGCCGCACTACACCGCGCTGATGGCCTCCCGGTGAGCCGGCGATGAGCTGGAGCGGCGGCTCCTTCGGCGACACCGGCACCTGCGTGCTGGCGCCGAATGCGGACGTGATGACCCTCGACGGCACCAACACGTGGGTGCTGCGCGACCCGTCCTCCTCGCGCTCCGTGGTCGTCGACCCCGGACCCTCGATCACCCGCCACCTCGACGCCATCGACGCTGCCGCCGGCGACGTGGCCGTCGTGCTGCTGACCCACCACCACGCCGACCACAGCGAGGCGGCACGGGAGTACGCCGAACGCCACGGGTGCGGCGTACGCGCCCTCGACCCGGCGCACCGGCTCGGCTCCGAGGGACTGGGCGAGGCCGACGTGGTGTCGGTCGGCGACCTCGAGGTGCACGTGGTGGCGACGCCGGGCCACACGGCCGACTCGCTCTCCTTCGTCGTGCCGCAGGACCGGGCGGTGCTGACCGGCGACACCGTGCTGGGGCGCGGCACCACCGTCGTCGCGCACCCCGACGGCCAGCTCGGGGCCTACCTCTCCTCCCTCGAGCGGCTCCACGCGCTGTGCGGCGAGCAGGGGATCACGACGGTGTGGCCGGGGCACGGGCCCGTGATCGACGACGCCCTCGGGGCGCTCGACTTCTACCTCGCCCACCGCAAGCAGCGTCTCGACCAGGTCCGCGACGCGCTGCGCGACCTGCACGCGATCGCCCGCGAGGGTGGCGCCTTCCCGCACGAGACGCTGCCGCGCGCGATCGTGGAGATCGTCTACGCCGACGTCGACCCCGTGCTGTGGGGCGCCGCAGAGCTCTCGGTGCGCGCGCAGCTGGCCTACCTCACCTCCCCGAAGTAGGGCTTGCGCGCACGCCTCCGGCAGGAGTGGAGTGGGGGCATGGACACCCAGCACCGGTCCGTCGTCGTCCTGTCCCACGCGCTCGACCAGGCCGGCGACGCGCTCACGGCCGTCCATGCGGACGACTGGGACCGGCCGACGCCGTGCGAGGGCTGGACCGTGCGCCAGCTGGCCGACCACCTCGCGGCGGCGCCGCAGCACTTCCTGCAGCTGGCCCGCGGCGAGGAGGTCGACTGGGCGTCGGGCACAGGAGTCGAGCCCTACGCCCTCGCCGCGCACTTCCGCTCGCACGCCGACGACCTCATCCACCACTGGCACGGCCAGCCCGACGACCGCGTGGCGCAGGCCGACTGGCAGACCGCCGAGCTCGGGGTCCACACCTGGGACCTCGTCCGCGCGCTCGGGCGACCGCTCGCTCTCGACGACGAGGTGGCCGAACGCGGGCTGGCCTTCATCCAGCAGGGGCTGACCGCGGACAACCGCGGCGCTGCCTTCGGTCCGCCGGTCGGCGTGGCGGAGGACGCGTCGGCGTACGACCGGCTGGTGGCGTTCGCGGGGCGCGATCCGCACTGACCGTCGTACCGCCTCCCGCTCGGTAGTCCACCGGGAAGGGGTCGTTCGACGGCGTAGGTAGCAACCGTCTTCCGGTGGACTACGCGAACCGGCGCCAGAGCCACCGCAGCGCGAGCAGCAGCGCGATCGCCGCTGCCACGCCCAGGCCGATGAAGAGCGAGAGCTCGATCCCCAGCGGCGTCGGCGGACCGTCGCCGAAGTCGTGGGTGAGCTCCTGCGACGAGGTGCCGTCGAGGTCGGGGACGAGGTCGACGGCGAGGCTGAGCGAGGTGGCGATGTCCGCGTCGACGCGGCCGACGGAGCGGCGCCACGTGCTGGTGTCGCTCACGGTGGTGGTGGTGACCACGAGCTCGCCGGCCCCTCCTCGCAGGTTCTGCACCAGCAGCACCTGCAGGCGGTGGTCGATCCAGCCGAGGGGATGGATGTCGACCGCTTCGAAGGTGTCCTCCGGGAACGGGTGCTGCAGCAGCTCGCCGGCATCCGCGTCCCACGTGTACGACGACGTGTCCGCGAACGTCCGGAGGGCGACGTGGCGGCCGTCCGGGGAGAAGGCGCCCGCCTCGATCCTCGGTCGGGAGTGGACGCTGACCGGCGTGCGGTCCGGCTCGGCCAGGAGGAGCTCTCCAGCCACCCGCCCGACGAGCGCGGATCCATCGTCTGCCACCGCGACGCTGACAGTGTCCGAAGGAACACGGACCTGGAGCGGTCGGCCGTCTGCGACGAGGACCCTGCCGAGCAAGGCCTGGAGACCGTCCTGGGTGGTCGCGATCCAGGCGAGCCAGCGTCCGTCCGGTGACCAGCTGAGCTCGCTCAGCTGCAGGCGTTGGCTGTCATCTGAGAAGGCTCGCACGGAGCGTCCGGTCTCGAGGTCCACCAGGGTGAGGTAGGTGCCCGACTCGGGAGATCCATCCTGATAGGCGATCGTCCGCCCGTTGTGGGACAGCGCCAGCCCCGTCAGCGTCTGGTCCCAGCCCGGCAGCCCCATCCGGTGCGCCACCCCGTCGGTCGCCGTGATGACGACGGCGTCACCCGAGGCAGACACAAAAGCCGCCGAGGCCCGCCCCACGGCGAGGTCCGTGGTCACCTCGAGGTCATCGGGGACGTCCTCGATCCGGCTCGGGATCGCACCGGCGTCCGGCACCTCGCCCGACGCCGTACGCGCCTCCCGGTCCGATGTGGACCACATCGCGACGCCGCCGCCGACGGAGGCGAAAACCACCAGGACCGCAGCCACGGCGAGCGCCTGCGCGCGGCGGCGGGCGGCCTGCCCGCGACGCCAGAGGTCGTCGGAGACGGGGAGCGGCGTGACCTCGTCGGCCACGTGGTGCATCCGGGTGCGCAGGTCGTCGCTCATGCGTCTGCTCCGATCAGGTCGGCCAGCTCGGGGGCCAGCGTCCGCAGCCGGGCCAGCGCGTGCCGGGTCGTCGACTTCACGGTGCTCGTCGAGAGGTCGAGCGCACGTGCGGTCTCGACCTCGGTCAGGTCCTCGTAGAAGCGCAGCACCAGCACGGTCCGCTGCTTGGCGGTGAGCCGGGCCAACGCCTGGTCGAGGGTCAGCCGCAGGTCGGTGTCGACGGCGGCGGCCGCGCCGTCGTGCCCGAGCAGCGGCGACTCGGCGAAGCGGCGGCGTCGCCACCAGGAGATGTTCTGGTGGTACATCGCGCGCCGGACGTAGGCCTCGGGCGAGGTGTGGATCCGCTTCCAGTGCCTCGCCGCCTGCAGCAGCGCGGCCTGCACGAGGTCCTGCGCGAGGTGGTGGTCGCCGCTCAGCAGGTACGCCGTCCGCGACAGGGCGGCCTGCCGCCCGGCCACGAAGGCGTCGAATCCCGCCTCGTCCCCTGTGATCACGTCGAACCTCCCCCGCATCAGCACCTCACCACGTACGACGCGCGCTGGCGTCGTGCCGGGTGGCAGTGGCTCGGAAGAAGTTCTGGGGCCGCCGGGAGTCAGGTGTGGTGTGTCAGCGGGCGCGGCGCGAGAGGCGCTCGAGGTCCATGATCACCACGGAGCGGGGCTCCAGGCGGAGCCAGCCGCGCGAGGCGAAGTCGGCGAGCGCCTTGTTGACCGTCTCGCGGGAGGCGCCGACCAGCTGGGCGAGCTCCTCCTGGGTGAGGTCGTGGTGGACGTGGACGCCGTCGTCGGCGGTGCGGCCGAAGCGGTCGGCGAGGTCGAGCAGTGCCTTGGCGACACGACCGGGGACGTCGGAGAAGACGAGGTCGGCGACGACGTCGTTGGACTTGCGCAGCCGGCCGGCGAGCTGGGACAGCAGCCCGCGGGCGACCATCGGCCGGCCGTCGAGCCACTTGAGGAGGTCGTCGTGGGACAGCGAGCCGAAGGTGGCGTCGGTGACCGCGGTGACCGTCGCCGAGCGCGGGCCCGGGTCGAAGAGGGAGAGCTCGCCGAACATCTGTCCGGGGCCCATGATGGCCAGGAGGTTCTCGCGGCCGTCGGAGGAGGAGCGACCGAGCTTCACCTTGCCCTCGGTGACGATGTAGAGCCTGTCGCCGGAGTCGCCCTCGTGGAAGAGCACGTCTCCACGGCGCAGCGTGGTCTCGGCCATCGAGTTGCCGAGCGCGGTCGCCGCCTCGTCGTCGAGCGAGCTGAACAGCGGTGCCTGCCGAAGCACGTCGTTGTCCACGTTGATCCTCCAAGTAGTTGCGTCCCGTGCCGGGCCCGGTGCCGAGCCCTCGGGATCGGCACGATCCTAGCCGTGGTCTGGCTCACAACGGCCAGTTAGGGCCGGTGCGGCAGCCGAAGTCGGCGATCGGGGGCGTGTCGGAGCCGGACCGTAGGCTGGGCGCGTGCCTGCCCCCACTGTGAGCGTCAAGCCCGACACGTCGCTGGTGCGCAGGGCTCGCAAGATGGACCGGATCCTCGCCGAGACCTATCCCGACGCCCGCGCAGAGCTCGACTTCACCAACGCCTTCGAGTGCCTGGTGGTCACCGTGGTCTCCGCGCAGACCACCGACCGGCGGGTCAACGCCGCGAGCCCCGCACTGTTCGCGGCCTACCCGACGCCCGAGGCGATGGCCGCCGCTCCCCGCGAGCACATGGAGCAGCTGCTGGGCCCGCTGGGCTTCTTCCGCGCCAAGACCGACTCGGTGCTCAAGCTCAGCCAGGCACTCGTGGAGCGCTTCGACGGCCAGGTGCCCGACCGGCTCGAGGACCTCGTCACCCTCCCGGGGGTCGGGCGCAAGACCGCCAACGTCGTGCTCGGCAACGCGTTCGACAAGCCCGGCATCACCGTCGACACCCACTTCGGCCGCCTCGCGCGCCGCTTCGGCTGGACCGAGGAGACCGACCCGGTGAAGGTCGAGCACGCCGTCGGCGCCCTCTTCCCCAAGCGTGACTGGACGATGCTGTCGCACCACCTCATCTGGCACGGCCGTCGGCGCTGCCACGCCAAGAGGCCCGCGTGCGGTGCCTGCCCGATCGCGCGGCTGTGCCCCTCCTTCGGCGCGGGGCCCACCGACCCGGTCGAGGCGGAGAAGCTCGTGAAGACGCAGGGGCCTGCATGAGCCGTCCCGGTCTCCGAGGGGCCTTCCTCACGGCGCTGCTCGTCGCGTCGCTGACCGCGTGCACGTCCGACGACGGCGGCGGCTTCGACGTACGCCCTCCCGACGTGCAGGTCGACACCCCCGAGCTGCGCAGGGTCAAGGCCCGTATCGGCATGGAGGACTGCGAGCCCGGCACGGGCCAGCCCGTCGAGGGCGGCCTGCCGGAGCTGACGCTCCCGTGCCTCGGCGGCGGGCCCGAGGTCGAGCTGTCGTCGCTGCGGGGCCCGCTGGTGATCAACCTCTGGCAGGCGTTCTGCGAGCCGTGCCGTGACGAGATGCCGGTGCTCGAGGAGTTCCACCAGCAGTACGCCGACCGCGTACGCATCGTCGGCGTCGACTTCAACGACGTGAACCCCGAGGGTGCCATGGCGCTGGCCGAGGAGACCGGGGCGACGTACCCGTCCGTCGCCGACCCGGGCGGCGAGCTGATGGGTGAGAGCACCTTCGCGGTGGCGCGACGCGGCCTGCCGGCCTTCGTCTTCGTCGACGCCGACGGTGTCGTCGTCGGCCAGGACTCCGGCGGCGTCGAGTCGATGGACGAGCTCAAGGGCCTCGTCGCCGAGCACCTCGGGGTCGACCTGTGACGTCCCTCCCGGGGTGGCTGGCCCCGGTGGTCGAGGCCGCCTCCACGATCACGGTCCACGAGCTGACGCGCTTCATGCCGCCCGAGGACGCGGACGCGCGGCTCGGCGCGGTGCTGATGGTGTTCGCCGACCGAGACGACGACCCGAGCGCCCCCGACGACCTCGCCCACCGCGGCGAGCTGCTGCTCACCGAGCGCGCCCACCACATGCGCTCCCACCCCGGCCAGGTGTCCTTCCCCGGCGGATCGCTCGACGACGGCGAGACCCCCGTGGAGGCAGCGCTGCGCGAGGCCCACGAGGAGATCGGCCTCGAGCCCTCCGAGGTGGAGGTCTTCGGCGAGCTGCCCGAGCTGTGGCTGCCGCCCAGCAACTTCGCGGTCACCCCGGTCCTGGGCTACTGGCGCGACCGGGGCCAGGTGCGCATCGCGAGCCCCGACGAGGTGCACGAGATCCACCACGTGGCGATCGCCGAGCTGCTCGACCCCGAGCACCGGATCAACGTGCGTCACCCCAGCGGCTGGACGGGCCCGGGCTTCCTCATCGGCCCCGACAAGGACGTCATCCTGTGGGGCTTCACGGCCGGGATCATCGCCCGGCTGTTCTCCTACCTCGGCTGGGACGAGAACTGGGACCGGGCGCGGGTGCGTGACCTGCCGGACCACATGCTGCAAGGTGAGCCCCGACAGTCCGACCTGGCGCCCAACCCGGCGCCCAACACCAGCCTCGAGGAGTAGCAACGATGAACGTCCTCGACTGGTGCCTGGTCGCACTCGTGGGGATCTACGCGCTCTCGGGCTACTGGCAGGGCTTCATCACCGGCGCGGCGGCCACGGCCGGTCTGCTCATCGGTGGCCTGCTCGGCATCTGGGCGGCACCGCTCGCGCTCGGCGACGCGGCACCCTCGCTGTGGGTCTCGCTCGGCGCGCTCTTCATCGTCATCCTGTCGGCGTCGCTGGGCCAGGCGGTCTTCCAGTGGTTCGGCGCCCGGCTGCGCGACCGCATCACCTGGCAGCCGGTGCGCGCGCTCGACGCCGTGGGCGGGTCCGCGCTGAGCGCCGTCGCCGTGCTGCTCGTCGCGTGGGCGCTCGGCGTCGCTGTCTCCGGCACGCGCATCGGCGCGATCACGCCGCTGGTGCGTGACTCCGCCATCCTGGCCCGCGTCGACCAGACGCTGCCGCCCGACTCCGGCAAGGTGCTGGCGACCTTCAACAACGTCGTCGGCACGACCTTCTTCCCGCGCTACCTCGAGCCCTTCGCCCCGGAGCGGATCGTCGCGGTCAAGCCCGGTGACCCGCGGATGCTCACCGACCCCGACGTGATGGCGGCCGAGACCAGCGTGGTGAAGGTCCGCGGCGCCAACGGCTGCGGCAGCGGCGTCGAGGGCACCGGCTTCTTCTACGCTCCCGGCCGGCTGATGACCAACGCCCACGTCGTCGCCGGCGTCACCCGTCCGGAGGTCGAGGTGGGCGGCTCGAGCGTCGTCGCCTCCGTCGTCCTCTACGACGCCGACCTCGACATCGCCGTGCTCTCGGTGCCCGACGTCGGCGTGCCGCAGCTCGCCTTCGACACCGAGGCCGAGCCGCGCGACCCGATCGCGGTGCTGGGCTATCCCGAGGACGGCCCCTACGACGTGCAGTCCGGCCGCATCCGCGCCGAGCAGCGGCTGCGCTCCCCGGACATCTACGGCGACGGCACCGTGATCCGCCAGGTCTACTCGCTGCGCGCACTCATCCGCCCCGGCAACTCGGGCGGCCCGATCGTCACCTCGGCCGGCGAGGTCGCGGGCCTCGTCTTCGCCGCATCCGTCAGCGACCGGGACACCGGCTACGCGCTGACCGCGAGCCAGGTCGCGGAGTCCGCGGCCGCCGGCGTCACCCGAGAGTCCCCGGTCGACACCGGCACCTGCGTGCGCTGAGACGGCGTACGCCTCCGGGGCTGGCGGTGCGTGAGACAGCTTGCGGGCGCGCGGAACCTGCGTCACTCACCGCCCGGTGCGGGCGGGATGTCGCGTCGCCGGCTGCTCGATCACCGAGGGGCCGAGCGTCAGCCGCGGCCCTTGAGCGCCGAGGGGATCTGCTTGCCCTGCTGGATCGCGCGCTCGGGTGCCTTGACCTGCTTGACCTGCTTGATGCCGACGAAGGCCAGCAGCGCGGCGATGAGGACGTAGAGGCCGAAGACGATCAGGAACGCCCAGTGCAGGTCGAGGCCGGCGCCGTTCCAGTGGATGAAGTAGGCGATCGCGACCGACAGCATGATCACCGCGAGCAGGCCGAGGAAGGCCGCGCCGGCGAAGAGGCCCAGGCCGAGGCCGCCGTGGCGGACGCTGACCTTGATCTCGCTCTTGGCGAGGGCGATCTCCTGGGAGATCAGGGTCGAGATGTCGCGCTGCGCGTCCATGACGAGCTTGCCGAGCGTCGGATCGGTGTCCTTGATCGGTTCGTGGGCCATGTGTGGCGGTCCTTCGGTGAACGCTCGGGGGCTGACGGCTGTGACCCTACCAACGGGTCCGACTAGACTGGGGCCTCAGGTGAGCCGGGAAGTCTGGTCGGCCCGTGACGTGTCGTCGCGGTGACAGTTCCCCGACGACCCCCGAAGGATGCGCCCCCCGCATGGCCTCACGCCAGAACAGTCCCCACGACCCGGCTCCCGACGACGACCTCTGGGAGTCCGGGCCGGTCTACATCGCCAGCAACAAGCCGCTGGCCCGGCTGGTGGCGCGGCCGGTGCGCGAGTTCCTCCGGGTGGAGGCGGCCGGCTCGATCCTGCTGCTGCTCGCCGCGGCCACGGCCCTGATCTGGGCGAACAGCCCGTGGGCGTCGTCCTACGACGCGCTCTGGCACGCCCACCTCGTCATCGACGTCGGCCCGCTGCACCTCGACGAGTCGATCCAGCACTGGGTCAACGACGCGCTGATGGTGATCTTCTTCTTCGTCGTCGGCCTCGAGATCAAGTACGAGCTGGTCAACGGCGACCTGCGCGATCCCAAGACCGCGGCGCTGCCGATCATCGCCGCGATCGGCGGCATGGTGGTGCCCGCCGGCCTCTACCTCGCGCTCAACCCGCCCGGCAGCGACGGCAGCGCCGGCTGGGGCATCCCGATGGCCACCGACATCGCCTTCGCGGTCGGTGTGCTCGGCGTGCTGGGCCGGCGGATCCCGTCCGCGGCACGGCTCTTCCTGCTGACGCTCGCGATCGTCGACGACATCGGCGCGATCCTGGTGATCGCAGTGTTCTACACCAGCGACCTCTCACTGACCTGGCTCGTGATCGCCCTCGGCCTGCTGGCGCTGATGGTCGTCGCCCGGCTGCTGCGGGTGTGGTCGGTCGTGGTCTACGCGATCCTCGGCGTGGGGGTCTGGTTCGCGCTGCTCGAGTCGGGCGTGCACGCCACCCTGGCCGGCGTCGCGATCGGCCTCCTCGCGCCGGCCAAGCCCCTGCTCAACGAGGCGGTGGCGCGGGGCTACGCCACCGACGCGCTGCGTGACCGCCACCTCAACCCCGACGAGCTGGCGCGGCTGCGCTTCCTGCTCAAGGAGTCGGTCTCGGTCGTGGAGCGCCTCATCAGCACGCTCCACCCGCTGTCGGCCTACGTCGTGCTCCCGATCTTCGCCCTGGCCAACGCCGGCGTCGAGCTGGGCGCGATCAGCAAGGTCTTCACCGAGCCGGTGGGCCTCGGCATCATCCTGGGCCTGGTCCTCGGCAAGCCGGTCGGCATCTTCCTGACGTCCTACCTCGCCGTACGCCTCGGCGTCGCGCGCCTGCCCGAGGGCACCTCCTGGCCGATGCTGCTCGGCCTCGGCGCGGTCGCCGGCATCGGCTTCACCGTCTCGATCTTCATCGCCGGGCTGTCCTTCCCGGGTGCCGACCTGCTCACGGAGGAGGCGAAGATCGCGATCCTGCTGGCCTCCCTTTTCGCGGCGGTCGTGGGCATCGTCGTGCTGCTGGCCTCGACCAGCGGCGCGGCCGACGACGAGGAGGACGAGGACGACGCGCTCGACGAGGACCGGGACACCGCCACGCCCTGACGGTGGGCGGTCAGGCCGGCAGCCGTACGACGAAGCGGCAGCCGGCCACGCCCGAGCACGCGCGCCACCTCAGGCCTCCGTCCGGCGGGATCGGACCAGTCCGGCCACGGCGACCGCGGCGAGGGTGAGCAGGGTCAGCGCGAGCCACGTGGCGAGGTAGGGACGGTCGAGCAGCGTCGGGTTGTCGGCCCGGGCGCCGAACCTGCCCACCACCGGCACGGCCATCACCGACACGCCGCCCCACACCACGAGGCCGAATGTGGCAGGCGCGTGCCACGGACGGGGCAGGACGCGACGGCCGAGGATCGAGGCGCCGATGACGACGCCGGCGACCAGCACGTCGTGCACGGCGACACCGGCGGCCAGCCACAGTGCGACCTCCGCGAGCTGGAGGAGGTCCTGCCGTGTCAGCGCCAGCCAGGCGCCGTACGCCCCGACGAGGACGCCGAGGCCGCCGACGGCCCAGCGGACCGCGCTCATGCGCCCACCTCCAGCGAGGCCAGCCACTTGGTCTGCAGCACGCCCGGACGGTTGGGCGCGATCAGCCGGCACGGGTGGCCGTGGTCGAGGGACAGCGGCTCGCCGGCGAGGTCGAGCGCGAGCAGGGTGCGGTCGTCGTCGGCGAAGGCGCCGGGCAGGACCGTGCGACGGAAGGCGCCGCTCTGCTGGAGCGAGGTGACCAGCACGTCGCGTCCACCCGTCGCGCCGGCCGCGGCGAGCACGTCTGAGATGCGTACGCCCGACCACCGGCCCTGCGCGCTCCAGCCCTCCACGCAGGCGATCGGCAGGTCGACGGTGTGCTGCGGCAGCGCGCGGAGGTCGGCGAGCCCGAGGCGGGCGCGTAGGTCCCCGCCGATCACCACCTCGAGCGCCCAGCCGGGGTCGGCCGCAGTGGTGGTGACGCCGGCCGCGGCGGCGGTCTTGTTGATCGGCACGCCGCCGGGGCCCTCCCCGGTGCGCACGGCCAGCACGCTCACGCGGCGCAGCCACGGCACGGTGCCGCCCGCGGTGGCGAGGACCGCGACGCCGGCGGCCGCCCAGGTGGTGCGCAGCAGTGCGCGGCGCGAGACGGGGCCCGGCTCGACGGCGGTCGCCCGGTCGTGGGTGGTGTCGTCGACGTCGGCGCCGAGGGCGGCGCGGATCACCGGGAGCTTGACCGCGATGTGCACCAGCAGGGCACCGATCGCGACCCAGGCGAGGGCGTAGTGGGTGGTGCGGAAGGAGAACTCGCGCCAGGGGTACCACTGCGCGGCGTTGGCCAGCCCGGTCGCGAGCTGGAAGATCGATGCAGCCACGAGGACGGCGATCGACGCGCGCTCGAGCCCGACGGTGACGAGGCGTCGGCCGGCGCGGAGGTCGACGCGCTCGAAGAGGCGGGGGTAGACCACCCACAGCTTCACCAGCAGCAGCGGCACCGCGGCGCAGCCGGTCACGACGTGCAGGCCCTGGGTGGAGCGGTAGCCCCAGGCCGGCGAGGTGGGGAAGCCGATCGCGGGCGAGGGCAGCTGGGCCCAGTGGCTCACCAGGCCGGTGAGGAAGCAGGTGCCGAAGCTGATCCCGAGCCAGACGCCGACGCGTGCCGCGACGGCCGGGCTGCGGAGCCGCGAGGTGAAGTGCTCGGGGTGCGGGACCCTCACGACGGGTCCACGAGCACCGCTGCCCAGCGTCCGCACCCGGCGAGCTCGTGCAGCGAGTGCACCACCAGGCCCGCGGCTACGGCGACGACGGCGACGTCGTCCGCGGCGACCTGCGCCCAGCGGAAGGGCCGGCTGCGTGCGCCGGCGCCCTCGATGACCGTCCACCCCGACGTCGACCCCGTGCCGGGGGCGCTCACCTCGACGACGGCCCGCCCGCCGGGGTGGAGGAGCTCGCGCACCCGGCCGAGCAGCCGGCGCGGCTCGCCGCAGATGCCGACGTTGCCGTCGGCGAGCAGCACGCTGGACCACCGGCCCTCGTCGGGCAGCGGCTCGAACAGGTCGGCGACGACCGCGTCCGCGCCGCGGCGTCGGGTCTGCGCCACGGCCTCGGCGACCAGGTCGACGCCGAGGGCCCGGTGGCCGCGGCGGGCGAGCTCCTGGGTGAGACGGCCGGGGCCGCAGCCGATGTCGAGCGTGGGACCGTGGCACAGGTCGAGCAGCGCGTGGTCGGCGGCGTCGGCCGGTCCGGTCCAGGACGTGACCGGCAGCGGCGTCAGGGTGTCGTCGGACGTGTGGACGACGTGGGTCGGCACCCCGCGGAGCGCGGAGGTGAAGACCTCGGTGAAGGACCGCTCGGCGGTCACGGTGCCACCGTCGTGCGGTCGACCCACGCGCGCAGGGTGCGGGCGAAGTGGGTGTCGGGTGCTAGCCGGGCCACCTCGTGCGCGTCGTCGATCGTGTCGACGTCGCGGAGCCGGGCGGTCGCCCCCACGGTGTGGCCGGCCGCGAGGAGCGCGGCCCGGGTGTCGTCGTGCGTGGCGGCGGTGGACATCACGACCGTCGCCAGCGGGGCCGCGACGCGCGGGTCGCGGCGGGCCAGCACCCACCAGCCGCCGTCGGGCGCGGCCCCCAGGCAGGCGTCGTACGCCTCGAGGTCGCGGGCCGCGCCGAGCAGCAGGTCGGGCGTCAGGTGCGGGGTGTCCATGCCGACCTGGACGACCGGGCCGTGGCCGGCGTCCTCGTGCGCGGCGACGAGCCGCTCGGCGAAGGTGCGGCCGCGCTGGGGGGTGATCGTCCAGCCGCGGACTGCGTCGGCCAGCTCGGCGCCGCGTGCCCCGTCGGTGAGCTCGCCGGCCAGGGCCAGGTGGCCGCGCGCGCCCGGCGTCGCCTCGACGGCGGCGACCGTGTCGAGCAGCGCCGCGGCGGCGAGGTCGGCGGCGACGTCGTTGCCGGTGTGGGCGGCGAGCCGGGTCTTGGCGCGTCCGGCGACGGGCGCCTTGGCCATCACCAGGACGGTGAGGGTGCTCACGACAGCACCCGCCAGAAGTCGCGGGCCGTGCGCACGGTGCCGGTCACGGAGCCGGAGACCTTGGAGCGGGTGCCCTCGGCGCGGGGGTGGTAGTCGACGTCGTGCTCGGTGATCCGCCAGCCCGCGCGGGTCACGGCCTGGAGCAGCTCGACGGGGTAGCCGAAGCGGCGGTCCCGCAGGTCGAGGTCGAGCAGCGCCTGGCGCCGGCACACCCGCATCGGCGCGATGTCGTGGGCGTCCATCCCGATCGAGCGGCGCAGCCACGTCGCGATCAGGGCGTTGCCCAGCCGGGCGTGCCACGGCCACACGCCGCGACCGGTGGGACGTCGCCGGCCGACGGACATGTCGGCGCGGCCCTCGCGCACGTCGGCGAGCAGGCGTCGCAGGTCGGTCGGGTCGAAGGAGCCGTCACCGTCCATGACCGCGACGTAGTCGTGGGTCGCGGCGAGCATCCCGGCGTGGACGGCGGAGCCGTAGCCCGGCGTCGGCTCCACGACGACCCGCGCACCGAGGCCGGCGGCCACCTCCGCGGTGCCGTCGCGCGAGCCGTTGTCGACGACCACGACGGAGAACTCGGCCGGCACGCGGGCGAGCAGGGCGGCCAGCGCGGGGGCCTCGTCGCGGCACGGCAGCACCAGGTCGCAGACGGTGTCGTGGGTCATGTCGTCGAACGTAGCCAGCCGGGCGCAGCCCGTGCTCACCCTTCGGCTTACGAAACTGTGACGTCGCGCCGCGGCCCGGGGGTCCCGCGCACGCGGCCCCTAGGCTCGGCGGCATGACCGAGGGGGGCACGTCCGCACGCGTCGGCAGACGCGCCGCGATCGGCCTGTCCGTGGCGGCGCTGGTGCTGCTGGCGTCGTTCGTCGTCCCGCCGCTGACCGGCTGGGACGTCGATGCGCGCAGCGACATGCTGGGCGTGCCGCCGACCCACGGCTTCTGGCAGGCCAAGGTCGGCATCGGCACGCTGCCGGCGCTGCTCGTCGCCGGCCTCGGGGTGTGGCGCGCCGAGGCCTGGGCGCTGGCCTGGTCGTGGCGCCGCCTGCTGCTGACGGCGTACGTCGTCGCGCTGGTGTGGCTGGTCTCGCTCGCCCTCGTCGACGGCTCCGCCGGGTTGACGCGGGTGATGACCAACGACACGGAGTACCTCGTCACGGCGCGCACGGTGTCCGACGTCCCGGCCCTGCTGGCGGGCTACGTCGAGCGGATCCCGCAGGCCCACCCGGACAACTGGCCGATCCACGTCGCCGGCCACCCGCCCGGCGCGCTGCTGTTCTTCGTGGG
This sequence comes from Nocardioides sp. S5, assembly GCF_017310035.1. Lineage (NCBI taxonomy): Bacteria > Bacillati > Actinomycetota > Actinomycetes > Propionibacteriales > Nocardioidaceae > Nocardioides > Nocardioides sp. S5. The sequence goes on from NZ_CP022296.1 coordinate 387,783, forward strand.
ACTCGTCGCGGTCGGTCTCGGCAGCGACCTGGCGGCCGCGCTCGTGGTCTGCGCGGTGGCGGCCAGCATCCCGGTGGCGACCCTGCTGGCGCTGCGCGCGCTCGGCGCGGACCGGGGGGCGCGACTCGCCGCGCCCTTCCTGGTGCTGACCCCGGCGGCGGTGTTCCTGGCGGTGTCGGCGGACGCGGTCTTCGCCGCCCTCGGCGCCTGGGGGCTGGCCGCGCTGGCCGTGTCCGCGACGTCGACCTCGCGCGCGCGCCTCGTCGGCTGGGGCGTCGTGGCGGGGCTGCTGCTGGGCTGGTGCGTGATGAGCTCCTACGGCCTGCCGCTGCTCGGCCTGCCTGCCCTGGCGGTGCTGTTCCTCGCCCGCTCGTGGTGGCCGCTGCCGGTCGCGGCGGGTGCCGCGCTGGTCGTGGTGCTGGGCTTCGCCGTCCTCGGCTTCGCGTGGTGGGAGGCCTACCCGGTGCTCGTCGACCGCTACTGGGACGGCATCGCCGCGACCCGCCCCGCGGCGTACTGGATGTGGGGGAACCTCGGGGCACTGCTCGTGTCGGGCGGCCCCCTGCTCGGCGCCGGCCTGGCGGTAGCGGCGCGCCGCCACGAGGGCGAGGCGCGCACGCTCGCGGTGCTGGCGCTCGCCGGTGCGGCCGCGGTCGCGGCGGCGGACCTGAGCCGGATGTCGAAGGCCGAGGTCGAGCGGATCTGGCTGCCGTTCGTGCCGTGGCTGACCCTGTCGCTGGCGCTGCTGCCCGGCGGCTGGCGGCGCTGGGGGCTGGGGCTGCAGGTGCTCACCGCGCTGGCGGTGCAGCACCTGCTCTACACGACCTGGTGATGCCTAGGTGCGCAGCGGCGCGGTGGCGAAGTCGGCGAGCCCGGTGTGCGGGTCGACCGAGGCGGTGAAGCCCAGCTCCGCAGTGGCGAGCTCGGGCGAGGCCACCACGTGGCGTACGTCGCCCACGCGGAAGCCGCCGGTCACCTGCGGGGCGATGTCGCGCCCCGTGCCCTCGGCGACGCGGGTCGCGACGTCGAGGATGGTCACGGGCGTGCCGGAGCAGACGTTGTAGGCGGCGTAGCGCGGCACCGACTTGGCGACGACCTGCTCGAGGGCGGCGACGTTGGCGCGGGCCACGTCGTCGACGTGGACGAAGTCGCGCACCTGCCCGCCGTCCTCGAAGACCTGCGGACGCTCACCCCGCTCGAGGGAGGAGCGGAACATCGCGGCGACGCCCGAGTATGGGGTGTCGCGCGGCATGCCCGGGCCGTAGACGTTGTGGTAGCGCAGGGCCACCGCCCCGGCGCCCGCCTGCCGCACCCACGACGAGGCGTAGTGCTCCTGCGCGAGCTTGCTCGCGGCATAGCTGCTGCGCGGGTCGAGGCGGGCGTCCTCGGGCACCAGCGACCATGCGAGCGGCTCGGCGCAGACGGGGCAGTGGTTGTCGAAGTCGCCGCTCTCCAGCGCCGCGAGGTCACGCGGCGGCGGCTGCTGGTCGCCGTGGCGCGGACAGGTGTAGCGCCCCTCGCCGTAGACCACCATCGACGACGCCAGCACCAGCCGGTCGACGCCGGCGTCGTGCATCGCCGCCAGCAGCGCGGCGGTGCCGAGGTCGTTGTGGGAGGCGTACGCCGGCAGGTCGCCGACGCGGACGCCTGCTCCGACCAGCGCGGCCTGGTGGCAGACGGCGTCGACTCCGCGCAGCAGCCCGGTCCACTCCGGAGACCCGGCCTCGCGCACGTCGAGCTGGTGGACGCCCTCGGGCGGGGTGGTGCTGCCGTGCGCGCTGTCGAGCATCAGGTCGACCCCGACGACCTCGTGCCCGTCAGCAGCCAGCGCACGGCCGATCGCGCCGCCGATGAAGCCGGCGGCGCCGGTGAGCAGGACCCTCATGCGCCCGGCACCTCGTAGGTCAGGTCCACGCCGTCCGCCCACGTCGAGCAGGTGCAGCCCTCCGGGTCGGGCAGCGCCTCGATGGCCGCGGTGAGCAGGCCGGTCAGCCGCTCGAGGTTCTGGCGGAAGAGCGCGAAGACCTGCTCCTGGCCGACCCCGTCGCCCGACTCGGCGCCGGCGTCCATGTCCGTGACCAGCGCGAGCGAGGCGTAGCACTGGCCCATCTCGCGGGCGAGCGCCGCCTCCGGCGCCCCGGTCATGTTGATCAGGTCCCAGCCCTGGTCGGCGTAGTGGCGCGACTCGGCGCGGGTGGAGAAGCGCGGCCCCTCGACGACGACCATGGTGCCGCCGGCCCGCACGTCCGCGTCGGCGCCGGCCAGCGCTGCGGAGACGCCCGGGCAGTAGGGGTCGGCGAACGGCAGGTGCACCGCGCCGGACTCGACGAACGACCCGACGCGGCGGTGGGTGCGGTCGACGAGCTGGTCGGGGACGACGAGGTCGCCCGGCGCGACCGTGTCGCGGAGCCCGCCGACGGCGCACGGCGCCAGCACCTGGCGTACGCCCAGGGAGCGCAGCGCCCACGCGTTCGCGCGGTAGGGGATGGCGTGCGGCGGGTGGTCGTGGTGGCGACCGTGGCGGGGGAGGAAGGCGACCCGACGACCGGCCACCTCGGCGATCCCGACCGGCGCGGACGGCTCGCCGTACGGCGTCCGGACCACGTGCTCGGTCGGGTCGGGGAGGAAGGAGTAGAAGCCGGAGCCACCGATCACGGCGACGTCGGCGCGGGGGGAGTCGGTCACCCGGTTCACCCTAGTGAGCGGCCCTGAACCGGGATATCTAGGGACGAAATGGTGGGTCCGGAGGCCGGATCGCCCACCAGATCGTCCCTAGATATCCCGGGACGCAGGTCAGTCGTCGGAGGCCGAGGACCCTTCCTTCGACTTGATCAGGTCCATGACCGTCGAGTCGGCCAGGGTCGTCACGTCGCCGACCTCGCGGTGCTCGGCGACGTCCTTGAGCAGGCGCCGCATGATCTTGCCGGAGCGCGTCTTGGGCAGCTCGGGCACGACCATGATCTGGCGCGGCTTGGCGATCGCGCCGATCTCCTTCTGCACGTGCTTGCGCAGCTCCTCGACGATGTCGGGACCGCCGTCGCCGGCGGACTCGCGCAGGATGACGAAGGCGCACACGGCCTGACCGGTGGTCTCGTCCGCCGCGCCCACGACGGCCGCCTCGGCGACCTTGGGGTGCGACACGAGCGCCGACTCGATCTCGGTGGTGGACAGGCGGTGGCCCGACACGTTCATCACGTCGTCGACGCGGCCGAGCAGCCAGATGTCGCCGTCGTCGTCGAGCTTGGCGCCGTCCCCGGCGAAGTAGAGCCCCTCCCAGCGTGACCAGTAGGTGTCCTTGAAGCGCTGGTCGTCGCCCCACAGGGTGCGCAGCATCGCGGGCCACGGCTCGCGGATCACGAGGTAGCCGCCGTTGCCGTTGCCGACGGACTCCGCCTCGTCGTTGACCACGTCGACGGAGATGCCCGGCAGCGCCTTCATCGCCGAGCCGGGCTTGCCGGCGGTCACGCCGGGGAGCGGGCTGATCATCATCTGACCGGTCTCGGTCTGCCACCAGGTGTCGACGATCGGGCAGCGCTCGCCGCCGATGACCTCGCGGTACCAGATGTAGGCCTCGGGGTTGATCGACTCACCGACCGAGCCGAGCAGCCGCAGCGAGGTGAGGTCGTAGCCGTCGGGGATCTCGCGGCCCTGCTTCATGAAGGTCCGGATCGCGGTGGGCGCGGTGTAGAAGATGGTGACCTTGAGGTCCTGGATGATCTGCCACCAGCGGCCCTTCTCGGGCGTGCCCTCGTACATCACCTGCGTCGCGCCGTTGGCCAGCGGGCCGTAGACCATGTAGCTGTGGCCGGTCACCCAGCCCACGTCGGCAGTGCACCAGTAGACGTCGTCGTCCTTGAGGTCGAAGACCGCCCAGTGGGTGTACGACGTGCCGGTGAGGTAGCCGCCGGTGGTGTGCAGGATGCCCTTCGGTTTGCCGGTCGTGCCGGAGGTGTACATGACGTAGAGCGGGTGCTCGGAGTCGTGCATCTCGGGCTCGTGCTCGGCCGAGGCGCCGTCGACGGCGTCGTGCCACCACACGTCGCGCTCGTCGTTCCAGGCGACGTCCTGGCCCGTACGGCGTACGACGAGCACGTGGCGCACCAGGTCGCCGGTCTTCTCGACGGCCTCGTCGACGGCCGGCTTGAGGGCGCTGGCCGCACCGCGGCGGTAGCCACCGTCGGAGGTGATCACGACGTGCGCCTCGCAGTCGGTGATGCGCGAGGCGAGGGCGTCGGCGGAGAACCCGCCGAACACGACGGTGTGCGGGGCGCCGAGGCGGGCGCAGGCGAGCATCGCGACGACGACCTCGGGGATCATCGGCATGTAGATGGCGACGCGGTCGCCCTTCTTCACACCGAGCTCGGTCAGTGCGTTGGCGGCCCGGGAGACGTCGTCCTTGAGCTGGGAGTAGGTGATGTCGCGGGTGTCGGCCACCCCGTCGTGGACCGGCTCGCCGACCCAGTGGATCGCGACCTTGTCGCCGTTGCCGGCATCCACGTGTCGGTCCACGCAGTTGACCGAGGCGTTGAGGGTGCCGCCGACGAACCACTTCGCGAAGGGCGGGTTCGACCAGTCGAGGACCTGGTCCCACTTCTGGCCCCAGTCGAGCCGCTCGGCGGCATCGGCCCAGAAGGCCTCGCGGTCCGAGTCGGCACGGGCGTACGCCTCGTCCTTGACGTTGGCGTCGGCGGCCAGGGCGGCCGGGGGCTCGAACCGCCGGTCCTCGCGGGACAGGTTGGAGAGGGTCTCACTGCTCATCTGCGATCTCCCGGTGTGCGTGATTGTCGTCACGTGAACCTACTGCGCGCGGGCGGGTCGTCGACAGGTCCGGTCCCGCGGAGCGCGACGGGCGGTCAGGGGCGTGCGGTGGACGGGCGGGGGGACCCGCTCAGAGGTCCGAGGAGAGCACCGTGGTGCCCGTCTCGTCCGTCACCAGCACCTGGGTGACGTCCTCACGCAGGGCCGCCGACTGGAGGAAGCAGGTCATCCGCGACGAGCCGACACCCAGGAACTCGCCGGCCGGCACCAGCGTGCCGTCCTCGGTGCGGAACGAGGCGCGGAAGGTCTCGCCCTCGGTGAAGCCGGCCGCGACGATCCGCAGCTCGACGCCCCAGGTGTGGGCCACCAGGTCGGCGCTCTCGATGCTCACGGGGTCGTCCTGCACCACGCGCATCGAGATGGCCTCGGTCGGCACCGCGGCGGGCTCGGGTGCGGTCGCCCGACCGACGGCACCGCCGACCCCGAGCGCCACGACCACGGCTGCGGCCGCCGCGAGGAGGCGGGTCCGTCGCGGCCGGAGGCGGACGACCTCCTCGGCCTCCTGTGCCGCGGTGCGCTCGCGGGACACGGCCTGCCAGATGTCGTCGCCGAGGCCGGGCGGGGGTGCGGGCACGTCGCCGAACGCGTCGGCGTCCACCGCGTCGAGCCGTCGCGCGAGGGGGAGCAGCTCGTCGAGGTCGGCGCGGCACGCGCGGCACCCGTCCAGGTGCGCGCGCACCCGGGCGACCTGGTCGTCGGGCAGGTGGCCGAGGGCGTAGGAGCCCAGCAGCTCCCGCAGCTCGCGGTGACCCTCCTCGGAGACGCTCACAGGCTCACTCCCATCTCATCCATGGCGGCCCGCAGGGCTCGCATCGCGTAGAAGACCCGGCTGCGCAGGGTGCCGACGGGGATGGCCATCTCCGTCGCCACCTCGTCGTAGGGACGTCCGCGCAGGTGGGTCTGCACGAGCGCCTCCCGGTGGTGCGGGGCGAGCCGGCGCAGGCCCTCCTCGACCAGCCAGCCGTCGAGCAGGGCGTCGGCCCGGTCGCTGGTCGAGCCCGCGGCCGCCTCCACCGTGGGCGGCTCGGCGAGCTGGCTGTGCCACGGGCGGACCGCAGCGGCGCGCACGTGGTCGATCATCGTGTTGCGGGCGATGCCGTAGAGCCAGACCCGCAGCGAGGCCACCTCCGGGTCGTAGCGCTCGGAGTGGCGCCACGCCTTCACGAACGTCTCCTGGGTGACGTCCTGGGCGGCCATCGGGTCCCCGAGCCCCCGCAGGACGAAGCGGTAGACCTCCGCGCCGTGCAACCGGTAGGCCGCCGTCACACCGTCCTCGTCCGCCAGGGACGGGACCGCTCCGTCGGGGTCGCTCACGCCATCCAGTCTGCCGGTCACACCCGTGTGTACGGCGCCGGGTGGGGCCACGTTCATCCCGGCACCCGGTGAACGCGACCGGGCTCGGAGCCGTATCCACCGATGTCGACCCGCACGAGCGGGGCCGACCAGAGGCGGAGCACGACACGTCCGCCGGACGACGACCAGAAGGGCAGACAGCGATGTCAGCACTGAGGACAACCACGGCGCGAGCGACCACGGGAGTGGCCGCCACCGCGCTCGCACTCGCGGCCTTCGCGGTGGCCCCGGCCAGCGCGGCCGGGACCGCGAACGCATCGACCACGACCACCACGCAGGCGCAGGCGGCGAAGGCCGCCCAGGCCCAGCGGGTCTTCAGGGTGCGCACCGAGAAGCAGCTGCGCACGGCCGTGCGCAAGGCCAACAAGAGCAAGGGCAAGGACCGCATCGTCCTGCTGCGCTCCATCAGGTTCAGCACGGGCAAGGGCGCGAACGGCGGCGCCGGGCGCGGCGACCTCGACGTCCGCGGCAGCCTGGTCGTGATGGGTCGTGGCAAGACGATCAACGCCCGCGGCGTCGACCGCGTCTTCGACGTGCGCGACGACAGCCGCCTGGTCGTCAAGCGGCTCCACCTGCGCAACGGCGCACCGGCAGAGACCGAGAGCGGCGGGCTGGTCCGCAGCCTCGGCGAGGTCGAGATCAGGAAGTCCCACCTGCTGGGCTCCACCGTCACCGGTGCCAGCGCCTCGGGCGGCGCCGTGATGAACGACGGCGGCATGCTCCGCATCGTCGACAGCCGCGTGCGCGGCAACGAGGCCGAGCGCGCCGGCGGCGGCATCGAGGCGGTCGGCGGCACCACCGTCGTCGTACGCAGTCGCCTGACCGGCAACGCGACCGGGGCCGTCCCCGGCAACGGTGGCGCGGTGCACCTCACCGGCACCGGCGACGTACGCGTCAAGGCGAGCCTGGTGGCCAACAACTCGGCGAGCGCCGAGGGCGGCGGCCTGTGGAACTCCGCCACGGGACGTTTCACCGTCGAGCGCACCACGGTGCGCGACAACGAGGCGGCCGGCGCCGCCGCCGACCAGGGCGGTGGTGGCCTCTACAACGACGGCGGCACCCTGACGGTGAGCGGCAGCACGATCTCCGGCAACGCCGCGACCGGCGCTGCCGGCTCGGGCGGCGGCGTGCTGAACAACCTCGGCACGCTGGCGATCGCGAACACCGAGGTCCTCTCCAACACCGCGCCCCGCGCGGGTGGCGGCATCGAGGCCAACGCCGGTACGACGACGCTGACCGGCTCGACGCTGCAGTCCAACAGCACCGGCGCGGGTCCCGGCAACGGTGGCGGCCTGCACCTCACCGGCGCCGGAACGGTCGTCGTCGACACCACGCAGGTGCTCGACAACACGGCCGTCGAGGGCGGCGGGCTGTGGAACGCCGCGACCGGCAGGCTGACGGTCACCCGCTCCACGATCTCGCGCAACGTCGCCTCCGGTGCCGCTGCCGACCAGGGCGGCGGTGGCGTCTACTCCGACGGCACCACGTCGATCACCGGCACCACGATCAGCGCCAACAAGGCCACCGGTGCGGCCGGCTCGGGTGGTGGCGTGCTCAACAACCTCGGCACCCTGTCCGTCGACGGCAGCACCGTGTCCGCCAACACCGCGAACCGTGCCGGTGGCGGCATCGAGGCCAACGTCGGCACCACGACCGTCGCCCGCACCCTGCTCCAGGCCAACGACGCCGGCACCGCGCCCGGCAACGGCGGCGGACTGCACCTCACCGGTGCCGGCAACGTCACCGTCTCGCAGAGCAAGGTCTACGAGAACACGGCCGTCGAGGGTGGCGGCCTGTGGGGCTCCGCGACCGGGACCATGACCGTCAGCGACACCCATCTGCGCGGGAACACCGCCAGCGGTGCCGCGGCCGACCAGGGCGGCGGTGCGATCTACAACGACGGCGGCGAGCTGGTCGTCACCGGCTCGATGGTCGAGGCCAACAAGGCGACCGGGGCTGCCGGCTCCGGCGGCGGCGTGCTGTCGCTCAACGGATCGCTGGACATGGCGTGGACCAACCTCAACGGCAACACCGCGCCCCGTGCCGGTGGAGCCGTCGAGGTCAACGGCGGGTCGGCCGACCTGTCCAACGTCAACGCCGCCGACAACTCCACCGGTCCCGCGCCCGGCAACGGTGGTGCCCTGCACGTCACGGGCGCCGGCACGGTGACCTGGGCAGTCGGCTCGGTGACGGGCAACAGCGCCGCCAACGAGGGCGGCGGCCTGTGGAACTCCGCCACCGGCACGTTCACGGCCACCGGCATCACCTTCGGCGACAACACCGCGCCCGAGGGCCCCGACGCCTACAACGACGGTGGCCTGATGAGCGTCAACGGCGCCCTCATCCTGCCGGGCACCGGGATCTGACCACTCGCACCACCCGTACGACGACAACGCCGACGCCCCGGGGACCGATGGTCCCCGGGGCGTCAGTGCGCGTGCGGCGCGGTGGTGCGGGTCAGTGGTGCGTCGCGCCCTCCGCGCCTGCGCCGGTCAGGGCGCGGACCTCGAGCTCGGTGAAGCGCTCCTCCGCGGACGGCTCCCGGCTGGTGATCGTGCCGATGTAGCCGAGCAGGAAGCCCAGCGGGATCGAGACGATGCCCGGGTTGTTGAGCGGGAAGATCGCGAAGTCCGCGTCGGGGAACATCGAGGTCGGCAGGCTCGACATGACGGGCGAGAGCAGCACCAGGCCGACGGCGGAGATCAGGCCGCCGTAGATGCTCCACGTTGCGCCACGGGTGTTGAAGCGGCGCCAGAACATGTTGTAGATGATCGCCGGCAGGTTCGCCGACGCCGCCACCGCGAAGGCCAGGGCCACGAGGAAGGCGATGTTGAGCCGCTGCGCCGGGATGGACAGCACGATGGCGATGGCGCCGATCGCGAAGGCGGCGATGCGGGCGACCCGCACCTCGTCCTTCTCGCTGACCTCCTGGTCCTTCTTCAGCACGCCCTTGTAGAGGTCGTGCGCCACCGACGACGAGCTCGCCAGGGTCAGGCCGGCCACGACGGCGAGGATCGTCGCGAAGGCGACCGCTGCGATGAGGGCCAGCAGGACCGCGCCACCGGTGGAGCCGGCGCCACCGCCGACCGCCTCGGCGAGGAGCGGGGAGGCCAGGTTCTGGTTGCCGCCCACGGCCGGGTCGACGGCCTCGCGGTCCAGCAGCGCCGCGGCACCGAAGCCGAGCACCAGCGTCATCAGGTAGAACGCGCCGATCAGGCCGATCGCCCACAGCACCGACTTCCGGGCGTCACGGGCGGTCGGGACGGTGTAGAAGCGGATCAGGATGTGCGGCAGGCCGGCGGTGCCGAGCACCAGGGCCAGGCCCAGGGACAGGAAGTCGATCTGCGACGTCAGCGTGCTGCCGTACTGCAGGCCGGGCTGGAGGAACGCGTCACCCTTGCCGGAGTTCTCGGCAGCGGCGCCGAGCAGCGAGGAGAGGTTGAAGTTGAACTCCGCGAGCACGAGCAGCACGATCAGCGCGGAGCCGATCATCAGCAGCACGGCCTTGGTGATCTGGACGTAGGTCGTGCCCTTCATGCCGCCGACGACGACGTAGAAGATCATCAGGATGCCGACACCGACGATGGTGATGTTCTTGATCGCCTCGCTGTCCACGCCGAGGAGCAGCGCGACGAGCGTGCCGGCGCCGACCATCTGGGCCAGCAGGTAGAAGATCGAGACGACCACGGTCGAGACCGAGGCCGCGGTGCGGACCTTGCGCTGGTTCATCCGGAAGGCGAGCTGGTCGGCCATCGTGTAGCGACCGGCGTTGCGGAGCATCTCGGCCACCAGCAGCAGGGCGACGAGCCACGCGACGAGGAAGCCGATGGAGTAGAGGAAGCCGTCGTAGCCGTAGACCGCGATGGCGCCCGAGATGCCGAGGAACGACGCGGCCGACATGTAGTCGCCGCCGATCGCCAGGCCGTTCTGGAAGCCGGAGAAGGACCGGCCGCCGGAGTAGAAGTCGGTGGCCGTCTTGGTCTGGCGGCTGGCCCAGAAGGTGATGCCGACCGTCAGCGCGACGACCGACAGGAACAGGAACGTGGTCAGGAACTGGTCACTCATGCGCGTACTCGCTTCGCTCCGTGCGCGCATGAGGCACATGTCGCACTGTGTTGGATGATTCGCTCGCTTCGCTCGCTCATGCCTGGCCCCGCTTCCCGGTGGTGCCGGCCTGGTCGCGGTAGGCCTGCTCGAGGTTGCGCGCCAACGGGTCGAGCTTGGCGTTGGAGTAGCGGCTGTACATGTAGGCCAGCCCGAAGGTCGTGACGAACTGCAGGAGCCCGAAGACCAGGGCCACGTTGATGTTGCCCACGACCTGGACGGCCATGAGGTCGCCGGCCCAGTTCGACATGGCGACGTAGAGCAGGTACCAGGCGAGGAAGGCCACGGTGGCCGGGATGACGAAGCCGCGGTAGCGCTTCCTCAGCTCGGTGAACTCACTGGATTCGTGGAGCCGGTCGTAGACCGGATCATGGCGCGCTGCCTGGTCGGGTGCCTCGGTGGTCACGGGGGTTCCTCTCACGCTGTGGCTGGTGGCCACGTCGTGTGACCGCGATCACCGTGGCAGCCGTCACATCCGTGTGGCAGTGGTGCGGACCGGACGGTCTGTCGATGGCTGCCGCCGCGCGGCGAGCGGCGGGTGGGGTACGACGAGCGGTCGGGGTGCGAGGCTTCGCCGGTGACCGACACCGACGCCCGCCGCGACGGCGTACGCGTCCTCGCCTCCGCCTGGGCTCTGCTGACCCTCACCGTCCTCGCGGTGGGCTGGCTGCTCACCGGGCCCCTGGAGTCGGTGGTGGACCCCTGGGACGACAGCGTCGCGGTGGGGATCGAGGAGCGCCGCACGCCCACCCTCGACGTCGTCGCCGCCGTCGGCAGCCACGTCGCCGACACGGTGGTGGGGATCGGCCTGGCCGTCGTGATCGCGCTGGTCGCCTGGCGCTGGCAGGGGTCGCGCCGCCCGCTCGTCTACTACGGGGTGCTCGTCGTCGGCGCCCTCGCGCTCTACCTCGTGGCCACGTGGGTCATCACCCGCGACCGCCCGCCGGTGGAGATCCTCGACCCGGGCCTCGTGCCCGACCACAGCTTCCCGTCGGGCCACGTCGTCACCTCGGTCGTGGTCTACGTCGCCCTCGCCGTCCACCTCACCCGCACCGTCGCCGGCGCGAGCCGCTGGGTGTGGCCGTTGTACGCCGTCCCGCTGGTCGTCGCCGCGAGCCGGCTCTACCAGGGCGCCCACCACCCCACCGACGTGCTGACCAGCCTGGCCCTCGCCCCGCTGTGGGTCGCCGTCGTCGCGCACGTCGTGCTGCCGAGGCGCGTTTCCGCGTAGTGACAAGGTGGGTCCATGAGCTCTCGCACAACTGACCCCGTCGTCGTCGTGACCGGTGCCAACGGCCTGGTCGGCAGCCACGTGGTGGCCGCTCTGGCCGAGCGGGGCGCCATCGTGCGCGCCGTCGTACGCCGGGTCGGCACCGCGCCGGTCGCTCGGGGCGTCGAGGAGCACGTCGGCGACTTCGCAGACCCGGCCTTCGCCGACTCCGTGGTCGCGGGCACGGACGCGCTCGTCACCACGGTCCACCCGCTCGGCTCGGGCGCCGAGGACCAGCGCCGCGTCGGTCTCGACGGCACGCTCGTGATCGCCGACGCCGCGGTCGCCGCCGCCGTGCCCCTGCTGGTGCACGTCTCGACGGCCGGTGTCTACGACCGCAGCCCCGGGGTCGGGGACATCGACGAGGACGGGGCGCTGGTGCCGGACGGCTCGTCGGCGTACGGCGTGGTGAAGCGCGACACCGACGCCGCCCTCGAGCGGCTGGCCGGCATCACCCGCGTGCTGCTGCGCCCGCCCGCGATCCTCGGTCCGGGCGGGTCGTCGGTGTGGAACACGGTCCGTCCGCGCGACATCGCGGCCGACCCGGCCGAGCAGCACGCCGTCGCCGACGCGACCTTCGCCTGGGTGCACGTGGACGACCTGGCGGCCCTCACCGCCGACCTCGCCACGGGCGCCATCCCCGCCGGGTCCGACCCGACGACCGGGCCGGTGGCCGGCGGCTGCACCCCGGTCAACGTGGCCGGCGGACCGGCGACGCAGCGCGACTACCTCGGCGCCGTGGCCTCCGCCCTCGGCCTCGAGCCGACCTGGGACGACGCCCCCGCCTGGACCGGGCAGATCCGTGCTGACCGGGCGCGGGGCTGGGGCTGGTCGCCGCGGGTGTCCCTCGAGGACGCGCTCGCCGAGCTGCGGTCGGGGTTGCGGGAGTCCTGAGTCCGGCTCGCCGACCGCCCCGGCCCGCCGGCGCCTCGGCGCCTCCGCCCCGCCGCCCCCGGTGGACTACCCGAGCTCGTCAGCCACTTCCCGGTGGACTACCCGGACCATCCACCGGTCCGGATCCGGAAGCGGCGTGAACCCGTGGGCCGCATAGACCGTGTGGGCGTCGTACGTCGACAGCAGGGTGCGCCGGACCCCGAGGTCGTCGAGCTGCTCGGCGACCGCAGCGACCAGCCGCCCGCCGAGGCCGCGGCCGCGGTGGTCGCGGTCGACGTACACGTCGCACAGCCAGGCGAAGTTGGCGTGGTCGGTGACCACGCGCGCGTACGCCACCTGGGTGCCGTCGGCGAACGCGCCGAAGTTCAACGAGTGGGCTGCGGCGCGCTCGACGTTGTCGCGGGTGCGGCCGAGCGCCCAGTAGGCGTCGGTGCTGAGCCAGCGGTGGACGAGGTCGAGGTCCATCGCGTCGAGGCCGGCGCGGATCTCGTAGCCGTCGGTCATGAGGCGATCCTGACACCATCCCTACCCCGGCCCCCGGAGTCCCGGTGGACTACCCGGAGGTACGCCGCAGCGGGTGCGGTCGCCGCAACGTGTCGCGGGGGAGACCTCGCCCATCGGCAGCAGGTCGTGCGCAACCATCACGACGGTCACCGCGCCCACGAAACCCGGGTTCGGGGTCCGATGGCGTACGCTGGTGGTTGTTGAAGGGACGATCCCCGGATCGTCCTGGCCGCTCACGATGTGCGGCTCGTGTTCTTACTCCTGGTTTTCGGTTCGCTGGACTCCATCAGGTGGATGTCTTCAGCAGGTCGCCGGCACACAGCCCGCGAACGAAAACAAAGGAAACACATCATGGCTCAGGGCACCGTCAAGTGGTTCAACGCTGACAAGGGCTTCGGCTTCATCGCTCAGGACGGCGGCGGCGAGGACGTGTTCGTCCACTTCTCCGCGATCCAGTCCAACGGCTACAAGTCGCTCGAGGACAACCAGAAGGTCGAGTTCGACCTCGCCCAGGGCCCCAAGGGTCCCCAGGCCGAGAACGTCCGCATCGCCTGACCTCTCCTCGAAGAGCCCCGTCCGCCTCGTGCGGACGGGGCTCTTCCTGCGTCCGAGGCAGGTCGTACGGGTGGCGCGCCGTGGGGCGGTGCGGTCCGTGAGGCCGTGAGGAGAACGTGACGGTCCTGCCACCGCCGGGCCCACGCGCACGTCACAGTCGCCGACCACGCTGCTGCCATGAGCACGCAGACCCCCACCCGCCGTAGCCGCCGCTGGATCGACGACTGGCGTCCCGAGGATCCCGAGTTCTGGGAGGGAGGAGGCCGCCGCGTCGCCCGGCGCAACCTGGTCTGGTCGATCTTCGCCGAGCACCTCGGCTTCTCGGTGTGGCTGATCTGGAGCGTGAGCTCGGCCTTCCTGGTGGCGACCGGTTTCGACTACACGCCGCAGCAGCTCTTCCTGCTGGTGGCGCTGCCCAACCTCGTCGGCTCGATGCTGCGCCTGCCCTACACCTTCGCGGTGCCGAAGTTCGGTGGCCGCAACTGGACGATGGCGAGCGCGGCGCTGCTCCTCATCCCCACGCTCGGCTTCGCGTACGCCGTGCAGCGCCCGGACACGCCGTACTGGGTGTTCTGCCTCATCGCCGCCACCGCCGGCCTCGGCGGCGGCAACTTCGCCAGCTCCATGGCCAACATCAACTTCTTCTACCCCGCGGCCAAGAAGGGCGCGGCGCTGGGCCTCAACGCCGCGGGCGGCAACGTCGGCGTCGCACTGATCCAACTCTTCCTGCCCGTCATCGTCGGTGGTGCCGGGATCTTCGGCCTGGTCAAGGCCTCCGAGGGCGGGATCGACCTGCAGCGCGCGGCCTGGGTCTACGCCGGCCTCGCGGTCGTCGCGACGCTCGCGGCGTACTTCTTCATGGACAACCTGAGCACCGCGAAGTCCTCGCCCCGCGAGCAGATGCAGGTCGTGCGGAAGCGGCAGACGTGGATCATGGCGTTCCTCTACATCGGCACCTTCGGCTCGTTCATCGGCTACTCCGCCGCCATGCCGCTGCTCATCAAGCTGAACTTCTGGGTGCCGGAGCCGGCGCCGCTGGGGACCGGCATCTACTTCGCCTACTTCGCGTTCCTCGGGGCCCTGGTCGGCTCGGCGACCCGCCCGTTCGGCGGCTGGCTGGCCGACCGCCTCGGCGGTGCGAAGGTGACGCTGGGCGCGTTCGCCGCGATGGTCGTCTTCACCCTCGCGGTGCTCTGGACGCTCATGCAGCTCACCCCCAACCCGACCGCCGACCCGGCGATCGCGTCGGCCAACCAGTCGTGGTTCCCGTGGTTCCTGGGCTTCTTCCTCTGCGTCTTCGCCGCGACCGGCATCGGCAACGGGTCGACGTACAAGATGATCCCGGCGATCTGGCGCACCGAGGCCGAGCGCGCCACGCCGGCCGGCACCCCCGAGCGCACCGCCGCGCTGCTGGCCGGCACCAAGCAGGCCTCCGCCGCGATCGGCGTGATCGGCGCGGTGGGCGCCATCGGCGGCTTCCTGATCCCGATGGCCTTCAGCGCTCCGTGGGTGGCCGACCCGATGTCCGCCACCAAGGGCGCCTTCCTGGTCTTCACCGTCTTCTACGTCGTCTGCGGCGCGGTGACCTGGGCGGTCTACCTGCGCCGTCCCGCCGAGGTCCGCTCCCACAGCCTGGCCGGCGCCGGGATCTGAGCGGCGACCCGATGGCGACCGACACCCACTGCCCCTACTGCTCCCTGCAGTGCGGGATGCGGCTCACCGGCCGGCGTGTGCCGGAGGTGTCGGCCTGGGAGGAGTTCACCGTCAACGCCGGCGCGCTGTGCCGCAAGGGCTGGGCCGCGGCCGGGTTGTACGGCGGTCGCGAGCGGCTCACCTCGCCGCTCGTGCGCGACCGGGCGACGGGGGAGTGGGCGGCGGTGACGTGGGACGACGCGCTCGACCGGGTCGCTGCCGGGATCCGCGCCGCGCAGGCGGCGAAGGGCCCGGACGGGGTCGCGGTCTTCGGGGGCGGCGGGCTCACCAACGAGAAGGCGTACGCCCTCGGCAAGCTCGCCCGCGTCGCGCTCGGCACCTCGCAGATCGACTACAACGGCCGCTGGTGCATGAGCTCGGCCGCCTCGGCCGGGATCCGCGCCTTCGGCCTCGACCGCGGCCTGCCCTTCCCGCTCGCCGACGTCGAGGAGACCGACGTGCTGGTGCTCGTCGGGTCCAACCTCGCCGAGACCATGCCGCCGGCCGCGCGCCACCTCGACCGGCTGCGCGCCCGCGGCGGTCGCGTCGTCGTCATCGACCCGAGGCGTACGCCGACCGCGGACCGCGCCGACCTCGTCCTGCAGCCGGTGCCCGGCACGGACCTCGCGCTCGCCCTCGGCCTGCTGCACCTGCTCGTCGCCGCCGGTGCGGTGGACGAGGACTACCTCGCCGCCCGCACGACCGGCTGGGCGCAGGTGAAGGAGTCGGTCGCGCCGTGGTGGCCCGAGCGCGTCGAGCGGGTGACCGGCATCGAGGCCGCCGAGGTGCGGGAGCTGGCGGCGATGCTGGCCGGCTCGCCGCGCGTCATGGTGCTCACCGCGCGCGGCGCCGAGCAGCACTCCACCGGCTCCGACACCGTGCTGGCGTGGATCAACGTGGCGCTGGCCCTCGGCATGGTCGGCAAGCGCGGCGGCGGCTACGGCTGCCTCACCGGGCAGGGCAACGGCCAGGGCGGGCGCGAGCACGGGCAGAAGGCTGACCAGCTGCCCGGCTACCGCCGCATCGACGACCCCGCGGCCCGCGCCCACGTCGCCGGCGTGTGGGGCGTCGACCCCGACTCGCTGCCCGGCCCCGGCCGGTCGGCGTACGAGCTCCTCGACGCCTGCGGCACCGACGACGGTCCCGCCGCGATGCTGGTCCTCGGCTCCAACATCGTCGTCAGCGCGCCCAACGCCACCCAGGTCACCGCGCGGCTGGAGGCGCTCGACCTGCTGGTGGTGTGCGACGTGGTCATGTCGGAGACCGCCGCGATCGCGGACGTGGTGCTGCCGGTGACGCAGTGGGCCGAGGAGACCGGCACCATGACGAACCTCGAGGGCCGGGTGGTGCTGCGGCAGAAGGCGATCACCCCGCCGTCCGGCGTGCGGTCGGACCTCGAGGTCATCGCCGCGATCGCGGAGCGGCTGGGGTCCACGGCCACCTTCGCGACCGACCCGGAGGAGGTCTTCGCCGAGCTCGGCCGGGCGTCTGCGGGCGGGCCGGCGGACTACTCGTCGATCACCTACGACCGGATCCGCGCCGAGGGTGGCGTCTTCTGGGGTGGCGAGCGGCTCTTCGCCTCGTCGTTCAACCACCCCGACGGCCGGGCGCGGATGCTCAGCGTCGAGCACCGGGGCGCGGCCGAGGTCCCGGACGACGACTACCCGGTCCACCTGACCACCGGGCGGGTGCTCGCGCAGTACCAGTCCGGCGCGCAGACCCGCCGGGTCCGCGACCTCCCCGACGACGGTCCGTTCGTCGAGCTGCACCCGCTGCTCGCCGGCCGGCTCGGCCTCGCCACGGGCGAGGCCGTGCAGGTCTCGACGCGCCGCGGCACGATGACCGCGCCCGCGCGGGTGGTCACCACGATCCGCCCCGACACGGTCTTCGTGCCCTTCCACTGGGTCGGCGCCAACCGGCTGACCAACGACGCGCTCGACCCGGCCTCGCGGATGCCGGAGTTCAAGGTGTGCGCCGCGCGGCTCGCGGCGGTGGGTCGTGGCTGAGCGGGTCGTCGTGGTCGGCGGTGGCATGGCCGCCGTCCGGCTGGCCGAGCAGCTCGTCGGCGCCGACGTCCGCCTCACGGTGCTCGCCGACGAGCCGCACGCGCCCTACAACCGGATCCTGCTCTCCGCGGTCCTCGAGGGCACGCACTCCGCCGACGCGCTGACGCTCCGCTCGCCGGAGTGGTTCGCGGCGCAGGGCTTCGATCTGCGGCTCGACGCGCGGGTGCTCGAGCTCGACCGCGACGACCGCGAGGTGGTGCTGGTCGACGGGGAACGCATCGCCTACGACCGGCTCGTCCTGGCCTGCGGATCGATCCCGACCCTCCCGCCGATCCGCGGCCTGGTGCGGCGCGACGGCACGCTGCACCCGAAGGTGCACCCCTTCCGCAGCCTGGCCGACTGCCGCCGCCTCGAGCATTCGGTGGTTGAGGTGCGAGCGCAGCGAGCCTCGAAACCATCGCGGGCGGTCGTCGTCGGCGGCGGCCTCCTCGGCCTCCAGGTCGCCCGGGCCCTGTCCGTGCGCGGCGTGCTCACCGAGGTCGTCGAGGGTGCCGACCACCTGCTCGCCGGGCAGGTCGGGCCGGCGGCGGGCGGGGTGCTCGCCCGCGACCTGCGCCGTCTCGGGACCGAGGTCTACACCGGCGCCCGCGCGGTCCGGATGACCGACGACGGCGTGCAGCTCGACAACGGCGCGCTGCTCCCGACCGACCTCGTGGTCCTCACCGCTGGCGGCCGGCCGTCGACCGCGCTGGCGCGCCGTGCCGGGCTGATGGTGGGCCGCGGGATCGTCGTCGACAGCACGCTCACGAGCGTCACCGACGACCGCGTCCACGCCATCGGCGACTGCGCGGAGCACCGCCGGCGTACGACCGGGTTCGTCCCGCCCGCCTGGGAGCAGGCCGAGGTGCTGGCCCGCGTCCTGCGCGGGGAGGAGGCGGCGTACGACGGCCGGCGCAGCGTCGCTCGGCTGCGCGCCACCGGGCTCGAGGTCGCCGTGCTGGGTGACCCGCGGGCCGCCGAGGGCGAGGTCGTCGAGGTGACGAACCCGATCGCCGGCTCGCACCGGCGACTCGTGGTCCACGGCGGTCGCATCGTCGCGGCCGCGCTGGTCGGCGACCTGTCGCGCGTCGGGCTGATCACCCAGCTCTACGACCGGGGCACCATCCTCGGACCCGACGAGCCCGGCCAGCTGCTGCTGCCCGAGGCCGCCGACGCCCCCACCCCGCTGCCCGACGAGGCCGAGGTCTGCGCCTGCGCCGGCGTCAGTGCGGGGGAGATCCGGGCCTGCGGAACCGTCGCGGAGTGCGTCGACCGGACCCGTGCGACCACCGGCTGCGGTGGGTGCGCGGACGTCGTACGCCGTCTCGTGGGCGAGGTCGGGCCGGTGCGGGTCCCGGTGGGGTGAGGGCCGGGGTCGCCGATCCCTCGGGATCCCCGGTCACCCGGGGACCCCGACGACAGTGCGGTCGTCGTGGTGCGGGATCCACACCACAGCGACCGCACAAGCACGGCCCCTGCGCGCGGCGGACGTCGTACGCGGTCTCGTCGGCGAGGCCCGCACCCTGGTCGCACGCAAGAGGCGTGACCCCTGCCGACCACTGGGACCTTCGGCCCTGTCGGTCCCCTGCTGCGCGCTGATTATCTGGCGTCACGAGGGGGAGGGCAGCCAGTGGACTCATGGGTCGATCTCTACTGGCTGCCCCTCGGCGCGGGCGGTTGGTTCGTCCGCACCAACGGACGCGTCTACGAGCGCTGCTCGGCGGGGCGCAACCACCGTGCACCCCTCGACCTCTTCCACTCCGGCCTGATGGTGCACGCCGATGGCGCCACCTACGCGGTCGAGATGGGGCCCGTGTGGAACGTGGCCGACCGCGACCGTGGCGTGCTCTGCGAGGGCCCCGTCGGGTCCGCCCGGCTCGGCCGCTTCCGCGCGTTCCGCTACGAGCTGCGCTGCTGGGCGGGCGGTCGCATCCCCGACGTCGCCGAGGCGGTCGACAGCCCCGTCCGCACGACGGAGGAGCTGGCCCGGGTGAGGCGTGTCCTGGAGCTCCTCGCCCTCGTGCCGCCGCTCGTCTGGGGCCGCGACGAGCTGGCGCTCGGCGAGATGTGGAACTCGAACTCCGCGGTCGCGTGGGTGTTGGCGCGCTCGGGCCACGACATGGAGGCGATCCGACCGCCCGCCGGTGGCCGCGCCCCGGGATGGGATGCGGGCCTGGAGCTGGCGAGGCGCCAGGGCTGACGAACTGTACGAGAACTGTGCGGGTCCACGCGGTGGTCGGCGCCCGGGCCCGGCGGGTGGACTGGTGGGACCGAGACCCGACGGGGGTCCGTGACGAAAGGGTCAGCACCATGAGAACCACCTTGCGCCGCCTCGGCGTCGTGTCAGCCGCAGCAGCAGCGGCGGTCGCCGTGACCGCGACCAGCGCCAGCGCGCACCACTGCTACGTGCCGATGTACTCCCTCAGCGCCCCGGCGTCGAGCAACTGGTTCGTCCTCTCGGCCGAGACGGGGGCCGACCTGATCTTCGGCTACCAGGCCGCGTGCGACGAGGCCGCCGACGCGGGCTACGACGCCCTGCGCGCCGAGCGCATGCCGGTCGGGATCAAGATCTTCGAGAAGATGACGATCGGCGATCCCAAGGGCACCGAGCGGATCCCGACGCCGAACGGCGCGGACGGCAAGGGGCTGGAGTACTTCGGTGCCGGCTCGACGCTGGCCGACGAGATGGTCGAGACCTGGATCGCCGGGGCGGACGCGCACGACTGCTGAGGTGACCGCGGCTGGCGGGGTGCGTAGCCGCGAGCGGGGCTACTCGTTGGTACGAGTGACCCCACCGCAGGAGAGAAGCCATGCACCGTCACCTCGCCAGCCGCATCACCGCCGCCGTCGCGGGCGTCCTCGCGCTCGCCTCGGTCCCCTACGTCGCCTCGCCGGGCGCCGCCGCGGAGGCCGTCACCACGACCGACGGCTGCCTGAGCAGCGTCCCGGACCCGGGCACCACCGCACCGGTGGACATCTGCTTCACGCTGTTCCGCCCGGCCGGCGCCACGAAGGACCGACCGGTGCCGATGGTGCTGCACAGCCACGGCTGGGGTGGGAGTCGTACGACGGACCCGGTCGCGTTCGCCCACCTCACCGACGCCGGTTTCGGGGTGCTGAGCTTCGACCAGCGCGGCTTCGGCGAGAGCGGCGGCCGGGCCCACATCGAGAACCCCGACGTCGAGGGCAAGGACGTCCAGGCGATCGTCGACGTCGTCGCCGCGCAGCCGTGGGTGAAGAAGCAGAGGCCGGGCGACCCGGTGCTGGGCGCGATCGGCGGGTCCTACGGCGGTGGCTACCAGTTCGTCGGCGCCTTCAGCGAGCTGCGCGACAGGGGCGCGACGCGCTTCGACGCGCTCGTCCCGGAGATCACCTGGTCGAGCCTGACCGAGAGCCTCTTCCCGCAGGGCGTCCCGCGCACCGAGTGGGCCACCGCCCTCACCGCGGCCGCGCTGCCGACCGACGCGCTGCCGCCGATCGTCCTCCGCGGCTTCGCCGAGGCGACCGCGACGGGCCACGTGCCGGCGTACCTCCACGACTTCCTCGACCGCAACGGCCCGGAGTGGCACGTGCGCCAGGGGCGCAAGCTCGACATCCCTGTGCTCTTCGGGCAGGGCGCGACCGACAACCTGTTCCCGCTCGACCAGGGCCTGAAGAACTTCCGTCGGGCGCTCACCGACAAGGCCCGCGCGCAGAGCATGCTGGTCGGCTACAACGGCGGTCACACGTTGCCGTCGGCCCTGCCCCTCGGCAGCAACCTGGACATCCCGCTCGCCACCAGCGACGCCTGCTCGCCGGTGCTGGGCAGCGCGACCTTCGCCGACCTCGGCCTGCGCTTCCTCCAGCAGAACCTGCAGGGCGTGAAGACCGGCCTCGAGGGTTTCGGCCAGCTGCACCTCACCACCGCCGCCGGCGACCGTTGCGTCACCGTCCCGGCCTCCGCGCCGACCACGCCGGTCGAGCTCGGCGAGGTCGTCAGCACCGTGGGCGTCGGCGCCCCGATCGCCTACCCGATCGCGCAGGGCCCGCTCACCATCGCCGGCTCCTCGAAGCTCGACGCCACCCTCACCACGCTCGGCCTCGACAACCGCGCCTTCCTCGGCCTGTCGGTCGGCACCAGCCCGCTCGACGCCCGCATCGTGCAGAACAACATGCTCCCGGTCCGAGAGAGCGGCATCGTGATCAACAAGCCGCGCCGGGGCATCGAGCTGCCGTCGGTCGCGGTCGACGTGCCGGCCGGGAAGACCCTCTTCCTGACGGTGGCGCCGATCTCGGACATGTACGTCGGCTTCGGCTCGCGCGTGGTCGGTGCGATGCGGATGAAGGACGTCGTGGTGCACCTGCCGGTCACGACTCGCTGACGTAGACGGTGCCGCCGAGGCGTACGAGCTCGGCGGACTTCTCCGCGAACCGCTCGCGCACGTCGTGGCTGATGCGCATCGAGCAGAACTTCGGTCCGCACATCGAGCAGAAGTGCGCGGTCTTGGCGCTCTCGGCAGGGAGCGTCTCGTCGTGGAAGGACTCGGCGGTGGGCGGGTCGAGCGAGAGCGCGAACTGGTCGCGCCAGCGGAACTCGAACCGGGCCCGGCTGAGTGCGTCGTCCCACGCGCGGGCACCCGGGTGCCGCTTGGCCACGTCCGCGGCGTGGGCGGCCAGCTTGTAGGTGATGACGCCGGTCTTGACGTCGTCGCGGTCAGGCAGGCCCAGGTGCTCCTTGGGCGTGACGTAGCAGAGCATCGCCGTTCCGTGCATGGCGATCGCCGCGGCGCCGATGGCGCTGGTGATGTGGTCGTAGCCGGGCGCGACGTCGGTGGCCAGCGGACCGAGCGTGTAGAACGGCGCGCCGTGGCACCACTCCTGCTGGAGCCGGACGTTCTCCTCCACGAGGTCGAGGGGGACGTGGCCGGGGCCCTCGACCATCACCTGCACGTCGTGCTCCCACGCCCGGGCGGTCAGGTCGGCGAGGGTGCGCAGCTCCGCCAGCTGGGCGGCGTCGTTGGCGTCGGCGACGCTGCCGGGCCGCAGGCCGTCGCCCAGGGAGAAGGCCACGTCGTAGGCCGCGAAGATCTCGCACAGCTCGTCGAAGTGGGTGAAGAGGAAGTTCTCCTCGTGGTGGGCCAGGCACCAGCCGGCCATGATCGAGCCGCCGCGCGACACGATGCCGGTCACCCGCTCGGCGGTGAGCGGGACGTGTCGCAGCAGCACGCCGGCGTGGACGGTCATGTAGTCCACGCCCTGCTCGCACTGCTCGACGACCGTGTCGCGGAAGACCTCCCACGTGAGCTGGTCCGCCTCGCCGCCGACCTTCTCCAGCGCCTGGTAGAGGGGGACGGTGCCGATGGGGACCGGCGAGTTGCGCAGGATCCACTCGCGGGTGGTGTGGATGTCCTCGCCCGTGGAGAGGTCCATGACGGTGTCGGCGCCCCACGTGGTCGCCCAGGTCAGCTTGTCGACCTCCTCGGCGATGCTGCTGGTGACGGCGCTGTTGCCGATGTTGGCGTTGATCTTCACCAGGAACGCGCGGCCGATGATCATCGGCTCCGACTCCGGGTGGTTGACGTTGGCGGGGATGATCGCGCGGCCGGCGGCGACCTCGCTGCGGACCAGCTCCACGTCGCAGCCCTCGCGGGCGGCGACGTACTCCATCTCCGCGGTGACGACGCCACGGCGGGCGTGGTGGAGCTGGGTGACGTTGCCGCCCGCCACCGCCCGGCGCGGACGTCGTCGCTCACCGCGCCACGCGCCGCGGGTCGATCCACGGCGTACGGCGGAGCGGCCGTCGTCGCGCAGCAGGGCCTCGCGACCGGCGTACTCCTCGGTGTCGCCACGGTCCTCGATCCACCCGGCCCGCAGCGCGGGCAGGCCGGTCTCGGCGTCGGACCCCGGTCCGGAGGTGGAGTAGAGGTCGAAGGTCTCGCCGTTGGTCAGGTGGACGCGGGTGGCGGGGACGCCGAGCGGGCCGGTGAGCACGCGCTCGTGGGCGGGGTGGACGGTCATGCGGGTTCCTCCTGGGTGGGTGGTGGGGCCTGGACGAGGTGGGAGACGGGGCCGCGACCGCGCCCCAGCCGCCAGCCGCTGCTGGCGGCGAGGCGGGCGCCGACGAAGGCCGCGGCATCGCCGGCGGCGTCCTCGAGGTCGGCGCCGTGGGCGAGGCCGGCGGCGAGCGCGGCGGCGTAGGTGCACCCGCTGCCGTGGTCGGCCGTGGTCGCCACGCCCGGGTGGCGCAGCGGCACGGGCGCGCCTCCGGGTCGGCAGAGCCAGTCGGTGCACGTCGCGCCCGGATCGCCCGGACGCCACTCGGGCCCGCCGGTGACGACGACCGCGCAGCCGAGGTCGGCGAGCGCCGCGGCCAGGTCGGGCGCCGACCCGTCGCGGCCGGCGAGGGCGCGGGCCTCGGACAGGTTGGGCGTGGCGACGAGCGCCCGGGGCAGCAGCGCCTCGCGGTAGGCCGCGACGACGGCGGCGCCGCCGAGCACCGCGCCGCTGGTGGCCACGAGCACGGGGTCGACCACGAGGGGCAGGTGGCCGAGCCGGGTGGCGACCAGGTCGACGACCTCGGGTGAGCCGAGCATCCCGGTCTTCACGACCGCGACCGGCAGGTCGCCCAGGACGGCCTCGACCTGGGCCGCGACGGTGGCCGCGGGGACCGGGTGGACCGCGTGGACGCCGGTGGTGTCCTGCGCCGTCACCGCGGTCACGGCACAGGCGCCGTGGCAGCCGAGCGCAGCGACCGTGGCGAGGTCGGCCGCGAGCCCGGCGGCTCCACCACTGTCGGTGCCCGCGACGGCGAGCACCACCGGCGGGGTCAGCACCCGGTCTCCCGCAGCAGCCCGGCCACGACGCGTGCCGGGTCGGCAGCCCGCATCACCGCGCCCATCACCGCGACGCCGTGGGCGCCGGCCCCCCGGGCAGCGGCGGCGGTGGTCACGTCGACGCCGCCCAGCGCCAGCACTGGGACGGGGTGCCCCGCGAACGCCGCGGGTGGCAGGGCGGGTCCGTGCCCCGGCTTGCTCGCGCTGGCGGCGTACGGCGAGAGGGTGACCCACGCGGCGCCCTCGGCCGCTGCGACCGCCACCTCTCCCGGGGCGTGGCACGACCGTCCCCAGCGACCCTCGCCCGGAGGTCGCTGGTGGGCGGCCAGGTGCAGGCCGTGGGCGGCCGGGTCGGGGAGCCGTGAGGACAGCACCGTGAGCCCGTCGACGGCGGCCAGCCGGGCGACGAGCGCGTGCCGGCGCGAGGCGTCGAGGTCGTGCTCGCGCACGACGACCGCCTCCAGCCCGGCGTCGGCGCACTCCAGGACGGTGCGCACGAGGCCGCGACCGAGGCGGAGCTGGGAGCGGTCGGTCAGCAGGACGAGCCGGGGGACCACGTCACCCTCCCCTCGGTCGGGCTGGAGGCCCGCGCCGTGTCGCGGCGCGGGATGCGGCCGGCGTCCCGGGCAGCGGCGCCGGCCGCCACGGCCAGCCGCAGGGCGTGGGCCATCCGCTCGGGGTCCGCGGAGCGGGTGACCGCGGTCGCGGCCAGCACCGCGTCACACCCGAGCTCCAGCGCGAGCGCCGCGTCGGAGGCGGTGCCGACGCCCGCGTCGAGCACCACGGGCACGTCGACCGCGGCGACCACCGCCTCGATCGCGTAGGGGTTGAGGACGCCCAGGCCCGAGCCGATCGGCGACCCCAGCGGCATCACCGCGGCGCACCCGGCATCGGCGAGGCGGCGTGCCACGACGGGGTCGTCGGTGGTGTAGGGGAGCACCGTGAAGCCGCGGCTCACGAGCTCCTCGGCCGCCTCCACGAGATCCACGACGTCGGGCATCAGGGTGGTCTCGTCGCCCACGACCTCCAGCTTGACCCAGGTGGTGCCGAGCGCCTCGCGGGCCAGCTCGGCGGTGAGCACGGCCTCGCGCGCCGACAGGCAGCCGGCCGTGTTGGGCAGGACCGGCACGCCGTGCTCCCGCAGGACCGACAGGATGCCACCGGCGGCGGTGCTCGACGTACGCCGCACGCTGACGGTCACCAGCCCGGGACGGGCGGCGGCCAGCACCGGGCCGAGCAGGTCGGGGCGCGGCAGCCCGCCCGTGCCCAGGAACAGGCGCGAGGCCAGGCGGGTGCCCGCGATGACGAGGTCGCTCATCCGCCTGCCACCGCCGTCACCACGTCGACCACGTCGCCGTCGGCCAGCACGACGCGGCCGTGGTCTGCGCGGGGCACGACCTCGAGGTTGACCGCTGCTGCGTGCCCGACGGGCAGGGGTCCGACGAGGTCGGCGAGCGTCGTGACGTCCACGTCGAGCGGGACGCCGTTGAGGGTCAGGTGCACGGTGGTCCTCCTGGGGCGGTGGGGGTGGCGAGGAGTCGTCGGGGGTCGACGGCCGGGTCGGGCGCGGCACCCTCGAGGGCGTCGGCGAGGAACCGCGCGGTCAGCGGCGCGAGGAGCACGCCGTGGCGGAAGTGACCCGCTGCGAGCCACGTCCGCGGGTCGTGGGTCGGGCCGATGAGGGGCAGGTGGTCGCGCGTCGCCGGTCGGTCCCGGGCGGCGCACGCGAGGACCTCGGCCCGGTCGAGCGCGGGCAGCAGGACGCGTGCTGCGCGCAGCAGCCGCAGCACCCCGCCGGCGGTCGGGACCGGTGGCTCGTCGTGCTCCTCCACCGTGGCGCCCACGACGACCTCGCCCCCCTCGTGCGGCACGACGTAGACGTGCTCGCCGGCCACCCATCCGCGCACGACGTGGCGCGGCGGGTCCGAGGTGTGCAGCCGGACCACCTCGCCCCGCACACCGCGCAGCAAGTGGGTCCACGGCTCGGGGAGCCGGGCGCCCGTGGCGAGGACGACCGCGTCGGCGGTGGCCCGGGGCTCGCGGGCGTGCACGCGACCCGCGAGCCGCCGCAGCAGGGCCGCGACGACGGCGCGCGGGTCCACGGCGCGGTCCTCGACACGCGCACCTGCGGACACCCGGCCCAGGCCCGGCTCGAGCCGGCGCACCTGGGCAGGGGCGAGGAGGTCGGTCACGACACCGAGCCCGGCCAGCAGCTCGACCTGGCGCCGGACGTCGTGCCGGTCGTCGGCATCGTGCCCGACCAGGAGGGTGCCGTGGTCGTGCAGCGGCACGCCGAGGCGAGCGGCGTACGACGGCCACAGCCGTGCGCTCTCGACGCCGAGCCGGTGGACGTCCTGCTCCCCGTGCCAGGCCTCCCCGGCCGGCGACAGCATCCCGGCGGCGACGGCCGACGCGCCGCTGCCGACCGCGCGGTCGACCACGACGACGTCGTGCCCACGCGCGAGCAGCTCGTCGGCGCACGCCAGTCCGACGACGCCGCCCCCGAGGACGTGCACCCGCATCAGCCGAGCTCCCGGACCAGCTCCTTCGCTGCTGCCAGAGGGTCGGGGTCCCGCCAGATCGCGCCCAGCACGGCCACGCCGTGGGCGCCGGCGGCCAGCGCCGGGCGTACGCGGCCGGGGCCGATGCCGCCGATCGCCACCAGCGGCAGCACGCCGCACGCGTCGGTGATCGCGGACGTGCCGAGCGCGGGCGGCAGGCCGGTCTTGCTCGCGGTGTCGTGGACCGGGCCGAAGCCGGCGTACGACGCCCCGTCCGCGGCCGCCCGCTCGACCGCCTCCCGGTCGCGACAGGTCGCGCCGATCAGGAGGTGGGGAGCGATGGCCGCGGCCAGCTCGACGGGGAGGTCGTGCTCGCCGAGGTGGACCCCGTCCGCGCCCGTGGCGAGGGCGACGTCGAGCTGGTCGTCGACGACGACGGTCGCGCCCAGCGGCCGGACCGCAGCGACGACGACACGGGTGAGCTCGACGAGCTCGCGGGTGGTGGCGGTCTTGTCGCGGACCTGGAACCCGTCGATCCCGGCCAGCGCCAGGTCTGCCAGGAGGGACAGGTCGTCGGTCGAGGAGACCAGGCTGAAGATGCGTGGCAGTGACACCGGAACTCACTTCCTTCGCCGGCATGACCCGGATCAGGTGCGACGGTCGGAGCGGTGTACAGCTCCCTCTCAGCCCGCTACCGCGGACTCCCGTGTGGACGGCGTGGACGTTAGCAGACCCGCGCAGGCGGGCCCGCTAGCGCGGCGGCACCTCGCCGTTGGCGACCGCCTCGATCCAGTCGACGACCTCGTCGGGGAGGTAGGCCCCCTGCGGGGTGTCGTGCCCCGCTCCCCACGCGTCGGTCGACACGACGCCGCCCGCGCGGTTGATCTCCGCCATCACGGTGGGCGTGACCTCGTCGCCGTTGTGGGCGACGAGCCAGTCCCGGGTCTCCTGCGACAGCCGGGGCCACCAGGCTTCGATCGATGTGGGCATGCCGTCAAGGTAGCCCCGAAGGCCGTGGGGTCCTAGAACTCGGTGGTGCCGCGCAGCCGCCGCGGCCGGCCGTCCGGGTCGTAGAGCAGACGGTAGGCGGGGCCGGCCCACCGCGTCGTACGCCGGGGGAGCGAGGGCGGCTCGTGGACGCCGATGCGGCTGCCGGCGGCTCCGACGCGCTCGCGCCACAGGTCGAGCGCGCCGTCCAGGTCGGCGAGTCGCGGGTCGTCCTCGGGCAGCCCGAGGTGCTCGGCCCACAACGACGTACGCAGGGTGCGTGGGAGCTCGCCCTCGGGGTCGACGACCGCGCAGGTCAGCTCGGAGTCGTGGGTCCACGAGCGCAGGTTGAGGTTGTCCGAGCCGATGGTCATCCACTCGTCGTCGACGAGGCAGACCTTGGCGTGGACGTAGACGGGCGTGCCGGCGGCGTTCTCCAGGTCGAACATCGCGAAGCGCTCGCCGCCCGCGGCGCGCAGACTCTCCCACGCGAGCCGCTGGCCGTGGTGGATGGGTGGGCCGCCGATGCGGCCGTCGGACTCGGGGAAGCGCGGCACGACCGCGATGACCTCGAGGCCGGGCTCGCGGCGCAGCGCGTCGGCGAGGGTGGTGGCCACGACGTCGGACCAGAAGTACTGGTCCTCGATGTAGACCAGGCGTCGCGCCCGGCTGAAGGCGCGCGAGTAGCCGCGCGCGATCGAGCGCTCACCGTCGGGGGCGAACGGGTAGTGCGGGCGCTTGAAGGGGTAGGTCCGCAGGATCTGCACCTGGTGGCGCCCGGCGGCGGGCGGCGGGTCCCAGCTCTCCGGCAGCTGCTGGGGGTGCCGCGGCATTCGCGCGATCCGCTGGGCGACGGCGCGGTAGGGGTTGCGGTGGTCGAGCGGCGTCGGGTCGTCCCACCGCTCGGCGAAGGTGTCGACCACGTGCGCGACCGCCGGGCCGCGGATCTCCGCCATCGCGTCGTGCCAGGGCGGCGAGTCGCCGTAGCGGTCGTCCAGCGGCGCGACCTGCGGGTCGCCGGCGTGCGCGGCGTCGTCGCGGCGGCTGTAGCAGAGGTCGATCCCGCCGACGAAGGCCACGTCGTCCTGCGGCCGGTCCCGGTGGCGTACGACGAGCAGCTTCTGGTGGTGCGAGCCGCCGTAGCGCACCCGCTCGTCGAGCAGCGCCTCGCCGCCGCACTCGTTGATGATCCGCCCGAGGTGCCCGTTCTCCTCGCCGTTGAGCTGCCCGGGGTGCGAGCGCCACATGAGCGCGCGGACCTCGACGTCGCGCGCGGCGGCCGCGCGCAGCAGCTGGGCCACGGTCGGCCCGTCGTCGGTCAGCCGCTCGTCGGCGTCGCCGCGCCAGTCGGTGAAGTAGACCCGGTCGCCGGCCTCCGTCGCGCCGACGACCTCGACCAGGCGGGCGAAGTAGGTCGCGCCGTGGACCCGCGGCACGACGAGGTTGCCCGAGGTCCAGGGACGCTCGCTCTCGGGCAGGAACCACTCGCTCACCCCTTCAGGTTGGCACCTGTCGGGGTCGGAGTCGACGCCTGTGCCACCCTCAGGGAGTGGCTGCAGATCGTGCCCTCACCGCCGACACTCTCGGCGCCTGGCTGTTCAAGGCGACCGGCTCAGATCCCTCGACGCAGGCGCACCTGCGCACCGGTTTTGCCGACGTGCGGGCACGGTGCGTGCGGCCGACCTACCGCACCGACCTGGTGGAGGCGGGGCAGCGGGTGCTGCTGTGGGTGAGCGGCACCGGGGCCGGCATCCACGCCTACGGGCGCACGACCGGCCCGGCGCGCGCCGGCGAGGTCCCGCTGGTGCTCACGCCCCTCGATCCGCCACTGCTGCGCTCCGAGCTGGTCGGGCACGCCGACCTCGCGGGCCTCGAGGTGATCCGGATGCCGGCCGGCAGCAACCCGTCCTACGTCACCCCCGCCGAGCTCGAGGTGCTCGTCGGCATGCGGGAGGAGCTCGGCCGGGCCGGGTGAGGCGCGTGAGCCCGTGCCACCCAGTTTTCACGCCCGAAACATTCGCGGAGCCCGCTGACAACATCGGCTTCCTACCGTCCTCGGCATGACCAAGCGCCAGAGGATCGTCGTCGTCGGGCACGGCATGGTGGGCCACCGCTTCGCCCAGGCCGCCGTCGAGCGCGGCCTGACCGAGACCCACGACGTCGTCGTCTTCGGCGAGGAGCCGCGGGCGGCCTACGACCGCGTCGGCCTCACGAGCTGGTTCGGCCACCCCGACGGCGCGGAGGGGCTCTCGCTCCTGCCCGGTGGGGTGTACGACGACCCGCGGGTGCGGCTCGTGCTCGACAGCGTCGTGACCGAGATCGACCGGGCGGCGCGGACCGTCACCGTCGTGTCACCGCCGTCGGCGGGGTCTCGTGACGGGCGCCAGGGCGCCCTCCTCGACCAGCGGGGGGAGCCCGGAGCGGTCACGGTCCACGACTACGACGTGCTCGTCCTCGCGACCGGCGCGGCGCCGTTCGTCCCGCCGGTGGAGGGTCGCGGCAAGGACGGCTGCTTCGTCTACCGCACGATCGAGGACCTCGAGGCGATCAAGGCCGCCAGCGAGACCGCGACCAGCGGAGTCGTCATCGGCGGCGGGCTGCTCGGGCTCGAGGCGGCCAACGCGCTCGTCCAGCTCGGCCTCGACACCCACGTCGTCGAGATGGCCCCGAGGCTGATGCCCGTCCAGCTCGACGACGCCGCAGGCGTGACGCTCGTGCGCCACGTCGAGAAGCTCGGCGTGAAGGTCCACACCGCCGTCCTCACCGAGGAGATCGAGGGCGACTCCAGCGTGACGGGCCTGCGGATGAGGCAGGCCGGGACCGAGGAGGGCGCCCCGACGGAGGTCGTCGAGGCGCAGGTCGTCGTGTTCTCCGCCGGCATCCGCCCGCGCGACGCCCTGGCCCGGGAGTGCGACCTCGAGACGGCCGCGCGCGGCGGCGTGCTGGTCGACGAGCAGTGCCGCACCGCCGACCCGCACGTCTTCGCGATCGGCGAGTGCGCGGCTCCGGGCGGCACGATGTACGGCCTGGTCGCGCCGGGCTACGCGATGGCCGAGGTCGTGGTCGACGCGCTCCTCGACGGCCCCGGCACCTTCACCGGCGCGGACATGTCCACCAAGCTCAAGCTCCTCGGCGTCGACGTGGCCAGCTTCGGCGACGCCTTCGCGACCACCGACGGCGCGCTCGAGCTGACGTACGCCGACGCGGTGAGCGGGGTCTACAAGAAGCTGGTGGTGGCAGAGTCCGAAGCCGGGGACGGCTCGTTCAGACTGCTCGGCGGCATCCTGGTCGGCGACGCGTCGGCGTACGGCACCCTGCGGCCGATGGTCAGCAGCGGGCTCGCGCTGCCCGACAACCCCGAGCAGCTGATCCTGCCCGCGAGCAGCGGCGTCCAGCTCGGCATGCCCGACGAGGCGCAGGTCTGCTCGTGCAACGACGTCACGAAGGCCGACATCCTCCACGCGGTGGCCGAGCAGGGCTGCGAGAGCGTCGCCGACGTCAAGCAGTGCACCCGTGCCGGCACCACCTGCGGCTCGTGCGTGCCGACGGTGAAGAACCTGGTCGAGGAGCACTTCGCGAGTGTCGGGAAGGTCGTCGACAAGGGCCTGTGCGAGCACTTCCGGCTCACCCGGCAGGAGCTCTTCGACGTCGTCGCGGTGCACGGCTACCGCCGCTTCGACGACATCGTCGAGGCCCACGGCACGGGCCGCGGCTGCGACGTCTGCAAGCCCGCGATCGCCAGCATCCTGGCCAGCCAGACCAGCACCCACATCCTCGAGCCGGTGACCGCCGAGCTGCAGGACACCAACGACAAGTACCTCGGCAACATCCAGCGCAACGGCACCTACAGCGTCGTCCCGCGCATCCCCGGCGGCGAGATCACGCCGGAGAAGCTGATCGTCATCGGGGAGGTGGCGCGCGACTACGGGCTCTACACCAAGATCACCGGCGGCCAGCGGATCGACCTCTTCGGTGCCCGGATGGAGCAGCTGCCGGCGATCTGGAAGCGGCTGGTGGATGCGGGCTTCGAGTCCGGCCACGCCTACGGCAAGTCGCTGCGCACGGTGAAGTCGTGCGTCGGCTCGACGTGGTGCCGCTTCGGGGTGCAGGACTCGGTGGGTCTCGCGATCGCGCTGGAGCTGCGCTACCGCGGGCTGCGCAGCCCCCACAAGCTCAAGGGCGGCGTCAGCGGGTGTGCCCGCGAGTGCGCGGAGGCGCGCGGCAAGGACTTCGGCGTCATCGCGACCGAGAAGGGGTGGAACCTCTACGTCGGCGGCAACGGCGGCGCCACGCCGGCCCACGCACGGCTGCTCGCGGGTGACCTGGACACGGAGACGCTGGTGTCGTACCTCGACCGGTTCCTCATGTACTACGTCCGCACCGCCGACCGCCTCCAGCGCACCTCGACGTGGATCGAGCAGCTCGAGGGCGGGCTGGAGCGGGTGCGCGAGGTCGTCGTCGACGACTCGCTGGGCCTGGGCGCGGAGCTCGAGGCGGAGATGGCGCGCCACGTGGGCGGGTACGCCGACGAGTGGGCAGCGACCTTGGCCGACCCCGCGAAGCTCGAGCGCTTCGTGTCCTTCGTCAACGCCCCCGACACCCCCGACCCGACCATCGCCTTCACCACCGAGCGCGACCAGATCCAGCCGATCGCGCCGGCGCTGATCCCCGTGGGAGCCCCCGCATGATCGACCTCGCCCGGGCCACCGCCGTGTGCGCCGTGGCCGACATCCCGCGCGAGGGCGGCGTCGCCGCGCTGGTCGACGGCGTCGCGGTCGCGGTCTTCCGCACCCACGACGGGTCGGTCCACGCGATCGGCAACGTCGACCCCTTCAGCGGCGCGTCGGTGCTGTCCCGCGGGATCGTGGGTTCCCGCGGGACAGCGCCGGTGGTCAGCTCGCCGATGTACAAGCAGGCCTTCGACCTGCGCACCGGCGCCTGCCTGGACGACGCATCCGTGTCCGTCCCGTCGTACGACGTCTCGGTGGTCGACGGCGTCGTGCTGGTCGGGGGCGTCCGGTGAGCGTCCTGCCGCTGGAGGGCTTCCGGATCGGGGTGACGGCTGCCCGCAAGGCCGACGAGCAGGTCGCGCTGCTGGAGCGTCGCGGCGCGAAGGTCGAGTGGGCGGCGGCGCTGTCGCTGGAGCCCAACCACGTCGACCTCGCCGAGCTCCTGGCCGCGACCCGCGACGTGGTCTCCGCGCCCGTCGACCTCTTCCTCGCCACCACCGGCATCGGCATGAAGGCGTGGCTCGACGCCGCGACCGAAGCCGGGTTGTACGACGAGCTGGTGTCCGTCCTCGGCGCCTCGGAGATCCTCGCCCGCGGGCCGAAGAGCGTCGGCGTGCTGCGCCGCCACGGCCTGCGCGAGCTGTGGTCGCCGGAGTCGGAGTGCTTCGAGGACGTGCTCGCGCACCTGCGCGGGCGCGACCTCACCGGCAAGCGGATCGTGGTGCAGGAGCACGGCCAGTCGCTGTCCATGGCGGCACACGCGCTGCGCCGGCAGGGCGCGTCGGTGGTGACCGTCCCGATCTACCGCGTCGAGTCGGCCGACGACCCGTCGTCGATGTTCCACCTGATCGACCTCATCGCCGACCGCGAGCTCGACGCCGTCACCTTCACCTCGGCGCCGGCCGTGGCCGCGCTGATGGAGGCGGCCTACAGCGTCGGTCGTCGCGACGACATCGTCTCCGCCTTCCAGTCCGACGTCGTCGCCTCCTGCGTCGGCCCGGTCACCGCCGCGGCCTTCGAGATGTGGGGCGTGCCGACGATCTTCCCCGACCGCTCGCGCCTGGCCGGGATGATCAAGCAGCTCGAGACCGAGCTCCCGACGCGACGCGACGGTGTCGACGTACGCCTCTCCGACGGGCGGACGCTGATCGTGCACTCCGACTCGCTGCTGCTCGACGGGGTGCCGGTGGAGCTGTCGCCTGCGCCTCTGTCGGTGCTCATGGCGCTGCTGGTGAACCCCGGGTTCGTGGTCTCGCGGCGGGCGCTGCTGGCTGCGCTGCCGTCGGGTCAGGCGGGTTCGGAGCACGCGGTGGAGATGGCGGTGGCACGGCTCCGGGCCGCCGTCGGCACGAAGGCCGTGCTCACCGTGGTGAAGCGGGGGTACCGGCTGGCCGTGGGGTGAGGACCGAAGGGCGTACCTCATCGTCGGTATCTGCTTCTCAGCACGTTGACGGAGTCCTGCCGCGCTGACGACTCTGGAGGGCAGCCAGTTCTCGGCGCGCCGTGGCACGGGCCATCGGTCGCGACCACTGCGCGCATGACCCCCGAAGGCGACAACCATGACGAATCGATCGTTCTCTCGCGCCCGCAGCGCCCTGTTCGGCGCTGCCTTCGTGACCTCGCTGCTCGCGGTCCCGGCCGCCCCCGCGACCGCGGCGGCCGTCACCTGCGGGACCGTGGTGACCACCAGCATCAAGCTCACCGCCAACCTGGGCCCGTGCGCCGGTGACGCGCTGATCGCCGGGGCGGACAACATCACCATCGACCTCGGCGGCTACACGATCAGCGGGACGGGGAGCGGCGCAGGCGTCCGTGTCGCACAGCGCACGGGCGTGACCGTCACGAGCGGCACGATCGTGGGCTTCCACACGGGAGTGGTGCTCGACGAGTCCACCCTGAGCACCGTGTCGAAGCTGGCGCTGACCGGCAACATCCGCGGCGTGAACGTCGCGGGGTCGGACGACAACCTGGTCGAGAAGAACACGATCGCGAACAGCGGTCTCGACGCGATCCGCCTCGGCCTCTCCACTGACAACATCATCAGCAAGAACGTCCTGACGGGCAACGTGTTCGGCATCGGCGTGGCTGACCGCTCGACGGTGAACCTGATCGAGAAGAACGTCCTCCGGAGCACCCGCGGATTCGGGATCGCGGTGTTCAGCGACTCCGACGCCAACCTCATCGAGAAGAACGACGTGCAAGGCACGGTGCAGGGCGACGGCATCTCCGTCTCGCCCGACTCCGACCTCACGTCGATCACCAAGAACATCGCGAACCTCAACGGCGACGACGGGATCGACACGGACAACCCGCGCACGACGATCACCGAGAACGTCGCCAACGGCAACGGCGACCTCGGCATCGAGGCGGTGCCCGGGACGACGGACGGCGGGGGCAACCTGGCCTCGGGGAACGGCAACCCGGCCCAGTGCGTGGGAGTCAGCTGCGCGTAGCGGCGAGTAGCCCAGTCCCCATCGCTGGTCGAGTATCGAGACCCACCTGCCTCGGGCAGGTGGGCTCACCTTCCCGTTCGCCGGACAACGCCCGACGTCCTGACATACCTTCGTGGCCATCGGACAACGACGGCATCGCCTGCGAGAAGCGCTGACAGCAGCGGCCACGCCTGCGCTGGGCCTGGTCCCGCTCTGGCGAATCGGACCCCTGTGAAGCTCGCGTTCGTCGTCGTGGGTGTTGTCCTTCTCGTCGCGGCCGGCCAGTGCGGCGACGACTCCGACGTCGTGCCAGGCGCCCGCGAGGCTCCCACCGGAGCTGGCGACGCGACCGCGGTGGCGGCTCTCGGTCTCCTGTCCGTCAAGGGGCGTGCTGCCATGACGGGGTACGACCGCGCTCGGTTCGGGCCGGCGTGGCTCGACGCGGACCGGAACGGCTGCGACACCAGGAACGACATCCTCGCCGAACACCTGCTGCCGGTGACGCTGGAGAGCAACGGCTGTGTGGTGGCCGCTGGGTCGTACGACGACCCCTACACCGGGTCCACGATCGACTACTGGCAGGGCGATGGGTCCCTCGTCGACATCGACCACGTGGTCTCCCTGGGCAACGCCTGGGCGACGGGAGCCTTCGACTGGCCGATCAAGAAGCGCGCTGCCTTCGCGAACGACCCGCTCAACCTCCTCCCGACGGACGCCGGTGCCAACCGTCAGAAGGGAGACGGTGACGCCGCGACGTGGCTGCCGGCGAACACGTCGTACCGCTGTGAGTACGTCTCACGGCAGGTCGCGGTGAAGGCCAAGTACGACCTCTGGGTGACGCCCCCGGAGGAGGCGGCGATCCAGCGAGTGCTCGTGCCGTGCGACGGACAGGCCGTGACGCCTGACCGGTGGGGCGCGCCGACCGAGGTGGACCACAACATCTCCGACCCGTCGGCAGTGCCTGCGACCGGTCCGTCCGGAGGCGGCGATCCCGTGCGCTACGACAGCTGCGACGAGGCGCGTGCAGCCGGTGCGACGCCGGTCCGCACCGGGGATCCGGGTTACGGCACACACCTGGACGGGGACGGAGATGGATCTGCGTGCGAATGACGCCCGGACGCGGCCGGGGTCAGGCGCCGTTGCTGGCTTCGTGCCAGTCCCAGTGCGTGCGCGGGTAGGCAGCCTCAGCCAGGCTCAAGCGCTCTGCCCCAAGGGCTCGATCTGACCGCTGTTCACCAGGTCCTCGAGAGCGCGCTGACAGCCGGCCTGCCACGTGCCCTGCTCGTCCTGGAACGACACCACGGCCTCGCCCATGCACGCGGACTCGGCCGTTCCGTGCGTGCCATGCCATGAACATCGGCCCCCGGCGGCGGTCGAACGCTCCGGGTGCAAATCGGGATCGAATGGATATGACGGGTTCATCTGGGAGTAGTACCCAGTTCTCGGCCCGTGAGCCCAGGCCGCTGGGGTCTCCACGAGCAGCGCCCTTGGGATACTCGCCTCCATGGTCACCTTGCTTCGACGGAGCCAGACCGAGCGCGAACGTTGGGCCGACGAGGTGCTGGACCGGCTCAGCCCCGTCATGACTGCGTTGGGCGTCCTCTTCCTGCTCGTCGTCCTCGGGGAGAGCCTCGCCCGAGAGGGGACCCCGGTGGCCATGGCGCTTGCTGTTCTGGGGTGGGGACTGTGGTCGGTCTTCGTGGTCGAGTTCGTGGCACGTCTGGTGGTGGCGCCGGACACCGGTCGCTTCCTGCGCCGCAACTGGTGGCAGCTGCTTTTTCTGGTTCTGCCGTTCCTACGCGTGCTGAGGGTGGTGCGCGCGGCGCGGTTCCTCCGAACCGGGCGCGTCCTGTCCTCCGCCGTCCGGTCTTCCCGTTCGGCGCACCAGGTGTTGGGGAGCCGGATCGGGTGGTTGGGCGTCGTCTGGGCGATCACCGTGATGGGGAGCAGCCAGCTGCTCTTCCAGTTCTCCGAATACACCCGGTACGCCGACGCCCTGCATGCCTCAGCGCTCGCGACCATCACGGGTGAGCCGCTCGGCCTGTCCGACGGCTTCGCCCGCGCCCTGGAGGTGGTGCTCGCCGTGTTCTCGGTCGTCGTGTTCGCCACTCTTGCTGGCAGCCTGGGCGCCTTCTTCCTCGAGCGCCGAGAGACCGAGCACGCCACGGCCGCCACTGCGGAGCGGGACACAACGAGCCGTTGAGCCGAGGGGTCGCAGTTCCCTGCGAGTACGTCCTGGAAGGTGTCAGACGAGTTCTCGATGGAGCCGTCCTGGTCAGTACGCCTTGTTGGCGCCGTACGACGCCTGCTCGTAGGTGAACCCCTCGAACACCAGCTGGTCGATCAGGCCCTGGAGGGAGAAGCTGGTGTAGTCGAGGTAGCTCTTCGCGGACTCGAATGCTTGCTCGTTCCAGTTGACCTTCAAGTAGTCGACCGCGAAGGTCGC
This sequence comes from Nocardioides sp. S5, assembly GCF_017310035.1. NCBI lineage: Bacteria > Bacillati > Actinomycetota > Actinomycetes > Propionibacteriales > Nocardioidaceae > Nocardioides > Nocardioides sp. S5. Next base: position 424,926 of record NZ_CP022296.1, read on the forward strand.
GTCCGCGGTCGCGTAGTTCTCGAACTCCAGCTGGCCGATCAGACCGGTCCGGGAGAACGCGGTGTAGTCGAGGTAGGACGACGCACTGTCGATCGCGTTGTACATCGCGTTGGTGATCTTCGACCGGCTGGGGTCGGCAGGGAAGTCGTCTTCCGAGTCCGCCACCTTGTCGCCGTCAGAGTCCTTGCTGTATCGCTCGTCCTGGGGGAAGTCGTCGACCTGGTCAGCGACGCCATCGCCGTCTGCGTCCTTGCTGTACTTGGCGTTCTTCGGGAAGTCGTCCTTGTAGTCCGCGACGCCGTCCTTGTCGGTGTCGACATCATCCTCGGTCTGGACCTTCGGGTCCTCGGGCGCAAAGTCCTCGTCGTCCAAAACGCCGTCGCCGTCGGTGTCGACGGGTTCAGGCTCAACCGCGGGCTCAGTCTCAGTCGGCGATGGTGATGATGCTGCCGTGGTGGGCGACGGCTCTGTAGCTGCTGCGACGGGGGCCTCCTCGTCCGGCAGCAGATTGCCCACCACCGAAAGGGCGATCAGCACCGCAGCCGTGATGGCCCACCACCGGAAGTACCAAGGCTTCTTCGCTGTCGACGACGCAGCCTGGTGATGCGCCGGCGGGAACCCGGGGCCTGGCGCCACCACGTCGGCGCGAGGAGTCTCCGGGCCGTTCAACGGCCGAGTCTGGTCAGTCCAAGCCCGACCGTCCCACCACCGCAGCTGCTCGCGGTTCAACTGGTCAGGAAACCATCCCGGCGCTGGCGTGTCTGTAGGCATGAGCTCGTTCCCCCAAGGTGCTTCGTCAAGCGCATGTCGAGATCGAGTGCGCCATTGTCAGGGTCGCATTGACGACTGCGTCTTGTTCGCGAAACGACCGATGACGTCCAGGCGGTCAGGCGCCACTCGACCGCCGTCGGTCAACGGAGGTGAGGTGTTCTTGGGAGCCGAATGTTCATCTGAATGCGTGGTCAAAGGACGGACTGGGTACGGCAGACTGCGCTCGCCCCGAACGAATAGGACGTACCTCCCGCCATGGCAACTGACTACGACGCCTCTCGCAAGAGCGAGGAGGAGCAGAAGGAGGAGAGCCTCGAAGCCCTTCGCCTCGCTGCAACCGACAAGGACGCGAGCTCCAGCAAGATCGACGAGGACGAAACCGACGCGGCAGAGTCCTTCGAACTGCCCGGAGCCGACCTGTCGAACGAGGAGCTCAGCATCGAGGTGGTGCCGAAGCAGGACGACGAGTTCACCTGCTCGGTGTGCTTCCTCGTGCACCACCGCAGCGCGCGGACAGCAGACACCCCGCCCGTTTGTCGCGACTGCGCGTAGTCGCGCGCATCGGTCGGGCTGGCGGTCGGCACCGGCGACGCGTTCAGCGCTGTCCGGTCCTCGGCGGAGCGGTCGGCACGTCGTCAACGGACGTCCCCTCGTCACGCGTCATCACGCGGTCGAACGCGCGCAGGGTCGAGCGGATCGAGGCCGGACAGGCCGTCGGCGCACTGAGCCGGAGCGGATCTGGACGTACCGACGCGGCTACTAGACGATTCCGTTAGGACCGGCGTCTGGCCAGACTCGGTTCAGGTGATCGGCGGGCAGCTCTCCATGCGGCTGCCCACCGGCTGTTCTGGTGTGGCTCACTTTCGGTCTGCGGCCCGCCGGTCACCGTGACGAGGCGTGGCTCAAGAAGGGACTGCCCTGCTCGTAGTAGCAATGCCCACCTCGCCGTCCATAACGGGAACGAGCACAGGCGGGAGCAGCACATGGACAACCAGACGGAGCACGTGATCATCGGGGTCGACCCCCACAAGCTGTCGGCCACGATCGAGGTCGTCGACCAGCACGAACAGATGTTGGGCTCGGGCAGGTTCACCACGGATCGGGCCGGCTACGCCGCGATGCGCGGGTACACGAAGACCTGGCCGGACCGGGTCTGGGCGGTCGAGGGGGCCAACGGCGCTGGCCGCCCGCTGGCACAGCGGCTCCTCGAAGATGGCGAACGCGTGGTCGACGTGCCGGCCAAGCTGTCTGCTCGGGTGCGTCTCTTCGACACCGGCCATAACCGCAAGACCGACGCCCACGACGCGCACGCGGTCGCGGCCGTCGCGGTGCGCACCAAGAACCTGCGGGTACTGCAGCTCGACGGCGAGCTCGAGGCACTGCGGATGCTCACCGACCGCCGCGAAGCACTCACCCGCCGGCGGGTCCAGACCGTTGGCCGGCTCCAGGCATTGCTCGCAGAACTCCTGCCAGGACAGGCGAAACGTGACATCACCACCGGTCAGGCAAAGGCCATGCTCGCCTCGGTCCGACCGCGTGACATCGCCGGGAAGACCCGGCGGCGCATAGCTGCCGAGGAGCTCGCAGAACTGGTTGCGGTCGAGGCCAAGATCAAGAAGTCCACCGCCGAGCTCAAGGCCATCGTCCTGGCCCGCGGCTCACACCTGATGGACATCCACGACGTCGGACCTGTCGTCGCCGCCCGGGTCCTGGCCGACGTCGGTGACGTCACCCGCTTCGCTGACCGGAACCGGTTCGCGTCCTGGACCGGCACAGCACCCCTCGATGCGTCTTCGGGTGAGCAGAACCGGCACCGGCTCTCACGTGCCGGGAACCGTCGGATGAACCACATGATCCACATCGCCGCGATGAGCCAGATCCGCCTCGCCACCAACGGCCGCGCCTACTACCGACGCAAGCGAGCCGAGGGCAAGAAGCCCCTCGAAGCGATCCGATGCCTCAAGCGCAGGATCTCGGATGCGATCTACCGACAACTGCTCGAGGACGCACAACGCGCCGCCGGCGAGGACGTTGGCACGGGTCCGGGAGGGCGCTGCGGGGCGACTCTTCAATCCAGCGCGGTCGACCTGCACCCGCACATCGACACTTCGGATCAGCCACTTCCCGGACCCGCGAAGAAGACGCTACGCCGAACCGGTTGACAACAGAAGGGAGCCGGAATGGGACAGGTGGACTACACACCTGACTTGTGAGGCGGACTTAGTCGTCGCCGAGCGTTGCCTGCAGCACTGAATTGTTCCGACGGGCATCGAAGCGGTCAAGTTCGTCGAGGATTTCCCGCGCCAGTACACTCAGGTGGGCGCGACGATCTTGGCCCAGGACCTCTGGACGGCCGTGTGCCAACGGCGCTCGATACTCGCTCACTGCGGTGAAGGTTCCTCGCCAATACGCCTTATCGCGGGCGGCAAACACGGCGGCGAAGACCGCCCACTCGGCATTGATTATCGCCCAGAGGTCCAGAGGATAGGTGTAGGACAACCAAGGTGCCTGTCGCCCGAACATGCGACTATCGCGCTCCATCTTCGCAAGCGCTTCGTTCCGGGCTTTCTTAACGGCGGCGTTCTTGTTGGCGACTTCGTCTGGCCAGTCGTCGCCGTAGTGGTCCGCCAGGACGAGTTCTATGACGCTCCGAACGCGCACCTCAGCGACACCGAAGATGCCCCAGGGGTCAAGGTTCCAGGTTCGGTGTGCCAGGGCGTCGCGGAAGACCGGCTGATCGGCAAGACTCGGGTCGTCTGACTCCGCCTCAGGGCTCCGGGGCAAGACCCCAAGCTCTTCGAGTTCCTGACGTTCGAGGAACAAGTCGCTCACGACAGGTCCGAGCACCAGTTGCGCCGCCGGGGACAAGAGCTTGAGTTCGGCAAGGTGGTCGACAACTCGGACGAAGGCGCGGGCGCGCTCGAGCTCGGAGGCTCCGCTCGGGTTCGAGTCGGGCCGAGTTGCGAGCCAGTACTTTGTGAGTCCGGCGTGACCGCCGGACCAGGAAAGGCAAGACCGGATGTCGTCGTGTTCGAGCTCGGTCTCGCCGAAAGCTCCGATGTCGGCGGCATTGACGCCTCCGAGGTACTCCGTGTAGCAGACGCTGGCGAGAGTCGAAATACCGCTGACATGCGTCTCAATGAACGCAAGCGAGCGACGGGAGGTGATCAATGCGGTGCAATGCAGTGCTTCCGGACGGTGAAGGAGCTCCCGTAACAGCAGCAGGAACTGCTGGCTATCCGGGAAGTGGATAACGCGATCGAACTGGTCGAGCGCGAGAACTGTCAGGCGCTTCTCGGCGGCCAAAACAGCACGCAGACGCTTCCAACTCTCGCGCGTCGAATTGCTCGAGCCGCCAGCGACACCTTGACCGCTGACTTCAGTCGCGAGCTCCGCGAACACCTCGGCGCCGGTCATGGACGTTGAGAGGTCGAAGCGGACTGACCGGGTGCCGACATGCTCTAGTTGCTCGATGCTGCGATCGGCGATCCACGATTTGCCTGACCCGGGACTGCCGTGCAAGGCCACATTGGCTGGCGCGCGCAAAAGTCTCGCCAAGCGCCCGGGGAAGTCGCCCCTCACTGTCATCCGTACCTCCGGCGTAAATATTCGGCATACAGCACGACGCGGATACTTACGCCACGTTCCGACTCATGGAGGACACCGCGTACCAGTAAATCCGTTAAGGCTAGGATGTGTTCCCCTTCAAGTTGCAAACTTTCAATGGGGACCGGATTATTCTGCGGCCCGCCTAGCAGAGCGATTCGGGTCAACACTTCCACGGCGACGCGTGAATCATCGTGCCGCGCGATGTCCTCGTCGCTTGGATGCCCGTCTTCTTTCTCATTCTCCTCATCGAAGTTCGCGAGGAACGACTTCGTATTGTCGGCCGTCACAAGGCAGTCGAACTTGTGCTGCTCGATCCGGTCGTGGCCAGCGACCAGATTCTCGATCGCCTCCTCTACGTCGCCTTGGGTAATTTGGGAACGTCGTCGAGAGTTGACGTTTCGCACAATCCGGTCGCAGAGAATCTGTGTAAAAAACGGATGTCCGTCGGTATACCCTGCGATAGTGCTAAGCGCATATCCGGTGTAACGGGTGCTGCCGGACGCCGTGCGGATCGGAACGTCAGCCAAGGCTTGAGTTTCGTCGGGGGTGAGATAGTCGAGCTTGCGGGTCGTCATGACGCTGAACTCATTTGGGTACGCGTCGAGGAAGCGCGGCATGGTGTCCTGGCCAAGCAGAAGCGCTGAGAACATCCTGGCCTCAAGAAGGCCTTTAAGCTGCCGCATGAAATCGCGAAGTTCTTGGTGTTCGCTCGGGTTCGTCCCTCCGCGAAGCACCTCCTGCAAATAGGTGAACTCGTCGACAACAATAACGAATGGGACACCGGTATGTCCCGCGCTGCGGAGTACGCTACGCGCGGCATCCCGCCCCCGCTGGAAACTGCGAAGCGGCCGCCGCTCTATTGCTGCGGAGTCCGGCCAACTGCTGAGGAACAGTTGTGACAGCTCCTCAGGCAGGCGTTCGTAGGTTTGGTCGCGGAACTGGTCGAGCACTTCTTCGAAGAAGTCGACAGTAATGCTGCGTCGGTCAATGGTCCCAAACGACAGTCTGGCGACTATTGCCCCCTGATCGAGTAGCCGCTTATGCACCTGGCTGAGGACGCTCGACTTACCGGTTCGTTGCTGTCCGTATAGCGCAAAGCAGCGTCCGCCGGGCGTCTTCGACAACTCTTTCGCGAAATCGGCAACAAGTTGTTCGCGGCCAAAGAACATGTCTGACTCAGCAGCGATCGGGAGGCCGCCAGCGTACGGCTCGAACGGGTTGGGTATGTCCTCGTGGTTCTCCTTACCCAAGATCTTGACATTGATATTTTGCCTTGCCGACTGACGTTTGGTCCCGATTGCATCGACGTACGTCAAGTGAGTCTCGAGCCGTATCTCTGCACGCGCTCCTTGCTTTCGGGTGTCGCGGAAGCGTGCTCTGAGCGTTGCTGACTTCCCGGGGCGAAGCTCGCCCAAATAAGGCTGCGCTCCGATCAACTTCATGCCTCGGTACTTGTCGAGCACGAGGCGCACGTCACGGACAGGAGCGCCGTCGGCCTGCAGGAGAATCCGGACCGGCAGTTCGAACTCCCCGTTTACGTCGCGGGTGACGTTCACTAGGTCGATCGTAGTGACTTGGGGCGGAGCTAACAGGTTCTCAACCCTGCTTATCCAAGAGGCCTTCTCCCAGGCGCCGATGGTGTCGATGCACTCACGAAGTGCCGCGCTGAGAGGTTGAGTTCGCCTCGCACGGGGAACCAGCGCAAGCTGCTCAATGACCCGCTGGTGCGAGTTTTCGACGACGGAGGGGTCATCGCTGCCTAACTGGGCTGCGAAGGCATCCAACGCTCCGAGCGCGACACCGGCCAGGTGTCGGTTGAACTTCCCGGTAATGGCCGGCTGCATGTGCAGGATCGCCCGCCGTAGTGGCTCCAGGTGAGCTGCTTCGACAGGAGGCGCTTCCAGAAGATCCGCCTCGATGAATTCGCGGGCGAGCGAGGCTTGGGTCGGATGGGGCTCCTGGTCTTCCGGTTCCAGCGACTTCGTCGGGTCAGTGGCAGGGGGATCCGCTGACTTCGATGGTTGTCTCCGAGCGGCAGAGACAGCTTCTCTCGGGACCGTAAGTCGCCGACCGTCCGGGGTGACGAGCTGGAGCGACTCTGGCAGGACACCGATCACCGTAGCGAGCACGCGGTGGCTGCCGCGTCCGCGGAGCTCGAACTCAAGTCGCGCGCCGACAGTGATCAGCGATTCATTCTGCACGGGGAGGCTTTCGGTAAGACGCCAATCGTTAGGAGACTATAACCGGGCGCGTGCTCGGCGCGACGGAATCTTTGCTCAAGCTTGCATCCTGCAGGTTCGGCCTCACCAATGTGTCCACTCGCTCAGCCGGGCCGATGCTGGCCGGCTCAAGATCAGCGAACCGGCGTCATTCGCGGCGGTTCGCAGCACCTCTAGAGACACACTGCCGGCAACTGACTGTCTCCATGAGGGGCCTGCAATGCAGTGGCAGCGCGGACGTCGAGATGCCTACCGTGGCGTCCATGGCCTCCAGGTTGTGCGCCCTCACCGTCCTTGCGACTGCCCCTGAGGAACTGGCGGTCTTCTGGGCGAGCCTGCTCGGGTGGGAGCGCGAGGGTTTGGACGTCGTACCAGGGGAGGGAGTGCCCCTGCGGCTCACGTTCGCCGCGACTGATCGGCCGAGGACTGGCCTCAACCAGATGCACCTCCACCTGACCAGCAACGCCATCTCGCAGGAGGCGACCGTCGCGCGGGTGCTTGACCTCGGCGGCACCCACCTCGACGTCGGCCAGCTGCCGGAGGAGGACCACGTCGTCCTGGCCGATCCCGACGGCAACGAGTTCTGCGTGATCGAGGCAGGGAACAACTGGCTGGCCGGCACGAGCTTCCTGGGCGAGATCGCGGCGGACGGGACGCGGGAGGTCGGGCTCTTCTGGGCGGCGGCACTCGACTGGCCGCTGGTCTGGGACGAGGACGGCGAGACCGCGATCTCGCCGCCGGAGGGTGGGTTCAAGATCGCGTGGGGCGGCGAGCCGCTCAACGAGCGGCACGGGCCGAACCGGATGTACTTCGTGCTCGTCGCGGAGGTGCTCGAGGCTGAGGTGGAGCGGCTGGTGGGCCTGGGGGCTTCGGTGACCCAGCGATTTGATGACTACGTCGAGATGGTCGATCCGGACGGGAACGGGTTCGAGCTGCGGGCGGAGGAGTAGGTCTCGATACGCCTCGCTCGTTCCTCGCTCGGCTACTCGACCAGCGAGGGGCCCTCAGCGCTGGAGGTCGACTGCCTCGGGCGTGTGCAGGCGCACCATGAAACGTCCGGCGTGCGCGGGCACCGACGCCCGGGTCAGCCGAGACACCACGACCATCGTGGCGAGGGACGCCGGCACCGACCAGGCGGCCGGCTGCCCGAGCAGGGCGGCGGTCCAGCCGGTGGAGGTCGAGGTCGCCAGCGTCCAAGCCACGGCGGCCCCGGATCCCAGCCCACCGACCAGGAGTCCAGCGACTGCACCGGCCGGCGTCAGGCCGCGCCACCAGATCCCCAGCATCAGGAGCGGCGCGAAGGTCGACGCGGTCACGGCGAAGGCCAGGCCCACGGTCCGGGCGACCGCGACATCCTGCGCAGGCAAGGAGAGAAGCAGCGGCACGACCACCGCGATGGCTGCGGCGACGCGGAAGGACGCGACGCCGCCGAGGCGGTAGGACCCCCACCGCCGCCCGGTCACGTCCTGCGACAGCACGCCCGCGACCGCGATCGTCAGGCCCGAGCTGGTCGACAGGAAGGCCGCGAAGGCTCCCGCGGTGACCAGCCCGGTCAGCACGGCGCCCAGCAGTCCGCCCACCATCAGCGACGGCAGCTCGAGCACGAGCACGTCGGACCGTCCGTCGATCAGGTCGGGGGCGTAGATCCGGCCTAGGGCGGCGTACAGCGGGGGCAGGACGTAGAAGACGCCCAGCAGCACCAGCACCGCGAGCGTCGTACGACGAGCCGCCCGGCCGTCGGGGTTGGTGTAGAACCGCACGACCACGTGCGGCAGGCCCATCGTGCCGAGGAAGGTCGCGACGATGAGGGAGTACGTCGTGTAGAGCCCGACGCCGCCGCCCGAGGCCAGCGGGGTCGACCACGACGAGGCCGCGGTGGTGGTTGGGTCGGGGGCCCCGTCGGCCGCCCAGACCGCCAGCAGCACGAAGATCGGGACGAGCAGCGCGGTCAGCTTGAGCCAGAACTGGAAGGCCTGCACGAAGGTGATCGAGCGCATCCCGCCCGGGCTCACCGACGCCAGCACCACCAGCGCGACGACCAGCGACCCCGCCCACGGCGGCGCCCCGATCGTCGAGCGCAGCGTCACGCCGGCGCCCTGGAACTGCGGCAGGAGGTAGAGCCAGCCGATGCCGACGACCAGCACCGAGCAGAGCTTGCGCACCCCCCGCGACCCCAGTCGAGCCTCGGCGAAGTCCGGCAGGGTGTACGCCCCCGAGCGCCGCAGCGGGGCGGCGACGAGCACCAGCAGGACGAGGTATCCCGCGGTCCAGCCGACCGGATACCAGAGCATCTCCGCGCCGAAGGTCAGCAGCAGGCCGGCGACGCCGAGGAAGGACGCCGCGGAGAGGTACTCCCCACCGATCGCGCTCGCGTTGAGCCGCGGCCGCACCGTGCGCGAGGCGACGAGGAAGTCGCTCGTGGTGCGCGAGATCCGCAGACCCCACGTGCCGATGGCGAGCGTCGCGACCGTGACCAGGATGACCGCGACGACGCCGGGGACCACGTCGGCGTTCACGAGGCACTCACCGCGGCTCCTCCGGGAGGACCGTCCCGACCAGCTCGGCGAAGTCGCGCTCGTTGGCCTCGGACCGGCGGATGTAGAGCCAGCCCAGCAGCACCAGCCACGGATAGGTCAGCGCCCCGAGGAGCAGCCACGCCAGCGGCAACGGCCCCACTCGCACGTCGCCGAGGGACGGGAAGAGGTGAAAGGCCAGCGGCAGCAGCCCGACGCTGAGCGCCAGCGCCGCCAGCACCCGCAGCGCCAGGAAGAGCTGCTCGCGCAGCAGCGAGCGCATGAAGACCTCGCCCAGCGCGGTCTCGGCGTCGATCTCGCGCGTCCCGGCAGACCGTACGCCGGACGCGCGCCGCCGCGGCGGGCCGGTGACCCGGACCCGAGGCGGCGGCTGCTCGCTCACGCGAGCGGCTCCCGCTTCGTCAGGACGGATCGCAGCTCGCGGGTGTGGCGACGGCTCACCGGCAGCTCGATCCCGCCGATCACCACGCTGACGCGCCCGCCCTCGCTGCGCACCTCCTCGACATGGGGGAGCGCGACCAGCACCGAGCGGTGGATCCGCACGAACCCGGCGGGTGCCCACTGCTCGGCGAGCGACGACAGCGGGGTGCGCACCAGGTGCGAGCCCTCGGCGGTGTGCAGCCGGGCGTAGTCGCCCTGCGCCTCGACGTGGGTGATCTCGGAACGGTTGATGAAGCGGGTGACGCCCCCGCGCTCGACGGGGATCTGCACGTCGCCGGACGGCACCGGTGCGCCGGCCTCCACCACGCGGCGTACGGCCTCGGCGAGGCGCTCCTCGCGCACCGGCTTGAGGACGTAGTCGACCGCGCGCAGCTCGAAGGCCGCGACCGCGTGCTCCTCGTGGGCGGTCACGAAGACCACCGGCGGCGGCGACCTGAAGCGCGACAGCACCTGGGCCAGGTCGAGCCCGGTCAGGCCTGGCATCTGGATGTCGAGGAAGACCGCGTCGACCTCCTCGGCCTGCAGCACCCGCAGCGCCTCGGTGGCGGAGTCGGTGCCGCGGACCTCGCCGATGCGCGGGTCGCGGCCGAGCAGGAAGGTCAGCTCGTCGAGGGCAGGGCGCTCGTCGTCTATGACGAGGACCTTCAGACCTGTCATACCTGGACTCCCGGGGCGAACTTGGGCACCCGCACGATGACCTTCGTGCCGGCGCCGGGTGCGGTCTCGACGACCAGACCGTAGTCGTCGCCGTAGGCGTTGCGCAGCCTCGCATCCACATTGCCCAGCCCGACCGAGTCCATCGAGGCGTCACCGGCCAACGCCTGCCGTACCCGTTCGGGGTCCTCGCCGGTGCCGTCGTCCTCCACCTCGATGACGCACTCCTGGTCGAGGTCGCGCGCGGTGATGGAGAGCCGGCCGACGCCGTCCTCCTTGTCGGCGCTGGCCTCCAGCCCGTGGCGTACGGCGTTCTCCACCAGCGGCTGGATGCACAGGAAGGGCACCGCCACCGGCAGCACCTCCGGCGCGATCTTGAGCCGCACCTGGAGCCGCTCGCCGAAGCGGGCCTGCTCGAGGAGGAGGTAGCGCTCGACGGAGCGCAGCTCCTCGGCGAGCGTCGTGTACTCCCCGTGGCGGCGGAAGGAGTAGCGGGTGAAGTCGGCGAACTCCAGCAGCAGCTCGCGCGCGCGGTCGGGGTCCGTACGCACGAAGCTGGCGATCGCGCCGAGCGAGTTGTAGATGAAGTGCGGGCTGATCTGCGCCCGCAGCGCGCGCACCTCGGCCTCCATCAGCCGGTTGCGCGAGAGGTCGAGCTCGGCCAGCTCGAGCTGGCCGCTCACCCACGACGCCACCTCGTCGGCCGCGCGCACGAGGCCGCCGGTGGTGTGCGGGGCGCCGACCACGAGCGCGCCGACGAGGGTGTCCTCGACGACCAGTGGGCTCACGATCGCCTGCCGCACCTGGCAGCCGCCGTCGTCGCACACGAGCGTGCGCTCGTCGACGATCATCGTGCGCCCGGTCTCCGCGACCTGGCTGATCGTGGCGGCCAGCTGGCTGCGGTGGTGGCCGCCGAGGCCGTCCCACGCCAGCAGCCCGCTGGTGTCGCCGAGCCCGGCCGCCGGGGTGCCGAGCAGCGCCCGCAGGTGGCCGACCGACTTCTCCGCGCTGGCGGTGGTCAGGCCCTCCCGCAGCGCGGGACTGGCGAGGGAGGCGTTGTGGAGGGCGCGGAAGGCTGCGCGGTCGGCCTCGCCGCCCAGCGACGTACGCCGCCACCTCCACCTCGCCACGTCGGGAGACTAGCCCCCAGGAGGGGCCTCAGCGCTCGCAGGACCTACGGACCTCGGCGCGGCACGTGTCCCGACCGGGACCGCCGAAGGCGGAGTCCCGTCCCTGCCCGCCGAAGAGCTGGTCCGTGCCGTCCCTGCCCCTCATCTCGTCACGTCCGTCGCCCCCGTAGAGCCGGTCGGCGCCCTCGAGCCCGTCGAGCACGTCGTTGCCCGGGCCGCCGCGGATGACGTCGCGACCCCGCGTTCCCTGCAGGTCGTCGTGGCCTCGTCCGCCGTTGATGCGCGCCTTCATGAACCGAGGACAGAAGACCCTCTCGAACCAGGTGTCGTAGTTCCGCATCACCGTGTCGGCGCCCTTGCGGCCGCGGAGCGTGGCGTCGCAGGCGGAGAACTGGAGCTCGTTGCCTCCGTCAGTACCTGCGACGACGACCCGGCGCGCGTGCAGCGTCGCGTCCTCGAAGCCGGCGACCATGACCGTGTACGGGTCGTCGGCGTCGGTCGTCAGCCGGCCGCGCCGGCCGTGCCGGAGGTCGAGGTCCAGGAGGCCCGAGTCGGTGCTGACGTAGACGTCGTCGCGGCCGTCCCCACCGGCGATGGAGCTGCCGGCACGTGGTGCCTCGTCGATCACGAGGCTGTCGTCGCCGGCGCCGAAGGTCGCGTGGATCGGTCCGGAGACCGCGGCGACGACCTCCTCGTCGGCCGCGGTGCCGACGAACCGGAGGGGGGCACCGTTGATGGTCCCGGTCTGGAAGTTCTCGAGACCGGCCCAGGTCGCCACGACCTGCTGGTCGACGGTGAGGGTCCCGGCCGCGTTGTCGATCACCTTGGCGCCGAGTCGCCCCGTCAAGGGGGTGAACAGGTCCTGGCCGGCTCCGCCGTCGATCGATCCCCCGGGCGCCGTGGTCCCTGCGTAGGTGAGGCCGTCGTCGCCGGCGCCGAGGCCGATGACGTCGGGGTTGGGCTCACCGGTCACCCCGCTGGTGACCGAGTCCGACCCCGCGCCACCGATGATGACGTCCTTCTCGGTGTCCGCGGGTGAGTCGTTCCGATGGGCCCCGAAGACCGAGCTGCCGGCCGCACCTGCCTCGAAGCGGTCGGCACCCTCGCCCAGCTCGGCGGCGACCCGGCTGCTCGAGCCGGTGCCGTCGACCACGTCGTCGCCGGCGCCCGCCCGCACGTCGACGGCCACGAAGGGGAGCCCAGTGTCGAAGGTGACGCACACCAGGTCGTCACCACCGAGGGCGTCGACCGACAGGCCCCCGTTGGTGACGATGACGTCAGGCCCCTCGGTGCCGACGACGCGGGTGCCCGGCTGACCGACGATCGTGGCTGCCGCACCGCGGCAGGTGTGGGGTGCTGCGGTCGCGGAGTACGCGGGCGTGAGCAGGGCCAGACCGAGCAGTCCGGCGGAGGCCAAGGTGGTCGTACGCATGAGTGCGATCCTCTCCAGGTGGTGGTCAGCCCTCGCAGCACTGCTTGCGCTCGGCCTTGCAGCGGTCGCGCCCGGTGCCGCCGTCGGCGGTGTCGCGCCCTCTGCCGCCGAGGAGCACGTCGGCGTCGGCCTGTCCGACCAGCCGGTCGTGCCCGCGGCCACCGACGAGCCGGTCCTCGCCGAACCCGCCCTTCAGGACGTCCTTGCCGGAGCCACCCGTGAGCCTGTCGTCACCCCGGGTGCCGGAGAGCTTGTCGTCACCGGAGCCGCCGTTGGCGGTGAGGGTCTCCGCGCAGCGGATGTCGGTCTCGAAGCTCGAGTCGTACTGCCGGCGCACCGAGTCGTCGCCGCCACCGAGGCGCACCACCCCGGTGCAGGCGGTGAGGCCGATGTCGTTGGGGCCGTCCGTGCCGCGCACGGTGACGCTGGGGGCGAAGAGGTCGGCGTCCTCGAAGTCCGCGGCCGTCACGACGTAGGGCGCAGCAGCATCGACGCCCATCGTGCCGACAGGCAGGTCGAGGTCGATGCCGGCCTCCTCGGAGGCCAGGTAGATGCTGTCGCGACCCGGGCCGCCGAAGAGGCGGCTCGACGGGGTCGGCGGAGTCGAGCTGGACCAGTGGTCGTCACCGCGGCCCAGGGTGACGTCGACGGTGGCGGCGTCCGACGACGACCAGCCCACGGACTCGTCGGCGTCCGTGCCGACGAAGGTCAGGCGCTGCGACCCCGCGGACTGCTGGATCCCGAACCCCTCGACGTCCGCCCACGTGGTGCGCACCTCGCCGGCGGAGGTGAAGCGCCCGACCTCGTTGTCGACGACCGCGTCGCCGGGGCCGGTCTGGATCCGGATCGAGTCGGAGCCGCCCCCGCCGTCGACGGTGTCGACGCCGCTCGCGGCGTCGGGGTAGTCGAGCTCGACGGAGTCGCTGGCGTCGCCGCCGAGGAAGGTGTCCACACCAGCGGCGAGGAAGGCGTAGACCTCCTGACGCGGTGAGCCCGTCCCGTCGACGACGTCGTTGCCGTTGCCGGAGCGCACGAAGACGGGGTAGTACTTCCCGGTGTAGGGGCCGGAGATGCAGATGAGGTCGTTGCCGCCCTGGGCGTAGACCGACCGGGCGCCGTTGGTGAGGATCACGTCCGGGCCCTCGGTGCCCTGGACGCTGTGCCCGGACCCGACGATCGTCGCGGTCCGGCCCTGGCAGGTCTCGGCGGCACCGCTGGCCGCGGTCGGGCCGAGCAGCGCCAGGCCCGGGACGGTGAGGCAGACGAGTGCTGCGGCCGTCAGGGAGGTCGTACGCCTCATCGCTCGCACCGCGTCTTCCGCTCGGCGACGCAGCGGTCGCGCCCGTTGCTGCCGTCGACCCGGTCGCGCCCGGGCCCGCCGATCAGCACGTCGTCGGCCGAGCGGCCCTTGAGCACGTCGTTGCCGGCGCCGCCGCTCACCTTGTCGCGGCCGTTGCCGCCGTCGACCTCGTCGTTGCCGCGGCTGCCGCGGATCCGGTCGTCGCCGCCGCGTCCCTCGATGGTGTCGTGCCCGCGACCGCCGATGAGCTGGTCGTCGGCGCCGGAGCCGCGCAGGCTGTCCCGCCCGTCCCCGCCGTTCATCGAGACCTCGCCGTCGCAGTCGAACGTGTAGGTCTCGAAGACGTAGTCGAACTGCCACCGCAGGGAGTCGTCGCCCAGGCCGCCGCGCAGCGTCGCGTCGCAGCCGTTCCACCTGAGCTCGTTGTCGCCGTCGTCGCCGTTCATCACGACCTCGGGCGCCATCAGGAAGGCGTCCTCCAGGCCGACGGCGACCGCGTCGACACCACCGACGCCCAAGCGCTGCGTCGCCAGGTCGAGCGCGAGGCGCCCGGTCTCGGTCGCGGCGACGAGGTTGTCGGCGCCCGCGCCGGTGTCGATGCGGCTGCCGGTCCCGATGGCCGTGGCGGGCTCGAGGGTGACGTCGTCGTCACCGCCGCCCGTGGTGACGTCCAGCGCGGGCACGCCGTCGGTGGGCCGCAGGGTCACGTCGTCGTCACCCTCGGTGCCGCGGTAGGTGACCGTGCCGGTCCCGACCTCGAGGCTGGTGGACTCGAAGGCCGTGAAGGCGGCCGTGCCCTGCGGCGAGGTGAAGGTGCCGCGTGCCATGTCGAGGGTGAGGTCGCCCGATCCTCCGGTGAGGCGGAGGCCGTCCAGGCCCTCGCCGCCGTCGAGGACCGCCTCGGACGTGGCGTTGGCGGCGCCGAGGTAGAGCAGGTCGGTGCCGACGCCGAGGCGGACCACGTCGCGGTTCGGGGTGCCGGCGGCGCCGGTCCAGGCGGTGTCGTTGCCCTCGCCGGTGTCGACCGTGTCCTTCTCGGTGTCGGCGCCGAAGGTGTAGCCGCCACCGCCGGTGCTCGCCCTCTCGCCGGTGTACACCGTGTCGGAGGCCGGGCCGCCGGCGAACGTGTCGGCGCCGGCACCGAGGACGGTGGTGACGTAGAAGTTGGCCGGGGCCGCGGTCGTGTCGACCACGTCGTCGCCCGCACCGGCGACCACCGACAGCAGGTTGGAGCTGCCGCCCGGGCCGGTCACGCAGATCAGGTCGTCACCGCCGAGCGCGTCGACCACGCCGGCTGCTGCGGTCACGATCACGTCGCGTCCCTCGGTGCCCGTCACGGTGGGTCCGGTCCCGACGATCGTGGCGGCCTCGCCGCGGCAGGTCTCGCCCGCGGCGACGGCCGCGGTCGCCGGCGTGAGCAGGGCCAGGCCCAGCAGCGCGGCGGTGGTCAGTGGCGTCGTACGTCGCATGGGATCCCCCGAGTTCGTCGTCGTGCTTCCGGTCGTGTGATGCGCGTGCGGCCCGGAAGGTTGCGGACTCAGCGGAAGTCGATGAGCAGCATGTCGGTGTCGGTCCCGTCGCTGACGACGGGACCGTCGGGCCGCTCGTCGTCTGGCCCGTCGCCGTCGGTGTGGCTCGGCGGCTCGTCGCGGTCCACGACCACCGCGCGGTAGCAGCGGGTGACGTAGGGGACCCGCATGCCGTCCATGCCGCGGCCGAAGTCGTCGTAGAAGGCCAGCACCTCGGCGAGGTGGCGCTCGCGCTCCGCCTCGTCCATCACCGCGAAGCTCGAGCGCGAGCGGGCCATGTCGAGGATCGACTCCCGGTCGATCTCCTGCCAGTGCTTGAAGGTCGTCTCCTCCATGAAGCCGAAGAGGTCGCTGTGCACGAGGTGCTCGGCCGACGACGTGTCGAGGTCCTGGCGCCCGAGGATGGCCCCCATCCGCCGCACCCACGGGATCCGCTCGTCGCGGCTGTTCCACACCAGTGCGACGTGGCCGCCCGGCTTGAGCACCCGGGCGATCTCGGGCAGCGCCACCTCGTGGTCGAACCAGTGGAACGCCTGCGCGACCACCACCACGTCGACGGAGCGGTCGTTGGCCGGGATCTCCTCGGCGGTCGCGACCTTGGCGCTCACCTCCGGAACCCGCTCGCGCAGCACCTCCAGCATCGCCTCGTCGGGCTCGGTGGCGAAGACGGCGTGGCCCTGGTCGACGAGCTGGCGGGTCAGCTTGCCGGTGCCCGCGGCGAGCTCGAGCACGACCTTGGCCTCCCCGCCGGCGAGCCACGCGGCCGCCTCGGCGGGGTAGCCCGGACGACCCCGGTCGTAGGCCTCGGCGACGGGGCCGAAGGACCGCGCGCGGTCGACGGTGGCGGGGGACTCAGGGACTTCGTCGCTCATCCCCCTCACCGTATCGGTCGTCAGATCTTGCGCTCGCAGCCGCGACGCTTCTCGCCCTGGCACACGTCGCGACCCGAGCCGCCGTCGAGGGTGTCGCGGCCCGCACCGCCGATCAGCCGGTCGTCGCCCGGTCCGCCGAACAGCATGTCCTTGCCGCGACCACCACTGAGGTAGGCCGAGTAGCGCGAGCAGTCGCGCACCGGCCACACGTCATCGAGCTCGTCGGTGGCCGCGACGAAGTCCTTGCCGCGGTCGCCGCTGACGTTGACCCGGCACGCCGCGACGATGATCTGCTCGCTGGCGGGCGTGCCGTCGACCACGCCGCGTCGGGCGGTCAGGGAGAGGTCCTCGAAGCCCGTCGTCCTCACGATCTTCTTGGCGCGGCCCTGGCGCGCGACGGCGCGGCCGCCGTCGAGGTCGGCAGTGACGTCGTACGTCGGCAGGGCGAGGAGCACCTCGTCGCGGCCGGACCCGCCGCGCGCCCTCGACGAGCGGGTCCCGGTGCCGTTCGTGCCGTAGAAGTCGTCCCCGCCGCGCATCACCACGTCCCGCTCGAAGGCGTCCGGGGCGAAGACCTCGAGCCGCTCGTCGGCACCGGTGCCGCGGAAGGTCAGCGTGCCGTCGGCGCTGCCGCCGCTGAAGGTGAACCCGGTGAAGCCGGAGAAGTCCAGCGAGGACGACTCCGAGGTGGCGGATCCGCTGCGGGCGTCGATCACGGTGGAACCGGTGATCCCGCCGAGGACCAGGTTGCCACGGCCCCCTGCCGTCACCGGTCCCTGGCCGCCCGACCGGCCGTTCCACACGACGGTCCCGTCGTCGATCGCCACGGTGTCGAGGTTCACCGCACCGACCTGGCCGCTGGTCACCGACGCGTCGCCGAGGGTGATCCGGACGTTGTCGGCCTCGGTGTCGGTCGACGAGGCGAGGCGCGAGGTGCCGGCGTACACCGAGTGCTCGGCGCCGTTGCCGGAGATGAACGTGTCCGCGCCGGCACCCAACGTCGTGGAGGAGCCGCGGCCCTGGACCGACGCCTCGACGTGGTCGTCGCCCGCCCCCGCGTCGATGCTGATGATCCCCTGGCCCGTGGTCACCGGCGTACCGGTCACGCAGATCGTGTCGTTGCCGCCGAGAGCGACGAGGGACTGCGCACCGTTGGTGACGACGACGTCGGGCCCCTCGGTGCCGACGAGGCGCTGGTCGGGCGCCCCCACGACGGTGGCGGGCAGGCCCCGGCACGTCTCGTCGGCGGCCTGCGCGCCGGTCGGCACGAGGAGCGCGAGCCCCACCAGCGCGGTGGTGGTCAGGGTGGTGGTGCGGATCATCGGACTCCCCTGGAGATCAGCTCGTGCGTCAGTGACGGCCGGACGCGGATAGGACGCGCGCGCGGTGCCGGAGGTTGTCACGACTACCGTTCCTTCCCATGACCGACCCGCTCGCCTGGCTCACCGACCTCGAAGGGGTCCGCTCCGCCTACGCCGGCACCCGCGACGGGATCGACGTGATGCTGCGCGACCGCGGCCTGCGGCGCACGTCGCCGGAGCTGACCGCCGAGTCGCTGCTGCGCGGCGCCCACGCGAGCGCCGTGCTCGAGGGCTCGTCCTCGAGCCTGGAGGAGGTCCGCGCGGGGGAGACCGACGAGATCGCCGCCGACGCCGTACGCCTCTCCACCTCCATGCTGGGGCTGGCGCCGCTGCTCAAGACCGCGCCGCTGCAGGCGATCGCGCGCCTGCACACCGTCGTGGCGTCCTCGTCGCTGTCCGCCGACGAGCTCGGCCGCCCGCGCGACGCGGCCTCGGCCGACCGGCTGCGCGGGGTCGCGGAGCTGCTCCTGTCGGACACCGACGCCCCCGCGCTCCTGGTGGCCGCGATCGCGCACGCCGACGTCGCCACCGCCGCGCCCTTCGCCTCCCACAACGGGATCGTCGCCCGCGCCCTCGAGCGCCTGGTGCTGGTCTCGCGCGGCGTCGACGCCAAGTCGCTGGTCGTGCCCGAGGCCGGGCACCTGGCCCAGCGCGCGGCGTACGAGTCGAACCTGCGCGCCTACAGCGACGGCGGGCCGCGCGGCGTGCACGCGTGGGCGCTCTACGGGGCGGAGGCGTTCTCCGCGGGCGCCGAGGCGTCGCCGCTGCGGGGCTGAGCCCTCACCGGTCCGGGCATGCGAGCGGCACCCGTTCACGAGGATCGGGTGCCGCCGCTGACACGTGATGCCGTGGCTACCAAGCGTGCATTCTCTAAGTCGCCGCCCTCGGGCAGATCCCGAATGGCTAGCACCCCATCGGATGGGTGGATCGCCGCGTGGGTACCTGGATCACGTGCTGCTCTTGAGTTCTGACTCAGTTGTAGTCCTGCCGGGCGGCACCTTCAAGGGTTGACTTATGCCTCCGGCGGTGGGTGCGCGGAGATCAGGTGGCGACCGGGTGCGGATCAGGTGGGCCGGCGGCGGCGATTGGCCCACATCACGCCACCCGCGGCCATCGCGCCGCCCACCGCGAGGGCCGCGAGGGTGGGGCGCGCCGGCGGGAGCGGCACCCGCGAGCGCAGCGCGACCGGGCGCACGAAGCTCAGCACCGGCCACTCGCGGGCGACGGCCGTCCGCCGCAGCTCCCGGTCCGGGTTGACCACGAACGGGTGCCCCACCACCTCGAGCATGTGCACGTCGGTCACCGAGTCGCTGTAGGCGTAGCACTCGTCGAGGTCGTAGCCGACGGTGGCGGAGAGGTGCTCGATCGCGCGCGCCTTCTCCTCGGCGTAGGCGTAGTAGTCGATGTTGCCGGTGTACTTCCCCTCGACGATCTCCATCCGGGTGGCGATCACGCGGTCGGCGCCGAGCATCTGGCCGATCGGCTCGACCACCTCGGCACCCGAGGCGGAGACGATGACGATGTCGCGACCCTCCGCGCGGTGCTCCTCCATCAGCCGCACGGCTTCGGCGTAGACGAGGGGCTCGACGATGTTGTTGAGCGTGTCGTGGACGATCTCGCGGACCGTGGCCACGTCCCAGCCGGCGCACAGCTGCGACATGAACAGCCGCATCTTGTCCATCTGGTCGTGGTCGGCGCCGCCGGTGAAGAAGACGAACTGGGCGTAGGCCGAGCGCAGCATCGCGCGCCGGGAGATGAGGCCGCCCGCCTGGAACTCGCGGCTGAAGGCCAACGTGCTCGACTTGGCGATGATCGTCTTGTCGAGGTCGAAGAAGGCCGCGGTGGGGCGGGTCATGGGCTCATCGTAGGGGGCCGCAGGCCTGCGGGACGGGCCATCAACCGTCCACAGGCGGCCTCCGGGACACGTTGTCCACAGGGATCCGTACGCCGCGCTGGCCGGCGTCGGTGGCCCGGCGCAGGCTCGTCGCCATGCCCGTCCTCCTCCTCACCCGCTCCGGTCCCGTCCACGACGCCGTCGTCCCGCTCTGCGCTGCCGCGGGCGTCGAGGTGGAGGTGGGCGGCGACCCCGCCCTCTGCCTGGCGGCCTGGAGCCGCGCCGACCTGGTGCTGGTCGGGGTGGACCTCGCCGACCAGGTCGTGGCGCTCGCCCCGCCGCGACGGCCCGACGTGCACGTGGTCGGCCTGTCGCCGGTCGACGCCGTCTTCCGGGCCGCGGTGGCGATCGGCGCGGCGTCCGTGGTCGACCTGCCGGACGCGGCTCCGTGGCTGGTGGAGGCGCTGGCCGACGTGGGTGAGCGGGCCTCCCCGGGCCGCACCGTGGGCGTGGTGGGTGGCGCGGGTGGGGCCGGGGCGACGACGCTCGCCTGCGCGCTCGCCCAGTGGCACTCCCTGCGCGCACCGACGCTGCTCGTCGACGCCGACCCGCTCGGAGCGGGGCTGGACCGGTTGCTCGGGATGGAGGAGTGCCGGGGCGTGCGGTGGGAGGGCCTGGTCGACACGGCCGGACGCCTCGGCGCGCGGGCGCTGCGCGAGGGGGTCCCGCGGCGCGACCACCTCGGCGTGCTGACCTGGTCGGGCCTGCAACGGCGGCTCGACCTGCCGACCGCGCGCCGGATCCTCCCGTCCGCGGTCCGTGGTCACGACCTCGTCGTGCTCGACCTCGCCCGGCAGGACCCGTGCCTGGCCGAGCTCGTCGAGCGGTGCGACGACCTGCTCGTCGTCACACCCACCACCGTCCCCGCCCTCGCCGCGACCGCGCGGCTCGTCGCGACGCTGGGTCGGGAGAAGGACACAGGACTGGTGGTGCGCCCCGGGGCGCTCGGCGACGCCGACGCGGAGCGGGTGACCGGGCTGCCGGTGGTGGCGTCCGTCGCCGACCAGCGCGGCCTGGCCGCCTCGGTCGACCGCGGGCTCGGCCCGCTCGCCGGCCGCGGTCCGCTGGCCCGCGCCGCGCGCACCCTCCTGGAGGCAGCGTGAGTGCCCCCGCGGTCCCGGCGGTGCCCACCGTCGTCCTCGACGACGTACGCCGTCGGCTGGCCGGCTCCGTCGGCGACCTGACCCCCCACCGGGTGGCCGAGGCGCTGCGGGCCTCGGGGGCGCCGGTGGGGGACGCCACCGTGCTCGCCGTGCACGACCTGCTCCGCCGTGACGTGCTCGGTGCGGGGCCGCTCGAGGAGCTGCTGCGGCTGCCCGACGTGACCGACGTGCTCGTCAACGGGCCCGACGACGTGTGGATCGACCGCGGTGCGGGTCTCGAGCGCGCCGCGGTGTCCTTCCCCGACGACGCCGCGGTGCGGCGGCTCGCCCAGCGCCTCGCGGCCTCGGCCGGGCGGCGCCTCGACGACGCGACCCCGCACGCCGACGTACGCCTGCCCGACGGCACCCGCTTCCACGCGGTGCTCGCCCCGGTCGCCCGCTCCGGCACGGTCGTGTCGCTGCGGGTGCCGCGGGGCCGGGTCTGGACGCTGCCCGAGCTCGTCGCGGCCGGGGCGGTGCCGCCCGACGGTGCCTTCCTGCTCGAGGAGGTGGTCGACTCCCGCTGTGCCTTCCTCGTGACCGGCGGCACCGGGACCGGCAAGACCTCCGTGCTGTCGGCCCTGCTGTCCCTGGTCGACACCGGCGAGCGCATCGTGCTGGTCGAGGACGCCAGCGAGCTGCGACCCGAGCACCCGCACGTGGTTGCGATGGAGAGCCGGCCGCCCAACATCGAGGGCGCCGGCGAGATCACCCTCCAGACGCTCGTGCGGCAGGCGCTGCGGATGCGGCCCGACCGGCTGGTGGTCGGGGAGGTCCGCGGGGCGGAGGTGGTCGACCTGCTCGCGGCCCTCAACACCGGTCACGGCGGCGGCTGCGGCACCCTCCACGCCAACTCCGCGGCCGACGTGCCCGCCCGGATCGAGGCCCTGTCGTTGGCCGCCGGGCTGCCGCGGGAGGCGGCGCACAGCCAGCTCGCCGCCGCCCTCGACGTCGTGATCCACCTCGGTCGCGGACGTGACGGCCGACGCCGGGTCCTCGAGCTCGGGGTGCCCGAGCGCGATGGGTCGGGACTGGTGGTGCTGCGCACCGCGGTGACCTTCGAGGCCGACCGCGTGGTGCGCGGGCCGGCCGCGTCCACCCTGGCCGCACGGCTCGGGTCGGCGGTCCCGTGAGCGCCGTGCTGGTGGCACTGCTCGCCGGAGCCGCGGTGGCGGCGTGGGTCCCCGCCGGGAGAGCGGGCGCAGCCCGCGGACCGGGGAGTCCCGGCGGGCGGCGGCCGCGCCCCGCGGTGCCGTGGGCGGGCCGTCGCGAGACCGCGGCCACGCAGGCGGCAGTGCTCGAGGTGTGCGACCTCCTGGCCGCCGAGCTGGCAGCCGGGCGACCGGCCGGCGTGGCGCTGGCGTCGGCGGCGCAGCGGTGGCCTCCGCTCGACGTCGCGGTGGAGGCCGCCCGCCTCGGCGCGGACGTCCCCGACGCCCTGCGCCGCCTGGCCCACGAGCGCCGCGGCGCCACCGACCTCCGGTGGGTCGCAGGCGCCTGGCAGGTCGCCCACGACTCGGGGCACGGCCTTGCCACTGCTCTCGAGCGCACCGCCCGCGGACTCCGCGCCCACGGGCGTACGCGCCGGCTCATCGACTCCGAGCTGGCCTCGGCGCGAGCCACGGCCCGCCTGGTCGCGTGCCTGCCGCTGGCGGTCCTGCTGATGGGCTCGGGTGCGGGCTCGGACCCGTGGTCCTTCCTGCTCGCGACTCCCGTCGGTCTGGGCTGCTTGGTCCTGGGTCTGGGCCTGCTGGGGCTCGGGCTGTGGTGGATCGAGCGGCTGGCGGATCGGGCGGCCGCGCCATGACGTGGGTGACCGTCCTCGCCGCGACCGCGGCCGTGCTGTGCTGGCTGCCCCCGTCGGCGGTGCGTCCCCGGCGGCCCACGGCCGCCCGGCCCGGCGCACGCCCCGTCGCGGTGGTCGGTGTCGCGCTCGCCGCCTGGCTCGTCGTCGGTGGTGTCGCCGGCATGGTGGCCGCGGTCGTCGCCGGCGTCGGTGCCCGGCACGTGCTGGCCAGGGCGGAGTCGTCGGCCTCACGCCGGGAGCGCGAGGAGGTGGAGCGCTCGCTGCCGCACCTCGTCGCCCTCTTCGCCTCCACGCTGCGCGCGGGCGCCGAACCGGTCTCCGGGATGGCACGCGTCTGCGCGGCCCTGCCCGGTCCGACGGCCGCGCGCCTGGCGCCGGTCGTCGAGCGCTCGCGCTGGGGCGCGTCGGGTGCCGACGCCTGGGACACCCTCGCCCGCGACCCCGCGCTCGCTCCGCTGGCCCGCACGATGGTGCGCTCCCAGGCCTCCGGCGCCTCGGTCGTGCAGGCCGTCGAGCGGCTGGCCGACGAGCTCGAGCGCGAGTCGCTGGCCCGCGCCGAGGACGCCGCTCGCAAGGTCGGGGTGTCCGCCGCGGTCCCGCTCGGGGTGTGCCTGCTGCCGGCCTTCCTGCTGCTCGGCGTGGTGCCGACCGTCGCCTCGCTCTTCGGGTCGGTGGCCCCGTGACGGGCCACCTTCCGTCCACAGGCGGCCCCCTGACGTCGCGATCCACAGGCCCGGGACGTGACGGGTGCGCCGGCTCGCCCGGGCGGCCGAGGGTGGAGGCAGCGGGGCTCATCGGGAGCCCCGGGACGACAGGGGAAGCGATGAAGATCCGACGCCACGACGAGTCCGGCATCACCACGGCGGAGTACGCCGTCGGCACGGCTGCCGGGGCTGGTTTCGCCGGACTGCTCTACACGCTGCTGACCGGACGGTTCGGCAACCAGGTGCTCGAGCGGCTCTTCGACCACGTCATGGGCCTGCTGGGCATCGGCTGATGGGCAGGCGGGCTCGGTGCGAGCGGGGAGCGGCGACCGCCGAGCTCGCCCTCGGCATCCCGCTGCTCGTCGCGCTGACCGCCGGGCTGGTGTGGATGCTGGCCCTCGGCGCGGCCCAGGTGCGGGTGATCGACGCCTCGCGCGAGGCGGCGCGCGCCGTGGCACGGGGCGACGACGTCTCGTCGGCCCGCGCGGTGGCGCTGCGCATCGCGCCCGACGGGGCACGGGTGAGCGTGGACCAGGGCGCCGGTCAGGTCGAGGTCACCACGAGCGTCCGGGTCGCCGCCCCGGGAGGGCTGCTCGGCGCGCTGCCGGGTGTCACGGTGTCGGCCGACGCGGTCGCGGTGGCGGAGACGTCGTGAATGCCGCCGGCCGGCCGCGCCGCGACGACGGCGCCGCGACGGTCCTCGTGGTGGCCATGGCGGGTGTGCTGATGTTCGTGGCGGTGGGGCTCGCCGCCGTCGGGGGACTGGTGACCGCGCAACGGCAGGCGCAAGCCGCCGCCGACCTCGCCGCCCTCGGCGGGGCCGACGACCCGGCGACCGCGTGCGCCGCGGCCGCCCGTGTCGCCGCAGCCAACGCGGCGTCCCTCGACCGGTGCCGGGTGGAGGGACGCGAGGTCACGGTCACCGTGTCGGTGCCCGGGCCGCGGGTGCCGTGGCGCGAGGTGCGGGTGAGCGCGGAGTCGAGGGCCGGCCCCGTCTAGCCCGTCAGACGGTGTCGCGGCGCTCGGGGTCCTCGTCGCGGCGCTCGGCCTCGACCCGCTCGAGCTTCGCGTTGAGCTCGGTCAGCTCCTTGCGCTCCTTGCGGTGCGCGAGGCTGCGGCGGGTGCCCCACTTGAGGATCGAGAAGCCCCACAGGATGGCCGCACCCGCGGCGACGCCGACGAAGAAGGACTCCAGGGTGGTGACGTCGAAGCCCAGCAGCTCGCCGCCGGACCCGGGCTCGCTGACGAAGACGGCGGAGAGGATCGCGATGCCGCCGAGGATCAGCAGGCCAAGTCCGAGGATCACCATGCGGCGAATCTAGCGTCATTCCCCCTCGCGGGGCGCACCCGTGAGGAGGGCGTCCAGCAGGGCGATCGCGCCGGGCTTGTCGAGGGTGTTGTTCTGGTTGCCGCACTTCGGTGACTGGATGCACGACGGGCACCCGCTCGCGCACTCGCAGCTGGCGATCGCCTCACGGGTGGCCGAGAGCCACGCGACCGCGGTGCGGAAGCCCCGCTCGGCGAAGCCGGCGCCGCCCGGGTGGCCGTCGTAGACGAAGACGGTGAGCAGGCCGGTGTCGGCGTGACGGGCGGTCGAGACCCCGCCGATGTCCCAGCGGTCGCACGTGGCGAAGAGGGGGAGGAGGCCGATCGAGCAGTGCTCGGCGGCGTGCGCCGCCCCCGGCACGTCGAGCAGCGGGACACCCGACTCGGTGACCACGTCGTCGGGGACCGTCCACCAGACGGCGCTCGTGCGCAGGGTCCGCTCGGGCAGGTCGAGCGGTTCCTCGGCCAGCACCTCCCCGCCGGGCTGGCGCCGCTTGAGGAAGGACACGACCTGGTGGGACACGTCGACCTCGCCGAACGCGAGCTCGCAGCCGCCCCACGACCGGCGCTCGTGGGTGGCGACGATGCTGATGTCGGTGGTCTCGCGCGCCGTGGTGCTGTAGGCCGGCTCGTCGCGGCGCATCGTCGCCACGTGGTGCTCGAGGTCGAGCTCCTCGACCAGCCAGGTCTCGCCCTGGTGGACGTAGACCGCGCCCGGGTGCGCCTGGTTGTGCGCGCCCCCGGCGTCGACCGTGCCCACCACGCGGCCGGTGCCGGCCTCGATGAGCTGCACCGGCGACCCGCCCGCGGAGCGGATGTCGGCGAGGTCGGCCGCGTGTCCGGAGTCGGTCCAGAACCAGCCGCGCGGGCGCCGCCGCAGGAGCCCGATCTCGACGAGCCGGTCCAGGACCTCGCGCGCCGTCGGCCCGAAGAGCGGCAGGTCGACCTCGGTGAGGGGCGCCTCCTGCGCCGCCGCGCACAGGTGTGGGCCCATGACGTGCGGGTTCGACGGGTCGAAGACCGACGCCTCCACCGGCGCCCCGATCAACATCTCGGGGTGGGTGACGAGGTAGGTGTCGAGCGGGTCGTCCTTGGCCACCAGCACGCCGAGCGCGTCCTGCGCACCGCGGCCGGCGCGCCCGACCTGCTGCCAGAAGGCGGCGCGGGTGCCGGGGAAGCCGGCGATCAGGACGGCGTCGAGGCCGCTGATGTCGATGCCGAGCTCGAGGGCGTTGGTGGCGGCGAGCCCGACGAGGTCGCCGCGCCTCAGCGCCGACTCCAGCGCCCGACGCTCCTCGGGGAGGTAGCCGCCACGGTAGGCCGCGACGCGTCCCGGCAGCGACGGGTCGACCTCGGCGAGCAGCTCGGCCGCGGTCAGCGCCACCTGCTCGGCGCCGCGGCGCGAGCGGATGAACGCCAGGGTGCGCACGTCCTCGGCGACGAGGTCCGCCAGCAGGTCGGCGACCTCCGACGACGCGGCGCGCCGCACCGGGGCACCGTTCTCCCCGGCGTGCGAGGTGAAGGGCGGCTCCCACAGCAGCAGCGACACCCTGCCGCGCGGCGAGTCGTCGCGGGTCAGCGCGACGACGTCGAGCCCGGTCAGTCGCGACGCGGTCACCTCCGGTTGCGCGACGGTGGCCGAGGCGAGCACGAACGTCGGGTGCGCGCCGTACATCGCGCACACCCGTCGCAACCGTCGCAGCACGTGGGAGACGTGCGCGCCGAAGACCCCGCGGTAGTGGTGGCACTCGTCGACCACGACGTACTTCACCGACCCGAGCAGCCGCGCCCAGCGGTGGTGCGAGGGCAGGAGGGATCGGTGCAGCATGTCGGGGTTCGTCAGGACGTACTCGGCGTGGTCGCGGGTCCAGTCCCGTTCCTCGCGCGAGCTGTCGCCGTCGTGCGCGGAGAGGCGTACGTCGAGGCGCAGGGACTCCAGGCCCGCGAGCTGGTCGTGCGCCAGCGCCTTCGTCGGCGCGAGGTAGAGCACCGAGGCGCCCCGCTCGCCGCGCGGACCGCGGGCCGCGCGGATCGCCGAGAGCGCCGGCACCTGGTAGGCCAGGGACTTCCCGGACGCGGTTCCGGTGGCGACGATGACGTGGTCGCCGGCGTGCGCGGCGTCGGCGGCGACGACCTGGTGGCGCCACGGACGGGCCACGCCCTGGGCGGCGAACGCACTGCGTACGTCGTCGGGCACCCAGTCCGGCCAGTCCTCGTGGACCGCCTCGCGGGCCGGCAGCACCTCGAGGTGCTGCAGCCGCTCCTCGCGCCCCGGAACCCCGGTGAGCCGTCGGACCAGCGCGTCGACCGGGGGCAGCGCGCGGACTGGGGACTGGCTCACCCACGCAGTCTGGCAAACGCCTGCGACGGTGAGCGCTGCGTGTGGCCCGTTCCCAAGTGCCGGGGAGTCCTGCGCAACCCTTGTGACTCGTGGTTTGATACCACCCGGAAAGAACAAGGGGCACGCGTGTGCCCGCAGACGCACTGTCCGAACGAGTTCGGGGACCGGGGAGCAGTCGTGGATCTCACCCTTGCTACGCGCGAGGTGGACGGCCGCGCCGTCGTGGCCGTCGGCGGGGAGATCGACGTCTACACCGCACCCAAGCTGCGCGACTGCATCACCGACCTCGTCGGTGCCGGCACCTACGACATCGTGATCGACCTCGAGGCCGTCGAGTTCCTCGACTCCACCGGCCTCGGCGTGCTGGTCGGGGGGCTGAAGAAGGTCCGCGCCCACGACGGGTCGCTCGACCTGGTCTGCACCCAGGAGCGCCTGCTCAAGATCTTCCGCATCACCGGCCTGGCGAAGGTCTTCGTCATCCACGACGCCGTGAGCGCGTCCGGCGCCTGACGCCGCTACGCCCTTTCACCTCACCCCTCCGAGCAGGTTCGGAGGGGTTTGTCGTGCTCCGGTCCAGTCGCACGGTGTGGCGTAGGTCACGCCGTCCCGTGATCTGGGTCACGTCTGCGTAGACTCCGGCGCGTTCGAGGTTGACGTATCAGTCCTAGGAGGACACGCATGACGGGGATCCTGCCCGCGGTCGTGAGGCCGGAGCTCGAAGGCACCAACCTGGTCCTGGTCGTCGTCGTCGCCCTGATCGCGCTCGGCGCGCTCGGGATGGCTGCGATGTTCAGGTCCCAGGTCTTGGCCGCCGGCGAAGGCACCGACAGCATGAAGACCATCGCCCAGGCCGTGCAGGAAGGCGCCAACGCCTACCTGACCCGGCAGTTCCGGACCCTTGCCATCTTCGCGGCGATCGCGTTCTTCGCGCTGCTCGTGCTGCCGGCCGACGACATGACCGTGCGCATCTTCCGCTCGGTGTTCTTCATCGTCGGCGCCGGCTTCTCCGCAGCCGTGGGCTATCTCGGGATGAACCTCGCGGTGCGCGCCAACCTGCGCGTCGCGGCAGCTGCTGAGTCCACCGGCCGCGAGCCGGCCATGACGATCGGCCTCCGCACCGGGGCGATGGTCGGCATGCTGACCGTGGGCCTGGGCCTGCTCGGTGCCAGCCTCGTCGTGCTGTTCTTCCAGGACTCGGCGCCCGAGGTGCTCGAGGGCTTCGGCTTCGGTGCAGCGCTGCTCGCCATGTTCATGCGCGTCGGCGGCGGCATCTTCACCAAGGCCGCCGACGTCGGCGCCGACCTGGTCGGCAAGGTCGAGCAGGGCATCCCCGAGGACGACCCGCGCAACGCCGCGACCATCGCCGACAACGTCGGCGACAACGTCGGCGACTGCGCCGGCATGGCCGCCGACCTCTTCGAGTCCTACGCCGTCACGCTGGTGGCCGCGCTGATTCTCGGCTCCCAGGCCTTCGGCGACAAGGGCCTCGTGTTCCCGCTGCTGATCCCTGCCATCGGTGCCCTCACCGCGGTCGCGGGCGTCTACCTGACGAAGCCCAAGGCCGACGAGAACGGCCTGACGACGATCAACAAGTCGTTCTACATCTCCTCGGGCATCGCCGCCGTGGCGAGCGTCGTGCTGTCCTACCTCTACCTGCCGAGCAGCTTCTCGGAGTTCACCAACATCGCCGCCGACCTCACCGGCGCCGAGGGTGACCCGCGGTTCATCGCCGCCTCCGCAGTGGTCATCGGCATCGTGATGTCCGCGGGCATCCTGGCCCTCACCGGCTACTACACCGGCACCGAGTACCGCCCGGTCAAGGACGTCGGCAAGACCTCGCTCACCGGCCCGGCCACCGTGATCCTGTCCGGGCTCTCGGTCGGTTTCGAGTCCGCGGTCTACACGACCCTGGTCATCGGTGCCGCGGTCTTCGGTGCCTATCTCCTCGGTGGCGCGGCCCTCACCGTGTCGTTGTTCGCCGTGGCCCTGGCCGGTTGCGGCCTGCTGACCACCGTCGGCGTCATCGTCGCGATGGACACCTTCGGTCCGGTCTCCGACAACGCGCAGGGCATTGCCGAGATGTCGGGCGACGTCAGCCCCGCGGGCGCGCAGATCCTCACCGAGCTCGACGCGGTCGGCAACACCACCAAGGCCATCACCAAGGGCATCGCGATCGCCACGGCGGTCCTCGCCGCGACGGCGCTGTTCGGCTCCTACGCCACCTCGGTGTTCGAGTCGCTCGCCGAGGCCAACGTCGGCCTCGACGAGGCCTACCTGCTGGACTTCAGCGTCTTCAACCCGGCGGTCATCGTCGGCGTGCTGCTCGGTGCGGCCGTGGTGTTCCTCTTCTCCGGCCTCGCCATCAACGCGGTCGCCCGCGCTGCCGGCGCGGTCGTGATGGAGGTCCGCCGCCAGTTCCGCGAGATCCCCGGCATCATGGAGGGCACCGGTCGTCCGGAGTACGGCAAGGTCGTCGACATCGTCACCAAGGACTCGCTGCGCGAGCTCGTGACGCCCGGCATCCTGGCCGTCCTGGCGCCGATCGCCGTGGGCTTCGGCCTCGGCGCGACCGCCCTGGCCGGCTTCCTCGCCGGCGCCATCGGCACCGGCACCCTGATGGCCGTCTTCCTGGCCAACGCCGGTGGTGCGTGGGACAACGCCAAGAAGCTGGTCGAGGACGGCCACCACGGTGGCAAGGGCTCGGCCGCCCACGAGGCGACCATCATCGGTGACACCGTCGGTGACCCGTTCAAGGACACCGCCGGCCCGGCCATCAACCCGCTGATCAAGGTGATGAACCTCGTCTCGCTGCTCATCGCGAGCGCGGTCGTCTCCCTGAGCGTCGGCGACGACCAGAACGACGTGCTCCGCATCGTGATCGCGCTCGTCGCGGTCGCGATCATCGCCGGCGCGGTGGTCGTCTCCAAGCGGCGCGAGGTGGCGATCGCCGACGACGGTGACAACACCGGCTCGTCGTCGTTCACCCCGCACCCCGACCACGCCTGACGGCCCACTCGGTCGCGATCCCCGGGTACCCGGGGAACCTGGAGCCTCACCCCCGAAACTTCGGGGGTGAGGCTCCAGTCTTGATAGGGAAGCCCGCTCAGCGCTCACCGAAGTGGGCTCGCGTCAGCTCCTCGGTGAGCCCGCCGAGCGCAGCGCGGTCGTCAGCGTCGCCGGTGTGCGGGGCCTGCAGCCACTGGGCGAACGACCAGATCTCCGAGAGCCGCCATTCGAGGTCGAACAGGCGCACCATCTGCGGGTCGTGCGCGACGTCGCGGCCCTCGAGCACCAGGGTGGCGAGGTCACGCTCGGGCGGTGCGAGGAGCAGCGACTCCCAGTCGAGGATCCACACCCGGTCGTGCGCCAGCCACTGGTTGTGCACGCCGGGCTCGCCGTGCGTGACGACGTACGCCGACGGGTCGGCGAGGTCGCACAGCCGGGCGTGCTCGCGCGTCCATCCGCCGATCTCCGAGACATGCGCCACGACCAGCTCCCGGGCGGCAGGTCCGAGCGGGTCGGCCCACTCCTGCTGCAGGAGGTCGCGGACCCGGTCGGCGAGGTCCGCGTCGATCTCCGTCGACCAGGCCCGGGCGGTGGCTGGCAGCGGCGCTCCGTGGAGCTGCTCGAGCAGCTCCGGGAGGTCGGGCGTGGACTGCGTGGGCCGGACCCCGTCGAGCCACCGGGTGACGCTCAGCGTCCGGCCGCCCAGCGCCACGGTGAACGTGCCATGAGTGGTGGGCAGCGACGGCCAGACGAAGCCGAGGCCCAGCGCGGCCGCCGAGGCGTACGCCGCCTCCAGGCTCGCGTGCGTGTGCCGCGGGAGGTCGGGGTCGAGGGTCGCGAACAGCGTCGGGGAGCCCGCGACGTCGACGCGCCAGTGGTGGGCACCCCAGCCGACGGGAAGGTGCACCGCCGCACCGGCCCCGGCCTCCCAGCGCTCGCGCACCAGGGCGAGGACGTCGGCGTCGGTCACGTCGGGCGGCGGCTCGAGCACCCGCCGATGGTGGCACGCCTTCTGGGAGGCTGGGGCCATGCCCCACGACCTCGACCTCGCTGCCCCGCTCCGTGAGGCGCTGCTCGCCGCCGACTTCACCTACGACCGCGTCGCGGAGGTGATCGGAGAGGACGCGCACCGCGCGCTCGGGCGCAACGAGACCCTCCCCGCGCTGCGGCGTACGTCGTCGGGCTCGGCGCTCGACACGCTGGTGCGGCTCTTCCTCCTGCAGACCCCGGTCGACCGCGCCGACGCCGAGCGGACGCTGCCCGGCCTCGTCGACCGGCTCTGCAACGCCGGGCTGCTCGAGCAGAGCGTCGGCGAGGTCGCCGCACGGATGGACTGCCGGCCCTACGCGACCTCCGAGGTGGGGGCGGACCGCGACCTCTGGGTGGTCTCCGACCTGACCCCGGGGCTGGACGGTGCCCCGGTCGCCGTCGGCGCCGACCACGTCCTCGGCATCTCGAGCGCCTCCACGAGCCTGGCCCAGCTCACCATGCGTGAGCCGGTCGGCAGCGCCCTCGACCTCGGCACCGGCTGCGGCGTCCAAGCGCTCCACCTCGCCGCCCACGCGAGCCACGTCGTCGCGACCGACGTCAACGCCCGCGCGCTGTGGATGACAGGCTTCAACGCCGCCCTCAACGATGTCTCCGTCGACGTGCGCGACGGGTCCTTCTTCGAGCCCGTCGCCGGCGAACGCTTCGACCTGATCGCCACCAACCCGCCCTTCGTCATCTCCCCGGCGACCGGCGAGCGGCTGGTCTACCGCGACTCCGGCCTGCCCGGCGACCGCGTCGTCGAGCACATCGTGCGCACCGGCCCCGACCACCTCACCGAGGGCGGCTGGCTGCAGGTCCTGGCCAACTGGTCGATCGTCGACGGCCGGCCCTGGGACGAGCGCCTCGGCTCCTGGCTGCGCGCCGACTGCGACGCGCTCGTCGTGCAGCGCGAGACCCTCGACCCGGCGTCCTACGTCGAGCTGTGGCTCAAGGACAGCGGCCACCACGGCGGGCCCGACTACGCCCGTCGCTACGACACCTGGCTGTCGTGGCTGGAGGAGAGCGGCATCGAGGGCATCGGGTTCGGCTGGATCAACGTGCGACTCGGTGCCGGGTCCGCCGGTCGTCACGAGCTCCTCGAGTGGCCCTACGACGTCGAGCAGCCCATCGGCGCGGCGATCCACGACTGGGGCACGGCCGTGGACGACCTGCGCGACCTCACCGACGACGCGCTGACGGGCACCTCCCTGCGTGCCCGGGAGGACGTCCAGCAGGAGACGGTGGGCCGCCCGGGCGCGGAGGACCCCGAGGCGATCGTGCTGCGCCAGCAGCGCGGCTTCCGCCGCGCACGGCAGGTCGACAGCGTCGCCGCGGCCGTCGTGGGCGCCAGCGACGGCGACCTGGCGCTGGGTCAGATCCTCGACGCCGTCGCGGAGCTCACCGGGGAGGACCCCGGTGAGCTCCGAGCCTCACGCCTGCCGCTCGTGCGGGAGCTGGTGGACGAGGGGTTCCTGACGCTCTGACGGGCTCACCTCGCGCGGAGACGTACGACCTTCGACGTCGAGCCCAGCGTCGTGGCGTTGCCGGAGAAGACCGCACGGATCCGGTGCGTGCCGCGCTTCACGTTCTTGAGGGTCACTCTCGCCTTGCCGCTGCTGCTGAGCTTGGCGATCCGCTTGACCACCTTCCGGCCGTCCTTGATGCGGACGGACCCGGTGCGCGATCCGGCAGCATCGGTGGCGACCTTCACCGTGACCCGCACCTTGCTGCCGGCCCGGATCCGCTTCGAGGAGACCCTGACCGAGGTGGAGGAGCTGCTCTTCGTCACGACGACGGGCGGAGGGGTGGCGGTCGGCTCGGCGGTGGGCTCCGGCGTCAGGTCGAAGCCGGCGTTGCGCACCTCGAAGACGTAGCGTCCGGGCTGGGTGGTGCCATGTGACCCGGAGACGAGGGCGTTCGGGCCGCCGTCGAGGAAGGCGCCGTTGACGAACGAGCCGGTCATCTGGAAGGCGCTGCCGGGCAGGCCGTGGCCGGCGGAGAACCCGACTGCCGCGGACCATCCCCCGAGCCCGGCCACTCCCTCGCTCGCGTCGCCGCTCTCCCAGCTGATCCGGTCGTAGTTGAAGGTGATGTCGAAGTCGCCGGGCGATCGTCCGGGCCGGCCTTGCGCCGACTGCAGGACCAGCTGGACGGAGTTGGTCTTGTCCATGTGCTGCTCGTAGTAGCCCAGGTCGAGCCACTGGGCGCAGAACGTCAGTCCGTCGGCCGACTGTCCGTAGGTGGTCAGGCCGCTGCCTTCCGCGGTGGTGTCGAAGTCCGCGAAGAACGGCGCGATGATGGGGAACTGGGTGCCGCCGCTGAGCACCGAAGGCGTGTACTGCTCCAGACCGCTGCCGAACGTCACGTTGCCGTTGTTGTTCACTTATATCCGGCTGTGGGTCTCGCCGAAGAAGGTCAGCGGGAACGGCGGGGTGATGGCCGCCGCCGTCCAGTAGTCGTCGTTCGCCGGTACGGCGTTGTCGTCGCAGAACGCGAGGCTGCGGTCGATCGCGCCCCCGGTGGTCCCCGTCTCGTCGGCGCTGCTGGCCGGTGCCTGCGAGACCGCCGTGAGCCCCAGCGAGACGAGCAGCGCGACGACCACCGTCACGATGCCGCTCCTGGACTGGTGTGTGTCAAGCATGGTGCCCCCTGTGAAGAATCGGTTCCTGTAGCCGGGAGGACGACATCGCGGAAGCACTCGACCGTCGATCTGCCTCCTACCCTTCAATTGGGTAGACGACCTCACCCCTCCGCGCGCGCCTGCTCTGCCAGCGAGGTGTCACGGAGCTCGACCAGGTCGCGGCGCACCGACGCGGCGAGCAGCTCGACCCGCCCGACCGCCAGCAGCGCCGGTGCCCCGCACGACCAGGGCCGCGCGCTGTCCCAGCCGAGGCGGCGTACGTGCCCGAGGACGTTGTTGCCGCAGGCGTTGAGCGAGGTCGTGCCAAGGAGGTCGGCGATCCGGACCTGGGTGACCGGCCCCTCCGGCCCGATCGCGGCGTTGGCCTTGCCGACGACCCAGGCAACACCTCCCGCCAGCCGCGCGGGCGTCATCCGCTCGGCGAGCTCGGGCAGCCGGTCGCGGACCAGCAGCAGGCACTCGCGCAGGGGTGCGGCCAGGTCGGCGGGCAGCAGCGTCTCGCGGAGGTCGCCGAGCAGCTCGTCGGCGACCAGCCACGCCTCGTCCGCGACGGGATCGAGGTGGTCGCGCAGGCGCGGCAGCGCGACGGGGGAGCCGGTCATCGCCATCAGCTCCTCGCGGTTGCCGGCCACGCAGTCCAGCCAGCGCAGCGCCTGCTCGTGGCGCGGGACCGGCGGCGGGGCCTGGACCACTGGCGGCCACAGGTCCGTGTCGTGGCGCCGCGCCACGTCGGCGTACGTGCTGTCCTCCACGTGCTCGCTCCACGCATCGACCAGCCGTCCGTCGACGAAGACGAGGTGGCTGAGCCGGCCGCCCTCGTGGAGGCGCTCGCGGGGCTCGCGCCAGAGCAGGGTGTCGTGGTGGTGGTCGTACATCGGTCCTCCTGGGTCGTGGGCGTGGGTCCACCGTCGGCACCGGCTCCGACACCGAAGGACGGTCGTCCACAGGTAGCCCCCCGAGACGCTGTCGTCCACAGGTCCACGGCGCGGAAGTGGGCCGGGTCATGGAGCTGCGCGGTCGTGGGTACAGGCCGCCCATGACCAACAGACGAGGAAAGGCCCTGTCCATGCTGCGTCCCGCAGCCGAGCTCCACGGCGCCGTGGTGACCGCCTACGTCGACGTCAGCCGGACCACGGAGAACGGCGCGCGGGAGGTGGAGACCCGCATCGCCAACCTGGTGCGTGACGCCGGGACGAGCGGTGTCGACGAGGCGACCGTGCGGGAAGTGGCCGAGCGCCTGGCGCGTCCGACCGGTCACGGGGGCGAGGCATCGCGGGTCGTGGTCGCCGAGGACGGCACGGTGACGACCGACCTCGTGCTCGGTGGCGGCGTCGAGGACCACCACCACGTCGGCCCGATCGCGCACCTGCTGCCGCTGGGCCGCGCGCTGGCCGACGTGGTCTCCTACATGCTGGTCCGGGTCGACCACTCCGGTGCCGACATCACCGTCAGCGACACCCTCGGCCTGGAGGAGCGTGAGGTGGTCAGCGATGGCGACCACGACGTGCTCCACAAGGTGCCGGGCGGTGGGTGGTCGCACCGGCGCTTCCAGAGCCGCGCCGAGGACTCGTGGGACCGCAACGCCGACACAGTCGCCGCTGACCTCGACCGGCTCGTGCGCGAGGTCGACCCCGACCTCGTCCTGCTCACCGGCGACCCGCACGGGATCGCGCGGGTCCGCGAGTCCGTCGCCGGTCACGTCACCGAGCGCCTCGAGGTGCTCGAGCACGGCAGCCGCGCCGAGGGAGCCTCGGACGAGCGGCTCGACGACGAGGTGGCCGCGGCGGTCCGACGATGCCGCGCACGCCGCATCGACGACGCGCTCGACCGCCTCGGTCCCGCCGACGCGGCCAAGGCCGTCGGCGTCGCGGAGACCCTGGAGGCGCTGCGACGCGGCGAGGTGGAGACGCTGGTGCTGCTGGCCGGCGCGCTCGAGGGCCGCGAGGCGTACGCCGGACCGGAGCCGCTGCTGCTCGCCACCGACCCCGGGGAGCTCCGGGCCCTCGGCATCGA
This sequence comes from Nocardioides sp. S5, assembly GCF_017310035.1. Classification (NCBI taxonomy): domain Bacteria; kingdom Bacillati; phylum Actinomycetota; class Actinomycetes; order Propionibacteriales; family Nocardioidaceae; genus Nocardioides; species Nocardioides sp. S5. The sequence continues at coordinate 460,681 of NZ_CP022296.1, forward strand.
CGAGCCGGGACGCGTCGTGCTGGAGGAGGCGATGTTCCGCGCCGCTCTCGGCCAGGACGCCGACCTGCTGCCGCTGCACGCCCCCGTCGGTGCGCTGCCCGACGGAGTGGGCGCGGTGCTCCGCTTCTCGACCCGACCCGACCCGACCGACAACGAAGGTGAGGACCTCTGATGGCCGAGTCCCTGATCGATGACGAGATGTGGCAGGAGTTCCACGACGTGGTCAACATGACCTCGCGCGAGCTCTCCGACTGGCTGCGCACCGAGGCGTCCGACGAGGTGACCGCCGTCGACGGAGCCCTGCCCGAGCTGGAGGTGGGCGAGCAGGTGGTCGCGATCCTCGGCAAGCGCCGCACCGACCTCACCCCCGACGACATCGACACGATGCGTCACGTCGTCGAGCAGGTGCGCACGCTGCGCGGCGACGAGCCGGAGCCGGAGGCGTACGACGACCAGATCAGGCACGTGCTGATGTCGTTCGGGCACGACCCGCTCAGGCCGTCGGACGCCTGACCGCGCACCCGAGGACGGGGTCCCGCCGTGGCCTGTGGACGCCGCGGGGTGGCGAACTGACGGTGTGGCGCTACCGTTGCGGCGCTGAGCAACATCGCAGCGCACACCTGAGGGAGCAACAGAAGTGGCAAAGCTCGTCATCGTCGAGTCCCCGGCCAAGGCCCGCACCATCGGCGGCTACCTGGGCTCGGACTACGTCGTCGAGTCCTCGATCGGTCACATCCGCGACCTGCCCAACAACGCCGCGGACACCCCGGCCAAGATCAAGGACAAGCCGTGGGGCCGCCTCGCGGTCGACGTCGACAACGGGTTCGAGCCCTACTACGTCGTGCCCCGCGACAAGAAGAGCCACATCGCCAAGCTGAAGAAGCTGGTGAAGGAGGCCGACGCCCTCTACCTCGCCACCGATGAGGACCGTGAGGGCGAGGCGATCGCCTGGCACCTCCTCGACGAGCTCAAGCCCCCGAAGGGCCTGCCGGTCCACCGGATGGTCTTCCACGAGATCACCAAGCCCGCGATCCTCGCCGCGGTCGAGAACCCGCGCCAGATCAACGACGACCTCGTGGAGGCCCAGGAGGCGCGCCGCATCCTCGACCGCCTCTACGGCTACGAGGTCTCCCCTGTGCTGTGGAAGAAGGTCATGTCCGGCCTCTCCGCCGGCCGGGTGCAGTCGGTGGCGACCCGCCTGGTCGTCGACCGCGAGCGCGAGCGGATGAAGTTCCGTGTCGCGTCCTACTGGGACCTCGACGCCACCTTCGACGCCGGCACCGGCCACGACCCGCGGATGTTCCCCGCGAAGCTCTACAGCGTCGACGACGTCCGCGTCGCCCGCGGCTCCGACTTCGACAACACCGGCGAGCTCAAGGGCAAGGGTGACCGCGCCCACCTGAGCCGCGCCGACGCCGAGGCGCTGGCCGCCGGCCTCACCGACACGTCGTACGACGTCCGCTCGGTCGAGTCCAAGCCCTACCGCCGCTCGCCGTACGCCCCCTTCCGCACCACCACGCTCCAGCAGGAGGCCAGCCGCAAGCTCGGCATGAGCGCGAGCGTGACGATGTCGGTCGCGCAGCGGCTCTACGAGAACGGCTTCATCACCTACATGCGTACGGACTCCACGACGCTGTCGGGTGCGGCCGTCGGCGCCGCCCGCGACCAGGTGCGTGAGCTCTACGGGGCGGAGTACCTCCCCGACTCGCCGCGCACCTACGCGTCGAAGGTCAAGAACGCCCAGGAGGCGCACGAGGCGATCCGCCCGGCCGGCGAGTCCTTCCGCACGCCGGCCCAGACCGGGCTGTCGGGCGAGCAGTTCCGCCTCTACGAGCTGATCTGGATGCGCACCGTCGCCTCGCAGATGAAGGACGCGGTCGGCAACTCGGTGACGATCCGCATCGGCGGCGCTGCTGCCGACGGTCGCGACGTGGTCTTCAGCTCCAGCGGTCGCACGATCACCTTCCACGGCTTCCTCAAGGCCTACGTCGAGGACATCGACGACGCGTCCAAGCGCAAGGACGACGCCGAGACCCGCCTGCCCAACCTCACCAAGGGCGCTGCGGTCTCGGCCGCCACGCTGTCGCCGGAGGGCCACGAGACCAAGCCGCCGTCGCGCTACACCGAGGCGACGCTGATCAAGGAGCTCGAGGACCGCGAGATCGGCCGCCCGTCGACGTACGCCTCGATCATCGGCACCATCCTCAACCGCGGTTACGTCTACAAGAAGGGCACCGCGCTGGTGCCCGCGTGGCTGGCCTTCTCGGTGATCCGGCTGCTGGAGGAGCACTTCCCGCGCCAGGTGTCCTACGAGTTCACCGCCTCGATGGAGGACGTGCTCGACGAGATCGCGGGCGGTCGCAAGGACCGCGCCACCGAGCTCGGCGAGTTCTACTACGGCGCCGGCGACGTGGTCGGGCTCAAGACGCTCGTCACCGACCTCGGCGAGATCGACGCCAAGGAGATGGCGACCTTCCCGATCGGCGAGGGCATCGACCTCCGCGTGGGTCGCTACGGCCCCTACGTCGAGGGCCCGGGCGATGACGAGGCCGGCGCGCCGGTGCGCGCCAACGTCCCCGACGACCTCCCGCCCGACGAGCTCACCGTGGCCAAGGCCAAGGAGCTGCTGGCCAACCCGGCCGGCGAGGAGCAGGTCGTCGGCAACCACCCCGAGACCGGCCTCCAGATCGTGGCGAAGAACGGTCGCTTCGGCCCCTACGTCACCGAGGTGCTGCCCGAGGACGCGCCGAAGAGCGCCAAGCCGCGCACCGGCTCGCTCTTCAAGTCGATGACCCTCGACACGGTCTCCCTCGAGGAGGCGGTCAAGCTCCTCGACCTGCCCCGCGTCGTCGGCACCGACGAGGACGGCACCGAGATCACCGCGCAGAACGGTCGCTACGGGCCCTACCTCAAGAAGGGCACCGACTCCCGCAGCCTCACGTCCGAGGACCAGATCTTCGACATCACCCTCGACCAGGCGAAGGCGATCTACGCCCAGCCCAAGCAGCGCGGTCGCGGTGCGGCCACCCCGCCGCTCAAGGAGCTCGGCAACGACCCCGTCTCCGGGCAGCCGGTGGTCGTGAAGGCGGGCCGCTTCGGCGAGTACGTCACCGACGGCGAGTACAACGCCACGCTCCGCAAGGACGACACCGTCGAGTCGATCACCCTCGAGCGCGCGGCCGAGCTGCTCGCCGAGCGTCGCGAGCGCGGTCCGGCGAAGAAGGCGGCCAAGAAGGGCGCGAAGAAGGCCCCGGCCAAGAAGACCGCTGCCAAGAAGACGACGGCGAAGAAGACCGCTGCGACGAAGACGGCCGCCAAGAAGACGACGAAGGCCGCGGCGAAGAAGGCCTGACGCCCGTCTCCGTCGCCCACTACGCTGCCGATCACGGCAACGGGGGTAGGGCATGACGGACGTGACGACGCAGCCGGCGCGGACGGCGTACGACGGGTGGTGCGAGCGCCGCTGGCGGCTGCCGGCCGTGTTCCTCGCGCTCGCCTGGCTGGTGGTCGCTCTCGCCGTGGTGCTGGCGGGGGAGAAGCGGTCGAACCTCGACCAGCTCGTCGCCTCCGTCGGCGCGGGCGACGTGACGCGGGTGGAGGTCGTCGGCCTCCCGCAGCGCCCTGGCTGGCGCGGGCGTACGCAGGTCACGCTGAGGTGGCAGGGATCGGTCCTGACGCGCTTCGCCGAGGTCCCGGTGGACACCCGCCGTCGCTCGCAGGCGGACGTCGGCGACCCGGTCGAGTACCTGCAGGCCGTGGCGTACCCCCGTGACCTGGACATCACCTACTCCGAGCATCGGAGCGGGTCCTACCTCGAGTGGCGTGACTGGCGCGGACCGGGGTGGACCGGGCTGGTGGGGTTCCTCACCTGGTTCGCCACGCTCGTGCTCCTGCGCCACGGCCCCGAGCCGCGGCGCGCGACGAGATGGGCGTGGGGCTGGCTCGTCCTCCTGGGCGGCCCGCTCGGCTCTCTGGCCTACCTCCTCCTCGGCGGCCCCCTGGGTGTGCGCAGGCGGGAACCGGGTCGTGGCCGGCTCACCGGCGGCTGGGCCTTCCTGCTCGCGCTGATCCTCTTCGGCAGCACCACGGAGTGAGCGCCGCCGGACGCGGCGGGTGTGGGCGCCCGCCCGTAGGGTGTGCCACGTGAGTCCTGGAGTGGTGTCGGAGACCGGGCTCTTCGTCTGCTTCGAGGGCGGCGAGGGGGCCGGCAAGTCGACCCAGTCGCGCCTGCTGCACGACTGGCTGGTCGCGCGCGGTGAGACGGTGCTGCTGACCTTCGAGCCGGGGGACACCCCGGTCGGCAAGGAGCTTCGGCGGATCGTCCTCGACCCGGCCACCGGCGACCTGTCCGACCGCACGGAGGCGCTGCTCTACGCCGCCGACAAGGCCGAGCACGTCGACCATGTCGTGCTGCCCGCGCTCGCACGGGGCGAGGTCGTCATCACCGACCGCTACGTCGACTCGACCCTGGCCTACCAGGGCGCCGGCCGCACGCTCGACGTCGCCGAGGTGGAGGCGGTCGCCCGCTGGGCCACCCGCGACCTGCGCCCGCACCTGACCGTCGTCCTGGACCTCGCGCCGGAGGCCGGCCTGAGCCGCTTCGACGAGCGCGACCGGATCGAGGGACAGTCGCTGGAGTTTCACGAGCGGGTCCGGCAGGGCTTCCTCGACCTCGCGGCCGCCGACCCGGACCACTACGTCGTCCTCGACGCCCGCGCGCCGATCGAGGAGATCGCCGCCGCGATCCAGGAGCGCATCGCGCCCCTGCTGGGGACGCGATGAGCGTCTGGGACGACCTGGTCGGCCAGCGCGCCGTCCTCGACGCGCTCCGTCACGCGGCCGCGGGCGAGGGGATGACCCACGCCTGGCTCTTCACCGGTCCGCCCGGCTCGGGCCGCTCCAACGTCGCGCGGGCCTTCGCCGCGGCGCTGCAGTGCGAGACCCGCACCGGGTGCGGCGAGTGCGAGCCGTGCCGTCTCGGCATCAAGGGCTCGCACCCCGACATCAAGTGGGTGCGTTCCGAGACGTCCGTGCTCTACGTCGACGACATGCGCGACCTGGTGCAGGCGGCGGCGAAGTTCCCCTCGGTGGGCCGCTGGCAGATCGTGGTGATCGAGGACGCCGACCGCCTCGGCACGCCCGAGAACCCGCGCACCGGCAACGCCCTGCTGAAGGCGATCGAGGAGCCCACCCCGCGCACGGTCTGGCTGCTCTGCGCGCCGACCCGCGCCGACGTGCTGCCCACGATCGCCTCGCGCTCGCGCCACGTCACCCTCGCCACCCCGACCGGGGAGCAGATCACCGACTTCCTCGTCCGGTCCGGGATCGACGCCACGGTCGCGTCCTTCGCCGCCCGCGCCAGCCAGGGCCACATCGGTCGCGCCCGCGCCCTCTGCGTCGACGAGGGCACCCGCAGCCGGCGCCGCGAGATCGTGTCGCTGCCCGTCCGGCTGACCGGCATCGGGAGCTGCATGAGCGCGGCCACCACCCTCAACGAGCTGGCCAAGGAGGAGACCGAGGCGATCACCGCCGAGACCGAGCAGCGCGAGCTCAAGGACCTCCAGTCGATCTTCGGCAGCGAGCGCAAGGACCTCGCCAGTCGCTCCTACCGCGCGGCGCTCTCGTCGCTGGAGAAGCTGCAGAAGCAGAAGGCCAAGCGCCGCGTGCTCGACGTGATCGACCGGGCGCTGATGGACCTCGTCTCGGTCTACCGCGACGCCATCGCCCTGTCGATGGGCGCCCCGGGCATGCTGGTCAACGAGGAGCTGCGCGGCGACGTCGAGACCCTCGCACGTGCCGCGACGTCCGAGGAGCTGCTGCGCATGATCGACGCGATCTTCACCGCCCGCGAGCAGATGCTGGAGTTCAACGTGCCCCCCCAGCTGGCCCTCGAGTCGATGATGGTCGCGCTGCGACTGCCGGCGGGTCGTCCGTGAAGCGGGTCGTCGCCGTGATCGCTGTGCTGGTCCTGGCGGTCACCACCTTCGCCGCCGTGGGTCTGGCGGTCCGCGGTGCGCTGCCCGACGACAGCGGCCCGACCGCCCGCCCGACACCCTCGCCGACCACGCCACCACCCGCGTCGGTCACCGAGGCGCCCGCGCCCGACCTTGCCGACCTCTACTCCCAGCGCATCGACTGGCAGCCCTGCGAGACCAACGACGAGCACGACTGCGGCTTGCTCACGGTTCCCGTCGACTACTCCGAGCCCCAGGAGGAGACCATCGAGCTCGCGCTGCTGCGCGTGCCCGCCAGCGGCGAGCGCGTCGGCTCGATGGTGGTGAACCCCGGCGGCCCCGGAGCGCGCGGGACGTCGTACGCCGCTGCTGCTGGCCAGGTCTTCCGCGAGCCGCTGCTCGAGGGCTTCGACGTCGTCGGCTTCGACCCCCGTGGGGTGGGCCGCTCCGCGCCGGTCGACTGCCTCAGCGACGAGGAGCTCAACGCCTCCCTGGCCGGCGACCCGACCCCGGACACCGCCGAGGAGCAGGCCGCCTACAAGGAGGGCGTGCTGTCCTACGGCGACGAGTGCGTCGACAACTCAGGCCCCGTCGTCGGGCACGTGACCACCACCGAGGCCGCGCGCGACATGGACGTGCTGCGCTCGGCGCTGGGGGAGGAGACGCTGACCTACTTCGGCGCGTCCTACGGCACCAAGCTCGGCGCGACGTACGCCGAGCTGTTCCCCGAGCAGGTCGGTCGGTTCGTGCTCGACGGCGCCGTCGACGTCGCGCTCGACCCGCAGTCGCTCTCGCTCGACCAGGCTGAGGGCTTCGAGACCGCCCTTCGCGCCTACGTGCAGAACTGCCTCGACTCCACCGACAACTGCTTCCTCGGCGACAGCGTCGAGGAGGGCCTCGACACGATCAGCGGCCTGCTCGACACGATCGACGAGGAGCCGCTCCCGGCGGGCGACCGCGAGCTGACGGTCGGCAACGCGTTCTACGGCATCATCACGCCGCTCTACAACCGCGACTACTGGTTCCTGCTCAGCACCGCGCTGGCCTCGGCGCTGGAGGGCAAGGGGTCGGCGCTGATGCAGCTCGCCGACGCGTACGCCTCGCGCAACGCCGACGGCACCTACGCCGACAACTCGGTCGAGGCCAACTACGCCATCAACTGCCTCGACGACCCGACGTCGGTGCCGTTCAGCAAGGTGCCGTCGCTGTTCGAGGTCTTCGAGGAGGCCTCACCGACCTTCGGCCGGGTCTTCGCGTGGGGGATGACGAGCTGTCGCGGCATCGCGGTGACCTCCAGCGAGGAGCCGCTGACGATCCGCGGTGAGGGCGCCGCCCCGATCGTCGTGCTCGGAACCAGCCGCGACCCCGCGACGCCGTTGAAGTGGGCGCGTGCGCTGGCCGGCCAGCTCGACTCCGGAGTGCTCGTCGAGCGCGACGGCGACGGCCACACCGCCTACAACGCGGGCAACGAGTGCATCGACACCCTCGTCGAGGACTACCTCCTGGCGGGCGACGTGCCGGCCGACGGCACGACCTGCTGAGCGGCCCTTCGCTGGCCCCGGACGCCAGACGGACCCGCACCCATGGGTGCGGGTCCGCATGACGCAGAGAGTGCGGGCGGTCAGCCCTCCAGCGCCGCGTCCAGCGTGATCTCGACGCCCGCGAGCGCCTTGCTGATCGGGCAGCCGGCCTTGGCCTTCTCGGCCGCGTCCTTGAAGCCGGCCTCGTCGAGGCCCTCGACCTCACCACGGACGGTGAGCTTGATGCCGGTGAGCTTGAAGCCGCCGGCGTCCTTGTCCTCGCCGAGCGCGACGTCGGCGGTGACCTCGAGGGACTGCGGGGTGCCGCCTGCCTCTGCGATGAGGGCCGAGAGCTGCATGGCGTAGCACGAGGAGTGGGCAGCAGCCACGAGCTCCTCGGGACTGGTGGTGCCTCCGGCCTCCTCTGCGGCGCGCTTGGGGAACGAAACGTCGTACGTGCCGACGCCGGAGCTGGTCAGCTCGACCTGGCCGGAGCCGTCCTGCAGTCCGCCGTTCCAGGCAGTGCGTGCGGAGCGAGTGGGCATGGATCCTCCTCGTTGAAAGGTCTACGGACGTCTCGACCCTAGCCCGGCCGTCCATGGGCCGGCGGGGCTGATTTCAGTCCCGGGGCGCGCGCTCCGTATACTCGCCCGCGGTCCACCGAGCACGCGTCGGCGGACCACGCCGCCTTAGCTCAGTCGGTAGAGCGAGTCACTCGTAATGACTAGGTCGTCGGTTCGATTCCGACAGGCGGCTCTGACGCCCCCGGGGACCCGAGACCCTGGGGGCGTCTTCTGCGTCCTGCGTGCCACCGGGTCCGAATCCGTATCGTGGGGGCAGGGCTGAACGCGAGGCGGAGAGAGATTCGTGCCGACACCTGAGGACGCAGACCACGACCGAGGCCTGGGGGATTGCGACTGCGCGGGACGACCTACGCGTCCAGGGGGGCGAGATCTTCACTGGTTACAAGCTCGGTTGGACCTCTGAGGCGATGCGACGCGCGCTCGGGATCAGCGAGCCGAACTTCGGCACACTGTGGGCCTACATGCACGTGGGCGACGGGGTGCTCGACATGGCACGGCTCATCCACCCCAAGGGCGAGCCCGAGTTCGCCTTCCTTGCCGACGCCACCCTGCGGGGCGCGGACGTCGATGCCGGGGCCGTCGTGGCAGCGGGGCGCTGGGCGGTCGCCCTGGAAGTGGTCGATCCACGGTGGACCAGCTACGACTTCGACTGGCCCGACAACACGGCGGACGGCTCCTCGGCAGCTGCCTACGTCCTGGAGGACTTCCACGCTTCGCCGGTGCCACCCGAGTCGCTGCGCCTCACCATGGAGTCGGGAGTGACTGCTCGCAGCGGCCTGGGCGAGGCAGCCATGGGATCGCCGGCCGAGGCGGTGGCGTTCCTGGTCCGCCGGTTGCATCTGCGACAAGCTGCCCTCGAGCCCGGCATGGTGGTGCTCACCGGTGGGATCACGGCGCCGATCGACCTCGCCGCGGGACTGACGGTCAGCGTGTCGTCGCCCGAGCTCGGGTCGTGCGCTGTGCGATGCGTGTGACGAAGTCCGACGACTCCAGCTGTCACGAGCGAGCGTCGGTCTGGAGCAGCTGACGGCGTGCGAGAGTGGCTGCGATGCCGGCCGCAGCTGCACGGACCGAGGCGGCGTGATCCGAAGGCCGGAAGCGGTTGATCGCCCCGGCGACGCTGATCGCCGCCACGGGCCGGTCGGCCGCATCCAGGACGGGAGCGGCGACGCAGACCAGGCCCAGGGCGCCCTCCTCGTACTCGAACGCCACCCCGGTCTCTCGCACCTGGTCGAGCTGTTCGCGCAGCCGCCCGGGTGCGGTGATCGTCCGAGCCGTACGTCGCTCCAGTGGTGCTGTGAGCACGCCGACCCGGTCCTCCTCGTCGGCCCATGCCAGCAGTGCCTTGCCGATCGCCGTGGCGTGCAGGGGCAGCCGACCTCCGACGCGTGACGGCGACCTCGCTTGCCGGTGGCCCCCGACCTTGGCGACATAGACCACCTCGGCACCTTCGCGAAGTCCCAGGTGCACTGTCTCGTGGGTGCGCTCGTAGAGATCTTCGAGGAAAGGAGTGGCGACCTCGAGCAAGGTCCGCTCGACGGACGCGCGCATGCCGAGCTCGAACAGGTGGGAGCCGAGGTGGAACGCGCCATCGACACGAGCGAGCAACCGGGCGGCGACGAGGTCGCCGGCGATCCGGTGGAGCGTGGCCTTGGGCAGGCCGGTGCGGCGTTGGAGCTCCGTGAAGTTGACACCGGTGTCGTCCGCGGAGAAGGCCTCGAGCACGGCCATGACCTTCCCGAGGACGCTGCTCTGGTCGAGGGTCATGGGGAGGATGGTTCCATCCAGCGGAACCGATTGCTAGGACGCCGTCCGCCGGACCTCCACGATGGCGACATGGACACTGAAGATCCCAGCGTGATCGCGGCATCCGAGCGGCTGCTCGAGGCTGCGGCGAGCGGCGTGCCGTGCGCGCCTGTGCGCGACCTGATCGGCGCGAGCGACATCGAGGCGGCGTACGCCGTGCAGGCCCGCGGCACTGCTGCACGGTTGGCAGCCGGGGCGACGGTGGTCGGTCGCAAGATCGGACTCACGTCGAAGGCTGTGCAGAAGCAGATCGGTGTCGATCAGCCGGACCTGGGCTACCTCTTCGACGACATGGCCTACGGCGAGCTCGAGCTCGTCCCGATGGCCAGGCTCCTCCAACCGAAGGCCGAGGCGGAGGTGGCATTCGTCCTGAAGGAGGACCTGGTCGAGGGCGACTTCGACGACGCCCAGATCAGGCGAGCGGTGGACTACATCACTGCCGCGATCGAGATCGTCGACAGCCGCGTCGCCAACTGGGACATCACGTTCGGTGACACGGTCGCGGACAACGGTTCCAGCGCTCTCTACGTCCTCGGGGCCGAGCGCCGAACGCTCGAGGAGGTGGAGCCGGTGTCGGTCGAGATGACCATGGCCCGTGGCGGTGAGCAGGTCTCGCACGGCAACGGCGCTGCCTGCCTGGACGACCCGCTCAACGCGGTGGCGTGGCTCGCGCGCACCGCCCGCGACTTCGGGGATCCGCTCCGGGCGGGACAGGTCATCCTCTCCGGCGCCCTGGGGCCGATGGTCGCCGTCAACCCCGGTGACGTCGTCACCGCCACCATCACCGGCCTCGGCTCGGTGACCGCAACGTTCTCCGAGGAGTAGGCACATGGCCAAAGCAGGAACTGGCGCGACCAAGGTCGCCATCATCGGGCCGGGCAACATCGGGACGGACCTCATGATCAAGGTGCTCCGGATCTCGAAGACCTTGGAGATGGGCGCCATGGTCGGCATCGACCCGACCTCCGACGGGCTCGCCCGAGCCGGGCGTCTCGGCGTCCCCACCACGTCGGACGGCGTCGACGGGCTCATCGCGCTCGAGGGGTTCGACGACATCGCGATCGTCTTCGACGCCACCTCGGCCGGCGCACACACGGCCAACGCGGCGAAGCTGGCGCCCTACGGCAAGATCCTGGTCGACCTGACACCCGCGGCCATCGGCCCCTTCGTGGTGCCGCCGGTCAACCTCGACGAACACATCGGCGTCAGCAACGTCAACATGGTCACCTGCGGGGGCCAGGCCACGATCCCGATCGTCGCCGCCGTCTCGCGCGTCACCGCAGTGCCCTACGCGGAGATCGTCGCGTCCGTCGCGAGCAAGTCTGCCGGACCCGGCACCCGCGCCAACATCGATGAGTTCACCGAGACCACAGCACACGCGGTGGAGGCGGTGGGCGGTGCCTGGAAGGGCAAGGCCATCATCATCCTCAACCCGGCCGAGCCGCCGATGATCATGCGCGACACGGTCTTCACGCTCATCAACGACCCGCAGGAGCTGCTGCAGGACGAGATCCGCGCCTCGGTCGACGAGATGGTCGCCTCGGTCGCGGAGTACGTCCCCGGCTACCGCCTCAAGCAGGCCGTCCAGTTCAGTCGGCTGCCGGCCGGCGAACCCGTGCACACCCTGCTCGGCAAGGGCGTCGGCGAGGTCGCCGTCACGCACAAGGTGTCGGTGTTCCTCGAGGTCGAGGGCGCCGCCCACTACCTGCCCGCATATGCAGGCAATCTCGACATCATGACGTCGGCCGCCATGCGGACCGCTGAGGCTCTCGCAGCCCGACTCAACGAAGGAGTCCCCGCATGAGCAGTCCCCACGCGACCACGGAGCTCTACATCCAGGACGTCACGCTGCGTGACGGCATGCACGCGATCCGACACCGGATCGACCCCGCAGACGTCAAGCGGATCGTGACCGCCCTCGACGACGCCGGGGTCGATGCGATCGAGGTCACCCACGGTGACGGCCTCGGCGGGGGATCCCTCAACTACGGTCCGGGGTCGCACACCGACTGGGAGTGGATCGAGGCCGCCGCGTCGGTCATCCAGAACGCCACCCTCACCTCCTTGCTGGTCCCCGGCATCGGCACCGTCGAGCACCTCAGGGAGGCCTACTCGCTGGGCGTCCGGTCGGTGCGGGTGGCCACTCACTGCACCGAGGCAGACGTCGCCAAGCAGCACATCGAGACTGCTCGCGAGATCGGCATGGACGTGTCGGGGTTCTTGATGATGTCCCACATGTCGCCGGCTGCCGACCTGGCGAAGCAGGCCGGGCTGATGGAGTCCTACGGGGCGCACTGCGTCTACGTCACCGACTCGGGAGGCCGCCTGACCATGGACGGCGTCCGGGAGCGGGTGCGCGCCTATCGCGACGTCCTCGACCCCGGCACCCAGATCGGCATCCACGCACACGAGAACCTCTCGCTCTCGGTCGCCAACTCGGTCGTCGCCGTCGAGGAGGGCGTCTACCGCGTCGACGCCTCGCTCGCAGGGCAGGGCGCCGGTGCGGGCAACTGTCCGATCGAGCCGTTCGTGGCCGTCGCCGACCTGCAGGGCTGGAACCACCGCTGCGACGTCTTCAAGCTCCAAGACGCCGCCGACGACATCGTCCGCCCGCTCCAGGACCGGCCGGTGCGAGTCGATCGCGAGACCCTCACGCTCGGCTACGCCGGTGTCTACTCCTCGTTCCTGCGGCACGCCGAGAACGCCGCCAGGGACTACGGCGTGGACACGCGCGACCTGCTCGTCGAGGTCGGCAAGCGCCGGCTCGTCGGAGGGCAGGAGGACATGCTGGTCGACATCGCGCTCGATCTCCTGCGAGCACGTGACGTCGCGACCGCCTGATCAGTCCTGACGAGCCTGCGCCAGCAGCCACTCCCTCATCGACTGGGGCGCGGCAGGCGCAGGGAGCAGCGCCTCCACCCAGCCGTCGACGACGCGGGTGGGATAGACCGTGGCACCGCGATCCGGCAGGTCGGTCCGAGCGCCCGACGGCAGCTCGAAGCGCCAGAAGTGGCCCGGGCAGATCAACGTCCTGTCCCGTACGACGCCGCCCGACAGCGCGATGTCGCGATGCGGGCAGCGATCGAGCAGGGCGACAAGCTCGCCGTCGCTCGTCGCCACGACGCACACGCGGTCCCGGTCCTGCCCGGAGCTCCCCACCACCTTGCCCACCGGTGTGTCGGGAGTGGCTTCCTCGACGCGGCACACCCGCTCCCAGGCCGCGGTCACGGCTGCCACCCCAGGCCCGCCGAGATCCGAGTTGCTGTCTCCGTGACCGCCCGCACCAGGTGTGGAAGGCCGGCTGCCTCGTCCGCGACGTGCTCGGCCACCGACACGGACGCGACGACCCGGCCCAGCGGATCGCGGATCGGCGCCGCGATCGAGCACATGCCCGGCTGGGACTCGCCGCGGTTCTCGGCGAAGCCCTGGCGCCGGACCAGTGAGAGCTCCGAAAGGAGCAGCGGGCGCGACGTGATCGTGCGCGGGGTCCGTGGAACGAGGCGCATGCCTGCGACGAGTGGCTGCAGCTGGTCGTCCGGCAGGTAGGCCAGCAGGACCTTGCCGCTCGAGGTCAGGTAGGCAGCGTTGCGCGCGCCGACAGAGCGGAAGACCGGGATGGCGCCGCGGCCCTCTCGACGCTCCACGTAGAGCACGTCGACGCCGTCGAGGATCGCGACGTGCAGCGTGCCGGGGGTGTGGTGGCGGAGGTTGTCGAGCGGGAGTGTGGCCGCCTCGTGCAGGCGCTGTGCGGTCTCGGCGCTGGCTCCCAGTGTCCGCATCACCGAGGTGAGACGGAAGAGACCGGTCTCCTCGACCTTCTCGAGCAGTCCCTCTTCCACGAGCGTCCAGATGATGCGGTGGGCCGTGCTCTTGCCCACGCCGACGCTGCGAGCGAGCTGGCTGACACCCAGCTGGGTGCTGTGCTTGCCGAACTCGCGCAGGATCCGCGAGGCCGTCGCCACGCTCGAGAGTCGTTCGGCGCCTGCCGGGACGGGGGAGGTCATCGAGTCGAGTCCCGCAGGACTGCGCCGAGGCTGGCGGCAGCCGGTGCGCCGGACTCTGCACTGACGCGCCCGGAGGTGAGGTCGGCAGCAAGCAGGGCAGCCGCACGGTCCAGACCGAGGCGCGCGCAGATGCCGAGCTCGTCGACCACCGCGCGCTGACGAGGCAGGGCGCGCCGGATGCGCTCGAGGTCGCGGCCGAGCTGGGAGTGCTGGTTGGCCAGGGCCACCCCCGAGTGGGACGCATGGTGGCCACTGAGGCCGCCGCCGATCGCGACGGTGAGGTGGTAGACGGTGTCGCTGATCCCCAGCACCCGGCGTACGACGTCGGGTGAGTCCTCCTCGATGAGCCCCAGCTCGGGCAGCACCGACGGGTCGTAGAACCGCACGCGCCAGCGCACCCCCAGGTGCTCGTCGACCAGCTCGACCTCCGGACCGGAGGGCGCGGGGAGCGGGTCCGTCGTGGCCACCAGGTGCAGACGATGGGCCGCCGCAGCGACGACGGTGAGGTCGCCGGCCGCGACCAGGGGGAGGCCCCCGCGCTCGCTCGGAGGGAGGTGCTGGACGTGATCGAGATAGGTCGTGTGCACGGCCCGGACATAGTCGCGGACCAGCTCGCGCATCGTCGCGGGGTCGTTCGAGGACTCGTTCACGTGATCAGGATGACTGCTGGTGACGAGCGCCACATCTCGTGTTCTGCATGGCGGAACAGCCCACCCGAAGGGCGGCGCCGGTTCGTAGGTTTCCGGACATGACGGATGTGAACGGGGTCACACCCCACGTGGACCTGGCTGAGGGGACCCCGGCCGGCGCGACGCGGATCATGGCGCCCGACGCCCCTCCCGACGGTCAGCGGTTCGACCCCTCGGACACGCGTCAGGCCACCCGGAGCACGGTCACCGGTCCGCCGCGCGGCATCCTGCGGTTGGGTCACGTGGACGTGACGGTCACCGACATCGACCTCGCGACCGCCTACTACACGGGCGTGATGGGGATGGAGGTGACCGCCCGCACCGAGGACTCGGTCTACCTCAAGTGCTGGGACGAGGAGGACCACCACTCGCTGCGGCTGCGCTACGCCCCGCGGGTGGGCATGGACCTGATGTCGTTCAAGGTCCATCACGAGGACGACCTGGCCGACCTGGAGAAGAAGGTGTCCCGCTTCGGGTTCCCGGTCGAGCGGCTCAGCAAGGGCGAGACGCTCGGCCAGGGCGAGTCGATCCGCTTCTCGACGCCGAGCGGACACGTCATGGAGCTCGTCGCCGACGTCGAGAAGGTCGGCACGTCTCGTCGCCGTGAGCCGATGGCGCCCGAGCCGAGCGACCTCGGCCGGATGGTGCGCGACCAGATCGCTCCGCCGCGGATGGACCACATGCTCATCACGGCCGAGGAGGTGGGGGACTCCACGCAGTTCTTCATGGACGTCCTCGGCTTCCGCATCACCGAGCAGCTCCTCGACGGCAACGGCCACCAGCTCGGCACGTGGCTCGAGCGCTCACACTCGCCCCACGACCTCGCCATCGTGCACGGCACCAACGGCGGGCTGCACCACTTCGCCTACTGGCTCGACGAGTGGGACGACGTCCGGGACGCGGCCGACATCCTGGCCTACAACGGCATCCAGCTCGACGTCGGTCCCACCCGTCACGGCATCACCCGCGGCTCCACCATCTACTTCTTCGACCCGCTCGGCACCCGCAACGAGGTGTTCACCGGCGGCTACCGCCCCGACCCCGACTTCCCCACCCTGACCTGGACCGAGGACAACATCGGCCGAGCCGTCTTCTACTACGAGGGCGAGCTCAACGACCGCTTCATGAGAGTGCACACATGAGCATCCTGCGACTTTCCCACGTGGAGATCCGAGTTCCCGACCTGGAGCTCGCCACGGCCTACTACTCCGAAGTGGTGGGGATGATCGAGACCGGGCGCGACGCCTCCCGCGTCTTCCTCAAGTGCTGGGACGAGCACCAGCACCACAGCGTCGTGCTCACCCTCGAGCCCACGCACGGCCTCAACCACTTCGGCTTCAAGGTGACCGACGCCGGCGACCTCGACGAGTACCAGGCACGCCTCGAGGCTGCCGGAGTGCCAGTCCGGCGTTACGCCGCCGACGAGTGGGCGCCGGGTCACGGGACGTCGATCCGGTTCACGCTGCCCAGCGGTCACGACATGGAGCTCGTCTACGGCATGCAGCAGGTGGGAAATCTGCTCCCGCAGACCAACCCTCCCCCGCGGCCGATGGGTCTCGTCGGCATCGCGCCACCCCGGGTCGACCACCTCTTCCTCACCGCCGAGGAGGTCGACACCAACACGCGGTTCCTCGTCGAGCACCTCGACTTCCGCCTGACCGAGCAGGTCATGGGTGACGACGGCTTCCAGATCGCCAGCTGGCTCGAGGTCTCGCACCGCTCGCACGACATCGCGTTCATCACCGGCCCCAACGGCGGCCTGCACCACTTCGCCTTCTGGGTGGACGGGTGGAACGACCTGCGCAATGCCGCGGACACCTGCGTCTACCACGGCGTCAGCATCGAGACGAACCCCACGCGGCACGGAGTGACCAGGGGCCAGTGCCTCTACTTCTTCGACCCGCTCGGCAACCGCAACGAGATGTTCACCGGCGGCTACTGGGTGGACCCCGGTGCCGAGCCGATCACATGGACCGAGGCCGAGATGGGCCGTGCGATGTTCTACTACGACGGCGTCGTCAACCAGCAGTTCCTCACGGTCCACAGCTGAGGCCGGCGATGACCATCGACGAGCACCAGAGCCCCGCGAACCTGCCGCGGACCGAGCGTCCCGACGCTCCTGCCTACCTCAACCGTCACCTCGCCCGGCGCTCGGAGACCCCCCGTGAGGTGGGTGAGCCCGACGAGTCCGTCCCGCTCTACCTCCGCCAGCACCGCGGGCGCGACCAGCGCAGCGACGCGGTCATGTACGACGGAAACGTCGTCGGGACGTCGCGGGCATGGGCCGAGGTGACCCGCACCAAGGAGATCATCCCGGAGCGCCGCGAGCAGCTGGGCACGATCGACTGCGACATCTACCTCGTGCGGCACGGAGAGACGCAAGGCTATTCCTCCGAGTCCGGCCTGACCCCTCTCGGCTCGTGGCAGGCCCACCGCCGCGGCCAGGAGCTCGCCCGACGCGTCACTGACGGGATGAAGGTCGAGCTGCTGTGCGCGCCGACCAACCGCGCGCGGCAGACGGCCGAGCACATGAGGCGCGGGCTCGTCGACAACATCGGGCTCTTCGGCCGCGGCGAGCCCGAGGTCAGCGAGATCCACGACGACACCAACTTCCGCAACTTCGAGGTCGCCACCCCCGAAGGTCCCCGGGACGTCACCAGCGCCTTCCGCATCTACCAGCGTCAGATGGAGAAGTACGAGCGGCTCGGCCTCGGTGAACGCCCCGGCTGGCTGGTCGACATGGACCGCTTCTGGGGCGTGCAGAAGGGCGGAGGCGACCCCATCACCCAGTGGCTGACGATGCCGATGCTCCACTTCGAACCACCGGTCTCGTGCGTACGCCGGTTCTGGCGCGGCATCCTCACCGTGCGCGCCGCGACCTCGGCCCAGACGGTCGTCGTCGCCACCCACTCGGGCCCCATCCGTGCCTTCGCGGCCATGGCGATGGGCTACGACCCCGGCGAGCCCTTCAACACCGAGTTCGTCCGCGTCCGGCTCGTCGCCGGCGGCACGACCGCGCTCGTGCTCTACCGCAACCGGGTGCAGGAGGTCGTGGTCCCCGACCTCGATGCCCTGCCGCCCAACTCCGACCCACGATTCCAGGAGTGACTGAGATGACCGAGTGCCCCAGTGCGATCGCCTTCGGCGCCCTCGCCAGCGAGTTCCACGCCCAGGTGGGCGGCAAGTGCGCCTCGCTCGGCGTGATGAGCCAGGCCGGGCTGCCCGTGCCGCCCGGCTTCGCCGTCACCACGCGGGTCTTCACCGACGCGCGTGCAGCCGCGGACACGATGTCGCAGATCAAGGACCTCCTCGCCGACCTCGACTCCTCCGACAACGTTGCCCTGGCACGTGCGGCGAGTCGGACCCGGGACCTGATCCGCAGCTGGGAGCTGCCGGAGGAGCACGAGCGGGTCATCCGCGAGATGTACGCCGACCTCTGCACGCTGTGCGGGGTCGATGACGTTCCTGTCGCCGTCCGGTCCTCCGCGACCTCCGAGGACTCACCCGACGCCTCGTTCGCGGGCGAGCACGACACCTACCTCTGGGTCTGCGGCATCGAGGAGGTCCTGGAGAAGATCCGCGCCTGCTGGGCAAGCCTCTACACCGACCGAGCCATCGTCTACCGCCATGAGATGGGCTACGACCACGCCGACGTCGACATGGCTGTCGCGGTCCAGAAGATGGTGCGCCCACGCACTGCAGGCGTGGCCTTCACGCTCGACCCGAGCAACGGGGACCGCTCGGGCATCTGCATCGATGCGGCCTGGGGGTTCGGCGAGGGAGTGGTGTCGGGTGACGTCACCCCGGACAACTTCCTCGTCGACAAGGTGATGTGGTCGATCAACCGGCGCATCATCAGCCCCAAGACCCATGCACACCTCCTGACCGACGGAGCCCCGGGCACGCACCCGACGGTGGAGCGCATCGAGCTGCCCGAGGACCAGGTCCTCGCGCCGTCCCTCAATGACGAGGAAGTCCTTGCCATCGCCCGGCTGGCCCGGACCGCGGAGAAGCACTACGGCTTCGCACAGGACATCGAGTGGGCGGTGGACGACGACCTCCCCCCGGGCTCGGACATCGTCCTGCTCCAGGCACGTCCGGAGACCGTCTGGAGCAAGAAGCGACACACCGTCTCGGCCAAGACCGACCTGGTTTCGTCCATCGTCGACACCCTCGTCAACCCCCTCTACTCCCGCAAGGGCGCGCAGACCGCCTGACTCTCGGACTCCTCATCCGCATCACCGAACCGAAGGACCACGACCATGGCCGACCGCTTTGCGAGCCCGTTCGAGATCGAGACACCTGACGGAGCCGAAGGCTGGCAAAGTCTCTACTCCTACTCCGCCGTCTTCTCCGAGGAGCGACGCGACTACGAGGATGGCGGCTTCTGGTTCCACGACGGGGTCCACTGGTCCGAGGCCCTCACGCCCTGGGACGCCGGCGTGTTCGAGGTCGCGATCGCGTCCCTCGGCCAGTACAACACCCGCCACTACCTCGTCCCGCCGGCGTACGGCGTCGACTTCCGCCTCCTCAACGGCTACGTCTTCCTCAGCCCCGTGCCTGCTCCTGAAGCGGACATCGAAGGTCGGGTGCCGCACTTCATCGAGCGTGCCGGCTTCTACTTCGCCAACTGGGACCGTCTCTACGACGACTGGCTGGTCAAGGTCCGGTCCCTTGTCCAGCAGATGAGCGAGCTCGACTTCAGCCCGCTGCCGGAGATGGAGGACATGGACGTCATCACGTCCGGAGCCGGTCGCGGTTCGGGGGACCGGCTGCTCTCGACCTACCACCGACTGCTGGACAGTGTCGTCACGTTGTGGCAGCACCACTTCGAGTTCCTCAACCTCGGCTATGCGGCCTACCTCGACTTCTTCGGGTTCTGCAAGGCGGCGTTCCCGTCGATCCCTGACCTCGCCATCGCCAAGATGGTCGCGGGCGTCGACGTCGACCTCTTCAAGCCTGACGATCACCTCAAGAGCCTCGCCAGGTTGGCCGTGAGCAGCGGCGTGGACGAGCGCTTCGATGGTGGGAGCCCGGAAGACGTGTGGGCGAAGCTGGCGACCGACGAACCGGGCCAGGCGTGGATCGCCGAGTGGGACAAGGCTGCGGAGCCGTGGTTCAACTTCTCCACCGGCTCCGGTTTCTACCACTCCGACAAGATCTGGATCCAGAACGTCGAGGTGCCCCTCGGCTACATCACCGACTACATCGTGAAGGTCCGTGAGGGCGTCGACCTCAACCGTCCGGTCGCTGCGCTCCACAAGGAGCGTGACCGGGTCGTCTCGGAGTACCGCGAGCTGCTCGACTCCGACGAGGACCGCGAGGTCTTCGACGCCAAGCTGGGGCTGTCGCGCACGGTCTTCCCCTACGTCGAGAACCACAACTTCTACGTCGAGCACTGGGCCCACTCGGTGATCTGGCGCAAGATGCGCGAGCTCGGAGGCGTGCTGAAGGGCGCCGGCTTCCTCGTCGAGGTCGATGACGTCTTCATGTTCCGTCGCTCCGAGCTCACGGACGTCCTCTTCGATCTCTATGCCGGTTGGGCCGTCGGGGCACCCTCCCGCGGCCCGGCCTACTGGCCGAAGGAGATCGAGCGTCGGCACGCAGTCCACGAGGCGCTCAAGGGCTGGTCGGCGCCGCCCGCTCTCGGGGTACCGCCCGAGGTGGTGACCGAGCCCTTCACGGTCATGCTGTGGGGCATCACCTCCGACTCCGTGTCGGCGTGGCTGAGCTCCGGCGACGGCGCGGAGGACGGGGTCCTCAGCGGCTTCGCCGCCTCTCCGGGCCTCGTCGAGGGGCCTGCCCGGGTCATCTCCTCTGCAGATCAGATCGGGGAGATCCAGGACGGCGAGATCCTGGTCGCGCCGCTCACCGCCCCCTCGTGGGCCCCTGTGTTCGGCAAGATCAAGGCCACCGTCACCGATGTCGGCGGGATGATGAGCCACGCCGCCATCGTGTGCCGCGAGTACGGCCTTCCCGCCGTCACCGGCACGGCCTTCGGCACCAAGACCATCACGACCGGACAGATGCTCCGCGTCGACGGCAACACCGGCAAGGTCACGATCCTGGACTGAGGCGCTTCGCCCAGTCCGGACACAGGCCACCAAGAACCACAGACGAGAAGGAACCTCCATGCTGACTGTCGAGCAGAACGAAGAACTCACCAGTGTCGGACCCGGCACGCCCATGGGCGAGCTGCTGCGCCGCTACTGGTACCCCATCGCGTTCGAGCAGGACTTCGACACACGGCCCAGCAAGACCGTGCGCCTGCTCGGCGAGAACTGGACGCTCTACAAGACCCCGTCGGGCAAGTACGGCATCATCGGCGAGGCCTGCCCGCACCGCCGGGCCTCCCTGACCTACGGCATCGTCCACGAGGACGGCATCCGCTGTGGCTACCACGGCTGGAAGTACGACTTCGACGGTCAGTGCGTCGAGCAGCCGGCGGAGAACGACAACTCGACGTTCCGCGACAAGATCAAGGCCAAGGCGGGTTCGGCCCAGACCCTCGGTGGGATGGTCTGGGTCTACGTCGGGCCCGCACCCGTGCCGGAGCTGCCGCGGTTCGACGTCTACGTCGAGGACGGCATCCGCGACATCGGGGTGGCCACCCTGCCCTGCAACTGGCTCCAGATCATGGAGAACTCCGTCGACCCGCACCACGTGGAGTGGTTGCACGGCGCCTACTTCGAGTTCCTGGGTCAGACCCAGGGCTTCGAGGCGCCCAAGTCCTTCCAGAAGAAGCACATGAAGGTGTCCTTCGACGAGTTCGAGTACGGCATCATCAAGCGCCGCGTGCTCGAGGGCCACACCGAGAGCGACGACGACTGGGCCATCGGCCACCCGATGATGTTTCCCTACGGCATGCGGGTGGGTGGGATGTTCATCGACCAGATGCAGATCCGCGTGCCGATCGACGACACCACGACGTGGAAGGTCTTCTACTCCCTCCACCACCCCGATGGTGGCACGTGGGAGAAGCAGGAGCGCCCGGTCGTCTACAACTACGAGATCTTCGACGACAACGGAGACTTCGTGACCGACTACGTCGAGGGCCAGGACGTCATGGCGTGGGTCTCCCAGGGGGCGATCACGGACCGTTCCCAGGAGCACCTGGGTCGCTCGGACCAGGGCGTGGCGATGCTGCGCAAGATGTTCAAGGAAGCGATGGCCGACGTCGAGGACGGCCAGGACCCGCTGGGCGTGGTGCGCGAGAAGCACGAGATCATCCACCTGCCGTGCGAGAAGGACAAGTTCGGCGCCGGCACCGCCTTCACCGACCAGTGGATCAACGGCGGGTCGATGCGCTACAGCCCGATCCGCGAGCAGCTGCTCGCCCTGCACCGTGACGCAGCGACTGCCCGCGAGAGGGCTGGCTCAGGTGCGTGACCTCAGCGAGCAGGCGCGACGAGCGGCCCATCACGGGCCGATGCCGGACCTGCCTCCCGACCCGCACCGGCTCCCGCCCCCGGGCGACTGGTTCGCCTCCGACGCGGCCCACCACCTCCTGGACCGGCCGAAGTTCTGCCCGAGGTGCGCGGCCGCCCTCGACCGCGGGCTGGTCTCGGAGTGGTGGAGCGGAGGAGACCGGGTGTTCCTCACGTGGTGCGCGGAGTGTCACTGGACCGGCAACGTGGTCCTGTTCGACAAGGCCGTCATCGAGGAGCCTGAGCACTGATGACCGGCCCCGCCCTGGTGCTGGACTTCGGGGGACCGGTCCTGCTCACGCCCTTCGAGCTCGTCCGCGACGAGGTCGGAACTCCTGCGTGGTCGCTGCTGCACGAGCGCGGCCCTCTGGCCACTGCCGAGCGCCCGGACCCGGTGTGGGAAAGCCTTCAGGCAGGCAGGATCACCGAGCGCGACTACTGGGACGAGCGCGCCGCGGAGTGGCACCAGTCGGGAGGCCACGGACCGGACATCAGGTCGATGATCGCGCACCTCTACGAACCGGCACGGCCGGCCCTGGTGCGTGAGCGCGCGCGGACACTCGTGCGTGATGCCCATGCCGCGGGCATGCAGGTCGGAATCCTCAGCAACGACCTCGGTCACTTCCACAAGGACGAGTGGATCGAGCAGATCGAGATCGTCGGCGACGTCGATGTCGTGGTCGACGGCTCCGTGGAGGGATATCTCAAGCCTCATCCACGGCTCTACGAGATGCTGTCCGAGCGCTTGGACGTGGCCTTCGCCGACATGGTCTTCCTCGACGACCAGACGACCAACATCCGGGGCGCCGAGGCACTGGGCATCCCGTCCGTCTGGTTCGACGTCACCGATCCGGACGAATCCTTTGCTGCCGTACGACACCTGCTGGGACTACCCACGGAGGACAACGATGGTTGAGCAGCGCGAGGCCCGCGTCACCCAGATGACATGGGAGGCCGACGGAGTGGTCTCGGTCCGTCTCGCCCGGATCGAGAGCAACGACCCGCTGCCGGCGTGGGAACCTGGTGCCCACATCGACGTCTACGTGCCGGACGGCACCACCCGCCAGTACTCCCTCTGCGGCGACCCCGGCGACCTGTCGTCGTGGCAGTTCGCCGTCCTCCGGGAGCCGGAGGGCCGGGGCGGGTCGGCCTTCATCCACGACCAGCTGCGGGTCGGCGACCGGCTTCTGGTGACGAGACCGAAGCAGAGCTTTGCCCTCGAGGACGCCTCCTTCCACGCCCTCGTCGCCGGAGGAGTCGGGATCACCCCGATGATGGCCATGGCCGAGGAGCTCGCCCGCACCGGACGACCGTTCCACCTGACCTACGGCGGGCGCACGCGCGCGTCGATGGCCTTCTGCCAACGCCTCGAGGCCCTGGGCGACCGGCTGACGCTCCTGGCCGAGGACACCGATGGCCGCGCCGACCTCGAAGCCGTCGTCCGCGACCTGCCCGAGGGTGGGCTGGTCTACGTGTGCGGGCCGGTCGGCCTGCTGCGGGCCGTGGAGGCTGCCGCTGAGGCCGTGCACGGCGCCGACCAGGACATCGTCCGCTTCGAGCTGTTCAGCCGGGCCGGCGTGGAGCCGCAGGAGAGCGCTGCGCTCGATGCGGACAGCTACGAGCTGGTCCTGACAGAGTCGGGACACACTCTGCGGCTCGCGCCCGAGGCCAACATCCTCGAGGTCGTGCTTGCGCTGGGACTCGACGTGGAGAACGACTGCCGCGACGGGATCTGCGGTTCCTGCATCACGCCCATCCGGTCCGGCACGGCCGACCACCGCGACCTGGTCCTCACCAAGCGGGAGAAGGCCGCGATGGACAAGATGCTCATCTGCGTCTCGCGGCCGACCTGCGCCCGGCTCGAGCTCGAGCTCTGAGGTCAGCTCCCGGCTGGCTGGGCGTTGATCTGCATGACCACGGCCTTGGGCTCGGTGAAGAACTCCCGCGAGAAGTTGCCACCCTCGCGCCCCACGCCGGATGAACCGACGCCACCGAACGGTGCACGCAGGTCCCGGATGAAGAAGCAGTTGACCCACACCGTGCCGACCTGGAGTCGTGCGGACACCCGGTGGGCCGTGTGGAGGTTCTCGGTGAACACCTGGGCGTCGAGGCCGTAGTCGCTCTCGTTCGCCAGGGCGATGACCTCGTCCTCGGTGTCGAAGGGGTGGATGACGACCACCGGTCCGAAGATCTCCTCGGTCACGTGCGGGCTGTCCAGGGGCATGTCGACCAGGACGGTGGGCTTGACCTGCCATCCCTCGCCGACGCCGCCGCTGAGGATGCGACCGCCCCACTGCCCCACGGCGTCGATGTAGCCCTTCACCTTGTGGAAGTGCTCCTCGGACGCCAACGGGCCGAAGTCGGTCTCGGTGTCGAGCGGGTCGCCGATACGCATCGCCTCGGCCGAAGCGACGAACTTCTCCAGGAACGCGTCCAGGATGGGGCGCTCGACGAAGAGCCGGCTGCCGGAGAGGCAGATCTGGCCGGCGTTGCGGAAGATCGACTGGATCGACCAGTGGACTGCATTGTCGAGCTCTGCATCGGCGAAGACGATGTTGCAGTTCTTGCCGCCCAGCTCGAGGGACACGGGCGTGAGGTTGGCGGACGCCGCACGGCTGATGATCTTTCCGGTTCCGGTCTCACCGGTGAAGGTGATCCGGTCGACGCGTGGGTCCTCGGTCAGCGCCGCACCCACGGAGTCCGCGCCATAGCCGTGCACGACGTTGAGCACCCCGGGGGGCAGGCCGGCCTCGAGGGCGAGCCGGGCCATGATGGTCGCACTGGTGGGGGTGTCCTCGGCCGGCTTGAGGACGACCGTGTTGCCCCAGGCAAGGGCGGGAGCGACCTTCCACGACTCCAGCATGAGCGGGAAGTTCCATGGCGCGATCGCCACCACGACGCCAGCGGCCTCGAAGCGCGTGTAGGCGTGGTGCCCGGTGTCCATCGGAAGTGCCTCGGCGGTGGCCATCTTCGCGTGGTCGGCGAAGAACCGGAAGTTCATCGCGGCGCGAGCCACGTCGTGGTGGCACTGGTTGAGGGGCTTGCCCATGTCCCGGGAGTCCGCGGCGGCCAGCTCGTCGGCACTGGCCTCCATCGCGTCGGCCAGGCGGTGCAGCAGCCCCTGTCGCTCGCCGTACCCCATCCGTGGCCAGGGCCCCTCGTCGAACGCCTGGCGGGCAGCGGTGACCGCGGCCTCCGCATCGACCTTCGAGCCCAGCGCCACCTCGGCCCAGGCTTGGCGGGTCCACGGGTTGACGGTGTCGAAGCGGGCGCCGTCGAGGGAAGGAACCTCGGCACCGCCGATGACGTGTCCGAAGAACTCGGGGGTGGTGGTCACGGGGTGATCCCTTCGGAAGGGGTGCCTCGGCGTTCGGCGACGGTGACGTCGCCGGCGGCCCAGTGGGTGGGTGGGACTTCGCGGATGACGACGCGGATGCTCTCGCGAGGAGCGTCGACAGTGGAGACCGCTGCTTCTGTGAGCGCGGTGATGAGGGCCCGGAGCTGGTCAGGGCTGCGGCCCTCGACCAGGGTCACGTCGATGAACGGCATCAGTCGGGCCTTCCGCACTCGAGCGCCACGTCGCCGAGGTGGGCGAAGCGGCAGTTGACGGTGGACCCCGGGGTGGCGAACACCGCGTCGGACATGCCGCCGGTCAGCACGATCCAGCCGGCCTCGATCGCCGATCCGCGCGTGGCCAGGTCGTTGACGGCGAGGGCGAGTGCCTCCGCGGGGTGTCCGAGCACATCGGCACCGGTCGCTCGGTGCACGACGTCGCCGTCGACGACCACCTCGACCGCCTCGGCGGCCAGGTCGAGCTCGTCGTGGCGGACTGCGACATCGCCGATGAGGTAGGCGCCTGACGAGGCGTTGTCCGCGAGCACGTCTCCGACCGTGAACCTGAAGTCGCGGTAGCGGCTGTCGATCACCTCAGCGCCGCCGCGCACCTCGCCGACGGCCGCGAGGGCCTGGTCGGCGGTGACGCCGGGACCTTCGAGTCGCTCCTTCATCACGAAGACGATCTCGGGCTCGATGCGTGGATGGATCAACGCGTGCTGGGGAACCGGATCGCCGGCGCCGAGTGCCATGGCGTCCGTCAGCCAGGCCACCAGTGGCGTGTCGATCCCCATGCGCTGCTGCTTGGCGCGGCTGGTGAGACCCAGCTTGACCCCGGTGACCTTCTCGCCGCGCTCGAGCCGGCGGCGCAGGGTCTCGGCCTGGATCCGGTAGCCGGTCGCGACGTCGAGATCGGGCCACTCGTCGGCGAAGGAGTCACGGTCGCGCCGCTCGGCCTCGCAGGCGAGCAGCTCGGTGGCGACGCTGTCCTCGGTCCATGTGGTCATCGGGTCTCTTTCGGGTTCGGGGGCTACGTGCCACGAACGTACGGATGGAGCAGCCCGGCCGACCGTCACGTTCTGCCTGCGCGAACGGGTCCGTCCCGCGTTCTCGACCGCGGAACGCGCCGCAGCGGCAACTACCCGGGCTCTAGCGTCGCCCCGTGAGCGATCCCTCGACACTGCCGATCGGTTCCCTCGACACCCATGTGGTGGATCGGGGGACCGGGGCACCCGTGCTGCTGCTCCACGGCTCCGGCCCCGGGGTGAGCGCCGAGGCCAACTGGCGCCTGACCATGCCCGCGCTCATCGAGGCCGGGCACCGGGTCGTGGCGCCGGACCTGATCGGTTTCGGCCGGACGGTGCCGCCGCCCGACCACGTCTACGACCTGCGCTCCTGGACCGACCACGTGGTCGCCTTGATGGACACGACAGGCCTCGAACGGACCGCGGTGGTCGGCAACTCCTTCGGGGGAGCCCTGGCCCTGAGGTTGGCGATCGAGCACCCGGACCGGATCGACCGTCTGGTGCTGATGGGAGCTGTGGGTGTGCGCTTCCCCCTCACTCCGGGGCTCGACACGGTCTGGGGCTACCGGGCCGGGGTCGTGGAGATGCGCCGGGTGCTCGAGGCCTTCGTGCACGACCACGCCATGATCACCGACGACCTCGCGCGGATGCGCCTTGCGGCCTCGATCGAGGACGGTGCCGATCTACGTTTCGCAGCGATGTTCCCGGAGCCGCGTCAGCGCTGGATCGACGCCATGGCGAGCGACGACGACGAATTGCGCGCGATCACGGCTCCTACACTGATCGTCCACGGTCGTGAGGACCAGGTCATCCCCACCTCGACGTCGCAGACGCTGTTCGACCTGATCCCCGATGCGCAGCTCCACCTGTTCGGCCGCTGCGGGCACTGGACGCAGATCGAGAAGGCAGCGGAGTTCAACGCACTTCTCACGTCCTTCCTCGGGCCTCCGGTCTAGCCTGACCTCATGGCCGGTGCCGACGAAGACCTGTGGGTCGTCAGCACTCCGCGCCTCACGACGGAGGAACCGGGAACCGCCCTGAGGTCCGTTGGCATCGCGCTGGACGTGCTGGAGTGCTTCTCGACCGACGCCGAGCTGGGTGTCACCGACATCGCCCGGCGACTGGGGGTCGCGAAGAGCACGGTCCACCGGATGCTGACCGTCCTTGGTCGTCGCGGCTACATCGAGCAGGTGGCTGCGACCGGCAAGTACCGCCTCGGCATCCACGTCTACGAGCTCGGGCAGCTCGCCCAGGCCCGCCACGCGCTCCGGCACGCGGCGCTGCCGGTCATGCGGTACCTCTCCGACACCACCGGCCTCACCGTCAACCTGGCAATCCCCGACGGAGCCGACATGGTCTTCGTGGAACGGTTGGAGAAGCCGGGTCTCGAAGAGCATCTCGAGCACATCGGACGACGGCTACCGGCTCACGTCACGAGCTCGGGGAAGGTCGTCGCGGCCTTCAACAGCGACTTCGACAGGGCTCGACGGGAGGCAGGGTTCCCGCCGAGGGTGAGTCGAACCGTCCGGTCCGAGGCTGACTGGGACCGCGAGCTGGAGCTGGCTCGACGGTCTGGCTTCGCCACCTCTGAGAGTGAGTCCTTCAACGACGTCTCGACCGTCGCAGTGCCCATCCGCAACATGCGAGGACTGGCGGTGGCCTCGTTGTCGCTCATGGGTCCGACGGGCCGGATCCGCGTCGAGATCCCGCGCCTGGCTCAGCTGCTCCGCACCGAGAGCCGCCGAATCGGGAGGCAGCTTTAGCTCGGGCCCGGCAGCGGCAGGTCGTCAGCCGTCACGCTGCGCTGATGCGGAAACGGCTCGGCACGCCCGAGGATCCGCTACGGTAGTGCTGACGCCCCCGGGGACCCGAGACCCTGGGGGCGTCTCCTATTTCGTCCCGCACGCGTCACCATGACCATCCGGAACACGAAGAAGCGCACGAGGCCCGTGCCGAGGTTGGCCGCGACCAGCACCGCCACTTCCTGTGTGCGCGACGGCGCGTCGACCAAGGCTCCCAGCAACCACAGCGATCCCGCGGTCACGGCGAGGCTGAAGCCCAGGAGCGCCAGGCCCAGTGCCTGGTGAGTCGCGGTCCGCTCCGTGCCCCGGACGCCGAAGGTGATCCGGCGGTGCCCGAAGGTTCCGGCAATGGTCGACAGCACCAGGGCGATGGCGTTCGCCGGCTGTGCGCTCAGCTCCGCGCGCAGCAGGACGTAGAGCCCTCCGTAGAGCACGTTGAACGCACCGCCCACGCACGCGAAGACGACCAGCTGGACGAGCGTCGCCTTCCACCGCGCAGCATCGACCCGGCCCATGGCGCGAGGCTACTCGGCACACGTCCGTGGCAGGATGCCGAGGCGTGAGGGTCGCCCTCCAGATCACCTGCGTCAACGACGCCATGTTCCCCGACACGGGGAAGGCCGTCGTGAGGTTGCTGCGCCGTCTCGGCGTCGAGGTCGACTTCCCGCGGGCGCAGACGTGCTGCGGGCAGCCCATGGTCAACACCGGATACCTCGACGAGGCCGTGCCGGTCGTACGCCGCTTCGTGGACGCGTTCGCCGGCTACGACGCGATCGTCACGCCGTCGGGGTCGTGCGCGGGCTCGGCGCGCCACCAGCACTCGATCGTGGCCGAGCGCGCGGGCGACCCGGCGCTGGCCGCCGCGGTCGCGGAGACGGGACCGCGGACCTACGAGCTGTCCGAGTTCCTCGTCGACGTGCTCGGGGTGACCGACGTGGGGGCCTACTTCCCGCACCGGACGACCTACCACCCGACGTGCCACAGCCTGCGGATGCTCGGGGTCGGCGATCGACCGACCCGGCTGCTCGAGGCGGTCCGCGGGATCGAGCTGGTCGACCTGCCGCACGCGAGCGAGTGCTGCGGCTTCGGGGGCACCTTCGCGCTGAAGAACGCCGACACCTCGATCGCGATGGGCGCCGACAAGGCGCGCC
Organism: Nocardioides sp. S5; assembly: GCF_017310035.1. Classification (NCBI taxonomy): domain Bacteria; kingdom Bacillati; phylum Actinomycetota; class Actinomycetes; order Propionibacteriales; family Nocardioidaceae; genus Nocardioides; species Nocardioides sp. S5. Next base: position 489,976 of record NZ_CP022296.1, read on the forward strand.
ACGTGCGCGACACCGGCGCCGAGGTGCTGGTCGCCGGCGACAACTCCTGCCTGATGCACGTCGGCGGGATGCTGTCGCGCCAGCGTGCGGGCGTACGCGTCATGCACCTGGCCGAGGTGCTGGCCTCCACCGAGGAGGACGAGGGATGACAGGCACGTTCGTCGGGATGCCGGCCTTCCCGACCGCCGCGCGCCAGGCGCTCGGCGACACCCAGCTGCGCCGCAACCTGGCCCACGCCACCCACGTGATCCGCGACAAGCGCGCGAAGGTCGTGGCCGAGGTCGAGGACTGGGAGGAGCTGCGGCTCGCCGGGGCCGGGGTGAAGGAGGCCGCGCTGCGCGACCTCGCCACCCACCTCGAGACCCTCGAGGCGTCGCTGGTCCGCGCCGGCGCGACGGTCCACTGGGCCCGCGATGCCGAGGAGGCCTGCGCGATCGTCGCGGAGGTGACGAAGGCCCACGGCGTCGACGAGGTCGTGAAGGTGAAGTCGATGGCCACCGCCGAGATCGGCCTCAACGAGGCGCTCGAGGCCGAGGGAATCGCGGCGTGGGAGACCGACCTGGCCGAGCTCATCGTGCAGCTCGGCGACGACCTGCCCTCGCACATCCTGGTGCCGGCGATCCACCGCAACCGCGCCGAGATCCGCGAGATCTTCCTGCGCCGGATGGGGGACGTCGGCCGTCCCGCCCCGGCGGACCTGACCGACGAGCCGGCAGTGCTGGCCGCCGCGGCCCGAGCGCACCTGCGCGAGAAGTTCCTCCGCGCCAGGGTCGCCGTGTCCGGCGCGAACTTCGCGGTCGCCGACACCGGCACCCTCGTGGTGGTCGAGTCCGAGGGAAACGGCCGGATGTGCCTGACGCTGCCGGAGGTGCTGATCAGCGTCGTGGGCATCGAGAAGGTCGTCGCGACCTGGGCCGACCTCGACCCGCTGCTGCGGCTGCTGCCGCGGTCGTCCACCGGTGAGCGGATGAACCCCTACACCTCCACCTGGTCCGGCGTGACCCCCGGCGACGGCCCGCAGGAGGTCCACGTCGTGCTGCTCGACAACGGCCGCACCCGCGCGCTGGCCGACGACGTCGGACGCCAGGCGCTGCGCTGCATCCGCTGCTCGGCGTGCCTCAACGTCTGCCCGGTCTACGAGCGCGTCGGCGGGCACGCCTACGGCTCGGTCTACCCCGGCCCGATCGGCGCGATCCTCAACCCGCTGCTCCACGGCGTCTCCGACGAGCAGACCGCGTCCCTGCCGTACGCCTCGTCGCTGTGCGGCGCGTGCTTCGAGGTCTGCCCGGTGCGCATCGACATACCGTCGGTGCTGGTCGACCAGCGCGCCGCGGTCGTCGACTACCACCGGGCGGACCGCGTCCCCAAGGCCGAGGCGGTCGCGATGAAGGCCGCCTCCTGGGCGTTCTCCGACTCGAGGCGCCTACGCACGGCCGAGCGGGCCTCCGGCCTGGCCGGTCGCGTCCTCGGCCGGTTCTCCCGTACGACCCTTCCCGGAGGCCGCGCGGCAGCCGGTCGGCTGCCCGGGCCCGCCGCCGGCTGGACCGGTGCCCGGGACCTGCCCGCGCCTCCGGAGGAGTCGTTCCGCGACTGGTGGGACCGCACGGACGGCGGACGCGACGGGGGAGCCCGATGAGCGCCCGCGACGACATCCTGCGCGATGTACGTCAGGCGCTGGCCGGCGTCAGCCCGGCGGTCGACGTCCCACCCGCGCCGCGCGCGCCCGACCGCGGCGGCCTCGTCGCCCTCTTCCTCGAGCGCGTCGAGGACTACCGCGCCGTGGTCACCCGCTGCGCCGCCGACGAGGTGGAACAGGTGGTCCGACACGTGCTCGGACCTGCGCGTGCCGTCGTGCCGCCGGCCCTCGGCCTCGACCTCCCCGGCGCGATCGTCGACGACGGCTTCACCGCCACCGAGCTCGACGCGTACGACGCCGTGGTGACCCGCGCAGCCGTCGGCATCGCCGAGACCGGCACGGTCGTGCTCGACCACCGGCCCGACCAGGGCCGGCGCGCGATCACCCTCGTCCCCGACCTGCACGTCTGCGTCGTCGACGCCGGCCAGGTCGTCGCCGACGTGCCCGACGCGATCGCCCTCCTCGACCCGGCCCGACCCCTCACCTGGATCAGCGGCCCGTCCGCCACCAGCGACATCGAGCTCGACCGCGTCGAGGGAGTCCACGGCCCGCGGACGCTCCACGTCGTCCTCGTGGGGTGAGGTGTGCCACGACCGCTGGCGCTGAGGTACACCTGGGCTCGTACGGTCGTGTCATGCACCGTCCCGTCATCGCCCCAGCACAGGCCGAGCTCTTCAAGCACGCCTTCCGACGGCACGCCGCGGGCGTGTGCGTGGTGGTCGTGCACGACGACGCCGGCCCGGTCGGCGCGACGATGACCAGCGTGGCGTCGGTGAGCGCGGACCCCGCCATCGTCTCGTTCTCCGCCGCGAGCTCCAGCCGTCTCGCGCTCGCGCTCGCTGACGGTGTGCAGGTGAGCGTGTACGTCCTCAGCGCGGCGCAGCGCCCGGTGGCCATGGCCCTGGCGAAGCCGGGGCCGGGGGCGTTCGCCGCGGACCTGGGCTGGGTCGCGGGACCTGACGGGCGGCTGACGCTGAGCGGGGCGGCGAGCCAGCTGCACGGCCGGGCGGTGACCCTGGTGCCGGCCGGTGCGTCCGTGCTGGCCCTGATGGAGGTCGACGAGGTGGTGGTCGGGGACCCGGACGTGCGCCCGCTGGTCCACCACGACCGCGACTACTGGCAGCTCGCCCGACCCGCGACGGCGTCCCGACCCCGGTAGCCGATCGCGGGGGCCCGAAGGTCCCCACACCTCGGTCCTATCGGCACTGGCCACCAGCGCCCGGACGCGTTGTGCTGGAAGGCCAGGAGGTGACGTCATGAACGACATGTCGAAGGTGGAGGCCCTGCGGGCCGCGAGCGAGGCCAAGGACCGGGCCGGGACGTCCCGGGGCGCGTCGGCGTCGGCGATCGAGGCCGCGATGCAGCGCTACCTCGGCGCGGAGCAGTACCACCAGCTCGCCGCAGACGCCCCGGCCGCGGACGAGGACCGGGGCCCGGCCGATCGCGGCGAGTGAGCCGGTCGGGGCTACCCCGCGACGGCGTCCCGCCGCCGGTAGCCCCACAGCCCGGCCGCGACGAGCACCGCGGCCAGCAGCAGCAGCCCGGCGTACGGCACGACCTCGAAGTCGTCGACCGGCACCGCGGCCAGGTGCCAGAACGGTGAGATCGCCTGGATGGCGTCCGGCAGCCCGAGGAGCTGGCCGAGGACGACCTGCAACGCGACGAGCGCGACCGCTGCCCACGCCAGGCCGGTCCCGCGGGGGAGCAGGCCGTAGAGCGCAGCGGCGAGCGCGCCGACGACCAGGGTGCCGGGGAGGTAGGCCAGCTGCCCGCCGAGCTGGGGGAGGAGCTGGTCCCACTCGCCGCTGGCGACGGCGTAGCCGACAGCGAGCCCGAGCCCCATCAGGACGGTCAGCAGGGCGGTCGCGACGAGCGCGAGCGCGGTGGTCGCCGCCATCCAGGACGTCCTGCTGACCGGCGTGGCGAGGACCGCCTCCGTACGGTCGGCCTCCTCCTCGGCGCGCAGGCGCAGGACGGAGGCGACGACGAAGCCGCAGGAGATCACCGCCATGAACAGGAACATGTAGGCCAGGAAGGCGTCCATGATCGCGTCCTGGGCCGCCCGCCCGCCGGCCCCGACGACGTCGGCCATCTCCGGGTTCGACTCGAGGAGGTCGGGGACGCTCGGGATGACCGACCCGTAGAGCACGCCCAGCAGGAAGAGCCCGACGGCCCAGCCGGCCAGCAGGCCGCGCTGGAGGCGGGCCGCGATGCCGAACGGGGTGCCGAGCATCCGTCCGGCGCGCGCCGACCCCGGTCGCGGCTGCAGGAGCCCACCGCCGAAGTCGCGGCGCGCCATCATCCGGCCGGCCAGGGCCAGGAGGAGCGCTGTCGCCCCGAGCAGGAGCGCGGCGGGCCACCACCGCTCGTCCCCGAAGGCGTCCATCCCCTGCGCCCAGCCGAACGGGGAGAGCCAGACGAGGGCGTTGTCCTCCATCGCCCCGAGGCCGCGCACGAGGTAGCCGACGGCGACCGACGCGACCCCCAGCCCGAGCGCGCCGCGGGCGGAGGTGGAGAGCTGGACGGCCACCAGTGTGATGGCGGTGTACGTCAGGCCGAGCAGCCCGAGCCCGGTGCCGTAGGTGAGGCTGCCGACCACGTCGAGCCCGACCGCCAGCATCGAGATCGACGTGATGGCGCTGATCAGCAGCACGGCCATGACGCCGTGGACGAGACCGGCGAGGGTGGCGGCGTGACGGCCGAGCACGGTGGAGCGCAGCAGCTCGGCCCGGCCGGACTCCTCCTCCGCGCGGGTGTGGCGCACCACGAGGAAGACGACCATGAGGCAGACCCCGAGCTGGGCGACCTGCGAGGTCTCGTTGGCGACGATGCCGCCGAGGGTGTCCAGTGCGACCTGGCGGCCCGACATCAGGTAGCCCACCGGGGCGGCGCCGACGATCCGGGCGTACCCCGCGATCTTCTCCGGGGTGTCGTAGAGCGGGGGCACCGCCGCTGCGGTCGCGACGATCGTGCCGCCGAGGCCGACCACCCACAGCGGCAGCCGCACCCGGTCGCGGCGCAGGACCAGCCGCAGGAGGTGGCCGACGCCGGTGACGGACGTGCTGGACGGGTGGGTGCTCATGCGTCCACCTCGTCGCCGTACTGGCGCAGGAAGAGCTCCTCCAGCGTGGGCGGGTGCGCGGCGAGGGAGCGTACGCCGAGCCCGGCGAGCGCGGTCACGGCCGCATCGAGGTGGTCGGAGTCGACGTCGAAGGTGACGCGGTTGCCGTGGAGCACGGGCTGGTGGACGCCCGGCACCGTCGCGATCGCGGTCGCCGGCCGGTCGGTCTCGGCGATGACGGTCGTGCGGGTCAGGTGGCGCAGCTCGGCCAGCGTCCCGGACTGCACGACCCGACCCGCACGGATGATGCTGATGCGGTCGGCGAGGGCCTCGGCCTCGGCCAGGATGTGGGAGCTCAGCAGGACCGTCGCGCCCTCGTCCTTGAGCTCGAGGACCGCCTTCTGGAACTCGGCCTCCATCAGCGGGTCGAGCCCGGACGTGGGCTCGTCGAGCAGGTAGAGGTCGGCGCGGCTGGCCAGCGCGGCGACCAGGGCGACCTTCTGGCGGTTGCCCTTGGAGTAGGTGCGCGCCTTCTTCGTCGGGTCGAGGTCGAAGCGCTCGATCATCTCGGTGCGCCGCGCCTCGTCGAGCCCGCCGCGCATGCGGGCGAGCACGTCGATCACCTCGCCGCCGGTCAGGTTGGGCCAGAGCGAGACCTCGCCGGGCACGTACGCGAGCCGGCGGTGGAGCGACGAGGCGTCCTGCCACGGGTCGCCGCCGAGCAGGGTCGCCCTGCCCGAGTCGGCTCGCAGCAGTCCGAGCAGGACCCGGATGGTGGTGGACTTGCCGGCGCCGTTGGGGCCGAGGAAGCCGTGCACCTCGCCCTGCTCGACGGTCAGGTCGAGGTGGTCGAGCGCGTGGGTGGTGCCGAAGGTCTTGACGACGTCGTGGAGCTCGATGACTGCCATGACCCTGAGTATGGGCCGCAGGCTGCCCGCCGGCCCAGGCTGCCCCACGGGCGACTGCGGGCTCAGGTGGCCAGCTGCGCCGCTGCGACCGGGATGTCGATGTCGACGACCTCGGACTCGATGGTGAGCGTCACCTTCCGGGCCCGGGCGCTGCCGGTGCGGGCGTCGAACGCGGTGAACACGTAGCGACCCGTGGGCGGCAGCTGGAAGACGTACCTGCCTGCGTCGTCGCAGTGCGTGGAACCGACCTGCTTGCCCATCGCCTCGCTGAGGGCGACCAGTGCACCGGCCGCGGGCCGGCCGTCGCTGGTGACCACGCCGGAGACGGTGAGCTCGTGGGCGAGCGTGAGGTCCTGCTCGACCTCGCCGCCGACGAAGTCGAACACCGTGGCCTCCGGGGCCCATCCCACCGCGTTGGCGATCACCACGTAGGTGCCCGGGCCCGGCAGCACGATCGTGTACCGGCCGGTGTTGTCGGCGCGGCTCCAGTCGAGCTGTTCGCCGTGGACGTCGAGCACCGACACCAGGATGGTGCCGCGCGCGCGGTCGTCGTGGCGAGCCAGGTGGACCTGACCGCGGACGACCGCCTCGTGCTTCTCCCGGCCCTGGGCGCGGGCGAGCTCCCGCTCCAGGTGGAGGCGACGGTCCGACGGGATGAGGGCCGCCAGTGCGACACAGGTCGTCGCAGCCACCGCGCCGAGCACGAGCACTGCTCGGAAGGCGTCCTCGCTGGCGAAGGACGCGCCGCCGACCTCGACCGTGTAGCTGGCCATGATCGCCGCGACCAGGGTGCTCGCGAGCGAGGTGCCGATCGACCGGACCAAGGAGTTGAGGCCGTTGGCCGACGCGGTCTCGGTGATCGGGACCGAGGACATGATGAGCGTCGGCATCGCGGCGAAGGCCAGGGCGGTGCCGATCCCGACCAGCGTGGAGCCGACCACGATCGCGGCCACCGAGTCGGCGTAGAAGACGCGGCCGAGGTAGGTGAGAGCCATCAGCCCGGCACCGACGATCAGCACCACGCGGCCCCCCCAGCGGGCCAGGGACCACCCCGAGATGGGCGACATCGCCACCATCGCGAGCCCGGACGGCACCATCGCGAGCCCCGCGGCCGTCACGCCGAGCCCGAATCCGGCGCCCGTTGCGGTCGGCTGCTGGAGCACCTGCACCGTGACCAGCATGTTCACGAACATCGCCGTGCCGGCGAAGATCGAGGCGAGGTTGGTCATCAGCACCGGCCGTTGCGCACTGGTGCGGAGGTCGACCATCGGCTGGTTGACGCGCAGCTCCAGCGGCACCCAGAGCGCCAGCAGCAGGACCGAAGCCACGAGCAGGCCGACGACCGCGGGCGAGTCCCAGCCCCAGGTGTTGCCCTTGGAGATGGGCAGGAGGAGGCAGACCAGGGCCGAGGAGAGGATCACGGCCCCCGTCACGTCGAACCTCCCGGGCGTACGGACCGGCGACTCCTCGACCACGACGAGCAGTGCGACGACGAGCACGGCGCCCGTCACGGCGCCGAACCAGAAGATCGAGTGCCAGCCCAGCCAGTCGCTCAGCACCCCCGCCAGGGGTAGCCCGAGCGCGGACCCGATGCCCATGGTCGCGCTCATCAGCGCCACGGCGGTGCCGATGCGCTCGGGTGGGAGCTTGTCGCGCAGGATGCTGATGCCGACCGCGATCAGCGCTGCGCCGAAGCCCTGGAGCGCCCGCCCGACGATCATCGTCACGAACGAGACCTCCAGGGCGCAGATCACCGAGCCGAGGATCATCGCCCCGAGCGAGACCAGCAGCATCCGCCTCTTGCCGTACATGTCGGCCATCCGGGCGATGATCGGCGTGCCCACGGCGGCCGTCAGCAGCGTGGCGGTGACCAGCCAGGACGAGTCCGAGGTCGAGATGCCCAGGAGCTGGGGGAACTCCGGCAGCAGCGGGATCACCAACGTGAACTGCAGTGCCGAGACCATCCCGCACAGGGACAGCACGAGGATGGTCGCCCAGGCCGGGGTGGTGCGTTGCATCGGGCTCCTTGGATCACGGTGGAGGAACGGGCCCCAGTCTCCCGCACCGGTGTGGGCGTCAGCTGAGCGCGGCGGCGACCTCGGTGTGTGGCCGTGACTGCCACAGCGCCCAGTCGGCGCTGACCTCGCTCGCCGCGCGGACGAGCTGCGGGAGGTGGTCGTCGACCAGCGTCGCGCGCGAGGTCTCGGCGGCGTGCACGGTGACGCTCATCGCCGCGTGCACCTCGCCCTGCCCGTCGCGCACCGGGACGGCGATCGAGCGGACACCCGGGGCCAGCTCCTCGTCGGCCAGCGCCCAGCCGCGGGCACGGACCTGGCTGAGCTCGTCCATCAGCTCCTCGACGCTGCGCCCGGCGTACGGCGCGAGGCCCGCGCGGCTCGGGACCTCGAGCACGTCGGCGACCTGTCGTGGCGGCAGCGCGGCGAGCAGCACCTTGCCCTTGGACGTCTGCGCCGCGGGGAAGAGGGTGCCGATCTCCACGCGCAGCGCGATGATCTTCGGCACCGACACCCGGGCGGTGTAGACGATGTCGGAGCCGTCCAGCTGGGCCAGCGACACCGACTCGCCGATGCGCGCGACGAGGTCCTCCATGTGGGGGCGGGCGACGTCCCACAGCCCCAGCGAGCCGACGTACGCCATCCCGAGCCCGATCACCCGCGGCGTCAGCGTGAAGGCGCCGTCGCGCGAGCGGACGTAGCCGAGCTCCTCGAGGGTCAGCAGCAGCCGGCGTGCCGTCGGGCGCGCCAGGCCGGTGGCGGCCGCCACCTCCGAGAGCGTCATCGACGGCCGCTGGGGGCCGAAGCCGGCCAGCACGTCGAGCCCGCGGGCCAGCGACTCCACGAAGTCGGGCCCGCTGCCTCGACCGGCCATGGGCTACCTCCCCGAGTTCGGCTCGCCGAAGACCGTACCGCGTGCGCCGTGCGTGGTGTCGGAGCGGTAGTCGGTGTACTGGTACGGGTTGTCGAGCACCTTGTCGTCGTCGCCGCCGGGCAGGTCGGGGTTCATGCCCTGCTGCCAGACCTCCTCGCCCATCGACGAGCGCAGGTGGTCGACGGTGTTCGCGACGTCGGTGCGCACGGACGCGAGGTCCGCGCCGACCAGCCGGTGGTCGCGCTTCACGACGCGACCGTCGACGACGACCGTGTGCACGTCCCCGCGCTGGGCCTGGAAGGCCACGTGGCCGTAGGGGTTCAGCAGCGGGAACGACACGGGGGAGTCGTCGTTCTTGATGAGCACCACGTCCGCCTTCGCGCCGGCGGTGAGGTGGCCGAGGTCGTCGCGGCCCAGCGCCCGGGCGCCGCCGCGGGTCGCCCAGTCGACGACCTGCTCGGCCCGCAGGTGCGAGTGTGTGACGGTGTCGCCCGCCGCGTGCGCCTCGAGGTGCTCGCGCGAGCGGTCGGCACCGAGGGTCGTGCGCATCGCGCTGAACAGGTCGCTGCTCCACCACACCGAGGTGTCCATCGACAGCGACACGGGGATGTCGTGGCGTCGGACCTGCCAGGTCGGGGGGTAGCCCTGGCCCGCGCTCTGCTCCGACTCCGTCGACACCGAGATCGACCCGCCGGTGGCGGCGATGCGGTGATAGCTGTCGGTGGTCAGCGTCGCGGCGTGGACGTAGACGGTGTCCGGCTGCATGAAGCCGTGCTCGTGCATCAGCCGGATGCCGTCGTCGTTGGTCGCACCCCACACGCCGGCGTGCGTGGTGACGGGGAGGCCGAGGTCGCGCGCGAGCTCGAAGGCCGCCTTCTCGGGGAAGGCGGGGTCACCGGTGACGTCGAAGGCGAGCTGGAAGCCGAGCATGTCGCCGTCGGACCCACGGTTGCGGTCGAAGAACGAGCGGACCGCGGGGTCGGCCGTCCACTCCCACGGCGCCGCCTGGATGTTGCCGTAGGCGAGGACGAAGCGGCCCGGCACCGCGCGCAGCGCGTCGACGGCCGCCTCGGCGTGGTCGACGGTCTGGAGGCCGTGCGACCAGTCCACGGTGGTGGTCACCCCGGCCTCGAGGGCGTCCCAGGCCGAGAGCAGGTTGCCGGCGCGCACGTCCTGCGGGCGGAACTTCGCCCCGTGCTCGAGGTAGTACCAGACGAAGTACTGCGTGAGGGTCCAGTCGGCGCCGTAGGCGCGCATCGCGGTCTGCCACATGTGGCGGTGGGTGTCGATCATGCCCGGCATCACGATGCCGCCGCCCGCGTCGACGACCTCGGCACCGTCCGGGGCGGACAGGCCCCGGCCCACCTCCGCGATGCGGTCGTCGACGACGAGCACGTCGGCGTCGGTCAGCACGGTGTGCTGGTCGTCCATGGTGAGCACGGTGCCACCGGTGAAGAGCACCGGCCGGTGGTCGGGGGTGGGGGGCATGTCGACCCGCTCCTGTTCTCGGACGTGTGTCCGTATGACGGTCGTAGTGGTGCACATCACTGTGATCCCGCGGTCCGGCAGATGTCAAGAGGAAGCCTTGACAACCCGGATCGAGCGGACGAACACTGTCCGGACCACTTGCGGACACCTGTCCGCCGATCGCGGGAGGCACGCGTGAGCGACGCAACGAAGCACGGCCCACTCGACGGTCTGCTCGTCGCGGACCTGTCCCGGATCCTGGCCGGGCCCTACGCCACGATGCTGATGGGCGACCTCGGCGCCGAGGTGGTCAAGGTCGAGGGACCGCAGGGCGACGACACCCGCTCGTGGCAGCCGCCGGTGCGCGACGGGGTGTCGACCTACTTCCTCGGGGTCAACCGCAACAAGCGCTCCATCGCACTGGACTTCAAGGACGCGGCCGACCTCGAGGTGGCGCGCAGGCTGGTCGCCCGCGCCGACATCGTGCTGGAGAACTTCAAGCCCGGTGCGCTGGAGCGGTTCGGCCTCGACTACGCCACCGTGTCGGCGACCAACCCGGGCGTCGTCTACGCCTCGATCAGCGGTTTCGGCAGCGGTGAGCAGGGCGCGAAGCTGCCCGGCTACGACCTGATCGTCCAGGCGATCAGCGGATTGATGAGCCTCACCGGCGACCCCGACGGCCAGCCCTTCCGCGCCGGCATCTCCGTCTTCGACGTGCTGGCCGGCCTCCACGCCACGATCGGCGTGCTCTCGGCGCTGCAGGACCGACACCGCACGGGCCGCGGGCAGCACGTCGAGGTCAACCTGCTCTCCTCGGCGCTGTCGGGGCTGGTCAACCAGTCGAGTGCCTACGTCGCCGGCGGCACCGTGCCGTTCCGGATGGGCAACTCCCACCCCAGCCTGTTCCCCTACGAGCCCCTGCCCTGCTCCGACCGCGACCTCATCGTCACCGCCGGCAACAACGGGCAGTTCCGCAAGCTCACCGAGGTGCTCGGCGTCCCCGAGCTCGCCGACGACCCGCGCTTCGCCCGCAACGAGGACCGCACCGCCAATCGCGACGAGCTGCGTCCGCTGCTCGTCGAGCGGCTGGCCACACGCACCGCGCAGGAGTGGTTCGAGGACATCATCGGCGCCGGCGTCCCGTGCGGGCCGATCAACACCGTCGACGGGGGCGTCGCCTTCGCCGAGAAGATCGGCCTCGACCCGGTCGTGACGGTCGGCAGCGGCGACGCCGCGCTCCCGGGCGTACGCCACCCGATCCGCTTCTCCGACGCCGAGGCCCGCTACGACCGCCCCCCACCGGCGCTCGACGAGCACGGTGACGAGATCCGTGCCTGGCTCAACGAGGAGACGTCATGACGCCCGAGTACCCCACCTCCCTCGGCACCTCCACCGCCGACGAGATCCGCCTGCTCGGCCAGGACCTCACCGCCGACCTCATGGGCGAGGTCGGCTTCGGCGAGCTCGCCTTCTGGCTCGTCGCGATGCGCCGGCCCACGCCCTCGGAGACGCGGCTCTTCGAGGCCGTGCTCGTGGCGCTCGCCGACCACGGCTTCACCCCGACCGCGATCGCGGCCCGGCTGACCTACCTCTCGGCCCCCGACTCCCTCCAGGGCGCGCTGGCCGCCGGGCTGCTCGGCGGCGGCTCGCGCTTCCTCGGGGTGACCGAGGACTGCGGCGGCTACCTCCACGACGTGGTCGTCGCCGCCGACGGCGACCTGCCCACCGACGACGCGGGCTACGACGCGCTCGCCCTCGAGGCCGTACGCCGCACGAAGGAGGCCGGGGGCTTCGTCCCCGGTCTGGGGCACCCGGTCCACAAGGAGCAGGACCCGCGCACGCCCGTGCTGATGCGGATCGCGGAGGAGGAAGGGCTGCTGGGCCCGCACCTGCGGCTCTTCGCCGCCGTCGGCCGGGTGCACCCCGAGGTGCTGGGCCGCACGCTGCCGCTCAACGGTGCCGGCGTCTGTGGCGCCGCGCTGGCCGACCTCGGCCTGCCGGTCGAGATGCTCCGCGGCTTCGCGCTGCTGGCGCGCGCGGCGGGACTGCTCGGCCAGATCGCGGAGGAGCGGCGCCGGCCGATCGGCATGGACGCCTACCTGAGCATCGACCGCAACGCGGTCTACGTCGACCCCGCCCCCACCGAGGAGAGCTGAGCACCCGCCATGGCCGAGATCGTCGCCGTCATCGCCTCGACCCACCACCCCTTCTACTACCGCGCGAGCACGGCGGTCGGCGAGGACCGCCCGCCCTTCGCCGACGAGTGGGTCCGCAAGATCGAGGCCTTCCGCGAGACGCTGACCCGTGCCCGGCCCGATGTCCTGGTGATGGTGGGCAGCGACCACTTCCACCAGCTGTGGCTGGACAACATGCCGCAGTTCCTCGTCGGCAAGGCGCCCTTCTACGACGCCAACTGGTACAACGAGGAGCGCGAGTTCGGCCTGCCGAAGATGACGCTGGCGGGGCAGGAGGACCTCTCCGCGCACGTGCTGCGCGGCGGCCTGGACCTGGGCTTCGACCTCGCCTTCAGCAACGAGCTGCGCATCGACCACAGCATCACCTGCCCGATCATCACGCTGCGTCCTGAGGCCGACCTGCCGATCGTGCCGATCTACACCAACATCTTCGCCCCGCCCCTGCCCCGCCCCGAGCGGTTCGTCGCGCTGGGCAAGGCGATCCGCGAGCTGGTCGAGTCGTGGCCCTCGGACCAGCGCGTGGCGATCATCGGCACCGGCCACCTCTCCCTCGAGCTCGGCGGACCGCGCCAGTTCGGCGAGCACGGGCCCGACCCGGAGTTCGACCGGCGCGCGGTGGAGTGGATCGCCAACGGTGACATCGACGGCTGCTGCCGCGAGGTCACCCTCGACAGCCTCCACCTGCCGGGCAACGCGACCCACGGCTTCATGGACTTCATGCTGATGATGGGCGTGGCAGGCGAGGGCGCGAAGGCGCACCACGTCGACTCACTCGACCTCTTCCACACGATGGAGGCCTACTTCACCTGGTACCCGAACGGGGCGCCCCAGATCGGAGTCACACCGTGAGCAAGTACCTGCTGGACAAGTTCCTGTTCACCGTCGACCGCGACCCGGCGCTCGTCGAGCGCTACCGCGAGGATCCGCGCGGCACGGTCACGTGGTGGGAGGCGGAGGAGGCCAACCGGCTCCTCAACGCGATCTCCGACGAGCGCTCCACCTGGCTCGCCTTCGACGACGACGAGCGCGAGGCGCTGGCCTCCCACGACCACGTGCGGCTCTTCGAGCTCGGTGCCCACCCGTTCCTGACGCTCACCCTCTTCATCGCGATGTTCGAGCGCGACCACGGGCCGATGGAGTACCAGCTCGCCTACGGCGCGGCGATGCAGCACCTCTCGCTGCCCTATCCCGACATCGCCACCTGATGCGCGCCGCAGTCCTGCGCGCCCACGGAGCTGCACCGGCGTACGCCGACCGCGCCGAGCCGGTGGCGGGGGAGGGCGAGGTGCTGGTGCGGGTGACCGCGGCGCCGGTCGTGCCGCTCGACCTGCTGTGCGCCAGCGGCACCTCCTACTTCGGGGCCCGGGCGCTGCCCTACGTGCCGGGCGTGCAGGGCGTGGGCGAGGTGGTGTCGGGCGGCGACCTGTCGCCCGGGACGCGGGTCTTCGTCGCGACCTCGGCCGGGATGGCCGACGGTGACGGGGCGCTGGCCGAGCTGTGCGTCGTGCCGGCGTCGGCCGTCGTGGCCCTGCCGCGGGAGCAGGCAGACGTCGACGACGCCGCGCTCGCCGCGCTGGGCCTCTCCGGGGTCGCCGCGTGGCAGTCGCTGTCCTGGCGGGCCGGCCTGCGTCCCGGCGAGTCCGTCGTGGTGCTGGGTGCCGGTGGTGCGGTCGGGCAGGCGGCGGTCGGCGCCGCTCGTGCCCAGGGGGCCGGTCGGGTCGTCGCGGTGTGCAGGTCGGGTGGGTCGGTCGACCGGGCGCGGGCGCAGGGCCCCGATGCCGTGGTGGAGATCGGCGAGCCCGACCCGGCAGGCCTCGCGGACGCGCTCCGCGACGCGCTCCCGGACGGTGCTGACGTCGTCATCGACCCGGTCTTCGGGTGGGTGGCCGAGGCCGCCCTGTCGGCGATGGCTCCCGGCGGCCGGCTGGTCAACCTCGGCGGCTCGGCGTCCGACGCCGCCACCCTCTCCTCCGCCGGGCTACGTGGTCGCGGGCTGTCGCTGCTGGGCTACACCAACAACGCCCTGACCGCGGCCCAGCGGGCTGAGGCGCTGGGCTCCGTCGCGCGGCTCGCCGCCGACGGCCTCATCGGGGTCGCCCACGAGGCGCGGGCGCTCGCTGACGTCGAAGTGGTCTGGCGCGCGCAGCAGACCGGTGGGTCCGGCGTACGTCAGGTCCTCGTGCCCTGAGGCATAGTCCGGCGCCCGCCGGCGTTGTGTTCCTCGAACGACGATCCCCCGAGGAAGGACACCTGATGCGTGCAGTGGTCTACACCGAGAGCGGCGACTCCTCCGTGCTGGAGCTGGTCGAGCGCGAGGCGCCCGAGCCCGGACCCGGTGAGGTGCGGGTGCGGATCGTGCGCGCCGGCGTGAACCCGACCGACTGGAAGTTCCGCGCCGGGGGCATGGGCGAGCTCGCCTTCCCCGAGATCGTCCCCGGCCAGGACGGCGCCGGTGACGTCGACGCCGTCGGCCCCGGCGTCACCGACCTCGCGGTCGGCGACCGGGTCTGGACGATGCTCGCCCAGCACACCCGCCCCGGCGGCACGGCGCAGGAGCTCGTGGTCCTCCCGGTGGCCAACGTGGCGAAGCTGCCCGACGCGGCGTCGTACGACCTGGGCGCCTCCCTGGGCGTCCCCGCGGTCACCGCCCACCGGGCCCTCACGACCTCCGAGGACGGACCGGACCGGCTCGCCCCCGGCGCGCTGGACGGGACGACGGTGCTCGTCGCGGGCGGTGCCGGCGCGGTCGGCAACGCCGCGATCCAGCTGGCCCGCTGGGCCGGTGCGACGGTGATCAGCACGGTGAGCAGCGACGAGAAGGCCGCGCTCGCGCGGGCCGCCGGCGCGCACCACGTCGTCAACTACCGCGACGGCGACACCGCCGCGGCGATCCGCGACCTCGCGCCGGAGGGCGTCGACCTCGTCGTCGAGGTGGCTCCCGCGCAGAACCTCCGCCTCGACCTGGGCGTCATCAGGCCGCGCGCCACGATCGCGATCTATGCCAACAACGGCGGCGACGAGGTGACGCTCAGCGTGCGCGAGACCTTCTCCACCAACGCGCGCTTCCAGTGGGTGCTGCTCTACACCGTCGGGCAGGAGGCGCTCCGCGCGGCGGCGGAGGACGTCAACGCGGCGGTCGCCGACGGGGCGTACGGCGTCGGCGACGAGCACGGCCTGCCGCTGCACCACTACCCGCTCGAGCGGACCGCCGAGGCGCACGCCGCCGTCGAGGACGGCGCGGTGGGCAAGGTGCTGATCAGCCTTTGATCAGGCCCTGAGCGCCGCGTCGACCGCGGCGGGTGAGAGCACCGCGTCGAGGGCGAGCTGGGCACAGCCGACCAGCCCGGCGCCCTCGCCGTGGGCGGCGGGCACGACCTGGAGGTCGCGCCCGGCCAGCGCGGTGGTGCTGCCGAAGAGTCCCTCGCGCAGGCCGGCGGCGAACATGTCGAAGGCGCCCGCCATGTCGCCGCCGACGGCGACGACGCGCGGGTTGGTGACGATGACGAGGGCGGCGAGGGCGTCGCCGATGTGACGACCCGACTCGCGCACGACCGAGCGTGCCCCGCTGTCGCCCTGCACGGCCTGGGCGACGAGGTCGCGCACGTGGTGCACCTCGTGCCCGCCCGTCCGCAGCCGTTCCACGAGCGCCCATCCGCCGGCGACGGTCTCCAGGCAGCCGACCTCGCCGCAGCGGCACGGCAGCCCGGCGCCCGCGGCGACCTTGACGTGCCCGAGCTGGCCGGCCGCGCCGCGGTGCCCACGCCAGATCCGGCCGTCGGCGACCATGCCGACGCCGATGCCGGTCGAGGCCTTGAGGACGAGGGCGTCGTCGCGCTCGCGCAGGGTGGTCGGCTCCACCCGCAGCTGCGAGAGGGCCATGACGTTGCAGTCGGTGTCGATGACGACCGGGGCCGCGGTGACCTCCCGCAGCCATGGCGCGAGGTCGACGCCGTCCCAGCCGACGAGGGCGGGGGACTCGACGCTCATCAGGTGGGCAGGGTCGACGACGCCGGCCAGCGACATGCCCACGCCCTTGACGTCGGCGGCCGGGCGACCGAGGTCGGCGAGCATCTCCCGGAGGTGGTCGACCACCACCGGCATCACCGTCTCGGGACCGGCTCCGACCTCCTGCTCGTGGCTGACCTGGGCGAGCACAGTGCCGTGCAGGTCGCACACCGCCACCTGCGAGCGGCTGCGCCCGAGCGCGACGGCGAGCACGAGCCCCGCGTCGGCGTTGAAGACCAGGGTGCTGGCGGGTCGCCCGCCGGTGGCGGACTCCTGCGCCCCCTCGACCACGAGGCCGGCGCGCTCGAGCGAGTCGACGCGCGCGCTCACCGCCGTACGGGACAGGCCGGTGAGCCGGCCGAGAGCCCCGCGCGTCGAGGCGCGGCCGGAGCGGATCAGGGCGAGGACGTCGCCCGCGCCGACGGACTGCGCCGGGGAGGGGGTGGGTGCGGTCGGCGGGCTGGGCATGGTGCGGTGATTGTGGCATCCACGTCAAATAAGTCTCGAAAAGACGGAAGTTCTGTTGCGCAAGGACCTAATTGGTCCGTACGGTCCTCGCCATGGCCTTCCCCTCGCCCGTCGAGCCCTGCGACTTCACGGTCTTCGGCGGCACCGGCGACCTCGCGCTGCGCAAGCTGCTGCCCGCCCTCTACCTCCGCGACCGCGACGGCCAGCTCCCCGACGGCTTCCGTGTCATCGGCGTCTCGCGCCACGCCGCCGACGACGACGCCTACCGCGCGATGGTCCGTGACGCGCTCACCCAGCACGTCAGCCCCGAGGACCTCGACGACGCGGCGGTCGCGCGACTCCTCGGCCGGCTGCACCACGTCGAGCTGGACATCGAGGACGTCGGCGCCTGGCACCTGCTGCACGCGCGGCTCAAGGACGGCGCCGCCAGCGAGGACGTGATCCGCGTCTTCTACCTCGCCGTCGCGCCCGGCCTCTTCGGCACCATCTGCGAGCACCTCGACGAGGTGGGCCTGGCGACCGAGCGCTCGCGCGTCGTGCTGGAGAAGCCGATGGGCTCCGACCTCGCCACCGCGCGCCGGGTCAACGAGGCGGTCGGCCGGGTGTTCGAGGAGTCCAACATCTTCCGCATCGACCACTACCTCGGCAAGGAGAGCGTGCAGAACCTGCTGGTCACGCGCTTCGCCAACACCTTCCTCGAGCCTCTGTGGAACAGCCACTGGGTCGACCACGTGCAGATCACGGCCGCCGAGTCGCTGGGCGTGGGGGAGCGCGGGTCCTACTACGACCGCTCCGGCGCGCTGCGCGACATGGTGCAGAACCACCTCCTGCAGCTCCTCTGCCTCGTGGCGATGGAGCCGCCGACCTACGTCGACCGCGAGACCGTGCGCGACGAGAAGCTCAAGGTGCTCCAGGCGCTGCGCCCGTTGACCCCCGAGCTGGTCGACCGCGACGTCGTCGCGGGCCAGTACGCCGCCGGGCTCTGCGAGGGCTCGCCCGCGAAGGCGTACGTCGAGGAGGTGGGGCACGCCTCCGACACCGAGACCTTCGTGGCGCTGCGCACCGAGGTGCAGAACTGGCGCTGGGCCGGGGTGCCGTTCTACCTGCGCACCGGCAAGCGGCTGCCCGAGCGGGTCTCGGAGATCGTGGTCGTCTTCAAGGAGCCGCCGCACGCGATGTTCCCGCACAGCGAGGGCCCGACCGAGCCCAACCGGCTGCACATCCGGGTCCAGCCGGACGAGGGCATGCGCCTGCACATGACCGCCAAGGAGCCCGGTCCGGGTGGCATCCGGCTGCGGCCGGTGTCGCTGGACCTCAGCTACGCCGCGGCCTTCGGCGCCCGCTCGCCGGACGCCTACGAGCGGCTGCTGATGGACGTCGTTCGCGGCAACCCGACCCTCTTCATGCGCCGCGACGAGGTCGAGGCCGCCTGGTCGTGGGTCGCCCCGATCCTCGACCGTTGGTCGCAGCCCACCCACCGCCCCCGGCGCTACCCCGCCGGCACCAACGGCCCCGTCGCCGCCACGACGCTCCTCGAGCGCGACGGCCGATCCTGGCAGGAGACAGAATGAGCACCCAGACCGTCCACCCCGTGGTGGCCGAGGTCACCGACCGCATCGTCCGCCGCAGCGCCGGCACCCGTACGGCGTACCTCGCGCGCGTCGACGCCGCGATCGGCACCGGTCCGGCCCGCGGCAAGCTGGCCTGCGCCAACCTCGCCCACGGCTTCGCGGCCGCGGAGGAGCCGATGAAGTCCGGCCTCAGGTCCGGGCGCAAGCCCAACGTCGCGATCGTGTCGTCCTACAACGACATGCTGTCGGCGCACCAGCCCTTCCGCGACGTGCCCGAGGTGCTGAAGAAGTCGATCATCCGCGCTGGTGGCCTCGCCCAGTTCGCCGGCGGCGTGCCCGCGATGTGCGACGGCATCACCCAGGGCCGCGCCGGCATGGAGCTCTCGCTCTTCAGCCGCGACCTCATCGCGATGTCCACCGCGGTCGCGCTCTCGCACGACATGTTCGACGCCGCGATGATGCTCGGTGTCTGCGACAAGATCGTGCCGGGCCTGCTCATCGGGGCGCTCTCCTTCGGCCACCTGCCGACCGTGTTCGTGCCTGCCGGGCCGATGCCGTCGGGCCTGCCCAACGGCGAGAAGGCGCGCGTGCGCCAGCTCTACGCCGAGGGCAAGGTCGGTCGCGAGGAGCTGCTCGAGGCCGAGTCGGCGTCCTACCACTCCGCCGGCACGTGCACCTTCTACGGCACCGCCAACAGCAACCAGATGCTCATGGAGGTCATGGGCCTGCACCTGCCCGACGCGACCTTCGCCAACCCCGGGACCCCGCTGCGCGAGGCGCTGACCCGCGCTGCGGGGGAGCGCGCGGTGGCCATCACGGCGGCCGGCGGCGAGCCCACGCCCGTCGGGCACCTGGTCGACGAGAAGGCGATCGTCAACGCGTGCGTGGCGCTGCTCGCCACCGGCGGCTCGACCAACCACACGATGCACCTCGTCGCGATCGCCGCGGCGGCCGGCATCTCGCTCACGTGGGACGACCTGTCGGACCTGTCGGCCGCGGTGCCGCTGCTGACCCGGATCTACCCCAACGGCAGCGCCGACATCAACCACTTCGTCGCCGCCGGCGGTACGCCGTTCCTCGTGCACACGCTGCTGAAGCACGGCTACCTCCACGACGACGTACGCACCGTGTCCGGCCGCGGCCTGTGTCGCCACACGTGCGAGGCACGCCTCGACGGGTCCGGTGTGGCGTGGGAGGAGGGCCCCAAGCGCTCGCTCGACACCGACGTCCTCCGCGGTGCCGAGGACCCCTTCGCCCCCGACGGCGGGCTGCGGATGCTCTCGGGTCGCCTCGGTCGCGCCGTCGTCAAGACGTCCGCGGTGAAGCCCGAGCACCGCGTGGTCACCGCGCCGGCGATGGTGTTCGACGACCAGGCCGAGTTCCTCGCCGCCTTCGCCGAGGGCCGCCTCGACGGGCGCGACCTCGTCGCGGTCGTGCGCTACCAGGGCCCGGCCGCCAACGGCATGCCCGAGCTGCACAAGCTGATGCCCGCGCTCGGGGTGCTCCAGGACCGCGGCCAGCGCGTCGCCATCGTCACCGACGGCCGCATGTCGGGCGCCTCCGGCAAGGTCACCGCGGCCATCCACGTCACCCCGGAGACCGCCCTCGGCGGGCCGATCGCCCGGGTCCGCGACGGCGACCTGCTGACCGTCGACGCCGAGACGGGCGTCCTGGAGGTCGCCCTCTCCGACGCCGACCTCGACCGCCGCGAGACCACCGGCCGCGCACCCCACGACATCGAGTGGGCCGGCACCGGCCGCGAGCTGTTCTCCGGCTTCCGCGCCATCGTCGGCACCGCCGAGACCGGCGCCAGCGTGATCCGTCCCCTGCCCGCCCCCTCGGAGGAGGCCCCCCTTGCCCAGCACGTCTGAGTCCTCACTGCTGTCGCTCGTCCCCGTGGTGCCCGTCGTCGTGCTCGACGACCTCGACCACGCGGTGCCGGTCGCGCGCGCCCTCGTCGCCGGCGGCCTGCCGGTCATCGAGCTGACCCTGCGCACCCCGGTCGCGCTGGAGGCGATCGCCGCCATCGCCGCCGAGGTCCCCGAGATCCTCGTCGGCGCCGGCACCGTCACCTCCCCGGAGCTGGTGGGGCGCGCGGTCGAGGCAGGGGCGCAGTTCCTCGTCTCGCCCGGCACCACGCCGACGCTGCTGCAGGAGTTGGCGGGCTCGGGGGTGCCCTTCCTGCCCGGCACCGCCACCGTCTCCGAGGCGATGGCCGTGCTCGAGGCCGGCTTCACGGAGATGAAGTTCTTCCCCGCCGAGGCCTCCGGCGGGGCGGCGTACCTCAGGTCCCTCGCCTCGCCGCTGCCGGCGGCCCGCTTCTGCCCGACCGGCGGGATCACCGCGGCCACCGCGCCGTCGTACCTCGCTCTCCCCAACGTCGGTTGCGTCGGCGGCTCCTGGCTGACCCCGTCCGACGCGCTCGCCGTCGGCGACTGGGACCGGATCACCGCGCTCGCGGCCGAGGCGGCTCGGACCGGGTCATCCGGCAGTCTGTGAGACTCACTGACATGTCTTCGATGGAGCACCGCACCCTGGGCAGGACCGGCCGCGAGGTCTCGGTCGTCGGACTCGGCACCTGGCAGCTCGGCGCCGACTGGGGCGACGTGACCGAGGCCGACGCGATGGCCGTCCTCGAGGCGTCCGCCGAGGCAGGCGTGACGTTCTACGACACCGCCGACGTCTACGGCGACGGCCGCAGCGAGCAGCTCGTGGGCCGCTTCGTCGCGGCCCACCCCGACGCCGGCTTCACCGTCGCCACCAAGATGGGCCGGCGGATGGACCAGGTGCCGGCCAACTACGTCGAGTCCAACTTCCGCGCCTGGCTGGACCGCTCGCGCGCCAACCTCGGCGTCGACACGATCGACCTCGTGCAGCTGCACTGCCCGCCGAGCGAGGTCATCGACGACGACGCGACGTACGACGTGCTGGACACGCTCGTCGACGAGGGCGTCATCGCCTCCTACGGCGTCAGCGTCGAGACCTGCGCCCAGGCGCTCAGCGCGATCGCCCGGCCCCACGTCGCCAGCATCCAGATCATCCTCAACGCCTTCCGGATGAAGCCGCTCGACGAGGTGCTGCCCGCCGCCGAGACCGCCGGCGTCGGGATCATCGCCCGCGTGCCGCTGGCCTCGGGCCTGCTGTCGGGCAAGTACGACCTTGACACGACCTTCGCCGCGGACGACCACCGCACCTACAACCGCGACGGCAGCGCCTTCGACGTGGGCGAGACCTTCTCGGGAGTCGACTACGCGACGGGTGTCGAGGCGGCGCGGGAGTTCTCATCCCTCGTCTCGTCCGCCGGGCTCTCCGACGTCACGCCGGCGCAGGCGGCCATCGCGTGGATCTGGCAGCAGCCCGGCGTCTCCACGGTGATCCCGGGGGCGCGCAACGTCTCCCAGGCATCCGCCAACGCCGCGGCCGGTTCTGTGGGCGAGCTGCCCGCCTCGTTCCTCGAGGGTGTGGCCGGGCTCTACGACCGGAAGATCCGCGAGCAGGTGCACGGGCGCTGGTGAGGCGCGTGGGGGCGTGCGATCAGCCGCCCGCGCCTCCGTCGGCCACGACCGCTGGCACATCGCCGGAGCGACTCGGGACCACGAACATCCACCAACCCTGATCCGTGGCTTCGACGGTGTGCCTGGCGGCCCGGAACTCAACCGTGACGACCGCTCGCGGAGACGCGCGGCCCCACGCCAGTGCCATGGATCCCGTTGCGAACGCACCCGTGTCGTCGCAGTTCCCGCTGCTCACCTCCGCCCAGCGGCCGTCTGCCGCCTGCTCGTACTGGTCGAGGTCGACATCCGCGCCGTCGCCATTGGTGTCGACGAGCGCCGCAGCGACTCCGTCGCGGGCGGCTGTCGCCAGCACCACCGCGTAGCGGGGATCCCAGCCACCCAGGCGCATGGCCGCTGCGTGGTCGAAGTCCATGCAGGTGAGTCTCGCAGGAGGCGACCGTAGGACGAGGTCATCGTCCTCGAAAGTGCATACGGTGACCCCATGAACCTCCACCGCCTGGTCGTGGCCGCCGAGCGCGCGTGGGACGGCGTGCGCGGCCGGGAGCCCAAGACCCCCGAGCACTTCAGGATCGAGTGCTACATCGGCCACGGCGGTCCGGCCGGCACGATCGTGCGCGGGCGGGTCCTCGACAACCCGCTGGAGAGGGAGGTCGAGGAGGGCGAGGACGTCGGCGCGGCAGTGCGGCGTACGGTCGGGAACTTCCTCACCAACGAGCTGCCCGGGGTGCCGCTGCGGGTCACCGTGGGCGGGACGAGCCGCGAGACAGCGACCGACGGGGAGGGCTACTTCCTCGTCCGCATCCCCACGACGCCCGAGTCGCTGGAGAGCCCGTGGACCGAGGGACTCGTCGAGCTCAGCGGCGACTACCGCGGAGTGACCCGGCCCCGGACCGCGCAGATCGAGGTCCGCGTCCCGGCCGCGAACGCGCAGTTCGGGATCGTCTCGGACGTCGACGACACGATCCTGATGACCGGCGTCCAGCGCGTGCGGCAGATGGTCGTCCAGACCTTCACCGGGTCCGCGCTCACCCGGACGGCGTTCCCCGGCGTGGTCGAGCTCTACCGCGACCTCGCCGCGGGCGTGAACCCGGTCTTCTACATCTCCTCGAGCCCGTGGAACCTGCACTCCTTCCTCCTCGGGTTCCTCCGCCACCGCGACTTCCCGATCGGACCGGTGCTGCTGCGCGACCTGCTCGGCACCCGCGCCGGCCGCGAGCAGAAGCACCAGCGCATCCGGGAGGTCCTGGACCTGCACCCCGACCTGCAGTTCGTGCTGCTCGGCGACTCCGGTGAGAAGGATCCACAGATATACGCCGACATCGTGCGCGAGTACCCCGACCGGATCATCGCGGTCTACATCCGCGAGGTGCGGCTGGACCCGGGCGACGGTCGTGTGGAGAAGGTGTCCGGCTCCTGGGCGTCCCACGTGCCGTTCGTGCTGGCCGCCGACTCCGACGTCATGCGCGAGCACGCAAGGACTCTGGGACTCGTCTGAGAGGACACACCATGAAGCTGCTGCTCACCTCCGGTGGTGTGACGAACGCCAGCATCCGTGAGGCCCTGGTCGACATGCTCGGCAAGCCGATCGAGGAGTCCACCGCGCTGTGCATCCCGACCGCGATGTACGGCCACCCGTGGGTCGGGCCGGGCGAGCGGGCCTGGCAGTTCATCAGCGGCACGGCCGAGAACCCCATGGTGGACCTGGGCTGGAGGTCGGTCGGCGTGCTCGAGCTCACCGCGCTGCCCAGCCTCGACGAGGAGCGCTGGATGCCGTTGGTGCGCGAGGCCGACGTTCTTCTGGTGGCCGGCGGCGACGTCCTCTACCTGTGCCACTGGATGCGGGAGTCCGGCCTGACCGACCTGCTCCCGTCGCTGGACGACACGGTGTGGGTGGGGCTGAGTGCCGGCAGCATGGTGATGACGCCCGAGGTCGGGGACGACTTCGTCCAGTGGCGGCCACCGTCGGGCGACGACAGCACGCTGGGGCTCGTCGACTTCTCCATCTGCCCGCACCTCGTGCCGGACGGCGGGCCGGGCAACACGATGGCCGAGGCGCAGGAGTGGGCTTCGAACATCGGTGGACCGGCGTACGCCATCGACGACCAGACCGCCATCACGGTCCTCGACGGTGTCGTCGAGGTCGTGTCAGAGGGTCACTGGAAGCAGCTGAAGTAGAGCTCGACGCCGTCGTCGATCGCTTGGGTCATGGACTCGGCCTGGTCGTCGGTCAACCGCGTGGTGCCGGTGTGGTCGACGAGGAACGCCTGCCGGTGGGGCGTGCGCCAGAGATGTCGTCCCGGTCCGACGACCCGGGTGGTGAGGCCACCGTGGGTCTTGGTGCGGTGGTGGCGCCTGCGCAGGGGGCCGGAGTTGTGGGGGCCGGTCTGCCCCGGTGGCCCGGTGTCGTCGTAGGGGACGGCGTGGTCGTAGTCGACACCGTCGCGGGTGGCGCTGCGCGGGGTCCAGGGGAAGCAGTCGCCGCCGGTCTGCACCCAGACGTGGTCCTTGACCGTCTCGGGGTGCTCGTAGGCGTCGACACGGCGACGGTGCGCGAGGTCGAGGACGGGCGTGACGGTGACGTCCGCGTGGCCGAGGACCTCGCGGAGCTGGCGTACGTCGATGGGGCCGACGCCCTCGACGCGGGCTACGCCGACGCCGGTGCGCAGTGCCTCGTCGGTCACGTGCACGAACAGCCGGCCGCGGCTGCGCAGCTGCGCCAGGCGTCGCGCCGGCATCGTCGTGATCCGGGCGACGGTCTCGGCGAGGTGGTCCGACGCCCAGGCCGGGACCTCCCCGGTCGTGGTGTCGGTGTGCTCGAGCAGCAGCTTGAGGAGGTCGAGGGGGCGGGCGAGCCAGCCCATCGCGATCGAGCGGAGCTCGTCGTGGTTGTGGTCGTGGCCCATCGTCGCGGAGAGGATCTCGGCGACGCGCTCCACCATGGCGTCGATCCAGGCCGCGTCGCCAGCGCCGACCCGGGCGATGACGTGGCGGTAGCCGAACTCGTCGGCGCGCGAGAGCGAGACGTAGCGACGGTGGCGCTCGCGCTCGCGCTCGGCGCGGTGGGTCTCGGGGTCGGCCTCGATGACCTTCGCCCGCGCGATCTCGAGGACGGTCGACGGCGCGTGCCCGGCGATGGCCTTGGCGACCGCACGATCGACGGTGCGGACCTGGTCGTCGAGGAGGGCGCGGGAGAGGACGGCGACCTTGCGAGCCACCCACGGCTCGCACTCGCCGGCCTCCACGACCGCCCACGTCCGGGGCAGGCGGTGGACGAGGTCGAGGCCGTCGGCGATCAGCGCCCGCGTGGTGGCGGGGTGCGTCTCGCGGGCCATGGCCAGCTCGGGGATCGCGTGCTCGCGGACCTCCGGCGTGCCGTCGCCGCCGGGGGAGACCATCGGGTCGCGGTCGTCGCGTGGGTGGCCCTGGATCGTCGCCCACCGGATCGCGAGCCGCAGCTCCTCCACCTCGGCCAGGCGACGCGCTCGCAGCGCGTCGGCAGCCAGCACCAGCACCTGCGTGGCAGGCGCCTCGTCGGCCGCAGGAGGCGGCTGTGGAGCTGGGTGGGAGGAGGACATGCCTCATTCTATCGAACACATGTTCGATTTGCAAGGCTTGCACGGGATGGCCTGTTGGCGACGCCAGTTACCGGATCTGGCACCCCTCTGTGTCAAGACGCAGCAGGGAGTGGAGTTCTAGGGTGTTGCTTGGCGGGTCCGGGAAGTGACTTGTCCGAAGAGCCGGTGTGGGGATGTGAGCCGGCCGCGCTGGAGTCAGAGTCGTTTCCCCGTTGTCCTCCCGGGCCCGTCCTTGTGGTCGCCTCGGTGGTGCGGATGGCGTCGTTGAGCATGGTCTGGAAGACGATGTCGGACAATCGGCGCTTGACGCACCGCATGGCTCCCATGGGCGCTTTGCCGTCGGCCTTCTTGCGGTCGTAGTAGGCCCTGCCCTCGGTGGGGGTGCGGAGCTGCGCGCGGGCCATGGTGTGCAGGACTCGGTTGATCTGGCGGTTTCCTTTGCGGGACAGCCGGTGCCGGGTCTGGTCACCGGAGGACGCATCCAGGGGTGCGGTGCCGTTCCAGGACGCGAAGTGGGCCTTGTTCTGGAACCGGGTGATGTCGCCAACCTCGACCAGCAGTCGAGCGGCACCGGTGGGTCCGATGCCGTGCAGGTCCAACAGGCCGGTTCCGGTGTCCTTCAGCAGCTCGGTGAGCTCGTTGTTCGCTCCCTTCTTCCGGGCGTGGATCCGCTCGAGGTCCGCGACGAGCTCGGCAGCTACCCGGCGGCGGGTCTTGCCGACGACGTCTCGCGGTCGGACCTTGGCCAGCAGCGCCTTTGCCTGAGCCGCGGACAGGTTTCGCTTCGCCCCACCGGGGATCAACTCGAGCAGCAGCTGGTGCAGCTGGGAGGTCTTGCGGGTGTGCTCCTCGCCGAGCGAGCGGCGCCGGTCGACCAGGAGTCGCAGCACCTCCAGTTGTTCATCGGTGACGACCGGTCGCAGTCCGGTCATGCGGGTGCCGACCAGGGCGACGGAGTGCGCGTCGGTGGCGTCGGTCTTGCGTCCCTGTCCGCTGGCGAACACCCGTGCGCGGGCGGACAGCTTCGGTGGGACGTCGACGACCTCTTCGCCGTCGGCCAGGAGCCGGACAGCGATGTGTTTGCCGATCCCGGCACAGCCTTCGATGGCCCAGACCCGGTCCGGCCATTGGCCGGCGTAGCGGCGCATCTCGTCGTAGCCGTCACGGTCGGTGGCGAACCGGCCTTGGCCGACGACGGTCTCGTCGGCGGTCATCACCTCGATCGTCGCCGAGCGCTTGTGCGGGTCCATCCCGATGACGACCCGCGCTGTTGGTGGTGTGCTCACGTCTTCCTCCGATGCTCGAACCTGTTCGGTTGTCGAGCCGGGAGGGCAACGCTGCTTCGAGCTGGGCAAACCCCTCTTGAGCCTCTCCTGGCCCTGGCGACGCCCGGGTCACGCAGGCCAGATGAGAGCCACACGACCAGCGTGGGCAGCCGATGTGAGAGCGACGACCCGGGCGCCTGGACCGAGCCTCGCCAGGCACCGGTCCTAGGTCAATGGAACAAGCAGCCGATGTCCGGATGGTTCTCCCTCGTAGGGATCGCATGGGGTTCACAATGCGTCTCATGAGCATGACGGCCTCCATGCGGCGACCGCCCGGCGCCACGTTGCACGGGGCTGTCGCCTGCGGTGCCCTGCTCGTGGGTGGCACGGGATGCGGATCAATGACGTCCGACCCGGTACAGGAGCAGTGGGAGTCACGCGCATCTCTGCCAAGTTGTGGCTCCCTGCAACTCCAACAGGGCGAGGCAGTAGAGGTCGAGGGCGAAACGGAAGTCGCGTGCCTGCAACGCGCGCTCGATTCCGGACGGGGCGCAGAACTAACCATCCGCTATCCCACGACCGAAGGTGACCCAGTCACGAACTACTACCGCGTGACGGCGGACGGCTCGACTGAGGTGTATACCGACTCAACACAGGATGCCTTTAGCGACGGCAAGTGGGGCTTCGCTTCCTGCGACCAGCCCGAGATGGCGCTGGATGTCAACTGCTGAACATCCGGATCTGCGGCGTTGAGGGCGGCTACGCTCGCCCGGATCTGCGGCGATGAGGGCGGTCCGCCGCAGGAGCACGTCAGGCCGCGAGGTCAACCAGCGAGCTGGTGTGCTCGTTCTCGGGACAGATGGCGCAGCGTCGTGGCGATGCAGACGGCCGTGGGCGACCTCGACGTCGTGTCCGCGCTTGCCGGGCACGTTGAAGACGGGTTCCAGCAGGTCCCTCTGCTCATCGGTCGGATCACTTGGATACGGCATGCCGGCACGGTGACCACGCCACTCGTCCAGACAACAGGGACACACCCAGTCAGGACTCCAACGTGAACCATGCACTGAAGCCGTCGGGGTCGCGATCGGACCCCCACTGGCTCGCAAGGGCGTCCACCAGCTGTAGTCCGCGACCGTGGACCTGGAAGGGGTCACTCAGGTCCGGCTCGGGCAGGTCCGGAGGATTCCCGGGGTTGCGGACCTCCACCGTGAGCGTGCCGGCGCCCCACGTGACCTGGACGTGGCACCCGGAGTCGGCATGGACCACGGCGTTCGTGACCAGCTCGGACATGCACAGGGCGGCGGTCTCCGCGATGCCTCGGTCGACGTTCCAGCCGGAGAGCGTGGCGCTGAGCTCGTGACGCGCCGGACCGACTGCTGCGGGGTCGCTCGCGACCGCGAACAACGCGACGCGGGCGCCCGTTGGAGGCGTACGCATCCGCGCGTCCGGGTCGTCGGTGTGGGTGGCCCGCGTGCTGCGGAGGGTCTCGCCGAGGCGGGCGCCCAGGTCCGCCAGATCACGTACGGCTGCGTCCGCGAACTCGGGAGGTCGGCGGTAGAAGAGGACGAAGGCGCCGAGGGTGTGACCGTCTGCGACGAGCGGCACGGCCGCGAGCGCCAGCGTCTCCGTCCCGCGCTGGCGCTCGACGAAATCGGGATGGCTGTCCTCGAGCTGTTCGAGGCTGCCCACGACGGCAGTGCCGTTGCGTACGGCGGTGTTGAGGGGCACGTCGTCGTAGGCATCCACCTGGCACCAGGTCACGGGACGTTGTCCGGAGTGCTCGGCGGAGGTGAAGTTCAGCCGTCGCCCGCCGCCCTCCGGCAGGGCGATCCCGGCGCGACGCACGTCGGGGAGCGAGGTGAGTGCGTCCAGCGACTGTTCAGCCCACGCGTGGGTGGGTCCTGCAACCGCCGGTCCGGGTCCGGCTGCACCGTTCATCTGCCGAGCGTACGGTCCCTGGGGGTGAGGCCGGCGTGATTCGTGCCCCGCGGGACGTCGCAGTTGGCATGATGACGAGGTGATCGGCCCCGACGGCCCAACGGCCCTGTCCGAACGGTTGACCCGCCTTGCGCGCGTCACCGGCGAGCTCGTCGACGCCGACACCGTCGAAGGGGTCTGCAAGGCCGTCGTCACGCACGGCGCCGAGGCCGTCGGCGCGGACGTCGCGTCGATGACCCTCCTCGGCGACGACCGGCGGACCGTGCGGCTCATGGCCCTCAGCGGTGGCCTCGCAGGTGACGAGGAGACGTGGCGCACCTTCCCGCTCAGCGTGCGGACGCCGTCGGCCGAGGCCATCCGCACCGGCACTCGTCTGGTCGTCACCGGTCCGCAGGCGATCACCCGACGCTTCGCCGACATGCCCGACCGCGGGGCCGAGACCGTCGTGGCCCTGCCGCTGAGCGCGGCCGGCTCCGTGATCGGTGCCATCGGCCTGGTCTTCGCGCACGCGCGCCACCTCGAGGACGCCGAGATCGAGCTCCTCGACATCCTGGCCAGCGCCTGCGCGCAGAGCGTCGGCCGGATCATCGCGCAGGAGGACGCCGGCCGCCAGACTGCCAAGCTCGCGTTCCTGGCGGAGGCGGCCACGGAGCTGGCCAGCAGCCTGGACTACCAGGTCACCCTCACCAACGTCGCTCGCCTGGCCGTGCCCACGTTCGCCGACTGGTGCGCGATCGACGTCGTCGACGACGGCCGGCTGCGCCGGCTCGCCGTGGCCCACGTCGATCCCGCGAAGGTCGAGCTCGCGCACCGGCTCGCCGAGCAGTACCCCCCGGACCCGGAGGGGCCGCACGGCGCCTGGCAGGTCATGCGGACCGGGCGCAGCGAGCTCATCCCCGAGATCACCGACGAGATGCTCACGGCTGGAGCCGTCGACGAGGAGCATGCGGCGATCGCTCGCGCCCTCCACCTCCGCAGCGCCGTCACGGTGCCGCTCGTGGCACGCGACCGCGTGCTCGGCGTGATCACGTGGGTGACGGCCGAGTCGGAGCGTCACTTCACCCTCGACGACCTCGTGCTGGCCGAGCAGCTCGCGAAGCGGGCGGCGGTTTCCCTGGACAACGCCGAGCTCCACAGCCAGACGCTCGCTGCCGCGGTGGAGCTCCAGCGAGCCGTCCTGCCCGACGCGCTGGCAGCGTCACCGAGGTGGGAGCTGGGGCACCACTACAGCCCCGCGGGCCGCACCGAGGTCGGCGGCGACTTCTACGACGTCGTCGAGCTGGACGACGGCCGCCTGGTGATGTTCATCGGCGACGTCATGGGCCGCGGCGTGGGCGCCGCCGCGGCCATGGCACAGGTCCGCGCCGCGGTCCGGGCGTACGCCGCGCTGGATCCACGCCCGGCGCTGGTCATGGCGCGACTCGACGCGATGTTCGAGCACTACGGCTCCGAGCAGCTCGTCACCCTCCTGTACCTGGTCGCCGACCCGCACACCGACACCGTGACGATCGCGAACGCCGGTCACCCGCCGCCGGTCCTGCTGCGGTCGGACGGCTCTGCGCACCAGCTCGCGTCGGCGGACGGCCCGCCCCTCGGCGTCGGAGCCCCGACCCGGGCCGAGGAGCACGTCGGCTTCCGAGCCGGCGACGCGATCATCGCCTTCACCGACGGGCTCATCGAGCGCCGCAGTGAGGACATCACCGACGGTCAGGACCGGTTGACCACTGCCGGCGTCGCCCTGGCCGGCCTCCCCCTGGCCGACCTCGTCCCGACGCTGGTCGGGCAGGTGAGCGACCCGTCGCGTGACGACGACGTCGCCGTCCTCGCCGCGCGACGACTGGTCTGACCGGCATGCCGGATCCACGTGCGTGCGCGCACTCGACGAGGATGTGACCGTGACCCGCGACGTTGTGTTCGGCCAGCTGCCCGACGGGCGTGACGTGCGCCTGCTCAGGATCGGCTCCGCGCCGGGGCCGGAGGTGGAGGTGCTGGCGCTCGGGGCGACCGTCCACCGGCTCCACGTGAGAGGTGGGGACGGCGTACGCCGCAACGTGGTGCTCGGCCACCCCGACCTCGGGGAGCGGCTCGCCAGCAGCGACTACATCGGCGGCACCATCGGGCGCTACGCCAACCGCATCGCGTCCGGCCGGTTCCCGCTCGCCGGCCGCGAGGTCGAGGTCGGCACCCACGACCGCGGCCACAGCCTGCATGGCGGCCCCGACGGCTTCGACGCACGCCTCTGGGACGTCGTGGAGCACACCGGCGACTCCGTGACGATGACCCTGACCAGCCCCGACGGCGACCAGGGCTTCCCGGGCACGGTGGAGGTCACGGTGCGCTACTCCGTCGTCGGCGACACGGTCCGCGTCGAGATGGGCGCGACCACCGACGCCACCACGGTCGTCAACCTGACCAACCACGCCTACCTCAACCTCGACGGCGAGGGCGCCGGGACGATCGACGGGCACGAGCTGCTCGTCGACGCCGACGACTACACCCCGGTCGACGACACCGGCATCCCGCTGGGCGCGCACGAGGCCGTCGCCGGGACACCGTTCGACCTGCGCGAGCAGCGCGAGCTCGGACCCGCGATCCGCGCCGAGCACCCACAGGTGGTCGACGCGCACGGCATCGACCACAACTACGTCGTGCGCGGCAGCGGGCTGCGCCGCGCCGCCCGGCTGGTCTCGCCGCGCACCGCCACAGGCGTCGAGGTGTGGACCGACCAGCCGGGTGTCCAGGTCTACACCGGCAACTTCCTCGACGGCACGCGACGCGGCACCGGCGGCGGTCGCTACCGCCAGGGCGACGGCATCGCGCTCGAGCCGCAGCTCTTCCCCGACTCACCGAACCACCCGGAGTGGCCGTCGGCGACCCTCGAGCCGGGTGAGGCGTACGCCGCCGTGCTGGAGTGGCGCTTCGACGCCGTGGGGCTGGCTCCACAGTGACGATCTTGTGATCTGCGGTCACAATGTGCGCGGGAGAGCGCGACCGCAGACCGGTCGCCGAGCAGAGGAGTGATGTTGACCGGGGAGCAGACGAAGGTGACCGAGTTCGCCGACCTGGCGCAGGCCATGGGATCGGCCGGCGCCGACCAGGACCGGCTGGTGCTGGCGGTGGAGGCTGCGGTCGAGCTGATCGGGGCGTGCGCGCACGCCAGCGTGACGCTGAACAGGCGCGGTGAGTGCTTCACCCTCGCCGGGTCCAGCGAGGTCCCCTCGCTGGTCAACAAGCTGCAGAACGAGGTGGGCGAGGGACCCTGCCACGCCATGGACCGCGACGAGGAGACGATCATCAGCACCGACCTCGCGCGGGACCAGCGCTGGCCGGCGTGGGGCGTGCGGGTCCACGAGGAGCTCGGGCTCGGGTCGTCGATGTCGCTGCTGATCTTCACCGCGCGCGGCTCCTACGGCACGCTCAGCCTCTACGCCGAGCGCCCACGTGCGTTCTCGGCCGACGACCTCGCGACCGCGCAGGCGCTGGCCGGCCACCTCGCGGTGTCGATGGCCGCCAGCCGCGAGATCGACGGGCTCGGGGTGGCGCTGGCCAGCCGGACCGTGATCGGGCAGGCCGAGGGCATCGTGATGGAGCGCCTGGGCGTCGACTCCGACCAGGCGCTGGCCTACCTCAAGCGGGTCTCGTCCTACACCAACACCAAGCTGGTCGACGTCGCCCTCGCCCTGGTGCGCACCCGTCAGCTGCCCGACGCCGGCGCCCAGTCCTGACGGACCGGGGTGCAGGGCCTCAGGCCAGGCGGTTCAGCACCGTGGTCATGTCGTCCTCGGTGTCGCTGCCGATCTTCTCGAAGACGACCTTCATGATCGGGTCGGCCAGCTTGGCCGCACCCTGCATCTCGATGTTCGCCTCGTAGGTCACCCGGCTGCCGACGCCGTCGGGGTTCGGCACCACGGTGATGGTGTCGGTGGAGACGGCGCTGTCGTTGCGCCCGACGAGCACGATCGTGTCGGCGGTCAGCGTCTCGAGGGTGTAGTCGAGCTCGGTGCTCACGCCGGCGATCTTCGACGTGTTGTGCCAGGTCGACCCGACTGCGACGGGTCCGGCGTCGGTGCGCGTGCAGCTCTCCGTGCCGGGGTCCCACTCCTCGGCGTTGCTGAAGTCCTTGAGGTAGTCCACCACCACGGCGGGCTCGGGGCGGACGTCGAACGTACGGCTCACAGTGGTCATGTCCTCGACGGTAGCCCGGCTAGCCTCGGGGACATGGCACCCACCATCGCGACCAACACCGACGTCGGGCTCGAGGAGCTGCTGGACTTCGTCCGGCCCCGCCACCACATGGTGCTCATCACCCGGCGCGCCGACGGGTCCCCGCAGGCCTCGCCGGTCGCCGGCGGCGTCGACGACAGTGGCCGGATCGTCATCGCGACCTACCCGCAGCGCGCGAAGACGAAGAACGCGCGCAGGCGCCCCGGGGTGTCGGTCCTGGTGCTCTCCGACGACTGGGACGACGCCTGGGTGCAGGTCGACGGCAGCTGCGAGGTGCTCGACGCCGTCGACGGCGACGAGGCGCTCGACGGCTTCGTGGAGTACTTCCGCACCATCGCCGGCGAGCACTCGGACTGGGAGGAGTACCGCGCCGCGATGGTGTCCCAGGGCAAGTCGCTGCTGCGCATCACCCCGACCCGCTGGAGCACCGTGTCGACCGGTGGTTTCCCGCCCGAGGTCGCCGGGTGACAGGGACGCCGACCGCACGCGAGCCCGCCTGGAAGGCGGCCGCCCTGCTCACAGCCGGCTTCGTCGTGGTCCTGTGGGTGCTCGAGGTCTTCGACGCGGCCACCGGCAACCCGCTCGACTCCTACGGCGTGCGCCCGCGGGACGAGGACGGGCTCGTCGGCGTCGCGGTTGCGCCGATGCTGCACTTCGGCTTCGACCACCTGACCAGCAACACGGTCCCCGTGGCGGTGCTCGGATTCCTGACGCTGGCCACCGGGATCGGCCGCGGGATCCTCGCCACGGCCATCATCTGGGTCGTCGGCGGGCTCGGCGTCTGGCTCGTCGCCCCGTCCGGCAGCATCCACGCCGGCGCATCGATCCTGATCTTCGGCTGGATCGTCTTCCTGGTCGTGCGCGGTCTGCTCAACCGCCGTCCCACCGAGATCCTCATCGGCGTCGCCGTGTTCCTGCTCTACAGCAGCGCCCTGCTCGGCGTGCTGCCCGGGCAGCCGGGCGTCTCCTGGCAGGGGCACCTGTTCGGCGCGGTCGGCGGGTTCGTCGCCGCGCGGGTCCTCACCACCCGCGCCCGCGGTGAGTCGAGCGTCACGTACTGATCGGTAACAAACCGCGTACGCCGCTGTGCGACGGCTCCTAGCCTCCACCCATGCGCGCCCTCGTCCTCGCCCTGGTCCTGCTCGTCCCTGCCCTCGCCGGCTGCTCCGGAGGAGAGGCGGCGACCCCCGCAGTGAGCGGCAACGTCGTGGAGGAGGACGGCGCCGCGACCGCGGAGTGGCGGGCCGACGTGGAGGAGCACCTCGGCACCGACGTGTTCGACTTCCTCGCCCTCCAGCAGGCGGCGGCCCGCGACTGCCAGCGCGCGGACGCGTCGTCGTGGTCGGTCGAGCTCGCGCTGAGCGGGGACGTGTCGACCTCCGCGCTGACCCGGATCGGCCTCGAGCACGCCTGCGCCGACGTGGTCGAGGCCTTCGACGCAGGCCTGGCCGCGGTCGAGCAGACCGACGACCCGCTCGACCTCGTGTGTGGCCCGGACGTGCGGCTGTCGTCGCAGGACGCCCTCAAGGCCGATCTGGTCTGCGGCGCCTGAGCGGCTGGGTCGCCGGACCCTCGAGCACGTCACCCTCGCGCGTGAAGCGCGAGCCGTGCAACGGGCAGTCCCACGACTCCTCCGCGTCGTTCCAGTTCAGCAGCCCGCCGAGGTGGGTGCACACGCCCACCACGCCGCACTCGCGGGCGGTCGCGGCGGCACCCGCTCCGGGCAGCCGCTCGCGGGCGACCCGCGCCGCACCGGCGGCGAGGGCG
Organism: Nocardioides sp. S5; assembly: GCF_017310035.1. NCBI lineage: Bacteria > Bacillati > Actinomycetota > Actinomycetes > Propionibacteriales > Nocardioidaceae > Nocardioides > Nocardioides sp. S5. The sequence continues at coordinate 524,460 of NZ_CP022296.1, forward strand.
CCGGCCACCCCGAGGTTGATCCGCGCGACCTCGCCGAGCCCCGTCACGCTGGGCCGGCGGCCGTGGAGGGTCCGGGCCCACGGCGGCACGCTGCCGAGGATGTCGCCGGAGATGGTGCGAGCGGCCGCGACCGCGTTGGTCATGCCCCACTTCTCGTAGCCGCTGGCGACGTGGATGCGCCCGCGCGAGCCCGGCAGCCGGTCGACGACCGGCACGCCGTCGGGGGCGCTGTAGTCCTGCGCGGACCAGTGGTGGGTCTCGACGGCGTCGGGGAAGTAGGTCGCGCTCCACGTCCGCAGGGCGTCGAGGTGCTCGAGCTCGGAGTCGGTGCGACCCACGACGTGGCCGCTGCCGCCGACGACGAGCACGTCGCCTGGCGCGTCCCGCAGCGAGCGCGAGTCCGAGCCGCCGGAGAGGTACATCCCCTCCAGCGGTCCACCGCCCGCCAGCGCGAGGGCGTACGAGCGTTGCGGCTCCAGCCGCGCGAAGTGGAGCCCGCGGTCGAGCACCGGGGTCCCCGTCGCCAGGACGACCTGCGCGGCACGCAGGACCTCACCGCCCTCCAGGTGCACTGCCGGCTCGCCGGTCAGCGAGACCGAGGTGACGCGGCGGTGCTGGTGCAGGGTGCCGCCGTGCTCGCGCAGCTGCAGCGCGAGGGCGTGCAGCACATCCATCGCGTCGAGCTGGGCCTGGTCGTGCAGCACCGTCGCCCCGACGTGCGGGAACGGCACGTCGAGCCGGTCGTGCCACGACACGGGCAGGTCCGTGGAGGCTGCTGCCCGGTGCTCGGTGCGCACGGAGTCGAGCTCGGTGGTCGTGGCGGCGTACGTCACCGCCGTGCGGCGCTGCACGTCGACGCCGTGGTCGTCGCAGAACCGCAGGAGCCACTCCATGCCCTCGCGGTTGGCCTCGACGTAGGCCGCGGCGACCGCCTGCGAGCGGTGGCGCCTGATGCGCGACAGGTGGGTGCCCTGGAGCAGCGAGACCTTGCCCGTCGTGCGCCCGGTGGTGACGGCGCCGACCTCGCGGGCTTCCACGCACGCGACGCGCAGGCCCGCGCGGGCGAGCAGCAGCGCGGTCGTCAGCCCCGTCAGCCCGGCGCCCACGACGACCGTGTGGAGCGTCTCGTCCGGCGCCGGCAGCGCGTCGTCCGCGACCGCCGTGGCGCGGTCCAGCCAGAGCGAGGTCACGCCTCGCCCTCCGTCGCGCCCTCCGCCTCGTCGGGGTCGTTCACCGGATCGGTGTCGAGATGGGTCTGGGGGTCGGTCATGGGGTCGGGCTTCGAATCGCCGGGCTGCGTCATGCGGACTCGTACCCCGGTCACCGCGAGTTCAGTAGCCCGTGCATGCATCCGTTCGCCGGGGGGTACAGGACCTCCACGCCGGGGCGCCCCGCCGCGTCCCGGCGGCCAGGTCCACGAGGCCCGTCGCGGGCCACCTCCCGTACGCCGTGCGAGGGGCCCGCGACGGGTCTGGTGCATGTGGGGTCAGCGGCTGGGTACGACGCCTCGCATGAGCGAATCCACTGCGAACCTGTCCTGCCTCGTCCTCAACTGCACCCTCAAGCCGTCTCCGGCCGGGTCGAGCTCCGAGCTCCTCGGGTCGCAGGTCCTCTCGGCGTTCGCGGCTCTCGGGGTCCGCGGGGCGATGGAGCGGGTCGTCGACCACGACGTCCGGTTCGGTGTCAGCGCGGACGAGGGGCACGGGGACGCCTGGCCGGCGCTGCGGCAGCAGGTGCTGGACGCCGACATCCTGGTCCTGGTGACGCCCATCTGGCTGGGCCAGCCCTCGTCGGTCGCGAAGATGGTGCTCGAGCGTCTCGACGCGGAGCTGTCCGAGACCGACGACGAGGGACGGCTGCTGACGTTCGGCAAGGTGGCGGGCGTCGGAGTGGTCGGCAACGAGGACGGCGCTCACCACGTGAGCGCAGAGCTGTTCCAGGCGCTGGCTGACGTCGGCTTCACCGTCCCGGCGCAGGCCGCGACCTACTGGGTGGGGGAGGCCATGCAGGCGGTGGACTACAAGGACGTGTCGCCCACCCCCGACACCACCGCAGGCACCACGCAGGTGCTCGCGCGCCACGCCGCCCACCTCGCACGACTGCTGCGGACCGCGCCCTACCCGGCAGGGGACTGACGCGTCCGGGCTCCTCAGTGCGAGCGGAGCGGGCCCTCCTGGAGGTGCTCGAGCAGGTCGCGCGGGCCGTCGTGCACCCAGGAAGCACCCGCCGAGAGCAGCCGCTCGGCGCTGACGCCTCCACTGCGGAGCCCGATGCAGCGTGCACCCGCGGCCTCGGCGGACAGCGCGTCCCACACGGCGTCGCCCACCACGACGGCCGGACCGCCGCCGACCCGCGCGACCGCCCGCTCGACCAGGTCGGGGGCCGGCTTGCTGGCGGCGCCGTCGGAGGCCGTCACGACGGCGGACAGGCGATGGCGTACGTCGAGCAGGTCGAGGAGGTCGTCGACGAGGTCGGCCGGGGACGACGACGCAACGGTGACAGGGTGCCCGTGCGCGACGAGGGCCTCCACGAGGTCGGAGGCGCCGTCGAGCGGCGCGACCGAGCGCAGCACGGCGCGAAAGTGCTTGTCGTGCAGGGTCCGCACGTCGTCGCCGACCGCGCCCTCTGCTGCGTCGCCTGCCACGTGGGCGACCAGGCGGTCGCCGCCCATGCCGATGGACTCGTGCACCCGCATCGCGCTGACGTGCCGGCCGACGTCGTGGAAGGCGGCCTGCCAGGCCACGACGTGCTGGTAGACCGAGTCGACGAGGGTGCCGTCGAGGTCGAGCACGACGACGGGCGGGGACGGCTGCTGGGCGATCACGAGCACGTCAGTACCCCGCCCCCGGACCCTCATGCGCCACGCGGGCGCACGCCCGGGCGGGTGTGGTGTGCCCGCACCCGGCGGGGGACCATCGGGAGCAGGAAATCATCCGGTGTCGAGGGGGGCGAGGAGGATGGCCATGGAGTTGCTGCCCGAGAGCCGCGAAGCCCTGGACGAGTACGTCACGCCGTCGCTCGACGACGTCGAGGCGCTGCTGCGGGTCATCGAGGGCTGGGCCGTGCGCGCGGTGCCCGAGTGCGTGGCCCTCAGCGTCACGCTGCTCGACGAGGACCTGACCTTCACGCTGGTCGACGACGCGACCGCCAGCGGCGCGCGGCGGACCGCCGAGGCCGCGTCGACGCCCAGTGGCACGGCGGAGCCCGCCGAGGACGCGTACGCCCTCGACGAGCGTGGCTGGGCCGAGATGGCCCGCGAGCGCGCCTTCAGCGGCATCGAGAGCACCGTGTGCCTGCCCGTGGTCGAGCACGGACGCGCGGTCCTCAACATCGACCTCTACGCCTCCACCGCCCACGCCTTCCGCGACCGCATCGACGGCCTCGTCGAGGCGCTCGGCGCCTGGCAGGCCGGGGCGGTGACCAACGCCGACCTCGGCTTCGACACGTTGCGGCGGGCCGAGGCGGCCCCCGAGCAGCTGCGCGAGCAGCGTCTCGTCGACGTCGCCGTCGGCCTGGTCGCCGCGCGTGCGGGCGTCACCACCGATGACGCGCTCGCGCTCCTGCGCCAGGGCGCGACCGCCGCCGGCATCTCCGAGGGCCAGGCGGCGACCGTGGCCCGCACGCTGCTGTCGTGAGAAGTCACTGAGAGTCTGTCAGGTCACCCGGTGCATGGGCCCCGCCCATCGGGGTACCGGGGGCCATGGAACGACACCCTGCACCGGCCGCCCGACACATCAAGGTGGCGATCCTCGACGAGAGCGAGCTCGTCGTCCACGGACTGCGCACCATGCTCGACCCCCACGCCGCCATCGTCTCCGTGGTGCCCCACCGCGCCGGTGAGCCCGCCCCCCTGTGCGACCTGACCCTCTACGAGCCCTCCCGCCGTGCGGCCGGAGCGCGCTCGGCGCCCAAGCGCTTCCCGACCCGCATGGTGGCCTACGGCTGGGACTGCAGCCCCGAGGTCGTCTCGACCGAGATGTCGCGCGGCGCCGCGGGCTTCGTCAGCAAGTGGCTGCCCGCCCGCCGCTTGGTGTGGAACCTGCTCCAGATCGCCGACGGACGCACCGTCGTCGACGCCTGGTCCGGACAGCCCGAGGCGACCCGCCCGGGCACGGAGAAGTGGCCGCTCACCCAGCGCGAGACCGAGGTGCTCTCGATGATCGCCTCCGGCAAGGCCAACCGCGACATCGCCGAGGAGACCAACCTCAGCATCAACTCGGTGAAGTCCTACATCCGCGGCGCCTACTCCAAGATCGAGGTCACCTCGCGCTCGCAGGCGGTCCTCTGGGCCATCCAGCACGGCCTGCTCGTCCCGGGCGAGTCGGCCACGGACAACCTGCGCGTGTCCCACCCCGCCCGGGTCTGAGGCCGGTCAGCCCTCCCGGCCGCTCGGCGGGCCGGGAGTGGCTTCGTGGCCCGTACGCCCGTGGGTTCGGCGCAGCTCCTTCATCTCCGCCTCGAAGATGTGGCGGCGCCCCTCGACCAGCTCGTCCAGCGCACGCTGGTGCAGGCCCTTGGCCCGCGCGTAGAAGCCGTCGTCGAACGCCTCGACCATCTGGAACGACCACATCCCCGGCAGCGGGTTCGCACCGAGGGCGTCGCGGTCCAGGGCGTCGGCGAGGTCGTCGTGCCCGGCGGCACGGACCAGCTCCGTCGCCTCCTCCAGCGTGCTCTCGGCGCTGCCCATGAGCCGGTGGAAGGCGTAGAGGTGGCCGCGTGCGTCCTCGACGTGGTCGAGGGCGGCGGACAGCTTGCCCAGCGCCTCGACGGTCTCGTCGCTGACGCCGGCGGGTCGGCGGTGCTCGGGATCGCGCTCGTCGGTCATCCCCGGAGCCTCACACCCGCGCCGGGTCCCCGCCACCCTCCAACGGATGGTCGGGCAGCCCGCGTTGGGCGACCACCCGGGCGGCGAGGTCGCGCAGCTTGACGTTCTCGTGCGAGGAGATGCGCCGCATCACGTCGAAGGCCCTCTTCTCGTCGAGGCCGTAGCGCTCCATGATGATGCCGGTCGCCTGGCCGATCACGGTCCGGGACTCCAGCGCCATCGCCAGCTGCTCGTCGTTGAGGGAGCGGGCCAGCGCGACCGCCGACATCGCCGCGACGACCTGCCCGTGGACGACGTCGTCGTCGGAGAAGGCGTGCGGGGTCCGGGAGTAGACGTTGAGCGCGCCCCACGAGTGGTCGTCACGGGTGAAGAGCCGGAAGCTCAGGCTCGACCGGATCCCGAGCTCCTCGACCATCGTGGCGCCCCACGTCGGCCAGCGCGGGTCGGTGGCGAGGTCGTCGACACGGACCGTGCAGTGCTGGCGGATCGCCTCGCGGCACGGCCCCTCGCCCAGCTCGTACTGCCACTCGTCGAGCTCGCGGAGCCGCTCGTGCGAGGCCGCCGGCGTGCGCAGCCGACCGTGCTCGATGATCGAGACGCCGACGTAGTCGGCCGCGGAGAAGAACTCCGGGGTGATCTCGACGAGTTCCTCGAGCGTGTGCGGGGTGCCGTCCGCCGCGTCGAGCCGGCGCACGGCGCCGACGAGCTCGTGGTGGAACTGCTCGGTCATCTTCCCGGCCTCCCTCACACCCGGAAGCCTTCAGACTGGCACTGCCGTGACGGCCCCGCAAGACGCACCGGCCCCCACCCCGTCGGACCGGACGGACGCATGGACCGCGCGCGCGTGGGCACTGGTCGACCATGAAGGCAGTCACGTGGCAGGGCAGGCAGGACATGCAGGTCATCGACGTCCCGGACGCGGTGGTCGAGGACCCGACCGACGTGGTCGTGGAGATCACCTCGACCGGGTTGTGCGGGTCCGACCTGCACCTGTACGACCCGCTCACGCCGTTCATGACCGAGGGCGACGTCGTCGGCCACGAGCCGATGGGCATCGTGCGCGAGGTCGGTTCGGCGGTGCAGACGCTCGAGGTCGGCGACCGTGTCGTCGTGCCGTTCAACATCAGCTGCGGCTCGTGCTGGATGTGCGACCGTGGCCTGTTCAGCCAGTGCGAGACGACGCAGAACCGCGACACCGGCACCGGCGCGAGCCTCTTCGGCTACAGCAAGCTCTACGGCCAGGTCCCCGGCGGCCAGGCCGAGCTTCTGCGCGTCCCGTTCGCCGACGCGCTGCCGATCAAGGTCCCGCACGGCCCCACCGACGACCGGTTCCTCTTCCTCTCCGACGTCCTGCCCACCGCATGGCAGGCGGTGGAGTACGCCGACGTCGAGGACGGCGGCACCCTGCTGGTGGTCGGCGCCGGCCCGATCGGCGACATGGCCGCGCGCATCGCGATGCACCGCGGCCTGCGTGTCATCGCCGTCGACTCAGTCCGCGAGCGCCTCGCCCGCCTGCACGGCCGCGGCGCGGAGACGATCGACCACACCGAGGTCGACGGCATCGGCGACCGGGTGCGTGAGCTGACCGACGGCCGCGGCGCCGACGCTGTCATCGACGCGGTCGGGATGGAGGCGCACGGGTCGCCCGTCGCCGAGACCGCCCAGAAGGCGCTCGCCTTCCTGCCCAAGAAGGTGCAGGAGAAGCTCATGCTCAACGCCGGGTCCGACCGGCTCGCCGCCCTGATGAGCGCGATCGACGCCGTGCGCCGAGGCGGAACGATCAGCATCTCCGGCGTCTACGGCGCACCGACCGACCCGCTGCCGATGTTCCAGCTGTTCGACAAGCAGGTGCAGATCCGGATGGGCCAGGCCAACGTGCACCGCTGGAGCGACGACATCCTCGCCCTTCTCCAGCAGGAGGACGACGTGCTCGGCGTCGAGACCTTCGCGACGCACCACCTGCCCCTCGAGGACGCCCCGGAGGCCTACCGGAAGTTCCGCGACAAGGAGGACGGCATGGTCAAGGTGGTGTTCACCCCGTGAGGCTCCCCAAGCCTCGCGGCGTGCTGAGCGAGTGGCTGGCCGCCCGCCTCGCGGAGCCGGGTCACGCCGGCGCCGCCCCCGCGCCCGACTCCTGGGACGACGAGTCCATCTCGCTCTGGACGCTGCACGAGCTGTCCTTCCGCGGCTTCGAGGACGCCGACGAGCGCGCGGAGTGGGACCCCGATCTGCTCGGCGTGCGTCGCGACCTCGAGGAGGCGCTCGAGGAGAGGCTGCGCTCGCGGTGGTCCGAGGCCGGTGGCGGTGCCGCGCAGCGCGGGATGGACGTGCCCGATGCCCTCGAGGCTCTCGTCGCCGACGACGACGGTCCGTCGCTGGCCGACCACGTCCGTCGCCACGCCGACCGCGACCAGGTGCTCGAGCTGCTGCGCCAGCGCTCGGTCTACCACCTCAAGGAGTCCGACCCGTCGGCCTTCGTGGTCCCGCGGCTGCCGGTGCGCGCCAAGGCAGCGCTGATGGCCCTGCAGTTCGACGAGTACGGCGACGGCGACCCCAACCGGCTCCACTCCCACCTCTTCGCGCGCGGGCTCGAGGCCGTCGGGTTGAGGGCCGAGTACGGCGCCTACGTCGAGGACGCCACCACCGAGAACCTCGAGATGAACAACGCCGGAGCCCTCTTCGGCCTGCACCGCCGCCTGCGCGGTGCGGCCATGGGTCACCTGGCCGCGTTCGAGATGACCAGCTCCCTGCCGTCGCGCAAGATGGTGCAGGGGCTCGACCGGCTCGGCCTCACCGGCGCGATGTCGGACTACTACGACGAGCACGTCGAGGCCGACGCCGTCCACGAGCACCTCGCGGCCCGCGACATCTGCGGCACCCTGGCCGAGGACGAGCCCGACCAGGCCGAGGACATCCTCTTCGGCGCCTTCACGTGCCTCGACGTCGAGGCACGCTTCGCCGCCGACATGCTGGGCGCGTGGGGGGTCGAGGGATGAGCGCGCGCGACTTCGACCATCCCGACGTCGTGCTGGTGCCGCACGGACCGATGCTGCTGCGGGGGGCCGAGTCGGTGCAGGACGCCGACGGGACCGTGCACCCGGTCGAGCGCCCGGTCGTGGCGCTGTGCCGGTGCGAGAAGTCGAGCCGGCTGCCGTGGTGCGACGGCACGCACAAGGTCATCCCGCGGGGCGCTCCCCGGACCTAGCCGGTCCGGTCGATGCGGGCGAGCACGCCGCGATCGTGCTGGCGCAGCTCCGGCATGGTGAGCGTCCCGTCGGTGAAGCACTCCTCGTGCACCAGGGCCGTGGCCTGCGCGACGGTCCCGAGCTGGAGGACGGCTGAGCCTCCGGGCGCCAGGTGCTCGGCGACCACGCGCAGACACGCGCGCGCCACGTCGAGCCCGTCGTCGCCACCGTCGATGGCGCTCAGCGGGTCCTCGGGGAAGCGGCGGGTCTCGGCGCGGGGCACCCACGGCGGGTCGGCGATGACGACGGGGAAGACCTCGTCGTCCGCGAGCGCGGTCTCGAGGCGGGCCTCGCGGACCTCGACCCGGTCGGACATGCCGGCGTCGCGGGCGTTGTCGCGTGCGAAGTCGCACGCGACCGCGCTGGCATCCACGCACACCAGCCGCCGATCGCTCGCGGCCACCGCGAGCAGCCCGATGTGCCCCGCGCCGGCGCACAGCTCCAGCACGGGACCGTCGGGTGCGGTGCGCATCAGCTCGGCGGCCCACTCGGACTGGGCCGCGGTCCACTCGCGCGGTCGCAGGACCCGGTCGTCGAAGGCGATGGTGAGCGGGCCGAAGGCCAGCGTCTCGGTCATGGGGCCACCTGGCTCGTACGTCGTCGGGGCAGTGAGTGGGTGCGCTGGTGCCAGATCGCCGCGCGGGCGGAGTTGGCGCCGGCCGCTCCGTGCACACCACCACCGGGGTGGGCGGAGGCGGAGGCGAGGTAGAGCCCGGGCAGGCCCGTGGCGGCGCGGCCGCGCATCGCGGGCACGGGTCGGAAGACCAGCTCCTGGTGCAGCTGCGAGGTGCCGCCGTTGACCGCGCCGCCGATGAGGTTGGCGTTGCGTGCCTCGAGCTCGTGGGGGCCCAGCACGCGGCGCGCGGCGACCAGGCTGCCGAAGCCCGGCGCGCGCTCCTCGATGCGCGCCTGCATGCGGTCGGCGAAGCGCTCGAGGTCGTCGTGGTCCCACCGCCCGGTGACCTCGCCGCCGGCGTCGGAGCGGGTCGCGCCCGGCTGCGGGACGTGGGTGTAGGCCCACATCGACTCGGTGCCGGCCGGCGAGCGGGTGGGGTCGCTGGTCGTCATCTGACCGGTGAGCAGGAACGGCCGGTCCGGCACGATCCCGGAACCCACCTGCGCGAGCGTCTGGGTCATCTCCTCCACGGAGTCGGCGACGTGCACCGTGCCCGGCGAGTCGACCGGTCGTCCGGTCCACGGGACCGGTCCCGACAGCGCCCAGTCCACCTTGACGGTGCCCGGGTCGAGCTCGAAGTCGCGCATCCCGCGCACCAGGCGGGCCGGCAGGTCCTCGGCGCGCACCAGGCCGCCGAACAACCGCGGGGCGACCACGTCGGCGAGCACGGTCGGGGCGGCGTACCAGCCCCCGTCGGCCGTCACCACGCCGCTCACGCGCCCGTCGCGTACGACGACGCGCGTGACAGGGGTGCCGGTCGTCAGGGTGCCCCCGCGACTGACCAGCCGGGCGACGAGGGCGTCGGTGAGCGACTGCGCGCCACCGCGCGGCACGGGGAACCCGACCGTCTGCCCGAGCATCGTCATCAGCACACCGAAGACGCCGGAGCCGGGGGACGCCAGCGGGAAGTCGGCGTGGCCGGCGTTGCCGGCGAGCAGCAGCGGGGCCGCGGGCCCGGAGAACAGCTCGCGCCCCAGGGACGCGACCGGCGTGGCCAGGCGGCGCACGACGTCCAGCCCGCCGGCCCGCGCCAGGGCGGGCAGCAGCCGCGCCCCGGCGCGGACGGGCGGGAAGGGCGAGGTGAGGCCGTCGACGAGGGACGGACCGATGCGGTCCCAGGTGGCGCACAGCTCGAGCCACGCCTCGCCGTCGCCGGCACGCAGCGCGTCGAGGCCGGCGGCGGTGCGCTCGCGGTCGCGGTGCAGCAGCGCCCACTGCCCGTCGCCGAAGGGGTGCCCGAGCACGGCCGGGGCGTGGTCCCAGACCAGTCCGTGCTCCTCGAGGCGCAGCGACGTCATCGCACGCGAGGCGCGGGCGAGGGGGTAGAAGGCGCTGAAGGTGTCGTGGACGAAGTCCGGGTGCACCTCGCGGTCGCTGCGGACGGCCCCGCCCGGGATGTCCTGGGCCTCCAGGACCAGCACGCGCCAGCCGGCGTCGGCGAGCACGTTGGCGGCGACCAGCCCGTTGGGGCCGGCGCCGATGACGATCGCGTCGTGCGTGGCGGCCGCGGCCACCCTCACCGGGGCCGGCCCTCCGCCACGAACGCGAGGCGGCGCAGGGTCTCGGTGTTGCGCAGGTGGAGCTGGACGTCCTGGACGGGCTTGGGCACGAGGGCGCCGGGGCCGGCGGTCGCGTTCTCCACGATCGTCACGACCGTGGTGTCGGCGGTGGGGCGCAACGAGATCTCGACGCGCGCCTCGCCCGCGGGCCAGCCGCGGGCCTTGAGGACGATGCGCCGATCCTCCTCGACCTCGAGCACCTCGGTGGTGTCGTTGATCAGCAGGGGCCACGTGCCGACGCTGTGGTGCAGTCGCGACCCGACCGCTGGCCACGTGTCGTCGACGTCACGCATCCGTGAGGCGCCCACGACGAAGAGGGGGTAGAGCCAGCCGTCGGCGAGGACCGACCAGACCTGCTCGGGGGTCGCGGAAATGGGACGGCTCGTGGTGCTCATGCGAGGTTCTCCGGCATGTCGTCGACGTACCCCACCGCCGCGGCTCCATGCGCGGCGGACCCGTCCAGAGGGTGTCGCGTTGTCGGACGGTCGGCCGGGACGATAACTTCTGACCGACTCCAGAACACGGGTCGCAGATGAACGTCACGCGAGGATCTTCTTTGTCTTCCCTCGACCCCTTGCCCGTGTTCGCGCGGCTGGCCGCCGAGCTGCACCAGGAGCCGGACGAGGCCACCGCCTCGCAGGCCATCGTCACCCGTCTGCGCGAGGTGGTGCCGGAGGCCCGGCGCGTGAGCCTCGCGGTCCGCGAGTCGCGTGGGCTCCGCACCCTGGCCAGCAGCGACCGCCTGGCCAACGAGGCCGACGCCCTCCAGTACGCCCTCGGCGAGGGCCCCGCCATCGAGGTGGTGGACCAGGGTGGCTGGCTGCGTGTCGGCGACGTGGACTCCGACGCCCGGTGGCAGGGGTGGGCGCCGCGCGCGGCCGCGCTCGGGGTGCGCTCGCTCCTCGCCGTCGCGCTGGTCGACGGGGAGGAGACCCTGGGTGCCCTCACCGTCTACGGCACCGACCCCGGCGGCTTCTCCGAGCGCGACGCCGTCGAGCACGCCCTGGCGTATGCCGCCCACGCTGCCACCGCGCTCGCGTGCACCCGGCGTGCTGCGACGCTGGAGACCGCGGTGAGCTCGCGCCACGTCATCGGCATGGCGCAGGGCATCGCGATGGAGCGCTACGGCATCGGCGCCCAGCAGAGCTTCGAGCTGCTGCGCAGGCTCTCCTCCACGACCAACGTCAAGCTGCGCGACGTCGCCGCCCAGATCGTGGAGACGAGGACCATCCCGGTCGAGCGCGACCGCGAGCACTCCGAGGACTGAGGCGCCGGCTCAGCTCGGGAGGGCGCCGTGCTGGAGGACGTGCTCGGCGACCACCCCGATCTTGGTGCGGCGGGTGCGCGCGGCCGTGCGCAGCGCGTTGAAGGCCGCGACCGGGTCGGTCGACTCCTTGGCCATCAGGAAGCCGACGGCCCGCTCGATCACGACGCGGTAGTCGAGGGCGTACTGGAGCTGGCGGGCGAGCTCGCCGGCGGTGTGTGCCTGCACGGCCGCCATGAGCGTGGTGGCGATGACCTCGGCGTAGCGCGCGAGCGCGGTCACCTCGCTCGCGTCCCACTCGTGGGCGTCCTCGCGGTAGACGTCGAGCGTCCCGACCGGCACGCCACCGACGCGCACCGGCGTGCCGAGCACCGCGCGCACGGGCTGCGCAGCCATCGCGTGGGCCAGCGTCGGCCAGCGCTCCGGCTCGGCGGTGACGTCGTGCGTGGTGATGACGCGCGCCTCGACGAACGCCTCGGTGCACGGGCCCTCGCCCGCTGCTGCCTCGGTCGTCTCCAGGATCCGTCCGGGGCCCTCGGTGGCGGCGACGTAGCGCAGCATGTCCTGCTCGTCGGCGACCAGCAGGCCCGCGCCCCGGACGTCGAAGAGGTCGACGCATGCGTCGAGGACCGCCTCCAGGGCCGAGACGACGCTGCCGTTGTCCTCGCGCGAGAGGGTCAGCCGGCGCAGGCTCTCGGCCAGCGCCGCTGCATCGATGCTCATGGAGCGGGATCTTTCCCCGTCCATGGTCCGGTTGGCCAGCCGGAGGTCGGCAGCTGGTCCACGAAGGCGTCGAGCACGGCGGTGTCGGCGGCGTCCGCGGTGCCGTCGTGGGTGGCCACCAGCACCCGCGCCACGGCGCGGACCTTGGTGTTGCTGTCCTGCGAGACGCGCAGCATGGTGCGCCACGCCTGCTCGGTGCTGCACCCGAAGCGGGCCGACACCAGCCCGACGGCCATGCCGATGTCGCGCTGCGACCGCACGGCCTCGTGGAGGTGCGCGATCTCGTCGCGCAGGGCCGTTGCGGGCTCGGCGGAGCCGTCGGAGGGCAGGGATGTCCCAGACATGAGGTCACCTCTCAATGACGTCAGTCCGCGGACACAGGGCGGAGCAAGAAGAAGCCCCCCTAGCGTACAGGGCGGCCCCCCGCCACCGGAGTGGGCAGGAAGTCCCAGGTGGACTAGACTGGCCGGCGGCTCGAGCACACGGGTCGTCCAGCTCCTCCTCGACGGGGGTGGCCGATGCCGCACTCCATCTCGAGGCGTGGTCCGTCCGACACCTATGACTTCGAGGGCGTCGGGGACGACGCCCGCGCCTGGCTCGACCGGGCCTACGGCACCTCCTTGCGACTCTCGGGCCGCGTCGGCACGGTGCACCACAGTCGCGTCGACCACGGCACCGTCGCGTTCGACCACCTGCGGATCGACTCGGGCTTCACGGTGGACTCGGACCCCATGCCGGCCCTGGTGGTCGTGGACCTCATCGCCGGCGACTCCCAGTACTCCCGCGAGAAGGTCACCAGCCGCAACCGCGACGGCGACTCCGTGCTCATCGCCGGATGGGACATGCCGTTCACCAACATGAGTCACGGTTTCGAGGTGCGCACGACCACACTGACCACCGAGGCCGTGACCGCCGCGGTGGAGGAGCTCGTCCCCGACTACCCGTGGCAGCGGATCACCTTCAGCTCCTACGTCCCGCGCACGCCGTCGGCGGGTGCGCGCTGGCGTGCCACCGTCGACCAGCTGAGCCACCGCACGCCGGCGACGGCCGCCGACCGGCTCGAGACCGGGCGCCTGCTCGCCCAGACCCTGCTCCAGACCTTCCCCAACAACGTCATGGGAGAGGCCGCGCGCCTCGACCGCGGGTCGGGCAGCCGCGACGCCACCCCGTCGCTGGTGCGCAACGCGATGCACCTCATGGAGGTCCGCGCCTACGAGGACCTCAAGCTCGACGACCTCGCGAACGCGTGCGGCGTCTCCCCGCGTGCCCTGCAGTACGCCTTCCGCCGCCATCTCGACTGCACGCCGATGGACTACCTCCGCCGGGTCCGGCTCGACCTGGTCCGGCGCTCCCTGCGCGAGGGCTCGGTCCCGAGCGTGACCGACGCGGCGGCGCGGCTCGGCTTCTTCAACCCCGGTCGCTTCGCCTCGAGCTATCGCGAGGTCTTCGACGAGAACCCGCGCGAGACCCTGCAACGAGCGTCGTCCTGACAGGACTGTTCGCTTTTCGGCTGTTGCCTTCCACGGTTCCGTGGCAGCGTCGACGAGGACGACTTGCTGGAGACCACGGTGAGATCTTCTACGACCGGAAGGAATCCTCGTGGTCCCCGTGTCGAACGCCCCGCTGTACCTTGCCCCCACCTCCTCCACCACCGCGCCCGCCCCTGAGCCCGCGAGTGGGTCCGCCCCGGCGGACCGGCGTACGCCGGAGGAGCTCATCGCCCAGCACATCCCGCTGGCACGCTCGATGGCCGCCCGCTACCGCAACCGCGGCATCGACCTCGACGACCTCGAGCAGGTCGCCCTCCTCGGACTGACCAAGGCCGCCCGCCGCTTCGACGGCGACGCTGGTCACGACTTCCTGTCCTACGCCGTGCCCACCGTGCGTGGTGAGCTGCGCCGCCACTTCCGCGACGCCGGCTGGACGATCCGCCCGCCCCGACGCATCCAGGAGCTCCAGGCGCGGATCGCCGCTGCCCAGGAGGAGCTCGGCGGCAGGCTCGGTCGCTCACCGCGCCCCACCGAGATCGCCGCCCACCTCGGCGCCGAGCTCGACGACGTGGTCGAGGCGCTGGGCGCCGACGGCTGCTTCACGCCGACCTCGCTCGACGTCCCCGTCGGTGAGGGCGGCTCGCCGCTCGGTGAGCTGATGGGTGGCGAGGACCGGGACATCGCCCAGGCCGAGGCGCGCATCGTGCTCGCCCCGGTCGTACGCCTCCTGTCCCCGCGCGACCGGCGGATCGTGCACCTGCGGTTCTTCGACGAGCGCACGCAGCAGGAGATCGCCGACTCCGTCGGGCTCACGCAGGCGCAGGTCTCGCGGGTGCTCACCCGGATCCTCAAGGACCTGCGTGCCGAGCTCGCGGAGTCGGCCGCCTGACCCTTCGGCCTCAGCGCTGCTCGTCCGGCACCCCGACGTCGAAGACGTCGAGGAGCTGGGCGAGCGTGCGGTAGTAGCCGACCAGCACCACGAGCTCGGTGATCGTCGTGGTGCCGAGGTCCTCACGCAGCCGCGCGTAGACCTCGTCGTCGACGTGCGAGGTGTCCTCGAGCAGGCGTCGGCAGAAGCCGTACGCCGCCTGCTCGGTGGCGTCGAGGGACGTGAAGCGCCCGTCGGCCAGGGCCGCCAGCTCCGTGTCGTGGAGTCCGGCAGCCCGGCCGACGCGCGCGTGGGCCCACTGCTCGAAGGCGCTGTCGGTGGCCGCGGCGACCGACAGGATCGCGATCTCGCGCACCCGGTCGGACAGGCCCGTCGCGTAGCGCACCGCGCTGCCGAGCTCCTGCAGCGGAGCCCCGAGGGACGGCTCGTGGAGCAACACCTGGAACGGTCCCGTGAGGGCGCCGTCGGGCGTCGCGAGCGGGAAGTGCTGGGGCCCGTCGCCGCGCGGGCCGCCGAGGATCCGCTCCCTCAGCTCGCGCTGGGCGTCGGTCAGGTCGGTGGGGTCGAGGTCGGGCAGGCGCATGGGACCCAGCATGCCCGCAGTGGCGGGGTCCGGCATGCTGGGCGCATGCGCTTCACCGAGCACGAGCTGACCGTCGCCGTGACCGCGGCCGCCAAGGCCGTCGCCGGCGCGAAGGGGCGCCGGCGCGCCAGGGGTGAGGAGGCGTGGGAGGCGATGTCCAAGATCGAGCGCTACCACCTCCTCGAGGCCGTCGGCAGCCAGGTGCTGCCGGTCCTGCTCGCCCTGCCCGACATCGAGGTCCAGGCCGGCAGCCGGCCCACCTTCACCGACGCCCAGATCGCCAGCGCCGTCGAGGAGACCCTGGGCGAGAGCGGCGTCGGCCGGATCCGCCAGAAGGTGGCGGTCGCCGCGCGTCTCACCCTCGTGCGCACGG
The DNA here is from genome assembly GCF_017310035.1 of Nocardioides sp. S5. Lineage (NCBI taxonomy): Bacteria > Bacillati > Actinomycetota > Actinomycetes > Propionibacteriales > Nocardioidaceae > Nocardioides > Nocardioides sp. S5. Next base: position 540,087 of record NZ_CP022296.1, read on the forward strand.
CCCTCGCGCAGCTGCCGGTGCGGCAGGACCCGGACGCGCTCGTCGTCCCGGACACGCTTCCGGACTGATCCTGAGGAGCGCGCTCAGGTTCGGTGCGTACGGTCGAGCGCGATGACTCACACCATGCGCACCCACCGAACCCGTACGTCCCTCGGCGCCCTCGCGGTCGCCGCGGTGCTGACCCTCTCGGCCTGCGGAGGCGGCGACGGTTCCTCCGCCGACGCGGACGCCTCGGCCGCCACGTCGAGCGACTCGGAGCAGTCCGACGCCGGTGCCGGGATTCCTGACGTCGTCGCCGAGGTCAACGGCGAGGAGGTCACCAAGGACGAGTTCGTCCCGATCTACGAGGCGCAGCTCGAGCAGGCCACCGCGCAGTCGCAGATGACCGGCGAGGCACCCGACGAGGAGGCGCTCAAGCAGGCCACCCTCGACGACCTCGTCGACACCGAGCTGCTCGCGCAGGAGGCGGAGGCCCGCGGGATCGAGGTCACGGACGAGGACGTCGACACCGAGCTCACCTCGCTCGCGGAGCAGAACGGGATGAAGACCGGCGAGGAGCTGCTCGCCGCCATCGCGCAGCAGGGCATGGACGAGGAGACCGCGCGCGCGCAGGTCGAGACGCAGGTCCTGGTCGAGCAGCTCGTCGAGGACGAGAGCGGGCCGTTCGAGCCGACCGAGAAGGAGCTGCGGGCGATCTACGACGACGCGAAGAAGCAGCAGGCGCAGTCGGAGCAGGGCGGCCAGCAGATCCCGCCGTTCGCCCAGGTGCGCAGCCAGCTCGTCGAGCAGGCCAGGGCGCAGGAGACCGGGTCGGTGGCCGGGGCGCTGGTGGAGGACCTGCGCGAGGCTGCGGAGATCACCGTCAACCTCTGACCCCGGGTTCGCCATGTTGCCCCCGCGTGGGGGCGCGAGGCACTACTGTGCCTCCCGTGTGTCCGTCCCGAGTGCGTCCGACCCGCGCCCGCACGCGCGCGGCGGCGCCTGTGAGCCGCCTGTGACGACCCGCCCGGCGCTGCCGCTGCGGTGGGCGATCGGGTTCGGCGTGCTGTACGCCGTGCTCGGCGTCGTGGCTCGGCTCACCGTGGTGGAGGGCCAGTCGGTCAGCCTGATCTGGCCCGGCGCCGGGGTGGCGATCCTGTGGCTGCTGGCGGAGGCCCCGCGCCGCCAGCGCTTCGTGCTGGTGCCGCTGCTGCTGCTGCACGCCGGGGTCGCCTGGGTGACGGCGGCTCCGCCGCTCGTGGTGCTCCTGGGCTCGGTGTCGGTCACGGTGCAGACCTGGCTGACCGTGGCCCTGCTGCGGCGCTGGTGCCCCACCCTGCTCGGCGCCGGCGGCACCGAGAGCTTCCGGTCCCCGCGGACGCTGTCCTACACGTGTGCCGCGGGCGTCCTGGGCAGCGTCGCGGGCGCCCTCCTCGGTGCCCTCGGCGTGTGGGCCGCCAACGGCAGCTGGGACCCGTGGGTCCCGCTGGCCTGGTTCGCCCGGCACTTCACCGGGATCCTCGTCGTGGGGTGCATCGGCCACCTGGCGTGGGAGTGGCACACCCAACGCGTCGCGCCGCGTGCTCGCGGCGGCCACCGTGCCGAGCTCGTCGTCCTCTGGGCCGTCTCCGCAGTGGCGGTCGCGGCGGTCTACTCCCAGCCGCTTCCGGTCGCGTTCCTCCTCATGCCCCTGTGCGTCTGGTCCGCGGCCCGGTTCCGGACCTTCCTCGCCGCCCTGCACGCCCTCGGGATCGGTGTCTCGGCGCTGGTGCTGACCCTGGTGGGGAAGGGGCCGACCATCGGCCTCGAGGACCCGGTCCAGGAGATCGTCGTCGCCCACGTCTTCCTGGTCGCGGTGCTCCTCACCGGGCTCGCCGTCGGCACGCTGGGCGACCGCATCGACGCGCTGGTCGTGCGGATGGGGCGTGCCCGCGCCCGCGCCGCCGAGCAGGCCGAGCTCCTCGCCGAGATGACCGAGAGCATGGACGAGGGCCTCGTCGTGCTCGCGCGCGACGGCTCGATCGAGCGCAGCAACGGCGCCAGCCGGCGCCTGGCCCAGCGCGTACGCCCCGGGGCCCCCGACGAGATCGCGCTCGTCGCGCTCGTGGACCTGATCCTCGACCCGGCCCCGCACCACACCGGTGCGTCCCGCGGCGAGCTCGGCGTGGGCGACGTGCAGGTGCCGCTGGACTCCGGCGACGAGCTCGTGCTCGCTGTGTCACGCACCGAGCTGGCCGACCAGGGCGACGGCCGCTCCGGAGTGCTGCTGGTCCTGAGCGAGGTGACCGAGCACCGCCGCGGGCTGCGCCCGCTGGTGAGCTTCGCCTCCACCGCCGCGCACGACCTGCGCGGGCCGCTCACCGCCATCCGGTCGTGGCTCGACCTCGCCGCCATGGACCTCGACCCGGCGAGCGACACCGCGGCGTCGGTCGAGCGCGCGCAGCGGGCAGCGGACCAGATGGCCGACCTCATCAACGACCTCCTGGCCCACGCGATGGCCGAGGCCGGCGACCTCGTCGCCTCCGACCTCGCGCTGGGTGGTCCGACCGGTGCGCTGGCCCAGGCGGTCGCGCTGCTCGGCCCCGACGACGTCCTCGAGGTGCCGGACGGGCTGCCGAGCGTGCACGCGGACGAGGTCGCCCTGCGCCAGCTCTTCGCCAACCTCGTCGGCAACGCGGTGAAGTACGCCCGGCCCGGCGTGCCTGCGGTCGTGCGGGTCCGGGCCGAGCGCCACGGTCCTCGCGTCATCGTGGAGGTCGAGGACAACGGTGTCGGTGTCGACGAGCGGGAGCGCGTCCTGATCTTCCAGCGCTTCCACCGCAGCGACACCGTGCGCGCCGGGTTCCGTGGCAACGGGATGGGTCTCTCCATCTGCCAGACCATCGTGCACCGCCACGGCGGCACCATCGAGTGCCTCGCGGCCGACCCCGGCCCCGGGTCGGTCTTCCGCTTCGACCTGCCCGCGGCCGCCTCGGGGGACGCACCCGAGACGCCGCCGCTGACGGTGCGCGACGTCCTCAGCCGCGCCTGAGCGCCCGGCCAGGTTTCGAGCTCAGACGTTGCGGCGGTACTGCCCGCCCACCTCGAAGAACGCCTCGGTCACCTGCTGCAGCGAGCACACGCGCGCGGCGTCCATGAGCACGGCGAAGACGTTGTCGCCCGAGACTGCGGCGTCCTTGAGCCGCGCCAGCGCCTGCTGGGCCTCGGCGCCGTGGGCGGCCTGGAAGGCCCGCACGCGGGAGAGCTGCGACTCCTTCTCGGCCTCGGTCGCGCGGGCCAGCTCGACCTCCTTCGGCTGGGCGTCCGCGGCCGACTCCTTGACGAAGGTGTTGACGCCGATGATCGGCAGCGACCCGTCGTGCTTGCGGTGCTCGTAGAGCATCGACTCGTCCTGGATGCGACCGCGCTGGTAGCCGGTCTCCATCGCGCCGAGCACGCCGCCGCGCTCGTTGATGCGGTCGAACTCCTCCAGGACAGCCGCCTCGACGAGGTCGGTCAGGTCGTCGATGACGAAGGACCCCTGGAGCGGGTTCTCGTTCATCGCCAGGCCCCACTCGCGGTTGATGATCAGCTGGATCGCGAGCGCGCGGCGTACGGAGTCCTCGGTGGGGGTGGTCACGGCCTCGTCGTAGGCGTTGGTGTGGAGGCTGTTGGCGTTGTCGTAGATCGCGATGAGTGCCTGCAGCGTGGTGCGGATGTCGTTGAAGTCCATCTCCTGCGCGTGCAGCGAGCGGCCGCTCGTCTGGACGTGGTACTTCAGCTTCTGCGAGCGCTCGGAGGCGCCGTACTTCTCCTTCATCGTCACCGCCCAGATGCGGCGCGCGACGCGGCCCAGGACGCTGTACTCGGGGTCCATGCCGTTGGAGAAGAAGAACGACAGGTTCGGCGCGAAGTCGTCGATGTCCATGCCGCGCGCGAGGTAGGCCTCGACGTAGGTGAAGCCGTTGGCGAGGGTGAACGCGAGCTGGCTGATGGGGTTCGCCCCGGCCTCGGCGATGTGGTAGCCGGAGATCGACACGGAGTAGAAGTTGCGCACCTGCCGCTCGATGAACCACTCCTGGATGTCAGCCATCATCCGCAGGGAGAACTCGGTGGAGAACAGACACGTGTTCTGCCCCTGGTCCTCCTTGAGGATGTCGGCCTGCACGGTGCCGCGGACGTTGGCGAGGGCGTACGCCTCGAGCTCGGCACGCTCGTCGTCGGTCGGCTCGCGGCCCTCGCGCTCGCGGAAGGCGTCGACCTGCTGGTCGATCGCGGTGTTGAGGAAGAACGCCAGCACCGTCGGGGCGGGGCCGTTGATCGTCATGCTCACCGACGTCGTGGGCGAGACCAGGTCGAAGCCGTCGTACAACGCCTTCATGTCCTCCAGCGTCGCCACGGAGACGCCGGAGGTGCCGACCTTGCCGTAGACGTCCGGGCGCGGGTCGGGGTCGCGGCCGTAGAGGGTCACGGAGTCGAACGCGGTGGACAGGCGGGTCGCGTCGTTGCCCTCGGAGAGGATCTTGAAGCGGCGGTTGGTGCGCGCCGGGTCGCCCTCGCCGGCGAACATGCGCGCCGGGTCCTCGTTGTCGCGCTTGAACGGGAAGACACCCGCGGTGAAGGGGAAGTAGCCCGGCAGGTTCTCGCCCCGCCAGAACGTCACCAGCGCGCCGTGGTCGGCGAAGCGCGGGAGCGAGACGCGCGGGATCTTGTTGCCGCTCAGCGACTCGCGGGTCAGCTTGGTGTGGATCTCGCGGTCGCGGACCGTCACCACCTGCTCGTCGCCGGAGTAGGACTCCACGACCGCCGGCCACCGCTCGACCTGGTCGGCGACCTCGTGGGGGACGGCCTTGCGGGCGGCCTCGAGCAGGGCCTCGACGGCGCCGGCGTCCCCGTCGGCGAGCTGGTCGGCGACCCACTGCACGCGCTGGAGGTTGCGCGCCGCCTCGGCCAGCTCGGTCGTCCGGGCGTGGTAGCCGCGGACGGTCTCGGTGATCTCGGCGAGGTAGCGCACCCGGTCGGCCGGCACGACCTGCCGGATGCCCGAGGAGTGGCGCACGTCGACGTGCGGCAGCGTGCCCTCGCTGACGGCCAGCCCGGCGTCGGCCAGCGCGGTGCGCAGGTGCTGGTAGAGCGCGGTGACGCCGTCGTCGTTGAAGGTCGCGGCGCTGGTGCCGAAGACCGGCATGTCGTCGGGCTGCTTGCCGAACGCCTCGCGGTTGCGGACCAGCTGGCGACCCACGTCGCGCAGCGCGTCCTTGGCGCCGCGGCGCTCGAACTTGTTGATCGCGACGGTGTCGGCGAAGTCGAGCATGTCGATCTTCTCCAGCTGCGAGGCGGCGCCGAACTCCGGCGTCATGACGTAGAGCGAGTGGTCGACCAGGGGAACGATGCCCGCGTCTCCCTGCCCGATGCCGGGGGTCTCGACGATGACGAGGTCGTGGCCGGCGGCCTTCATCACGTCGATCACGTCCCCGAGGTGGGCGGGCACCTCGTGCGCGCCGCGGGTCGCCAGCGAGCGGAAGAAGACCCGGTCGCCGTCGAGGGAGTTGGCGCGGATCCGGTCGCCGAGCAGCGCGCCGCCACCCTTGCGGCGCGTCGGGTCGACGGCGATGACGGCGATGCGCAGCTTGTCCTGCTGGTCGGTGCGGAAGCGGCGTACGACCTCGTCGGTGAGCGAGGACTTGCCCGAGCCGCCGGTGCCGGTGATGCCGAGGACCGGGACGACCCGGCGCGCGGCCGCGGACCGGATCTCCTCGAGCATCGCCTCGTCGAGGCGGCCGCCCTCGGCGCCGGTGACGGCGCGCGCCACGGCGAAGCGGTCGCCGGAGAGCACCTGCTCGGCGGTGACCGCGCTGTCGGACCAGAGGTCGATGTCGCAGTCGGCGACGACCGAGTTGATCATCCCGACCAGGCCCATCTTCTGGCCGTCCTCGGGGGAGAAGATCGTCACGCCCGACTCGCGCAGGCGCTGGATCTCGCGCGGGACGATCACGCCCCCGCCTCCACCCACCACGCGGACGTGGCCGGCGCCTTGGGCGCGCAGCGACTCCACGAGGTACTCGAAGTACTCCACGTGCCCGCCTTGGTAGGACGACACCGCCACGCCCTGCACGTCCTCCTCGAGCGCCGCGTCGACGACCTCCTGCACGGAGCGGTTGTGGCCGAGGTGGATGACCTCGCAGCCCTGGCTCATGAAGATCCGCCGCATGATGTTGATCGAGGCGTCGTGGCCGTCGAAGAGCGCGGACGCGGTGACGAGGCGGATCGGGTTCTCGGGGCGGTGCAGGTCGGCCATGCCTCGATAGTAGGACTTCCAAGTATTACGCGCGAGTACCCGGCGTCACAGCGGGAGGGGCGGCAGCTCAGGCAGAGTCGCCCAGGCCCTCCCGGAGGGCGGTGAGCCGGCCGGTCAGGTCGCGTACGTCGTCCGCGGGCAGGCCCGGCACCTCGAAGACCTCGGCGTTGAGCGCCGCCGTGGCCTCCTCGACCGCCTCGCGACCGGCATCGGTCAGCACGGCGCGTACGACGCGCTTGTCGGCCTCGCCGCGCACGCGCTCTACGTAGCCCTGCGCGACCAGCCGGTCGACCGCGTTGGTCACGCTCGTCGGGTGGACCTGGAGCAGCGAGCCCAGCCGTGACATCGGCATCGCCGCCTCGCGGGTGAAGGACAGCAGCCGCAGCACCTCGTAGCGGGCGAAGGTCAGGTCGCGCGGGCGGAGCACCGCGTCGATGCGCTCCATCAGCAGCTGGTGCGCGCGCACGACCGAGGTGACCATCGCCATCCCGTCGGCGGCGCCGGGCCAGCCGTGGGCGACCCACTGGCGGTGGGCCTCGCTGATCGGGTCGCGGGTCATGGCTGGAGGCTAACCATCGATCGCGGCCAGCATGGCGTACGCCTCGACCATCGCCGGGCCGTACCAGGTCAGCAGGCGGCCCGACACCAGCCGGGTCGGCGTCGTGAAGGCCTCCGGGCCGTCCTGGGCGGTGAAGACGTAGGGCTCGTCGGGCAGCAGCACGACGTCCGCCCCGGCGCCGTCGATCTCGGCGGGAGTGACAGTCGGGTAGCGCCCGTCCAGGTGGGCGAGGACATTGGCCAGCCCGGCCCGGGTGAGCAGGTCGTCGGTGTAGGTCGAGGAGCCGACCACCATCCACGGGTCGCGCCAGATCGGCACGGCCACCGACAGCCGGCGCGGTGCGGGAGTCGCCCACAGCGACCGCGCCTCGACGAGCCACGGCGGGTCCGCGAGGCCGAGGGCCTCGGTGAAGAGCCGCGACATCGAGACGAGCGATTCCTCGACCGTCTCGATGCGGGTGACCCACACGGTCACGCCGGCGTCGCGCAGGCGGCGTACGTCGAGCTCGCGGTTCTCCTCCTGGTTGGCCACGACGAGGTCGGGGGAGAGGGCCCGGATCGCCGCCAGGTCGGGGTTCTTGGTGCCGCGCACCCGCGCCACGTCGAGGTCGGCGGGGTGGGTGCACCAGTCGGTGGCGCCGACGACCCGGTCCGGCGCGGAGCCTGCGACCGCCTCGGTCAGCGACGGCACGAGGGAGACGATCCGGCGTGCCGGGCCGCTGAGGGGGACGTCGGCACCGAGGTCGTCGCGCATGGGTCGAGGGTAGGGCGTGTGCCCGTTGCGGCAGCTCCGGTGCCGGGTAGCGTCCTGTGGATGAGCGAGCAGCCGGAGGCCGTGCCGGGGCAGGCGCACCTGATGGCGTCGGTGAGGTTGGTCCCCCGCTGGTTCTCGGCCGTGGCGATCGGCTTCCTGGCGCTCTTCGCCCTCGGGATGCTCGCACTCGCCCTGGCCGACGACGGGGTGATGCGCTGGTCGGCCTGGGGGCTGTGCGCCGCCGCTGCGCTGTTGATGTGCTCCGCGGTGTCAGCACTGGTCGTGCCTCGCCGCGGGGGACCGGTCCACGGCGCCGACGGCACCACCACCTTCCTGTCGCCCGCGCTCACCGTGTGGCCACTCGTCGGCGCCTGGGCGGCGCTCCTGTGCGTCGCCGCGGTCTGGTCCTACGTCGCGGTCACCGACTTCGGCGAGCTCGAGGCACCGGGCTTCGCGCTGGCGACCATCGCGGGCGCGGTGGGCTCGCTGCCCGACCTCGCTCGTCTGGTCACCGGCCGCCTCCACCGCTGGCGACTCGTGATCGGTCCTGACTCTCTCACCTACCGGGGCTACCGCACCGACCAGACGTGGCCGTTGTCGAAGATCCACGGCGCCGGCTTCAATCCTCCGCGCTCGCTCCGTCGCCGCTCCGGCGACGACCGTCGGCTGGCCGGGGTGGTGATCGACCTCAAGGGTGCCGCGGCAGATCCGGTCGTCCCGATGGCCGCGTTCCGGGCCTCGCCCGCGACGATGGTCGAGGAGATCGAGCGGGCCAAGGCCGCCTGGTCACCTTGTCGCCGCCAACCCGGTCCGACCGGGTGATGGGACCTGCGACCCCGACGTGGTGGAGTTCTCCCATGAGCAAGCACGCCCGCTCCTCGGGACTGCCGGTCGACGGCGTCGAGGTCGCCACCGCCGAGGGATGGACGTTCCCGGCGCGCAACCCCGCAACGGGCGAGCGGCTGTGGGACGTCCCCGACGCCGGTGTCCCGGACGCGCAGGCCGCCGTGGCCGCCGCCCGCCGGGCCTACGACGAGACCACGTGGAGCACCGACACCGAGCTGCGCCGTGAGGCGCTCTCGCGGCTCCAGGACGCCCTCCGCGGGCGGTCCGACGACCTGGCCCTCCTGATCGCCACGGAGACCGGGGTCCCGGTCGGGCTCCGCGCCGCGCACGTCGACGCACCGATCGCCGGGATGCGCGGCGAGCCCGGGCCACCGCCCGCGCGACCGCCCGGCGTGACCGCGGTCGTCACCCCGTCGACCTCGCCGCTGGCCGTCGCGGTCGCCGAGGTCGGCCGGGTGCTGGTCGCGGGCGGGACGGTGGTGCTCAAGCCGGCACCCGAGACGGCGAGCGCAGCGCTCGAGCTCGGCCGCATCGCGCTCGACATCCTGCCGCGCGGCGTGCTCAACGTCCTCACCACCCGCGACGTCGACGTCGCGATCGCGCTCACCCTCGACCCGCGCGTCGACGACGTCTCCTTCACCGGATCGGCCTTCGCCGGCGAGCGGGTGCGCGAGGCCGCCGAGCGTGCCGGCAAGCGCGTACGCCTCGAGGTCGGCGGTCCGCGGTCGGTCCGCCTGACCGACGAGGACGACCTCGCCCCCGCCGTCTCCGCTGCGGCCGTCGCGGTGGCCGCGAACGCCGGCCAGGCGTGCCACGTGCCCGCCAGCGTCGTCGTGCCCGCCCACCGCTATGACGAGGCGCTGCGCGCGGCCGTCGACGCGATGACCGACGTCGTCGTGGGTGATCCGACCGAGCCCGCCACGGTGTGCGGGCCGCTGCGGTCGCCGGTCGCGCGCGACCGGGTGCTGCGCTACCTCGACCTCGCCCGCTCCGAGGGGGGCGACGTCGTGCTGGGCGGGCAGCGCCTCGACCGCCCCGGCTGGTGGGTCGCGCCGACGGTCATCGGCGGCCTGTCGCGTCAGTCCCGGCTGGTGCGCGAGGAGCTGCTCGGTCCGGTGCTCGTGGTGGTCGCTGCGGGACCGAACAGCTGAGCCGCCGCGGTGGCGCCGAGGACGCCCCCGCCGAGCACCAGCACCAGACCGGGGCCGGGGACCCAGCCGTTCATGCCGACCAGGGTGAGCAGGTGCAGCACCTGCCACACCGGGACGACCACGGCTGTGGCGGCGAAGACGGTCGCGTGCACTGCCGCCACCCGCCGGAGGGGGATCAGCACCGCCGCGAGGCCCAGCATCGCCGCGTAGAAGGTCCACAGCCCGGCGCCGCGTGCCCCGGACACCGACCCGACTGCGGTGTCGATCCAGGGGAGGAAGGAGCCGAGGAGCACCATGGTGACCGCACCGGCCAGCCGGCGTCTCGCCGGGTCGGGCCTGCGCCGCGCTCGGACTGCACTCGCCGCCGTTGCACCGCTCATGGGGCGACTGTACGGAACGCGCCGGGCCATCGGGCCGGAGTGAGGGGCGGCGCGTGGCGTCCCGCACGACGAACGGTCGCTGCCCTCGCGACGAACGGTCGGTCACGCACGACGAACGGCATCGACAGCGGGCTCGGCCGGCGGCCGACGGCGTCACTCCGCCATCGACCGACGGAATCCGACCGCTCGGCGAAAAGTGTGAGCAGCGTCACATCGTCCTGTTGACCCCGCTCACGCTGCGCTGTTTCGCTGCTGGACACGAAAGCCCGTCGTCAGCCAGGAGGACACCGTGGACGAACACCAGCGCCGGGAGTACTGGCGCCGCAATCTGAGACTGATGGCCGTGCTGCTCACCATCTGGGCGCTCGTGTCGTTCGGGGCGGGCATCTTGTTCGTCGAGCCCCTCAACGAGGTCGTGGTCGCCGGCTTCCCGCTCGGCTTCTGGTTCGCCCAGCAGGGCTCGATCATCACGTTCGTGATCCTCATCGCCGTCTACGTCACGCGGATGGACAAGCTCGACGCGGAGTACGGCATCGACGAGTACGAGGAGGAGGTGCACCACTCGTGAGCGACATCCAGACCTGGACCCTCGTCTTCGTCATCGTCACGTTCAGCATCTACATCATCGTCGCCTACCGCAGCCGCGTCAGCACGACGTCCGGCTTCTACGTCGCGGGCGGTGGCATCCCGGCACCCGCCAACGGCGCGGCCATCGCGGCCGACTGGATGAGTGCCGCCTCGTTCATCTCGATGGCCGGCATCATCGCCTTTGCCGGCAACGGCTACGGCGGGTCGGTCTACCTCATGGGCTGGACCGGCGGCTACGTGCTGCTCGCGCTGCTGCTGGCCCCCTACCTGCGGAAGTTCGGCAAGTACACGATCCCCGACTTCGTCGGTGACCGCTACAACGAGACCGCCCGGCTGGTCGCGGTGGTCGCCGCCATCGTGGTGTCCTTCGTCTACGTGGCCGGCCAGATGGCGGGCGTCGGCCTGGTCTTCACGCGGTTCCTCAAGGTGGACCCGACCACCGGCGTCATCATCGGCATGGCCATCGTGTTCTTCTACGCCGTCCTGGGCGGGATGAAGGGCATCACCTGGACCCAGGTGACGCAGTACACCGTGCTGATCATCGCCTACCTGATCCCCGCCGTGGCCGTCTCTGCGAAGGTGACCGACGTGCCGATCCCGCAGATCGGGTTCGGCACGATCCTCGCCGAGCTCGACGCGCTCCAGACCGAGCTCGGCATCCCGGAGTACACCGCCGCCTTCGGCAGCACGAACATGCTCAACATGCTGCTGATCACGGCGTCGCTGATGTTCGGCACCGCGGGGCTGCCGCACGTGATCGTGCGCTTCTACACCGCCAAGAGCGTGCGGGCCGCGCGCTACTCGGCGTTGTGGGCGCTGTTCTTCATCGCCCTGCTCTACACGACCGCCCCGTCGGTGGCGGCCTTCAGCAAGCTCCAGATCATCGAGGACGTCAACGGGACCGCGTTGAGCGACATGCCGTCGTGGTTCAACACCTGGTCGGAGGTCGGCCTCATCACGCAGGCCGACGGCTCGGCGATCTCGGCGCTCCCGGCGGGCACCACGGTCAACTACAGCGACATCCTCATCAACAACGACATCATCGTCCTGGCCTCGCCCGAGATCGGGGGCCTCCCGGCGCCGATCGTCGGCCTGGTGGCGGCCGGTGCCCTGGCCGCGGCGCTGTCCACGGCGTCCGGCCTCCTGCTGGTCATCTCCAGCGCGGTCGCGAACGACGTCTACTTCAAGAAGATCAACCCGCAGGCCACCGAGGCGCGCCAGCTCATGGTCGGTCGCATCGCGATGGGCGGGGCGATCGTGGTCGCCGGCTACCTCGGCATCAACCCGCCCGGATTCGTGGCCCAGGTCGTGGCGCTGGCCTTCGGGCTGGCAGCAGCGAGCTTCTTCCCGATCCTGGTGCTCGGGATCTTCTGGAAGAACTGCACGGCCATGGGCGCCACGGCGGGCATGGTGGCCGGACTCGTCACGACGATGGCCTACATGCTGTGGACGATCGACATCTACGGCAACGGAGCGGGCGTCTTCGGGATCCTGGAGACGGGCTTCGGCACGATCGGGATGCTGATCAACTTCGCAGTGACGATCATCGTGTCGCAGTTCACCCCGAAGCCCAGCCCGATCATGCAGGAGCTGGTCGAGGAGATCCGCTACCCCGGCCGGACCGAGCTCGTCGCCAAGCACGCGCAGGGCGAGGTGGGCTGACACCTTTCAACGACGTCCGCGCCACCAGGCCCTGAGGCGGTCGAGCCACGGCTCGCGTCGGCGTACGTCGCCCAGGCTGAGGGGGCCGCTCGCGCCGAGCTCCGCGGCCTGGGCGAGGTAGAGCTCGGCGCAGGCCAGCGCGTCACCCAGCGCGTCATGGGCTGCCGTCACCGGCAGCCCATGACGCGCTCGAGCCGCCCAGAGGCGGAGCTCCCCGGGGCCGACCTCGCCGTGACGGCCCAGGAGGCGCCGCTGGAGCTCCAGGGTGCACACGGCCGGAGGCAGGGCCGGTGGCTCGCCCACCGCGCGGAAGGCCGCGTCGAGGAAGGCCAGCTCGAACGGCGCGTGGTGGGCGAGGAGCACGCGTCCGGCCAGGGCGCGGCGCAGCTCGGCCAGCACCTCCGCGAGGGGCCGGCCCTCCTCGAGGTCGTCGTGGGTCAGGCCGTGGATGGTGACCGCATCGCCCGGGTCGTCATGGCGTACGACGTGGCGCCGGCCGCCGGAGAGGTCGATGCGCCCGCCGTCCACCGGAACCCAGCCCACGGCCAGCACGTGGTCGCGGGCGGCGGAGAGCCCGGTGGTCTCGAGGTCCACCGCGAGCAGGGACAGCTGGTCGACCGGGATCCGGTCGTCAGGTGTCATGTCATCTCGCGGACGGGATAGCGCAGTGCGATGGCACCCTGCGCGGACCGGATGACGCCGAACGCCGCCTTCAGGTGCCGCTTCTCGAAGTCGCTGAGCACCGACGGGTCGACCCAGTTGTCGGCCGGTCTCCCCGCGCGCACCTGGGCGACTTGGTGCCGCAGCCGCAGGTGCCCGAGGAACTCCCACGCGTCGCGCAGGTCGGCCGCCAGCGTCGGGCTCACGCGACCGGCGGCGACGGCGTCCTCGAGCCGGGCGAGGGTCGACATCGCCGACGACCCGCACGCCAGCCCGTGCAGGCGGGCGATCTCGACGATGGTGTTGATGCCGCCCCGCTTCACGTCCAGGGTGTCGCGGTGCTCCCCGGACCGGTCCACGACGAGCCCGCGGAAGAAGCCGAGCGGCGTGTGGTGCGACGCCGCGGCGGCCGCGAGGTGGGCCAGGAAGATCGGCGTGGCCCGCGCGGCCCGACGCTGGTGTGCCACCAGCGCTGCGGTCAGCTCGGGGTCGCCGTACTGGTGGCGCACGTCGAAGAACACGCTGGCCTCCAGGATCGCCTCCGGGGTGGGCGTGCCGACCCAGCTCGCGACGTGGACGTGCCAGGTGCCGAGCGGCTGGCGCCACCGGGGGTTCGTGGCCATCTTGTCCCCGCGGCACCGCGGGTAGCCGATGGTCTCCAGGCCGCTCGTGACCTGCTCGGCGAGCTCGGCGAAGTACGCCGCGTGCAGGTCGGGCACGTAGTCGTCGTGCAGCACCAGTGCGTGGTCCTGGTCGGGCGCCAGGGCCTGCTCGAAGCGGGCCCGGGAGCCCAGCGTGAGCCAGGCGTACGGCACCGGTGGCGGACCGAGCCCGGCCTCGGCGAGCGCGATGACCCGTTGCTCGATCGCGTCCCCGACGGTGGTGACGACGCGGCCGGCGTCGTGGGCCGACGTGCCCTGCCGGACGAGCCCGGCGACCACGCGCTGCAGGCGGCTCGCCAGGTCCGCGATGGTGGCGACGTCCGGCGCCTTGGCGATGTCGCCGACGAGGAAGACGGGGTTGGCCTGCTGCAGCCGGAGCAGGTCGGTGGCCGTGACCATGCCGACGGGTCGGTCGTCCTCGACCACCGGCAGGTGGTGGATGTTGCGGCGCACCAGCTCGAGCAGCGCCTCCAGGGCCGGGGCGTCGGGGTGGGCGGTCGCCGGGTCCGGCGTCATCACCGCGGACACGGGACCCGCCGGGTCCACCGAGGCGGCCAGCACCCGAGTGCGCAGGTCCCGGTCCGTCATGATGCCGACGAGGGCCTCCCCGTCGGTGACCAGCACCGAGGAGATCCGCTCCGCCGACATCAGCCGGGCCGCGTCCAGGACGGAGGCGTCGGCACGGATGCTCACCGGTCCCCGGGTCACCAGGTCGCCCACCGTCCCGGACAGCACCGACCGGTCGGCTCCGCTGACGTGCTCCCGCTGCCGGGCCACGGCGTCGCGCAGCATGCCGGCGCGGTGCTCGAAGAAGGCCGCGAAGTCGGTGTGCTGCCCACGGAGCTGGTGGAACAGGTCGGCGGGGAAGGCCAGGACGAGGGTGTCCTCGATCGCCCGGACGGTCACCGGCTGCGGCGTGCCGGTCGCCAGCGCGGCACCACCGACGCAGGTCCCGGCAGCTCCCCGCTCGACCAGCTCGCCGTCGGGGTCCCGGAGCTCGACGGCCCCCGACCTCACCACCAGCAGCTCGACCGGCGTGCTGCCCCGGGCCAGCACCACGCTGCCGCGGCGGTGGTAGCCGATGCTCAACCGGGGCGGGACCGACTCGAGGACGGCGGCCGGGAGGGAGTCGAAGGGGACGTGGGCGGCGAGGAAGTCCCTGATCTCCGCGAGCTCGACGTTGAGGGGCACGCTCCCATCATGACGACCGGAGCGGTCTAGCGCTGCGCCGCTCGGCGCATCGGCACGTGCATGATCCCGTCCTCGTCGAACTCGGGCCCGGCCACCTCGAAGCCGTGGTCGGCGTAGAACCCGGCCAGCGGGGTCTGCGCGTCGAGGCGCACCTCGCGGTCGCCGCACAGTGCCATCGCCTCGTCCATCAGCATCGCGGCGAGGCCGCGACCTCGGGCCGACCGGGCGACCACGACCCGGCCGATGCGTGCCCAGCCGCCGTCGTCGAGCACCCTCAGGGTGCCGAGGACCGCGTCGTCCTCGAGCAGCACGACGTGGCGCGTCGCCGGCTCGAGGTCGCGGCCGTCGAGGTCGGGGTAGGGGCAGTCCTGCTCGACCACGAAGACCTCCTGGCGCAGCCGCCACACGGCGTACGCCGTCCGCGGGTCCAGGTCGTCGACGGTGGTCGTCAGCACGCGGACGCTCATCGCAGGAAGTCCACGACCTGGGTGAAGGCGCGGCGAGCCTCCGGGATGAACGGGAGGAGGCCGTAGACGTGGAGCAGGTCGGGCTCCTCGATCGAGGTGAGGTCCCAGCCGGCCTCGGTGGCGCGCCGCGCCAGCAGCCGGCAGCCGGGGTGCAGCAGGTCGCGGGTGCCGTAGAGCATCAGCGCCTTCGGGAGCCCCGCCAGGTCGGCGAGGGCGGGGGAGACCTCGGGGCGGGCGAGGTCGGCCTCCGAGCCGGCCCACCACAGGGCGTACGCCTCGAGCTTGCTGTGGAACAGCCACGGGTCGACGGCGTCGACGTCGCGCGTCTCGGGCGTCGACGTCGTGAGGTCGACCCACGGTGCGTGCATCACCAGGTGCGTCGCGGGCGTCAGGCCGCGCTCGCGCACCGACAGCGCCATCGCGAGCGCCAGGCCGCCGCCGGCGGAGTCGCCGGCCAGCACGATGCCGCCCTCCTCGTCCGCCCAGCGCGCGGCGTCCGACACGAGCGCGTCGTGGGAGTCGGCCCAGGTGTGCTCGGGGGCGAGGGGGTAGTCGGGCATCACGACCCGGGCGCCGATGGCGTCGGCGAGCCGGGTGGCGTAGCGCACGTGGACCGCGTCGATCGGGGCCATGAAGGCGCCGCCGTGCACGTAGTAGAGCGTCCGGTGCACGTGGCGCAGGCGCGGGGTCAGGACGTGGCACGGGAAGCCGATGTCGGCGACCTCGACCTCCCACCTCTTCGCGAAGCCGGGCGTGCCGCGCGTGGGGAGGCTCCGGTCGAGGTCGCGGTGGCAGGCCTCGACCCGGGCCCGCTCCAGCGGCTCGGAGTCGAGGTCGCCGGCCCTGCGGAGGCGCGGGATGACGGAGGCCAGCAGGGCGTGGCGGAGGCTGGGCATGGGGTGAGCGTAGGGGCACCGGCCCCGGGGCTAGGCTGGTCCCACAAGACAGGGGAGCACGCGCAGGCGTGCTGAGAGTGCGGACCAGCCGCAGACCCTACGAACCTGATCCGGTTAGCACCGGCGATAGGGAGTCACCATGCACCGAACGACCGTCCGCGCTGCCCTCGCCACGGGCCTCACCCCGTTCCTGGCCGCGCTGCTGCTCACCAGCTGCAGCCTCACCGGGGGCGAGGCCACCGACCCGTCGACGTCCGCCCCCGATGGCGGGAGCAGTCCCGCCGGTGCGGCCGGCGGGACCGTCGTCCTCGCCACGCACGAGTCCTTCAACCTGCCGAAGAAGCTCGTGCGCTCCTTCGAGGACGAGACCGGCTACACCCTCGAGGTCCGCGCCGCCGGTGACGCCGGCACGCTCGCGACCAAGCTCAGCCTCACCGCCGACAACCCGATCGCCGACGCCGCCTTCGGCATCGACAACACCTTCGCGTCGCGACCGCTCGGCGAGGGTGCCTTCGCCGAGGTCACCACGTCGGTGACCCCGCCGGAGGAGTACGCGCTCCCCGAGGGCAGCGACCGCCTCGTCGCGATCGACTCCGCGAGCGTGTGCGTCAACGTCGACACCGCCTGGTTCGCCGAGGAGGGCCTGGAGCCCCCGCAGACGCTCGCCGACCTCACCGACCCGGCGTACGCCGACCTGCTCGTCACGCCCGGCGCCTCGACCAGCAGCCCGGGCATGGCCTTCTTCCTGGCCACCGTCGCCGAGCACGGCGACGACTGGGCGTCCTACTGGACCGACCTGCTCGCCAACGGCGCCAAGGTCGTCGACGGCTGGGAGGACGCCTACTACGGCGACTTCACCGCCGGCTCGAAGAACGGCACCCGCCCGATCGTGGTGTCCTACGACTCGTCCCCGGCCTTCACGGTGGCCGACGGGGAGACCACCACGGCCGCGCTCCTCGACACGTGCTTCCGCCAGGTGGAGTACGCCGGCGTGCTGGCCGGCGCCGACAACCCCGAGGGCGCAGCCGCGCTGATCGACTGGATGCTCACCGACGAGGTGCAGAGCGCGCTCCCGGAGTCGATGTACGTCTTCCCGGTGATGCCCGGTGCGACCGTCCCCGACGACTGGGCGCAGTTCGCGCCCCAGCCGACCGACCCCTACGAGGTGTCGCCGGAGGAGATCGCGGCCAACCGTGAGCAGTGGCTGACCGAGTGGACGGACGTCATCTCGCGTTGAGGCGCATCCTCGCCTTGCTGGCGCTGGCCGCCGGGCCGGTGCTGGTGCTCGGCGTGCTGTTCGTCCTGCCGGTGAGCGGCATGCTCGCGGAGGGCTTCGTCGTCGACGGCAGGCTGGCCCCGGGCGCGGTGCTCGAGGTGCTCGCCCGCCCGAGGGTCCACCGCGTCGCGTGGTTCACCGTGTGGAGCTCGGGCACGGCGACGCTGCTGGCGGTCGTCCTCGGGCTGCCCGCGGCGTACGCCCTGCACCGGCTCGCGCTGCCCGGACGGGCGGCGGTGCGCGCGGCGCTGCTGGTGCCCTTCGTGCTGCCGACCGTGGTGGTGGGCGTCGCGTTCCGCCAGCTGCTCGGGGAAGGCGGCCCGCTCGGGTTCCTCGGCCTCGACGGGACTCCGTTCGCGATCGTGTGCGGCCTGGTCTTCTTCAACGTCGCCGTCGTGGTGCGCACGGTCGGCGTCGCGTGGGAGTCGCTCGACCCCCGCCCGGGTCAGGCCGCCGCCGCCCTCGGCGCCTCGCCGTGGCAGGTGCTGCGCACCGTCACGCTGCCGGCGCTGCGCCCGGCGATCGTCGGCGCCGCGAGCATCGTCTTCCTCTTCTGCGCCACCGCCTTCGGCATCGTGCTCACCCTCGGCGGGGTCCGCCACGCGACGGTGGAGACCGAGATCTACCTCCTGACCACCACGGTCTTCGACCTGCGAGCGGCCGCCGCGCTGTCGGTGCTGCAGATCGTGGTGGTGGTACTCCTGCTCGCGATGGCGGCCCGGCTGCGCGCGACACCCGATCCGACGGCCCAGCGTGCCGTGACCCCGGTGCGCGCCGTACGCCGCAGTGACGCACCCGTCGTCGTCGCCACGCTGCTGGTGCTCGGCGCGATGCTCCTGCCGATCCTCACCCTGGTGGCCGGCTCGCTCAGCGTCGGCGACGGCTGGGGGCTGGACAACTACCGCGCCCTCACGACGGCCGGCGACAACCAGGCCCTGCTGGTTCCGGCGACGTCGGCGCTCGCCACCAGCCTCCGCACCGCCGTCGACGCGACGTGGATGGCGTTGCTCGTGGGCGTGCTGGTCTCGGTCATCGTCACGCGCCGCTCGCACTCGGTCGCCGAGCGTCGCGTGCGGTCGAGCCTCGACGGCTTCTTCATGCTGCCGCTGGGGGTGAGCGCAGTGACGCTCGGCTTCGGCTTCCTCATCACCCTCGACCAGCCGCCGCTGGACCTGCGCGACTCGCCGCTCCTGGTGCCGATGGCCCAGGCGCTCGTGGCGCTGCCCCTCGTCGTCCGCACCCTCACGCCCGTCCTCGGCGGCATCGACGACCGCCAGCGCCAGGCGGCTGCCTCCCTCGGTGCGTCGGCCTGGCGCACCCTGCTCACCGTCGACCTGCCGGTGGTGTGGAAGCCGATGCTCGCCGCGAGCGGCTTCGCCTTCGCCGCCTCGCTCGGCGAGTTCGGTGCGACGTCCTTCCTCGCCCGCGACGAGAGCCCGACGCTGCCGGTCGTGATCTTCCGGCTGATCGGCCACCCCGGGGAGATGAACTACGGCATGGCGCTCGCCGCCTCCGTCGTGCTCGCCGTCGCCACGGCCGTGGTGATGCTGGCCGTCGAACGGCTCCGGGTGCCGGGTGTGGGAGCGTTCTGATGGTGTTGAGGCTCCGGGACGTGACCGTCCGCTACGGCGATGCCGTCGCGGTCGACGACGTCTCGCTCGACCTCGCACCCGGCCAGGTGCTGGCCGTGCTCGGGCCGTCCGGCTGCGGCAAGTCGACCCTGCTGCGCGCGGTGGCCGGCCTCGAGCCGCTGTCGTCCGGCTCGATCTCCTTCGACGGCACCGACCTCGCCGGCACGCCGACCCACCGGCGCGGCTTCGCGCTGATGTTCCAGGACGGGCAGCTCTTCGCCCACCTCACGGTCGCCCGCAACGTCGCCTACGCGCTGCGGCTGCGGCGGACGCCGTCGGCCCGGGTCGCGGTGCGGGTGGACGAGCTGCTCGCGCTGGTGGGGCTCTCCGGATTCGGTGACCGGCTGCCCGGCACCCTCTCCGGCGGGGAGCGGCAGCGGGTCGCGCTGGCGCGGGCGCTGGCGGTCGAGCCGCGCCTGATCCTGCTCGACGAGCCGCTGTCGGCCCTCGACGCGACCCTGCGCGAGCGGCTCGCCGGGGACCTGCGCGAGATCCTCCACGCCGCCGGCACCACCGCGCTCCTCGTCACCCACGACCACGACGAGGCCTTCGCCCTGGCCGACCGGCTCGCGGTGATGCGTGGGGGCCGGGTCGTGCAGTCCGGCGACATCGACGAGGTGTGGCGCGAGCCGGTGGACGAGGACACCGCGCTCTTCCTCGGCTACGCCCGCGTGCTGCGCGACGACGCCGCCCGCCTCGTGCTGGAGGCCGCCGGTCTCGCGCCGGCGCCCGCGGTCGCCGTACGCCGCTCCGCGCTCGTCGTCGACGACGCCGGCCCGGTCCGCGCGCGCGTCGAGTCGGCCCGGGTGACGCCGGAGCAGGTGCGCCTGGTGGTGCACGTCGAGGGCGTCGGCCCGATCGACGCCGTGGCCGCGCTGGGCAGTCGGGTCGCGCCCGGCGACGAGGTCGCGGTGCGCGTGGACGTGACACGTCTCGCGGTCCTGCCGATCACGCCCGCTCCTTGACCCGTCCCTACACTGACCTCCGTGTACAGACCGGCCTATGCCCTGCTCGTGGGAGTCGCTGCCCTCATGGGCGCGCTCGCGCTGGTGGCCTCGATCGCACTCGATCGACCGCTGGTGGACCCCGAGGGCTTCCTCGGGCCGTCCTGGTTGCGGCTGCCGCTGCTCGTCCTCGGCGCCTTCCTGCTCGACCTGCTGCCGCGCACGCTGTGGTTCTCGCGGATGAAGCCCGCGCTGATGCCGGACATCGTCCGGGAGCGGATCCGGACCCACTGGGACCGCGAGCGGGTCGTGCTCGTCGTGCTCGGCCTGGTGTCCTTCTACATCACCTACGTCTGCTACCGGAACCTCAAGTCCTTCCTGCCCTTCATCATGGGCGAGGACAAGTACGACCGCGAGCTGCACCTCATCGACCGCGCGCTGATGTTCGGCAACGAGCCCGCCACGATCCTGCACACCATGTTCGGCACCGGGATCTCCGCGCACTTCCTCTCCACGATCTACCTGTGGTTCCTGCCGCTCGTGCCGCTGGCGCTCGCCGCGTGGCTGGTGTGGTCGCGCAACATCACCTTCGGCTACTGGTTCGCCACGTCGCAGTGCGTGGCGTGGGCGCTCGGCACCGCGTCCTACTACGCGCTGCCCACCCTCGGCCCCGGCTTCCAGTACAGCTACCTCTACACCGACCTGCCCGACACCGGCTCGACGGCGCTGATGGAAGCACTGTTCTACGGTCGCAAGGGCGTGCTGCGCGACGGGCTGGAGGGCTCCGTGCAGTCGGTGGCGGGATTCGCCTCCCTGCACGTGGCGATCACGCTGCTCGTCGCGTTGATGGTGCAGTACACGCTGCGCAACCGGATCCTCCACATCGTCTTCTGGGCCAACTTCGCCATCACCGTCGTGGCCACCCTCTACTTCGGCTGGCACTACATCGCCGACGACCTCGCCGGCGTCGTGATCGCGCTCTTCGCCTTCTGGATCGGCGGCCTGGCCAGCGGGCAGAAGTTCGACCGGCACGGGTTGGCGTCCCACCCGACCTCCACGACCCGCCAGGTGCCTGTCGACGCCGACTGACCCGAGCGTCGCGTTCCCCGGGTACCCGGGGAAACCCGAGCTTCACCCCCGAAACTTCGGGGTGGAGGCTCCAGTTCGGCGTGACAACCTCCTCCGACCGGAGGTTGGCGGCAGCCTGCCCGAACGACAGCGGTGTAGTTCAAAATGACAAGACTGTCGTTCGTCAAGACGACACGCCGGAACAAAGTCAAAAAGTTGGGCAAGGTGTTCCCAATGTGACGAAAGTTCACTAGCGTGCCTCGAGTTGCCCGTGCGAAGGGGAAGTCGCACGGGCCCATACCCCCGAGGAGCCTCCGTGCCCGACGCACCGCACGCACCCGTCCGACGTCGTACGACGTCGCGCTGGGCCACCGCGTGCGTGCTGGTCGCGGGGCTCGCCGTCGGCGGCGGCGACGGTGTCGCCTTCGCCGACGGCCACGCCGGGCGCGAGGTGCCGAGCGAGGCTGACGTCACCCGCGCCCAGCAGGACGCGGCCGACAAGGGTCGCGACGTCGCAGCCGTGCAGGCCGACCTGATCCGCGCCGACCTCGCCCTCGAGTCCGCCGGCGACGCGGCGGCGCAGGCCGCCGAGGCGTTCAACGGTGCCCGCTGGCGCGCCGAGCAGGCCCGTGAGGACGCCCGCCAGGCCGAGGCGGCCGCCACCTCGGCGCGCGCCGACGTCGAGGCGCAGCGACAGCTGTACGCCGACACGGTGGTGCGGTCCTACGAGGAGGCCTCGCAGGTGCAGGGGCTCTCCGCGGTCGTCGAGGCCGACGGCATCGAGTCGCTCATCGACCGCACGGTCACCATGGGCCACACCTCCGACGCCCTCGACAGCCAGTACGACGCCTTCGTCGCCGCCTCCGCCGTCGCCGAGGTCACCGCCACGACGGCCACCCAGGCCGCCGAGCGGGCTGCGACCGCCGAGCGCGAGGCCGCGGCGGCCCGCGACGCGGCCGAGACCGCGCAGGCCGACGCAGGGGCCCAGGCGGAGGCCGTCGCCGCCGCCAAGGCCGGCCTGATCGCCGAGCTCGCCGAGCTGCAGGGGATCAGCGTGCGCCTGGCCGAGAAGCGCCAGAGCGCGCTCGAGGAGGCCGCGGCCCAGGCCGCCGCGGCGGCCGCCCAGGCCCAGGCAGAGGCGGACGCCCAGGCGGAGGCCGAGGCGGAGGCGGACGCCCAGGCGGAGCAGGAGGCGAAGGCGACGCCGACCCCCACCCCGACGCCCACCTCGACGCCCACCTCGACGCCCACCTCGACGCCCACCCCGACCCCCACCCCGACGCCGTCGCCCACGCCGACGCCGACCCCCACCCCGACCCCCACCCCGACGCCCATCCCGACGCCCATCCCGACGCCGACGCCCACGCCGTCGCCCACGCCCACGCCGACGCCCACCCCGACGCCCACCCCGACGCCCCCGACGCCGAGCAGCGGCGCGGACGCCGCGATCGCCTTCGCCCGGGCCCAGCTGGGCGAGCCCTACCGCTACGGCGCCGCCGGCCCGAACGCCTGGGACTGCTCGGGCCTCACCTCGGCCGCGTGGGCCGAGGGTGGCGTCTCGCTGCCGCACTACTCCGTCGCCCAGTACACCCAGTCGACGCGCATCACCGCCGCCGAGCTCGCGCCTGGTGACCTCGTCTTCTGGGGCTCCTCGAGCAACCCGGGCTCGATCTACCACGTCGCCCTCTACATCGGCGACGGGCAGATCATCCACGCGCCCCGCACGGGTCGCGACGTCAGCCAGGAGTCCATGTACTACTGGCGGGCGCCCAACTTCTTCGCGCGCCCCTAGATCGTGGGGAGGGGCGCGCGGCCTACGTGACCTTGCTGGCGAACCTGGCGGCCAGCTCGCCGGGGTCGAGGTCGCCGTCGAGGACGCGACGCGTCGGCCACGCGGAGGTGTCGATGCCGGACAGCTCCTCGAAGAGGGCGAGGTCCTTGGCGTAGACCTCGGCCAACCGGGCCAGGTCGTCGGCGGTCGGTGCCGTGCCCGGCACCTGCCCGGCCCCGGCGTGCCAGTTCTTGAGCGGCGGCACCCGCTCGAAGCGCGGCAGGTCGAGGAAGTCGGTGGTCCGGTGCACGGTGGCCTCGAAGTCGCCGAGCATCGCGCGCAGCTCCAGCAGCAGCCACTGCTGGCGCCCGAACAGCTCGAAGCCGCGCTGGAGCTGCTCGCCGTAGAAGCCGCGCGCCAGGCCGGTCATGTGCCGCCACCGCATCGTGCGTACGTCGTCGGGCACCGCGTCGGGCAGCGAGGTGTGCGGCCACTCGGTGAGGAAGTCCGGCCAGTCGGGCCAGGCGAGGTTGCGCGAGCGCAGCATCACCCAGTGCGAGAACAGCCGCTCCAGCGGGTCGCGGAACACCGCGACCAGCGGCATGTCGGGGTTGTAGGCACGCATCCGCTCCAGCGCGTGCGGCCAGTAGAGGTAGGTCGGGCTGGCGTCGCCGAGCAGGCGGTGCACCCGCGCGCGGCGGGGAGCGGTGTAGTCGGTGGCGTAGTCCGGCGACGACCAGTCCACGGTCTCGTCGTCGAAGTAGTGCCGCTCCTTGTCGGGGGCCTGGCACACGAGCGGGTGCTGGTTGAGCGTCACCGCGAGCGTCGACGTACCGCCCTTCTGCACGCCGACGACGGCGAAGTTGTAGGCCATCACGCCCAGCGGTTCGCCCGGAGGGGTGGCATCGGACACGTTCATCGCGGTGAACCTACCGTCCGGACTACTTTGGACGGTATGGCCACCGACCAGGTCCCGCCGATCGCGGACGAGATGCCCACGCCTCTGCCCGAGACAGCCACCCCGGAGCGGGTCGAGGACGACGCCGTCCACGCCGACGACCGCGGCTACCGCCAGCCGGACGTGGACGTCGACGCCCTGCGCGCCCTGCTCGACGGCCGCTACCGCGAGGTCCGCGACCTGGTGCGCACCAACCTCGCGGAGCACGCGCAGGTCCTCCTCGACGAGGAGCAGATGAGCACCGCGGACTTCCGCGAGCGCGTCAAGGACGTCGTGGTGATGATGGCCGAGACGGGCCAGACCGGGATGGGCTTCCCGGAGGAGCACGGCGGCGGCGGCGACATCGGCGCCTCGGTCGCCGCCTTCGAGACCCTCGCCTACGGCGACCTGTCGGTGCTGGTCAAGGTGGGCGTGCAGTTCGGCCTCTTCGGCGGCGCCATCCTCCAGCTCGGCACGAAGACGCACCACGACGCCCACCTCGCCGACCTCGTCACCGGCCGCACGATGGGCTGCTTCGCGATGACCGAGACCGGCCACGGCTCCAACGTGCAGGCGCTCGGCACCGTCGCGACGTACGACGTCGAGGCGGAGGAGTTCGTCATCACGACCCCCGACGACGCGAGCCGCAAGGACTACATCGGCAACGCCGCCGCGCACGCCGAGCTCGCTGTCGTCTTCGCCCAGCTCGAGGTCGCGGGCGAGCGCCACGGCGTGCACGCCTTCGTCGTCCCCATCCGTGACGGCGGACGGGTGCTGGACGGCGTCCGCATCGAGGACTGCGGTCCCAAGATGGGCCTCAACGGCGTCGACAACGGCCGGCTCTGGTTCGACGGCGTCCGCGTGCCGCGCACCGCGCTGCTCAACCAGTTCGCCGAGGTCACCCCCGAGGGCCGCTACCTCTCGCCGATCGACAACCCCAACAAGCGCTTCTTCACCATGCTCGGCACCCTCGTGCAGGGCCGGGTGTGCGTCGGCGGGGCGGGCATCAACGCCTCGAAGGTCGCGCTGGTGATCGCGACGCGCTACGCCGTGCGGCGCCGGCAGTTCGAGGCGGTCTCGCCCGACGAGGAGCAGGTGCTCCTCGACTACGGCATGCACCAGCGCCGCCTGCTCCCGCTGATCGCACGGACGTACGCCCTCCACTTCGCGCAGGAGGTCGTCGCCGGGCAGCTGCACGAGGTCTTCTCCGGGCCCGGCGCAGGCGAGGAGGGCAGCGACGAGCACGCCCGCCGGATGCTGGAGTCGCGTGCCGCCGGCACCAAGGCGCTCGGCACCTGGCACGCGACCCGCACCATCCAGGAGTGCCGCGAGGCGTGCGGCGGCGCGGGCTACCTCAGCGAGAACCGCTTCGCCGCGCTCAAGGCGGACACCGACGTCTTCACCAGCTTCGAGGGGGACAACCACGTCCTGCTCCAGCTCGTGGCCAAGGGCCTGCTCACCGACTACGCCGGCGAGTTCGAGGACATGGACCAGCTCGGCATGGCCCGCTTCGTGGCCGGCCTCGCCGTTGAGACCGTCGTCGAGCGCACCGCGGTGCACAAGCTGGTCCAGTCGGTGCGCGACCTGCTCCCCGGCGGCGACACGTGGGACCAGGAGGCCGGGCTGCTCGACCCGAACTACCAGCTGGCCATGCTGCGCTTCCGCGAGGAGCACATGATCGGCGGCGTCGCCCGGCGCCTCAAGCGCGGCATCGACCAGGGGATGAACCCCGGTGCGGTGTTCTCCCGGGTGCAGGACCACGTCATCGCCGCAGCGCGCGCCCACACCGAGCGGCTGGTGCTGGAGGCCTTCATCGCGAAGACGGCAGCGATGCCCGACGGCGACCTCAAGGTGGCGCTCAACCTGCTGTGCGACCTGCACGCGCTGACCACGATCGAGGCCGACCGGGCCTGGTTCATGGAGCACGGGCGGCTGTCCAGCACCCGCTCCAAGGCGATCAGCCGCGAGGTCAACGCCCTGTGCCGCAAGGTCCGCCCGCTCGCCGTCGACCTGGTCGACGCGTTCGGCGTCCCCGAGGAGATGCTCCGCAGCCCGGAGCTGCTCGCCTGGGGCGAGTGAGGTGAGGATCCCGGGGTCTCGGCGGCTGGAGCGAGGACCCGCTGTGGTCCTACGTCTACCCCCGGCTCGTCGACTCGGGCCCGCTCGGTCGCGCCGCCTGGCGCGCCGGGATGGGCAGCGACCTCGCGCTGCTCCATGACGCGGCCGCCGAGATCGGGACGCTGCCCGCGGGATCGCGGGTCCTCGACGTCCCGACCGGCTCCGGCGTCGCGCTGCGCGGGGTGCGCCCCGGCCAGGGGATCGAGGTCGTCGCCGCCGACATCTCCACCACCATGCTGGCCCGGGCGAGCGCCACTGCGAAGCGGCTTGGCGTGGCCGACCAGGTCACCCCCACGCTGGCCGACGTCGGCGACCTGCCGTTCGGGGACGCCACCTTCGACCTCGTCGTGTCCTTCACCGGGCTGCACTGCTTCCCCGACCCGCGACGCGCGATCGAGGAGATGGTGCGCGTGCTCGCCCCGGGTGCGGCACTCACGGGCAGCTCGCTCTTCACCGACACCGGTCAGCGCTGGGTGCCGCTGCGCGTGGCCGGCACCCGGGCGGGCGTCCTGGGCCCCATGTGCACCTCGGCCGAGGCGCGCCGCTGGCTGCACGAGGCCGGCTGCGACGAGGTCGAGCTCGCGCTCCACGGTGCGCTGGGCTACTTCCGCGCCGTCCGCGCGGCATGATCAGGACATGACCTTCGGAGGACTTCCCACCCGGTGGGAGCCCGCCGGCACGAGCCGCGGACTGGCCCTCGTCGCGCCCGGACGAGCGTACCCACCCTCCGCGCCGCTGCTCGACTTCGCCCGGATCGCGCTGCTGCAGCACGGGTTCACCGTCCAGCAGCTGTGGTGGGACTCCACCTCCCGCGGCGACGAGGAGCCGGAGCCGTGGGTGCGCCGGCACGTCGAGGCGGCGCTCGCGGGAGAGGACGCCGACCACGTCGTGGTGGTCGGCAAGTCGCTGGGCACCCGCGCCGCGTCGTACGCCGCCGAGCGCGGGCTCGACGCGGTCTGGTTCACCCCGCTGCTCGTCGACCCGGCCGTGGCCGAGGCCGTCGCTGCCAACCCCGGCCGGCAGCTGCTGGTCGGCGGCCTGGCCGACGACCTCTGGGACGCGACCATCGCGCGCGAGCTCGCCGACAACGGCTGCGCGGTGCTGGAGGTCCCCGACGCCGACCACGGCATGGGCACCCCCGACGCCGTGCGCACCGCCGAGGTCCACCTCGAGGTGGCGCGGGCGGTCCATGCCTTCCTGTCACACCTCTGAGCCGACCGGTGTCTCCATGTCGTCCGCCCAAGGCCTATCCAGGAGATGACATGCCCAGCCAGTTCCGGATCCCCCCGGCCCGCCTCGACGGCGCCTACGGCGCGCTCATGACCCGCGTCGCGCGGCGGATGTGGGGCGAGGTGCCCGACAACGCCCGCGTCCTGTGGCACCACCGGCCCGTGATGCGGGCGGTCTTCGGC
Organism: Nocardioides sp. S5; assembly: GCF_017310035.1. Lineage (NCBI taxonomy): Bacteria > Bacillati > Actinomycetota > Actinomycetes > Propionibacteriales > Nocardioidaceae > Nocardioides > Nocardioides sp. S5. Next base: position 567,315 of record NZ_CP022296.1, read on the forward strand.
TTCGAGCAGAAGGTCGCGCGGTGGTCGGCGCTCGACCCCCACCTCAAGGCGTACGCCGAGATGGCCAGCGCGGGCGTGATCGGCTGCTCGTGGTGCCTGGACTTCGGCTACTTCATGGCCCACACCCGGGGCCTCGACGAGGCGAAGGTGCGCGAGGTGCCGCGCTGGCGCGACGCGGACGTCTTCTCCGACCTCGAGCGCGAGGTGATGACGTACGCCGAGGCGATGACCGTGACGCCGCCGGAGGTCACCGACGAGATGGTGGCGAGCCTGGACCGGCAGCTCGGCCACGCCGCGGTCGTCGAGCTCACCATGATGGTCGCGGTGGAGAACGAGCGCTCGCGCTTCAACTCGGCGATGGGCCTGGCCAGCCAGGGCTACAGCGACGTGTGCGCGCTCCCGCTGGCCGCGGCGGGAGAGGAGCCGGCCGCCCGATGAGCACCGAGCACCTCCTGGCCCACCGCAACCTGCTGTTCACCGTCGCCTACGAGATGCTCGGCTCGGCCGCCGACGCCGAGGACGTGGTCCAGGATGTGTGGCTGCGCTGGGTCGACGTCGACGTCGCACAGGTGCGCGACCCGCGCGCCTACCTGGTGCGGATGACCACCCGGCTCGCGCTCAACCGGCTGCGCACCCTCGCGCGTCGCCGCGAGGACTACGTCGGCACCTGGCTGCCGGAGCCGGTGCTGACCTCGCCGGACGTGGCGCAGGACGTCGAGCTCGCCGACAGCGTGTCGACCGCGATGCTGCTGGTGCTGGAGACCCTGCCGCCCACGGAGCGGGCGGTCTTCGTGCTGCGCGAGGTCTTCGACGTGCCGTACGCCGAGATAGCCGAGGCGGTCGGCAAGTCCGAGCCGGCCGTGCGGCAGGTCGCCAGCCGCGCGCGTGCCCACGTGGCCGAGCGCCGCCCGCGATCCTCGGTGACCACCGCCGAGCGCGACGCGGTCATCGAGCGGTTCCGCGCGGCCACCGCGACCGGCGACCTCCAGGGCCTGATGGACGTGCTGGCGCCCGAGGTGGTGCTGATGACCGACGGGGGCGGCAAGGTCCAGGCGGCCCTCAACCCGATCCGCGGGCGCGCCAAGGTGCTGCGCTTCCTCGCCGGCGTCACGCCCGACGCGCTCGAGCTCGAGCCGGTGTGGCTCAACGGGTCGCCGGCGATCCAGTTCATGGTCGCCGGTCAGCGCGACGGGGTCGGCACGATGCTCGTCGAGGACGGCGTCGTGACGCGGCTGTTCCTCGTGCGCAATCCCGACAAGCTCGGGTCGGTCGGCACGGAGGTCGGCCTGGGCCGGTGAGGCCCGGGCCTGTGGCTCAGGCGTCCTCGCCCAGGCTCTCGTCGGCGATGTTGTCGAGGTCGTTGCCGTGGCCCTCGGTCTTGAAGCGCTCGAAGGAGGCGTGGACCTCCTCCTCGGCCTCGACGCGGCCGACCCAGTCAGCGCCCTCGACGGACTTGCCGGGCTCGAGGTCCTTGTAGACCTCGAAGAAGTGCTGGATCTCGAGACGGTCGTACTTGGAGACGTGGTTGATGTCGCGCAGGTGCTCCAGGCGCGGGTCGTGCGCGGGCACGCACAGGACCTTGTCGTCGCCGCCGGCCTCGTCGGTCATGCGGAACATGCCGATCGCGCGGCACTCGATGAGGCAGCCCGGGAACGTCGGCGACTGGAGGATCACGAGCGCGTCGAGCGGGTCGCCGTCCTGGCCGAGGGTGTTCTCGATGAAGCCGTAGTCGGCCGGGTAGGCGGTCGAGGTGAAGAGCATGCGGTCCAGGCGGATGCGCCCGGTCTCGTGGTCGACCTCGTACTTGTTGCGCTCACCCTTGGGGATCTCCACCAGCACGTCGAACGTCAGCACGTCTTCCTCCACACTCTCCGGCACGCCTTCGGGCCCAGTTCATGGTCGGGCCCGGTCGAGCCCCCGTCGCGTCCGGCACTCACCCGACGCGTTGTCTGGGGGCAGTGTCGCGCACAATGGGCCCGATGCGCGAAGCGAGAGGGTCGAAACGTCGGCGACGTGACGCACGCCACTCCGGCGGCGGGTTCGTCCGCAACTGGCTCCCGCTCCTGCTCGTCGTCGCGCTGCTGGCCAGCGGCCTGGCCGCCTACCGCTACGAGTGGGGGCAGCGCTACCTGCCGTGGCTGGCCGCCGACCCGGCGACCGAGCCGGAGCAGGTGCTGCTGCCGGCGGGACTCGACCTGCCGGAGTGGGCGGCGCCGGCCACCCCCGCGACGGTCGCGGACGTGGCCACGATCGTGCCGGACCGCGTCGCTGGCGCGCTGGGTGCCGACCTGGCCGATCCCGACCTCGGCCGGCACGTCGTCGGCGCGGTGTCGTCGCTCGACCCCGGCTCCGAGGCCTGGACCTCGGGGGACGGGCGCTTCCTGCCCGCGTCGACCACCAAGCTGCTCACCGTCGGCGCCGCGCTGGAGGCCCTCGGTCCCGACCACACCTTCACCACCCGCGTGGTGCGCGGGGACGCGCCCCGCGAGGTGGTGCTCGTCGGCGGGGGCGACCCGCTGCTGGCGAGCCAGCCGCTGACGGTCGCAGAGGCCGCGACGGCGTACCCCGTCCGGGCCGACGTCGCCACCCTGGCCCTCGAGGTCGCGGACGCCCTGGGCGGTGGTGGGCGGGTGCGGGTGCGCTACGACGACACCCTCTTCACCGGCCCCACCGACAACCCCGCGTGGCGCCGCGACTACGTCCCCGACGACATCGTCAGCCCGATCACCGCGCTCATGGTCGACGGTGGTGTGGCCCCCGACGGGCTGTCGCGCTCCGACGACCCCTCCCGTGCCGCCGCCGACGCCTTCGCCGAGGCACTGCGTGCCGCCGGCCTCCGGGTGGTTGGTGAGCCCCGCCGCGACGTCGTACGCCCCGGGGCGGAGCAGCTCGCCGCCGTCGAGGGAGCGCCGCTGGCCCAGGTGGCCGAGCGGGTCCTCGACGTCAGTGACAACGAGGGCGCCGAGGTCCTCGCGCACCACGTCGGCCTCGCCACGTCCGGCACCGGCTCCTTCGAGGCAGGGGCCGCCGGCGTGCTGGCGACGCTGGCCGCGCTCGGCATCGACGTGTCCGGGGACGAGGTGTACGACGGCTCGGGCCTCTCGCGCCGCAACCGCATCTCCACCTCCACGGTGCTCGGCCTGCTCCAGCGGGCTGCCGGCCCCGACGCCGGCCCCGACGCCGACCCCGACGCCGACCCCGACGCCGACCCCGACTCTGCCGCGCTGCGCACCCTCGTCACCGGCCTGCCGGTCGCCGGCTTCACCGGTTCGCTGACCTACCGCTTCGACGAGGGCCCCGCCCTCGCCCGCGGCCTGGTGCGCGCCAAGACCGGCACCCTCACCGGGGTCCACGCGCTGGCCGGGATCGCGGTCGACCGCGACGGGGCGCCGCTCGCGTTCGTCCTGGCCGCCGACAGGGTCGCGCCGGAGGACAGGTACGACGCCCAGGACGCGCTCGACCGGGCGGCAGGCTCGCTCGCGACCTGCCGCTGCTCGCGCACCCCCGGCTAGGGTCGAGGAATGAACCTCGTCGACTGGGACTTCGCCGTGACCGTGGGGTCGAAGGTGGCGGGCCCCGGGCCCGAGGTCAGCGCCGCGGAGGCTGCTGCCGCCGTGCTGGAGCTGCGCGAGGGCGCAGCGCGCTCCACGCCCCTGGTGCGTGAGTTCACCGGCCTCCACGCGGTCGCTGCCACGGCGCCGGTGCTCGTGGTCGACCGCGCGGGCTGGCTGCGGGCCAACGCCGACGGCTTCGCCACCATCCTCGCGCCGATCGTCGACAAGCTGACCGAGAAGAAGGGCCCGCCGTCGGCGATCGCCGAGGCCATCGGCTCCCGCGTGACCGGCGCCGAGGTGGGGCTGATGCTCGGCTTCCTCGGCTCGAAGGTGCTGGGCCAGTTCGACCCGTTCTTCGCCCCGCACGGCCGCCTGCTGCTGGTGGCACCCAACATCGTCCACGTCGAGCGCGAGCTGTCCGCCGACCCCACCGACTTCCGGCTGTGGGTGTGCCTGCACGAGGAGACCCACCGCGTGCAGTTCACCGCGAACCCGTGGCTGGGCGACCACCTGCTCGCCCAGATGCACGCGGTGGCCGAGACCATCGAGCCGAGCGCCCTGCTCGAGGGCCTGCGTCGCGGCGCGGAGTCGATCCGCAGCGGCAACGGCAGCGTGCTCGACCTCGTCTCCTCGCCGGAGCAGAAGGAGATCCTGGACCGGGTCACCGGGGTGATGTCGCTGCTCGAGGGCCACGCCGACGTCGTGATGGACGGGGTCGGTCCGTCGGTGATCCCGTCCGTGGCCGAGATCCGCAAGAAGTTCAACCAGCGCCGCAAGGGCGCCGGCAGCCTCGATAAGCTGCTGCGCCGGCTCCTGGGCCTCGACGCCAAGATGGCGCAGTACCGCGACGGCGCGGTCTTCGTGCGCCACGTCGTCGACAAGGTCGGCATGGAGCAGTTCAACGCCGTGTGGACCGGCCCGGAGACGCTGCCGTCCAAGGCCGAGATCACCGACCCCGACGCGTGGGTCGCCCGCGTGCTGTGACCCTCCACCCGTCGATCGCGGCGGTCCGGCTCCCGGTCCGTCACGCCCTGTCGGTCCTCGCCCCCGGCGACGTCGTGGCCGTGGCGTGCAGCGGCGGCGCGGACTCGCTGGCGCTCGCCTCGGCCACGGTCTTCGAGGGCCACAAGCGGGCGCTGCGCGTCGTCGGCGTCACGGTCGACCACGGTCTCCAGCCCGGCTCGGGCGCCCAGGCCGAGCGCGTGGTCGCCCAGCTCGCGGCGATGGGGGTCGACGAGACGCTGACCGCGCGCGTGCAGGTCGACACCGCCGCAGGGACGGGGCCGGAGGCCGCCGCACGCGAAGCGAGGTACGCCGTCCTCGAGCAGGTCGCCGAGCACCTCTCCGCGCGAGCGGTGCTGCTCGGGCACACCTTGGACGACCAGGCCGAGACGGTGCTGCTCGGCCTGGCCCGCGGCTCGGGCGGGCGCTCGCTGCAGGGCATGCGGCGCGGCTTCGGGGTCTTCGTGCGGCCGCTGCTCGACGTACGCCGTGACGACACGGTCACCGCCTGCCGGGTCGAGGGCCTCGACGCCTGGGACGACCCGCACAACCACGACCCGGGCTACACCCGCGTCCGGGTGCGCGAGCGGGTGCTGCCGGTCCTCGAGTCCGAGCTCGGTCCGGGGGTCGCCGCCGCGCTGGCCCGGACGGCGGACCAGCTGCGGGAGGACACGGCCCTCCTCGACGACCTCGCGAGCGCTGCGCTGGAGCGCGTGCGCCGCGACCTCGGCCTCGACGCGGGGATCCTCGCCGCCGAACCGCCGGCGATCCGCCACCGGGTCGTCCACCGTGCCGTCCTCGACGCGGGCGCTCCGGCCTCCGAGCTCACCCGCGACCACGTCCTGTCCGTCGACGCGCTCCTCACCCGCTGGCGCGGGCAGAAGTGGATAGACCTCCCCGGGCCGCTGCGCGCGGTCCGCCGTGACGGGACGCTGGCGTTCGAGCGTCCCTGAGTCCGGCGACACTGGATTTCCACTCGCTCGAGTGGAAATGCATCGGGCGGGGACCGCGCACCCGGACCAGCGCCCTAGGCTGCGTCCATGGACTCGTCCCACGTGGAGCACGACCTGGTCAACGTCCTCTTCACCGAGGCCCAGATCCAGCAGAGGCTGGGGGAGATGGCCCTCCAGATCACCGACGACTACGCCGGTCGCGACCTGCTGGTGGTTGGCGTGCTGCGCGGCGCGGTGATGGTGATGGCCGACCTCGCACGGGCGATGCCCGGTCACCTGGAGATGGACTGGATGGCGGTGAGCTCCTACGGCTCCGGCACCAAGTCCAGTGGTGTCGTGCGGATCCTCAAGGACCTCGACACCGACATCAGCGGTCGCGACGTGCTGATCGTCGACGAGATCATCGACACCGGCCTGACGCTGAGCTGGCTGGTCAACAACCTCTCCAGCCGCAACCCGGCCAGCGTCGAGATCGCCACCCTGCTGCGCAAGCCGGAGGCGTTGTCGATGCCGGTGGAGCCGAAGTACGTCGGCTGGGACATTCCCAACGAGTTCGTCGTCGGCTACGGCCTCGACTACCGCGAGCGCTACCGCAACCTGCGCGACATCGGCACCCTCGCACCCCACGTCTACTCCTGAACGGGCCGCGCGCGGGCGCTCCGCTTCACCCCGCCTGAAACAATGGGCGCCCGAGCGGCCTGTAGCGTCGCCCCACCAACTCCGAACCGGTGAAAGTTACCTGTGAAGCGCATATTCAAGGGTCCCTGGCTGTGGATCGTCCTGTCCGCCTTCGCGGTGCTGCTGGCGATCCAGTTCCTCGCGCCCAGTGACGGCTACGACGAGGTCGACACCTCGACCCTGGCCTCCTACATCGACGAGGGCTCGGTCGAGGAGATCGAGTTCAACGGCGCCGACTTCGAGATCCAGGCGACGCTCGACGCCGGCACCCGCGACGACGGCGACAAGGTCGTCGCGCAGTACGTCGACGGCGAGCAGGAGGAGCTCCTCGCGGCCGTGCGGGAGCAGAAGGCCGCGGGCACGATCGACTCCTACAACTCGACCGTCCCCCAGCCGAGCTTCCTCGGCTCGCTGCTGGCGACCCTGCTGCCCTTCGCGCTGATCATCCTGCTCTTCATCTTCCTGATGAACCAGGCCCAGGGCGGTGGCGGACGCGGCGTGATGCAGTTCGCCAAGTCCAAGGCCAAGCTGATCACCAAGGACATGCCTAAGACGACCTTCAGCGACGTCGCCGGCTGCGAGGAGGCGATCGAGGAGCTCGGCGAGATCAAGGAGTTCCTCACCGACCCGGCCAAGTTCCAGGCCGTCGGCGCCAAGATCCCGAAGGGCGTCCTGCTCTACGGCCCTCCCGGCACCGGCAAGACGCTGCTGGCGCGTGCGGTCGCCGGCGAGGCCGGCACCCCGTTCTACTCGATCTCCGGCTCGGACTTCGTCGAGATGTTCGTCGGCGTCGGCGCCTCCCGCGTGCGCGACCTGTTCGAGCAGGCCAAGGAGAACGCCCCGGCCATCGTGTTCATCGACGAGATCGACGCCGTGGGTCGCCACCGCGGCGCCGGCATGGGTGGCGGCCACGACGAGCGCGAGCAGACCCTCAACCAGCTGCTGGTCGAGATGGACGGCTTCGACGTGCGCGGCGGGGTCATCCTCATCGCGGCCACGAACCGCCCCGACGTGCTCGACCCCGCGCTGCTGCGCCCGGGCCGCTTCGACCGCCAGATCCAGGTCGACGCCCCCGACCTCAACGGACGCCACCAGATCCTCAAGGTGCACTCGCGCGGCAAGCCGATCGCGCAGGACATCGACCTGCTCAGCATCGCGCGGCGCACGCCCGGCTTCACCGGCGCAGACCTCGCCAACGTGCTCAACGAGGCCGCGCTGCTCACCGCACGCACCAACGAGAAGCTGATCACCGACGAGGCCCTCGACGAGGCGATCGACCGCGTCATCGCCGGCCCGCAGCGCCGTACGCGCCTGATGAGCGAGCGCGAGAAGCTCATCACCGCCTACCACGAGGGCGGACACGCCCTGGTCGCCGCGGCACTGCCCGGCACCGACCCGGTGCACAAGGTCACGATCCTGCCGCGCGGTCGCGCGCTGGGCTACACGATGGTGCTGCCCGACCGCGACAAGTACTCCCAGACCCGCAGCGAGATGCTCGACTCCCTCGCCTACATGCTCGGCGGGATGGCCGCGGAGGCGCTGATCTTCCACGACGTCACCTCCGGTGCCGGCAACGACATCGAGAAGGCCACCAACCTGGCCCGCGCGATGGTGACCCAGTACGGCATGACCGAGCGCCTCGGCGCGGTCAAGCTCGGCGACAACAACTCCGAGCCCTTCCTGGGCCGCGACATGGGCCACACGCGCAACTACTCCGAGGAGACCGCCGCAGCGGTCGACGGCGAGGTCAAGGCGCTGCTCGGCCACGCCCACCAGGAGGCCTTCGAGATCCTCGAGACCAACCGCGACGTCCTCGACTCGCTGGTGCTCGCGCTGCTCGACAAGGAGACCCTCGACAAGGCGGAGATCGCCGAGATCTTCGAGGCGCTCAACCGCCGGTCCGCCCGTCCCGCGTGGACCGGTTCGCCGGAGCGGCTGCCGTCGACGATCCCGCCGGTCGACATCCCCCAGGAGATCCGCGACCGGGTCAACGCCAGCGCCTCCGCCCAGGAGGAGGAGACCCGCGGTGGTGCGATCCTGACCCCGCCGGGCGCCGGTGGGGACGTCCACGGTGGCCCCGAGCTGGGCCCGGACACGCCGACCCCGCCGTCCCCGGAGGCACGATGACCGACCCGGTCACCCTCCCGGTGCGCGCGCCCGAGGACGTCCCGGACTTCGACCACGAGCGCGCCGAGGCCGCCGTGCGCGAGCTGCTCTACGCGATCGGGGAGGATCCCGAGCGCGAGGGCCTGCTCGAGACCCCGGCCCGCGTCGCCCGGGCGTACGCCGAGCTGACGCAGGGCCTGCGCCAGACCGCGGAGGACGTGCTCACCACCACCTTCGACCTCGGCCACGAGGAGATGGTGCTGGTGCGCGACATCGAGCTGTGGTCGATGTGCGAGCACCACCTCGTGCCGTTCACCGGTGTCGCGCACGTCGGCTACATCCCCGCCGAGACCGGCAAGATCACCGGCCTGTCCAAGCTGGCGCGGCTCGTCGACGTCTACTCCAAGCGCCCCCAGGTGCAGGAGCGGCTCACCACGCAGGTCGCCGACTCCCTCATGGAGATCCTCGAGGCGCGCGGCGTGATCGTGGTGATCGAGGCCGAGCACCTCTGCATGACGATGCGCGGCGTCAAGAAGGCCGGCGCCCGCACCATCACCTCCGCGGTCCGCGGCGCGTTCCTCACCCACCAGGCGACGCGGGCCGAGGCGATGGCACTGATCCACTCAGGCACCAGGTGATCGAGGGCGCCGCCCCCCACGTTCCCCGGGTGATGGGGATCGTCAACGTCACCCCCGACTCCTTCTCCGACGGTGGTCGCCACGACACCACCGAGCGGGCCGTGGCCCACGGTCGCGCGCTGCTCGTCGAGGGTGCCGACCTGCTCGACATCGGGGGCGAGTCCACGCGTCCGGGTGCGACGCGTCCGCTGGTGGCCGAGGAGCTCGACCGGGTCGTCCCCGTGATCCGCGAGCTCGCCGCCGGCGGGGCGGTCGTCTCGGTCGACACGATGCGCGCCGAGGTCGCCGAGGCGGCGCTCGGGGCGGGCGCAGCCATCGTCAACGACGTCTCCGGGGGCCTGGCCGACCCGCGGATCCTCGACGTCGTCGCGGCGTCCCCCGCGACGTACGTCGCGATGCACTGGCGCGCCCACGCCGACCGGATGCGGGACTTCACCGACTACTCCCCGGACGGCGTCGTGTGCACCGTGCGCCGCGAGCTGGCCGAGCGCCTCGCCGCGGCCGAGGCTGCCGGGATCCCGCGCGAGCGGATCGTCCTGGACCCAGGACTGGGCTTCGCCAAGCAACCGCACCACAACTGGGAGCTGTTGAGGAACCTCGACGTGCTGGCCGACCTCGGCTGCCCGCTGCTGGTCGGCGCGAGCCGCAAGTCGTTCCTCGGCACCCTGCTGGCCGCCGCCGGCGTCGCGCGCCCGGTCGACGACCGGGAGCACGCCCACGCCGCGCTGGTCGCCGTGCTGGCCGGCCGCAGCGTCGACGTGCTGCGCGTGCACGACGTACGCGCCACGCGTGACGCGCTGGCCGTGGCGGCCGCGATGGGCGTACGCCTCGAGGACGAGCCCCACCTGCTGACCCACCGGAAGAAGGACGACGCATGACCGACGAGCCCGTCGAGACGGGCGCAGGGCGCCCTCCCCAGGATGAACTGTCGATCACAGGGATCGAGTGCTTCGCCCACCACGGTGTCTTCGACTTCGAGAAGCGCGAGGGGCAGGTCTTCGTCGTCGACCTCGTGCTCGGCATCGACACCCGCGCGGCCGGCGTCTCCGACGACCTCGAGGACACCGTGAACTACGGCTCCCTCACCATGGACGTCAAGGCTGCAGTGGAGCGCGACCCGGTCGACCTGATAGAAACCGTCGCTCAACGCATCGCCGATGTGTGCCTGCTGGACTCTCGTGTTGAATGGGCGCGAGTCACGCTCCACAAACCTGATGCACCCATCGACGCGACGTACTCGGACGTCGCGCTGACGATCACCAGAACGCGAGGCAACGCTCATGACTGAGACTCCCAACCCCAACATCGTGGACACCGACTCCCTCACCGGAGAGATGCACCCGATCCGGCGGGTGGTGGTGGCTCTCGGGTCCAACCTCGGGGAGCGGATGGCCACGCTGCAGGGTGCGGTCGAGGCGCTCGCCGACACCCCCGACTTCTTCGTCACCGGCGTCTCCCCGGTCTACGAGACCGACCCGGTGGACGCCCCCGACGGCTCCGGTCCCTACCTCAACGCCGTCCTGCTGGCCGACACCACGCTGCCCGCCCGCCGCCTCATGGAGCGCGCGCTGGCGATCGAGGACGCCTTCGAGCGCGAGCGGGGCGAGGTCAGCAACGCGCCCCGCACCCTCGACGTCGACCTGATCGTGGTGGGCGACCGCCGCTCCAACGAGGACTTCCTGCGGCTGCCGCACCCGCGCGCCCACGAGCGCGCCTTCGTGCTGCAGCCGTGGCACGACCTCGAGCCCGACGCCGTCTTCCCCGAGAGGGGACCGATCGCCGACCTGCTCGACAGCACCGACGCCACCGGGGTGCGCAGGCGCGAGGACCTCGCGCTCGAGGTCGGGTGAGGGACCCCGAGCCCGAGGAGGAGCGCCCGGAGCCGCGAGGCACCCTGCGCCCCACCTCGGCGGGTGCGCTGGCGGCCCTGGCGGTCGTGGGCCTCGTCGTGGGGTGGGGGCTGCACCCGCTCATGGACCGCCTGGTGGGACGACCGCCCCTGGTCTCGTGGGCGCAGGCCCTCGCCCTGGTGCTGGTGGCCGCGATCATGTCGTTCGTCGCCTGGCACACCTGGCAGACCGTGCAGGTGCGCGGCGAGCGCCTCGAGCCGCACCGCTCGGTGAATCGGCTCGTCCTGGCCCGGGCGTGTGCGCTGGCGGGCGCGCTCGTCACGGCCGGCTACGTCGGCTACGCCGTCAGCTGGCTGGGCGACGAGTCCGCGCTGGCCGACCGCTGGATCGTCCGTGCGGTCGTCGCCGCGCTCGGCGCGGCGGGCGTGATGCTCGCCTCGCTTGTGCTGGAGCGTGCGTGTCGCACCGACGGGGGCCGACCGCAGCCCTAGTCTGGCCGCATGTCCTCCCAGCAGCCTCAGCAGTCACAGGCGTCCCGCACCCCGGCTCGTCGTCGCCAGCGCAGCACGCGCCTGGTCGTGGCCGTGGCCCTGCTCGCCGTCTCCGCCGCGATCGTCCTCGGCGCCGTCGCGTCGTCGTCGGCCGGCCTGACCGCCGTCGCTGCCGTCCTCGCCGTGGTCCTCGGTGCCGCCGCGACCCGCATCACGCACTCCGAGGTGATGCAGGCCCGCCGCGACGCCGCGCGCGACCGCGCCGAGCAGGCTCAGGAGTACCGCGCCCTCACCGAGCGGCGTACGGCCGAGTCCGCGGTCTTCGCTGCCGACATGCGCCGAAAGATCCTCGAGCGCGAGGAGGCCATCGACGTCCTCGAGCGGGCCCTGTCGTCGGCGCAGAAGAACGCCGCCGAGCAGACCCTCAAGCGTGGCCAGGAGGCCCGTCGTGCCGACGCCGCCGACGCCGGCCGCGAGGCCGCCGAGCGTGGTCGCGACGAGGCCGAGACCCGGGCGGCCGAGGCGATCGTCATCATCGCCGAGCTCGAGGCCGAGATCGACGTCGTGCGCGCCGAGCTCGACTCGCTGCGCGCCGCTGCCGCGCGTCGCGACCACCGCAGCGCCTGACCCACCTCGCCCCGGGTCCCCCGGGCGGTGGGTGAGACAGGTTCTCTGCCGTCCGAACATGTCCCACTCACCGCTGCGCCCGGGGGTGAGTTCGTGGAGTACGGAACAATGGGGCTCGTGATCCCCGAGGACAACCGGTTCGAGAGCGACCCCGACGACGCGCTGCCCAAGGACCCGGGGCTTCCCGACGGCTGGGTGGCCGAGACGCCGGACGGTGCCGACCCCGCCACGGTGGCCCGCCTGGCCGAGCTGCTGCGCGGTCACGAGCGTGCCGGTCGCGGATGGGCGGGCTCCGGCGAGGACGAGGTCCGCGTCGAGGTGTCCGAGCACGGGCTGGCCATGCGGGAGAACCTCGTCGTCCGTGACGCTGACGGCTTGGTCCGCGCCTGGGGCAGCGTGCACGACCGCGCCGAGGGCCGGATGCTCTTCGTCCACATCGTCGACCGCGAGGTCGACGAGCGCTCGGCCGGGCGCTGCAGCGACGTGCTCTTCGAGTGGGCCGAGGCGCAGGCGCGCGCCGTGGGTGCCGCTCGCGGCCTGACCGTGCAGCAGATCGACACCGGTGCCTTCGCCGACGACGAGCGCCAGCACGCGTGGCTCGCCGACGCCGGCTTCGAGCGCGTACGCACCTGGTGGCAGATGAGCCGGTCCGTGGAGGCCGCGGAAGCCGAGCTGGTCCCCGACCCCGCCCGGTGGGAGCGCAAGGGCGTGGTCTTCCGCCTGGTCGAGCGCCAGGGCGGCCCCGGCGGCATGCCCGACGTCGCCGACCTCCGTGCCGTGCACGAGGTGCTCGAGGGTGCGTTCACCGACCACTTCAACTCCGCCGAGGAGACCTTCCAGGAGTTCCTCCACCGCCTGCGCGAGGACCCCGGTCACCGCTGGGACCACTGGTGGCTGGCCGAGATCGCCGACGGCGACGGCGACCCCGAGCCGGCGGGCGCGCTCGTCGGGACGGTCAGCGAGTCCGACACCGGCCCGGACGGGTCGTACGTCTCCTACCTCGGCGTCCTGGAGTCCGCGCGCGGTCGCGGCGTGGCCACAGGCCTGCTCCGCACGATCATCGCCGACGCCGCGTCGCGCGGCCGGGACCGTGTCGGCCTCGAGGTCGACGCCGACTCACCGACCGGCGCCGACGGGCTCTACACGTCGATGGGCTGGGGCACGAAGTACGTCACCGAGTCCTGGCACAAGGACGTACCGGTCGACTGAGGATCAGCGCAGCGACGCCCGCAGCGCGCGGTGCACGCCCGCCGGGGTGAGCACGCCGAGGAAGGTGGGGCCGCGGCGCACGCCGACCATCGGCTTGTCGTCGCGCAGCATCGCGGCGAGGGCGTCCTCGAGCGAGGAGTCGATGTCGATCGCCGACCCGAGGTCGCCGGTCGCGACACCGTCGAGGGGTTCGAGGTGGTCCTCGCGCAGCCGGGTGACGGCGAGGGTGCGCAGGCCACCCGAGCCGACGAAGTCGGCCACCTGCTCGTCGGCCGGGTGGGCGAGCAGGTCGGCCGGAGTGGCGTACTGAGCCAGGCGGCCGCCGGTGGCGAAGACCGCCACCCGGTCGCCCATCCGGATCGCCTCGTCGATGTCGTGGGTCACCAGCACCACGGTCTTGCCGAGCTCGGCCTGGAGGCGGCGGAACTCGTCCTGCAGCCGGCCGCGCACGACGGGGTCGACGGCGCCGAATGGCTCGTCCATCAGCAGCACGGGAGGGTTCGCCGCCAGCGCGCGGGCCACGCCGACCCGCTGGCGCTGCCCGCCGGAGAGCTCGTGCGGGTAACGACGGGCGTACTGGTCGGGGTCGAGGCCGACCGTGCTCAGCAGCTCGTGGGCGCGCTCGCGCGCGGTCGACCTCGACTCGCCGTAGAGCAGCGGCACGGTCATCACGTTCTGCTCGATGCGCTGGTGGGGGAACAGGCCGATCTGCTGGATGACGTAGCCGATGCCGCGCCGCATCTCGACCGGGTCGACCTCGGTGACGTCCTTGCCGTCGAGCCAGATGCGGCCGGTGGTCGGCTCGATGAGCCGGTTGATCATCTTGAGCGTCGTCGACTTGCCGCAGCCCGACGGGCCGACCAGGCAGACCATCTCGCCGCGAGCGACGTCGAGGTCGAGCTCGTGGACGGCCACGGTCCCGTCGGGATAGGTCTTGCCCACGCCCTGGAGCCGGATCATCGGCTCGTCGCCCCGTGTAGCGTCCATGCGGTGACCATACTGGGGGCCGCCGACTCCGGACCGAGCTGCTACAGCCGGTTCGTCAACGAATGGTTCTGCTGGCAGTACGTCGAGGACCGCCAGGGCCAGATCACCGACGCACTCGTCGAGCACGTCATCATCACGCTCGCCGCACTCGCGCTGGGCATCGCCATCGCGATCCCGCTGGCCCTCCTCGCACGCCGCATCCCTCGCCTGGAGTCGGCGGTGCTGGCCTTCAGCACCGGGGTCTACACCGTGCCGTCGCTCGCGCTCCTGCCGCTGCTGGTGCCGTTCACCGGCCTCTCCGCGGCCACGGTGGTGATCGGGCTGGGCCTCTACGCCCTCACCATCCTGGTCCGCGCGCTGCTCGACGGCCTGCGCTCGGTCCCGGACGACGTGCGCGAGGCGGCCCGCGGGCTCGGCTACGGCCGCGCGCGGATGCTGACCCGCATCGAGATGCCGCTGGCGCTGCCGGTCGCGATGGCGGGCCTGCGCGTCGCGGCGGTGTCGACCATCGCGCTCACCACGGTGGGCACGCTGGTGGCCTACGGCGGCCTCGGTGACCTGATCGCCCACGGCGTGCAGCGCGACTTCCGCGCCGAGCTGCTGACCGCCGCCGTGCTGTGCGTGGTGCTGGCGGTGGTCCTCGACGTGCTGCTGGTGCTGCTGCAGCGGGTGCTGACCCCGTGGACGGCAGGGGCGCGCTGATGGAGCTGTTCGCCGAGACCTGGCAGTACCTCCTTGACGCCGACAGCTGGACCGGTGGGGGAGGGCTCGTCGCGCGCCTGCTCGAGCAGCTGCTCCTCACCGCGACGGCGCTGGTCGTCGCGATGCTGCTCGGCCTGCCCCTCGCGCTGTGGCTGGGGCACCTCGGGCGTGGCGGCTTCCTCGCCGTCAACGTGTCCAACGTGGGCCGCGCGGTCCCGACCTTCGCGCTCCTCGCCCTCCTCGTCGCCGCCGACTGGCCCGGGTCCGGGGACTTCGGGCCCTACGGCCGGGCCGGGCTCGCGACCCTGATCGCGCTCGTCCTCTTCGCCCTGCCGCCCCTCATCACCAACGGCTACGTCGCCATGCGCGAGGTGCCCACGGACGTGAAGGAGGCGGCCGACGGCATGGGGATGTCGCGCATGCAGCGCTTCCGCCGCGTCGAGCTGCCCCTGGCCCTGCCGGTGGTCGCCTCGGGCGTACGCCTCGCGCTGGTGCAGGTGTGGGCCACCGCCACCATCGCCGCCCTCGTGGCGGGACCCGGCCTCGGTCGCATCATCACCGAGGGCTTCGCCCGCAACGACTACGCCCAGGGCATGGCCGGGGCGGTCGTCGTCGCGCTCGTGGCGCTCGTGCTGGAAGTGGCGGCCGCGGCGCTCCAGCGCGCGGTGGACCCGATGCCGGCCCCGTCCTCGCGGGCCTCGTCACCCCGTGGAGTGGGGGAGGAGTCGGAGCCCTCGACTACGGTGGAAGAGGCTCCCACCGGGAGCTGAGCGGACCCGCTCGCATCACCGGACACGCGCGGCCCAGCGTCGCGGGACACAGAAGGTTGACACTCATGCACGTACGACGTCCGCTGATGGCGGTGACCGGCCTCGCACTCACCGCCCTCCTCGCCGGCTGTGCCGGCGACGACCTCGCGGCCGAGAACGACGAGCCCGCCTCGGGCTCGGGAGGTGGCGAGGGCACGTCCGTCGTCATCGGCAGCCAGAGCTTCGACGAGGCCGCCCTCGTCACCGCGATGTACCAGCAGATCCTCGAGGCCGAGGGCTACGAGGTCGAGACCCGCCTGGTCGACACCCGCCCGGTCTACCTAAACGAGATGCCCGACGCAGTCCAGATCGCCCCCGAGTACGTCGCCGGCATCGTCGACCAGCTCAACACCGACGCCAACGGCCCCGACGCCGAGCCGCTGTCGACCAGCGACGCGCAGGAGACCATCGACGCCGGCGCCTCGCTGCTGGAGGAGAAGGGCATCACCCTGCTCGAGCCGTCCGAGGCGTTCTCCGCCAACGGCTACTTCACCAGCCAGGAGTTCTCCGACGCCGAGGGCGTGACCAAGCTGTCCGACCTTGAGGGCGAGGCCGTCACCCTGGCTGCGGCCCCGGACTGCAAGGGCCGCGCCGACTGCGAGAAGGGCCTGGTCGACACCTACGGCATCGACGTGACCCTCGAGCCGCTCGGCTACGCCTCCACCGAGACGTTCCAGGCGGTCCTCGACGGCGAGGCCCAGCTCGGCCAGACCAGCACGCTCGACGGCACGCTCGAGGACCAGGGCCTGCTCCTGCTCGAGGACGACCGCGGCATCCAGCCCGCCCAGAACCTCGTCCCCGCGGTGTCGACCGAGTTCCTCGCCGACAACCCCGACGTCGAGGGCCTGCTCAACGACCTCATGGCCGCCCTGGACAACGAGACGCTCGGCGAGCTCCTCGTCAGCGTCCAGATCGACCGTGAGCAGCCGGCCGACGTGGCCCAGGAGTTCCTGGAGTCCGAGGGCCTGCTGTAGTTCGTCAGACCTCGTGGTCCCGGAGCGCCAGCGCCTCCGGGACCACGGTGGTCTCGTCGAGCACCGAGGGCGGCACCGACAGCCGCCACGAGCCCGTGGCCATGTCCTGCGCCCGCGGTGCGGGGCCGTCGAGGGTCCCCACCCACTCCATCAGCGCGGTGACGTCCGCGCGGCGGTCCTGCTCGACGAGCCAGCCCGCGAGCCGGTGCACCGGCGGCAGTCCGCTGTGCACCAGCGACCGCTGTCCCCACAGCTCCAGCACACCCGAGCGCAGCAGGCGCCACCACTCTGGGCTGCACCCGGGCACCAGCAGGAAGTAGCGCCACAGGTCGCCGGCCAGCACCCGGTCGACGAAGACCTCCTCCACCTCGCCCGAGCCGTGCGCGCGAACCGAGGCGAGCGCCATCCGCTTGGTCTCCCATCGGTCGGCCAGGTCCTGCACCGACGAGGCGCGCGTCTGGGTGATCGAGCCCTCTCGGATCCGCCAGCGGTAGACCACCTCGTCGAGCACGTCGAAGCGTCCCTCGAGGAAGGCCCGCGTCGTGGTCGGCTGGTCCTCGTAGCGCACGCCCTCGGGCCACTCCAGCCCCGCCGCGTCCCACCAGGACCGGCGAAACAACTTGTTCCAGGCGAAGACGTCGCCGAGGACCTCGGGCCGGTCCTCGACCCGCGCGCCCCGGAGGGGACGGTGCAGGCGCCGCATCCACGGCGGCTCGACGAGGTCGTCGCCCTCCCAGCGCACGATCGAGCCGGTGGCGAAGTCGGAGCCGGACTGCGTGAGCGCGCCCAGCAGGTCGGCGTACGCCGTGGGCGGCAGCACGTCGTCGGAGTCGAGGAAGGCGAGGTAGTCGCCGCGCACCTGCAGGGTCCCGAGGTTGCGGGCCGCGCCGAGGCCGCCGTTGACCGAGTGGACCACGCTGATCCTGTTGTCGCGACGCGCCCAGCCGTCGGCGATCTCGCCGGTCCGGTCGGTCGACCCGTCGTCGACGACCACCGCCTCCCAGCGGGTGTGCGTCTGGGCGAGGAGGGAGCGGACGCAGTCGTCGAGGTAGTCCTCCACACCCCAGGCGGGGATCACCACGCCGAGGAGCGGAGCGCGCGAGAAGAGCCTCTTCATGGGCCGCGAGCCTAGTGGTGCCGGAGGCCCGGGCCAGGCCGCCGGTAGGCTGCCCGCCGTGACCGAGCAGCCCAGAGCCATCGACGAGATGAACCCCGACGGAGTCGCGCGCAAGGTCCTCTTCGTCGCCGGCGCCGGCCGCAGCGGCACCAGCACCCTGGCCGGCATCGTGTCGCGGCTCGGCATGCACGTGCCGCTGCCCGAGGTGCCGCCGGACGACTCCAACCCGCGCGGCTTCAGCGAGCCGCAGTGGGTCGTCGACGTCCACGACGAGTGGCTCTCCGAGGCGCTCGTCCAGGTCAGCGACTCCCGCCCGAGCGCGTGGTTCGACACGGGGCGGATCTGCAGCCGCGAGCCCGCCCGGATCCGGGTGAGTGAGTGGCTCGAGCCGCACTTCGCCGAGCACCCCGAGCTGGTCGTCAAGGACCCGCGCCTGAGCTGGTTCCTCGGGCTGTGGCGCGTCGCTGCGATCCGCACCGGCGCGACGCCCGTCTTCGCCACGATGCTGCGCCCGCCTGCGGAGGTGGTCGGCTCGAAGCAGAAGTACTACGCCAACAAGCTCGGCTCGTCCCACCTCGCCGCCAGCTGGGTCAACATGCTGCTCCACACCGAGCGTTCGACCCGTCCCGCCGAGGGCGACGGCGGCCGGGTCTTCGTCCGCTACGAGGACCTGCTGACCGACTGGGTGAGGACCACCACCGCGCTCGGCCACGCGCTCGACCTCCAGACGATCATCCACACGCGCAGCGACCAGATCCGCGAGGTCCACCGCTTCATCGACCCGACCCTGCGCCGGGTCTCCTCCAGCCTCGACGACCTGGCCCTGCCCAAGCGGCTGCACGAGCTCACGGGCCAGACCTGGGAGGAGCTCAACAAGCTCGCCGACGAGGGTGGCGACACCGCCGAGGCGCACCGCACCTTCGACGAGCTGCGCGCGGAGTACGTCGACCTCTACGAGGAGGCCGAGGCCATCAGCCGCTCGAGCGCCGAGCACGTGCGCCTGCGGGCGCGCCGCCGGGCGCTGGCCGAGGCCGCGGAGGCGCCGCACTCGCTCGCCGACCGGCTGCCCCACGACGTACGCGCCGCGATCCCGCCGTCGGTGCGCCGCGGCGTGCGCAAGGCGCTCGGGCGTGAGCGCGGCTCCGCGGGGGACGGGCAGTGACGGTCCCGATCGGGTCCGGCCACGGGATCACGAACCTCGAGGGCCACGAGGACTTCGACATCGTCTGGCCCTGGAACCAGCCCGGCGGGCTGCGCCGCGGCGCCACCGCCGTGCTGCGCGTCAAGAACGAGGCGCCCGGGCTGCGCTTCGTCCTGCCGCCGCTGCTGCGGGCGTGCGACCACGTGCTGCTGGTCGACAACGGCTCCGACGACGGCACCGGCGAGGAGGCGCTGCGCGTGGCCGCAGAGCACGGCCTCGAGGACCGGTTCACGCTGAAGGAGTACCCCTTCCAGGTGGCCCGCGCGGGCGCCGAGCACCTCTCGGTCAACGAGCGCTCGGTGCACTCCTTGGCCTACTTCTACAACTGGTGCTTCTCCCACGTCCGCACCCGCTACTCATGGAAGTGGGACGGCGACATGGTCCTCACCACCGAGGGCGAGGTGTCGATGGCGGACCTGTCGTGGCAGGTCGGCATGGCGGAGGCCGTGATCCGCTTCCCGCGCCACGGCCTCTACATCGAGTCCGACCGCCGTGCCTTCCTCGACCTGGGCCTGCGCAACATCGAGGAGTGGGGCTTCCCGATGAGCCCCGACTACGTCTACACCAAGGCGCCGGAGTGGGAGATCCGCACGACGCCCGACCACATCGAGATGTTCGCGCTGCCGCAGGGACTGTGCGTGGAGCTGAAGTGGCTCGACGGCGACGAGTTCGCCCACTGGACCAACCCGGAGTCCTTCGCGACCTCGATCCGCAACCGGCGCAAGCGCCGCGAGTGGCTCGTGTGGAACGCACTGCACGCCGGCGAGGTGCCCGAGGGCGTCGTGGAGATCGTGGCGCCCGAGGGCGTCCACGTGGTCGACCACGTGACCCATGCCTGGCTCCCGCGCGCGCCGCGGCCCTTCGTGGTCGACGACCCCGACCACGCGAAGCTGCACCTGCGCGCCTGAGCGGCGCTAGCCCTGCTGCATCAGCAGCAACGGCAGTGCCATGACCGCGGTGAGCACCGGGAAGAGCCACGGCGTCAGCCGCTGCAGGCCCCGCGACACCGCGTCCTCCGCCATGGTCCCCGCGCCGCCGGCCTCCTCGGGACCGACGACGGGGTCGCCCGGGTCGGCGATGCGCAGGGCCATCGCGGTGCTGGCGCCCAGGAGCACCACGCCGACGACCAGGGTCCCGGCCGGCGGCAGGGCGACGAGCATCTGCCGACCGAGCAGCAGGATCGCCACGAACAGGCCGATCGGGGCCAGCGCGCCCACCACCGCCACCCACCGGTGGCGCACCACCGCGCGCAGCACCCGGTCGGCGTAGCGCACGACCAGGGTGGTGCCGAGCACCGCGAGCACGACCACCAGCACCAGACCGGTGGTGAGCTCGACCTGTGTGCCGGCCCGGCTCGCGCCGACGGCGCCGAGCGTGAGCATCATGCCGCCGAGGCCGAGGACCGAGGGAACCAGCTCCCTGCGCCAGTCCAGGGTCATGGCGCCCGCCGGCGCCAGCTCCACGGCGTACTCAGTGGGGTCGCCGAAGGCCTCCTGGGCGCTCTCGCCGCTCTCGGCGCAGTGCGCATCGACCTCCGCGAGAGCCGCGCCGATCCGTCGGCCGTCGACGCCCCGCAGCCGCAGCTCGAGCAGGAAGGCCTCGGCCCACGCAGGCTCGACGTGGGGGGTGTGGGTGTCGATCGTCATGACGGGTCCTTCCCGGACGTGGGTGCGGCAGTGTGGAGGAACGTGGTGGTGACCTCGGTGAAGGCCCGCCACTCGGCGGCCTGGTGCTCGTGCTCGGCACGACCGGCGTCGGTGAGGTCGTAGAACTTGCGGCCGGGGCCGCCGTCGCCGGCACGCCACTCGACGGTGACCAGCCTGGCCTCCTCCAGCCGCGCGAGGAGGGGGTAGAGCGTGCCCCCCTTGATCGTGCCGAGCCCCGCCCCGGCCAGCGCGCTCGCGATCGCGTAGCCGTAGGTGGGACCACCGGCGATCACGTGCAGCACGCACGTGCTGAGTGCGCCGCGCAGCCACTCCGTGGGCCACGGCTGGGGGTCGTGAGGCGACGACATGACTAGATAGTGACGCCAACTAGTCAGGCTGTCAATCTACTCATCGCCACTCCATCGCGCGGTCGCGTGGCGTGCGTCACGCCCGCAGCCGTTCCCACCGCGGAATCCGCAGGCGTAGGCTCGATGTTGGTCGCAGTAGATCGGTACCCGCGAGGGACTGAAACGAAGAGGTCGACATGATGAAGCTCTCCATCGGCGTGGTCGGCGCTGGCCGGGTCGGCGCCGTGCTGGCAGCCGCCCTCCGCTCCGCGGGCCATGACGTCGTGGCCGCCGCGGGCGAGTCCGACGCCTCCCGCCGGCGCATCGCCGCGCTCCTGCCCGGCGTCGCGGTGGCCAAGCCCACCGACGTCGCCCGCGCGTGCGACCTGCTGCTGCTCACCGTGCCGGACGACATGCTGTCCAACGTGGTGAGCGTGCTCAGTGCCAGCGGCGCGATCCGCGAGGGCCAGGTCGTCGTGCACACGAGCGGTCGCCACGGCCTCGCCGTGCTCGAGCCGGCCCGCGGGGTCGGTGCCCGCACGATCGCCGTCCACCCGGCGATGACCTTCACCGGCACCGAGGTCGACCTGCCGCGCCTGCCCGGTTGCGTCTTCGGCGTCACCGCTGATGGTGCCGACCGAGGCCTGGCCGAGAGCCTCGTCGCCGACCTCGGCGGTCGGCCCATGTGGGTGCCCGAGGAGCGGCGGGCGCTCTATCACGCAGGTCTCGCCCACGGCGCCAACCACCTCGTCACCCTCGTCACCGAGGCGATGGAGATCCTCTCCGCCGCCGGTGCCGACGACCCCGCCGCCACGCTGCGACCGCTGCTCACCGCCGCGCTCGACAACGCGCTGGCCGACGGCGACGCCGCGCTGACCGGCCCCATCGTCCGCGGCGACGTCGAGACGGTCCGGGCCCACGTCGCCGGGCTGCTCGCCGACGCCCCCCAGACGCTGGCGTCGTACGTCGCCCTGGCGCACGCCACCCTCGACCGTGCCGTGACCGACGGCCGGCTGCTGCCGATCCGGGCGTCCCGGATGCTCCGGGTGCTGGCCGACGCGGAGGCCGCTGTGGAGTCCGCGGGCGCCCCCGCCGATCACCGTCGATGACGTCGCCCCCCGTCCTCGCGAGCACCCGCGAGGAGCTCTCCGGGTTGCTCGCAGCCGCGCGGCAGGCCGGTGAGCACGTCGCGTTCGTGCCCACCATGGGTGCACTCCACGACGGCCACGCCAGCCTGGTGCGCACCGCCCGCGCGGCCACGACCGGGCCCGTCGTGGTCAGCATCTTCGTCAACCCGATGCAGTTCGCCCCGACCGAGGACCTCGACCGCTACCCCCGCACCCTGGACGAGGACCTCGAGGTCTGCGCGCGCGAGGGCGTCGACGTCGTCTTCGCCCCCGGCGTCGAGGAGATGTACCCCGGCGGCTTCGGCCACGACTCGGTCCGCGACGGCGTCACCGTCGCACCCGGTGCGCTGGCCACGATCCTCGACGGCGCCTCGCGCCCCGGTCACTTCGACGGCGTGCTCACCGTGGTCGCCAAGCTCTTCGGGCTGGTGCGCCCCGACGTCGCGGTCTTCGGTGAGAAGGACTACCAGCAGCTCACCCTGATCCGCCGGATGGTGCGCGACCTCTGCCTGGACATCGAGGTCGTCGGCGGGGAGACGGTGCGCGAGCCCGACGGCCTCGCCCTGTCGAGCCGCAACCGCTACCTCGACGCCGACCAGCGGCGTACGGCCCTCGCGCTGAGCCGCGCGCTGCGCGCCGCGCAGGACCGGGCGGCGTACGGCGTCCCCGCCGCGCGCTGGGCGGCGATGGCGGTGCTCAAGGACGAGCCGGGCCTCGAGCTGGACTACCTCGCACTCACCTCGCCCGACCTCGGCGAGCCCCCGGAGACCGGCCCCGGCCGGATCCTGGTGGCCGCGCGGGTCGGCACCACGCGGCTGATCGACAACATGCCGCTCACCTTCGACCGGGTCGTCCCGGACGTGTCGGCGGGGACCGCTCCTGCGGCCTCGACCACCAGAGAGAGGAGCGGCTGATGCTGCGCACGATGATGAAGTCCAAGATCCACCGCGCCACCGTGACCCAGGCCGACCTGCACTACGTCGGGTCGGTCACGGTCGACGAGGACCTGCTCGACGCCGCCGACCTCCTGGCCGGCGAGCTGGTGCACATCGTCGACGTCACCAACGGTGCCCGCCTCGAGACCTACACGATCGCCGGCGAGCGCGGCTCGGGCGTCATCGGCATCAACGGTGCCGCCGCCCGGCTCGTGCACCCCGGGGACACGGTGATCCTCATCGCGTACGCCCAGATGGAGACCGCGGAGGCCAGGGAGCTCAAGCCCCACGTGGTCTTCGTCGACGCGGACAACAAGGTGATGGCGACCGGCTACGACCCGGCCGAGACGTTCGGGGACGCCTCGCTGACGCGCGGCGACGCCGTGGCTCGCTAGCCTGCACGGATGACTGACCACCGGCCGGTCCCGGGCCGCCTGCGCGCGCCCGCACCCGGTTGGACCACCCGCGCCGACGTGGTGGTGGTGGGATCCGGCATCGCCGGGCTCACCGCCGCCCTGCGGATCCATGCGGCTGATCCCTCCCTCCACCTCCTCGTCGTCACCAAGGACGTGCTCGCGGCCGGTTCCACGCAGTGGGCCCAGGGCGGCATCGCGGCGGCGCTCGGCCCCGGCGACACCCCCGAGCAGCACGAGCACGACACCCTCGTCGCCGGTGCGGGCGCCTGCGACGTCGACGCCGTGCGCGCGCTGGTGACCGAGGGGCCCGACGCGGTTCGCGAGCTGATCGCGCTGGGCACGCAGTTCGACCACCACCCCGACGGGGAGCTCTCGCTGACCCGCGAGGGCGGGCACCACCGCGACCGCATCGCCCACGCCGGCGGCGACGCGACCGGAGCGGAGATCCAGCGCGCCCTCATCGCCGCGGTCGAGCGGTCCCCATTGATCGAGGTGGTCCAGCACGCGCTCGCCGTCGACCTGCTCCTGGCCGACGACGGCGGCGTCGCGGGGGTGACGCTCCACGTGCTCGGCGAAGGCCAGCGCGACGGCGTCGGCGCGGCCCACTGCCGGGCCGTCGTCCTCGCGTCCGGTGGTCTCGGCCAGGTGTTCAGCCAGTCCACCAACCCGAGCGTCTCGACCGGGGACGGCATGGCCGTCGCGATGCGCGCCGGCGCCCGGCTGCGCGACCTCGAGTTCGTGCAGTTCCACCCCACCGTGATGTGGCTCGGCCCCGACTCGCAGGGCCAGCAGCCGCTCATCTCCGAGGCGGTCCGCGGCGAAGGGGCCTTCCTCGTCGACGACGACGGACGGCGCTTCATGCAGGGGGAGCACCCGCTCGCCGACCTGGCCCCGCGCGACGTGGTCGCCAAGGCGATCACCCGGCGGATGCTCGAGGCGGACCGGCCGCACATGTGGCTCGACGCGCGTCACCTGGGCGCCGATTTCTGGAGCAGGCGCTTCCCGACCATCCTGCGCGTCTGCCGCGAGCACGGCGTCGACCCGGTCACCGAGCTGATCCCGGTCGCCCCGGCCCAGCACTACGCGTCCGGCGGCGTCGCGACCGACCTGTGGGGGCGTACGTCCGTGCCGGGCCTCTACGCCACCGGCGAGGTCGCCTGCTCGGGCGTCCACGGCGCCAACCGGCTGGCGTCCAACTCACTGCTCGAGGGCCTGGTCTTCTCGCGCCGCATCGCCGACGTGCTGCCCGGCGAGCTGCGCCCGTGGGCCGAGCCCGCTGCCGACGAGCGGGTCGAGGGGCTCGTCTCCGGCGACCGGCGTCGGGGCCTGCAGGAGGTCATGACGACGCGCGTCGGCGTGCTGCGCCACGCCGACGGGCTGGCCGAGGCGCTGGCGTTCCTGCACCGGCTCGACCCGGGCGACCCCGTCGTCGAGCCAGCCGCGTGGGAGACCACGAACCTGCTCGCGATCAGCACCGCGCTCGCCGAGGCGGCCGCGCTGCGCACCGAGACCCGCGGCTCCCACTGGCGCGAGGACTTCCCCGACCGCGACGACAGGAGGGCCGGCCACGTCGACTCGTGGCTGGATGACGACGGCACCGTCCGAGTGGAGTGGATCCCCGCCCCCTCGACCGATCCGAGCACCGAAGGAGTCCGGGCATGACGAGTCTCGCCGACGTCCCCGCCGAGCTGCGCGACGAGCTGTCCGCCGCGGGCCTCGACCCCGAGGCGCTCTGGCGCCGGGTCGGTGCCGCGGTCGAGGAGGACCTGCCCGACGGCACCGGCGTCGACCCGACCAGCTGGGCCACGATCGCGGACGACGCGACCGCGGAGGCGGTGTTCGGGGCTCGGGAGCCGGGTGTGGTGGCGGGCCTGGGTGTCGCGGCGCTGGTCTTCCATGCTTTCCTCGGCAACGACGTCCGGATCACCGACCGGCTCCCCGACGGCACCCGCGTGGAGAAGGGTGACGTGGTGATGCGGGTGTCCGGCCGCACCCGCCAGCTCCTCGTCGCCGAGCGCACCGCGCTGAACCTCGCCTGCCACCTCTCCGGGGTCGCCACCGCGACCGCACGCTGGGTGGAGGCGCTCGAGGGCTCCCCGACCCGGGTCCTCGACACCCGCAAGACGTTGCCGGGCCTGCGCGCGCTCCAGAAGTACGCCGTGCGCTGCGGCGGCGGCGTCAACCACCGCACGAGCCTGCAGGACATGGCGATGGTCAAGGACAACCACGTCATCGCCGCCGGGGGAGTCCTGCCGGCGCTCGAGGCGATCCGTGGCCGCTTCCCCGGCCTGCCGGTCGAGGTCGAGGTGACCACCCTCGACCAGCTCGACGACCTCCTCGTGCTGCCCGAGCCGCCCGAGCGGGTCCTGCTCGACAACATGGACGACGCGACGATGACCGAGGCCGTACGCCGTACGGCGGGGCGGGTGCCGCTCGAGGCGAGCGGCGGGATCACGCTCGAGCGGGCCGCGCGCATCGGCGCGACGGGTGTCGACTACGTCTCGGTCGGTGCGTTGACCCACTCCGTCGTCGTGTTCGACCTCGGCATGGACCTCGTGGAATGAGCCTGCTCGCCGCCGACATCGGCAACAGCCACACCTTCGTCGGGCTCCTCGACGGCGACGAGGTGACCGCCCACTGGCGGGTGGCGACCGACGAGCGCCGCACGGCCGACGAGTGGTCGGTGCTGCTGCGCGGCCTGTTGGCCGACCGCGTCGCCGACGTCGACGGCATCGCCGTGTGCGCCACCGTGCCCGCCGTGCTCCACGAGTGGCGCGAGATGCTCGAGCGCCACTTCCCCGACGTCGCCGCGATCGTCGTCGAGCCCGGAGTGCGCACCGGCATCCCGGTCCTGATGGACAACCC
Organism: Nocardioides sp. S5; assembly: GCF_017310035.1. Lineage (NCBI taxonomy): Bacteria > Bacillati > Actinomycetota > Actinomycetes > Propionibacteriales > Nocardioidaceae > Nocardioides > Nocardioides sp. S5. Next base: position 593,549 of record NZ_CP022296.1, read on the forward strand.
CCGCGAGGTCGGCAGCGACCGCATCGTGAACTCGCTGGCCGCGGCCACCCTCTACGTGGGCCCGGCGATCGTCGTCGACTTCGGCACCGCGACGACGTTCGACGTGGTCAACGGGAAGGGTCAGTACGTCGGTGGCGCGATCTCGCCGGGCATCGAGATCTCCCTGGAGGCGCTGGGCCGGCGCGGTGCGCAGCTGCGCAAGGTGGAGCTCGTACGTCCACGCTCGGTGATCGCGAAGAACACCGTCGAGGCGCTGCAGAGCGGGATGGTCTTCGGGGTCGCCGCTCAGGTCGAGGGCCTCGTCGCGCGGATGATCGTCGAGCTCGGAGAACCGGCCGAGAACGTCACGGTGATTTCCACCGGCCATCTGGCGCCATTGCTCGTCGATGACTGCGGGTGTTTCACGGTGCATTCCCCGTGGCTGACCTTGCAGGGTTTGCGATTGGTCTTCGAGCGCAATTCGTGAAGCTTTGTCGAAAGGTGTGAATTGCTGCCACAATTCGCTTTCGACGGGGAATTCGACGACTGCAAAGGAAAAGACCATGGCGCAGAAGGTCAACATCGTCCTCGTGGACGACCTCGACGGCACCGAGGCCACCGAGACCGTCACGTTCGGCCTCGACGGCGTGAGCTACGAGATCGACCTCAACGATGGCAACGCCGCCGCCCTGCGCGAGGCGATGAGCGGCTACGTCGGCCACGCCCGCAAGGTCAGCGGCGGTGGGCGCCGCGCGCGCAAGTCCGGTGGCGCGTCGACGTCCAACACCAAGGACGTGCGCGAGTGGGCCAAGGCCCAGGGCATGGAGGTCTCCGAGCGCGGGCGCATCTCCGCCGACGTGCAGCAGGCCTACGACGCCGCGCACTGACGTCGCGCCGACCACGGGGGACGTGATGAGGACGTGGAAGGCGGTGCTGCCTGCGCTGGCGCTGGTGGCACCGCTCCTCCTGTCGGGCAGCCCGGTCGCCGGCGCCAGTGCCGCGCCGGCCGCGAAGACCGCGGTCGTCGCCTACGGGGACGGTCCGGTGTTCCAGGACGCCTGGGACCAGCCGGTGCGGCTGACGTTCGAGGCGGAGGCGGGCGACCTCGTCGCCCTGACGGCCAGCGACGACCTCTACTGCGAGACGATCGAGCTGACAGGCCCGGGCGGTGTGGTCGGGCAGCCGGCGAGCAAGTTCCACGTCCTCCCCGCAGCCGGCACCTACACGTTCGAGTACGAGCAGACCTGCCCGTGGTGGGGCGGTGCCGACACCGCGCCGCACGCGGCCGTCGGACTGCAGCTGCTCAAGGGACGGGTCGTGCCCGTCCGCCTGCGCGGCGGGAAGGTCCGGCTGGAGGCCGACCTCGGCTACGTCGACATCGCGAAGGTCGTCGTCGGGCGGCGCGACGAGCCGGTGGTCCTCGAGGCCAACGGCGGCCCCGGTGGTCGCACTCCGTGGGACGCGGTCTTCGAGGAGGCCGACCTGCGCGGCGCCCAGCTGCCGGCGAGGCCGCTGGACGTCGAGCTCTGGCCCGAGGTCGGACCTGACGTCATCCTCGAGCCAGGGGGATACGTGGAGTCGATCGATCACGGGCTGGTGCGCCCCGGCGTGCCGCGCTACTTCTACGACCTGGGTCTCGCCCGCACCGTGCGCCTCCACCCCCTCCGGGTCGACCGGCTCGAGATCGACGCCCGCGGGACCTCGGTGCGGCGCGGGGAGACGAGGCGGCTCCGGTTCCGCGCCGAGGAGGGACAGTGGCTCCGGCTGCCGGGCAGCGTCCTGCCGCGTCACCTGCAGATGGGCCGGGGTGACGCGCCCACCAACCACTCGGTGCCGCCGGCGGTCTTCACCTACAACGACGTCGCGGCGGTGCCGTTGTGGCGCGTGCCGGAGACCGGCCGCTACAGCCTGGACATCCCGCACGCGGAGTCCGACCGCTCGCGGGCGTCGTACCGCATCCGCCTGCGGTCGCTCCCCGTGCGACGCCGCACGCTGACGGCGGACGACCCCCTGAGCACGCGCCTCCGGCCCGGACGGTGGGTGGTGCACCCGGTGGACCCCGCCGCCGACCGGCGCGGGGTCTCGTCGCTGGAGGCGAGCGGCTCGACAGGCAGCGGGTGGAGTGCGGCGCTGCTCGGGGACGACGAGAGCAGCGGCTACACCGATCGGATCGGTTGTGTCACCGACGTGGGCAACGCCTCCGTGGATGTCTTCCTCGCCCAGTGGGTCGTCATCGCACCGGGGCGCCGCGCAGGCAACCTCGACCTCACGCTCAATCCCCGGGGAGCCGACGACCCGCGGGAGGAGTGCGGCGACAGGCCGCTCTTCTGACGTACGCCCCGGGGCCGTGGCGTCCGGTCACGTTCGCTGTGAGCGGACGCTCTGGTGACTGGGGCGGGAACACGTAGGCTGATCCCGGGCGTTGAGCCCAGTGTCCGCGCTCCCGCTCCGGCGGGGGACGGGCGGACCACGCAGACGTAGAGGAGCGCACATGTTCGAGCGGTTCACCGACCGAGCCCGGCGAGTTGTCGTGCTGGCCCAGGAAGAGGCCCGCATGCTCTCCCACAACTACATCGGGACCGAGCACATCCTGCTCGGCCTCATCCACGAGGGCGAGGGCGTCGCCGCCAAGGCCCTCGAGTCCCTCGACATCTCCCTGGAGGCCGTGCGCGCCCAGGTCGAGGAGATCATCGGCCAGGGCCAGCAGGCCCCGTCCGGCCACATCCCGTTCACGCCCCGCGCCAAGAAGGTGCTCGAGCTCTCGCTGCGCGAGGCGCTCCAGCTCGGCCACTCCTACATCGGCACCGAGCACATCCTGCTCGGCCTGATCCGCGAGGGCGAGGGCGTCGCCGCCCAGGTGCTGCAGAAGCTCGGCGCCGACCTCAACCGGGTCCGCCAGCAGGTCATCCAGCTGCTCAGCGGCTTCCAGGGCAAGGAGTCGGCCGCGGCCGGCGCCCAGACCGCCGGGTCCGGCGGCGAGGCTCCGTCGAGCTCGCTGGTGCTTGACCAGTTCGGGCAGAACCTGACCCAGGCCGCGCGCGAGGGCAAGCTCGACCCCGTCATCGGGCGCGAGCAGGAGATCGAGCGCGTGATGCAGATCCTGTCGCGCCGCACGAAGAACAACCCCGTCCTCATCGGTGAGCCCGGCGTCGGCAAGACCACGATCGTGGCCGGCCTGGCGCAGGACATCGTGAAGGGCAACGTGCCCGAGACGCTCAAGGACAAGCAGATCTACACCCTCGACCTCGGTGCGCTGGTCGCCGGTTCCCGCTACCGCGGTGACTTCGAGGAGCGCCTGAAGAAGGTGCTGAAGGAGATTCGCACCCGCGGCGACATCGTGCTGTTCATCGACGAGATCCACACCCTCGTCGGTGCCGGCGCGGCCGAGGGCGCGATCGACGCCGCCAGCATCCTCAAGCCGATGCTGGCCCGCGGTGAGCTCCAGACCATCGGTGCGACCACGCTCGACGAGTACCGCAAGTACCTCGAGAAGGACGCGGCGCTCGAGCGCCGCTTCCAGCCGATCCAGGTGCAGGAGCCCTCGATCGCTCACACGATCGAGATGCTCAAGGGCCTGCGCGACCGCTACGAGGCGCACCACCGCGTCACCATCACCGACGAGGCCCTGGTGTCGGCGGCCACGCTGGCCGACCGCTACATCTCCGACCGCTTCCTGCCCGACAAGGCCATCGACCTCATCGACGAGGCCGGTTCGCGACTGCGCATCCGCCGGATGACCGCGCCGCCGGACCTGCGCGAGTACGACGAGAAGATCGCCGACGTGCGCCAGCGCAAGGAAGCCGCCATCGACGGACAGGACTTCGAGGCCGCGGCCCGCCTGCGCGACGAGGAGAAGCAGCTCTCCGCGCGCCGTGGCGAGCGTGAGAAGCAGTGGCGCGCCGGTGACCTCGACGAGATCGCAGAGGTCGACGAGGAGCTGATCGCCGAGGTCCTGGCCGTGGCCACGGGCATCCCGATCGTGAAGCTCTCGGAGGAGGAGTCCACCCGTCTGCTCAAGATGGAGGACGAGCTCCACAAGCGCGTCATCGGCCAGGAGGAGGCCGTCAAGGCCCTCAGCCGCGCCATCCGGCGTACGCGTGCGGGTCTGAAGGACCCCAAGCGCCCCGGCGGCTCGTTCATCTTCGCCGGCCCCTCGGGCGTCGGGAAGACCTGGCTGTCCAAGACGCTGGCGGAGTTCCTCTTCGGCGACGAGGACGCGCTCATCCAGCTCGACATGAGCGAGTTCAGCGAGAAGCACACCGTCTCGCGGCTGTTCGGCTCGCCTCCCGGCTACGTCGGCTACGAGGAGGGCGGCCAGCTCACCGAGAAGGTGCGGCGCAAGCCGTTCTCGGTCGTGCTGTTCGACGAGGTCGAGAAGGCCCACCCCGACATCTTCAACAGCCTCCTCCAGATCCTCGAGGAAGGCCGTCTGACGGACTCGCAGGGTCGCGTCGTCGACTTCAAGAACACCGTCATCATCATGACCACCAACCTCGGCTCGCGCGACATCGCCAAGAGCGTCAACCTGGGCTTCGGCGCGGTCGGCGCCGACCCGGCGGGCTCCTACGAGCGGATGAAGAGCAAGGTGTCGGAGGAGCTCAAGCAGCACTTCCGCCCCGAGTTCCTCAACCGTGTCGACGAGATCGTGGTCTTCCCGCCGCTGTCGCAGGAGCAGATCGTCGCGATGGTCGACAACATGATCGCCGCCGTCGAGCTGCGCATGAAGGACCGCGACATGTCGCTCGAGCTCACCCAGCCCGCCAAGGCGCTGCTGGCCGAGCGCGGCTTCGACCCGGTCCTCGGAGCCCGACCGCTGCGCCGCACGGTGCAGCGCGAGATCGAGGACGTGCTCGCCGAGAAGATGCTCTTCGGCGAGGTCGGCCCCGGTCAGATCGTGCTGGTCGACATCGAAGGCGAGGGCCCGGCAGCGAAGTTCACCTTCCGCGGCCAGAAGAACTCCACGGTCCCCGACATGCCCCCGCTGGAGACGGTCGACGCCGAAGGGACCCCCGTCGTGGGTCCCGACGACACCGAGGGTCCCACGGACGTGCCGAAGTCCACGGAGTCATGAGGGCTGGGGCCTGAGCCCACTGCCTGACAGTCTCACCAGATCACCCCGGGAGCGCCCAGCGCCCCGGGGTGACCTGCGTCAGGAGGCCGTCGGCCTCGAGGCCGGCCAGGCACCGCTCGCGCTGCTCGACCTGCGGCCACGCCGCCTCGACCTGCGTGGCGCCGATGCCCGACTCGGCCTCGCGGGCCAGTGCCATGATGCGGCCGCGGCACTGACGGTCGGTGCCCGCCCAGGCCTGGCCGCGCCGGGGCGGGCCGTCGTACGCCGGGAAGCCGGCCCCGCGCCACGCGCACAGGTCCGCGACCGGGCAGGCGTCGCACGACGGCTGCCGGGCCGTGCAGACCAGCGCTCCCAGCTCCATCGTCGCCACGGCCCAGGTGGCGGCGGTCGCGTCGTCGTCGGGCAGCACGTCGGTGGCCACGTCACGCTCCGCGCGGGTCACCGCGGTCGCCGGGAACTCCACGCCGGAGACGGTGCGGGCCAGGACGCGGCGCACGTTGGTGTCGAGCACGACGTGGCGCTGGCCGAAGGCGAAGCTGGCGATCGCGGAGGCGGTGTAGTCACCGACACCGGGCAGCGCGACCAGGTCGTCGTACGACCTCGGCACCTCACCGTCGTGACGCTCCACGATCGCGACGGCCGCCGCGTGCAGCCGCAGGGCACGCCGGGGATAGCCCAGCCGACCCCACATCCGCACGGCCTCGCCGGTGGACTCCTCGGCGAGGGCCGCTGGCGTCGGCCACCGGTCGAGCCACGCAGCGTGCACGGGCAGCACGCGGGCGACCGGCGTCTGCTGGAGCATGAACTCGCTGACCATCACCGACCACGCGCTGGCCGCCGTCCCGCGCCAGGGCAGCTCCCGCGCGTGGTCGTCGTACCAGTCGAGCACGGCGTCGTGCAGGGCGGGGACAGTGGCGGCATCCATCGCGGCGATCGTAGGTGAGCCGGTGCGCCTCCGCCGAGACGGGCCGCGCGCTCCCTAACCTGACCCCATGGCCTCGACCGTACGACCTCGCGGGCCGCTGCCGGCACGGGTCTACTGGGCCCGGCGCATCGTCGTGCTCGGCATCCCGCTCCTCCTCCTCGTCGTGCTCGCGCGCGTCCTCGGTGGCTCGGCGGACGGCAAGGACGCGACCACCCCGGCCGCGAGGCAGGCCGGCGCCAGCGTCACCGAGCCCGCAGCCGCACCGACCGCCGGCCCGACTGCCGTCGTCGGCAAGGACCGCAAGGGCAAGAAGGGCAAGAAGAAGCGCGAGCAGCAGGTCGTCCCGCCCGAGCCGGTGCTCGCCGAGCCGTCCGGGCCGTGCACCGACTCCGACATCGTCGCGACCCCCGCCCTCACCACCGCCACCGGCGGCGCTGACGTGCCGATCACCGTCAACCTGCGCACCGTCGTCGCGGAGGCCTGCACCTGGCAGGTGTCCCCGCAGACCCTGACGCTGACCATCACCAGCGGCAGTGACTTCATCTGGAGCACCCGCGAGTGCCCCTCCGCGATCCCGGTGCAGGACGTCGTCGTGCGCCAGGCCGTCGACACCCCGGTCGTGGTGACGTGGGCCGACGGCAAGCGCTCCGACGAGACCTGCTCGGGTCGCACCGAATGGGCGTTCCCGGGCTTCTACCACGTCCTCGCGGCGTCCCTGGGTGGTGAAGGCACCGACGTGCAGTTCGAGCTCGTCGCGCCCCAGCCCGCAGTGGTGACCACAACCGCCGACCCCAAGCCCGGCAAGAAGAAGAACGGCGACACCTCGCACACGCCCGGCGAGGACGGCGCGGGGAACTCCGCCGGCTGACCGGGCTTCCGGGCTTCCGGGGTCCTCAGTTTCCCCGGGTACCCGGGGAAACTGGAGGTTCCAGTGCGAACCTTCGCGGGCAAGGCTCCAGTTTGGATACGGAAGCACTGTGCCAGTCGTTCGTACGCTGCACTGCCGGCGGCCGTGAGCGGTGCGAGCCAGGGCCCCGACGATCTTGCATCGAAAGCGGGATCTCGATACGGCCCGTCGCGGCTTCGTTCCTCAGCCGCGGGGCCTACTCGATCTGGCCGGCCCTAGCGCCGACCTCGTGCCTCGGTCGACGCTGGCCGTCTCAATCTCGGTACGGCCCGTCGCGGCTTCGTTCCGCAGCCGCGAGGCCTACTCGATCTGGCCGGCCCCACGCGCCGACCTCGTGCCTCGGTCGACGCTGGCCGTCTCAATCTCGGTACGGCCCGTCGCGGCTTCGTTCCTCAGCCGCGGGGCCTACTCGATCTGGCCGAGCCCACCCCGCGCGCTCCTTCGTCGCGCGCGGCTGCTCGTCTCAGATGTAGCGCTCGGTGATGCTCGACTCGGCCAGGCGCGAGAGCCCCTCGCGGACGCTGCGGGCACGGAGCTCACCGACGCCCTCGACCGCCTGGAGGTCGTCGATGCCGGCCGACAGGAGCTGCTGGAGACCGCCGAAGTGGTCGACGAGCCGGTCCACGACGGCGGCGGGCAGGCGCGGCACCTTGGCCAGCAGCCGGTAGCCACGGGGGGCCACGGCGGCGTCGAGGTGCTCGGCACCGCCGAGGCCGATCGCGCGGGCCACGGACGCCGGGTCGACGAGCTCGGTGGGGGAGAGCCCCTCGAGCTCGGCGAGGTGGTTCTCCGGGCTGGCCTGGCGTCGCTTGCCGGAGGGGAGGTAGTCGCGCACGACGAGCTCGCGCTCGGCGTCGACGCCGGTCACGAGCTCCTCGAGCTGGAGGGAGAGCAGGCGGCCGTCGGTGCCGAGCTCGAGGACGTAGTCCTCGATCTCGCGCGCGATCCGGATGACCATCTCAAGGCGCTGGGCCACGACGGCGACGTCGCGCACGGTGACGAGGTCCTCGATCTCGAGCGCGGAGAGCGTGGCGGAGACCTCGTCGAGGCGGAGCTTGTAGCGCTCGAGCGTGGCGAGGGCCTGGTTGGCGCGGGAGAGGATCTTGCCGGAGTCCTCGAGCACGTGGCGGATGTCGCCGACGTAGGCGGCGATGATCTGCATCGACTGCGAGACCGAGATGACCGGGTGCCCGGTCTGCTTGGCCACCCGCTCCGCGGTGCGGTGGCGGGTGCCGGTCTCCTCGGAGGGGATCGTGTGGTCGGGCATCAAGTGGACCGCGGCCCGGTGCACCCGGGTGATGTCCTTGTCGAGGATGATCGCGCCGTCCATCTTGGCCAGCTCGCGCAGCCCGGTGGCGGTGAAGGGCACGTCGAGGGTGAAGCCGCCGGTGGCGATCGAGTCGACCGTGCGGTCCAGCCCGAGCACGATCAGGGCGCCGGTGCGACCGCGCAGGATCCGTTCGAGGCCGTCGCGCAGCGGCGTACCGGGCGCGATCGATGCCAGGGTCGCGCGCAGCCTCAGCTGCTCGTCGATGCGCTCTGCCACCGGTCCTCCACCTGTTCGTGCTGGCGCCGCCCCCGGGCACCCCGGTGAAGTGTAGGGCGCTCCCGGGGTTTCGGTCGTTCCGTTAACAACCCGTGACCTGCGGGCGCCGGCGGGCTAGAGCGGAGGAGTGAGGTCGAGGGTCAGCAGGGCGCCGAACACGTCGTCCACCTCGACCACGCGAATGCCGTCGACCACCCGCCGGGTCGGGATGCCGCGCTCGCTGGCGAGCGCGCGGCCGCGCGGGACGACCGCGACCTTGAAGCCCTGACGCGCTGCCTCGGCGATGCGCTGGGGCAGGTCGCGGACCCGGCGCAGCTCGCCGGCCAAGCCGATCTCGCCGATCGCCACCGCCCCGCGCGGCGCGGGGACGCCCAGGTGCGAGCTGGCGACCGCCACCGCGATGGCGAGGTCGGCGGCCGGGTCGTGGAGCTTGGCCCCGCCGACGGTCGCGACGAAGGTGTCGCTGCCGGCGATGCGCAGCCGGGCGTGGCGGGTGAGGACCGCGAGGACCATGTCGACGCGGGACGACTCGACGCCGGAGACGGTGCGGCGCGGGCGCTCCAGGGGGGAGGGGGTCAGCAGCGCCTGGACCTCGGCGAGCAGTGGTCGACGCCCCTCCATCGTCACGGCCACGCAGGTGCCGGAGACGTCCTGGGTGTGGTGCTCGACGAACAACCCGGTGGGATCGGTGACCGCGGCGATGCCCTCGGACGACAGGTCGAAGCAGCCGACCTCGTCGACCGGGCCGTAGCGGTTCTTCATCGCCCGGACCATCCGGAAGCGGGAGTTGCGGTCGCCCTCGAAGTGCAGCACCACGTCGACGAGGTGCTCCAGCACGCGGGGCCCGGCGATGGAGCCGTCCTTGGTCACGTGGCCGACGAGCACCGTGGTGATGTTGCGGGTCTTGGCCACCCGGATCAGGGCGGCGGCGACCTCCTTGACCTGCGTGACCCCGCCGGGCACGCCGTCGATGCCCGAGGCGCCGATCGTCTGCACGGAGTCGACGACGACGAGGGACGGCCGGACCTCCTCGATGTGGGTGAGGACCGCGCCCAGGTCGGTCTCGGCGGCCAGGAACAGCTCGTCGTGGACGCCGCCGGTGCGGTCGGCGCGCAGCCGCACCTGCGCGGCCGACTCCTCGCCGGTGATGTAGAGGGTGCGCTGGCGGGTGCGGGCGGTCTGGGCCGCGACCTCCAGCAGCAGCGTGCTCTTGCCGACGCCGGGCTCGCCGGCGAGCAGGATCGCGGCGCCGGGCACCAGGCCGCCGCCCAGCACGCGGTCGAGCTCGGGCACGCCGCTCGACCGGGCGACGGACTCGGTGATGGCGACCTGCCCGATCGGCACCGCCGGCGTGGAGACCGGGCCTGCCGCCGCGCGCATCGTGGGGGCGCCGACCTCGGCGACCGAGCCCCAGGCCTGGCACTCGCCGCACCGGCCCACCCACTTGACCGTCTCCCAGCCGCACTCCGTGCAGCGGTAGGAGGAGCGGGTCTTCGCCTTGGTGGACATGGACGTCACGCTAGGCGAGGCCACCGACAGCACGGGTGCGCCGCGCCCCGGCGCCCCGACCTGCCCCCACCGAGGGTCCGCGCCGGTCCGGGACCACCCGTCCACAGCGCGTACGCCGTGCCTGTGGACAACGTGTGGAACCTGTGGACAACCTTTGCCGGGCTGGGGACGTGCCGGCCGGACGCGCCGAACCCGCTCACCCGTTCGGGCAGGCGTGCCGTCGCCTGGGAAAGGCTTATGCTGGCGCTCGTTGGATCGATCAAGGGGGCAGCAGCATGGGGCGCAGTGAGCACCGGAGTGGCAGTCAGCTGCCGGTCACGCCGACGACCCTCGCTGATGTCGCGGAGCGTGCCGGCGTCTCGCGCCAGACCGTCTCCAACGCCGTGAACAACCCCGACCTGCTGCGTCCCGACACCCTCGAGCGGGTCCGCCAGACGATCGCCGAGCTCGGCTACTCGCCCAACCGCGCCGCCCGCAACCTCCGCACCCGCACCTCCTCGCTGATCGGGCTGCGCTTCACCCCCGCCCAGGAGGGCACGGCCAACGCCACGATGGACCGCTTCGTCCACTCGCTGGTGGAGGCGAGCGAGGAGGCCGGCTACGCCGTGCTGCTCTTCCCCGCCGACGACGAGGACCCGATCGGCGGCTACGACAACCTGCTGCGCTCGACCGCGGTCGACGCGTTCGTCGTCACCGACACCTACCTCGGCAACCCGCAGGCCACTTGGCTGAGCCAGCAGCGGGCGCCGTTCGTCGCCTTCGGCCGGCCCTGGGACGACGACGTGGCGCGCCACGTCTGGGTCGACGTCGACGGGGCAGCCGGCACCCGGCTCGCCACCCAGCACCTCATCGACCGCGGGCACACCCGCATCGCGTGGATCGGCTGGCGCAAGGACTCCCCGATCGGCGAGGACCGTCGCTCCGGCTGGCTGACGACCATGCACGACAACGGCCTGCCCACGACCGGTCTCGCCTCACGCGTCGAGGACGTCGTGCACAGCGGTGCCGAGGCGGCCGCGGTGCTGCTCGACGAGTCCGCACCCACCGCCTTCGTCTGCGCCTCCGACACCCTCGCGATGGGTGTGCTCCACACGCTCTGGATCCGCCAGCTCGCCCCGGGCCGCGACATCGCCGTCGTCGGCTTCGACGACTCCCAGGTGGCGCAGGTCTACCCCGTCGGGCTCACGTCCGTGCGGCAGCCGCTCGAGGACGTGGCCGTCGAGATCGTCCGGACCCTGCGCCAGCTGCTGTCGCACCAGCCCGTCGAGACGCGCGGCGTGCTGCTCGAGCCGACGCTGGCCATCCGGGAGTCGTCCTGACCCTCGCGTCAACCGGATCGGTCCCACCGTCGTCATCACGGGCAGAGGACCCGCCCGAACCGAGGAGACACCGTGGCCCGACGAGACGACGACTTCGTCGCCTTCGTGCACGCCCGATCCGCAGCGCTGTTGCGGACGGCGCGGCTGCTCACTGCCGGTGACCAGCACGCCGCGGAGGACCTGGTGCAGACGGCGCTGGAGAAGGCGTACGTCGCCTGGCCGCGGATCCAGCGCAAGGGGGCGCAGGAGGCCTACGTCCGCTCGATCATGACGCGGGCGGCCATCGACCGCACCCGGCAGCGCACGCGTCGCGGAGAGGTCGTGACCGACGAGGTGCCAGACGTGCCGGTCCACCAGGTCGGACCCGAGGACCGCGATCAGGTCTTCGCCCTGCTCGAGGTGCTCTCGCCGCGCCAGCGCGCGGTGGTCGTGCTCCGCTACTACGACGACCTCTCCGAGGCCCAGATCGCCGAGGCGCTCGGCTGCAGCGCCGGCGCCGTGAAGTCGCACGCCTCCCGCGCGATGGCGGTCATGCGCGCCCATTCCTCCGACCTCTCAGGAGCTCACCGATGAGCATCGACGCCCAGCTGCGTAGGCAGCTCACCTCCGCCGTCGAGGACACGACGGTCCCGCCCGGACTGGCCCGCGGCGCGATCGCCGGAGGTCGGCGTCGGCGTCGTGGCCGCGCCGTCGCCGGTGGTCTCGCCCTCGCGTCGGTGGCCGTCGTCGCCACCGCGGTGGTCCAGCTGCCCGGGCCGCTGCTGGGGTCGGAGGGAGACGTGGCCTCCGGCGCGAGCGCCGACCTGGCGGAGGGTCTGGAGTGGGCTCGGTCCCTACCGCAGGGCGAAGCCCCGGCGCTTCCGTTCTTCGGTGAGGGCGGCCTGTGGAGCAACGGCCAGATGCACGACACGCTCGGCGACGAGGTGAACTACGGCTATCCCCCTCGTCAGGTCGAGGGTGGGTGGCTGGTGGTGACCGGGCAGGACGAGGAGCGGCTCGGTCTCGCCGTCATGGCCTCGGACGGGTCGCTGCGCAGGCTCCCGGGTGGCTCCTTCGTCGCGGGAGTCGTCGACACGCGGTCGACGGCGGTCTCGGCCGATGGGCGGCGCGTCGCCTACCGCGACCTCGTCGTCGACCTCGACACCATGGACCTGACCGAGCTGCCACACCGGCCGGCGGGCGAGGTCGGCGCCGACGACTACGGCACTGAGATCAGGATCATCGGCTTCACTGACGACGGGCTGGTCTACCAGGGCGCTCCGTTCGAGCAGCGCAAGGGCTCGACGTGGCTGTTGCGCGACGACGGGACGACCGCGGCGGTCGAGCCCCCGCCGGACAGCCACATCAGCCAGGGCGGTCCCGCCGACGTCGCCGTGCGCTACGACTACGTCGCCGGCAACACCGACACGTGCATGACGACGTACCGACTCCGCGACACCACGTGGGAGGAGTGGCGCAGCGGGTGCATGGGAGAGAAGCTCGGCGAGGCACTCGCCGTCTCACCCGGGGCGGAGTGGCTCCTCACCGACGACCTCCCGCGGGTGTGGAGCATCGCGGACGGCCGGTGGGACCGCCTCGACATGCCGGTCGGCCTCGGGCGGGCGCAGCTGGAGGCCCAGCGAGGCGGCGCGGTCTGGGAGGGAGACGACACGTTCCTGCTCCCGTTCGCCGACCGGTGGACCGGCCCGACGTCGCCCGAGCCCGAGTTCGTGCAGCACGTGCAGGTGGTGCGGTGCTCGCTGGTCACCCTCGCCTGCGAGCGGGCGGGCGACGAGCAGTACCTCCCGGTCGTCACCACGATGTGGAGCAGCGGGCAGCTGACGTTCGCCCAGCCCTGACCGGTCTCAATAGTGCCGCCACCACAGGTTGACGGCGTAGTCGACCTCGGTGCCGGTGTGCGAGGCCAGCGCCTCCTCCGCGGCGGCCGGCGGCAGCTCGATGCGTACGACGGCCTCGAGCGCCTCGCGGGACGTGAAGGACCAGCCCATGTCGATCTCCCGGCGCCGCCAGCCGTGCTGCGACCAGAACCGCTCCACGGCGAGCGGGTCGACCTCGGGGTAGCCGCGGCGGAACCACGCGCCGAAGGTGGAGCGGGTGGGGTCGTTGTCGATCACGAACGCGGTGCCGCCACGGCGTACGACCCGGTCCAGCTCGCGCAGGCCCGGCTCGGAGCCGGGGCCGAAGAAGTAGGCCCACCGGGCGTGCACCACGTCGACGGACGCGTCGGGCAGGGGCAGCGCCTCGGCCATCCCCTTGAGCACGGTGACGTTCGCCAGCCGCTTCGTACGCCGCTTCGCCAGCGACACCAGCGGTGGGTGCGGCTCGACGCCCACCACCTGTGCAGCGCGCTCGGCCCACAGGGGCAGGTGGAAGCCTGTGCCGCAGCCGACGTCGAGCACGGTGCGCCCGGACCAGTCGCCGATCTCCTGCATGGCGGCGAGGACCCGACCGTGCGGGTCGGCGGCACGGTTCTCGAGCTCGTAGAGCTCGGGGGTGTGCCAGATGTTCGGTGAGGGGCGGGGCTTCAAATCCGCACGAGGCCGTGCGGGGTCTGGATCTGCACCGCGACGATGCCCGGGGTGCCGTTGGGGGCGACCCACTCGACCTTCACGTCCTCCAGAGGCGCCTCGACGGTCTCCCCTAGCCACTCGCTGACCCGCTGCGGGTCGCCGGCGATCTCGAGGCAGGCGAGCGAGTAGTCGCCGGTGGCGCCGTTGCTCGGGTGCATCGCCGACGGCGACTGCCACTGGATGAAGAACGGCAGCTGCGGGTCCGAGAGCAGCCCGTTGACGCCGATCTGCTGCCAGACGAGCTCGGTGCCGTCGGGGCGGTGGCGGTTGCCCTTGACCGCCTCGCGGCCCAGGCGCGACTCGATGGGGGCGATGTCGTCGACGGAGACGACCCAGCCCATCCAGCCGCCGCCGAGCGCCGAGCGCGCGCGCACGGCCTGGCCGAAGGGGGCCTTGTCGGAGGCGGGGTGGTCGAGGACCTCCACGATCTCCATGTAGGTGTCACCGGCCAGGGGCAGGGTGACGTTGCGGGTGCCGAAGCGAGGGTGCACACCCCCGTCGACGAACTCCGTGCCGAGCAGCCCCCCGATGCGCTGGGCGGTGCTGGCAAGTCCATCAGGTCCGGCGGCGAAGCTGACGTGATCCAGGCGCATGACCAGATTCTGTGCTCACGCCCCGGGGCGCCTGACACCGGGGTCGGGGTCTCTTGACATCGAGCAATTCCGCACCGCGGATTCCGTGGTGGGCTCAGCGCGGGTCGGCGGGGTGCAGCGCGAGGGCCGAGCGGGAGCGGGCGTGCGCCTCGCAGTGGCGGGCGAGCTCGGCGTACGCCTCGGGCCCCATGAGCTCGACGAGCTCGGGCTCGTGGGTCACCCACACGGGCTCGAGCGCGACGTGCGCCTCGGTGTTGCCCGAGCAGTACCAGTCCAGGTCGTGCCCGCCGGGGCCCCAGCCGCGACGGTCGTACTCACCGATCGAGACCTCGGTGTACGACGTCCCGTCCTGCACCTCCACGGTGCGGAACTGGCGCCGGATCGGCAGCTGCCAGCACACGTCGGGCTTGGTCTCCAGCGGGTTGCGGCCCTGACGCAGCGCGAGGCCGTGGAGCGCGCAGCCGGCGCCGCCGGACCCCTGGTCGGGCGTGAAGTCGGTGCGGTTGTGGAACACGCAGGCCTGCTGGCCGTCGACCTCCACCGCCAGCGTCTTGCGCTCGCCGTCGTCCTCGGTCTCGATCCAGTCGGACTTCTTCACCGCCCGGCCCGGGTGCAGCTGCCAGTCGTCGGGCGTGAGCTGGGCGACGAAGCCGGCGACCCGCACCTCGTCGTCCTTGTCGGCGAAGTGGGCACCGAGCGTGCAGCAGCCGACGTCGGGGGCGTCGGCGTAGATGCCCTGGCACCCCTGTCCGAAGATGCAGGTGTAAGCCGAGGTCAGCCACGTCAGGTCGCAGCGGAAGACCTGGCTGTCGTCGGCGGGATCGGCGAACTCGACGTACGCGCGGGGGAACACCAGGTCGACTTCGGGCACTCGGCCAGCCTAGTGGCGTGCCACAGGCCTAGTAGCGTGGCAGTCATGCGCCTGGGCGTCCTCGACATCGGATCCAACACCGGTCACCTGCTGGTGGTGGACGCGCACGGCGGTGCCGCGCCGCTGCCGGCCTCGTCGCACAAGCAGGCGCTGCGCCTCGCCGAGCACCTCGACGCCGACGGCGCCGTCACGCCGCAGGGGGTGGAGGCCCTCACCGAGTTCTGCGCGTCCGCCACGCGGATCGCGGAGGACAAGGGCTGCGAGGAGATGCTGGGCTTCGCGACCTCCGCGGTCCGCGACTCGGTGAACTCCGACGAGGTGCTGGCCCACGTGGAGCGGCACAGCGGCGTCTCCCTCGAGGTGCTCTCTGGCGAGGACGAGGCGCGGCTGACCTTCCTGGCCGTACGCCGCTGGTTCGGCTGGTCGGCGGGCCGGTTGGCGATCTTCGACATCGGTGGCGGCTCGCTGGAGATCGCCGGCGGCGCCGACGAAGCGCCCGACGTGGCCTGGTCGCTCCCGCTCGGCGCGGCCCGGATGGCCCGTGCGTGGTTCGGCGGCGGCCGTCCTTCGGAGGAGGAGATCCGCCAGCTGCGCCGTGAGATCCGCGCCGAGATCGCACGCGACGCCGGAAACCTGCTGCGCCCGGGTGTGCCGGACAAGGCTGCGGCCACCTCGAAGACCTTCCGCTCCCTCGCCCGCATCTGCGGCGCCGCGCCCAGCGGCGACGGGCCCCTGGTGCCGCGCACCCTCGAGCTCGAGACGCTGTCGGGCTGGATCCCCAAGCTGATGGACATGTCGGACCAGGAGCTCGCCGACCTGCCGGGCGTCTCACCGAGCCGTACCCACCAGATCGTGCCCGGCGCGCTCGTCGCCGAGGCGTGCATGGACATCTTCGACCTGCCCGCGCTCGAGATCTGCCCGTGGGCACTGCGCGAGGGCGTGATCCTCGAGCGCCTCGACCAGATCTCCGTCGTGACGAGGCTGCACTGACGCCATGTCCTCGACCCCTCGGATCGGCCTCTCGACCGCCTCGGTCTACCCCGAGTCGACCGCGCACGCCTTCGGCTGGGCGGCCTCGCTCGGCTACGACGCCGTCGAGGTCATGGTCGGGATCGACGCGCTGAGCCAGCAGGTCGACGCCGTGAAGAAGCTCAGCGAGCACCACCGGGTGCCGATCTGCGCGGTGCACGCGCCCTGCCTGCTCTTCACCCAACGGGTCTGGGGCACCGACCCGTGGGGCAAGCTGGAGAAGTCCGCGGAGATGGCCGCCGAGGTCGGCGCCGACGTGGTCGTCGTACATCCCCCGTTCCGGTGGCAGAAGGACTACGCCGCCGGCTTCGTGGAGGGGATCGCCTCCCTCGAGGCCCGCACCGGCATCGCCTTCGCGGTCGAGAACATGTACCCCTGGCGCGCGTCCTCGCGCCGTGGGATGGAGATGTACCTCCCCGGCTGGGACCCCAGCACGGAGGACTACGCGAACACCACGATCGACCTGTCCCACGCGGCGATCGCGCGCTCCGACGTGATCGAGATGGCCGAGCGGATGGGGGAGCGGCTGCGCCACATCCACCTCACCGACGGCTCCGGCTCGGCCAAGGACGAGCACCTCGTGCCCGGGCGCGGCGTGATGCGGGCCGCGGACTTCCTCCGGCACCTGGCGGGCGCCGACTTCTCCGGCCACGTCGTGCTCGAGATCAACACGCGCCGCGCGGCCGACCGCGCCGAGCGTGAGGCCGACCTCGCCGAGTCGCTGGCCTTCGCCCGGGCGCACCTGGGCGTCACCACCTCGTAGAGCGCGCGCCGGACCAGCCACCGGAGCACAATGCAGCACATGGTGAAGAACGTCGTGGCGGTGCGGGACCTCGTCGTCGTACGCGGAGGGCGCGAGGTGCTGCCCGGCATCAGCCTCGACGTCTCCCAGGGCGTGACCGGGCTGCTCGGCCCGAGCGGCTGCGGCAAGACCACACTGATGCGCGCCCTGGTCGGGGCTCAGCGGGTGCGCTCGGGAGGCGTGGAGGTGCTGGGCGAGCCGGCCGGCAGCGCGGGTCTGCGCACCCGGGTCGGCTACGTCACGCAGTCGGCCAGCGTCTACGACGACCTGACGGTCACTGAGAACCTCTCGTTCTTCGCCCGGGTGCTCGGCGTCGAGCGATCCGCCGCCGATGAGGCGGTCGCGGCGGTCGGTCTCGACGACACCCGGCACCAGGTCGTCGGACGGCTCTCGGGCGGCCAGCGCAGCCGGGTGAGCCTGGCCGTCGCGCTGCTCGGCTCGCCCGACCTGCTCGTGCTCGACGAGCCCACCGTAGGGCTGGACCCGGTGCTGCGCCGGGACCTGTGGGCACTGTTCCACCGCATCGCCGACGGCGGAGCGGCCGTGCTGGTCTCCAGCCACGTCATGGACGAGGCGGACCGCTCCGACCGGCTCCTGCTGATGCGCGAGGGGCGCATCATCGCGGACGGATCGCCCGAGGAGATCCGCCGGCGCACCGGCGCCGCGGACATCGAGCAGGCCTTCCTCCGCCTCGTCGAGGACCGGGGGGACGCGGCATGAGCGCCCGGGTGACCCTCGCCGTCGCGGGGCGGGTGCTCCGTCAGGTCCGACGCGACCACCGCACGCTGGTGATGCTGCTGGTCGTGCCGTGCCTGCTGATGAGCCTGCTCTGGTGGATGTTCGACAACCTGCCCGGCGACCAGTTCGACCGCTTCGGACCTGCCCTGCTGGCGATGTTCCCCTTCATCGTGATGTTCCTCGTCACCAGCGTCACGACGTTGCGCGAGCGGTCGTCCGGCACCCTCGAGCGGCTGCTGGCGATGCCCATGGGCAAGCTCGACTTCCTCCTCGGCTACGCCCTCGCCTTCGGCCTCCTCGCCGCGGCGCAGTCGGCGCTGGCGGTCGCGGTGAGCGTGGGGCTGCTCGGTCTCGACGTCAACGGACCGCTGTGGCTGCTCGGCGTCGTGGCGGTCGTCGACGCCGTCCTCGGCACCGCTCTCGGCCTGCTGGTCAGCGCCTTCGCCACGACCGAGTTCCAGGCGGTGCAGTTCATGCCCGCCTTCGTGCTGCCGCAGATCCTGCTGTGCGGGCTCTTCGTCCCGCGCGACGCGATGCCTGAGGTGCTGGGGGCCGTGAGCGACGTGCTGCCCCTGTCGTACGCCGTCGACGCGATGCAGGAGCTGGTCGGCCGTGCCGACCAGGGCGAGGTGTGGAGCTCGGTCGGCGTCGTGGCCGGGTTCGCGCTGGTCTCCCTGGCGCTCGGAGCGGCGACGCTCCGGCGGCGTACTCCCTAGGACGTCTGCGCCTCGCGGGCGCTGGAGGCCGACAGCCGCTCGCTGCGCCGGAACAGCCACGCGGCGAGGGCGAACAGGCCGGCGTACATCGCCGTCAGCATGACCACGTCGGCCACCGACGCGACCTCGCGGTCGGTGACCACCAGCCCCACGGCAACGACGCCCGCGACCACGGTCGCGATCGCTGCACCTGCAAGCGCGACCACCATCCCGCCGGGACGGAAGCGGGTCGCCAGCGCCACCGGGAGGGCGACGGCGGGCGCCGCGAGGTAGAGGGCGTCCCGGTCGCCGTCACCGACGATGCCCAGGGCCCCGATGCCGAGCAGGAGGAAGAGCGTGGCGGCGAGCGAGACGAGGAGGGCGAGGGCGTAGCGCGCGGTCGGTGAGGACGGGAACCGGGTCATGTCGTCCATGGTGGACCTGTGTCCGGGCGCGGTGGTGGAGGACCTGTGAAGGGTCCGTCGAGGTTCGGCGTAGCCTTCTCGCCATGTCGTTGCTCCGCCAGCCGATCCTCCTGCTCGCCCGCAGCCAGGGGGTCAAGAAGCTCGTCTCGACCATGCCCGTCTCGAGTGGCATCGTCACCAGCTACGTCCCCGGCGAGACCACGGACTCCGCGGTCGGGGCCAGCCGGACGCTGGAGGCCGACGGGCTGCACGTGACCCTCGACTACCTCGGTGAGGACACCACCGACGCCGCCCAGGCCGAGGCCACCGTCCGCGCCTACAAGGAGCTCCTCGCTGAGCTCGCCTCGCAGGGACTCGCGCCCCACGCCGAGGTGTCGGTCAAGCTCAGCGCCATCGGGCAGTTCCTCCCCGGCGACGGCCACAAGGTCGCGCTGGAGAACGCGCGCGACATCTGCCGCGCCGCCCGCAACGCCGGCACCACGGTAACCCTCGACATGGAGGACCACACCACCACCGACTCCACGCTCTCGATCCTGCGCGAGCTCCGCAAGGACTTCCCCGAGACGGGTGCGGTCCTGCAGGCGATGCTGCACCGCACCGAGGCCGACTGCCGTGCGCTGGCCTACGAGGGCTCGCGCGTGCGCCTGTGCAAGGGCGCCTACATGGAGCCCGCCGACGTCGCCTTCCAGGAACGGGTCGAGGTCGACAAGTCCTACGTACGCTGCCTCAAGGTGCTGCTGGGCGGCCAGGGCTACCCGATGATCGCCACGCACGACCCGCGCATGGTGCAGATCGCCTCCTCGCTCGCGAGCCGCTTCGGCCGCCGCCCGGGGACCTACGAGTTCCAGATGCTCTACGGCATCCGCCCCGAGGAGCAGAAGCGCCTCGCCGCCGCCGGTGAGACCGTGCGGGTCTACATCCCCTACGGCACCGAGTGGTACGGCTACCTGATGCGCCGCCTGGCCGAGAAGCCGCAGAACCTGGCCTTCTTCGCGCGCTCGCTCGTGTCGAAGAAGTAGGTTCCCCCCATGAGCACAGCGATCATCGGCGCCGGCGTGATGGGGGAGACCCTCCTGTCCGGACTCGTGCGCGCCGGGCGGCGCGTCGACCAGCTGATGGTCGGTGAGAAGCGCTCGGACCGTGCGCGCGAGCTGGAGGAGCGCTACGGCGTGGCCGTGGTGTCCAACCGCGAGGCCGCCGCGAAGGCCGACACCGTGGCGCTCGTGGTCAAGCCGCAGGACATGGCCGACGTGCTCGCCGAGATCGCCCCCGACCTGCGCGCCGGGCAGCTGCTCGTCTCGCTGGCCGCCGGCATCACCACGTCCTTCATCGAGTCGCGGGTGCCCGAGGGCGTCGCCGTCGTGCGCGTCATGCCCAACACCCCCGCCCTCGTCGACGAGGGCATGGCAGCGATCGCGCCCGGCTCGCACTGCGACGAGTCCCACCTCGCCGAGGCCGAGTCCCTGATGGCCTCGACCGGCAAGGTGCTCCGCATCCCGGAGAAGCAGATGGACGCCGTCACCGCGATCTCCGGCTCCGGCCCGGCCTACATCTTCTTCGTCGTCGAGTCGATGATCGAGGCGGGCGTGCACCTCGGCCTGCCCCGCGCGACGGCCACCGAGCTGGTGGTGCAGACGCTGGTCGGCTCGGCCACGATGCTGCGCGAGACCGGGTCGCACCCCGTCGTGCTCCGCGAGCAGGTCACCTCACCCGGCGGCACCACTGCCTCCGCGCTGCGCGAGCTCGAGATCCACAAGGTCCGCGCGGCGTTCCTCGCCGCGATGGAGGCCGCGCGCAACCGCTCGCGCGAGCTGGCCGAGGGCTCCTGACTCAGGCGCCGCGCAGCTGGCGCACCAGCCCGAGACCGTCGTCGACCAGGCCGCGGACCACGGGCAGTCGGGTGAGCCGGACCGACCGGTCCACCAGTGGCACCAGACCCGCCACGAGCGTGCGCGTACGCCGCTGCCCCTCGCTGTCGTCGTGCACCCAGAACAGCACCACGCCCATGTGCAGCAGCCACAGCAGGTCGGGCAGCTCCGCGCGCAGCGCCGGTGACACCTTGAGGTCCGAGCCATCCACCGCGCGACGGAAGAGGTCCGTGCTCGCCTGCCTCGCCGGCGCCGACTGGTGCGAGAAGGGGGAGAGGGGCGAGGTCGGGTCGGCGGCGTTCTTGAAGAACTGCCCGCCGAAGTCGTGGAAGGGCTCGGCGACGTCGACGAACGCCTCCATCACCCCGCGGAGCCGGTCGGCGAAGACCGGGGACCCGTACGCCGGCTCGGCCGCCGTCGCGTGCTCGACCTGGATCTGGTCGTAGAACGCCTGCACCAGCTCCTCCTTGCCGGAGAAGTAGTAGTAGGCGCTGCCGAGCGAGACACCCGCCTCGTCGGCGATCGCGCGCATCGTCGTGCCGTCGTAGCCGCCCTCGCGGAACAGGCGCATCGCGGCGTCCACGATCCCGGAACGGGTGAGCTCGGCCTTGGCGGTTCTCTTCTCGGGCACGGACGACACCCTAGGAGTGGTCCACGCGGGGCAGCTTGAACCGCGCGGCCCATCGCGCGAGCGGGCCCCCCAGCAGCATGGAGCCCGCGAGCGGCACCGCCTCGGCAGGTCCCGGGACGAAGGGTGAGCCGAAGGCGACGGAGATCGCCGCGACCAGCACGAGAGGTGGCACCACCGCCCCGAGGACGAGGGCGCGACGCCGTTCGGCCTCGGCGGACAAGTGGCTGCCCAGCGCGAAGGTCATCACCAGCCCGACCAGCAGGCCGGTGAGGGCGCCGATCATGCCGCCGAAGAAGACGCCCAGGGAGATCGCAGATCCGATCCCCTCCGGGATGTGGATGGTGTCGGGCTCCTGCGTGCGGGTCATGACGCCTGCGACGAGCAGGTCGGAGGCGACCACGCTCCCCGCGGCGATGCCCAGCAGCACGCCCTTGAACATCCAGAACGGCTGCGGGCGATACATGTCCGCCACCTCAGCCGACGTCCGAGCGGAAGGGCGGCGTCGCGGCCAGCCACAGGCACAACGGCCCGGCACAGAGCATGCCGACCACGAGCGCGGGGGCCCCCAGCACATAGGCGGGCCACAGCGGTGTGAGGGCCAGCGCCAGCACGAACGTCGTGGCGAGCGTGCCGACGACGGCCGCTCGGTCCCGCGCCTCCTCGTGAGGCAGGTGGCTGCCCACCAGGAACGTCATGACGGCCCCCACGACGAGGCCCGTGGCTCCGCCGACGAACCCGCCGACCACGGCAGCGTACGCGCCGAGTGCACCCACACCGTCGAATCCGTCGAGCGCCGTCCATGCCGTCATCACGACCAGGCCGACGAGGGCACCGCAGGCAGTGCCGAGCAGCAGGCCCGCCGGGGTCCACAGCGGTTGGGGGCGCCACGCCCGGTGGACCGTCATCATCGTCCCTCTCATTGTTGAACGTGTTCAAAGTGATGGTGCCACAGATATTGAACACGTTCAACTCCGTCCGCTGGTCGGTCCGGCCCCGAGGCGGGAGTAACGTCCGCCACATGGAGTGCTCCGGGCCCACGTCGGTCGTGTTCGACCAGACACTGTGTGAGTACGACTTCGGCCCCACGCACCCGATGTCGCCGGTGCGGGTCGACCTCACGATGCGCCTGGCCGAGGAGCTCGGCGTGCTGGAGTCCATCAAGCGTGTCGACGCTCCCGTCGCGACCGATGCCCAGATCGCCACGGTCCACGACCAGGGCCTGATCGACGCCGTCACCCTGGCCGGTGCGACGCCGGGCTACGAGGACGCCGCGCGCGGCCTCGGCACCGAGGACGACCCGGTCTTCGCCGACATGCACCAGGCCAGCGCGCACGTCGTGGGCGCCACCCTCGAGGCCTTCCGCCAGGTGTGGAGCGGCGAGTCGCTGCACTCGGTCAACATCGCCGGTGGGCTCCACCACGCCATGCCGGAGAAGGCCAGCGGCTTCTGCATCTACAACGACGTCGCCGTCGGGATCACCCAGCTCCTCGCGGACGGCGCCGAGCGCGTGGCCTACGTCGACATCGACGTCCACCACGGCGACGGGGTGGAGAAGATCTTCTGGGACGACCCGCGCGTGCTGACGATCTCGCTGCACGAGACCGGCCAGATGCTCTTCCCGGGCACCGGCTTCCCGACCGACACCGGCGGGCCCGCCGCCGAGGGCTCGGTCGTCAACGTCGCTCTCCCGCCGGGGACGGCCGACGCGGGCTGGCTGCGCGCCTTCCACGCCGTCGTGCCGCCGCTGCTGCGCGAGTTCCGCCCCGAGGTGCTGGTGACCCAGCACGGGTGCGACTCCCACATGAACGACCCCCTCGCCCACATGATGCTCAGCGTCGACGGCCAGCGGGCGGCGTACCTCGCCCTCCACGAGCTCGCCCACGAGGTCTCCGACGGCCGGTGGGTGGTCACCGGCGGTGGCGGCTACAGCGTGGTCGACGTCGTCCCGCGCGCCTGGGCGCACCTGCTCGCCATCGCCGCGGGACGTCCGCTCGACCCCGCGACCCCGACGCCGCCGGCGTGGAGGGCGTACGTCGAGGAGGTGCTGGGGGCCAGCGCGCCGCACCGCATGACCGACGGCCGCACGCCCGCCTACCGCGACTGGTCCGCCGGGTACGACCCCGAGGCCTGGCTCGACCGCGCCATCCACGCCACGCGCATGGAGACCTTCCCGCTGCACGGCCTCGACCCGCTGCCCTGATCCGCCCCGGAGTGGGCGCGACGCTCGTCGGGTAAAGAATCAACCCGACACGCCGCCAGTCCCACATGTTTCTCTGGCATTCCTCTTCCCCACGCGTCACGCGAGCCCTATTGTCACCAGGAGCGGCACGCCTGTGACGCCGGCGCGGAAGCCGGCGCCGTCGCCGTACAGAAGGATCGGTGCACACCATGGCTGAGAACACCCCTGGCGACATGTCCGAGGCGCAGTTCCTGACCATTGCCGAGGTCGCGTCGAAGATGCGGGTCTCGAAGATGACGGTCTACCGTCTCGTCCACGGCGGCGAGCTGCCCGCGGTGCGCGTCGGCCGGTCCTTCCGGGTGACCGAGGACGACGTGAACGAGTACCTGCGCAAGAGCTTCTACAACGCCGGCTGAGGCCTCGTCCGGACCGATTCCGCGCTGCCCGCACCTGCCAAGTAGGGTGGGCGGGTCCGGCCGACGAGCGTCGGCCGAAAGGAAAGGTCTGATCCACGTGGGTTCTGTCATCAAGAAGCGGCGCAAGCGCATGGCCAAGAAGAAGCACCGCAAGCTGCTCAAGAAGACGCGCGTCCAGCGCCGCAAGCTCGGCAAGTAACACCCCCTCGACCATGGGACGGGTCGTGCTGGTCACCGGGATCTCCCGGGACATCGGGCGACGATTCGCGCGCGCCGCGGCCGGCGACCCGTCCATCGAGCGGGTCATCGGGGTCGACGTCGTCCCTCCCCGGGGCGACATCGGGGACGTCTCCTTCGTCCGCGCCGACATCCGCAACCCGGTCATCGCCAAGGTCCTGGCCAAGGAGGACGTCGACACCGTCGTCCACATGAGCGTCATCGCCACGCCCGGATCCGCGGGCGGGCGCGGGACGATGAAGGAGCTCAACGTCATCGGCTCCATGCAGCTGCTCGCTGCGTGCCAGAAGTCGACGACCGTCGAGCGCCTGGTCGTGAAGTCGACCACCACCGTCTACGGCTCGAGCCCGCGCGACCCCGCGATGTTCACCGAGGACATGGGGCCCAAGCGCCAGCCGTCCTCGGGCTACGCCAAGGACGTCTTCGAGGTCGAGGGCTACGTCCGCGGCTTCGCGCGGCGTCGGCCCGACGTCGACGTGACGATGATCCGCGCCGCCAACGTCATCGGGCCCCACGTGACGAGCCCGCTGACCAACTACTTCCGGCTGCCGGTCATCCCGCGGGTGCTCGGCTTCGACCCGCGCCTGCAGTTCCTCCACGAGGACGACCTGATGGCCGTGCTGCGGCACGCAGCGACCTCGGGGATCCCCGGCACCTTCAACGTCGCCGGTGAGGGGCTGCTGACGCTGAGCCAGGCCGTACGCCGCCTCGGCACGCCGTCGGTCGCCCTCCCGCGGTTCGCGGTCGGTCGCCTCGGCGCCACCATGCGCCAGGCCCGCCTGTCGGACTTCTCGCCCGAGCAGCTGGGCTACCTGACCTACGGTCGTGGTGTGGACACCACCCGGATGCGCACCCACCTCGGCTTCGAGCCGGCGTACTCCACCGCCGAGGCCTTCGCCGACTTCTGCCGCGCCCTGGCGCCCGCCGAGCCGCAGGGGGCGAGCCGTGGCTGAGGAGGCCCGCGAGGACGCCGTCGTGATCCCGATCGGCACCGGCGGCAGGCCGGGCCGGGGCTCGGGCAGCGCCCGCCCGTCGTCGGCCGCGCGCAACCTCGCGCCTTCGACCGCCAAGCCCGCGCCGAGGAAGCGTCCCGCGGCGAAGAAGGCGAGCCCCGAGAAGCCCGCACCTGCTCCGGAGCCGGCCGCCGAGGCGCCGCCGTTGGCCCCGACGCCCGGCCCCGCGACCACGCGACCCCGCCTCGACGCCGGCATCCCCGTCGGCGACTGGCTCTCCGCGCTTCAGGGCGCGGCGCTGGAGGTCTTCGGCGACGACTGGGAGCGCCGCCTCGCCGAGCTGCTGGCCTTCGCCCGGCGCCGGCTCGAGGGCGACTACGAGGTCGACGACTACGGCTTCGACCGCGAGCTCACCGAGCGCTTCTTCATGACCGCGCTGCGCCCGATCGCGCAGAAGTGGTTCCGCCTCGAGGTGCGCGGCCTGGAGAACATCCCCGCCGAGGGAGGTGCCCTGGTCGTGTCGAACCACTCCGGCACGGTCCCGCTCGACGGCCTGATGACGATGCTCACCGTGCACGACCACGCCCACCGCTTCCTGCGCCCGCTCGGCGCCGACCTCGTCTTCAAGCTCCCGGTGGTCAGCTCGCTGGCCCGCAAGGGCGGTGCGACGCTGGCGTGCGTCGAGGACGCGGAGCGGATGCTGTCCGGCGGCGACCTCGTCGGCGTGTGGCCCGAGGGCTTCAAGGGCATCGGCAAGCCGTTCAGCGAGCGTTACAAGCTCCAGCGCTTCGGCCGTGGGGGCTTCGTGTCGGCCGCCCTGCGCACCGGCGTGCCGATCATCCCGCTCTCCGTGGTCGGGGCCGAGGAGATCTACCCGCTCGTCGGCAACGTGCCCTCGCTCGCGCGGCTGCTGGGCGTGCCCTACATCCCCGTCACGCCGTTCTTCCCGTGGCTGGGCCCGCTCGGCATGGTGCCGCTGCCGTCGAAGTGGATCCTGGAGTTCGGCGAGCCGATCCGCACCGACTCCTACGACGCCGCTGAGGCCGAGGACCCGATGCTGGTCTTCAACGTCACCGACCAGGTGCGCGAGACCATCCAGCACACGCTCTTCGACCTGCTGCGCGAGCGCGACGGAGTCTTCAGCTGACGATCCCCGTCAGGGGAGCAGGCCGCCGGTCGCGTTGCCGAGCGTGTTGCCGGTGAGCGGGTCGAGGGTGCCGGTGATCTCGCCGATCAGCCCGCCCGTCGCGTCGTCGACCTCGCTGGTCAGGCCGCCGATGGCGCCGCCGGTGATCTCGTCGACCTCGTCGACCAGATTGCCGGTCGTGCCGGTGACCCCGTCGGTGAGGTCCTTGATCGGCTTGCCCGGCTCGGTCGTGGTCGGGTCGGTCTTCGTCGGGTCGGGCAGCGACGTCGTGGCCGGCGTCGGCACGGCGGTGGGCAGCGCCGTCGAGGTGGGCACGGCCGTCGGCAGCGCCTTCAGCTCCTCGGGCACCACGATCCCGGTGAGGTCCTGGCCCGAGACGGGCGCCGCCTCCAGCGTCAGCTCGTCGACGTCGAGCCCGGTGAGCAGGTCGACGGGGGCACTGGTGAGCAGGAAGTCCGGGGTGGCGGTGATGCCGCCGGTGCAGACCGGGCAGGCGCTGCTGACCTCGAGGTCGAGGTCGGTCAGCGTGCGCCCGGCGGCCAGCAGCTCGTCACGCGCGCTCTCGGGCAGCTGCTCCTCGAGCGCGTCGAGCCGCTCGAGGCTGGTGGCGGTGAAGTCACGGGCGCGCTGGGCGTCCTGCTCGACCCCGCGGTCGTAGGACGTCAGCAGGCTGCGTACGCCGGTGCTGGACTGCTCGGTGAAGGCGTCGAGCGTGTCGGGGACGAGCTGCTCGCCCCCACCGTCGCCCGCAGCGAGCTGCTCGAGCTCGGTGAGGCGCTTGTCGGCCTGGGCGAGGAGCGTGCGCCCGCGCTGCGACTCGTCGTCGGCCAGCCGGACCTGGGCGGCCTCGATGCCACGCTTGACGCCGTAGAGCGACTCGCCGGGCAACGACGTCTGCGCGGCGACGGCCATGGTGGCGGTCGCGCCGACCATGGCGACGCCTCCGAGCAACGCGCCGAGGCGGCGGTCGCGACGACGGGTGGTGGCGGGCATCGCGAGGCGCTGCGGGGCGGGCGGCTGGCGCACGAGCGCGGTGTCGGCCTCGGCCATCAGGCGCTCCCGCAGCGACCCGACGAACTCGGGGCGCGCAGTGACCTCGGGCAGGGACCTCAGGTCGGAGACGACCCCGAGGAGATCGGCGTACTTCTGCGCGTCGCGGTCGGTGAGGAGGGAGTCCGCCTCCCGGGAGAGGAGCGCCTCGAACTCGTCGGCACGTCGTCGTGCCGAGAATGCGGCTGTCATTGCTCTCGTCCTGTCTGGCTGCTCGTGGGTGCTCCCACCCGGACGAACGAGCGGGAGGAGGTGCGGGTTACGGGTCGGGTCACGACTCCCTCAACCCCTCCGGCATGAGCTTGGCCAGATTCCTTACGCCGCGCAGCTGGAGCTGCTTGACGGCGCCGTCCGAACGCGCGAGCGCGAGCGCCGTCTCGGCGATGGACATCCCTTGCAGGAACCGCATGATCAGGCACTCGCGCTGCTCGGTCGGCAGCTGGGTGAGCGCCTGGAGCAGGACCTCGTTGGTGAGCCCGGCGATCACCGCGTCCTCGGGGCCCTCGGTGCTGTCGTCGTGCGGCGTCATGTCCTCGGTCGTCATCTCGAGGCGGGTGCGGCCGGACTTGAAGTGGTCGGTGGTGAGGTTGCGCGCGATGGTCATCAGCCAGGCGCCGAAGTCCTTGCCCTGCCACCGGAAGTTGTTCATGCTCCGCAGCGCACGGAAGAACGTCTCCGAGGTGAGGTCCTCGGCGAGCGTCTGCGACCGGGTGCGGTAGTAGAGGAAGCGGTAGACCGAGGCCTGGTAGTGGTCGTAGAGGAGGCCGAACGCCTCCTTGTCGCCGGCGCGGGCCAGCTCGACGAGGGCGATCAGCCGCTCGCGCTCGGCACCGTCGACCTCCGAGGACGTCGCGCGGTCCTCGTCGCCGACGGGGCTGCCGGTCGCACCGGTGCCGCGGCTCGGCAGCGGGGCGGGTGCGGGGCCGGAGGTGGCGGCCTCGGCCAGCAGCACCTGGGGGACCGGGTGGAGGGACAGCGCGGCGAGGACGGCGCGCCGGAGCGCGTCCATGCCTTCGTCGAAGGCATGCCCAAGGTCGTGTGATGACCGCATGCGGTGTCCCTCCCGGTGTGCAGCACCTCACACGATAAGTGGCCGGAGGGGGAGTTGTGAACCCATCAGTAACTATCAGTTACACCTCAGGCGGAGTGCGTACGTCCCCGGACGCTCACGCCCGCGGCGACCGCGCCCGACACGGCGCCGGCGACCGCGGCTGCCACCAGACCGGCGCGGGCGGCCTTGCGCCCGGTGCGGTAGTCGTGGATGCGCCATCCGTGGGCGCGGGCGTGGGCCCGCAGCCGGGCGTCGGGGTTGATCGCGCACGGGTCGCTGACCATGGACAGCATCGGCAGGTCGTTGCTGGAGTCGGAGTAGGCCGAGCAGCGGGAGAGGTCGAGGCCCTCTCGGGCCGCGAGCGCCTTGATCGCCTCCGCCTTGGCGGGGCCGTGGAGGAGGTCGCCGACGAGCTGGCCGGTGTAGACGCCGTCGACGTGCTCGGCGACGGTGCCCATCGCGCCGGTGAGGCCGAGGCGCCGGGCGATGATGCTGGCGATCTCGATGGGCGCGGCCGTCACCAACCACACGCGCTGGCCCTCGTCGAGGTGGAGCTGAGCCAGGGCACGGGTGCCGGGCCAGATCCGGTGCGCCATCGCCTCGTCGAAGATCTCCTCGCCCAGCTCCTCGAGCTCGGTGGTGGTGTGCCCGGCGATGAAGGACAGCGCGGAGTTGCGGGCGTCGGTGACGTGCTCGGGGTCCTCGACGCCGACGATGCGGAAGTAGGCCTGCTTCCACGCGGCCGAGGCGATCTCGCGGGTGGTGAAGAACTGGCGGCGGTGCAGCCCGCGCGCGAAGTGGAAGATGCTGGCGCCCTGCATGACCGTGTTGTCGACGTCGAAGAAGGCTGCCGCGGTCAGGTCGCTGGGGGTGCTGAGCGCGCTCTCGACCTCCGCCGAGGCCGCCGCCGCCTCGCCCGCGAGAGCCGAGCGCTGCTGCAGGTTGAGGCGTCGCGGTCGCTCGGACGGGGTCACCCGGCAAGCCTAGTCGTGCAAGGATCTGCCCATGCCGCGCAACGACATCTCCGCGTTCGTGGCCGAGGCGGCTGCCGACGTGCCGGACCGGCAGGCCCTCGTGGAGAGCGGTGGACGCTCGCTGACGTGGGCCGCGCTCGAGGACGAAGTGGCCCGGATCGCCACCGGTCTCGGCGTGCACGGCATCCGTGCCGGCCAGCGCGTGATGATCGCCGTCGGCAACCGGATCGAGTTCGTCACCGCCTACCTCGGCGTGCTCCGCGCGCAGGTCGTCGCCGTCCCGGTCAACCCGCGCTCGGCGCCGGGTGAGGTGGCGAGGATGGTCGCCGACTCCGGCACCCGGCTCGTGATCGCCGACGCCACCGCCCTCGACGTCGTACGCGAGGGGCTGGCCGAGCTGGCCGCCGCGGGGGAGGTGCCGGCGCCGACCGTGGTGGTCGTCGACGCTGAGCGGGGCGAGGGCGAGCTCGACTTCGCCGAGCTGCGCGCGGACGTCGTACGTCCCGTGCCCCCGCTGCCCGACCCCGAGAAGCTCGCGGCCCTGCTCTACACCAGCGGCACCTCCGGGCGCCCGCGGGCGGCGATGCTGAGCCACCGCGCGCTGCTCGCCAACATCGAGCAGGTCGCGGCCGTCGAGCCGCCGATGATGCACGGCGACGACGTCGTGCTCGGCGTGCTGCCGCTGTTCCACGTCTACGGGCTCAACGCCGTCCTGGGCGGGGTGCTGCGCCACCGGGCGCGACTGCTCCTGGTGGAGAAGTTCGACCCGCAGGCGGTGCTCGACCTCATCGACGACGAGGCGTGCAGCGTGGTGCCGATCGCGCCGCCGGCCTTCGCCCACTGGCTCCCCGACGAGCACCTGCGCGAGCGGCTCG
The DNA here is from genome assembly GCF_017310035.1 of Nocardioides sp. S5. Taxonomy (NCBI): domain Bacteria; kingdom Bacillati; phylum Actinomycetota; class Actinomycetes; order Propionibacteriales; family Nocardioidaceae; genus Nocardioides; species Nocardioides sp. S5. The sequence goes on from NZ_CP022296.1 coordinate 623,909, forward strand.
GTCCGGTGCGCCTGGTGCTGTCGGGCTCCGCGCCGCTCGAGGCGTCGGTCATCGAGGAGTTCACGGGCATCACCGGCATCCCGGTGCACCAGGGCTACGGGCTCACCGAGGCCTCTCCGGTCGTCACGAGCACGCTGTGCAGCGCCGACCCGGCGCCCGGCTCCGTGGGCGCCGCGCTGCCCGGCATCGAGCTGCGCCTGGTCGACGAGACGTGGGGGCAGGTCGAGGGCGAGGACCCCGGCCAGATCCAGGTCCGCGGCGACAACCTCTTCTCCGGCTACTGGCCCGACGGGGCGGACGGCCCCGACGCCGAGGGCTGGTACGCCACCGGCGACGTCGGCTTCCTCGACGCCAGCGGCGACCTCTTCCTCGTCGACCGGGTCAAGGAGCTGATCATCGTCAGCGGCTTCAACGTCTACCCGACCGAGGTCGAGGACGTGATCCGTGAGGTCGACGGCGTCGCCGACGCCGCCGTCATCGGTGCCCCCGACCCCGAGACGGGCGAGGCCGTGGTGGCGTACGTCGTCGCGTCGCGGCCGATGACCCACCTCGAGGAGGCGGTCCGGGCGCACGCCGTCGTGCGGCTGGCCCGCTTCAAGCAGCCCACGCGCATCGAGGTCGTCGACGCCCTGCCGCTGACCGTCACCGGCAAGGTGCAGAAGGGTCGCCTGCGCGGCCTCGAGCGTCGTCGGCAGCTGGGGCTGCTCGAGTGAGCGCCGAGCCCCGGATCACCTTCTACTCCCGCGTCGGCTGCCACCTCTGCGACGACGCGCGGGCCGTGGTGGCGCGGGTGTGCGCGGACCTGGGGGAGTCCTTCGTCGAGGTCGACGTGGACAGCGACCCCGACCTCGAGGACCGCTTCGGCGAGGAGGTGCCCGTCACCTTCGTCGACGGGCGCCAGCACGACTTCTGGCGTGTGGACGAGGGTCGGTTGCGGGCGGCACTGGGGGCGTGAGCGCGACCGGCGCTACCGTCGTGCCTACGCGCGGAGCGTCCGGATGCCCAGGGCGACCGCCAGCAACAACAAGCCGAGGGACACCGTCGCGACCCAGGCCCACTCCGGGATCGAGTCCACAGGGTCCCAGGCCATCAGTGCGCCGAGAACCACCAGGACCAGGCCGCCCCGCAAGGCGCCGACGGGTGCGAACTTCGCCTCTGGAGATGCCATGACGCCGACCGTAGCCGATCAGCTGGGCTGCCCGGTGACGCGGCAGGTCGGACGGCTGGGTCCCGGGGCGGGCGTGCCTGGGGCCCCGCCCCCTCGTGGGTGGCGGGGTGTGGGGCGGGGTCATCTTCGAGGTGACGGGATCCGGGGCGGTTTCGGGTCGGGCGGGTCGAGCGCAGTCGTGCCGGTCCGGTCTCGTCGGTAGCGATGGCCGTGAGGACTCGTCCACTCGAACATCCCGGGCGCGACCATGTCGTAGCGCCAGGCGGAGTGGGTCTTGAGGCGGTGGTGGAACCGGCACAACGCACCGAGGTTGTCGGTCTCCGTGGAGCCGGGCTGTGGCCGACCATCTGCCTCGGCGTCGTGGTCGTACTCGATGACGTGGTCGACGTCGCAACGACGGGCGGGGCGGGTGCACCACGGGAAGACGCACATGCGGTCGCGGAGAACCACGCGCTCACGGATGCGGTCCGGGATCTCGTAACCCGGTGCGGCCTTCTCCTGGTTGAGGTCGATGACCGGCCGGACCGTGATCTTGGTGCGGGAGTCGCCACACCAGGACCTCAGCTGGTCGAGCAGCAGCAGTCGCTGGCCCTCCTCCAGCCGGCCGGTCGGCCCGAAGACCGTCGTGTCGCCGGACATGGTGGCGTCGAAGTGAGCGTGGAGCACGACCTCGCGCGCCGCGGGCAAGTCATCGGTGGTTGAGGTGCGAGCGGAGCGAGCCTCGAAACCACTCGCATGTAGGTCGAGAGCGGTCTGTGTCCGGGCCAGGTCCCCGAGCGCCTTCGCGCGGCGTGCGTCGAGGGACTCGTGCGAGCCAAGGGCCTTCTGCGTGGCGGCGCCGTGGGCGAGAGCGTGGTGGAGGTCGAGTCCGTCGGCGAGGTCGATCTCGGCCTCGAGCCGGACGGTGCCGGCGAAGTGGACGTCCTCATCGTGGATGGTCACGTGGCGCGGGTCGACGTGGAGGTAGCCGTCCTCCGGATCAGCGGCCGGGTCGACGCCTGCGAGGTCGAACCGCTTGATCGTCTCGGCAACGAGGCGGTCCAGCTGGGCGGGCCCGATCCGACCGGCGACGGCGGCGACGTGGGCGTCGACGAACCGGGCGGCTTCCACAGTGAGTGCGGGGGTGGAGTGGATCGTGACCTCCGCGACGGCCCGAGCGCGCCAGGCAGGAACCGATCCCGTGTGGACCTGGGCCCACAGGCGCGGCAGTCGGTGGCGCAGCTCGAGGGCGTGCCCGATCAGCTTCTTCGCCGACACGCTGGTGATGCCCAGGACGGCGCCGAGCTCGGCGACGCAGAACTCCGCGACCAGCGGCGTACCCGGTCCCGCGATGGGCTCCTCGTGCTCACACCCCGCCACGGTGAACGACGCGGCGGAGTGGATGGACTCCGGCGGGTGCAGGTCGGCCCACCGGGCTGCGAGGTCGAGCTGGCGGGCGGCTTCGGTGTTCTCGATGGCGCGAGACGCCCTGATCGAGGCGAGCAGGGCTGCGGGGCCGAGGGCGTCTGCCCCGGCCTCCGATCCCCCTTCCAGTTCCTCGATCATGCGTTCGATTCTAGAGGACGGGTCCGACAACGGCCTCGAGCCGGCAAGCTCTTGTGGAGGGGTCTCGATACAGGGAGGATGGGTTACCCGGTCGGGGTCTGACCTATCTCGATACTGGCGCTGCTTGGTGTGGCTGCCTTGAAGTGCGACGTGTCGGCCCCGGCAGGGCTTGTCTGTTCTGGTGGCCAGGCCGGGCGGGCGTGACCTCATAGGACCCTGAAGAAGTTCCCGTCGCTGTACTGTCCGCCCGACCTGGAAGGTCATCTTTCACACGATGGTGAAGGAGACATTTCCAGCATGAGTGATGTGTCTGTTGAAGAACAAGTTCTTGATGGGGCCGGCGTGGTGGTGGGTGTTGACACCCACCAACTGGTCCATGTCGCGGCCGTGATCGACGCTCGTTTCGGCCGGCTGGCAGATCGTGAGTTCCCCGCGACCAGGGCTGGCTTTGGCGAACTGGTGTCGTGGGCCGCGACCTACGGTCCGGTCCTCGCGGTCGGAGTGGAGTCGACCGGTTCCTACGGTGCGGGGCTGACCCGCCACCTGCTCACTCACGGGGCGGGTGCGTTCGAGGTGTTCGAGGTCAACCGGCCGGAAAGGGCCACCCGGGTCAGACACGGCAAGTCCGACCCGCTCGACGCCTACTCGGCAGCCGAGCAGGTCCTGGCCGGGCGCGCGAGCGGTCGGCCGAAGGTCAAGACCGGGATCGTGGAGGCGATCCGCGTGATCAAGGTCCCCCGCGATGCGGCGGTCAAGAACCGCACCGCCGCGTACAGCCAGCTGCGTGACCTGATCACCGCTGCATCCGGGCGCCTTCACGACGACCTGATCGGGCTGAGCGGGAAGAAGCGGGTAGCCAAAGTCCTGGCCATGCGCCCCGACCCGAGCCGGGTCGCTGATCCCGACCACGCGGTGCGCCATGCACTACGAGCGCTGGCGCGACGCATCGCCTACCTCGACGGCGAGATCGCTGAGGCCGACAAGCACCTGGCGACCCTCGTGCAACAGGCCTGCCCGTCCTTGCTTGCCATGGCCCAGGTCGGAGTCCAGACCGCCGCCCAGTTGGCGATCAGCACTGGCGAGAACATCGACCGGATGCGGTCCGAAGCCAGCTTCGCCAAGCTCGTCGGGGTTGCTCCGCTTCCCGCCTCTTCCGGCAAGACCCGCCGCCACCGACTCAATCCCGGGGGCGACCGCCAAGCCAACTCCGCGCTCTACATGATCACCGTCGGACGGATGGGCCGCCACGAGGAAACCCGCGCCTACGTCGAGCGACGGCGCGCCGAAGGACTATCCACCCCCGAGATCATCCGCTGCCTCAAACGCCACCTCGCCCGCAGCGTCTACAGAGCCCTCCGAACAGACCTCATGACCACTTGACGCGGCATAGGACCGTCGCCTCGCTCGTTCCTCGCTCGGCTACTCGACCACCGAGGAAGGACGGACCGCTCGGCTGCTCGACCGCCGAAGGAGAGTGCGGGTCTCGAGACTCGCTGCGCTCGCACCTCAACCAGCGGGACCTCGCCTCCGATATGCCCTGCGGCACCCCGCGCGCAAGTCGCGGGGACCCCGTGTGGGGTGGGTCTTCTCACATGTGCTAGCCGCCCCTGTTCTCGTTTTGTTCTCCCGTTCACAAACTCCTACAGTGGCGGAGTCCGAGCGAGGTTCGCGAGGACTGGAGAGAGCTGCTGTGACCGCACGGACCCCCGACTCCGCCCGGGACATCCCCGAGGCAACCGTCGCCAGGCTTCCCGTGTACCTGCGTGCCCTGACCAGTCTCGCCGAGGACGGCACCACCACCTGCTCCAGCGAGGAGCTGGCGGCCTTCGCAGGGGTCAACAGCGCCAAGCTCCGCAAGGACCTGTCCTACCTCGGCAGCTACGGCACCCGCGGTGTCGGCTACGACGTGGAGTACCTCCGCTACCAGATCGCCCGCGAGATCGGCGTGACCCAGGACTGGCCCGTGGTCATCGTGGGCATCGGAAACCTCGGGCACGCGCTCGCCAACTACTCCGGGTTCCGCAGCCGCGGCTTCCGGGTGGTGGCGCTGCTCGACGCCGACCCGGACCGCCACGAGGAGGTCGTCGCCGGCCTCGACGTGCGCTCCTTCGAGGACCTCGAGTCCATCGTCGCCGAGCACGACGTCTCCATCGGCGTGATCGCCACGCCGGCCGTCGCGGCCCAGTCCGTCGCGGACCGGATGGTCGCCACCGGCATCACCAGCATCCTCAACTTCGCACCGACGGTGCTGTCGGTGCCCGACGGCGTCGGCGTACGCAAGGTCGACCTGTCGATCGAGCTGCAGATCCTCGCCTACCACGAGCAGCGCAAGTCGGTCGCGCCCGGAGCAGGAGCCGTGTCATGAGCGTCCTGGTCGTGGGGATCTCCCACAAGTCCGCGCCCGTCGAGCTGCTCGAGCGCCTCGCGCTCGACCCCGACGGCACCGTCAAGCTGATCTCCGACGTCATCGCCGGCGAGCACGTCTCCGAGGCCACGGCGATCGTCACGTGCAACCGGCTCGAGGTCTACGCCGAGGTCGACCGCTTCCACGGCAGCGTCGAGGACCTCTCCGGCCTCCTGGTGGAGCGCGCCGCGCAGTCCACCGAGGCCCTGCTGCCGCACCTCTACGTCCACTACGACGAGGGCGCGGTCTCCCACCTCTTCCAGGTCGCGGCCGGCCTCGACTCGATGGTCGTGGGCGAGGGCCAGATCCTCGGCCAGACCCGCGAGGCGCTGCGCGTCGGCCAGGAGCACGGCACGGTCGGCCCGGCCCTGAACACCCTCTTCCAGCAGGCCCTGCGCGTGGGCAAGCGGGCGCACGCCGAGACCGACATCGACCGCGCCGCCCCCTCCCTCGTCACCGCCGCGCTCGAGCGCAGCACGGTGCCGGTCGCCGGGGCGCGTGCCGTCGTCCTCGGAGCCGGCGCGATGGCGTCGCTCGCCGTCGCGCACCTCTCTCGCGGCGGGGCCGGCAGCATCTCGGTCCTCAACCGCACCGCCGCCAACGCCGAGCGGCTCGCTGCGGAGTACGCCGCCACCTCGGTTCCGCTGTCCGCGCTGGGCGACGAGCTCGCCGCCGCCGACATCGTCATCTCCTGCACCGGCTCGCCCGAGCCGCTGGTCCGCCTCGCCGACGTGGTGACCGCGCGCGGAGGCAGCGACCGCCCGCTCACCGTGATCGACCTCGCCCTGCCCCACGACGTGGACCCGTCGGTCGCCGACCTGCCGGGCGTCGACCTGATCAGCCTCGCCGGCCTCGCCGACGAGCTGCGCGGCCTGGAGGCCACCGCGGGTGTCGAGGACGTCCGCACCATCGTCGGGCAGGAGATCGCCGCCTTCCTCGCCGTACGTCGCCAGGCGAGCGTGACGCCCACCGTCGTGGCCCTGCGCTCGATGGCCACCTCGGTGGTCGACGCGGAGATGGACCGACTCGCCTCCCGGCTGCCGGGCCTCGACGAGACCACCCGCGCCGAGGTGCTGCAGACCGTGCGCCGCGTGGCCGACAAGCTGCTCCACGAGCCGACCGTGCGGGTCAAGGAGCTGGCCGACGCCGAGCCGGCGGTGTCCTACACCGCCGCGCTGGCCGAGCTGTTCCGCCTCGACCCCGAGGCCGTGGACCGCATGACGCGAGCGGACGGCAAGCCATGACCACCCTCCCCGCCATCCGTCTCGGCACCCGCGCGTCCGCGCTGGCCACCACCCAGTCCGGCCACGTCGCCGAGCTCATCCGCGAGCGCCTCGGCCGCGAGGTCGTGCTGGTGGAGGTCGCCACCGAGGGTGACCGGAGCTCGGCGCCGCTGGCCTCCATGGGCGGCACCGGCGTCTTCGTCAGCGCGCTGCGCGACGCCCTGCTCGACGGCCGCGTCGACGTCGCCGTCCACTCGCTCAAGGACCTGCCCACCACGCCCGCCGACGGCATCGCGCTGGCGGCCGTGCCGCCGCGCGAGGACCCGCGTGACGTCGTCGTCGCCCGCGACGGCCTGACGCTCGGCGAGCTGCCGGTCGGCAGCCGCCTCGGCACCGGCTCCCCGCGCCGCGTCAGCCAGCTCGCCGCGCTCGGCCTCGGCCTCGAGCTCGAGGGCATCCGCGGCAACGTCGACACCCGGATCCGCAAGGTCCGCGAGGGCCAGGTCGACGCCATCGTCCTCGCCCGCGCGGGGCTCGCGCGGCTGGGTCGTCTCGACGAGGTCACCGAGGTCCTCGATCCGCTCCAGATGCTCCCGGCACCCGGCCAGGGCGCCCTCGCCGTGGAGTGCCGCGCCGACGACACGGACCTGGTCGCCGGGCTCGCACTGCTCGACGACGCCCCCACCCGCGCGGCGGTCACCGCCGAGCGCGCCGTGCTGTCCACCCTCGAGGCGGGCTGCTCCGCCCCGCTGGGTGCGCTCGCGGAGGTCGTGGAGGGCGAGGACGGCGAGGAGCTGTGGCTGCGCGCCGTGGCCCTGTCGGAGGACGGCGGACTCTCGGTGCGGATGAGCGCGACCGGCCCGGTCGACGAGGCCGCCCGGCTAGGAACACGCCTCGCGAGCGACATGCTCGACGAGGGAGCAGCAGACCTGATGACGGCACCACCTGAAGATGGACCACCAGTGAGGAACCAGCACGCATGACGCGAGTACAGACCCCGCAGGCCAGCAGCCCGGACAAGGGGACGAACCCCGGGTGGGTGTCGTTCGTCGGCAGTGGACCCGGTGACCCGGGACTGCTGACGGTGCGTGCCGTCGAGCTCCTCGAGAGCGCCGAGGTCATCGTCACCGAGGCTCCCGAGCACGTCGACCTCGTCCGGTCGGTGCTCGGCCTGCTCGAGGGCCCCGACGGGACCTGGGACGGCCCGGAGGTCGTCGACGGCGGCTTCGGCGAGGACGGCCAGCCCCTCACGCACGCCGCGCGCGCCAAGGTCGTCGTACGCCACGGCAAGAAGCAGCGCGTGGTCCGCCTGATGACCGGTGACCCGTTCCTCTACGCCTCCGGCCCCGAGGAGGCGCAGGCCTGCGTGAAGGCCGGCGTCGGGTTCGAGGTCGTTCCCGGCGTCTCCTCGGTGAGCGCGGTCCCGGCCTACGCCGGCATCCCGCTGACCACCAAGCGCCACCGCGAGATGTGCGTCGTCACGTGCGGCGAGAAGGTCGACTGGAGCGCCTACGCCGACGACCGCACCCTCGTCCTGCTCTCCGGCGTCGGCAGCATCGCCGAGACCGCCGCCGCCCTCATCGAGGCGGGCCGCTCGCCGCAGACGCCGGTCGCGATGACCCGCGTCGGCACCACCACCGAGCAGCAGACCCTCATCTCGACGCTGGCCGACATCGGCGCCGACGTCCGGGCGGCGCGCATCGCCCCGCCCGCGATCACCGTCATCGGCGACGTGGTCGACCTGCGCCAGACGCTGTCGTGGTTCGAGACCAAGCCGCTCTTCGGCTGGCGAGCCCTGGTGCCGCGCACCAAGGAGCAGGCCGGCTCGCTGTCGCGCCGCCTGCGCGAGTACGGCGCGGTGCCCGAGGAGGTGCCGACGATCTCCGTCGAGCCCCCGCGCAACCCGCTCCAGATGGACAAGGCCGTGCGCGGCCTCGTCGAGGGCCGCTACGAGTGGATCGCCTTCACCTCGGTCAACGCCGTCAAGGCGGTGCGCGAGAAGTTCGAGGAGTACGGCCTCGACGCGCGTGCCTTCTCGGGGCTCAAGATCGCCGCGGTCGGTGACAAGACCGCCGAGGCCATCGCCGCGTGGGGTCTGCGCGCCGACCTGGTGCCGTCGGGCGAGCAGTCCGCGGCCGGCCTCCTCGCCGAGTGGCCGCCCTACGACGAGGTGCTGGACCCGATCAACCGCGTCTTCCTGCCGCGCGCCGACATCGCCACCGAGAACCTCGTCGCCGGCCTGGTCGACCTCGGCTGGGAGTGCGACGACGTCACCGCCTACCGCACCGTGCGCGCCACCCCGCCGCCGGCGCCGGTGCGCGACGCGATCAAGACCGGCAAGTTCGACGCCGTCGTCTTCACCTCGTCCTCGACCGTGCGCAACCTCGTCGGCATCGCCGGCAAGCCGCACCCGTCGACGATCATCGCCGTGATCGGGCCCGCGACCGCGAAGACCGCCGAGGAGCACGGCCTGCGGGTCGACGTCCTCGCGCCGACCCCCGACGTCGAGGTGCTCGTCGACGCACTGGCCGACTTCGGCTCGGCGCGACGCCTCGCGATGCTGGAGAGCGGTGAGCCCGTCACCCGGCCGAGCGAGCGCACCGCGTCGGGCCGCCGCAAGGCGCGCGCGAAGTGAGCGAGGAGCGCCGCGAGCTGGAGACGCCGCTCGTCCGTCCGCGCCGCCTGCGTCGTACGCCGGCGCTGCGGCGGATGGTGGCCGAGCACCACGTGGTGCCCAGCTCGCTGGTGCTCCCGGTCTTCGTGCGCGAGGGCCTCGCCGAGCCGCACCCGATCTCGTCCATGCCGGGCGTCGTCCAGCACTCGCGCGACTCGCTCAAGCGGGCCGTCGCCGAGGCGGCCGAGCTCGGCCTGGGCGGCGTGATGCTCTTCGGCATCCCCGAGCACAAGGACGCGACCGGCTCCGGCGCCATCGACCCGGGCGGCGTGCTGAACCTCGCGATCACCGACGTGGTCGCCGAGGTCGGCGACCAGCTCACGGTCATGTCGGACCTGTGCCTCGACGAGTTCACCGACCACGGCCACTGCGGGCTGCTGACGCCCGACGGCGAGGTCGACAACGACCAGACGCTGGCGGCGTACGCCGAGATGGTGCTCGCCCAGGCCGCCGCCGGTGTCGACATGGTCGGCCCCAGCGGGATGATGGACGGTCAGGTCGCCGTGGTGCGGCAGGCGCTCGACGCCGCCGCGCACAGCCACGTGTCGATCCTGGCCTACTCCGCGAAGTACGCCTCTGCCTTCTTCGGCCCGTTCCGTGAGGCTGTCGACTCCTCGCTGGTCGGTGACCGCAAGACCTACCAGCAGGACCCCGCCAACGCCGTCGAGGGCGTGCGCGAGGCGCTGCTCGACGTGGAGCAGGGCGCCGACATTGTGATGGTGAAGCCGGCCCTGGCCTTCCTCGACGTCGTACGCCGGGTGCGCGACGCCGTCGACGTGCCGGTCGCGGCCTACAACATCTCCGGTGAGTACTCGATGGTCGAGGCGGCCGCCGCCAACGGCTGGATCGACCGCGAGGCCGCGATCCTGGAGACCCTCACCTCGATCCACCGCGCCGGCGCCGACGTGATCCTCACCTACTGGGCCGCCGAGGCCGCGCGGCTGCTGCGCCGCTGACGTGCTCGGCTGATCGAGCGGCTCAGGGGTTGAGCAGCTCGGCCACACAGGCGTTGAGCGCCGCGAGGTCGAGCGCGGAGATCCCCGAGGCCAGGCACTGCGCCCGGGCCTCGAGCTCGGTGAGCGGGGCGGTGATCGTCTCCGTGGGAAGCGGGAGCGGCGGGAGCGTCGTCGGCAGGACCGTGGGCTGCGTCGTCGGGACGGACGTCGGGGCGGACGTCGGGTCCTTGGTGGGGGTGGAGGTCGGCGTCTGGGTCGGCGTCTGCGTCGGCGTCGTGGTCGGCGTGGTCGTGGGGGTGCTCGTCGGCGTCGGCGTCGGCTTCACGGTCGGGGTCGGCGTGCTGCCGCCCTTGTCGCCGGGGTCGCGCTTGCCGTCCCGGTCGCCCTTGCCGTCCTTGGCGCCGGGGGTCGCGGTGGTGTCGGGCATGATCACGCCCGAGGTCAGCGTGGAGGTCGGCACGGCGCTGAAGTCGCCGTCGAGGTAGGCCTGCATGATCTCCAGCACCAGGTCGACGTAGGCGTTGGAGTGGTTGTAGCGGTAGACCGAGGCGCGCTGGCCCTTCTCCTGCGACAGGTCGTCGTCGCCGGAGCAGAGGTAGACGGCCGTCGCGAGCGCGGAGTCGTCGACGTCCTGCGGGTTGCGGGTGCCGTCGCTGTCGCCGTCGACGCCCACGACCGACCAGGTCGAGGGGATGAACTGCATCGGGCCGACGGCGCGGTCCCAACGGGTGTCGTCGTCGTACTGCCCGCCGTCGGTGTCGGCGATGGCCTGGGTGTCGTTCCTGCCGTTGAGGGCGATGCCGTAGATGCCCGGTCGGGCCACCCCCCGGTCGTCGAGGGCGTTGCCGCCGAAGCGGCCGTGGTCGGACTCGACGCGACCGATCGCGGCGACGAGCTCCCACGGCAGGTTGCAGCCGGGGTCGGCCCTGTTGATGACGCCCTCGGCGCGCTGGTAGGCCGAGAGGGCCGCCTGGGGGATGCTGCTGGCCGAGCCCGGGGTGAGGGCGGCGGCGCGGGTGACCGGGTCACCGATGCTGGCGGGCGCCTCGATGGCGGCCGCCGGGAGGACCGTGCCGTCGGGGAGGGTCCTCGATCCGTCGGGATCGGCGCTGGCCGACCCGACGCCCACGCCCGCGAGGCTGGCCGTCCACGCTGCGGAGAGCACCGCCAACGGGATGATCGCGATCGCGCGGTGCAGTCGGCCGAAGCTCGCCATGTCCTTCATCTCCCCTGGGTCGTCCGGGTGTCATGATGCCCCCTCCGGGCGCACCCACACCTGGTCAACGACGAATCTTCGCTCCACGTTACGCACGAGTTACCTGTGGGCCAAGGCACACGGTCCGCGTGCGGGTGCGCACCGACTGGGGATCCTTTGTCCTCCTGCGTGACAATGACCGGGTGACCTCCGCGACGACCACCTCGACGACTGCGGCCAGCGAGGCCCTCTTCGAGCGCGCTCGAGCCGTGACACCGGGCGGCGTGAACTCACCCGTGCGTGCCTTCACGGCCGTCGGCGGGACGCCCCGCTTCATCACCTCCGCCTCCGGGGCGTGGCTCACCGACGCCGACGGCAACGACTACGTCGACCTGATCTGCTCGTGGGGCCCGATGCTGCTCGGCCACGCGCACCCCGACGTGCAGGCGGCGGTGGCCGGCGCCGTGGCGCGCGGCACGTCGTACGGCACGCCCACCGAGCCCGAGGTCGAGCTGGCCGAGGAGATCGTCGCCCGCACCCCGGTGGAGCGGGTCCGCTTCGTGTCCTCGGGCACCGAGGCGACCATGTCGGCGATCCGGCTGGCGCGGGGCGCGACCGGTCGCGACCTGGTCGTGAAGTTCGCTGGCTGCTACCACGGTCACGTCGACCCGCTCCTGGCCGAGGCCGGCTCCGGCGTCGCCACGCTCGCGGTGCCCGGCACCAGCGGCGTCCCCGCCAGCTCGGCCGCCGAGACCCTCGTCCTGCCCTACAACGACCGCGACGCCGTGCAGGCGGCGTTCGAGGCCCACGGCCCGCGCATCGCCTGTCTGATCACCGAGGCGTTCCCGGGCAACATGGGCGTCGTCCCGCCCGCGCCGGGCTTCAACGCCTTCCTCGCCGAGACCTGCCGCGCCCACGGTGCGCTCTTCATCAGCGACGAGGTGATGACCGGCTTCCGCGCCACCGAGCAGGGCGGCTGGGGCCTCGACGGGGCGATCGAGGGCTGGGCGCCCGACCTCATGACGTTCGGCAAGGTGATGGGTGGCGGCTTCCCGGCCGCGGCGTTCGGTGGACGGGCGGACCTGATGGCGCACCTCGCGCCCGAGGGCCGGGTCTACCAGGCCGGCACGCTGTCGGGGAACCCAGTGGCCACCACCGCAGGCCTCGCGACGCTGCGCCTGGCCACCCCCGAGGTCTACGCCCAGCTCGACGCCACCGCGCTCACGATCCGCACCGCCGTGGGCGAGCACCTCGCCGCCGCGGGCGTCCCGCACGTCGTCCAGGCGGCCGGCACCATGTTCTCGGTCTTCTTCCGCGACGCCGCGGTCCGTGACTTCGCCGAGGCCTCCACGCAGGACACCGCGGCCTACGCCGCCTTCTTCCACTCGATGCTGGACCAGGGCGTCTACCTGCCGCCGTCGGCGTACGAGGCGTGGTTCGTCTCCGCGGCCCACGACGAGCGGGCGGTCTCCACCGTCCTCGACGCGCTCCCGGCAGCCGCACTGGCCGCCGCCACGGCAGGAGGTCACTGAGATGGCAGAGCAGACCACCGTCCACCTCCTGCGCCACGGCGAGGTCCACAACCCCGAGGGCGTGCTCTACGGCCGCCGCGACGGCTTCCACCTCTCGGCGCTCGGGCACCAGATGGCCCAGCGCATCGCGGAGACCATCGGCGAGCGCGACATCGTCCACATCCGCACGTCCCCGCTCGAGCGTGCACAGGAGACCGGCGCCCCGCTCGCCCGGGTCCGTGGGCTGACGCCGGTCGTGGACCCGCGCGTGATCGAGTCCACCAACGTCTTCGAGGGCCTCAGCTTCGGCGACGGCGCGATGACGATCATCAAGCGCCCGCGCCTGTGGCGCCACCTCTACAACCCCTTGACGCCGTCGTGGGGGGAGCCGTACGACGAGATCGCCGGGCGCATGGTCGCTGCGATCCACGACGCCCGCGACGCCGCCCGCGGCCACGAGGCGGTCGTGGTGTCCCACCAGCTCCCGATCTGGACGACGCGGCTCTTCCTGGAGAAGCGCAGCTACCTCCACCACCCGAAGAACCGCCAGTGCACCCTCTGCTCGCTCACCAGCGTCGTGTTCGACGGCGACCGGATGGTGCAGGTGCGCTACTCCGAGCCCGCCGGCGACCTGATCCCTGTCGCTGACCGCTCCGCACCGTTCTCGGCCGGCGGGGCCTCGCAGGGGGAGCGACCCTGACGATGCCGCGCCGCCTCGCCGCGCCCCTCGTGGCGCTCGCCTGCCTGCTCGCGCTGACGGGCTGCTCCGGCCTGTCCGGCACCGGCGAGAAGGGCTACATCTCCGGCACCGGGGTGCCCACCGAGGTGGAGCCGGTGGACCGCGGGGAGCCGGTCGAGCTGAGCGGCACCGACCTCGAGGGCGGCGACGTCGACCTGGCCGACCTGCGCGGCAAGCCGGTCGTGGTCAACGTGTGGGCCTCGTGGTGCCCGCCGTGCATCACCGAGCAGCCCGACCTCAACGAGGCGGTGGGCGAGCTCGGCGACCGGGTCGCGTTCGTCGGCCTCAACATCCGCGACGCCTCGCCCGAGGACGCGCAGGCCTACGTCCGCGACCTCGAGGTGCCCTACCCCTCGATCTACTCCGCCGACGGCGCCGCGCTGCTGCCCTTCGCCGGCACCCTCACCCCGCGCTCGATCCCGAGCACGGTCGTGCTCGACGCCGAGGGCCGGATCGCGGCCTCGGTCAACGGCCGGATCCCCACGACCCAGACGCTGGTCTCGCTGGTGGAGGCGGTCCTCGATGAGTGACTGGTTCCAGGAGACGGCGCTGTCCGGGTCGATGCTGCTGGCGCTGCCGGTGGCGCTGGCCGCCGGGCTCATCTCGTTCTTCAGCCCCTGCGTGATCCCGCTGCTCCCGGGCTACCTCTCCTACGCCACCGGCATCTCGGGCGGCGACCTCGAGCAGGCCCGCCGCAGCCGGCTGGTGCTCGGCGCGGTCCTCTTCGTCCTCGGCTTCTCGGTCGTCTTCGTCCTCCTCGGCAGCCTCACCGGCGCGGCCGGGGCCTGGCTGTTCACCCACGTCCGCGAGCTCAACCGCGTGCTCGGCGTGATCATGATCCTGCTCGGGGTCGCGTTCCTCGGCGCCTTCGGCTTCCTCCAGCGGGACTGGCGGATCCACAAGGTCCCCGCCGTCGGCCTCGCCGCCGCCCCGCTGATCGGCTTCCTCTTCGGAGTCGGCTGGACGCCGTGCGTGGGCCCGACGCTGGCGGCCATCAACGTCCTGTCGGTCGGTGAGGGCACCGCAGCCCGGGGAGCCCTGCTCTCGGCCGTCTTCGCGCTCGGCCTGGGGCTGCCCTTCATCGTGGCCGCGCTGGCCTACCGCCGCATGCTCGGCGCCTTCGCCGTGATCCGGCGCCACCAGGTGCTCGTCGTACGCCTCGGCGGCGCGATGATGATCCTCGTCGGCCTCCTGCTCGTCTCGGGCTGGTGGGACCGCATCGTGCAGTGGCTCCAGCTCCAGGTCGTCCAGGGCTTCGCGGTGCCGGTGTGACCGACCTCCAGCCCGACCTGCGCCAGCGGTCGTCCGACGACCGCCAGGCCACGTCCCTCCCCAACGACCTGAACGCGCGCGAGCTCGCGCGCTGGTCGTGGCGCCAGCTCACGTCGATGCGCACCGCCCTCGTGCTGCTCCTGCTGCTCGCGCTCGCGGCGATCCCCGGCTCGGTGATCCCGCAGGAGGACATCGACTCCCTGGCGGTCTCGCAGTGGCGTGACAACCACCCGCGCCTGGCGCCCATCTGGGACCGGCTCGACCTGTTCTCCGTCTACGGCTCGGTGTGGTTCTCCGCGATCTACATCCTGCTGATGATCTCGCTGGTCGGCTGCATCATCCCGCGCCTGTTCGTCTACGCCCGCGCCCTGCGGGCCCGGCCGCCCCGCGCCCCGCGGCACCTCACCCGGCTGCCCGAGTCGACGGCGTACACCACCGACGAGTCCCCCGACGACGTGCTGGCGCGCGCCGCGGACGCCCTGCGGAGCAAGCGGTTCCGGGTGGAGACGTCCAGGGAGCCCGACGCGGTGTCCGCCGAGCGCGGCTACCTCCGCGAGGCCGGCAACCTGCTGTTCCACCTCGCCGTGATCGTGGTCCTCGTCGGCGTCGCCGTCGGCAGCCTCTTCGGCTACAAGGGCGGCGTCATCATGCTCAACGGCGAGGACTACGGCTTCTCCAACAACCTCACCCAGTACGACGACTTCGCGCCGGGGTCGCTCTTCGACCCCGACGTGATGGAGCCCTTCTCCTTCAGCATCACCGACTTCCAGGTCGACTGGCTCACCGAGGGTGACCGAGCCGGCATGGCGCGCGAGTTCGTCGCCGAGCTGGCCTACGAGACCGAGCCCGGCGGCGAGACCCGGGACTACGACCTGAGGGTCAACCACCCGCTGACCATCGGCGGCACCGACATCTTCCTCATCGGCCACGGCTACGCCCCGGTCATCACGATCCGCGACGGCGAGGGCGAGGTCACCAAGTCCGGCCCCGTGGTGTTCCTGCCGACCAACGGCCAGACCTTCGAGTCGTTCGGCGTGGTCAAGGCGCCCTTCGCCCAGCCCGAGCAGATCGGGCTCGAGGGCACCTTCTACCCGACCTTCGCGATGGGCCGCGACGCCGACGGCAACCTCACCATGCCGTCGTCGATCTTCGGATCCCTGGGCGACCCCCTGATCTCGATGAGCCTGTGGACCGGTGACCTCGGCATCGACGACGGCTCCGCCTCGTCGGTCTACGTCCTCGACAAGGCCGACGCGACCCAGGTCCTGAAGGACAACGGCCAGCCGTTCCGGATGGACCTGCGGCCCGGCGACACCGTGACGCTGCCCGACGGCCTCGGCACGGTGACGTTCGAGGGCGTGCAGCGCTGGAACAAGATCCAGATCAGCCGCAGCCCCGGCAAGCTGGTGGCGCTCGGCGGCGTGGTGCTCGCCCTGGTCGGCCTGCTGGGCTCGCTCTTCATCCGCCCGCGCCGGATGTGGGTGCGCGCGCGCAGGCAGGACGACGGGACCACGCGGGTCGAGGTGGCGCGGCTGGACCGGTCGTCCGGGGGAGACCCCGAGGACGGCGCGGCCGAGCTCGCCGAGATCGTGGCATCACTGCAGGCCCCCACGGGCCCGCAGCCGACGAGCAGCAGCAGGAAGGATCAGTCGTGACCGACGCACAGTGGGAGGTCTTCAGCTACCAGGGCGTCATCGCCGCGGCGGTGCTCTACTTCCTCGCCATGCTGGCCTACTTCTTCGAGCTGGCCGGCCTGCGCAGCGTGGCGAAGGACGAGGAGGTGACGGACCAGCGCACCGCCATGGCCGGTCGCCTGGCGCTGGTGCTGTCCGTCTTCGGCGTGGTGATCCACCTCGTCGCGCTCGTGGCGCGCGGCCTCGCGGCCGACCCCAACCGGGTGCCGTGGGGCAACATGTACGAGTTCACGATCTCGGGCACCTTCGTGGTGGCGCTGATCTTCGTGCTCTCGACGCTCCGACTCGACATCCAGTGGCTCGGCCCGCTGGTCTCCACCTTCGTCGTGGCCTCGCTGATGGCGGCGTTCCTCGGCCTGGACGACGCGGTCCTGCCGCTCCCGGACGCGCTCAACTCCCCGTGGCTGGTGATCCACGTCGTCTCGGCCGTGATCTCGACCGGCGCCTTCACCATCGGCGCGCTGCTCTCGGTGCTCTACCTCGTCAAGGCGCGCTCGAGCGCGACCACGGGCTACCTCGCCCGGGTGCCCGAGCCCAAGGTCCTGGACCGGCTGTCCTACCGGATGCACGCCTTCGGCTTCCCGGTGTGGACCTTCGCGGTCCTCATCACCGGCCCGATCTGGGCGCACCAGGCGTGGGGTGCCTACTGGAACTGGGACCCCAAGGAGGTGTGGGCCTTCATCACCTGGGTGGTCTACGCCGCCTACCTGCACGCCCGCGCGACCGCGGGCTGGCGCGGGCGCAATGCCGCGATCCTGGCGCTGGTCGGTGCCGCGACGCTGTGGTTCAACTTCATCGGCATCAACTTCTTCAGCAGCTCCAGCCAGCACTCCTACGCCGAGGGCGCGGGTGCGGAGCGCTCAGTCGTCCTCCGGGTCGCGGCGGCGCCGGTCGAGGCCCCGCAGGAAGTCCGGGTCGTCGTCGGGGCCGACCACCCGCGGCGGTGAAGCACCGCCGCTGCCGCCGTCGAGGCGGCGCAGCGCGAGCTTGACCAGCACCCACACGACGACCGCGATCGCGGCCATCACGAGCAGCACCTTCAGCATTCCTCCAATGTAGTCAGGTCCACCTAGGCTGGTCGCCGTGAAGGAGTTCGTGGTCTACACCGCCCTGCGGATCGTGCTGTTCCTCGCCTCGTTCGGGATCGTCATCGGACTGATGGCGCTGGTCCTCGGCGGGCGCTACAACCTGTTCTGGGCGGTCGTGCTCGCCTTCCTGATCTCCGGGATCGCGTCCTACTTCGTCCTCGACCGCCAGCGCGAGGCGTTCGCCCGTCGCGTCGAGGAGCGGGCTTCCCGAGCGGCCGCCGCCTTCGAGGAGCGCAAGGCCCGCGAGGACCGCGACGACCACGAGGACCCGCGCTGAGCCTCGCGCTCAGAAGCCCGTCAGGCTGTACGCCGGTTCGCTGAGGTCCGCCATCGCTGCGAAGCGGCGTACGGAGTCCTCCGAGCCCGCCAGGCGCCCGGCACGGTGCAGCTGCCGCACCGGCACGGCAGCGAGGTAGAGCGAGCCCAGCGTCTCCGCGCTGAGGCGTACGTCGGCCGCGTCGTCGGTGCGGACGACCGTCGCCTCACCGTCCGCGGTCGTGACGGCGAAGCGCCCGGCCGCGTGGCCCTGCGGGTCGTCGACCTCGACCACGACCGAGCCGTCGGTGGCCCACGGGCGGGCGGCGAGGGCGCGGGGGAGGTCGAGCACCCGCAGCCAGAGGAACTCCTGGACCTCGGTCGTGCTCACCCGGTCGAGGTCGGTGAGGGCCCACATCAGCGGGTCCTCGGGGTGGAACAGGTTGAAGGTGACCTTGGCGGTCTGGTCCATGTCGCCGAGGAAGGACCAGAGCGCGAGCTGGGCCTGCGGGGTGAGGGCGACCATCTCGTCGACCTTCACCGTCTTGTCCTCGCCGGGCCTCCAGATGGCGAAGGCGTCGACCGTGCCGCCCGCGTCGAGGTGCACCACGACCCGGATCTTGCGGTTGGCGCCGCCGCTGCTGGGATCCCAGGCGCCGGTGTGCATGTCCTCGTACGGCGAGGGCCAGGCCACCGAGCCGCGCTGGCGGGCGTGGAAGGTGTCGAAGACGGCCTTGACGTGCGGCCACGCCTCCGCGGGCTCGAGGAGCTCGACGCGGCCGGGGTCGCGGAAGTCGCGGAACCCGAAGCCGGGCGTCGTGTCGACGGTGACGCCGGTGCGGAAGGTGGCCGGACCGAAGCCCCAGCGGCCGTAGATGGTGGCCTCGGCCGCGGTCAGGGCGGCCATCGGCACGCCCTGGGCCACGGCGTCGGAGAGGTCGTCCTCGATGAGCCGGCGCAGCAGGCCCCTGCGGCGGTGGGCCGCGCTGGTGGTGACGTCGGTGATCATCCGCAGCGGCAGCAGCTCGCGGCCGGCGTTGAGGGTCTTGTCGAGGCTCGCATAGGTGGCGACGGGCATGGGCCCTGCACCGAGCTCGCCCTCGGGCAGCCAGGCGCCGCGGACGGTCACGTCGTCGGCGCGGTAGTGCCTGATCCACCGCTCGACGCTGTCGTCCTCGGGCCGGTCGTCGCGGAAGCCGCGCAGGACCGCCTCGATCCACCCGCGACGGCGGGCGGCCGCGTCGGGGGAGTCGTCGGAGAAGTCGAGGAGGGCGAAGTCGTAGTCCACCCGTTCACGCTAGTGAGCGGCCCGGTGGCCCGCCACGGGTTATCCGAGCAGGAGCAGCGGCGCCGCGACGAGCACCGACCACAGCAGCTCGGAGGCGCCCGTGGCGGCGAGGACCGGGATGAGGGCGGGCCCCGTCGCGCCGTTGAGGACGGCGCGGGTCGGGGCGCCCGCGCGGGCCAGGAAGCCGAGCCCGAGCAGCGCCCACCACGTCGTGGCCGCGGCGATCGCGACGACCGCAGCGGCTGCGACCAGGACCAGGAAGGCGTAGAGGTGGCGGGTGCGCTCGTCGCCGAGACGCACGGCCAGGGTGCGCTTGCCGGCGACGGTGTCGGTGGGGATGTCGCGCAGGTTGTTGGCGACCAGGATCGCGCAGGCCAGCGCCCCGATGCCGACGCCGGCGTAGAGGGCCGCCCACTCCCAGGTCTGCGTCTGGACGAAGGTCGTGCCGATCACCGCGACGAGGCCGAAGAAGACGAACACCATGACCTCGCCGAGCCCGAGGTAGCCGTAGGGCTTGTCGCCGCCGGTGTAGAACCACGCCGCCACGACGCACACCAGGCCCACGGCCACCAGCCACCAGGCGGTCGTCGCGGCGAGGACCAGCCCGGCCACCGCGGCCACGCCGAAGGCGGCGAAGGCCGCTGCCTTCACCGCTCGCGGGGGCGCCGCGCCAGAGCCCACCAGCCGCATCGGCCCGACCCGGTCGGCGTCGGTGCCGCGGATGCCGTCGGAGTAGTCGTTGGCGTAGTTGACCCCCACCTGGAGGGCGAGACTGACGACGAGGGCCAGCAGGGCCTTCCACCACACCGCGTGGTCGGCGTACGCCGCGACGCCGGTGCCGGCCAGCACCGGGGCGACGGCGGCGGGCAGGGTGCGCGGCCGGGCGCCGGCGAGCCAGTCAGCGGTGGAGGTCACTGCCGGATTGTGTCAGTGAGGACGGGGGAAGTGGGGAGTCGGGCTCGAGCAGCGAGGGTGGCCCGGCGGCGGCGGCGTCGTCGACGTCCGCGGCGCCCGCTCGTGCGTCCGCGAGGACGTCGGCGGGCACGTGCTGCTCGAGCCAGCGTCGGCCCGCGTGGGCCGCGAAGTGCAGTCCGGTCGCGGCAGCGGTCACGATCGCGGCGATGGTGAGCCAGCCCCAGGCGCCCCACTCCATGGCGAGGAAGCCGTAGACCGCCGGCGCCCAGAACCTCCCCAGCGTGCCTCCGAGCTCCGAGACGCCCTGGTAGTCGCCGCGGCGGCGCGGGTCCATCAGTTCGACCTCGAGCGTCCAGCCCGAGGCGGACAGGAAGAGCTCGGACCAGGTGAGGACGACGTGGCCGAGGAAGAAGAGGGCGATCGTCAGCCACCCGACGGTCTCGTGGGTGACGAGCGTGATGATGCAGGTGAGGACGAAGAAGACCGTCGACAGGCGCACCGCCCGCAGCGCCGTCCCGACGTCGCGGATCCCGCGGGACGCCAGGCGGGGCAGGACGATGCACATGAGCGTGTTGGTGCCGAAGAGCAGCGCGACCAGCTCCTCGGGGGCGTCGGTCTCGGTCACCAGCCACACCGGGATGACCGTGTGCAGCAGCACCTGGTTGGTCCACATCACGCCGGTCAGGGCGGTGACGGCGATCCAGCTGCGGTTGCGGATCGCGGGGATGCCCTCCGGCTTCGCCCGCGGCTCGGGGCCGCGCACGTCGTGGCTCGCATCGGGCAGTCGGAGCACCGCGATGCTGTTGGCCAGGAAGAGCACGGCGCTCAGCATCGGCGCCCACCGCAGCGCCTCGGTGCCGAAGGCGATCGCCATGACGCCGATGAGTCCACCGAGGCTGAAGCCGAGGTTGAGCGCGGAGTACATGTAGGCCCGGGACTCGACCCGCTCCGCCGGGGCCAGCACGTCGATGACGTAGGCGCCGTGGGCCGTGCCGGCCAGCGTGCCGACGACCTCCATCGCGACCGCGAGGGCGACGTACTCGGGGAAGCTGTCGATCCACGGCCACACCGCGAACAGGGCGCCCTGCAGCAGGGCGCTCAGCGCCCACATCCGCTTGGGGCCGAAGCGGTCCACCAGCTTGCCTGCTGGGACAGCCACCACGAAGCTCGCGACCGCGGCGACGGTGAGGCCGATGCCCACCTCGCCGAGCGACAGGCCCACCACGAAGACGAAGAACACCGCCGAGCCGGCCAGGAAGGCGCCGTCCGCGGAGGCGAAGATCAGGGACTGCGCGGACAACCGGCCGGCGAGGGTGGACGGGGGCGTGGCGTAGTTCTTCAGGGCGGTGAGCATCGCCGGCCATCCTCTCCCGCGGGGGCAGCCGGGCGTCCTGTCATTCAGCCGGCAGGAGGGTCGTCCTCGTCACGTCCTGGGTCCCGTCCCTCGGCCATCCGCCCGGTGTCGCGGCGGATGCCCTCGGCACGTCGCTTCTCGAACAGCAGGATGGCCACGACCACGCCCGTCGTCACCAGGACGACGAGCACGAGCCGGAAGAGGTCCACGCTAGGCCCCCGGCACCACGCGCAGGTCGCGGTCGGCGCCGTCGCCCAGGGCGCGCAGGGCCTCCTGGTAGGCCTCGCTGTCGTGTGCGGCGCGGGCAGCCTCCACCGACTCGAACTCGATCACGACGGTGCGGGTCCGTTCGCCCTGCTCGTAGGTCACCTCGGGGTTGCCGCGCGCGAGGAACCGGCCGCCCGCCTCGCGGATGGCCGGCCCGGCGAGCTCGGCGTACGCCGCGACCTTGTCGGCGTCGTGCACGGCCGTGTAGACGCAGATCCAGTAGGCACTCATGACCCACAGCCTACGGAGCACTAGCGTTCGGCGTGTGAGTCACCTCCGGCCCTCGGACGAGCCCTCGGTCGCGATCAGGCAGCTGTCGCGCTGGCTCGAGGCCGACACCCCCGCCCCGCTGCTGATCGAGACCTCCGGCTCCACCGGCCGGCCCAAGGGCGTCGTGCTGCCCCGCCGGGCCGTCCTCGCGAGCGTCGAGGCGTCGGCGCGGAGGCTGGGCGCGTCCGGCCGCTGGCTGCTGGCGTTGCCGTCGTCGTACGTCGCCGGGGTGCAGGTCATCGTGCGCTCCCTGGTCGCCGGGCACGAGCCGGTCGTCGTCGACGGGCTCGACGTCGGGCGCGCCTCGGCGGCCCACCACGGCGACACCCCGACCTTCGTCTCCCTCGTCCCGACCCAGCTGCACCGGATCATGACCGACCCCGATCAGGTCGCGGCGCTCGCGCGCTGCCACACCGTGCTCGTCGGTGGCGCCGGGCTCGACACCGACCTGCGCCGGCGCGCCGAGGAGCAGGGTGTCCGGCTGGTCTCGACCTACGGCTCGTCGGAGACCGCGGGCGGGTGCGTCTACGACGGCGTGCCGCTCGACGGCGTGGCGGTGACCCTCGGCGCGGACGGGCGCATCCGCATCGGCGGCCCGACCCTGTTCAGCCACTACGACCACGACCCGGAGCTCACCGCCGCGGCGGTCGTGGACGGCTGGTACGTCACCTCCGACGCAGGCCGCTTCGACGAGGACGGGCGCCTGCAGGTCCTCGGCCGCGTCGACGACGTCGTCATCAGCGGCGGGGTGAAGATCCCGCTCACCGCGGTCGCCGACCGGTTGCGCCGCCACCTGCTGGTGCAGCAGGCCGAGGTCTTCGGCGTGCCCGACCCCGAGTGGGGCCAGAGGCTCGTCGCGGTGCTCGTCGGCACCGCCCACGAGGCCGAGCTGCGCGACTGGGTCAGCGCCGAGCACCCGCGATCGTGGGCCCCGCGCGAGTTCCGGTGGGTCGAGCATCTCCCGCTCCTGCCCAACGGCAAGGTCGACCGCCAGGCCATCCGGGCCGGCCTGTGATGCGCGACCTGCACGTCTTCGCGATCGGGCTGCGCACCCGCTTCCGTGGCATCACGGTGCGGGAGGGAGTGCTCCTGCGCGGCGAGGCCGGCTGGGGGGAGTGGTCGCCCTTCCTGGAGTACGACGACGCCACCGCGCGGCCGTGGCTGGCGGCCGCCCGCGAGGCCGCCGACAGGGGCTGGCCGACGCCGCTGCGCGACCGCGTGCCCGTCAACGTCACCGTCCCCGCGACCGACCCCGTGCGAGCGCACGCGATCGTCACCGCCGGCGGTTGCCGCACCGCCAAGGTCAAGGTCGCCGAGCGCGGTCAGGTGCTGGCCGACGACCTCGCGCGGGTCGAGGCCGTCCGCGACGCGCTCGGTCCCGACGGGCTGGTCCGGGTCGACGCCAACGGCGCCTGGGACGTCGACGAGGCGGTCCGGGCGATCGCCGCCCTCGACCGGGCTGCTGGCGGGCTGGAGTACGTCGAGCAGCCGGTCGCCTCGGTCGAGGACCTCGCCGTCGTGCGCCGCCGCGTCTCCGTCCCGATCGCCGCCGACGAGTCGATCCGGCGCGCCGAGGACCCCTACCGCGTCCGCGACCTCGAGGCGGCCGACATCGCCGTGCTCAAGGTGCAGCCGCTGGGCGGCGTACGCGCCTGCCTGCGGATCGCCGAGGACATCGGGCTGCCCGTGGTCGTCTCGAGCGCCATCGAGTCGAGCATCGGCATCGCCGCCGGCGTCGCCCTCGCGGCCGCCCTGCCCGAGCTCCACCACGCCAGCGGGCTCGCCACCGTCCAGATGCTCACCGGTGACGTCGTGGCGCAGCCGTTGCTGCCGGTCGACGGCATGCTGGCCGTCGTCCGCCCTGACGTCGACGAGGCCGCCCTGGCCGGGGTCGCCGCCGCCGACGACCGCGTCGCGCACTGGCGCGCGCGGCTGGCGTCGGTAGGGCAGGATCCCCGGACATGACCACCCCGTCGACCGCGCTCGCCCGCACCGTCGTGACCGCGCTCCGCGGGTCCGGGGTGCGCGAGGTGGTGCTCGCGCCCGGCTCGCGCAACGCCCCGCTGTCCTTCGCGCTGTACGACGCCGCGCAGGCCGGCGGGCTGCGCCTGCACACCCGCATCGACGAGCGCACGGCCGGCTTCCTCGCGCTCGGCCTCGGCAAGGTGACCAGGCGCCCCGCGGCCGTGGTCTGCACGTCGGGCACGGCGGTGGCCAACCTGCTGCCCGCCGTGGTCGAGGCAGCGCACGCCGGGGTCCCGCTCGTGGTGGTGACCGCCGACCGGCCCGCGCGGTTGCGGGGCACCGGCGCCAACCAGACCACCGACCAGGTCGGCATCTTCGGCGCCTTCGCACCGACGCTCGACGTGGCGGCGGCGGAGCTCGACGAGCTGCTGGCCTTCGTCCGCACCCACGAGTGGGTGCGACCGGTCCACCTCAACGTCCAGCTCGACGACCCGCTGCTGCCCGACGACGACGGCTGGGACGGCGGGGACGTGCCCACGTGGGCAGTCACGCTGCAGGCGCCTGCACGGGAGGTAACCGAGCTCGCCCCGGGTCCGCGCACCGTGGTGGTCGCCGGTGACGACGCCGGCCCGCCGGCCCGCCAGCTCGCGGAGGACGGCAGCTGGCCGCTGCTGGCCGAGCCGTCCAGCGGCTGCCGCACCGGTGACACAGTCATCCGCACCTACCGCCTCCTCCTCGGCACCGGGCTGGGCGACCGCATCCAGCGCGTGGTGGTGTTCGGCCACCCGACCCTGTCCCGCCCGGTGGCGCGCCTGCTCGCCCGCGACGGCGTCGAGGTGGTGTCGGTCCGGCACCGTGGCACCTGGCCGGACCGGCCCTTCCCGGTGTCGGGCGAGCACGACGGTGCCCGGGTCGCGGTCGCCGACGACCCCGCGTGGCTGGAGGAGTGGCGCCTCGCCGACCGGTCCGCCGGCCGCAGGCTCGACCGGCTCCTCGCCGCGGAGCCCGGTCTCACCCCCCACGAGGTGGCGGGCGCGGTGAGCCGCGCAGTTCCGCCGGGCGGGCTGCTCGTCGTGGGCGCCTCGAACCCGGTCCGCGACCTGGACCTGATGGTCGCGCCCTACGAGGTGGGCGGGCGTCGCAAGGTGATCGCCAACCGCGGCCTGGCGGGGATCGACGGCACCACCAGCACGGCGATCGGCGCCGCGCTGGGCCGCCCGCAGTCGTCGCGCGCGATCGCGCTGGTCGGCGACGTGACCTTCCTGCACGACACGACCGGGCTGTTCCTCGGTCCCCGCGAGGAGCGCCCCGACCTCACGATCGTGGTGGTCAACGACGACGGCGGCTCCATCTTCGCCACCCTCGAGCAGGGCGCGCCGGAGCACGCCGACCGCTTCGACACCCTCTTCGGCACCCCGCACGGCGTCGACCTCGCCAGCCTGTGCGCGGCCGCCCGGATCCCTCACCTGCGTGCCGACAGCCTGCCGGAGCTCGAGCAGGCGCTCGCCTCGCCGAACGGCGGCATCGAGGTCGTCGAGGCGCGCGTACGCCGCGACAACCGTCGCGAGCTGGACGAAAAGATCCGCGCGCTGGCCCCCTGAGGACGGGGGCCAGCGCGCGGACCGTGTGGTGCGTCGTCGTTGCCGTTCAGCCGATCAGGCCTGCGGGGTCTCCCACACGCGGACCCAGTCGACGTACATGTGCTGCGGGAGCTTCTTGTCGCTCATCTCCAGCGCCTCGTAGTCGGAGGCCAGCAGGCTCAGGATGAGGTACTGCTGCTCCTTGGAGACGCGGGCCGACGTGCGCCAGGTCTCCTTGCCGTCGATGTAGAAGACGATCTTGCTCGGGTCCCACTTGACCGAGAACACGTGGTAGTTCTTCGACCAGCCGTCGCGCTTGTTCTTCAGGAACGACTTCGAGTCCTTGATCCACGAGCCGGTCTTGATGAGCTTGTTGCCCTTGTACCAGTGGATGAAGCTCGTGAGGCCGCCCTGCGGGTGCTTGTCGCCGAAGTACTCGATGACGTCGATCTCGTGGCCGTCGGTGTGCGGGCCGTTCTCGTTGGTCGGCTGCGACCAGAAGCTGGAGTGCTGGCCCTGGTTCTTGTGCATCTTGATGCGGGCGGCAGCGACGCCGTACTTGAAGCTGAAGCCGTCCTTGGTGCCGACGTGGCCGTTGAGGCGGTAGGCGATCCGCTTCTTCTCCTTGCGCGACTTCGCCAGGCACTTGCCCTTGGCCCCGCGGTCCTTGATGACGCTCAGACGCAGCGCGCCCGCGCCGACCTTGACGGCCTTCGGGTCGCCCTTGGAGCACTTGCGCTTGCTGGTCGGCTCGTAGTCCTGGCCGCGCATGCTCCACACCGGGTTCAGGGTGCTGCCGGAGAACTCGTCGGTGAAGGTCGGGACCAGCCACTGCGCGGTGTCGGCGGTGTCGCTGGTGACCTTCTTGAGGCCCTTGAACTTCTGGGCGACGACCCGGTAGGTCACGGCCGCGCCACCCTTGGAGGCAACGGCGGAGAAGTGGGCGCGGCCCGACCTCTCCTGCTTGGCGGTGCCGACCTTCTTCCACGACGAGCCGTTGAGCTGCTCGAGCACGACCTTGCGGCCGACCTTGACCGGCTTGATGGTGGCGGTGACGCCGGCCTTGGCCGAGTTGGCGCTGGCCGTGCGCTTGCCCTGCTGGACGATCTGGGGAAGCACCTCCAGCGAGATCTTCTGGTTCGCCTTCTTCGTCACCGCGACCGACGCGGAACGCGTCGCGGGGTCGGTGGCCGACCCGGTCTCGGTCGACAGGAGAAGGGACGCGGGCAGGAGCAGCGCGGCGACGCTGCCTGCGAGCACGCGGCGTGCAGACATGTGAACTCTCTTCGTCTCGGGTGCGATTCGGTGTTTCCCCCAGGGCACTCCACCCAGTCGGGAGCTGGTCACACCTTAACCTTGCGTCCCACCCGTCGGGCGATTCCCCGCCGGTTGCCCCGGGCCTAGTCTGGGCACGTGCAGATCACCAAGCTCGGCCACGCCTGCGTCCGTGTCCAGGGCGACGGCGGTGTCGTCGTCATCGACCCGGGCGTCTTCACCGACCCCTCGGCGCTCGACGGCGCCGACGCGGTGCTCATCACCCACGAGCACGCCGACCACGTGCACCCCGACCACCTGCGCGGCACCGACGTGGGCATCTGGACGATCGAGGCGGTCGCCCGACTGCTCCGTGACCAGGCTCCTGACGTCGCGGCGCGGGTCACCGTCGTACGCCCCGGCGACCGCCTCGAGGTCGCGGGCACGTCGGTGGAGGTGGTGGGCGAGAAGCACGCCGTGATCCACCCCGACTACGACCGCTTCGACAACTCCGGCTACGTCCTGGAGTCCGGTGGCACCAGCGTCTACCACCCCGGCGACGCCCTCACCGCGCCCGGACGACCCGTCGACGTGCTGCTGGCGCCGGTGAGCGCACCGTGGCTGAAGGTGTCGGAGGCGGTCGACTTCGTGCGCGAGGTGGGCGCGCCCACGTCGCTCGGCATCCACGACCGCATCTACAGCGACGTCGGCCTCGACATGGTGGCCTCGCACATGGCCAACCTGCTCCCCGCCGGGCAGTCCTTCGAGCGCCGCGAGCCCGGCCAGCGGCTCTGACCGCGAGGGCGCCGGTGGGAGTCAGCCGGCGCTGAGCGCGTCGCGCACCGGGACGAACTTGGCCTGCGACTCGGCGAGCTCGGCCTCGGGGTCGGAGCTGGCGACGATGCCGCACCCGGCGAAGAGGCGTACGCCCTCCTCGATGACCATCGCCGAGCGCAGCGCGATGCCCCACTCGCCGTCGCCCGAGGCGTCCATCCAGCCGACCGGACCGGCGTAGCGGTCGCGCGGCATGCCCTCGATCTCGTCGATCAGCCGGATCGCTGCGGGTGTCGGGGTGCCGCCGACGGCGGCCGAGGGGTGCAGCGACTCCGCGAGCTCCAGCGACGTCGCCTCGTCGTGGACGACGCCGTTGACGTCCGTGGCCAGGTGCATCACGTTGGGCAGGTGGAGGACGAACGGCGCCTCCGGCACGTTCATCGACGAGCAGTGCGGCTCCAGGGCATCGGCGACCGAGCGCACGGCGTACTCGTGCTCCTCGAGGTCCTTCGACGAGCGCGCGAGCGTGGCCGCGAGCGCCAGGTCGCGGTCGTCGTCACCCGTACGCCGGATCGTGCCGGCCAGCACCCGCGAGGTCACCAGCCCGCGCTCGCGCCGCACCAGCATCTCGGGGGTGGCGCCGAAGATGCCGTCGACGTGGAAGGTCCAGCACATCTCGTAGTGCTCGGCCAGGCGGTGCAGCGGCCAACGCACGTCGAGGGGGACGTCGGTGGTGGCGATCAGGTCGCGGGCCAGGACCACCTTCTCCAGGTCGCCCGCCGCGATGCGTCCGACGGCCTCCGCGACGACCGACATCCACTCCTCGCCGTTGAGCGCTCCGTCGGAGAAGACGAGGCCAACGGGCGGGTCGGGCGGGGTGGCGGTGGTCAGCGTCGGCTCCTCGACCGAGACGGTGGTGAGCCAGGTGCGGTCACCGCGCCGGCCCAGGACGACCTGCGGGATCACCAGCACCGACTCGCCGGGATCGTCGGCGAACGCGAAGGCTCCGAAGCACACCAGCCCGGTGCCGGGCTCGTTGACGCGGTCGTCGACCTCGGCGCGGGCGACGGTCTCGGCCCACCACTTCACCGCGTCGCTGAACCGGGTGGGGCCGGAGGTCTCCAGGCGGGCGGCGACGCCCCAGCCCACCAGGCCCTCGCCGCGGCGCAGCCAGCTGACCGGCTCCTCACGCGGCAGCAGGTCGAGGAGCGGGAGGTCCGCCAGGTCCACCGGCACGGTGCGCACCACGAGGGGCGCGGCAGGTCCGGGGACGGCGGACGCGGGGGTCGTCACGAGGCGGCAGCCTACGCCGGTGGTCCGAACCGCTCGCGCGCAGATGGCGCAAAGCGTGAACAGGGCGGCGGGTGCTGACCTAGGTTGCGGCGGTACACCAGGGAGTGAAGGGGACATCCGTGCCTGCTCAGGAATCGCCGCTCACGCGGCTCACGCGCCACGCCCGCGCACGCGCCCTCGAGGTCGCCGTCGCCGAGCCGAGCGGCGCGTCCTGGTCGACGCTGACCTGGAACGAGCTCTACCGCCGCGTCATCGACGGCGCCGCCGGCATGATCGAGGCCGGGGTCGATCCCGGCTCGGTCGTCGTCATCCGGGTGCCCACCGGCATCCGGCTGCTCGAGCTCGAGCTCGCCACCCGCATCGCCGGCGCCGTGCCGCTGCTGCTGCCCGAGCACCTCGACCCTGCCGAGGTCGCGCGACTCCTCGACGAGATCGAGGTGCGCCTGGTGATCGTCGACCACGAGAGCCGCCTGGCCCTGCTGCGCCGCGCGGCCCTCGCCGAGGCACAGCTCTTCGAGTGCGACGACCGCTCCTGGGAGCGGCTGCGCGGGATGGGCCTCGAGCGCCGCAAGCGCCAGCCCGACGTGCTGGCCTGGGTGGACGGCGTACGCGCCGACGCCCCGAGCAGCGCCGTGCTCGGCCTGCCGCGGGAGAAGGGCCCGGCCTGGCTCTTCCGCCCCGAGTCGTCCGGCGCGCTGTCCGACCTCGCCGCCGACGACGTCGTCGTGCTCACCGGCGAGGCCGCCGACCGCTTCACCACCGTCGTGCGCGACGCGCACCTCAGTGCCGGCTGCGTCCTGGTCTGGGTCGAGCGTCCCGAGCGGCTCGAGGCGGCGCTCGCGCACTTCTCGCCCACCCACGTCCTGCTCGACCACACCGTCGCCCGCGTCCTGGAGGACCTCATCGAGGCGGGCACCGTCGACGGCGCCCCCTGGCACCCGACCCCGCGGGAGGTCCTCGAGGCGACCTCGGCGCGCGTGGCGGAGGCTCGCCTGGGGTCGCGTGGCCGCAGGCTCGCCGACGAGGTCTCCGCCCTCGTGCCGTGGTGGGGCGGTCGGGTCCGCGTGCTCGCCCTGGACGCGCGGGTGAACCGCACGATCAGCGGTCTGGCCACCACCCTGGGCATCCGCGTCGGTCGGATCGCGCACCACCCCGCGATCCGGTTGGACCTGGGCCGGGAGCACGCCGTGGTGCAGGTTCCCGCGGCGCCGACCGCCGAGGCGGCCTCGGAGCTGCTGCCGCGGCGCGGCGGCCGCACCAGCGACCTCGACAGCGCCTTCTCCCTCGCGGGCGCACCCGGGAGCTGAGGTCAGGACCGGTAGACGATCACCTTGTCGCCGAGCCTGACCTGGTCGAACAGCCACGCCACCGCCGCCCGGTCGCGGACGTTGACGCAGCCGTGCGACGCCCCGTTGTAGCCGTTGGCGGCGAAGTCGGGGGAGTAGTGCACGGCCTGGCCCCCGGAGAAGAACATCGCGAACGGCATCGGGGTGTCGTAGAGGCTCGAGACGTGGTCGCGCGACTTGCGGAAGACCGCGAACGCGCCCTCGCGCGTCGGCAGCTCGTCGGACCCGAACCGGACCTCGACGGTCTTCAGCACCACGCCGTCGACCACCCAGCGCAGCGAGCGCGACGACTTGTCGACGCACATCGCGCGGCCCGTCGTGCAGCGCGGGTCGAGGGCGGGTCCCTGCGGCACGATGTTGAACAGCTCCGCCTTCGTGGGCGTGCTGGTCATGTCCTTCAGGCGCGTCAGGGTGCGTCGGTCGACCTGGCCGGTGACCGGGATCCGGCGCTTGGCCTGGAAGCCCCGCACGGCCACGACGGTGGAGCGCGCGTAGCGGCCCGTCACCCGGCCGTCGTACCACCGGACCTGCTTGAGTCGCGCCTGCACCTGACGCACCCACATCCCGGTGTCGCCGCGCTCGAGCAGGGCGCGACCGGGTGTGTAGACGTTGTGCAGCGCCTCCGTCGTCGGCTGCGCGGTGAGCGAGACGACCTTGAGCCAGGTGCGCTCGTCGACGACCCCGTCGGCGGTCCACCCACGGCGCCGCTGGAAGGTCGCCACCCCGGTGCGGGTCTCCTCGTCGAAGCGGTTGGTCACCACCTCGGAGTGCAGGTCGAGCTGGTGCAGCCGGCTCTGCAGCACGCGCACCCGCCACCCGCTGTCGCCGGGCCGCATCGGATCGAAGCCCCGCACGGACGCACCGCTCGACGGCGCGGCCGCCGACGGGGACGGGCCGACGGCGCTGAGCACCGCGACGGTGCAGAGCAGGGCGAGCAGGAGCGAGACGGCGCGCGACGAGCTGCGCGACGAGGTGTGGTGCGGCATGAGGTTCCTCCCCCGGGGAGCCGTCGACCGGGTGGTCGACGCGTCGATCATAAGGACGCGCTCGGACACCCCCGCGTTGCACGGCCTCAGGCTGGGACGCCTACGCTCGGCGCGTGGCCCGCGCTGACCTGGACAAGCAACCGACCGACGTACGTCGCATGTTCGACACCGTCGCGAAGCGCTACGACCTCACCAACGACCTCATGACGGCCGGGATCCAGCGCAGCTGGCGGCGCTCGATGGTCGCGGCGGTCGGGCCTCGTCGGGGCGACCTGGTGCTCGACCTCGCCGCCGGCACGGGCTGCTCCAGCGAGCCCTTCGCCGCCTACGGCGCCACCGCTGTGCCGTGCGACTTCTCCGTGGGGATGCTGCAGCAGGGCCGCAAGGACCGACCGGGCCTTCCCTTCGTGGCCGGCGACGGCACGCGGCTGCCGTTCCTCGACGACACCTTCGACGCCGTCACCATCTCCTACGGCCTGCGCAACTTCGTCGACCCGGTGAAGGGCCTGAGGGAGATGCTCCGCGTCACCCGCCCCGGCGGTCGGCTCGTCGTGTGCGAGTTCAGCACCCCGACCAACGGCGCGTTCCGGTCGCTCTACATGGACGGCTTCATGCGCGCGCTGCCGCGGATCGCATCGGTGACCGCCAGCGCGAGCGACGCCTACGTCTACCTCGCCGAGTCGATCCTCGCCTGGCCCGACCAGGCCGGGCTCGCCGACCTGGTCGCCGAGGCGGGCTGGAAGAACCCGGAGTGGCGCAACCTCACCGGCGGCATCGTGGCCCTGCACCGCGCGACCGCCTGAACGCCTGCGTGATTTAGCGCACGCGATCGTGCCTAAATCCGCAGGTCAGCGCGGGTGAGGCAGGTCGCCACCCCGACGTGACGCACGCCGCACCGGAGTCCTAGACTGTGGCCCGCGCCACTCGTGAAGACATTCACAAAGTCACATGTCCTTCACTCCGCCCGGCGCTGGTCACACCGGAAGGGAATCGATGGAGCTCTACACCCCGGTCCTCGCCCTGGCGCTGCTCGCGACGGGCTTCGCGGTCTTCTCCGTCGTCATCAGCGCCTTCACCGGACCCAAGCGCTACAACCGGGCGAAGCTCGACTCCTACGAGTGCGGCATCGAGCCGACGCCGCAGCCGATCGGCGGCGGCCGCATCCCGGTGAAGTACTTCATCACCGCGATGCTCTTCATCATCTTCGACATCGAGATCATCTTCCTCTACCCCTGGGCCGTCCACTTCGACGCGATGGCACTGTTCGGGCTGGTCGAGATGGTCCTCTTCATCGGCACGGTCTTCGTCGCCTACGCATATGTGTGGCGACGCGGCGGACTGGATTGGGACTGAATCATGGGACTTGAGGAGAAGCTGCCCAACGGGGTCCTGCTGACCACGGTCGAGGGCGTCGCCGGCTACATGCGCAAGGCCTCGTTCTGGCCCGCGACCTTCGGCCTGGCCTGCTGCGCCATCGAGATGATGACCACCGGCGGCCCGAAGTACGACCTCGCCCGCTACGGCATGGAGGTCTTCCGCGCGAGCCCGCGCCAGGCCGACCTGATGATCGTCGCCGGTCGCGTGAGCCAGAAGATGGCCCCGGTCCTGCGCCAGATCTACGACCAGATGCCCGAGCCGAAGTGGGTCCTCGCCATGGGCGTGTGCGCCTCGTCGGGCGGCATGTTCAACAACTACGCGATCGTCCAGGGCGTCGACCACGTCGTCCCCGTGGACATGTACCTCCCCGGCTGCCCGCCGCGCCCGGAGATGCTCATCGACGCGATCCTCAAGCTGCACGACCAGGTCCAGCAGACCAAGCTGGGCGTCAATCGCCGCACCGAGATCGCCGAGCTCGAGACCGCCGCGCTGCGCGCCCTGCCGACCTCGGACATGAAGGGCCTGCTGCGGTGAGCGACGACAAGTCCGACGAGAACAAGGCAGCCCGCCCGGCCGAGGAGCGCAACCTCGAGTCGGCCAAGCAGGAGACCGGCACCGGCAGCGGTGTCGCCCAGCCCGCGCCGGAGCAGTCCCCGGAGAACGTCCCCGCGCCGACCGGCGAGGTCCACGCGGTCGGCGTACGCCACGGCATGTTCGGCGCGTCCGGCACCGGCGACACCTCCGGGTACGGCGGCCTGGTGAGCGCCACGGTCTTCCCGGCCCCGACGCAGCGCCCCTACGGCGGCTGGTTCGACGAGGTCGCCGACGCCCTCGAGGCTCGCCTCTCGGCCACCGACCTCACCTCGGCGATCGAGAGCGTGGTCGTCCACCGCGGGGAGATCACCTTCCACGTGCGCCGCGAGGACCTGCCCTTCGTCGCCCAGATGCTGCGCGACGACGAAGCCCTGCGCTTCGAGTTCTGCTCCGGCGTCAGCGGGGTGCACTACCCCGAGGACACCGGCCGCGAGCTGCACGCGGTCTACCACCTCACCTCGATGACCCACAACCGGCGCATCCGGGTCGAGGTGACCGCGCCGGACAGCGACCCGCACGTGCCGAGCCTGGTGAGCATCTACCCGACGCTCGACTGGCACGAGCGCGAGACGTACGACATGTTCGGGCTGATCTTCGACGGTCACCCCGCTCTGACCCGGGTGCTCATGCCGGACGACTGGCCGGGCCACCCGCAGCGCAAGGACTACCCGCTCGGCGGCATCCCCGTGGAGTACAAGGGCGGCAGCATTCCTCCGCCCGACCAGCGCAGGAGCTACAACTGATGAGCACCGAGACGAGCACCGCCAACCAGCAGGACCTGTACGCCGCTCCCGGGGAGACGAGCCAGGGCCGCGTCTTCACCGTCACCGGTCAGGACTGGGACTCCATCACCCAGAGCATCGGCGACGCCGCCGAGGAGCGGGTCGTGGTCAACATGGGCCCGCAGCACCCCTCGACGCACGGCGTGCTGCGCCTGATCCTCGAGCTCGAGGGCGAGACGGTCACCGAGGCGCGGTGCGGCATCGGCTACCTGCACACCGGCATCGAGAAGAACATGGAGTACCGCTCCTGGGTGCAGGGCACGACCTTCTGCACCCGCATGGACTACCTCTCGCCGTTCTACAACGAGATGACCTACGTCCTGGGCGTCGAGCGACTGCTCGACATCGAGGACGACATCCCGGAGAAGGCGCAGGTCATGCGCGTGCTCCTGATGGAGCTCAACCGGATCTCCTCCCACCTCGTCGCGATAGCGACCGGCGGCATGGAGATCGGTGCGCTCACCGTCATGACCATCGGCTTCCGCGAGCGCGAGCTGGTGCTCGACCTGTTCGAGCTGATCACCGGCCTGCGGATGAACCACGCGTTCTTCCGCCCCGGCGGTGTCGCGCAAGACCTGCCGCCCGGCGCGCTCGACGAGATCCGCGACTTCATCGCCTTGATGAAGAAGCGCCTGCCCGAGTACGCCGCCCTCTGCAACGCCAACCCGATCTTCAAGGGGCGGCTCGAGGGGGTCGGCCACCTCGACCTGGCCGGCTGCATGGCGCTCGGCATGACCGGACCGGTGCTCCGCTCGACCGGCTACGCGTGGGACCTGCGCAAGACCCAGCCCTACAGCGGCTACGAGGACTACGACTTCGAGGTCCAGACCTGGGACACGTGCGACTCCTACGGCCGCTTCCGCATCCGTCTCAACGAGATGTGGGAGTCGCTGAAGATCGTCGGGCAGTGCGCCGACCGCCTCGCCGGCCTCGAGGGCGCGCCGGTCATGGTGTCCGACAAGAAGATCGCCTGGCCCAGCCAGCTCGCGATCGGCAGCGACGGCATGGGCAACAGCCTCGACCACATCCGCCACATCATGGGGGAGTCGATGGAGGCGCTGATCCATCACTTCAAGCTGGTGACCGAGGGCTTCCGGGTCCCCGCCGGCCAGGCGTACGTCCCGATCGAGTCCCCCCGCGGCGAGCTGGGCGCCCACGTCGTCTCCGACGGCGGCACCCGTCCCTTCCGCGCGCACTTCCGGGACCCGTCGTTCACCAACCTGCAGGCGACGAGCGTGATGAGCGAGGGCGGCATGGTCGCCGACGTCATCGTCGCCATCGCCTCCATCGACCCCGTCATGGGAGGAGTCGACCGATGACCGAGCCCACGACCGGCCTCGACGAGAAGACCTGGACCGAGCTGCGCGAGATCGCGGCCCGCTACCCCCAGGCCCGTTCCGGCCTGCTCCCGATGCTGCACCTCGTGCAGTCGGTCGAGGGGCGCATCACCCCCGAGGGCATCGAGGCCTGCGCGGAGGTCCTCGGCATCAGTGCCGCCGAGGTCAACGGTGTCGCGACCTTCTACACGATGTACAAGCGCAAGCCCGTCGGCGACTACCACGTCGGGGTCTGCACCAACACGCTGTGCGCGGTGATGGGCGGCGACCTGATCTTCGAGCGGCTCAAGGACCACCTCGACGTCGGCAACGACGAGACCACCGAGGACGCCCCCGGCCTGAAGAGCATCACCCTCGAGCACGTCGAGTGCAACGCGGCGTGCGACTACGCCCCGGTGATGATGGTCAACTGGGAGTTCATGGACAACCAGACCCCCGAGTCGGCCGTCCGGGTCGTCGACGACCTGCGCGCCGGCAAGGAGGTCCACTCGACCCGCGGTCCGCGACTGTGCACCTGGCGCGAGGCCGAGCGCGTGCTCGCCGGCTTCCCCGACGACCGCGCCGACGAAGGGCCGGCCGCCGGCCCGTCCTCGCTGGTCGGGCTGAAGATCGCCCGTGAGAAGGGCTGGACCGCTCCGGAGGGAGAGAAGTGACCGACACGCTGACCCCGGTCCTCACCGACAACTGGGACGCCGAGCGCGCCTGGACCCTGGCGTCGTACGAGGAGCGCGGGGGCTACGCCGCGCTCGACAAGGCCTTCGCGATGGCCCCCGACGACGTGATCAACGCCGTCAAGGAGTCCGGCCTGCGCGGTCGCGGCGGCGCGGGCTTCCCCACCGGCATGAAGTGGGGCTTCATCCCGCAGGACAACCCGAAGCCGAAGTACCTCGTCGTCAACGCCGACGAGTCGGAGCCGGGCACCTGCAAGGACATCCCGCTCATGATGGCCAGCCCGCACACGCTGGTCGAGGGCGTGATCGTCAGCTCCTACGCCATCCGCGCCAACACCGCCTTCATCTACGTCCGCGGCGAGGTCCTCCACGTGGTCCGCCGCCTCCAGCGTGCGGTGCAGGAGGCCTACCTCGCCGGCCACCTCGGCAAGAACATCCACGGCTCCGGCTACGACCTCGACCTGGTCGTCCACGCCGGCGCAGGGGCCTACATCTGCGGCGAGGAGACGGCGCTGCTCGAGGGCCTCGAGGGCCGCCGGGGCCAGCCCCGCCTGCGCCCGCCGTTCCCCGCGGTCGCCGGTCTCTACTCCAGCCCGACGGTCATCAACAACGTCGAGTCGATCGCCTCCGTGCCGAGCATCATCGTCAACGGGCCGGCCTGGTTCGCCGGCATGGGCACCGAGAAGTCCAACGGCTTCGGCATCTTCAGCCTCTCGGGCCACGTCGCCAACCCCGGCCAGTACGAAGCGCCGCTCGGCATCACCCTGCGCGAGCTCATCGACCTCGCCGGCGGCATGCGCGAGGGCCACGAGCTCAAGTTCTGGACCCCCGGCGGCTCGAGCACCCCGCTCCTGACCCCCGAGCACCTCGACGTCCCGCTCGACTTCGAGTCGGTGGGTGCGGCGGGGTCGATGCTCGGCACCCGTGCCCTGCAGCTCTTCGACGAGACCACCTGCGTGGTCCGGGCGGTGCTGCGCTGGACCGAGTTCTACAAGCACGAGTCGTGCGGCAAGTGCACCCCGTGCCGCGAGGGCACGTGGTGGTTGTCGCAGACCTTGGCCCGGATCGAGAAGGGTGAGGGCAGCGAGGCGGACCTCGACGTGCTGCTCGACCAGTGCGACAACATCCTGGGTCGCGCGTTCTGCGCGCTCGGGGATGGGGCCACCAGCCCGATCTCGAGCTCGATCCAGTACTTCCGCGACGAGTACCTCGCACACCTGACCCACGGCGGCTGCCCGTTCGACCACGCCGCCTCCACTGTCTTCGCACCCGTGGGAGCCACTGCATGACCACCACTCCTGAGCGCACGGAGGTCGAGACGGTCACGCTGACCATCGACGGCGTCCAGGTCAGCGTCCCCAAGGACACGCTGGTCATCCGCGCCGCCGAGCAGGTCGGCGTACAGATCCCGCGCTTCTGCGACCACCCGCTGCTCGACCCGGTCGGCGCCTGCCGCCAGTGCCTGGTCGACATCCCGGACGCCGGCAACGGCCGCGGCTTCCCCAAGCCGCAGGCCTCCTGCACGCTGCCGGTGGCCGAGGGCATGGTCGTCAACACCCAGGCCACCAGCGAGGTCGCCGACAAGGCACAGCAGGGCATCATGGAGTTCCTGCTGATCAACCACCCGCTCGACTGCCCGGTCTGCGACAAGGGCGGCGAGTGCCCCCTGCAGAACCAGGCGATGAGCAACGGTCGCGGCGAGAGCCGTTTCGCGGAGACCGGTGGCGTCAAGCGCACCTTCCCCAAGCCGATCAACATCTCCGCCCAGGTCCTGCTCGACCGCGAGCGCTGCGTGCTGTGCGCGCGCTGCACCCGCTTCTCCGAGCAGGTCGCCGGCGACCCGTTCATCGCCCTCGCCGAGCGCGGTGCGCTCCAGCAGGTCGCGATCTACGAGCGCGAGCCCTTCGAGAGCTACTTCTCCGGCAACACGATCCAGATCTGCCCGGTGGGCGCGCTCACCTCGGCCGACTACCGCTTCCGGTCGCGGCCCTTCGACCTGGTCTCCACGCCGGGCGTGGCCGAGCACGACGCCTGCGGTGCCGCCATCCGCGTCGACCACCGCCGTGGCAAGGTCATGCGTCGCCTCGCCGGCAACGAGCCCGAGGTCAACGAGGAGTGGATCAGCGACAAGGACCGCTTCGCGTTCCGCTACACCCAGGTCGAGGACCGCATCACCTACCCCCGGATCCGTGAGGACGGTGTGCTGCGTCCCGCCTCGTGGCCCGAGGCCTTCGCCGTCGCCGCCCGCGGGCTGCGCGACGCCGGTGCCGCCGCCGTGCTCACCGGCGGTCGCCTGACCGTCGAGGACGCCTACGCCTACGCCAAGTTCGCCCGCGTCGCGCTCGGCACCAACGACGTCGACTTCCGCGCCCGCCCGCACAGCGCCGAGGAGGCGAGCTTCCTCGCCTCGCAGGTCGCGCTGTCCGGCGGCGTGACCTACTCCGACCTCGAGGCGGCCCCGGTCGTGGTGCTGCTGGGCCTCGAGCCCGAGGACGAGGCGGCCACCATCTTCCTGCGTCTGCGCAAGGCGGCCCGCAAGGGACGTACGCAGGTCGTGTCCGTGGCGCCCTTCACCTCGCGCGGCCTGCACAAGATGAACGGTCGCCTCGTCGCGACCGCGCCGGGCGCCGAGGTCGAGGCCATCGGCTCGCTCCGGGACGCCGAGCACGGCATCACCAAGGACGCCGTGATCCTCGTCGGCGAGCGCCTCGCGCAGACCCACGGAGCGCTGACCGCCGCGGTCGAGCTCGCCCGCAGCACCGGCGCCCGGCTCGCCTGGGTGCCGCGTCGTGCCGGTGACCGCGGTGCGGTCGAGGCCGGCGCGCTGCCCAACCTGCTGCCCGGCGGTCGGCCCGTCACCGAGGCGTCGGCCCGGGTCGACCTGGCCGCCGCGTGGGGCGTGGACTCGCTGCCCGCCAAGGTCGGTCGCGACGGCAACGCCATCGTCGCCGCACTCGCCAAGGGCGACCTCGGCGGCCTCGTGGTCGCCGGAGTCGACCCCGACGACACCGCGGACCCTGCCGCCTTCCGCGCCGCCCTCGGCGCGGCCGGCTTCGTGGTCAGCCTCGAGCTGCGCGAGACCGACGTGACCCGCGCCGCCGACGTGGTGCTCCCGGTCGCGCCGGTCACCGACAAGTCGGGCACCTTCGTGACGTGGGACGCCCGCACCCGCGACTTCGTCGCGGTCTTCAGCAACCCCGCGTCCCTGCCCGACCTGCGCGTGCTGTCGGGGATCGCCGACGAGCTCGGCCGCCCGCTCGGCTTCCGCACGGTGGAGCAGGTGCGCGCGGAGATGCAGGCCCTCGGCCCGTGGGACGGCGCGCGCCCGACGATCGATGCCGGCAAGGCGCCGAAGGCTCCGAAGGCGAGGGCCGGTGCGCTCGCCCTCGCGACGTGGAAGCAGCTGATCGACCTCGGGTCGATGCAGGACGGCGAGGCGCACCTGCGCGCCACCGCCCGCACGCCCGTGGCGCGCCTGAGCCGGGCGACGTACGAGTCGGTGTTCGGCATGCTCGACGCCGGCCAGGACCCGGTCGCCACCATCACCGGCGACCGCGGCAGCATCACGCTGCCGGTGGTGGTCGCCGACCTCCCCGACGACGTGGTCTGGGTCCCGGCCCGCTCCGTCGGCCGGGGCGTCCTCGCCGATCTCGCCTCGCCGGGCTCCTCGGTGATCGTGAAGGGAGCCAACTGATGGCCATCCTGCCGCTGGCAGCGTCGCTGCCCGACGCGGACCTCGCCCAGTTCGGTCAGGACCCCTGGTGGGTGATCGTCCTCAAGGCGGTCTTCATCTTCCTGATCCTGGTGCTGCTCACGCTCTTCAACATCTGGTTCGAGCGCCGTGTCGTGGCCCGCATGCAGCACCGCGTCGGCCCCAACGTGCACGGCCCCTTCGGCCTGCTGCAGTCGCTCGCCGACGGCGTGAAGCTGGCGCTGAAGGAGGACATCATCCCCAAGGCGGCCGACAAGGTCGTCTTCCTGCTCGCGCCGGTCATCGCCGTGGTGCCGGCCTTCGTGACGTGGGCGGTCATCCCGCTCGGCCCGGAGGTCAACTTCTTCGGCGAGCGCACGCCGCTGCAGCTCACCGACATGCCCGTCGCCGTGCTCTTCATGCTCGCCATCG
The DNA here is from genome assembly GCF_017310035.1 of Nocardioides sp. S5. NCBI lineage: Bacteria > Bacillati > Actinomycetota > Actinomycetes > Propionibacteriales > Nocardioidaceae > Nocardioides > Nocardioides sp. S5. Next base: position 663,809 of record NZ_CP022296.1, read on the forward strand.
CCTCGATCGGCATCTACGGCATCGTGCTCGGCGGCTGGTCCTCGGGCTCGACCTACTCGCTGCTCGGCGGCCTGCGCTCGAGCGCGCAGATGATCTCCTACGAGGTCGCGATGGGCCTGGCGCTCGTGGCGGTCTTCCTCTACGCCGGGTCGATGTCGACCTCGGAGATCGTCGCCGCCCAGGACGACCTCTGGTTCGGGCTGATCCTGCTGCCGTCCTTCGTCATCTACGTCATCTCGATGGTCGGCGAGACCAACCGCGCTCCCTTCGACCTCCCCGAGGCCGAGGGCGAGCTGGTCGGCGGCTTCCACACCGAGTACTCCAGCCTGAAGTTCGCGCTGTTCTTCCTGGCCGAGTACATCAACCTCGCGACCGTGTCGGCCATCGCCACCACGCTCTTCCTCGGCGGCTGGGCAGCGCCGTGGGGCATCGAGCACGTCTGGGACGGCGCCAACTCCGGCTACTGGCCGCTGCTGTGGTTCTTCGGCAAGGTCTTCATCTTCATCTTCCTGTTCGTCTGGCTGCGCGGCTCGCTGCCCCGCATGCGCTACGACCAGTTCATGGCGCTGGGCTGGAAGGTCCTGATCCCGGTCTCCCTGGCCTGGATCGTGGCCGTCGCCACCATCCGCGTCATCTCGCTCGAGGGCGACATCAACCGCACCTACCTCGTGGCCGCGATCGCGGTCCTGCTCGTCATCACCGTCGGCCTGATGTTCCTGGGCGACGGCGACAAGGGTGAGGAGGCGACGGTCGAGGCCGACCGCGAGCCCCACGACGCGTTCGCGGGCGGCTTCCCCGTCCCGCCGATGCCGCAGGGCGGTGCCGTACGCGGCGGCGCCGCGCCGCTGACGTTCACCCACTCTCCGGGGGGACGCACCACCGTCACCGCTGCAGCGGAGGAGAACCATGAGTGAGTCCCAGGACCCCACGAGCTCGGAGGGGGCCAAGGAGCGCGTCTGGGACCCGATCGCGGGGTTCGGCGTCACCTTCCGGACGATGTTCAAGAAGGTCGTCACCGAGCAGTACCCGTTCGAGAAGCTCCCGACGGCGCCGCGCTTCCACGGTCGGCACCAGCTCAACCGGTGGCCCGACGGGCTGGAGAAGTGCATCGGCTGCGAGCTGTGCGCGTGGGCCTGCCCGGCCGACGCGATCTACGTCGAGGGTGCCTCCAACACGGACCTGCCTGACGGGTCCGGGCGCTTCAGCCCTGGCGAGCGCTACGGCCGCGTCTACCAGATCAACTACCTGCGCTGCATCCTGTGCGGCCTGTGCATCGAGGCGTGCCCGACCCGCGCGCTGACGATGACCAACGAGTACGAGCTGGCCGACGACAACCGCGCCGACCTGATCTACGAGAAGTCCGACCTGCTCGCCCCGCTGCTGCCCGGCATGGAGCAGCCGCCGCACCCGATGCGCCTGGGCGACGACGACGGCGACTACTACAGGGGGACCACGCGATGACCTTCTGGCTCCTCGCCCCGATCATGGTGGCGGCGGCGCTCGGCATCCTGTTCGTCCGCAAGGCCGTGCACGCCGCGCTGCTGCTCGCCGTCGTGATGATCAGCCTGGCGGTCCTCTACGCCGTGCTGGACGCGCCGTTCCTCTTCGCGGTGCAGATCATCGTCTACACCGGCGCCATCCTCATGCTGTTCCTCTTCGTGATGATGCTGATCGGCGTCGACGCCTCCGACTCCACCGTCGAGACGATCCGCGGCCAGCGGGTCATGGCGGTCGTCCTGGGCCTGCTCTTCGGCACCGTCCTGGTCGTCGGGATCGGCCAGGTGACCTTCGGGACCGTGGTGGGCCTCGACGAGGCGAACGCCGGCGGCAACGTCCCTGCCATCGCCAACATCCTCTTCAGCAAGTACGTCTTCGCCTTCGAGGCCACCAGCGCTCTGCTGATCACCGCCGCGCTCGGTGCGATGGTGCTCGCCCACCGCGAGCGCCTCACCCCGAAGCTCGGCCAGGCCGACCTCGCGGCGCAGCGCATGCGTGACTACGCCGAGCACGGCAAGCACCTCGGCCCGCTGCCCTCGCCCGGTGTGTACGCCCGCCACAACGCGGTCGACACCCCGGCCCTGCTGCCCGACGGCACCGCCGCCGAGTCGTCGGTGTCCCGGGTCCTCGCTGCCCGTGGCACGGTGCGCTCGGCCCCCGCGCTCGCCGACGACATCGTCGACGTACGCCGACAGATCGGTGGCCTGGACGGGCACGGCGACCCGACCACGATGCCCGAGACCTCCGGCAAGGCCGGCGCGCCGGCACACACCGAAGAGGACGTGCAGAAGGGCGAGGAGAAGTGACCCAGTACATCGTCCTGTCGGCGATCCTCTTCACCATCGGCTGCGTGGGTGTCCTCACCCGCCGCAACGCGATCGTGGTGTTCATGTGCGTGGAGCTGATGCTCAACGCCTGCAACCTCGCCTTCGTCGCCTTCGCCAAGCAGCACGGCAACCTCGACGGCCAGATCACCGCCTTCTTCGTGATGGTGGTGGCGGCTGCCGAGGTCGTGATCGGGCTCGCGATCATCATGACCATCTTCCGCACGCGACGCTCGGCCTCGGTCGACGACGCCAGCCTGCTGAAGTACTGAGGGAGAGCTCGTGAACCTGTTGTCCCAGTCGGTCCTTCGCGCGGCCGAAGGCACCGAGATCCCGGTGGTCGCACCCGACACCGGCGCCGGTGGTGTCTTCGAGCTGCTGTGGCTGGTCATCGCGCTGCCGCTGCTCGGCGCCTTCCTGCTGCTCGGCGTGGCGCCCTTCCTGACGGGCTCGCTCAAGACGGCCGTCGACAAGCACGGCCACCTGCTCGGCACCGCCATGTCGGTGGCGTCCTTCGTGCTCAGCGTGCTGCTGTTCGTCTCGCTGCTCGGTCGGGGGGAGGAGGAGCGCCAGGTCGGCCAGCAGCTCTGGACGTGGTTCGAGACGGCGACGATCAGCGTCGGCATGGACCTGCTCTACGACCCGCTCGCCGCGCTGTTCCTGCTGCTCATCACCGGTGTCGGCTCCCTGATCCACGTCTACGCCATCGGCTACATGGAGCACGACCCGCGTCGTCGGCGGTTCTTCGGCTACCTCAATCTCTTCGTCGCGGCGATGCTCACGCTAATCCTCTCGGCGAACTTCGTCGGCCTGTTCCTGGGCTGGGAGGGCGTCGGCCTGGCGTCGTACCTGCTCATCGGCTTCTGGCAGCACAAGCCGTCGGCCGCCGCCGCGGCCAAGAAGGCCTTCGTCATCAACCGCGTCGGTGACATCGGCCTGTCGCTGGCGATCGCGCTGATGTTCGCCACCTTCGGCACCACCGACTTCGCAGCGGTCAGCGAGGTGGCTGGCGAGGCCGACCAGGGCACGCTCAACGCCCTCGGCCTGCTGCTCCTGCTCGGGGCCTGCGGGAAGTCCGCGCAGGTCCCGCTGCAGGCCTGGCTGCTCGACGCGATGGAGGGCCCGACCCCGGTCTCGGCCCTCATCCACGCAGCGACCATGGTCACCGCCGGCGTCTACCTCGTGGTCCGGTCCAACTTCATCTACGAGCTCACCCCGGTCGCACAGACCGCGGTGGTCGTCGTCGCGACGGTCACGCTCCTGTGGGGTGCGATCCTCGGCTGCGCCAAGGACGACATCAAGAAGGCGCTCGCCGGCTCGACGATGAGCCAGATCGGCTACATGATGCTGGCTGCGGGCCTCGGGCCGGCCGGCTATCCCTACGCGATCTTCCACCTGCTCACCCACGGCTTCTTCAAGGCCAACATGTTCCTGGGAGCGGGCTCGGTGATGCACGGGATGAACGACGACGTGGACATGCGCCACTACGGCGCTCTCCGCAAGGCGATGCCGGTCACGTTCCTCACCTTCGCCATGGGTTATCTCGCGATCATCGGCTTCCCCGGGTTCTCCGGCTTCTGGTCCAAGGACCGGATCATCGAGACCGCGCTCGCCGAGAACCTCGTCGTCGGGCTCCTCGCCCTGCTCGGCGCCGGCATCACCGCGTTCTACATGACCCGCCTGATGCTGATGACGTTCTTCACCGAGAAGCGCTGGGCCCAGGACGTGCACCCGCACGAGTCGCCGAAGGTGATGACCTTCCCGCTCATCGTGCTGGCGGCGCTCTCGGTCCTCGGCGGCGTCCTGCTGCTCGGCGACTGGATCAAGACCTGGCTCGAGCCAGTGACCGGCACCGTGGAGCACCACGAGCCGCCGCTGCCCGCCATCGCGATCACGCTCATCATCACCGCGGTGGTCGCCATCGGCGTCGCCGCCGCGTGGTTCCTCGTCGGAAGGCGCGAGATCCCGCGGGAGGCCCCGCAGGACGTGTCCTTCGCGACCCGTGCGGCCCGCGCCGACCTCTACGGCGACGCGATCAACGACGCCGTCGTGGTGCGTCCCGGTGCCTCGCTCGTCGGTGGCCTGGCCACCTTCGACCGCGTCGGCGTCGACGGCGCCGTCGAGGGCGGGTCCGCCGCCGTCGGGGGGCTCAGCTCCACGCTGCGACGTGTCCAGAACGGCTTCGTCCGCTCCTACGCCCTGTCCCTCCTCGCCGGGGCCCTGCTGGTCGTCCTGGCCCTCCTGGCGGTGAACCTCGGATGATGCTCACAATCCTGATCCTGCTGCCGCTGGTGGGCGCGGTCGTCACGGCCTTCGTGCCCGGCGCGATCGCCCGGCTGGTCGGCCTCGGCTTCGCGGCCGCGACCCTGCTCGCCGGCGTCCTCACCGCCACGCGCTACGACGTGGGCGGCGGCATGCAGCTCACCGAGACCCACGTCTGGATCGAGTCCCTCGGGGTGCACTACGCCCTGGGCGTCGACGGCCTCGGCCTGCTGATGGTGCTGCTGACCGTCGTGCTGGTGCCGATCGTGATGCTCGCCGGCTGGAAGGAGTCCGACGAGCCGGGCAACAGCGGGGCCAAGGCGTTCTTCGCCTGGACGCTCGCGCTCGAGGCGATGTCGCTGGCGGTCTTCACCGCCACCGACGTGCTGCTCTTCTACGTCGTCTTCGAGGCCACGCTCATCCCCGCCTACTTCCTCATCGGCGGATTCGGTCGCGCCGGTCGAGGTCGTGCGGCGACCAAGTTCCTGATCTACCAGCTCGCCGGCGGGCTGATCATGCTCGCCTCGGTGATCGGCCTCTACGTCGTCTCCGCCAATGCTGGCAACCCGAGCTTCCTCATCAGCGACCTGGCCGCCATCGACATCGACCCGATCACGCAGCGCTGGCTGTTCGCCGGCTTCTTCATCGCCTTCGCGATCAAGGCGCCGATGTTCCCGGTGCACACCTGGCTGGCCGACACGACGGAGAAGGCGACCACCGGCACCTCGGTGCTGCTGGTCTGCATCCTCGACAAGATCGGCACGTTCGGCATGCTGCGCTTCTGCCTCGGGCTGCTGCCCGATGCCTCGCAGTGGGCCACGCCGGTGGTCGTGGTGCTCGCGCTGATCTCGATCATCTACGGCGCGCTCGTGGCGATCGGCCAGGACGACGTGCTCCGACTGATCGGCCTCACGTCGCTCTCGCACTTCGGCTTCATCGTGCTGGGCATCTTCGTGTTCAGCTCGACCGGCAGCGCCGGCGCGATCCTCTACATGGTCAACCACGGCATCGCGACCGCGCTGATGTTCCTGGTGGCCGGGTTCCTGATCCGCCGCACCGGCACGGCGTCGATCCGCGAGATGGGTGGCGTCGAGAAGGCCGCCCCGGTCCTCGCGGGCTTCTTCCTCGTCGGCGGCCTCGCTGCCGCCGGCCTGCCGGGGCTGTCGCCGTTCGTCTCCGAGATGATGGTCATCATCGCGGCCTTCGACCACCACTGGCTGGTCGGTTCGGTCGCGGTGCTCGCCATCGTCCTGGCCGCGTTCTACGCGCTCTGGATGTACCAGCGCACGATGACCGGCCCCGGTCGAGAGGGTGCCGTCGTGGTGCCCGACCTCGACCGGCGTGAGGTCGGCATCCTCGCCCCGCTGCTGCTCGCGCTCGTGCTGTTCGGCTTCTACCCGATGCCGCTGCTCGACGTCATCAACCCGTTCGTCCAGGACTCGCTCGCGAGCGTGGGCATCGGCCAGGAGGGTGGTCCCCAGTGACCGAGTTCGTGAAGCCGAGCATCCAGTACTTCGAGCTCTGGCCCCTGCTGGCGGTCTTCGGCGTCGCCTGCCTCGGTGTCGTCATCGAGGCCTTCGCGCCGCGCGCGGTGCGCTACACCGCCCAGGTCACGGTGGCCCTCCTCGGCCTCGTCGGTGCCCTGGTCGGCGTCGTGCTGGTGGCCCGTGACGTCCAGTCGTACGACGACGGCGCCGCCCGCGGTGTCCTCGCGGTGGGCGGCACGATCGCCGTCGACGGGCCGAGCCTGTTCATCTGGGGCCTGGTGCTGTCGCTGGCGATCGCCGGCGTGCTGCTGTTCGCCGAGCGCCACCTCGACGGCGGCGTCTCGGCCTTCGCCGGCCAGGCGGCGACGGTGCCCGGCACCGACGCGGAGACCGCGGCGATCGCGGCCAACCGCGAGCACACCGAGGTCTACCCGCTCATGATGTTCGCGGTCTTCGGGATGATGCTGTTCCCCGCGGCCAACGACCTGCTGACGATGTTCGTGGGCCTCGAGGTGCTCTCGCTCCCGCTCTACCTGCTCAGCGGCCTCGCCCGTCGCCGTCGCCTGCTGAGCCAGGAGGCCGCGCTCAAGTACTTCCTGCTCGGTGCCTTCTCCTCGGGCTTCTTCCTCTACGGCGCTGCGCTCCTCTACGGCTACGCCGGGTCGATGGACTTCGCGGCGATCAACGAGGCCGTGCGCAACGACGTCGGCAGCTCCAGCCTGCTGCTCATCGGCACCGGCCTGCTCTCGGTCGGCCTGCTCTTCAAGGTCGGCGCGGTGCCCTTCCAGGCGTGGACCCCCGACGTCTACCAGGGCGCGCCGACCCCCGTGGTCGCCTTCATGTCCGCCGGCACCAAGGTCGCCGCCTTCGGTGCGCTGATGCGGCTGTTCTACGTCGCCCTCGGCGCCGACCGCTGGTCGTGGCAGCCGATGCTGTGGATCATCGCGATCCTGTCGATGTTCGTCGGTGCGGCGCTCGCCATCACCCAGAGCGACATCAAGCGCCTGCTCGCCTACTCCTCGGTCGCGCACACCGGCTTCATCCTCACCGGCGTCCTGGGCGTCCAGGCCTCCGACCAGCTCGCGGTCGGTGAGATCACCTCGCTCCAGGCGGTGCTCTTCTACCTCGTGACCTACGGCTTCGCGACGCTCGGCGCCTTCGCCGTCGTCAGCCTCGTGCGTGACAGCGGCGGAGAGACGACGGCCATCGACAGGTGGGCCGGGCTCGGCAAGGAGTCGCCCGTGGTGGCGGCGGTCTTCGCCTTCTTCCTCCTCGCGATGGCGGGCATCCCGCTCACCTCGGGCTTCGTCGGCAAGCTCGCGGTGTTCTCCGCGGCGCTCGCCGCGGGCGCCTGGCCCGTGGTCGTGGCGGCCGTGGTCGCCAGCATCGTGGCGGCGTTCCTCTACGTCCGGGTCATCAAGGTCATGTACTTCGACGAGCCCGTCGGGGCCGGCCCGAGCGTGGCCTACCCGTCGGTCCTGACCGCGACGACCATCGCCGTGGGCGCTGCGCTGACCCTCGTCCTGGGCGTCATCCCGGGCCCGGTGCTCGACCTGGCGGGGGTTGCAGGAGAATTCATCAGGTGACCGACTCGCCCCTCGCACTGCCCGTCGTCGACGCCGAGCTCGAGCAGCGGCTGGTCGGCCGGCTTGCGCGCATCGAGGAGCTGCTCGAGGGCCACTGCCGCAGCCGTACGCCGTACGTCACGCAGGCCGCCACGCACCTGATGATGGCGGGCGGGAAGCGCTTCCGGCCGCTCCTGGTGCTGCTCGCCTCGGAGGTGGGCCCGCACCCGGAGGCCGACGAGGTGGAGACCGCCGCCTGCGTCGTCGAGCTCACCCACGTCGCCTCGCTCTACCACGACGACGTGATGGACGAGGCGGCCCTGCGCCGCGGGGCCGACACGGCCAACGCCCGCTGGGACAACCACGTCGCGATCCTCACAGGCGACTTCCTCTTCGGCCGTTCCTCCGAGCTCACCGCAGACCTCGGCCCCGACGCCGTACGCATCCAGGCGCGCACCTTCACCCGCCTGGTCGAAGGCCAGATCCTCGAGACGGTGAAGCCGGAGCCGGGGGAGGACCCGCTCGCCCACTACCTCGAGGTCGTGGCCGGCAAGACCGGGTCGCTCATCGCGACGTCCGCGCGCTACGGCGCGATGTTCGCCGGTGCTCGCGAGGAGGTCGTGGAGGCGCTCAGCGCCTACGGCGAGATCGTCGGCTCGGCCTTCCAGCTCTCCGACGACATCCTCGACATCGCCTCGGAGTCCGACACCTCGGGCAAGACGCCCGGCACCGACCTCCGCGAGGGCGTACCCACCCTGCCGGTCCTCATGGCGCAGGCCTCGACCGACCCGGCGGACGCCCGGCTGCTCGAGCTCCTCGGCCGTCCGCTCACCGATGACGCCGAGCACGCCGAGGCCCTCGCCCTGCTGCGGGCGCACCCGGCCATGGTGCAGGCCCGCGACTACGTCCTCGGCCAGGCCGCGCACGCCAAGAAGCTGCTCGAGGTGCTGGACCCCGGCCCCGTGCGCGAGGCGTTGGAGTCGTTCGCCGACATCGTGGCCAACCGCTCCGCCTGACGTCGTGCACGACAACCCGGTCTTCGACCGGCTGTACGCCGACGCCGTCCCTGCGCTGCTCGCCGGGGACCACCGCCAGGACGAGCCACCCGTCGACGGCGGTCGCTGGCCCGTCAGCGTGGTCGGCATCCCGGACGAGCCGGCGCGCGAGGTGCTGGCAGCGGTGATGCGCGAGGCGCTGGCCTTCGCGGGTCCCGGGCACTTCGAGACCGGACGCATGGATGCCAGCCACGTGACGGTGCGGGCCCTGGAGCCCTACCGGGAGACCGCCGCTCCGGAGGACCCTGTCACCGCCGAGTGGCTCGCGGCGCTGGAGGAGGTGGGTCGCGAGTGCCTGCCCGTCCGGCTGCGTCTCACCGGGGTGACGCTCACCAGCAGTGCGGTCATGGTCCAGGCCGAACCGGTCGGCGACGAGCCGTGGGAGCTCATGCGGCGTCTGCGCGCCGCCCTCGGACCGCTGGCCTGGTTCGAGGACCAGTGGGGGGAGCGCGACATCTGGTACGCCAGCGTCCTGCACTTCGCGGCGCCTGTCCTCGATGCCCCGGGGCTGGTCGGGTGGGCGGGCGCGCGCAGGACGTCCCTCGGGCACGACGTGGTGCTCGACACGCTGACCCTGACGCGGTTCCGCTACACCGAGAGCAGCGGACGGCGGCACATGGCCATGGAGCCGTGGCGCAGCGTCCAGCTCCTCGCCTGACGGAACGCCGGTCTTCATGCTCGTGCGGCAGCTGGCGCATGCCCCGGAACGCTTAGGTCCACGTGCCTCGCCGACCGGCGATCAAGTCACTGATTATCGCGCGATTCGGCTCGAACAAGTTCGCCGGTAGTTGGTCAAGGTGGAACCAGCCAATGCCCTTCGACTCGTCAGTGCTTGCGAATGAGTCGTTGACGGAGACGGGTTCGGCAACCAGTACGGTCACCACGGAATGGACAACGTCGCCGTTGGCGAACATGTGCGGCGTTCCGGTGTAGATGCCGAGGAGCTCGACCGGCCGGACCCTGACTCCCGTCTCCTCGAGCGTCTCTCGGACGGCCGTCTGTTCGATCGACTCCCCGAGCTCCATCGCTCCACCTGGCAGACCCCAGGTGTCTGAACCGTCCGCCCGGTGCTGCATGAGAAGCCGCCCACGCGCGTCCAGAACAGCGCACCCCGCGCACGGCATGAGTAGGGGCGCGTGCCCAACGTGCTGACGCAGGGATGCGATGTAGTCCACGGCCGGACGGTAGCAACGAGCGGACCCGTCGGCCGCTGGCCGTGCCAATGGCCCCGCCAACGCATGGGTGGCGGGGTGTGGGGCGGGGTCATCTTCGAGGCGACGGGATCCGGGGTGGGCCGGGGTCGGGCGGGTCGAGGGAGGTGGTGCCCGCGGGGTCGCGGCGATAACGGTGCCCGTGCGGGCTGGTCCACTCGAACACCCCGGGCGCGACCATGTCGTAGCGCCAGGCAGTGTGGGTCTTGAGCCGGTGGTGGAACCGGCACAACGCACCGAGGTTCTCGGTCTCGGTTGGTCCGGGCTGGGGTAGGCCTTCCGCGTCCGCGTCCGCGTCGTGGTCGTACTCGATGACGTGGTCGACGTCGCAACGACGGGCGGGGCGACCGCACCACGGGAAGACGCACACGCGGTCGCGGAGAACCACGTGCTCACGGATCCGGTCCGGGATCTCGTAGCCCGGCGCGGACTTCTCCTGGTTGAGGTCGATGACCGGCTTGACCGTGACCTTCGTACGGGAGTTGCCACACCAGGACCTGAGCTGGTCCAGCAGGAGGAGACGTTGGCCCTCCTCGAGCCGGCCCGTGGGACCGAAGACCATGGCGTCGCCGGCCATGGTGGCGTCGAAGTGCGCGTGGAGGACGACCTCCCGCGCCGCGGGCAAGTCATCGGTGGTTGAGGTGCGAGCGGAGCGAGCCTCGAAACCACTCGCATGCAGGTCGAGAGCGGTCTGTGTCCGGGCCAGGTCCCCGAGCGCCTTCGCGCGGCGTGCGTCGAGGGACTCGTGCGAGCCAAGGGCCTTCTGCGTGGCGGCGCCGTGGGCGAGAGCGTGGTGGAGGTCGAGTCCGTCGGCGAGGTCGATCTCGGCCTCGAGCCGGACGGTGCCGGCGAAGTGGACGTCCTCATCGTGGATGGTCACGTGGCGCGGGTCGACGTGGAGGTAGCCGTCCTCGGGGTCCGCGGCAGGATCCGCCGCGGCGAGGTCGTAGCGCTTGATGGTCGCCGCGACGAGCCGGTCGAGCTGGGCGGGCCCGATCCGACCGGCGACGGCGGCGACCTGGGCGTCGACGAACCGGGCGGCCTCGACCGTGAGTGCGGGGGTGGAGTGGATGGTGACCTCGGCGACGGCCCGAGCCCGCCAGGCGGGGACGCGTCCGGAGTGGACCTGCGCCCACAACCGGGGGAGGCGGTGGCGCAGCTCGAGGGCGTGGCCGATGAGCTTCTTCGCCGAGACGCTCGTGATGCCCAGGACGGTGCCGAGCTCGGCGACGCAGAACTCCGCGACCAGCGGCGTACCGGGGCCCGCGATCGGTTCCTCGTGCTCACACCCCGCCACCGTGAACGAAGCGGCGGAGTGGATGGACTCCGGCGGGTGCAGGTCGGCCCAGCGGGCGGCGAGATCGAGCTGGCGGGCGGCTTCGGTGTTCTCGATGGCGCGAGACGCCCTGATCGAGGCGAGCAGGGCTGCGGGGCCGAGGGCGTCTGCCCCGGCCTCCGATCCCCCTTCCAGTTCCTCGATCATGCGTTCGATTCTAGAGGACGGGTCCGACAACGGCCTCGAGCCGGCAAGCTCTTGTGGAGGGGTCTCGATACAGGGAGGATGGGTTACCCGGTCGGGGTCTGACCTATCTCGATACTGGCGCTGCTTGGTGTGGCTGCCTTGAAGTGCGACGTGTCGGCCCCGGCAGGGCTTGTCTGTTCTGGTGGCCAGGCCGGGCGGGCGTGACCTCATAGGACCCTGAAGAAGTTCCCGTCGCTGTACTGTCCGCCCGACCTGGAAGGTCATCTTTCACACGATGGTGAAGGAGACATTTCCAGCATGAGTGATGTGTCTGTTGAAGAACAAGTTCTTGATGGGGCCGGCGTGGTGGTGGGTGTTGACACCCACCAACTGGTCCATGTCGCGGCCGTGATCGACGCTCGTTTCGGCCGGCTGGCAGATCGTGAGTTCCCCGCGACCAGGGCTGGCTTTGGCGAACTGGTGTCGTGGGCCGCGACCTACGGTCCGGTCCTCGCGGTCGGAGTGGAGTCGACCGGTTCCTACGGTGCGGGGCTGACCCGCCACCTGCTCACTCACGGGGCGGGTGCGTTCGAGGTGTTCGAGGTCAACCGGCCGGAAAGGGCCACCCGGGTCAGACACGGCAAGTCCGACCCGCTCGACGCCTACTCGGCAGCCGAGCAGGTCCTGGCCGGGCGCGCGAGCGGTCGGCCGAAGGTCAAGACCGGGATCGTGGAGGCGATCCGCGTGATCAAGGTCCCCCGCGATGCGGCGGTCAAGAACCGCACCGCCGCGTACAGCCAGCTGCGTGACCTGATCACCGCTGCATCCGGGCGCCTTCACGACGACCTGATCGGGCTGAGCGGGAAGAAGCGGGTAGCCAAAGTCCTGGCCATGCGCCCCGACCCGAGCCGGGTCGCTGATCCCGACCACGCGGTGCGCCATGCACTACGAGCGCTGGCGCGACGCATCGCCTACCTCGACGGCGAGATCGCTGAGGCCGACAAGCACCTGGCGACCCTCGTGCAACAGGCCTGCCCGTCCTTGCTTGCCATGGCCCAGGTCGGAGTCCAGACCGCCGCCCAGTTGGCGATCAGCACTGGCGAGAACATCGACCGGATGCGGTCCGAAGCCAGCTTCGCCAAGCTCGTCGGGGTTGCTCCGCTTCCCGCCTCTTCCGGCAAGACCCGCCGCCACCGACTCAATCCCGGGGGCGACCGCCAAGCCAACTCCGCGCTCTACATGATCACCGTCGGACGGATGGGCCGCCACGAGGAAACCCGCGCCTACGTCGAGCGACGGCGCGCCGAAGGACTATCCACCCCCGAGATCATCCGCTGCCTCAAACGCCACCTCGCCCGCAGCGTCTACAGAGCCCTCCGAACAGACCTCATGACCACTTGACGCGGCATAGGACCGTCGCCTCGCTCGTTCCTCGCTCGGCTACTCGACCACCGATGGGAGGTGCAGATGGCTACTCGACCGCCGAGGGGAAGGCGCGGTTTCGAGGCTCGCTGCGCTCGCACCTCAACCGGCGAGGGACGAGGCTCGAGCGAGGGGAGTGGCGGTCAGGCGGCGCTGGCGTGGGCCACCAGCCGCAGTTGGCGACGGCGGTGGTTGAGCGCCTCGACGGTGAACATCGCGAGCGCGACCCACACCAGGCCGAAGCCGATCCAACGGCTGGCGGGCATGGCCTCCTCGAACACCAGGATGCCGAGCGCGAACTGGATGGTCGGCGCGAGGTACTGCAGCAGCCCGAGCGAGACCATCGAGACCCGGATCGCGGCCGCCCCGAAGAGCATCAACGGGATCGCGGTGATGATGCCGGTGGTGGTGAAGAGGAGCGCGTGGCCGAGACCGTGCGAGCCGAAGTTGGACTCGCTGGTGGCGACCAGCCACGCGACGTACGCCATCGCGACCGGGGCGAGCACGAGGGTCTCGAGCGTGATGCTCTCGACGGCCCCGACGCCGGCCTGCTTCTTCAGCAGCCCGTAGGTGCCGAAGGAGAAGGCGAGGACCAGGGCCACCCACGGCGGACTCCCGTAGTCGATGGTGAGCACGACGACCGCGACGAAGGCGATGACCATCGCGACCCACTGCAGCCGGCGCAGCCGCTCACCCAGGACCAGCACACCCATGAGCACGGTGACGAGCGGGTTGATGAAGTAGCCCAGCGAGGTCTCCACGACCCTGTCGTTGTTGACGCCCCAGATGTAGCTGACCCAGTTGACCGAGATGACGACGGCCGCGCCAGTGATGAGCAGCAGCTTGCGGCGGTCGCGGACCAGGGCCTTGAGCTGGCCGACCCGGTGCCACAGCACGAGGATCAGCACCATGGTCAGCAGCGACCAGACGATGCGGTGCGCCAGGATCTCGACGGCGCCGCCGGGCTCGAGCAGGGTCCAGTAGAGCGGGAAGGTGCCCCAGAGGGTGTAGGCCAGGGCGCCGAGGATCAGGCCGCGACGGCTTTCTGGCACTCGGGGAGTCTAGAGCGGGCCCGTCGCCTACGATGAGGGGGCTCGGGGTTGGGACCCCGTGCTGTCCGACCAGACATCGTCTCTCGAGGGGGAGTTCAACATGCGGGTCTTCCGCGCCGTCCTGGCGGCCTTCGTGGCCGCACTGCTCATGACCGGTGCGCTCAGCACCGGCGCCACCGCCGGCTCGCTGCCCCAGCGCATCATCGACGAGACACCGCCGGGCACCAAGCAGGTCACCTACAACGCCTTCAAGCTCAAGGGCACCGTCCTGGAGCCGCAGCTCGACGGCACCCTGCTGCCCTACGCCGACCAGAAGGTGAAGATCCTCAAGAAGAAGTGCGGCACCTGCAAGTGGAAGACGGTGAAGAAGATCAAGACCAACGAGGTCGGCGTCTTCAAGACCCGCATCTACGCACCCGAGAAGGGTCGCTGGAAGTGGCGCTCGAAGGTCGACCGCTCCAACGGGTTCAGCAGCACCAAGGGCAAGGTCTGGACGCTCTATTTCAAGTGATCCTCGCCGGGGTGCCCCCTGAGGCTCCCGCGTGGGAGCGCTCAGAGGATCGTCCAGGTGTCGCCGCCGCCGATCAGTGCCGCCAGCCGCGCGGAACGGTCGGCGGCGTCGTCGTCTCCGGGCACGGTGCTCGCCGACGCGACCTGCTCGCGTGCCGCGTCGTCGTACGTCGGGCGCTGGACCTGGCGGAAGATGCCGATGGGCGAGGTGTTGAGGTAGCCCGAGTCGGTCAGGCGCGAGATGGCGAACGCCATCGTCGGGTCGGGGTTGTGCGCGTCGTGGACGAGGACGTCCTCGGCGGCGACGTCGGCCGTCGCGACGACCTTCACGCCACCGGTCTCCTCGTCGCGCACCAGCGCCTTCGCGCCGCGGCCGTCCTCGAGCTGGGCGCCGAAGAGGACCGGCTCGCCGTGGACGAGCGGGATGATCGCGTCGGCCTTGGTGTCGGGCGACTTGATCGCGTCGAAGGCGCCGTCGTTGAAGATCGGGCAGTTCTGGTAGATCTCGACCAGCGACGTGCCGCGGTGCGCAGCGGCGGCGGCGAGCACCGAGGTGAGGTGCTTGCGGTCCGAGTCGATGGTGCGCGCCACGAAGGACGCCTCGGCGCCGAGCGCGAGGGACACCGGGTTGAACGGGTGGTCGAGCGAGCCCATCGGGGTGGACTTGGTGACCTTGCCGGTTTCCGAGGTGGGGGAGTACTGCCCCTTGGTGAGCCCGTAGATCCGGTTGTTGAACAGCAGGATCGTCATGTTCACGTTGCGGCGCAGCGTGTGGATCAGGTGGTTGCCGCCGATCGACAGCGCGTCGCCGTCGCCGGTGACGACCCACACGGAGAGGTCCTCGCGGGCCGTGGCGATGCCGGTCGCGATCGTCGGCGCGCGGCCGTGGATCGAGTGCATGCCGTAGGTGTCGAGGTAGTAGGGGAACCGCGACGAGCAGCCGATGCCGGAGACGAAGACGATGTTCTCGCGACGCAGGCCGAGGTCGGGCAGGAAGGACTGCACGGCCTTGAGCACGGCGTAGTCACCGCATCCGGGGCACCACCGCACCTCCTGGTCGGAGGTGAAGTCCTTGCCCGTCTGCTTCTCGTCGGTCGTCGGGACCGACTCGGTGCCGGAGCGGAGGGCGGGAAGTCCCAGGTCAGTCATCGTGGCTCTCCTGCTGGATGGACGCGGGGGTGAGGTCGACGTCGATGCCCTCGGCCTCGGCGACGAGGCCGCCGATCACGTCGGCGAGCACGGCCGCCTTGAGGGGCAGGCCGCGGACCTCGTTGTAGCCGACGACGTCGACGAGGTACTTGGCGCGGAGCAGCAGTGACAGCTGGCCGAGGTTCATCTCGGGGACCAGCACCTTGTCGTAGCGCTTCAGCACCTCGCCGAGGTCGTTCGGGAAGGGGTTCAGGTGGCGCAGGTGGGCCTGCGCGACGTGGTAGCCGGCCTTGCGCACGCGGCGTACGCCGGCGCCGATGGGGCCGTACGTCGACCCCCAGCCCAGCACGAGCACCTTCGCGTCGCCCGTGGGGTCGTCGACCTCGAGCGGGGGCAGCGAGTCGGCGATCCGGTCGACCTTGGCCTGGCGGGTGCGGACCATGAAGTCGTGGTTGGCGGGGTCGTAGGAGATGTTGCCGTGCCCGTCGCCCTTCTCGAGCCCACCGATGCGGTGCTCGAGGCCGGGGGTGCCCGGGATCGCCCACGGACGCGCCAGCGTGGTCTCGTCGCGGAGGTAGGGCCAGAACTCAGAGGTGACCGTGTCGTCGTCGTCGGTGACCGAGTGGTTCTTCTCGGTCGCGAAGTCCGGGTCGATCGCCGGCAGCTCGTCGAGGCCGGGGATCCGCCACGGCTCGGAGCCGTTGGCGAGGTAGCCGTCGGAGAGCAGCATCACCGGTGTGCGGTAGGTGACCGCGATCCGCACCGCCTCGATGGCGGCGTCGAAGCAGTCGCCGGGGGACTGGGGCGCGACGATCGGCACGGGCGCCTCGCCGTTGCGGCCGAACATCGCCTGCATCAGGTCGGCCTGCTCGGTCTTGGTCGGCAGGCCGGTGGAGGGACCGCCGCGCTGCACGTCGATGACGACGAGCGGCAGCTCGGTCATCACGGCGAGACCGATCGCCTCGGACTTGAGCGCCACGCCGGGGCCGGAGGTCGTGGTGACGCCGAGCTGGCCGGCGAAGGAGGCGCCGATGGCCGCGCCGACGCCGGCGATCTCGTCCTCGGCCTGGAACGTCGTCACGCCGAAGCCCTTGTGCTTGCTGAGCTCGTGGAGGATGTCGGAGGCCGGGGTGATCGGGTAGGAGCCCAGGAAGACCGACAGCCCCGACTGCACGCCACCGGCGATGAGGCCGTAGGACAGGGCCAGGTTGCCGGTGATGTTGCGGTAGTTGCCCGGGGACATCTTCGCGGGCTTGATCTCGTAGCGGACCACGAACGCCTCGGTCGTCTCGCCGAAGTTCCAGCCCGCCTTGAAGGCCGCGATGTTGGCGTCGCGGATGTCCGGCACCTTCGCGAAGCGCTTGGCCAGGAACGTGTTGGTCGTCTCGGTCGGGCGGCCGTACATCCACGACAGCAGGCCGAGGGCGAACATGTTCTTGGCCCGCGAGGCGTCCTTGCGCGAGAGGCCGAACTCCTTGACCGCCTCGACCGTCATGCCGGTGAGGTCGACGGTGTGGAGGGCGTACTCCGCGAGGGTGTCGCCGTCGAGGGGGTTCTCGGTGTAGCCGGCCTTGGTGAGGTTGCGCGCGGTGAAGTCGTGGGTGTCCACGATGATCGTCGCGCCCTTGGGCAGGTCGCCCAGGTTGGCGCGCAGCGCAGCGGGGTTCATCGCGACGAGCACGTCGGGAGCGTCGCCCGCGGTGAGGATGTCGTGGTCGGCGAAGTGCACCTGGAACGACGAGACTCCCGGGAGCGTGCCCTGGGGCGCGCGGATCTCCGCCGGGAAGTTCGGGAGCGTCACCAGGTCGTTGCCGAAGGCCGCGGTCTCCTGGGTGAACCGGTCTCCGGTGAGCTGCATGCCGTCGCCGGAGTCGCCCGCGAACCGGATGATGACGCGGTCGAGCTGCTTGACCTCTTTTTCGGGTGCTACCACAAGCACAGACGATAGCCGCCGGTCCTGCGCCGCCCGGGGCTTCCTGCCCTGTGGGACGGCCTCCACGCCTGCGGTGTGACAGGGGTCATGCCGAAGGGCCGCGGCCCGGTGGACCCCCCGAGGGGTGAGGGCGTACGCCGTTGTGGCGCGCGCCCGCCCCGGCAGCCACTAGCGTGCGCCCGTGGACACCACGATGACGACGGCGGACGAGCTCTGGGCCGCGGTCGAGACCTTCGACGCGGAGGCCGCGGAGGTCGCCATCGCGCGGCTGCTGTGGGACGTGCCGCTGTCGGGGGCCGTCACGGGTGTCGTGCTGCCGTTCCTCCGCGAGGTCGGCGACCGCTGGGAGGCCGGCACCCTGTCCGTGGCGCACGAGCACTTCGTCACCGACATGCTGCGCCGCACCCTGTCGGCCCTCACGGCGGTCCCGCCGCAGCAGGTGCTGGACGACGCCTCGGCGCCCTCGCCCGTGGTGCTGCTCGCCTGCCCGCCCGGGGAGCGCCACGACCTGGTGCTGCTGTGCGTGGCGCTGATGCTGCGCGAGCGCGGGGTCCGGGCCCGCTTCCTGGGCGCCGACACCCCGATCCCGGCGATCCTCGCCGCCGCCCGGGTCACGGGCGCGGACGCGGTCGTGCTGGCGGCGACCCGACCCACCGCCTTCACCGCGCACGCGTCGTCGCTGCGCCGCCTCGCCCAGGACTGCGCGCTCTACGCGGCGGGCCGTGGCGCGGACGACCAGGCCGTGGCCGAGATCGGCGCGGTCCCGCTGCCCGACGACCCGGTGCGGGCCGTGGTCTTCCTCGTCGGCGCGCTCACGAAGATCACCGACAGCTGGTGAGACCGGGCGCAGATTCGGTCACCGGTTCTGCGTCATGCCCCTCGCCGGGGGCCGTCTCGTCTGCAGTAGGGATGCGAAAGGCGTCGCAGGGGAGCACCTGTCGCACCCGGTCGGTCGATCTCCCGTCACCCGATCGGTTCCCCCCAGGACGTGACAGGTGCCCCCGACCTACGAAGTGCTGGCGGTGCGGCCCACATGAGTGGACCGCACCGCCGGCCTCAGCAGGCCAGGACTGCTGCCTACCTGCGGTGGTCGCGGCCGTGGGGGTCGGGAAGCAGGACGGCCCCGAGGCTCCTGCGCCTGATGCTCAGAACGTGTAGCCGAAGCGATCGATGTCCGCCTCGAAGACCTCGGCGACCCTGCGGCGCGCGGCGTCGGTGAAGTAGTCGCGGTAGTGCCCGTGCGGGGAGCTGTTGCGCCGGGGTGGTGCCGTGGGCTCCACGCCGAGTCGTTCCTGCACGACCTGCAGGTCGGCGGCGAGGCTCTCCGTCCGCCCGATGAAGTCCACCTCCCTGCCGTGCGCGGGGGCGTCGAGGTAGGCGACCTGGGGGCGGCCCATCCGCGGCCACTCCTCGGTGCCGCGCAGGACGAACTCCTCGAAATCGGCGTACTCTCCCACTGCCCGCCACATGTCGTTGCCCTGGTTCTTCACCGACCCGGGGCCGCCCTCGGTGATCCGGCGTCTCCAGTCCTCGATCATGGCGTACCAGGACACCATCCGGGCCCACGGGTTGCGGACGAATCCGTAGGACCAGTACGTCGTCAGTGCCGGTTCGGAGTCCAGGATCCGACCCAACGGTGCGTGGCGACCGCGTCGCGGCTCGACCTGCTTGCGGGCATCGGGGCAGGCGCGGCGCATGACGCCCTCGACCGAGACGCCGCCGGTCTTCGGGACGTGGACGAACAGAACGCGGTGAGAGTCGCAGACCAGCACACCTGAGGCTATCCCAGGCGCCGGGTGCGCCCCGCAGCCGATCACGCGTAGCCGAACACCTCGTAGTCGCGGGCATAGACCGCCCGGATGCGCGCGGCCACCTTGTCGGTCATCTCGACGTCCCGTGACGAGAGGCCACCCCCGGCCCCACTCTCCAGTGTGTGCGGGACCTCGGCCGGCAGGTCGAGCGAGAAGCGGGCGCTCAGGTCCGCGACGGCGGCTTCGAGACCGTCCTCGAACCGGTAGACCCGCGCCTGCGGGAGGACGAACTCGTGCTGCGGCCGCAGATGGTTGTCGAGCACGGCCGGGTTGCCCTCGAGGCGTGCCAGCAGGTCGTGGGTCCACGACTCGACGTGTCCCGCCCTGCCCGCCCCGGGCCGGCGCTTGTTGCGCATGACGTACTCCGACCGGAAGCGCATCAGCGGGTCGCGGGTCAGGAGGAACATCGCGTCGAACCGCCCGAGCCGCAGCATCTCCCTCAGCAGTGCGGCATGCAGGTGCTGCGGAGGGATCCGGTGCAGCCGGCTCTGCTCCGGATGCGTGTGCGGCGTGGCACGTAGGCCGACGTCCCACCCCGCCCGGATGAACATCCGTTCGATGCTGGTGCCGCCGGTCTTGGGGACGTGGACGAACAGCACGGACTGCCCGTCCCGGGTGAAAATCGGCACGGCGCACACTTTAGGGGCGCCGCCTCACTCCGTGCGGTCGGCTGCCAGACATAATCGGGCGCATGTCCGTCAGACGCAGGGCGTGGCCGCGACGGGTGACCTGGACGCCGGCCACCCCGCCCGTGGAGCCACGCCGCCCACCACGCGTGGTGACGGTCGAGGACGCCTACCTCTCCGAGGTGGCCACCGGGAGACTGGCCACGGTCTACCACCTCGACCAGTGGTTCCGCGGCGCCGTCTACGACGCGACAGACAGGCTGGTGCCTGCCTCGCAGAAGGTCCTCGGCAACCCGCGTGGCAAGCGGGTCGCAGCCGACCCGGACCGGGTGGTGCGCCGTTCCGACGTGACGGAGCTGCCAGGCACGTGGCTGTACGGCGGCACCTGGACCTCGGTCTTCGGTCACTTCCTCGTCGAGACGCTGACCACCCTGTGGCCGACCCTGGACGAGCGACCCACGGGACTGGTCTTCCACTCGAGCTTCGGCCGGCACCGCAGCGCCGACTGGCAGCAGCGGCTGCTGGACCTGGCGGGGTGGCACGACCTGCCGGTCCACGTCGTGGATCGCGACCTTCCCGCGCGGGCGCAGCGGCTCGTCGTACCGGGCCGCAGCGTCTCCCTCCACGCCTGGGCCCATCCGCAGGCTCGCGAGGTGTGGCAACGCATCGCCGCGGACTTCCGTGGCCGGACCGGCCCCGAGCGGGTGTACATCTCACGGACGGCCCTCAACGCGCGCCGGCGCAGCGAGGGGCACCGTCGGCCGATCCGGACGACCGGCGAGCAGGACCGCGAGCTGGACGAGGTGTTCGCCCGTCACGGATTCGAGGTCGTCGCCCCCGAGACGCTCAGCATCGACGAGCAGCTGCGCCGGCTCGCGACCGCGCGCGTGGTGGCGGGCCTGTCGGGTTCGGGCCTGCACCAGTCGGCGTTCATGCCACCCGGCGGCCGCGTCGTGGAGATCGGCGACGGCCGGACGGCCGACGAGCCAGTGGCCATGCAGGTCGTGATCGACGCCGCGCTGGATCACGAGCGCGTGTTCCTGCCGGGCGGCACCGGCGGGGACGACGTCGGGCGCACCCTGCGACGCCTTGGTCTCTGAGCACCCCGGCCGATTCTGCGGACTCCGTCCGCTTTCTGGGCGTGGATCAGCGGTAGTTGGTGAACTGCACCGCGAAGTCGTAGTCCTGCGACTTCACCAGCTGCTGGACGGCCTGGAGGTCGTCGCGCTTCTTCGACGACACCCGCAGCTCCTCGCCCTGCACCTGCGCCTTGACTCCCTTGGGGCCCTCGTCGCGGATCAGCTTGGAGATCTTCTTGGCGTCCTCGGAGGTGATGCCCTCCTTGAGCGCGATGTCGATCTTCGAGACCTGGCCGGACTGGCGCGGCTCGGAGGTGTCGAGGATCTTCAGGCTCTGGTTGCGCTTGATGAGCTTGTCCTGGAAGACGCTGAGCACGGCGCTCGCGCGGTCGTCGGCGGAGGCGGTGATCTCGATCGCCTTCTCGCCCTTCCACTCGATGCTCGCGCCGGTGCCCTTGAAGTCGAAGCGGGTGGCGATCTCGCGGGCTGCCTGGCTCAGGGCGTTGTCGACCTCCTGGCGGTCCAGCTTGCTCACGATGTCGAAGCTCGAGTCAGCCATGTGTGCCTCCTAGTGGGGCCTCGTGGTGGCGCCCCGGCGATTCGTAGTGAAGTCCGTGCCTTGCTATTGTTCCGCACGGCCCGGCAGGTTGCCCGAGCGGCCAAAGGGAGCTGACTGTAAATCAGCCGGCAACGCCTACAGAGGTTCGAATCCTCTACCTGCCACTGGACGAGTCCAGGGCGAGACCCCCGTCGACAGGCGGGGGTCTCGTGCATTTGACTCACCGCATGGACATCGCCCCTCCCGACGCGGCGTGGCTCGACGCCGAGTGCCGGCGCCTCCTCGACTTCGGGCACCACGTCGTCCATCCCCTGGGTGGAGCGGCCTGGCTCGACGACGACGGCAGGCCGGACCTGGCGCGACCGGTGCACACGTGGATCACCAGCCGCACGGTGCACGTCTTCGGCCTGGGTGCCCTGCTCGGCGTCGACGGTTGCGCCGACATCGCCGCTGCCGCGCTCGACGGACTGCGTACGACGCTGCGCGACGCGGAGCACGGGGGGTGGTTCACGGCGGTCGACGCCACCGGCTCCCCGGTCGGCACCGCGAAGTCGTGCTACGACCACGCCTTCGTCGTCCTCGCCGGCTCGACGGCGGTCGTGGCCGGCCTGCCGGGCGCCGACGACCTCCTCGGCGAGGCGCTCGACGTCCTCGACCAGCACTTCTGGGACGGGTCGACCGGTCTGGTGATCGACGAGTGGGACCGTGCGTGGACCACTCCTGCGCCCTACCGCGGGCTCAACGCCGCCATGCACTCGGTGGAGGCGATGCTCGCGGCCGGTGACGCGACCGGCGATCACCGCTGGCACGAGCGGGCGGGCCGCGTCGCGGCGTACGTCGTGGGTCTCGCGGCAGCGCACGATGCCCGCCTGCCCGAGCACTTCGGTCCCGACTGGACGCCGGACCTGGAGCTCAACCGCGACCGGCCGAACGACCCGTTCAAGCCCTATGGCGCGACGATCGGGCACGGCCTGGAGTGGTCGCGACTGCTGCTGCACGTCGAGGCGTCGCTCGCCGACCGCGCTCCCGGGGGCCTGCTCGACACCTCCGGTGCGCTCTTCGACCGCGCCGTGGCCGACGGCTGGGACGTCGACGGCGCACCGGGCTTCGTCTACACCACCGACTGGGACGGCACGCCGGTCGTGCGGCAGAGGATGCACTGGGTGGCCGCCGAGGGCATCGCCGCCGCCGCGGCGCTCCACCGACGCACCGGCGAGGAGCGCTACGCGCAGCTGTACGCGACGTGGTGGCGCCACGTCGTCGAGCACGTCCGCGACACCGAGCGGGGCTCGTGGCACCACGAGCTCGACCCGGCCAACCAGCCGCAGGCGTCGGTCTGGCCCGGCAAGCCCGACCTCTACCACGCGGTCCAGGCCACCCTCCTCCCGCGACTCCCGCTGGCCCCCGGTCTCGCCCGCGCGATGGCCCTGTCGGCGCCCGGGGCGGCACCGGCATGATGGGTCCATGACGGACGCCCAGCCGCGCATCCTCGTCGTCGGCGAGGCGCTCATCGACGTGGTCCCCGACGCCGGGGGCACCCCCCGCGACCTGCCCGGCGGCAGCCCCGCCAACGTCGCCCTCACCCTCGGCCGGCTCCAGCGCGACGTACGCCTGGTCACCCTGCTCGGCGACGACGAGCGCGGTGGGTTGGTCCGCACCTGGCTCGAGGCCAGCAACGTGACCGTGCTCGCACAGCCCACCGGCAGCGGGCGGACGTCGAGCGCCGAGGTCACCCTCGACGCCTCGGGTGCCGCGAGCTACGTCTTCGACCTCGACTGGGAGCTCCCGGCCGTGCCCGACGAGTCCTGCGACGTCCTGCACGTCGGCTCCATCGCGACCGTGCTCGACCCGGGCGCCGACGCCGTCCTCCACGCCGTGCGCGCCCACCGCGGTCGTGCGCTGGTCTCCCTCGACCCCAACGCCCGCCCGGCCATCACGCCGGACCGCACCGGCCCGGTCGCCCGGGTCGAGGAGCTGGTCGCGCTGTCCGACCTGGTCAAGGTCAGCGACGAGGACCTCGACTGGCTGCACCCCGGGCAGGACCCCGTCGACACCGCCACACGGTGGGCGGCGGCGGGTCCGGGGCTGGTCGTGGTCACCCGCGGCGGCGAGGGCGCGGTCGCCGTACGCCACGACGGCACGACGCTCGAGGTGCCTGGGGTCCCGGTGCGCGTGGCCGACACCGTGGGGGCCGGCGACACCTTCAGCGGCGTGCTGGTCGACGCGTTCATCGCCCTCGGGGTCCACGGTGCCGACGCGGCCGGTGCGCTGCGCGCGCTGTCGGACCGCGACGTGCTGGGCGTCGTGACGACCGCCGCCATCGGCGCCGCCATCAACGTCTCGCGTCCCGGGGCCGACCCGCCGTCGCGCGCCGAGCTCTCCGCCGCCCTGGGCACGACTTCCGAAGCGGACGAGGAGTGACCCGGGAGCAGATCCACGACATCGGTCAGCGACGGGCCTGGGTGATCTGGCTCGTTGGCCTCGCGGTCTACGTGCTGGCGGTCTTCCACCGCAGCTCGCTCGGCGTCGCCGGCATCGTCGCGGCCGACCGCTTCGACATCAACGCCACCAGCCTGGCGACGTTCACCGTGCTCCAGCTCGTGGTCTACGCCGGCATGCAGGTGCCGGTCGGTGTGCTGCTCGACCGCTACGGCTCCCGCGCGATGCTGATCACCGGCCTGGTGCTGATGACCGCGGGGCAGCTCGGCTTCGCGTTCGTGGAGTCCTTCCCGGCCGCAGTGGCCGCCCGAGCCGTGGTCGGCGCCGGGGACGCGATGGTCTTCGTCAGCGTCATCCGCCTCGTCACGGTGTGGTTCCTGGTCCGCCAGGGGCCGATGGTCACCCAGCTCACCGGGCTGTCCGGCCAGCTCGGCGCGATCGCGGCGGCCGGCCCCCTGTCGTACCTCCTCCACGAGCTCGGCTGGACCGGTGCCTTCGCGCTGACCTCGAGCATCGGCGTGGTGCTGCTGGTGGCGGTGCTCGCGCTGGTGAAGGACTCGCCCTACCGCCGCGGCGACGTCGTCGCCATCAAGCTCCGCGCGCTTGCGCTGTCGGTGCGGACGGTGTGGGGCAACCCCGGCACCCGGCTCGGCATGTGGTCGCACTTCGTCTCGCAGTTCTCCGCCACGGTCTTCGCGCTGCTGTGGGGCTATCCCTTCCTCGTCCAGGGCCTGGGCTGGTCGACGAGCGGGGCGAGCACCCTGCTCATGGCGATGACGGCGTGGGCCGTCGTGAGCGGGCTGGTCACCGCGCGGCTCGTGGCGCGGCTGCCCTACTACCGCTCGTGGATCGTGGTCGGCATCGTCATCGCGATGGTCGTGCCGTGGACCGCGGTCCTGCTGTGGCCCGGCGTCGCCCCGGACTGGGTCGTCGTCGTGATGGCCTTCGCGACCGCCAGCGGAGGTCCGGCCGCGATGGTCGGCTTCGACCTCGCGCGGTCCTTCACCCCGCCGCACGAGACCGGGCGGGCCAACGGCCTGGTCAACGTCGGTGGCTTCACCGCCTCGCTGCTGACGATGGCGCTCATCGGCGTCGTCCTCGACCTGTCGGCGTCGGGCGGCATGGGTTCCTACACGCTCGGTGACTTCAAGCTGGCGATGTCGGTGCAGTACGTCTTCTGGGCCTTCGGCATCGTGCAGACCCTGCGCTACCGCCGGCGGGGTCTCGCCCACCTCGCCCGGGTCCACCCGGGCTCGGTGGAGCAGATGAAGGCCGGTCGGCCCTTCGTGCACCCGGGGATCGGGACCGAGGGCGTCTAGCCGATCTCGCCGTCGTCGTCGGAGTCCAGGTCGCCGGTGGGGTCCTCGGCAGACGGATCCTCCAGGTAGTCACCACCCACCGGGTGCCCCTGCCACGACACCATCCGCCAGCCCGACCCGTGGTCGCCCTCGAGGACGATCAGCGCGGTGTTGTGCAGCGGCTCGTGCGCGGGCGGCGCGTCGGGGTGCGGCTCCATCCGGGCGGAGACCCACGTGCGCAGCGCGGCGCCGTGGCTGACGACGAGCGCGGCACGGTGGCCGGCGTCCACGATCCGGCGCACCGCGGCGTCGAAGCGGGCCAGGAACTCCTCGCCCGTCTCGCCTCCTGGCATCCGGTGGGTGAGGTCGCCCTCGAGCCAGGTCGCGACGCTGCCGATGTAGCCCGCGACCGCGTCGTGGTCGCTGCGCATCTCGAAGTCGCCCGCCGCGATCTCCTCCAGCCCGTCGAGAACGGTCAGGTCCAGGTCGCGGTCCTTGGCGGTCGGGGCGGCGGTCTGGTGCGTACGCACCCGGCTGGAGACGTAGACCGCGTCGAGGTGCTCGTCGGCCAGTGCCTTGGCAGCGGCCGCGGCCTGGGCGCGCCCGAGGTCGGTGAGGTCAACTCCGGGATGGGCGGTGTCGAGCTCGCCGGAGACGTTGGCGTGGGTCTGGCCGTGGCGCATGAGGAGGAGTCGCACAGGAGGTCCTAGCTGTTGAAGCGGGAGGTCTTGGACGAGGCGAGCTCGCGAGCCTGCTCCAGCGGCACGCCCTCGAGCGCCTCCGCGACGTCGGAACCGAGGTGGCTCACCTCGGTGCCGCGCTCGAGCGGGACGAGGGTGTGCACCAGGCGGTCGTCGTAGGCGTGCACCATGGAGAAGGCCTGGTTGGCGTCGACGCCCGACACGAAGCGGTCCACCGGAGCGGGGTCGCTGGTGTAGCAGCTGGCCGAGGCCACCGACACCGGTACGCCGACGAAGGTGGACCACGTCGACAGGTGGAGGTGCCCGGCCAGGATCCCGCGAACGTCGGTGCCGGTGATGACCTCGGCCAGCGCCTGCTGGTCCTGCAGCTCGATCAGCTCGGCGGCGCGCAGCATGGGCAGCGGCAGCGGCGGGTGGTGCATCGCGAGCAGGGTGCCGTGCTCGGCCGGGGTGGCCAGCACGTCGGCGAGCCACGCGAGCTGCCCGGGGGTGAGGTCGCCGTGGTGGTGTCCCGGGACGCTCGTGTCGAGGGCGACGATGCGCAGCCCGTCGACCTCGTGCACCCGGTCCTGGGGTCCGTCGTCGTCGGAGTCGAAGAGGCCGCGCGCGAAGGGCGCGCGCTCGTCGTGGTTGCCCATCGTCCACACCACGACCGCGCCCATCGCGGCCGCGGCCGGCTCGACGATCGAGCGCAGCGTTGCGTAGGCCTCGGGCTCGGCGCGGTCGGCCAGGTCGCCGGTGAAGATCAGGGCCTGCGGGGCCGGGCTCACGGCCGCGAGCCGGGCGAGGGCGAGGCGGAGGTGGGCGTCGTTGTCGATCACGCCGTAGTGCCGCGCGCCGCCACCGATGAGGTGCGGGTCGGAGAGGTGCGCGATGACGTGCCGCGGTGCGGCGTACTGGCCCAGCTGCTTCACGGCCTCAGCCTAGGACCGCGCGGAAGGATGACGGCACGCGTGGTCGAGGGGTCGGCCGCTGTTCATCCGACGGTCGGCCGGCCGTCGCGGATGGCCCTTACGGTCCGCAGCATGGTGGCGCGGGGACTGGTCGGCAGCGTGCTCGTGCTGCTCGGCGGGCTGGTGGTCGCGACCCTGCCCGAGAGTGCCGTGGTGGCGGACGTCGACCTGCTGCAGCTGCTCCGTGGCACCGCGCCCGGGCGGATGACCGGTCTCGTCGTGGTGCTGCTCGGGCTCGGGCTGCTGGCGTCGGCGTGGCTGCGCCTGTGCCGGCTGGCTGCCCGCACCGACGAGGCCGGGCAGGCCGACGTCCTCGCCACCGTTCGCGCAGCGACCGTCGTCTGGTCGCTACCGCTCCTGCTGGCCCCGCCGCTGTTCTCCCGCGACGGCTGGTCGTACGCCGCCCAGGGCACGCTCACCCACCGCGGCCTCTCGCCCTACGAGCACGGGCCGTGGGCGCTGGTCGGGCCCCGCTCGGTCCCCGGGCCGATCGTCGAGGGTGTCGACCCGCGCTGGATGGGCACGCCGGCGCCCTACGGCCCGGTCCCGCTGATCGGTGGCGACCTGGCCGCGGGTCTCACGTCCGACCCGTGGCTGCTGGTCGTCGCGCACCGGGGGATGGCGCTGGTCGGCCTGGTGCTGCTGGCGTGGGCCGTGCCACGGCTGGCGCGCTGGTGCGGCGCCAACCCTGCGCTCGCCTCGTGCCTGGTGCTGGCTTCTCCGCTCATGGTCGCCAACGGTGTGGCGGGGCTGCACAACGACCTGCTCATGGTGGGCCTGACGGCGGCCGCGCTCGTCGTCGCCCGCGACCACGGATGGGTGGCGGGTGCGGTGCTCGGCGGGCTGGCGGCCGGCGTGAAGCTGCCCGGGGGACTGGTCTGCGTGGCGGTCGTCCTGCTCACCGCGCCGGCGGCGGGGCTCCTCGTGCGCGTGCGGCACGGCGCCCGGGTGGCGGGCGTCGCGGTGCTCGCCCTCGTCGGGCCCGGCGTGGTGTGGGGGCTGGGGGTCGGGTGGATCGGCGCGCTCGGGGTCCCCGGCACGGTGAACACGCCGCTGTCGTTGCCGACGCTCGTCGGCGGGTGGCTCGACCTCGTGGCCGCCTGGGTCGGGCTCGGCGCCCCGGACGCGGCCTTCCTCGACCTCGTACGCCTCGTGGCCCAGGTCGCCGCGGTCGGGGTCGCCGGGTGGGCGCTGCTGCGCCTGCCGGTCGGCGACCCGCGCGAGGCGGTGCGGGCGGTCGCCCTCGTGACGGCGGCGACCGTCGCCCTCAGCCCGGTGGTCCACCTCTGGTACTTCCTGTGGGTCGTGCCCTTCGTGGCCGTGCAGCGCCTCGGTCGCAGCGGGAGTGCCGCGCTGGTCTCGGTGTCGCTGGTGGGCGGGCTGGTGGCGCCGATGGACTCCTCACTGCACGGCGCCTACCTGGCGATCGTGATCGGGTCGCTCGTGGTGGCTGCGGTCGCGGTGCTGCTGCTCGCCACCCGCCGGGCACGCGAGCGGCTCGACGGCATCGCCACCGACGAGTGGACGTCCAGCAGGGAGCCGACCGTGGCCCACCAGGGGTAGCGCTCCGCGCGCGTGCGGGCCGCGGCCCGGCGCCGCGCCACGGGGCGGGCCGCAACCTCGAGCACCGCGTCCGCGAGCGCGCCCGCCTCGGGCGCGCCCCAGCCGCCGGAGGCCTCGTCGACCAGCTCGCGCGCCCCGCCCCGGTCGGCGGTCACGACCGGCGTGCCCGAGGCCAGCGCCTCGAGCACCGCGAGGCCGAAGGTCTCGCCGGGGCAGACGCTCAGCGCCACGTCGGCGTGTGCCAGCGCGCGGCTCAGCCGCGCGGGGGAGTCGACGTAGCCCCGGAACCGCACCGGGGCGTCGCCGGCGAGCTCGACCAGCTCGTCGCGGTGCGGCCCGACGCCGTAGACGTCGAGGCGTAGCGGCACCCCGCGCCGGTGCAGGTCGACAGCGGTGGCGACCGCGAGGTGCGGGCTCTTCTCGCGCGACAGCCGCCCGGCGTGCACCAGCCGCAGGCCGTCGACCCGCGCGCGCCGGTGCGGGCGGAACGTGTCCAGGTCGACGCCCAGCGGGACGCGTACGACCGGGCACCCCGCCGCCGCGGCGACCGCGGCGAACTCGTCGCGGGCGTAGGCCGAGGTGACCACGACCGTGTCCACGCTGCGCACCAGCAACCGGTTGAGCAGCCCGGCCGACACCTTCGACGTCGCGTCGAGCCCGGTGCGCAGGGCCAGCATGTCGTCGAGGCGCTCGTGCGAGAGCAGCACCGACCCCACGCCGCTGCGCCGGGCCCAGCGCGCCACCGGAAGCAGCGTCGACTTGTCGCTCAGCTCGATCGAGGTCGGTCCCCACTCCTCGAGGATCTCGATGACGCGCCACGGCTCGACGATCAGCCGGTAGCCGCCGCCCACCCGTGGTGCGCGGAGCTGGACGACGTCACCCAGCGGGCCGGACGTCCGGACGTCCTCGGGGCCGGGTACGACGAGCAGGCGGCGGCAGCCGGCCTCCACGTATCCCGCCCCCAGGGCGCGCAGCGCGGTGCGCATGCCCCCCGACGCAGGTCCGACGAAGTTGGCCAGCTGGGCGATGCGCATGTGCGCACGGTGGCGCAGCCGGGTGAACGGACCCCGACGGACGCCTTGCCGTCAGCGGGCCGGGAGGATGCGGCCGGTGACCTCGCCGAGCGAGATGCGGCCTCCGCCCGTGCCGGGCGCGGTGTAGCGCAGGGTCACCTCGTCGCCGTCCTCGAGGAAGGTCCGCTCGCGGCCGGCGACGGTGAAGGGCTCCTTGCCGCCCCAGCTCAGCTCGAGCAGCGACCCCCGCTGGTCGCGCTCCGGTCCGGACACGGTGCCGGAGCCCCACAGGTCCCCGGTGCGCACGCTCGCGCCGTTGACGGTCGTGTGGGCCAGCATCTGCGCGGGCGACCAGTACATGGTGCGGTAGGGCGGGCGGGCGACGACCTCGCCGTCGAGCACCACCTCGACCTCGATGTCGAGACCCGCGGGGCCCTCGACGCGGAGGTAGTCGAGCACCTCCGGGTCGTCCTGGCCGGGCAGCTCGGTCCACGCCGCGTCGAGCGCCGCGAGCGGCGTGACCCACGCGCTGATCGAGGTGGCGAACGACTTGCCCAGGAACGGGCCGAGCGGGACGTACTCCCACGCCTGGATGTCGCGCGCCGACCAGTCGTTGAGGCCCACGACGCCGAAGGTGTGGCGGGCGAGGTCGGCGGTTGCCACGCGCTCGCCCATCGCCGAGGGGACGCCGACGACGAAGCCGAGCTCGGCCTCGATGTCGAGGCGCGCCGACGGGCCGTAGGTCGGCCGGTCCGCGTCGGGCGCCTTGCGCTGCCCGCAGGGACGTACGACGTCGGTGCCCGAGACGACGACGGTGCCGGAGCGGCCGTGGTAGCCGACGGGGAGGTGCTTCCAGTTGGGCAGCAGTGGCTCGGCGTCGGGACGGAACATCCGCCCGACGTTGGAGGCGTGGTGCTCGGAGGCGTAGAAGTCGACGTAGTCGCCGACGGTGAACGGCATCAGCATCCGCACCGAGTCCACCGGTGACAGGGCCGGCTCCACGAGGTCGCGCTCGGTCTCGTCGGTCAGCAGCCCGGTGACCCAGGCCCGCGTCGACTCCCACACCGTCGGTCCGGCCGCCATGAAGGGGTTGAGCGTGGGCTGGTCGAAGAGCGCGTGGGTGTCGACCATGTCCGCGGCCGCGACGATGCTGAGGTCGAGCACCTGGTCGCCGATCCGCACCGCGACGCGCGGGTGCTCGCCGGAGCGGGCGAAGACGCCGTAGGGGAGGTGGTCGACGTCGAAGCCGGAGCCGGCGGCGCCGGGAACCCAGGTGGTGGCGTGGTGGGTCATGAGTCCTCCGCGGGGTGGGGGGTGAGCAGGCCGAGGGCGACCAGGTCGTCGAGGGGCTCGGTCACCGAGCAGGAGCCGAACGAGGTGAACCAGCGGCGTGCCGAGCCGATGTCGGTCGCCGCGAGCGCCTCGCCGTCGCGCTGGCGCAGGGCGTCGGTCGCGTCGGCGAGGGAGCCGCCGTCCCAGAGCACCTGGGTGGCGACCAGGAGGTTGAGGAAGCCGTGCATGCCGCCGCCCTCGGGGTCGTGGCGCACGGCCCGGTGCAGGCCGGCGGTGCCCTTGAAGGGGGTCTCGCGGTCCAGGGCCGCGTCGATCCAGGAGGCGACCGTCGCCTCGTCGGGCACCAGGTCGTGGTCCACGTGGCCCAGCCGCAGCTTGAGCCGGAGGTCGGCCGCGGCCACCTCGTCGGCGGCGGCGAGCCAGGCGGGGGTGAGCGGCCCGGGGACCTCGACGTGGACGCGTAGGTCGTCGCCGAGCGTGCCCTCGTCGCGGGCGTGGTCGAGCGCGGCCACCACCCGGCGTACGTTGCCGGCGAGGTCGTCGGGGTCGCGCAGGGCGATCTCCAGCGCGGCCACCTCGAGGCCCAGCCGGGCGGCGGCAGCGAGGGGGCCGGCGACCTGCCCGGCGCCGCCGGTCACCACGACCGACAGCGGCGCGCCGAAGCCGCGGACCAGCGGCAGGTCGGTGTCCTTGAGCACGAAGGTCCCGACGAGGTCGGCGTACCACTCCTCGCGGCGGGCGCCCCACGACGCCGTCGCGTCCCGGAGGGGGACGTCGCCGGGCGGGAAGACCGCGGCGTCGTCGACGAGGCCACGCCACTGGGCGGATTCGACAGGTGCGGGGGAGGGAGCCACGGGGCTACTCTAGCCACCAGATAGCGGACGCCTGCGTCCGATAATCGGAAGACAGGAGTGACCGTCCATGGCCCACTACCGAGCCCTCGGCCGGCTGCCGCGCCAGCGCCACACGCAGATGCGCGACGAGGACGGTCACCTCTTCCGTGAGGAGCTGATGGGCGAGGAGGGCTTCTCCTCCGACTCGTCCCTGCTCTACCACTGCGGCGTGCCGAGCGCGATCACCGACAGTCAGGTCTGGGAGCTGCCCGACCAGTCGCGCACGCCCAACCACCCGCTCAAGCCGCGCCACCTGAGGCTCCACGACCTCGAGACCGGTGGCTGCCCGGTCGAGGGCCGCCGCCTGGTGCTCGGCAACAACGACGTCCGCATCAGCTATGTGGTCACCGGCCCGGAGTCGATGGGGCCGTCCCCGCTCTACCGCAACGCCATCGGCGACGAGTGCGTCTACGTCGAGTCCGGCAGCGGCACGGTCGAGACCGTCTTCGGGGTCGTGGCCTACCGCACCGGCGACTACGTCGTGATCCCGCGCGCGACCGACCACCGCTGGGTCCCGGCGGAGCCGTCGCGGCTCTACGCGATCGAGGCCAGCTCCCACATCCACCCGCCCAAGCGCTACCTCTCCCGCTTCGGACAGCTCCTCGAGCACGCCCCCTACTGCGAGCGCGACCTGCACGGGCCCACCGAGACGCACCAGGCCGAGGGCACCGACGTCGAGGTGCTGGTCAAGCACCGCACCAGCGCCGGCATCGTCGGCACGCGCCTGACCTACGCCACGCACCCCTTCGACGTGGTGGGCTGGGACGGCTGCCTCTACCCCTACACGTTCAACATCGAGGACTACATGCCGATCACCGGCAAGGTCCACCAGCCGCCGCCGGTGCACCAGGTCTTCGAGGGGTGGAACTTCGTGATCTGCAACTTCCTGCCCCGCAAGGTCGACTACCACGACCTGGCCATCCCGGTGCCCTACTACCACTCCAACGTCGACTCCGACGAGGTCATGTTCTACGTCGGCGGCGACTACGAGGCGCGCAAGGGCTCGGGGATCAACCTCGGCTCGATCAGCCTGCACCCCGGCGGCCACGCGCACGGCCCGCAGCCCAGCGCGATCGAGGCCAGCCTCGGTGCCGACTACTTCGACGAGTCCGCCGTCATGGTCGACACCTTCGCCCCGCTGGAGCTGGGCGAGGGCGGGCTCGCGGTGGAGGACCCGGCGTACGCCTGGACCTGGGCGGGCCGCGGTCCTGGTCCGGCGGGAGGTGCGTCCGGCGAGGACGGCGGACCGGCGGTCTTCAGCAACTCCTGAGCCGGGCCCGCCCTTCGGGTGGGTCGTTAGCGTGGCGCCATGACCAGCACCGGGTCCGACCTGCCGCCCTACGTCTTCCTCCTCTTCGGCGCCCGCGGCGACCTCGCGGCGCGCAAGCTCTTCCCCGGCCTCTACCGCCTCGCCGCGGCCGACCGGCTGCCGGAGGACTACGCCGTCATCGGCAGCGGACGCCACTCGCCGGGCACCGACGAGGAGTTCCGCGACGAGGTGCTCGGGGGCCTGCGCGACAGCATCGACGACCTCGACGAGTCGGTCGCCCGGAGCCTGCTCGAGCGCACCTCCTTCGAGACCTCCGACGCCGACGACGGATCCGACCTGGCCGCGCGGGTGCGCGAGGTGGAGGAGTCCCTCGGCGACGGCGTACGCCGCCTGGTCTACCTCTCCGTGCCGCCCACCGCCATGTCCGGGATGGTCGCGATGCTGGGCCGCGAGGGCCTCGCAGAGCGCGCGCGGCTGGTGATCGAGAAGCCGTTCGGCCTCGACCTCGAGTCGTTCGAGGAGCTCGACCACGACGTGCACGAGGTCTTCGACGAGGACCAGGTCTTCCGCATCGACCACTTCCTCGGCAAGGAGGCCGTGCAGAACCTGCTGGCCCTGCGCTTCGCCAACGCGCTCTTCGAGCCCGCCTGGGACCGGCGCAGCATCGCCTCGGTGCAGGTCGACGTCCCCGAGACGCTGGCGATGGAGGGCCGCGGCTCGTTCTACGAGTCCACCGGTGCGCTGCGCGACATGGTCTCCACCCACCTCTTCCAGATCCTCGGCGCGGTGGCGCTGGAGGACCCGGGTGAGTGGTCGGCCGCTGCCGTGCGCCGCGCGCGGGCCGAGGTCTTCGACGCCGTGCGCCCGCTCGACCCCGCGCGCGTCGTGCTGGGGCAGTACGACGGCTACCGCGACGAGGACGACGTCGACGATGACTCCACCGTCGAGACCTTCGTGGCGCTCGAGGCCTGGGTCGACAACGACCGGTGGCGCGACGTCCCCTTCCACCTGCGCACCGGCAAGGCGATGGCCGAGACCCGCCGGACCGTCACCCTGCGCTTCCGCCAGCCCGACTCGACGGTGTTCGGCCCCGGCCTCGAGCCCGACGAGCTCGTCCTCGAGCTGACCGACGAGGCGCAGGTGCACGTCGAGCTCCTCGGCAAGCGTCCCGGCCCCGAGATGGAGCTCGCGCCGGCCACGATGCGCCTCGACCTCGGCGAGGAGCTGCCCCACGACGAGCCGCTCGAGGCCTACGAGCGGCTGCTGCTCGACGTGCTGCACGACGACCACACCCTCTTCGCGCACGCCGACGAGACGCGCCGGCTGTGGGAGGTCTGCCAGCCGGTCCTCGACGACCGCCCCGACCCGTTGCCGTACGCCCAGGAGTCGTGGGGGCCGCGCGAGGCGCTCGACCTGCCGCCCGGCGGGTGGCGGCTCGGCCGGGGCGCAGCCGATGCGGGCTGAGCGGCCCGACGGGCCGTCGATCGCCGACCACGGCCTGGTCGGTGACCTGCGCACCGCGGCGCTGGTGGCCACCGACGGCACCATCGACTGGTTCTGCCCCGGACGGTTCGACGCCCCCAGCGTCTTCGCCTCGATCCTCGACCCCGACGCCGGCTCGTGGCGGCTGGGTCCGGACGACGAGGAGGCGCGCAGCCAGCAGTACTACCACCCCGAGACCAACATCCTCGTCACCCGCTTCATGACCGAGCAGGGAGTCGTGGAGGTCCAGGACTTCATGCCGGTGCTGCGCGCGCACGACCCCGACCACCGCCAGCGGCTCGTACGTCGTGTGGTGGGGCTGCGCGGCTGCGTCGAGCTCACCATGGCGATGGCGCCGCGTCCCGACTACGCCACGACCATGCCCGAGCTGTCCACCGAGGACGACGTCGTGCGCTTCGCCGACGGCGACGTGCACCTCGCGCTGTCGAGCACCGTGGACGTGGAGGTCGCCGACCACGCCGCCACGGCCCACGTGGCCCTGCGCACCGGCGAGTCCGCGCTCTTCGTGCTCGAGGTCCTCGCGCCCGGCGAGCCGGCCCGCGGGTGCAGCGAGGACGACGTCGACGAGCTCTTCGACGCCACCGCGAGGTTCTGGCGCGGCTGGCTCGCGCAGAGCACCTACACCGGCCGCTGGCGCGAGTGGGTCGACCGCTCCGCGCTGACGCTCAAGCTGCTGTGCCACGAGCCGAGCGGCGGCATCGTCGCCGCGCCCACCACGAGCCTGC
This sequence comes from Nocardioides sp. S5, assembly GCF_017310035.1. Lineage (NCBI taxonomy): Bacteria > Bacillati > Actinomycetota > Actinomycetes > Propionibacteriales > Nocardioidaceae > Nocardioides > Nocardioides sp. S5. The sequence continues at coordinate 698,964 of NZ_CP022296.1, forward strand.
CCGAGCACATCGGCGGGACCCGCAACTGGGACTACCGCTTCGTCTGGGTGCGCGACGCCGCGTTCAGCGTCTACGCGCTCCTGCGCCTCGGCTTCACCGACGAGGCCTCGGCCTTCGTCCGCTTCCTGTCCGAGCGGCTCGGCGAGGCGGCCGACGACGGAGTCGACACGGAGGAGCTCGGCCCGCTGCGGGTGCTCTACGACCTCGACGGCGCCATCCCCCACGAGCGCGAGCTCGACCACCTCGCCGGCCACCGCGGCTCACGCCCGGTGCGGGTCGGCAACGGCGCGGTCGACCAGCTCCAGCTCGACGTCTACGGCGAGCTCATCGACTCGGTCTACCTCTTCGACAAGCACGGGCGCGGCATCAGCCACGACGCCTGGACCGACCTGCGCCGGATCGTCTCGTGGCTGATGGACAACTGGGACCGACCCGATGCCGGCATGTGGGAGATCCGCGGCGAGCCGCGGACCCACACCACGTCGCTGGTCATGAGCTGGGTCGCCGTCGAGCGGATGATGCGCGTCGCGCGGCGACGCGGGCTGCCGGGCGACCTCACCGAGCTCGCCGCGACCCGCGACGCGATCTACGAGCGCGTCATGACCGAGTGCTGGAACGACGAGCTCGGCGCCTTCACGGCCTTCCCCGGCGGAGACGTGCTCGATGCCGGGACGCTCCTGATGCCGATGGTGAAGATGCTCGCGCCCGACGACCCGCGCTTCCTCTCCACCCTCGCGCTCGTCGAGGAGCGCCTCGTCTCCGACAGCCTGGTGCTGCGCTACGACGCCGACACGTTCGACGACGGCGTCGAGGGCGGCGCCGACGGCGAGGGCACCTTCTCGCTCTGCTCGTTCTGGTACGTCGAGGCGCTGACCCGCGCCGGTCGGCTCGACGACGCCCGGCTGGCGCTGGAGAAGATGTTCACCTACGCCAACCACCTCGGGCAGTACGCCGAGCAGGTCGGCCTCAACGGCGAGCAGCTGGGCAACTTCCCCCAGGGCTTCACCCACCTCGGCCTGATCAGCGCCGCGATCAACCTGGACCGTAGCCTCGACGCATGACCTCCGCGCCGGCCACCCGTCCGGCCGCCCGCACCCTGGCGCTGATCCCGCTGGTCCTGGCGATGCTGTCGATGATCGGCCCGTTCAGCATCGACACGCCCTTCCCGGCGTTCGCGCAGATGGGGGAGGCCCTCGACGTCACGGCCGGTGAGCTCCAGCTCGTCGTGACGGCCTACATGCTGGCCTTCGCGGCGATGAGCATCTTCCACGGACCACTCTCCGACGCCATCGGTCGCAAGCCGGTGATCGTGTGGTCGCTGGCGGCGTACGCCGTCGCATCCGTCGCGTGCGCGTTCGCGCCGACGCTGGAGTGGCTGCTCGTCGGTCGCGTCGTGCAGGGACTGGCTGCCGGCGGCTCGACGATCGTGAGCCGCACGATCATCCGCGACCTCTTCGACGGCGTCGAGGCGCAGCGGATGATGAGCCAGGTCGCGGTGATCTTCGGGCTGGCGCCCGCGATCGCCCCGGTCGTGGGCGGGCTGCTGGTGCAGGTCGGGCCGTGGCAGACGGTCTTCTGGTTCATGGCGGCCCTCGCGGTCCTCCTCCTCGTCGGCTCGATCGCGCTGCTGCCCGAGAGCCACCCGCCCGAGCGCCGGGTCCCGCTCCGCGTCGGCGAGGTCGTCACGGGCCTGCTCGCCGTCGTGTCCGTGCCCGCCTTCCACCGGATGGCCTGGGCCGGCACCCTCGTCTTCGGTGCGCAGTTCCTCTACATCGGCGGCGCCGCCATCTTCGTCGTCGACCTGCTGGGGGAGGGCGAGCTCGACTTCTGGAAGCTGTTCGTCCCGATGATCGGGGCGATGGTGGTGGGCTCGGTGCTGAGCGGTCGGCTGGGTCGGCTGGTGACCAGCACCCAGCTGGTGTCCGTCGGCTACGCCGTGAGCGGCGCGGGAGCGCTGCTGGGCATCGTGGTCGCGCTGACCCCGGCGGGCGAGGTGCTGCCGTGGGCGGCAGCGGGGGTCGCGCTCGTCGCGCTCGGCAACGGCCTGGCCTTCCCCAACATCCAGCTGCTGATGCTCGACCTCGTCCCGACCCGTCGGGGCGCGGTCATGTCAGCCGGGTCGTTCGTGACGCTGGTGTTCAACGCCGCCAGCGCGGTCCTCCTCGCCCCGTACGCCGGACGATCGGTCCTCGGGTTCGCCGTGGCGGCCGCGGTGTGCGTGCTGCTGGGGTGGGCGTGCTGGCGCTGGCACCTCTCCGCGACGCGTGCGGATCGCGTGACTGCCTGACGCGGAGCAGCGGTGAGCAGGACAGGTTCCGAGCGCCGAGAAGCTGCCTCACGCACCGCCGCGCAGCAGGACCTCAGGAGGTCCAGGCGTGCCAGAGGTCGGCGTACTCCCCGTCCAGGGCGAGCAGCTCGTCGTGGCTGCCGAGCTCGACGATCCGGCCGTCGATGACCACGGCGATGCGGTCGGCGTCGTGCGCGGTGTGGAGCCGGTGCGCGATCGCGACGACGGTGCGGCCCTCGAGGAGGTTGTTCATCGACCCTTCGAGGGTGCGCGCGGTCCGCGGGTCGATCAGCGAGGTCGCCTCGTCGAGGACCAGCGTGTGCGGGTCCGCGATGATCAGGCGCGCGAGCGCGACCTGCTGGGCCTGGGCCGGGGTGAGGGCGAAGCGACCGGAGCCGATGAGGGTGTCGAGGCCGTCGGGCAGCCGCTCGACCCAGGCGAGCGAGCCCACCGCGCGCAGCGCCTCGCGGACGTCGTCGTCGGTGGAGTCCTCTCGGGCCAGCACGATGTTGTCGCGCACCGAGCCGATGAAGACGTGGTGCTCCTGGGTCACGAGCGCGACCTCGACGCGCAGCACCTCCAGCGGCAGGTCGACCAGGTCGACGCCTCCGACGCGCGCGGTCCCGGTGCGGGGGCGGTTGATGCCGGCGAGCAGGCGACCGAGGGTGGACTTGCCCGACCCGCTCGGACCGACGACGGCCAGCCGCTCGCCGACGGCGAGGTGCAGGTCGACGCCGTGCAGCACGTCGTGGCCCTCGCGGTAGGCGAAGCGCAGGTCCGTGGCCGTGAGCTCGACGCCGTCGGGGAGACGGTCGCCGGGCTCGCGGTCCGGCGGCACCTCGGCGATGCCGAGCAGCCGGCTGGTCGACGCGGCACCGACCTGGAGCCGGTCGACCTCGCCGATGACGGCGTCGAGGGGCTCGCTCAGCGCGACGACGTAGAGCATCGCGGCGGTGATCTGGCCGAGGTCGACCCACCCGCGGGAGTAGCCGTAGGCGCCCACCACGAGCGTGACCACCTGCGGCACCTGGAAGGCGGCGTTGAGCGCGGCGAAGAGCACGTTGCGCAGGGTCATGCCGTAGCGCTCGGCCTGCGCGGAGACCTCGATGTCGTCGCTGCCCGCGCGCACCCGGGCTCCGGACAGGTGCAGTGCCTCGACGGTGCGGGCACCCTCGACCGTCTCGGTGAGGGTGGTGTTGATCCGGGAGTAGGTGGCGCCCTCGGTGATGTACGCCTTGGGTGCGCGCCGGAGGTAGGTGCGCACCGCGGGGGTGCACAGCGCGAAGACCAGCAGCGCGGGCAGGGCGAGCACGACGGAGTTGAGCATCATCGCCACGACGGAGAGCAGGACCGTCATCAGCGAGATCAGCAGCCGGGGCACGCCCCACTGCACGGAGCGCGCCATCGTGCCGACGTCACGGGTGACGCGGGTGACGAGGTCGCCGGTGCTCGCGCCCTCGACGCGCCCCACGGGCAGGCGCAGGATCGTGTCGACGACGTACTCGCGCGCCGAGGCCAGCAGGTCCTGGCCGAAGTGGGTCGAGGTGCGCTGGGCGCCGAAGGTGAGGAGCGACTGGAGGACGACCACGCCCACCACCGCGAGGGCGATGGCGTTCAGTCCCTCCACGGCCGCGCCCTGCGCCTGCACCCGGTTGACCAGGGAGCCGAGCAGGCGGGGCACGACGAGTGCGGCGCCGGCGGCAAGCGCGTTGAGGGCGACCATCAGCGCGAAGGAGCCCTTGCGGCTGCGGACGAGGTCGCGGAAGAAGGTGAGCACCGCGCGGTTGCCCGAGACCGGCCAGCCGCGCACCGGGTTGCGCGAGGCGGCGTAGACGTCCTCGGCGCGCTGGCGGCGCAGCTCGTGGCGCTGCCACAGGGCGCGGTTGCGCTCGCGGGGACTGCCGTGGCCGGGCAGGCGCAGCTCGTCGGGGACCACCGGCGGGTCGATGGTGCGGTCGCGCCACGTCTCGGGGGAGGTGGCGAGCAGGTCGGTGGTCATCGGACCACCTCCTCGTCGTCGAGCGCGCGGGCGACCACGCGGCGGTAGTCGTCGTTGCCGGCCAGCAGGTCGGCGTGCGCGCCCTCGGCCACGACGGTGCCGTCGTGCAGCAGCACGACGTGGTCGGCGTGGTGGAGCCAGAGCGGGGAGACGGTCATGACGACGGTGGTGCGACCCGAGCGGGTCACGGCGACGCGCTCGGCGATGCGCGCCTCGGTGTGGGCGTCGACGGCGGAGGTGGGCTCGACCAGCACCAGCACCGGCGGGTCCGCCGCGACGGCGCGGGCGAGGACCACGCGCTGCCGCTGCCCGCCGGACAGGCCGCGGCCGCGCTCGTCGAGCTCGCCCTGCCAGCCCTCGGGCAGCGCGTCGTAGACGTCCTCGGCGTTGGCCACGCGCAGCGCGTGCTCGGCCTGCTCACGGGTGAGCCGGCCGTGCGGGTCGACGGCGTCCTGCAGGGTGCCGGCGAAGAGCTGGCTGCCGGTGTCGCTGACCAGCACCTGGCGGCGTACGTCGTCGAGCCCGGCGCGGGCCAGGTCGACCCCGCCGAGGGTCACGCCCCAGTCGTTGCCGGCGCGCTCCTCGTCGAGGGCGGCGATCCGGGCCCGCTCGAGCGCCCGGGCGGCGCGGGCCTGGCGGGCCGCCCGACCGCGCGCGCCCTCCTCGCCCTCGGCGGGGACCGGCTCGGTGTCGGCCGGGAGGTAGCGCCCGAGGCGGTCGGCCAGCGCAGCGCTCTGCTCCGGGACGGCGCTGACGACCACGGTCAGCCGGCCCGGCTCGACGGTGAGGTCGCTGGCCGAGTCGTGCAGGGCGGCGGACCCGTCGAGGGCGACGGGCTGCGCGGGGTCTCGCCAGGGCGGGCGCTGCTCGAAGATCGCGATCGCCTTGCGGGCGCTCACCAGCGAGCGGGTGCCCTTCTGCACGAACTCGAAGAAGGTGCGGATCGGGCCGACCATGAAGAGGCCGTAGCCCAGGAAGGTGATCAGCTCGCCCACGCTGAGCGCGCCCTCGCGGACCTGGCGGGTGCCGAGCCACACCAGGCTCACGAGGAAGAGGCCGGAGAAGAGGACGCCGACGGCCTCGACGGCCGCCTGCCAGATGCCGGCCGAGATCCCGGCGCGCCGGGCCGACTGCGACTGGCGCGCGTAGTTGGCGCCGAAGGTCTGCTCGCCGCCGATGCCCCGCAGGATGCGGAGGCCGGCCACGATGTCGGTGGCCAGCGAGGTGAGCTCGGAGGTGCGCGAGCGCTCGACCTGCTGGCGTCGGTGCAGCGGGCGCAGGAGCGGCAGGGCGGCGCCGACCAGCAGGGGCGCCGCGACCAGGGTGAGCAGACCGAGCTGCCACGACATGGTCAGCACGATGAAGGCGACGGTCAGGTAGGACACCAGCTGCCCCACGGTGCGCGCGAGGATCTCGGTGAGCGCGCCGAACTCGTCGGAGTCGCTCGAGGCCACGCTCAGCACCTCGCCGGTGGGGGAGCGGCGCGGCAGCACGTGGCCCATCTGCGCGACCTTGCGGGTGACCATCTCGAGCGTGCCGTAGAGGCTCACCAGCCAGCTCCGCACGACCAGCGTGTGCGACACGATGCCGAAGACGCCGCCGATCACCACCACGAGCAGCAGGAGCGCGGCCCACCCGGCCAGCGCCCGCTCCGAGCCGCCGACGATGCCCTCGTCCACGGCGCGGCCGAAGATCCAGGGCCCGAGCGTCATCGGCAGGAACCACAAGGCGTAGCAGAGTGACGAGAGCGCGATCAGCGCCTTCTGGCGGCCCAGCACCCACCGCAGGAACGCCGCGGGCGACCGGGTGTCGGGGTCCGGCGTGGGTGCGTCGTCGGTGCCGGTGAAGAACGTCGCGATCCGGGGTGGGTAGTCCTGCATGTCGTGCCCGACCCTAGGCGCTCTCACCCGCTCGCCACGATGCAATTAACCGTGAGCGGCCTCACGCTGCGCCGTACGCCGGGTAGTCGGTGTAGCCCTCGGCGTCGCCGCCGTAGAACGACTCCGGTCGCTGCTCGTTGAGCGGCAGGTCCTCGGCCAGGCGGCGCGGCAGGTCGGGGTTGGCGATGAAGGTGCGGCCGAAGGCGGCCGCGTCGACGAGCCCGGCGCCGATCAGCCGGTCGGCCTTGGCACGGTCGTAGCCGCCTGCGCCGACGATGGGTCCGGGGTGGGCCTCGCGCAGCGCGCGGCGGTAGTCGTCGTCGAGCTCGGGGCCGCCGGCCCAGTCGGGCTCGGAGAGGTGGAGGAAGGCCAGGTCGCGCCGGCCCAGCTCGCGGGCCACGTGGAGACCGGCCTCCGCGCCCTCGGGGTCGGAGGTGCCGTTGAAGGAACCGATCGGCGAGATGCGGATCGCGACCCGGTCCGCGGACCACGCGTCGACCACCGCGTCGGTGACCTCGAGCATGAGCCGCGCGCGGTTGGCCAGCGAGCCGCCGTACGAGTCGGTGCGCAGGTTGCTGTCCGCGGCGAGGAACTGGTGGAGCAGGTAGCCGTGGGCGCCGTGGATCTCGACGAGGTCGAAACCGGCCTCGCGGGCGTTGACGGTGGCGCGGCGGTAGTCCTCCACGACGCGCGGGATCTCCTCGGTCCGCAGCGCCCGCGGCACCGGGCACGCCACGCGCGTCGGGCGCCCGTCCTCCCCGCGCACCGTCGTGCGGTTGCGGTAGGGGCCGGCGCTGGCCGACACCGGGAGCTCGCCGTCGTGGAAGGACTCGTGGGAGACCCGGCCGACGTGCCACAGCTGGGCCGCGACCAGGCCGCCGGCCTTGTGGACCGCGTCGGTGACGCGGCGCCACCCGGCGACCTGCTCCTCGCTGTGGATGCCCGGGGTGTCCATGTAGCCCTTGCCCTCGGGGCTGACCTGCGTGCCCTCGCTGATCAGCAGGCCGGCGCTGGCCCGCTGGACGTAGTACTCGGCCATCAGGTCGTTGGCGACGTCGCCGGGGGCCGTGGCCCGCATCCGGGTGAGCGGTGCCATCAGGACGCGGTTCTGCGTCGTCACGGCACCGAGGGTCAGGGGATCGAGGAGGGAGGGCACGACAGGCGCCAACAGGGGGCCGTGCCCGGGTATTCCGGCCGACGGGACCCCTCCGGGCGGTGTGCCGGGCACCACCCCCGAGGCAGGATGGGGCGCGTGACGCTCCTCTCCCAGCTGCGAGACGTGCCCGCCCGCCTCCGCAACGAGGCCCGGCAGGTGCCCACCCACGACATCGACGAGAGCGAGGTCGAGGTCGAGTCGACGGCCCACGCCGCTGCCGGCGTCACCGCCGTCGCGGTGGCCATGCGACGTGCCATCGGCCAGATGGGCGTACGCCGCACCGCGTCCACGCTGACCCGCCTCAACCAGGTCGACGGCTTCGACTGCCAGGGCTGCGCGTGGCCGGACCCCGCGCCGGGCCACCGGCACGCGGCGGAGTTCTGCGAGAACGGCGCCAAGGCCGTCGCGGAGGAGGCCACGCGCCAGCTGCTGGACCGTGAGTTCTTCGCCACCCACCCGGTCGAGGACCTGGCCGGCCGCACCGAGTTCTGGCTGGGCAAGCAGGGCCGCATCACTGAGCCGATGGTGCTGCGCCCCGGTGCCACCCACTACACGCCGATCTCCTGGGACGACGCCTACGCCACCATCGCCGGGCACCTGCGGCGCCTGGACCACCCCGACCAGGCGACGTTCTACACCTCCGGCAAGACCTCGAACGAGGCCGCGTTCGTCTACCAGCTCTTCGTGCGGGCGTTCGGCACCAACAACCTGCCCGACTGCTCGAACATGTGCCACGAGTCGTCCGGCTCCGCGCTCGTGGACACCATCGGCATCGGCAAGGGCTCGGTCAGCCTCGAGGACATCCACCAGGCCAAGCTCCTGATCGTCGTCGGGCAGAACCCCGGCACCAACCACCCGCGGATGCTGTCCGCGCTGGAGGAGGCGAAGTCCCGCGGGGCCCGCATCATCTCGATCAACCCGCTCCAGGAGGCGGGCCTGGTCCGCTTCAAGAACCCGCAGCACCCCAAGGGCATGACGGTCGGCACCGCCCTGGCCGACCTGCACCTGCCGATCCGGCTCAACGGCGACCTCGCCTTCTTCCAGGCCGTCGGCGCCCTGCTGGTCGAGTGGGACGCGGTCGACCACGACTTCCTCGAGCAGTACACGACCGGCTACGACGCCTACGTCGAGCACGTCGCCGACCTCGACTGGGACAAGGTCGAGGCCTCCACCGGCCTCACCCGCGAGCAGGTCACCGAGGCGGCCCGGATGATCGCGGAGTCGCCGGCCACCATCACCTGCTGGGCGATGGGCATCACCCAGCACCACAACGCGGTGGGCACGATCAAGGAGATCGTCAACGTCGCCCTCCTCCAGGGCAACATCGGCAAGCCGGGCGCGGGGGTGTGCCCGGTGCGCGGACACTCGAACGTGCAGGGCGACCGCACCATGGGCATCTGGGAGCGGCTGCCCGACCACTTCCTCGACGCGATCCGCGACGAGTTCGGCTTCGACCCGCCGCGCGAGCACGGCCTCGACACAGTCGGCTCCATCCAGGCGCTGCGCGACGGCAAGATCCGGGTGTTCTTCGCGATGGGTGGCAACTTCGTCGGCGCCGCCCCCGACACCGAGGCGACCGAGGCCGCGATGCGCAACGCCGCGCTGACCGTGCACGTCTCCACCAAGCTCAACCGCTCGCACGTCGTGCACGGCGGCGAGGCGCTGATCCTGCCCGCCCTGGGCCGCAGCGAGAAGGACCTCACCGGCGGCCGCGTGCAGCGCGTGACGGTCGAGGACTCGATGTCGGCCGTGCACGCCTCGCGCGGACCGCTCGACCCGCCGTCGGAGCACGTGCGGTCCGAGGTGGACATCGTCTGCTCCCTCGCCCTGGCCACCCTGGGCGAGGACTCGCCGGTCCCGTGGGCGGCCTTCCGCGAGGACTACTCCGAGATCCGCCGCCGGATCGCCCGCGTCGTCCCCGGCTGTGCGTCGTACGACGAGAAGGTCGACGAGCCCGGCGGGTTCGTCCTGCCCCACCCGCCGCGCGACAACCGGGTCTTCGAGACTCCGAGCGGCCGGGCGGTCCTCACCGCGACCCCCCTCGACGTGCTCGACGTGCCGCGGGGCCGCTTCCTGCTCCAGTCGATGCGCTCGCACGACCAGTTCAACACCACGATCTACGGCCTCGACGACCGCTACCGCGGCGTCAAGGGCGGGCGCCGGGTCGTGTTCGTGAACCCCGACGACCTGCGCGACCTGGGCTACGCCGAGGGCGACCTGGTCGACCTGGTGAGCGAGTGGCGCGACGGGGTGGAGCGCTACGCGCGGTCGTTCCGGGTCATCCCCTACGACCAGCCGCGCGGCTGCGTCGCGGCCTACTACCCGGAGGCCAACCCGCTCGTCCCGCTGGACTCCACGGCGGACAAGAGCAACCAGCCGGTCTACAAGTCGATCGTCGTGCGGCTCGACCGGCCGGGCGAGGGCGACGGGCACTCGGACTCCCACGGCTCGCCCGACCAGGGCTCCGGGTCCCTCCGCGACGACGAACCGCACCACCTGAGCTGACCCGCCCGCTGGTTCACTCGTACGGGTACGGTGGCGAGCGATGACCACGCAGATCGACGTGCTCTCCCCGCGTGAGGTCCCCCTCGGAGGTCCCCGGGCCATGCGCGTACGACGCACGCTCCCGCAGCGGCACCGGTCGCTCATCGGCGCCTGGTGCTTCGTCGACCACTACGGGCCCGACGAGGTCGACGAGACGGGCGGGATGGTGCTGCCCGCTCACCCGCACACCGGCCTGCAGACCGCGAGCTGGCTCTTCGGCGGCGAGCTCGAGCACCGCGACTCCGTCGGCAGCCTCGCCACGGTCCGCCCGGGCGAGCTCAACCTGATGACGGCCGGCCGGGGGATCAGCCACACCGAGGTCTCCACGCCCGACACCACCCTGCTCCACGGCGCCCAGCTCTGGATCGCCCTGCCGGACGCCACCCGCCACTGCGACCCCGGCTTCGAGCACTTCGCGCCCGAGCCGGTGCGCGGCCCCGGCTGGGAGGCGCGGGTCTTCATCGGCTCACTCCTCGGGACGAGCTCGCCGGTCCACACCCACACGCCGCTGCTCGGCGCCGAGCTGATTCTCGCGCCCGGCCGGAGCCTCGAGGTCGACGTCGACGCGACCTTCGAGCACGGCGTGCTCCTCGACGTCGGTCTCGTCGAGCTGGACGGCACCGAGATCAAGCCCAGCGACCTCGCCCACGTCGCCGAGGGGCGTACGACCCTGACGATCACCGCCCTCGAGGAGTCGCGCCTGCTGCTGCTCGGCGGGCCGCCCTTCGGCGAGGCGATCGTCATGTGGTGGAACTTCATCGGCCGGACCCACGAGGAGATCGTCGGCTTCCGCGAGGAGTGGCAGGACCAGATCACCGCCGACGGCGAGGTCGTCGACGCGGGCACGTCCGTCGCCGCCGGGCGCTTCGGTGTGGTCGACCTCGACCTCCCGCCGATCCCGGCCCCCGAGCTGCCCAACGTCCGCCTCAAGCTGAGGCACTGACCGCGGTGGGTGCCGGAGCCGTCGTCGGCGCGGACGGCGTCGCGCGCTGCCCCTGGGGTGCCGGCGACCCCGTCAACACGGCCTACCACGACACCGAGTGGGGGATGCGGGTGTCGGGGGAGAGCGCCCACCTCGAGCGGCTCACCCTCGAGGCCTTCCAGTCCGGCCTCTCGTGGCTGACCATCCTCAACAAGCGCCCGCGCTTCCGAGAGGCCTTCGCCGGCTTCGACGCCGACGTCGTCGCCGCCTTCGGGCCGGCGGACGTCGAGCGGCTGATGGCCGACGCCGGCATCGTGCGCAACCGGCGCAAGGTCGACGCTGCCATCGCGAACGCCCGCGCCACCGTCGCCCTGCGCGCGGACGGCGGCCTGGAGTCCTTCATCTGGTCCTTCCGGCCCGAGCCCGGACCGCCGCCGCGCACCACCGCCGACCTGCCCACGACCTCGTCGGAGTCGGTCGCGCTGTCCGGGGCGCTGAAGAAGGCCGGCTTCGCGCACGTCGGGCCCACCACGATGTACGCCCTGATGGAGGCCATCGGCCTGGTCGACGACCACCTCGAGGGGTGTCACCGGCGGGGCTGCGCTGGCTAGTCTCCGCGCATGGACCGCGTGCACGCCTTCTCCGCCGACGACGCCCTGACCGACCTCGACGCCACCGGGCTGGTGGCGGCGCTCCGCGACGGGCTGGTCTCGGTGCCCGAGGTGGTGGAGGCGGCCATCGTCCGCACGCAGCAGGTCGACGCCGCGCTCGGCGCGGTGGCGTACGCCGCCTACGACCGCGCGCGCGAGGAGGCCCGCCACCCGCGGGGCGGCTTCTTCGCGGGGGTGCCGACCTTCGTCAAGGACAACGTCGACGTGGCCGGGATGCCCACCCAGCACGGCAGCGACGCGTTCACCGCCGAGCCGCAACGTGCCGACGGCGACTTCGCCCGGATGTACCTCGCCACCGGCCTCATCCCGCTCGGCAAGACCCAGCTCTCGGAGTTCGGCTTCTCCGGCGCCGCCGACCACGTACGCCTCGGGCCGGTGCGCTCGCCGTGGAACCCCGACCACTACGCCGGCGCGTCGTCCGCCGGGTCGGCCGCGCTGGTCGCCGCCGGTGCGGTGCCGATCGCCCACGCCAACGACGGCGGCGGGTCGATCCGCATCCCGGCTTCCGTCAACGGCCTCGTCGGCCTCAAGCCGACGCGCGGGCGGCTCGCGCAGGACCGGATGATGCGCGACATGCCCGTGCGCATCGTCTCCGACGGCGTGCTGACCCGCAGCGTGCGCGACACGGCCGCGTTCTACCGCGAGGCCGAGAAGGTCTGGCGCAACCCGCTCCTGGCGCCGGTCGGCGACGTCACCCGGCCGAGCCGGGCCCGGCTGCGGGTCGCGGTGGTGACCCAGGGCATCGGCCGCGACTGCAGCCCGGAGGTCCGCGATCTCACCCTGCGCACGGCCGAGCTGCTGCAGTCCCTGGGGCACCACGTCGAGGAGGTCGACAACCCCGTCCCGGACAGCTTCCCCGAGCACTTCGTCCGGTTCTGGTCGATGCTCGCGCTGGTGATCGCCCGGCGGGGCAGGAAGGACTTCGGCCCCACGTTCGACCCGAGCCGCCTCGACAACCTCACCCTCGGCCTGGCCCGCCACGCCGCGCGCAACCTGCACAAGCAGCCGTTCTCGATCGCGGTGCTGCGCAGCTCGCAGCGCCTCGCTGCGCGCCACCGGGCGGCGTACGACATCACCCTCACGCCGACGCTGGCCACCGAGACGCCGCGCGTCGGGCACCTGCGCCCCGACCAGGACTACGACGAGATCATGGGCCGGCTGATGGACTGGGTCGCCTTCACGCCGCTGCAGAACGCGACCGGCGAGCCGGCCGTCTCACTGCCTCTCGCGACCACCTCGGCGGGCCTGCCGCAGGGCATGATGCTGGGTGCCGGAGCGGGCCGCGAAGCCCGCCTCCTGGGCCTGGCCTACGAGCTCGAGGTGGCCGTCGGATGGCCCCGGATCCAGGCGGGACAAGGCCGTTCGGGAGCCGATTTCTCATCGTGACGGCCCATGTGTATCGTTCTCCGTCGTTGCCCCTTTAGCTCAGTCGGCAGAGCGTCTCCATGGTAAGGAGAAGGTCTACGGTTCGATTCCGTAAAGGGGCTCTGGGTCTGATCTCCTCCGGGTGGTCGGACCTCCGCGGCGGGGTAGCTCAGGTGGTTAGAGCACACGGCTCATAATCGTGGTGTCGCGGGTTCGAGTCCCGCCCCCGCTACTACCGAAATCTCATCCAGCTCCACTCCGCACCACCCGCAACCCAAGGATCTCCCATGGCCAGCAAGAGCTCTGACGTTCGCCCCAAGATCACGCTCGCGTGCACGGAGTGCAAGGAGCGCAACTACATCACCAAGAAGAACCGTCGCAACGATCCCGACCGGATCGAGCTGAAGAAGTTCTGCCCGCGCTGCCGCGCGCACACCGCGCACCGCGAGACCCGCTGACGTTCTTCGTCACCGCCGACCCGTCCGAGACTCTCGGGCGGGTCGCTGTGTGTTCTAGGGTCGTGCCATGCCCGTCGACCCCTCCCTGGTGGGGCGCGAGTTCCCCGCGCCGGCCCCCCTCACCGTGACCCCCGAGCGCGTGAGCGCCTTCGCCGCAGCCGTGGGACACCCCGGCGACGCCGGCACCGTGGTCCCGCCGACCTTCCCGATCGTGCTCGCCTTCGACGCCATGCAGGCCTTCCTCGACGCCGAGCAGATCGACCTGCACCGCATCGTCCACGGCGAGCAGCGCTTCGCCTACGCCCGCCCGCTGGTGCCGGGCGACGAGCTGACCGCCACGCTCACCGTGACCGGGCTGCGCCAGATCGGGGGCGCCGACATCATCGCCACCGCCAGCGAGATCGCCGACGCCACGGGTGCGGTCGTCTGCACCGGCAGGGCCACGCTCGTCCACTCCGCCGGAGGTGCCGCATGAATCCCGGCGACGGCCTCCCGGCGAAGACCTTCACGATCACCCGCGCCGACCTGGTCGCCTACGCGGAGGCCAGCGGCGACCACAACCCGATCCACCAGGACGAGGACGTGGCGCGCAGCGTCGGCCTGCCCGGCGTCATCGCCCACGGGATGTACACGCTCGCCCTGGTCGGTCGCGCGGTCGCGGAGTGGACCGGTGGTGCGGAGGTCGTGGACCTCGGCGCGAAGTTCACCAGCCCCGTCGTCGTGCCCGCCGAGGGCGGCGCGGACGTCGTGGTCGCCGGCACCGTGAAGTCGGTCGCCGACGGACTGGTCACCCTCGCCCTCGAGGTCACCTGCGGGGGCCAGAAGGTGCTGGGCATGCCGAAGGCCGTGGTGCGCGAGGCCACGACCCGTGCCTGACCTGCGCGACCACACGACGTTGCGCCTCGGCGGCCCCGGCCGCTCGTGGGTGCGCGCGACCACCGAGGCCGAGCTCGTCAGCGCCGTCGCGGACGCCGACGCGGCCGGGACCCCGGTCCTCGTACTGGCGGGCGGCTCGAACCTCGTCGTCGGCGACGACGGCTTCGACGGCCTCGTCGTCCAGGTCGCGACGACCGGCGTGCACGCCGCGCCCGACGACCCCGACGCGGGTCCGCAGTGCGGAGGTGTCGAGCTCAGGGTCGCCGCGGGCGAGGACTGGGACGCGCTCGTCGCCCTTGCCGTCGCGCGCGGCTGGTCCGGCATCGAGGCGCTGTCCGGCATCCCGGGAGCGGTGGGCTCGACGCCGATCCAGAACGTCGGCGCCTACGGCCAAGACGTCTCCCAGACCGTCTCCCGGGTCCGCACCTGGGACCGCGTCCAGCGCACCCAGCGCACCTTCGCCGCGGGAGACTGCGGCTTCGGCTACCGCCACAGCCGCTTCAAGGCCGACCCGGGCCGCTACCTCGTCCTCGAGGTGACGTTCCAGCTGCGCGTCGGCGCGCTGGCCGCGCCCGTGGCGTACGCCGAGCTCGCGCGTCACCTCGGCGTCGAGGTCGGCGAGCGGGCCCCGCTGGCCGACGTACGTGCCGCCGTGCTTGCCCTGCGGTCCGGCAAGGGCATGGTGCTCGACGACGCTGACCACGACACGTGGAGCGCCGGGTCGTTCTTCACCAACCCGTTCCTCACCCCTGAGCAGGCCGCCGCGCTGCCGGAGGCCGCGCCCCGCTGGGAGCAGCCCGACGGCACGGTGAAGTCGAGCGCGGCCTGGCTCATCGAGCACGCCGGCTTCGGCAAGGGCCACGTCAGCGCGGCCGCGGGGGAGCGGGTGGCGCTGTCCACCAAGCACACCCTCGCCCTCACCAACCGAGGTGGCGCCACCACCGAGGAGCTGCTCACCCTCGCCCGCGAGGTGCGCGACGGGGTCGAGGCCCGCTTCGGCGTGCGCCTGGTCAACGAGCCGGTCACCGTCGGCTGCGCCCTCTGACGTCCCCTCAAGCCAGCCAGGCGGCGATGTCGCGACGAGCAGCCTCGAGCACGTCGGACGGCGCCCGGGATGCCGCGAAGGACATCTCGGCGAGGCGAGCCAGCGTGATGTCGTCGAGCTCGTGGGCGGCGCGCATCGTGGCGTACTGCCCGGCCAGGCGCGAGCCGAAGAGCAGCGGGTCGTCGGCGCCGAGCGCGACCGTCGCACCGGCCGCGAGGAGCTGGGGGAGCGGCACCGACGTGAGGTCGGAGTAGACCCCGAGCGAGACGTTGGAGACCGGGCACACCTCGAGCGCGACGCCGGCCTCGACGACGCGGTCGAGCAGGGCGGGATCCTCCGCGCTGCGTACGCCGTGCCCGAGCCGCTGCGCCCCGAGCCGGTCGAGACAGGTGCGCACGTGGTCCGGACCGCGGAGCTCGCCGCCGTGCGGCACCAGCGCCAGACCCGCGCGCTCGGCGATCCGGAAGGCACCCTCGAAGTCCTCGGTGCGCCCGCGCCGCTCGTCGTTGGACAGCCCGAAGCCGACCACGCCCCGGTCGGCGTACTGGGCGGCCAGGCGCGCCAGCGTGCGGGCGTCGAGCGGGTGGCGCGTGCGGTTGGCGGCGATCACGACCGCGATGCCCAGCCCGGTGCGCTCGGAGGCGTCCCGGACGCAGTCGAGCACCAGGTCGGTGAACTCGGTGATGCCGCCGAAGCGCGCCGCGTAGCCGCTGGGGTCCACCTGGATCTCCAGCCAGCGCCCGCCGTCGCGGACGTCGTCCTCGGCCGCCTCGAGCACGAGGCGGCGTACGTCGTCGGGCGTGCGCAGCACCGAGCGCGCCACGTCGTAGAGGCGCTGGAAGCGGAACCAGCCCTTCTCGTCGGCGGCGCTGAGGAGCGGCGGCCAGTCCTCCACCAGGGAGTCGGGCAGCACGATGCCGTCGCGCTCGGCGAGCTCGAGCAGCGTGCCGTGGCGCATCGAGCCGGTGAAGTGCAGGTGCAGGTGTGCCTTGGGAAGTCGTGACACCTCGCGCGGCTGCTGTGCCCCCTGGTCCGCCATGGGTCGAATCGTAGGCGGGCGACCCCGCCGGTTCGACGCAGGCGGGACCCGCCCCGTATGCTTCCCGATTGGTGGTTTCACCACATGCTGCGGCATGCCCCGTCAAGGCGGGGACGGGACCGCCGGAGGGCACTAGCTCAACTGGCAGAGCATCGGTCTCCAAAACCGAAGGTTGGGGGTTCAAGTCCCTCGTGCCCTGCGAGGAAACACTGCACAGCAACAACGATGAAGGTGGGAAACGTGGCCGACGGCAACGCGGTTCAGGACCGGCGCGACTCGCGCGGCGACGACCGTGGGCGCACCAGCCCCGTCACGTTCCTGCGCCAGGTGGTGGCCGAGCTCCGCAAGGTGGTGTGGCCCACCCAGCAGCAGCTGATCACCTACTTCTTCGTCGTGCTGGTCTTCGTCATCGCCGTGATGGCCATCGTGACGCTCCTCGACCTGGCCTTCGGAAGGCTGGTCTTCGAGGTCTTCACCGGCAGCGGCACCCAGTGACCTGCTGACCAGCGAGCGTCCCGCAGCGGTTCCGCCGCACTGATCCCGCCGGGCGAGCCCGGCCCCGGTCCCGCACCGGACCACCAGCAACGACGTACGGAGTGAAGACGTGTCTGAGAACAATGACGTGGACCAGGTCGACGACCAGGTCGAGTCGCTCGACGAGGCGACCGCGGAGGGCGCCGTCGACGACGCCGTCGAGGTCGAGGACGTGACCGACGCGAGCGCCGAGGACGACTCCGCCGAGGCGGCCACCGAGGACGACTCCGAGGACGAGGCGTCCGCCGCCGACGAGTCCGAGGACGAGTCCGGCTCCGAGCCTGACGAGAACGACCCGCTCGAGGCGTTCCGCCGCGAGCTGTGGGCCAAGCCCGGCGACTGGTTCGTCGTGCACACCTACTCCGGCATGGAGAAGCGGGTCAAGCACAACCTCGAGAACCGCATCATCTCGCTCAACATGGAGGACTACATCCACGAGATCGTGGTCCCCACCGAGGAGGTCGCGGAGATCAAGAATGGCCAGCGCAAGATGGTCACCCGCACCGTGCTCCCCGGCTACGTCCTGGTCCGCATGGACCTCACCGACGAGTCCTGGTCGGCCGTGCGCCACACGCCGTCGGTCACCGGCTTCGTGGGCCACAGCCACCAGCCGGTCCCGCTCAGCATGAGCGAGGTCGAGGACATGCTGGCCCCCGCCGTCGTGGCCGTCGCCGAGGCCGAGGCCGCTGCCTCCGGCGAGAAGGGCGCCTCCACGACCCCGCGCAAGCCGGTCGAGGTGGCCGACTTCGACGTCTCCGACTCGGTCATGGTGGTCGACGGCCCGTTCGCCACGCTCCACGCGACGATCACCGAGATCAACGCCGAGTCCCAGCGCGTCAAGGCCCTCGTCGAGATCTTCGGCCGCGAGACCCCGGTCGAGCTCAGCTTCAGCCAGATCCAGAAGGTCTGACGATTTCCGTCCGCCCGCTCTGCGGACGGACAATGCAGTAGCGACAACCCGTGGCAGGGGGCGAAGTGCCCTCGTCATGACCACATGAGAGAAAGAGAAGGCTATGCCTCCCAAGAAGAAGATCGCCGCACTCGTCAAGGTGCAGCTGCAGGCCGGTTCGGCCACCCCGGCCCCGCCGGTCGGTACGGCGCTCGGCCCGCACGGCGTCAACATCATGGACTTCTGCAAGGCCTACAACGCCCAGACCGAGTCCATGCGCGGCAACGTGATCCCCGTCGAGATCACCATCTACGAGGACCGCTCGTTCGAGTTCATCACCAAGACCCCTCCGGCCGCCGAGCTCATCAAGAAGGCCGCCGGTCTCTCCAAGGGCTCTGGCGTCCCGCACAAGGAGAAGGTCGGCAAGCTGACCAAGGACCAGGTCCGCGAGATCGCGACGACCAAGCTCCCCGACCTCAACGCCAACGACATCGACGCCGCCATGAAGATCGTCGAGGGCACCGCCCGCTCGATGGGCATCACGACCGACTGAGCGAGCTCGTGAGCTCAGCAGTTCAGCACTAAACGTGGGAGAGCCGCGCTGGCTCGCCTAAACCACATCCTTCGCACCACAGAAACGAGAAGACAATGCAGCGCAGCAAGACCTACCGCGCAGCGGCCGAGGCGTTCGACCAGGACGAGCTCTACGCCCCGCTGGCAGCCATCAAGATCGCCAAGTCCGGCTCCAAGAAGAAGTTCGACGAGACCCTCGACGTCGTCATGCGCCTGGGTGTCGACCCGCGCAAGGCCGACCAGATGGTCCGCGGCACCGTGAACCTCCCCCACGGCACGGGCAAGACCGCCCGCGTCCTGGTGTTCGCCAACGCGGACAAGGCCGACGCCGCCCGCGAGGCCGGCGCCGAGTTCGTCGGTGGCGACGAGCTGATCGAGAAGGTCGCCGGCGGCTGGCTCGACTTCGACGCCGTCGTCGCCACGCCCGACATGATGGGCAAGGTCGGTCGCCTCGGTCGCGTCCTCGGCCCCCGCTCCCTCATGCCGAACCCGAAGACCGGCACGGTGACCCCCGACGTCGCCAAGGCCGTCACGGACATCAAGGGCGGCAAGATCGAGTTCCGCGTCGACCGCCACGCCAACCTGCACTTCATCATCGGCAAGGCGTCCTTCTCCGAGGCCCAGCTCGCGGAGAACTACGCCGCTGCCCTCGAGGAGGTGCTGCGGCTCAAGCCGGCCAGCTCCAAGGGTCGCTACATCAAGAAGATCACGGTCTCGACGACGATGGGTCCCGGCATCCAGGTCGACCCCAACCGCATCAAGAACGTCGCGTCCGAGGACGAGGCCGACCAGGCCTGATCCCCACCGGACCCCCACGGGTCCGCGACCGCCGTGTCGGCCCGGTCGCCCCTCGCGGGGCGGCCGGGCCGATCTGCCTGTCCGGGCGACCTGCCCGGCCGCCGTGGCGTTTCGGTGTGGAAGCATCGGGTAGGAAGGCACCAAGCCCTGCTTGCCGCTCGTCCTCGTCCGTGTCAGGAGACACCATGCGCCTCACGCCCCTTGCCCGCCGTCTCGGCTCCGCCGCCCTGGTGCTGACGATCGGCGTGGGAGCCACCGCCTGCAGCGGTGACGACTCCGGCTCGGACTCCGCGAGCTCGGCGACCGACGAGTCGAGCGAGACCAGCGCCGAGGACTCCGGCGACGAGCCCGTCGCCGACGACGGGTCCGGTGACGACGTCGAGGCTCCCAGTGAGCTGTCGGCCGCGGACTTCTACCCCGCCGTCATGGAGGCGATGCGCGAGGCGGAGACCTTCACCTTCGAGACGGTCACCGACGCCGCTGGCCAGGGCCAGACCATGACCGGCGAGGCGCGCTACGGCGACGACGGCATCGAGATGAAGGCCTCGAGCACCGGCGCGCAGCCGATGGAGCTGATCCTGCTCGGCCAGGCGATGTACATGAAGTCGCCCCAGCTCGGCACCGGTGACAAGTGGGTCAAGATCGACCTGAGCGACCCCGACTCGCTGTTCGGCATGATCGGCAAGGCGACCGACCCCGAGGTGATGTTCAAGGCCCTCGAAGAGCCCAAGAAGCTCGAGCTGGTCAGGGCCGAGGACGTCGACGGCGTGGCCACCAACCACTACCGGATCACGCTGGACCCCACGAAGTACCTCGCCGCCATGGACTTCCCGGCCGCGATGGCGGACATGCTGCCCAAGGAGCTGGTGACCGAGATGTGGGTCGACGCCGACGACCTGCCGCGCAAGTTCGCCCAGACCATCGAGGTCCCCGCGGTCGGCGGCGGTCAGCCCACGACCTCGAGCACCGAGGGCACCTACTCCGACTTCGGCACCGACGTGGAGATCGAGGCTCCGCCGGCCAGCGAGGTCACCGAGGACTTCCCCGGCGCCTGAGCCGCTCCGGCGGGCTCGCGCCTCACTCGCGGAAGACGCGCTCGTCGATCAGCTGCTCCTTGACCTCGGTGCCCTCGTGCTCGTAGCGGCCCTGGTCGAAGCGGGTCCTGAACTGGAGCACGACGCCGTCGCGCCCGAAGCGGTTCTTCTCCACGGTGAGGACGGCGAAGTCACGGAACCGCTCGGCGTTGCTGAGGTCGTAGGTCAGGTGGTGGCGCGCGACGATGTCGAACTTGTTGTTCAGCACCAGCACGACGTCGGCCTCGTACGCCAGCGCGCTGGAGCCGCGCAGGTCGCTGGCGCGCATCCGCTTGCCCGAGCGCAGTGCCGCCTTCTCGGCCGCGGCGATCGCCAGCACCGGGGCGTTGATGTCGATGGCGAGGTCCTTGAGGCCCTCGACGATCTCGGTGGAGCTGTCGTCCTCGTCGGGGTGCTGCGTCTTCACCTTCTGCAGGTAGTCGACGATCACGAGCGGGGTCGTGCCCGACAGCTCGCGCACGGCCTCGATGGCGTTCTGGATCGCAGCGAGGTCGGTGCGGGTCCCGGTCGAGCGGTGCACGAAGAGCATCTCGCTGTAGTGCGAGACCCGGGCCAGTGCCTCGACGCCGCACGGCACGGACTCGAGGCGGTGCTCGAGCGAGCTGACCCACAGGTCGTCGAAGATCGACCGGATGCTGTTGACCCGCACCTGGTCCGACTCGTCGAGCTCGCCGGCCTCCATCGCGATGAGCTTCTGGGTGATGTCCTCGGCGTCGTGCTCGTAGGAGAAGAAGATGACCGGGCGCCCGGTCGCGGCGTTGTTGCGCGCGACCTGGAGGGCGAAGGTGGACTTGCCGAGGCCCTGCGGCCCGGCCAGCAGCACCAGCGAACCGGCCCGCATCCCTCCGCCGATCAGCGGGTCGAGGCCGACGAAGCCGGTCTTCCAGACCCGGCCTGCGGCGTTGCGGCCGGTGAGCATGCGTTCGTCGCTCCGGGCCAGTGAGGCCCCGACGGTCGTGAGCTGGTGATCCACGCGTCCATGGAACCAGCGTCGGGGCCGTCGCGGCAGCGGATTGGGTCGTTTGCCCCGTTGCGAGCGCCGATTTGTCTGCCTCGGGGCCCGACGCGTACTGTCTGGCTTCGATACCAGAGACCGCAGGTGGTCACGAGCTCCTCGCCCGTGACCGAAGGTTCGCAGCAGCGAACGGCCGGCGCAGGTGAGAGCAGCGGCCAGCGCCGCACCAACGCCTCGAGCCTGTGCTCGGGGCGTTCGTCGTCTGTGGGCCGGGACGCCGGTGGTCAACCCCGGAAGGAGACCCCATGGCGCGGCCAGAAAAGACTGCCGCCGTCGCGGACATCGTTGAGTCGTTCAACGAGTCCGCCGGCGCTGTGCTGACCGAGTACCGCGGTCTCACCGTGAAGCAGCTGCAGGACCTGCGGCGCTCCCTCGGCGAGAACGCCCACTACGCCGTGGTCAAGAACACGCTCGCCAAGATTGCCGCCACCGAGGTGGGAATCGAAGGCTTCGACGACCTGCTGACCGGCCCGACCGCCATCGCCTTCATCAATGGAGACGTGGTCGAGGCCGCCAAGGGTCTGCGTGACTTTGCCAAGGCAAACCCCGCCCTCGTCATCAAGGGCGGTGTCCTGGACGGCAAGTCCCTCGACGCTGCAGAGATCGCCAAGCTGGCCGATCTCGAGTCGCGCGAGGTCCTGCTGGGCAAGCTCGCGGGCGGCATGCTCGCCTCGCTGTCCCAGGCCGTCTACCTCCTCAACGCCCCGCTCGCCCAGGTCGCCCGGCTCGCCGGCGCCCTGGAGGCGAAGGCGACCGAGGACCCCTCGATCCTCGCAGGTGGTGCCGGTACGCCGGCTGCTCCGGCTGCCGAGGACGCCCCGGTCGAGGAGGACTCCGCTCCCGCGGAGGCCGCCGAGCCCGAGGCGACCGACGAAGCGGCCGACGCGGCCGCTGAGTCCACCGACGCCTGACCCCGGGCCGACGTACACCACCTGGAAACCCCTGATCCGCGTGCACGCGCGGGTCTCAGATCGGAAGGAACCGCCACCATGGCGAAGCTGTCCACCGTCGAGCTGCTCGACGCGTTCAAGGAAATGACCCTCATCGAGCTCTCCGAGTTCGTCAAGGAGTTCGAGGAGACCTTCGGCGTCACCGCCGCTGCCCCCGTCGCCGCCGCCCCCGCCGCGGGCGCCCCGGCCGCCGGTGGCGAGGCCGCTGCCGAGCAGGACGAGTTCGACGTCGTCCTCGAGGCCGCTGGTGACAAGAAGATCAACGTCATCAAGGAGGTCCGCGCGCTGACCTCCCTCGGCCTCAAGGAGGCCAAGGACCTCGTCGAGGCCGCCCCCAAGGCGATCCTCGAGAAGGTCGACAAGGCTTCGGCCGACAAGGCGAAGGAGGCCCTCGAGGCCGCCGGCGCCACCGTCACCGTCAAGTGACCCCCTGACGGACGGGCCCTCGCGGGCCCTCCGTCGACCGCCCAGGGCGGTCACCCCTTCGCCGGGGTGGCCGCCCTGTGGCGTTCCCGCAGGACGGACCTTCCGGTGCCCCTGTCCCACGTCCAGTGACGAGCGTCGCACCCGGGGCGTAACCTCCCGCGACCTGCCGCGTTGGACTACTCAGGAGTAGCGACGGGGAGAGGAAGGGGTCCGCGCAACATGGGTGTCGAGATCAAGGTCAACGACCTCTCCAAGTCGTTCGGCAAGCAGCTCATCTGGGGCGACGTGACGCTCACCGTCCCCGCCGGCGAGATCTGCGTCATGCTCGGCCCGTCGGGCACGGGCAAGTCGGTCTTCCTCAAGACGCTCATCGGCCTGCTCAAGCCCGACAAGGGCTCGATCATCATCGAGGGCACCGACATCGCGAGTTGTTCCGAGCGCGACCTCTACGAGATCCGCAAGCTGTTCGGCGTGCTGTTCCAGGACGGCGCGATGTTCGGCTCGATGAACCTCTACGACAACGTCGCCTTCCCGCTGCGCGAGCACACCCGGAAGTCCGAGTCCGAGGTCCGCGAGATCGTCATGGAGAAGATGGACCTCGTCGGCCTGCTCGGCGCCGAGGACAAGCTCCCGGGCGAGATCTCCGGCGGCATGCGCAAGCGCGCCGGCCTGGCCCGAGCGCTGGTGCTCGACCCCGAGATCGTGCTCTTCGACGAGCCGGACTCCGGCCTCGACCCGGTGCGTACTGCGTTCCTCAACCAGCTGATCGTCGACCTCAACGCCCAGATCGACGCCACCTTCCTCATCGTCACCCACGACATCAACACCGCGCGGACGGTGCCGGACAACATCGGCCTGCTCTACCACCGCCACCTCGCGATGTTCGGCCCCCGCGAGGAGCTGCTCAGCTCGGAGGAGCCCGTGGTGCGCCAGTTCCTCAACGCCCAGAAGGTCGGGCCCATCGGCATGTCGGAGGAGAAGGACGCCGACGAGCTCGCCGCCGAGGCCGGCCAGGAGCTGCCGCCCCTGCCGCCGATCCCGTTGCAGCTCGACCCGTCCAACGGGATCCCGCGGCGCAGCCAGCGTCCCGCGGGGGAGTGGTGCCGCGAGCACGGCGTGACCCCGCCGCCCGGTTCGTTCGAGTCCAGCAACGCCGGCCTGGCCCCGGGAGCCTGACCGTGGCGACCTCCACCTCGCTGACCTCGCGCGCCCTCGCGCCCGTGGGCGTCGCAGGCAACCTGTTCGCCTTCGCCCTCGACGTGTTCCGCGGACTGTTCAGGCGGCCCTTCCAGCTGCGGGAGTTCATCCAGCAGGCGTGGTTCATCGCGTCGGTCACGATCGTCCCCACCGCGCTCGTGGCGATCCCCTTCGGCGCGGTCATCGCGCTCCAGGTGGGCGGACTGATCAAGCAGTTCGGCGCCCAGTCCTTCACCGGCTCGGCGTCGGTCCTCGCGGTGGTCCAGCAGGCCGCGCCGATCGGCACCGCCCTGCTCATCGCCGGGGCGGGAGGCTCGGCGATCGCCGCCGACCTGGGCGCACGCAAGATCCGCGAGGAGCTCGACGCGATGATGGTGCTGGGCATCGACCCGATCCAGCGGCTGGTGGTCCCGCGGGTGCTGGCGTGCATGCTCGTCGCGTTCTTCCTCAACGGCATGGTCAGCGTGGTCGGCGTCGCGGGCGGCTACGTCTTCAACGTGATCCTCCAGGACGGCACTCCCGGCGCCTACCTCGCCAGCTTCACGGCGCTCGCCCAGCTGCCGGACCTGTGGATCGGCCTGATCAAGGCGCTGATCTTCGGGCTCATCGCCGCGATCGTCGCCTCCTACAAGGGGATGAACGCCAACGGAGGGCCGAAGGGGGTCGGCGACGCGGTCAACGAGTCGGTCGTCATCACCTTCCTGCTGCTCTTCGTGGCCAACTTCGTCCTCAGCATGATCTACCTCCAGGTCGTCCCACCGAAGGGCGGATGACATGGCTCTCAAGGACGTCTACGCCAAGCCGCTGGCCTCGCTCGACACCCTCGGCGGCCAGCTCGCCTTCCACCTGGGCGTGCTGCGCGCGATCCCGCGATCGATCGCCCGCTACCCCCGCGAGATCATGCGGATCCTCGCCGAGGTCACCCTCGGCACGGGTGCGCTCGCCGTCATCGGCGGCACCGTCGGCGTCATCATCGGCATGACGTTCTTCACCGGTGCGCAGGTCGGTCTCTCCGGCTACGCCGCGCTCAACCAGCTCGGCACCGCGGCCTTCGCCGGCTTCGTCTCGGCCTACTTCAACACCCGCGAGATCGCCCCGCTGGTGGCCGGGATCGCGCTCGCCGCCACCGTGGGCTGCGGCTTCACCGCCCAGCTCGGCGCGATGCGGATCTCGGAGGAGGTCGACGCGCTCGAGGTGATGGCGATCCCGTCGATGCCGTTCCTCGTCGCCACCCGCGTGGTCGGCGGACTGATCGCGATCATCCCGCTCTACGTCGTGGGCCTGCTGTCCTCCTACTTCGCCAGCCGGCTCGTGGTGACCCAGATCTACGGTCAGTCGCCGGGCACCTACGACCACTACTTCAACGCGTTCCTGCCGCCGGGCGACGTGCTGTGGTCCTTCGGCAAGGTCCTCGTCTTCGCGGTGACGGTGATCCTCATCCACTGCTACCACGGCTACAACGCCTCCGGCGGTCCCGCCGGGGTGGGCGTCGCGGTGGGACGCGCGGTGCGGACCAGCATCGTGGCGATCAACGTCCTCGACCTGCTCCTGTCCATGGCGATCTGGGGCGCGGCCACGACCGTGCGGCTGGCGGGGTGAGGCAGATGAGGACCAAGTCCCTGGGCATCGTCTTCCTGGTGCTGATGCTCGCCTCGGTGTGGCTGACCTACGGCGTGTTCACGCAGAAGTTCAGCGACTACGACGAGGTCACCGTGAAGGCCTCGCGCATCGGCCTCCAGCTGCCCCAGCGCGCCGACGTCAAGATCAAGGGCGTCATCGTGGGGGAGGTGCTCGACTACGAGCCCACCGCGGAGGGCGCCGACATCACGCTCGGCCTCTACGAGGACCGCACGACCCAGGTCCCGAACGACGTGACGGCCTCGATCCTGCCCAAGACGCTCTTCGGCGAGAAGTTCGTCTCGCTCATCGTCCCCGAGGGCGGGTCCGACGCGGCGCCGATCGCCGACGGCGACGTCATCGAGCGCACCGACCTCTCCATCGAGGTCGAGCAGGTGCTCAGCGACCTCTACCCGCTCCTGCGCGCGGTCCAGCCCGCCGACCTCAACATGACCCTGAACGCCGTCGCCACGGCGCTGGAGGGTCGCGGCGAGCAGCTCGGCGAGAGCCTGGAGACGCTCGACGGCTACCTGACCCGCTTCAACCCCGAGCTCCCCGGGCTGGTCGAGGACCTTCGCCTGACCGCCGAGGTGTCCGACACGTACGCCGACGTGCTGCCCGAGGTCGCGACGATCCTGCGCAACACGATCACCACCACCACGACGCTCGAGGGGCGCGAGGACAAGCTGAAGGCGCTCTTCAACGACGTGGCCAAGCTGTCGACGGTCGCCGAGCGCTTCACCCGCGACAACGGCGACAACCTGGTGCGCCTCGCCGACCTCGGCGCCGCCCAGCTCGAGGTGTTCGCGCGCTACGCCCCGGGCTATCCGTGCCTGCTCGGCGGCATCGTGGGTGCCGGCGACCTCCAGGCGGAGGCGTTCCGCGGCTTCACCCTCCACATCGTGCTGGAGACGCTGCCCAACCAGCCGCGCGGCTACGGCCCCCAGGACGCTCCGATCTACGGCGACAAGCGCGGCTACTACTGCGGTCGCCTGCCCAACCCGCCGTGGTCGCAGAGCAACCCCGTCACCCACCAGCCCGACTTCGTCGACGGTGTCGACGAGCCCACCGGCAAGGGCACCAGCCGCGTCGGTCCCGGCTGGTCGGGCACGGCCGCCGGGTTCGTCGGCGGCCGCGAGGAGTCGGCACTGCTCAAGGCCCTGCTCGCGCCCGGCCTCGGCGTCACCGCGGACGACGTGCCCGACCTGGGGGTCCTGCTCGTGGGACCCATGGCACGCGGGGCGGAGGTGTCGCTGCGATGAGGGGACTGCTGGACAAGAAGACGTCGATCGACCTGGTCAAGCTCCTGGTCTTCGTGGTCGTGACCTCGCTCGCCACCAGCGTGCTCGTGGTGACGATCGGCAACCTCGGCTTCGGCTCCTCGCGGGAGTACAGCGCGGAGTTCACCGACGCCACCGGTGTCACCAAGGGCGACGACATCCGCGTCGCCGGAGTCCGGGTCGGCACCGTGGACGAGGTCGAGATCATCGACCGCTCCCGCGCGCTGGTCACCTTCTCCGTCGACGACGACACCTCGGTCAACGGCGGCACCAACGCCGCGATCCGCTACCGCAACCTCGTCGGCCAGCGCTACATCTCGCTGACCCAGGAGGTGGGCGACACCCAGCGGCTCCCCGACGGCGCGACCATCCCGGTCTCCCGCACGCGTGCGGCGCTCGACCTGACGGTGCTCTTCAACGGCTTCAAGCCGCTCTTCCAGGCGCTGTCGCCCGAGGACGTCAACCAGCTGTCCTACGAGCTGATCCAGGTGTTCCAGGGCGAGGGCGGGACCCTCGAGGGACTGCTGGCCCACACCGCCTCGGTCACCTCGACGCTCGCCGACCGCGACCAGGTGATCGGGGACCTGATCGACAACCTGTCGCTCGTGCTCGACCACGTGGCCGACCGTGACAAGCAGCTCACCCGGTTGATCCGGTCGTTCCGCACCCTCGTCGGTGGCCTGAAGAAGGACCGCTTCGCGATCCTCGGCTCGCTGGAGGAGGTCTCGACGCTGTCGGTGGAGACCGCGTCGCTGATCGACGGGATCCGCGAGCCCCTGGTCAAGGACATCAAGGAGCTGCGCACCGTCGCGGGCAACATCGACAAGAACAAGGCCGAGCTCGACCGGGCGCTGCAGGTGCTGCCGATCAAGCTGAACAAGATCGGGCGCACCGCCATCTACGGGTCGTTCTTCAACTTCTACCTCTGCGAGTTCCAGGGGCGGGTCAACCTGCCCAACAACGTCTCGCTCCCGGTGAAGTACAACACCGGCTCGGACAGGTGTGATCTCGGATGAAGCCTTATCGGGAGCGCAACCCGGTCGTCGTCGGGGCCGTCAGCCTCGTCGTCCTCGCGATGGTGCTGGTCGCCGCGCTGCGCGCCGACGACCTGCCGGTCATCGGTGGCGGGGACACCTACCACGCGATGTTCACCGAGGCGGGCGGGCTCAAGGTCAACGACGAGGTCCGCATCGCCGGCGTACGCGTGGGCAAGGTCGACGAGATCGCGCTGGCCGGTGACGAGGTGCGGGTGAGCTTCAAGGTCGACGACGCCGCCGACTTCGGCCCCGACACCCGCGCCGCCATCAAGGTCAAGACGATCCTGGGCTCGATGTTCCTCGCGCTGGAGCCTGCGGGCGGCGGCCAGCTCGACGAGGGCGCGACCATCCCGGCCGCGCGCACGTCGTCGCCCTTCGACGTGGTGGAGGCGTTCGAGGGACTGGCCTCGACCTCGGAGCAGATCGACACCGACCAGCTGGCCGAGTCGCTGACCACGCTGGCCGACCTGACCCGCAACACCCCCGACGAGTTCCGCGGCGCACTCAGCGGCCTCAGTCGCCTCTCGGCCAACATCGCCGAGAAGGACACCCAGCTCAACACTCTGCTCGTCAACCTCGAGCGGGTCTCCACCGTCCTCGACGAGCGCGACGAGGACATCATCGCGCTGATGGAGGACAGCGACGTGCTGTTCCGCGCGCTGGTCGCGCGCCGCGACGCCGTCCACGACCTTCTCGTCTCCAGCACCCGGCTGTCGAAGGAGCTGACCACGTTGATCCGCCAGTCGCGCGAGGACCTCAAGCCGGCGCTGGCGCACCTGGAGAACGTCATCGCGGTGCTCAACAAGAACGAGGACAACCTCGACAGCAGCCTGCGGCTGATGGCGCCCTTCTACCGCGTCTTCGCCAACACGCTCGGCACCGGCCCGTGGTTCGACACGTGGATCTCGAACTTCCCTCCCGTCCCGCAGGTGGGCTGACCCATGGACCTCGTGAAGCGCCTCCTCGTCCCCCTCGTCGTGCTCGGCTTCGTCGTCGCGGCGGCCGTCAGCGTCCTCGGTGGCGACACCGCCCGGACCGTCGTGGCCCACTTCCCCCGCACGATCTCCGTCTACGAGGGCAGCGACGTCCGCGTCCTCGGCGTGCCCGTCGGCACGGTGACCCGCGTCGAGCCCACCGGCACCGACGTCGAGGTGACCATGACGTACGACGACGAGGTGAAGTTGCCGGCCGACGCCAAGGCCGTCATCATCGCGCCGTCGGTGGTCGGCGACCGCTACGTCCAGCTGACGCCGGCCTACTCCGGCACCGGCGAGGTCCTCGCCGACGGGGCCGAGCTCAGCGTCGACCAGACCTCCGAGCCGCTCGAGCTCGACCAGATCTACGACAGCCTCGACCGCCTCAACGTGGCACTCGGCCCGCGGGGCGCCAACCGGACCGGCGCGCTGTCGGACCTGCTCTCGGTCACGGCCGACAACTTCGGCGGCCAGGGCACGACCTTCCGCCAGACGATCAAGGACTTCTCGCGGCTCAGCGCCACGCTCGCCGGCAACTCCGACGAGCTGTTCGGGTCGGTGGAGGCGCTGGGCGGCTTCATGGCCACGCTCGCCGAGAACGACCAGACCGTGCGGCAGTTCAACCAGTCGCTCGCCGACGTGTCGACCATGCTGGAGGGCGAGCGCGAGGAGCTGGTCGCGGCGACGAGGAACCTGTCGGTCGCGCTGAACGCCGTCAAGGGCTTCGTGGAGGAGAACAAGGACTCGCTGACCCGCAACATCAGCGGCCTGAACCGGGTCTCCAAGGTGCTGGTGCGCCAGCGTGCGGCGCTCGACGAGATCCTCCGGGTCGCCCCGGGTGCGCTGAACAACCTGGCCCTGACCTACAACCCGCAGGCCGGCACGCTCGACACCCGCGCCAACTTCGGCCAGAGCATCGAGCAGCTCGAGGCCGACCCCGCGGCGCTGCTGTGCGGTTTCGTCGGGCAGGTCGAGCGCTCCGGCCAGGCCTGCGACACGATCACCGAGCTGCTCTCGCGCAGCCGTCCGGGCGCCCTGGGCGAGCCCGACGTGCTGCCGGCGCGCGACGTGTTCGACCCCAGCCTCGGTGGACTCGTGGAGGTGGAGCGATGACCCGCGTGAAGACCCTCGTGCTGGGCGTCCTGGCGGCGATGTTCCTCTCCGCGTGCGACGCCAGCGTCTACTCCCTGCCGCTGCCCGGCGGGCCCGACGTCGGAGACGACCCGATCACGGTCAAGGTGGAGTTCGCCGACGTGCTCGACCTGGTGCCGCAGTCGACGGTCAAGGTCAACGACGTCAGCGTCGGCAAGGTGACCGAGATCGACCTCCAGGGCTACCAGGCGCTGGTGACGATGGTGCTGCGACGCGACGTCGACCTGCCCGGCAACGCCGTGGCCGAGCTCCGGCAGACCAGCCTGCTCGGCGAGAAGTTCGTCCAGCTCAGTGCGCCCGCCGAGGGCGCCGTCGCCGACCGGCTCGAGGACGGCGAGGTCATCCCGATCGAGCGCGCCGGGCGCAACCCGGAGGTCGAGGAGGTGCTCGGCGCGCTGAGCCTGCTGCTCAACGGCGGCGGCGTGGCCCAGCTGAAGACGATCACCCAGGAGCTCAACCTGGCCCTCGAGGGCCGCGAGGACTCGGCCCGTTCGGTGCTGCGCAACCTGCGCACCTTCACCGGCCAGCTCGACGACAACAAGGCCGACATCGTCGCCGCGATCGAGTCGCTCAACCGGCTCGCGATCGCCGCGGAGAAGCAGCTGCCCACGATCGACAAGGCGCTCGAGGAGCTGCCCAGCGCGCTCGACTCGATCGACCGACAGCGCGACGACCTCGTCGAGATGCTCGCCGCGCTCAACGACCTCTCCGACGTCGCGGTCGACGTGATCGCGGAGTCGAAGGACGCCACCATCACCTCGCTCAAGCGGCTCAACCCGGTCCTCACCCAGCTCGCGGCGTCCGGCGACGACTTCACCAACGCCTTCCACGTCTTCCTCACCTACCCGTTCGTCGACGAGGTCGTCGGCCGCGACCCGCAGGTCGCGCGCAACCTGCACATGGGCGACTACACCAACCTGTCGATCACCCTCGACGTCGACCTCACCTCGATCCCCACCACGATCCCGACGACGCTGCCGACCGAGGCCTGCATCCCGCTCAGCCAGCTGCCGCAGGACGGTCCGCTGCCCGACACCAGCCGGCTGTGCCAGGACGCGCTCGACGCGATCAACGACTGCCTCGAGGGCCTCCGGCGCGGCGACGTCACCGCGTGCCTGGGCCTGCCCGGCTCGGTGATCGCCGCGGTCTGCGAGCAGGCCCCGGTCCCGGGCCTCTGCGGCGGCTCCGGCACCCCGACCCTGCCGCTGCCGACCCCGACCGCGCCGACCCTCCCGGTCCCGAGCCTGCCGACGATCACGTTGCCCGGCCTGCCCCGCGCAGCGGCGTACGACGACCCTCCCGACCCGGAGCGCGGACCCACGATCGGACAGCTGAGCGAGATGTACGACCCGGCCCTCGTGAGCCTGCTCGTGCCCGGGATGGTGGTGGAGCGATGATCACCCGTCGGACCAAGGTGCAGCTGCTGGTCTTCGCCCTCATCACGCTGGTGGGAGTGAGCTTCGTAGGCGCCCGCTACGCCCGCCTCGACCGCCTCGTGCTCGACCAGAGCTACACGGTCGTCGCGCACTTCGCCGACTCCGGCGGCGCCTTCCAGGGCGCGGAGGTCTCCTACCGCGGCGTGCGGGTCGGCGAGGTGAGCGAGCTTGTCCTCACCGACGACGGGGTCGACATCGTGCTGGACATCGACGACGAGTTCGACGACATCCCGGCCGACGCCCACGCCCTGGTGGGCAACCGGTCGGCGGTCGGCGAGCAGTACGTCGAGCTCCAGCCGCAGAGCGACGACGGCCCCTTCCTCCGTGAGGACTCGGAGATCTCACGCGACCGCACCACGACGCCGATCCAGACCGACACGCTGCTCACCCACCTCGACGAGACGGTGCGCAGCGTCGACGCCGACGACCTCCGCACGGTCACCTCGGAGTTCGGGCTCGCCTTCAACGGCGCGGGCGAGGACCTCCAGACCATCCTTGACAGCAGCAGCGAGTTCATCACCGCCGCGGAGCAGAACTTCGACGTCACCGTGGACCTGATCCGCGACAGCAACACCGTGCTCAACGGCCAGATCGACTCCGAGGGTGCGTTCCGCCGCTTCGCCCGCGACCTGTCGGCGTTCTCCACCACGGTCGCGGACAACGACGACGACCTGCGCCGGCTGATCGACGATGGCTCGCTCGGCGCCAACGAGCTGCGCACCTTCCTCGAGGCCAACGAGGTCGAGCTCGGCGAGCTGATCAACAACCTGGTCACGACCGGGGAGATCGTCGTCAAGCACCTCGGCGGCATCGAGCAGCTGCTGGTGATCTACCCCTACGTCGTCGAGGGCGGCTTCACCGTGGTGTCCAAGTCGCCCGGCACAGGCCTGTACGACGCCCACTTCGGCATGGTGCTCACCGAGGAGCCGCACGTGTGCATCGGCGGCTACGAGGGCACCGACCGCCGCTCTCCGCTCGACGGCAGCAACCGGCCCATGCAGGAGGGCGCCGGCTGCACCGAGCCCGCGTCGAAGTCCAACGCCCGCGGCGCGCAGAACATCCAGGCCCCCCGGGCAGCGACCGGCTGGGGGGAGGCGGACTTCGCCCACGACCCGGAGACTGGCGCGGTGACCTCCGACCCGGCCGAGATCCGGCGGCTGCTCGGCGAGCGCCCGTCGGCGCCCGGGACCCTCGGCGAGGACTCGTGGAAGTGGCTCTACCTCGAGCCGCTGCTGGCCGGGGGCGTGACCTCGCCGACCGCGGCTCGTTGAACCCAGCAGGACCCCGGGAGGGGGTCCTGCCCCGTTCTCGAGGGAGGGAACCGATGTCCGTGCTGTCCGACTCGGCCCGTCGCGACGACGTCGCGACCGCGCCGGTGTCCCCGGGTGCCGATCCCGGCACCGAACCCGCCGGCGTACGCCGTCCGCAGCGGCGACGCACCGTGCTCGCCGCCGCCCTCGCGCTCGTCGCGGTGGCCTGCGTCGCGCTCATGGCCTGGATGTCCTTCGGGGGACGCGGCTCCGGCCCCGACGGCACGCTGAGCCTGCCCGAGGAGCGTGAGCAGGTCATGGGCCTGACCAGCCAGTTCGTCAAGCGGCTCGGCACCTACAGCCCCGACATGCTCGACGACTCCGGCCAGATGCCGGCCTACCGCGAGCAGGTGCGCGAGGTCATCACCCCCAAGTTCGCCGCCGACTTCGACCAGGAGGTCGCCACCGCCGAGCAGCTCGTCGCGCAGGGCGGCATCACCCGCAGCGCGGACGTCTTCGCCACGGCCGTGTCCTCGATCGACGACGACTCGGCACGCGTCCTCGTGGCCGGCGCCTTCACCGACAGCTACCGGCAGGGCGAGGGGGACGAGGCCCAGGCCGTCGACCAGGAGCCGCTGCCCTTCCGCTTCACCGTCGACCTCGTGGTGATCGAGGGGGAGTGGCTCGTCGACGACTTCTCCCCGGTGAGCAGTGGCGAGGGGCAGGGGCAGGCGCCCGGCACGGCGCCGGCCCCGGGAGAGGGGAGCACCCCGTGAGCGACACCCCGACCTGGTACGACCTCCTCGACGTGCCGCGCGATGCCTCGACCGAGGAGGTCCGCGACGCCTGGAAGACCCAGATCGCCGACCTCGAGCCGGGCGATCGCCGCTTCGACTCGCTCAACCGTGCGGCGAAGGTGCTGCTCGACCCCGGCGCGCGGGCGGCGTACGACGCCGAGCACCCGGACGAGCCGCTGGTCGGGGAGGGCCGTCAGGCCGGTCGCGAGACCAAGGACCCGGAGCCGGGTCTCGTGACAGGACTTCGTCCTCCCTCGACCACCGCGCGCGGCCGTGGTGTCCCCACCTGGCTGCTGGCGGGCCTCGGCGTCGTCGCGGCCGGACTGGTCGCCGCCACGGTGTGGATGTGGACCGCGCAGGACGACGGCGGGGACGACACCGCGGCGCGCGCCGCCCAGGTGGCGGCCGAGCGCGCCGTCGTGCCGGTGCTGTCCTACGACCACGAGACGCTCGAGGCCGACCAGCAGGAGGCGCAGGCGCTGATGACCGGCTCCTACCGCGAGGAGTACGACAAGCTCTTCAAGGTCCTGGAGGAGAACGCGCCCCAGACCGAGACGACGGTGACCGCCTCGGTCATCTCCTCCGGCATCGTGCGCGCCAGCGGTGACCGGGTGCAGGTGCTGGTCTTCGTCGACCGTCCCACCACCAACCGGCTGAGCGCCGAGCCGGTGGTCTACAAGGACCAGGTGACCCTGTCGATGCAGCGCGTCGACGGCGACTGGCTCGTCGACGACCTGGTCACCTCGCCCGTCCAGGGCTGACCCGTACGGGTGGTCGCGGCGCGCCCTGCTTGACCCGGGGGGCTTCGGCGTTCACACTCGTGGCCAACGCGTGGCGCTCTCCCGTTCGGGACTTGACCCCGCGTTTGAGGCGTGTCCACAAGTGCGCTATCGTGGGTCCTTGCGCCTGCCCTCAGATGCCCGACACCTTCCGGACGGTTGTTGCGGTGGTCGGCCGGCGCCGAGATCACTTGATCATTTGTGAGGACACCTCTTGGCCGCGCGCAGCACCGCTGGTAACCACCGTCGCACCTCTTTCGCAAAGATCACCGAACCTCTCGAGGTTCCCCCCCTCATCTCGCTCCAGACGAGCAGCTTCGACTGGCTGGTCGGCGGAGAGCGTTGGGAGGAGGAGGTGGCTGCCCGCAGGGCTGCCGGTGAGGACGTCTCCGAGAAGACCGGTCTGCAGGAGATCTTCGAGGAGATCTCCCCGATCGAGGACTTCTCCGAGACGATGATGCTCTCCTTCGACAACCCCGTCTTCCTGGACGAGAAGTACACCGAGGAGGAGTGCAAGGAGAAGGACTTCACCTACTCCCGCCCGCTCTACGTCTCGGCCGAGTTCATGAACCACGAGACCGGTGAGATCAAGGGCCAGACGGTCTTCATGGGTGACTTCCCCATGATGACCAAGAAGGGCACCTTCATCATCAACGGCACCGAGCGTGTCGTGGTCTCGCAGCTCGTGCGCTCGCCCGGCGTCTACTTCGAGTCGAGCCCGGACAAGACCTCCGACAAGGACATCTTCACCGCCAAGCTCATCCCGAGCCGTGGTGCGTGGCTGGAGTTCGAGATCGACAAGCGCGACCTGGTCGGCGTACGCCTCGACCGCAAGCGCAAGCAGAACGTCACCGTGCTGCTCAAGGCCCTGGGCTGGACGACCGAGCAGATCCGCGAGGAGTTCGGCCAGTACGAGTCGATGATGCTGACCCTCGAGAAGGACAGCGTCCGCTACGAGGTCGTCCACGAGGAGCTGCAGAAGAAGTCGCGGGGCGAGGCCCCCACCGCCGAGCAGGTCAACGACGAGGTCACCCGGCTGGCGCTGCTCGACATCTACCGCAAGCTCCGCCCCGGCGAGCCGCCGACGGCCGAGGCCGCGCAGACGCTGCTGAACAACTACTACTTCAACCCCAAGCGCTACGACCTGGCGAAGGTCGGCCGCTACAAGATCAACAAGAAGCTCGGCCTCCACGAGGCGTTCGACCAGCAGACGCTGACCATCGACGACGTCGTGGCCGCGATCCGCTACGTCGTGCAGCTGCACGCCGCCGGCATCCAGGCCGACTCCCCGGACCTGGTCGACGCCGAGGGCAACCCGGTCGCGGGCCCCGACGGTGCCCCCGTCAAGGTCCAGGCCGACGACATCGACCACTTCGGCAACCGCCGCATGCGCACCGTGGGCGAGCTCATCCAGAACCAGCTCCGCACGGGCCTGGCCCGCATGGAGCGCGTGGTGCGCGAGCGGATGACGACCCAGGACGTCGAGGCCATCACGCCGCAGTCCCTGATCAACATCCGTCCCGTGGTCGCGGCGCTGAAGGAGTTCTTCGGCACCTCGCAGCTGAGCCAGTTCATGGACCAGACCAACCCGATCGCCGGCCTGACGCACAAGCGTCGCCTCTCGGCGCTCGGTCCCGGTGGTCTGTCCCGTGACCGTGCCGGCATGGAGGTCCGTGACGTTCACCCGTCGCACTACGGCCGCATGTGCCCGATCGAGACCCCGGAAGGCCCGAACATCGGCCTGATCGGTTCGCTGGCGTCCTACGGTCGGATTAACCCGTTCGGCTTCGTCGAGACCCCCTACCGCAAGGTCGAGGGCGGCGTGGTCACCGACCAGATCGACTACCTCACCGCCGACGACGAGGACCGCTACGTCATCGCCCAGGCCAACGCGCCGCTCGACTCCAAGATGCGCTTCGTCGAGGAGCGCGTGCTGGTCCGTCAGCAGAAGGGTGAGGTCGACGCGATCCTGCGTGACGAGGTCGACTACATGGACGTCTCGCCGCGCCAGATGGTGTCGGTCGCGACGGCCCTGATCCCGTTCCTCGAGCACGACGACGCCAACCGCGCCCTCATGGGCGCCAACATGCAGCGCCAGGCCGTCCCGCTCGTCGTCAGCGACAGCCCGCTGGTCGGCACCGGCATGGAGTACCGCGCCGCCGTCGACGCCGGTGACGTGGTCGTCGCCGACAACGCCGGTGTGGTGAAGGAGGTGTCGGCCGACTCGATCGAGACGATGAACGACGACGGCACCTACCAGACCTACAAGCTGGCCAAGTTCAAGCGCTCCAACCAGGGCACCTGCATCAACCAGCGCCCGCTGGTGAAGGCCGGGGACCGCCTCGAGGTCGGCACGCCGATCGCCGACGGTCCGTGCACCGACAACGCCGAGATGGCGCTGGGCACCAACCTGCTCGTCGCCTTCATGCCGTGGCAGGGCCACAACTACGAGGACGCGATCATCCTCAGCCAGCGCCTGGTGCAGGAGGACGTCCTCACCTCGATCCACATCGAGGAGCACGAGGTCGACGCCCGCGACACCAAGCTCGGCCCCGAGGAGATCACCCGGGACATCCCGAACGTCTCCGAGGAGGGCCTGGCCGACCTCGACGAGCGCGGCATCATCCGCATCGGCGCCGAGGTCACCACCGGTGACATCCTCGTCGGCAAGGTCACGCCCAAGGGCGAGACCGAGCTCACCCCCGAGGAGCGCCTGCTCCGCGCGATCTTCGGCGAGAAGGCGCGCGAGGTGCGCGACACCTCGATGAAGGTGCCCCACGGTGAGTCCGGCACGGTCATCGGCGTCCGCGTCTTCGACCGCGAGGACGGCGACGACCTGCCTCCGGGCGTCAACCAGCTCGTCCGCGTCTACGTCGCCCAGAAGCGCAAGATCTCGGTCGGTGACAAGCTCGCCGGTCGTCACGGCAACAAGGGCGTCATCGCCAAGATCCTGCCGGTCGAGGACATGCCGTTCATGGAGGACGGCACCCCGGTCGACGTCGTGCTCAACCCGCTGGGTGTGCCGCGTCGTATGAACATCGGCCAGATCCTCGAGCTCCACCTCGGTTGGCTCGCCAAGCAGGGCTGGGACATCGACCTGCACGCCGACAAGGGATCCTCGGAGTGGAAGGACCGCCTGATCGCGATCCACGCTGAGAAGAACGAGCCCGGAACCAAGGTCGCGACCCCGGTGTTCGACGGTGCCCGCGAGGACGAGATCACCGGTCTGCTCGGTGCGACGCTGCCCAACCGTGACGGTGAGCGGATGGTCAAGGAGGACGGCAAGGCCAGCCTCTTCGACGGTCGCTCGGGTGAGCCGTTCCCGGAGCCGGTGGCGGTGGGCTACATGTACATCCTCAAGCTCCACCACCTCGTCGACGACAAGATCCACGCGCGCTCGACCGGCCCCTACTCGATGATCACGCAGCAGCCCCTGGGCGGCAAGGCCCAGTTCGGCGGCCAGCGGTTCGGCGAGATGGAGGTCTGGGCGATGGAGGCGTACGGCGCCGCCTACGCCCTGCAGGAGCTGCTGACGATCAAGTCCGACGACGTCCCGGGCCGCGTGAAGGTCTACGAGGCCATCGTCAAGGGCGAGAACATCCCCGACTCGGGCATCCCCGAGTCGTTCAAGGTGCTCGTCAAGGAGATGCAGTCCCTCTGCCTCAACGTCGAGGTGCTCACCCACGACGGTTCGACCATCGAGCTCAAGGATGCCGAGGAAGACGTCTTCCGGGCCGCCGAGGAGCTCGGGATCGACCTGTCGCGTCGCGAGCCCAGCTCGGTCGAAGAAGTCTGAGTGCGGCGGTACGCCGGCTCCGGCCGGCGTACCGCCCCTCAGTCCACCGCTCAGCTTTCCCACGTACTAACGAAGGACTCACAGCCAAGTGCTTGACGTTAACTTCTTCGACCAGCTTCAGATCGGCCTGGCCACCGCGGACGAGATCCGCACGTGGAGCCACGGCGAGGTCAAGAAGCCCGAGACCATCAACTACCGCACGCTCAAGCCCGAGCGTGACGGCCTCTTCTGCGAGAAGATCTTCGGTCCCACCCGGGACTGGGAGTGCTACTGCGGCAAGTACAAGCGCGTGCGCTTCAAGGGCATCATCTGCGAGCGCTGTGGCGTCGAGGTCACCCGCTCGAAGGTCCGCCGCGAGCGCATGGGCCACATCGAGCTCGCCGCGCCCGTGACCCACATCTGGTACTTCAAGGGCGTCCCGTCGCGCCTGGGCTACCTGCTCGACCTGGCGCCGAAGGACCTCGAGAAGGTCATCTACTTCGCCGCCTACATGATCACCTCGGTCGACGAGGAGGCGCGTCACCGCGACTCGGAGTCCCTCGAGAACAAGGTCGGGCTCGAGCGCGAGCGCCTCGAGAAGCGTCGCGACACCTCCGTGGACGACCGCGCCAAGAAGCTCGAGGAGGACCTCGCCACCCTCGAGGCCGAGGGCGCCAAGGCCGACGCCAAGCGCAAGGTGCGCGACGGTGCCGACCGCGAGATGAACCAGCTCCGTGACCGCGCCAACCGTGAGATCGCGCGCCTCGAGGAGGTCTGGGACACGTTCAAGAACCTCAAGGTCCAGGACCTGCTCGGCGACGAGCTGCTCTACCGCGAGATGAAGAACTGGTTCGGCAAGTACTTCGAGGGCCACATGGGCGCCACGGCGATCCAGAAGCGCCTCCAGGACTTCGACATCGAGGCCGAGGTCGAGTCGCTGCGCGACACGATCGCCAACGGCAAGGGCCAGCGCAAGGTCCGCGCCCTCAAGCGTCTCAAGGTCGTCGACGCCTTCCGCAAGACCGGCAACCAGCCCATCGGCATGGTGCTCGACGCCGTCCCGGTGATCCCGCCGGACCTGCGTCCGATGGTCCAGCTCGACGGTGGCCGCTTCGCCACCTCCGACCTGAACGACCTCTACCGCCGCGTCATCAACCGCAACAACCGCCTCAAGCGTCTCCTCGACCTCGGTGCCCCCGAGATCATCGTGAACAACGAGAAGCGGATGCTGCAGGAGGCCGTCGACAGCCTCTTCGACAACGGCCGTCGTGGTCGTCCCGTCACCGGTCCGGGCAACCGGCCGCTGAAGTCGCTGTCCGACATGCTCAAGGGCAAGCAGGGTCGCTTCCGCCAGAACCTGCTCGGCAAGCGCGTCGACTACTCGGGTCGTTCGGTCATCGTCTCGGGCCCGCAGCTCAAGCTCCACCAGTGCGGCCTGCCCAAGCAGATGGCGCTCGAGCTGTTCAAGCCGTTCGTGATGAAGCGCCTCGTCGACCTGTCGCACGCGCAGAACATCAAGTCCGCCAAGCGGATGGTCGAGCGTGCGCGCCCGGTCGTGTGGGACGTCCTCGAAGAGGTCATCACCGAGCACCCCGTGCTGCTCAACCGTGCGCCCACCCTGCACCGCCTCGGCATCCAGGCCTTCGAGCCGCAGCTGATCGAGGGCAAGGCCATCCAGATCCACCCGCTCGTGTGCGGCGCGTTCAACGCCGACTTCGACGGTGACCAGATGGCCGTGCACCTTCCGCTGTCCGCGGAGGCGCAGGCCGAGGCCCGCATCCTGATGCTGTCGACCAACAACATCCTGAAGCCGTCGGACGGTCGTCCGGTGACCATGCCCTCGCAGGACATGATCATCGGCCTGTTCTGGCTCACCGCGGACCGTGACGGGGAGGTCGGCGAGGGCCGCATCTTCTCCACGCCGTCCGAGGCGATCATGGCCTACGACCGTGGCGAGATCGGCCTGCAGAGCAAGATCAAGATCCGCCTCAGCGACATCGTCCCGCCGCTCGACCTCGAGATGGGTGCCGACTGGGAGGAGCGGACCGCGGTCCTGCTCGACACGACGCTGGGCCGCGTGCACTTCAACGACACGCTGCCGGCCGACTACCCCTTCGTCAACGAGGAGGTCGGCAAGAAGCGCCTCGGCGCGATCGTCAACGACCTGGCCGAGCGCTACACCAAGGTCCAGGTCGCAGCCTCGCTCGACGCCCTGAAGGATGCCGGCTTCCACTGGGCCACGCGCTCGGGTGTGACCGTCTCGATCGACGACGTCACCACGCCCGACAGCAAGGTCGAGATCCTCGGCCGCTACGAGGCCCAGGCCGAGAAGGTCCAGAAGAACTACGAGCGCGGTGTGATGACCGACGACGAGCGTCGTCAGGAGCTCATCGAGCTGTGGACCCAGGCTGCTGCTGAGGTCGGTCGTGCGATGGAGACCAACTTCGACCGCAAGAACCCGATCTACATGATGGTCGACTCGGGTGCGTCGGGAAACATGAACCAGATCCGGCAGGTCGCGGCCATGCGTGGTCTGGTGGCCAACCCGAAGGGCGAGATCATCCCGCGCCCGATCAAGGCCAACTTCCGCGAGGGCCTCTCGGTGCTCGAGTACTTCATCTCGACCCACGGTGCCCGCAAGGGCCTGGCCGACACCGCGCTCCGCACCGCCGACTCGGGCTACCTGACCCGTCGCCTGGTGGACGTGTCGCAGGACGTCATCATCCGTGAGGACGACTGCGGCACCGAGCGTGGCCTGCCCAAGCGCATCGACGACGAGCACGTGGAGACCTCGGCCTACGCCCGGGCCTCCGCCGTCGAGATCACCCACCCGGAGACCGGCGAGGTCCTCGCCACCGCCGGTGAGGACCTGGGCGACGTCAAGATCGGCGAGCTCGTGGCTGCCGGCGTCACCGAGGTCAAGGTCCGCTCGGTCCTGACCTGCGACGCCCGCACCGGCACCTGCGCCAAGTGCTACGGCCGCTCGCTGGCCACCGGCCAGCTGGTCGACATCGGTGAGGCGGTCGGCATCATCGCCGCCCAGTCCATCGGTGAGCCCGGCACGCAGCTGACGATGCGTACGTTCCACACCGGTGGTGTGGCCTCCGCGGACGACATCACGCAGGGTCTGCCCCGTGTGGTCGAGCTCTTCGAGGCCCGCTCGCCCAAGGGTCGTACGCCGATCTCGGAGTCGGCCGGTCGCGTGAAGATCGAGGAGAGCGACAAGGCCCGCGTCGTCGTGGTCACCCCCGACGACGGCACCGAGCCCCAGGAGATCCCGGTCTCCAAGCGCTCGCGCCTCAACGTGGAGGACGGTGACCACATCGAGGTGGGTCACCACATCACCTCCGGTACGCCCGACCCGCAGGACGTCCTGCGCATCCTGGGTGTCCGCAAGGCGCAGGAGCACCTCGTGGACGAGGTCCAGGAGGTCTACCGGTCCCAGGGCGTGTCGATCCACGACAAGCACATCGAGATCATCATCCGGCAGATGCTGCGCCGCGTGACGGTCATCGAGTCCGGTGACACCAACCTGCTCCCGTCCGACCTGGTCGACCGGGTGCGGTTCGAGGAGGAGAACCGTCGCGTGGTCTCCGAGGGCGGCAAGCCGGCCTCGGGTCGTCCGGTGCTCATGGGCATCACGAAGGCTTCGCTCGCGACGGAGTCGTGGCTCTCGGCGGCCTCCTTCCAGGAGACCACCCGGGTCCTCACCGACGCCGCGATCAACGGTCGCTCCGACAGCCTGCGTGGCCTGAAGGAGAACGTGATCATCGGAAAGCTCATCCCGGCCGGAACCGGCCTCGAGCGCTACCGCAACATCCGGGTGGAGCCCACCGAGGAGGCGCGTGCAGCGGCCTACTCGGTCACCGGCTACGACTCCTACGACTACGACTTCGGTCCGTCGTCGCAGGCCGTCGCACTCGACGACTTCGACTTTGGTTCGTACCAGAACTGATCGCGAAGCGATCAGCTCTGGTGTGACGAACCAGATCGAGTAGCACCAACGCCCGCCCTCGCTTGCGAGGTCGGGCGTTGTGCGTTGATCACGGCGTGATCGCCCGGACCCGTTCGGCGAGCGTGGCCTGCACGCGCGCGGCGAGCTCGGTGACCGGGTCGGAGGCCAGCTTCCGCAGCGGCTCGACCGCCGAGGGAGCCTCGCCCGGCGGCTTCCCGAGATGAGCCCGCGTCGCGCGAGCGCCACAGCCACGGCCGCCGCGATGCCGCGACGTTGTGACCCGCCTGCGAGAATTGCGGGGTGACCACCCCCTCCTCACGCCCCACCTCCGCCGACGTCCTCGTCGTCGGCGCCGGGCCCTCCGGCTCGGCCGCAGCGGCGTGGGCGGCGCGCGCCGGTCTCGACGTCGTGCTGGTGGACGCCGCCACCTTCCCGCGGGACAAGACCTGCGGCGACGGGCTCACGCCCCGTGCGATTGGTGAGATGCAGAAGCTGGGTCTCGAGGACTGGCTGCGCGCCCACACGGTCAACCACGGCCTGCGCGCGCACGGCTTCGGCCAGACGCTGCTGCTGCCCTGGCCGGGCGGCTCGCTGCCGGACTGGGGCTCGGCCGTCGCGCGCACCGAGCTCGACGACCACCTCCGCACGGTGGCCATCAAGAGCGGCGCCCTCGCCGTGGACGGCGCCCGCGCGGTCGGCGTACGCCGTGAGGGTGAGCGCGTCGCGGCGATCGAGTTCCGCGACGCGGAGGGCACCTTCGAGATCGCCTGCCAGTGGCTGGTGGTCGCCGACGGTGTGCGCTCGCCGCTCGGCAAGCTGCTGGGACGCGAGTGGCACCGTGACACCGTCTACGCCGTGGCCGGGCGCTCCTACGTCGACTCCGCGATGTCCGACGACCCGTGGATCAGCTCCCACCTCGAGCTGCGCGACGAGCAGGGCGAGCTGGTCCCGGGCTACGGCTGGATCTTCCCCCTCGGCGACGGCACGGTGAACCTCGGGGCCGGCACGCTCGCGACGAGCCGTCGACCGGCCGAGGTGGCGATCAAGCCGTTGATGCAGACCTACGCCGACACGATCGGCGAGGACTTCGGGCTGTCCGGCGAGCTGCGCGCGCCGACCTCGGCGCTGCTGCCGATGGGCGGCGCGGTGAGCAACGTGGCGGGTCCCAACTGGGCACTGATCGGCGACGCCGCGGCGTGCGTCAACCCCCTCAACGGGGAGGGGATCGACTACGGCCTCGAGACCGGCCGGTTCGTCGCCGAGCACATCGCGAGCGGCGTCGGGCTGGGGGAGGCGTGGCGCGCGACCCTCGTCGAGCACTACGGCGAGGCCTTCTCCATCGCCCGCCGGCTGGCCGGGGTCGCCACGCAGCCCAAGGTGGTCGCCGCGCTCGGTCCCGCCGGGATGCGCTCGGACTGGCTGATGACGCTGGCCCTGCGCTGGATGGGCAACCTCGTCGACGACGCCGACCGGGACCGTGCCGCCCGCGTGTGGCGCTGGGCCGGCAGGCGGTCGATGGCCCGCGACGCGCGTCCGCCGTTCTCGTGAGCGACGGCTCGCCCCGGCCGATCCGCGCGGCCCGCCGCGCCGAACGACGGGCATGAGCGAGCACGTCTACCGCGCCACCAACCTCCTCGGTGGCGCCGCGCTGCGCGCGTTCGGCATCCGCACGGTGGCGACCGGGCTCGAGCACCTGCCGGCGAGCGGTCCGGTGCTGCTCGCCGCCACCCACGTCAGCTACCCCGACTTCCTGATGATCGGCGCCGCGGCGCGAGAGCGGCAGCGCTTCGTGCGCTTCATGTGCCGCCACGACGTGTGGCACCTGCCCCTGGTGCGCGCGGCCATGGACCGCAT
Organism: Nocardioides sp. S5; assembly: GCF_017310035.1. Lineage (NCBI taxonomy): Bacteria > Bacillati > Actinomycetota > Actinomycetes > Propionibacteriales > Nocardioidaceae > Nocardioides > Nocardioides sp. S5. The sequence goes on from NZ_CP022296.1 coordinate 742,588, forward strand.
GCGCCACGTCCCGGTGGACCGGGAGGCGCCGGCGGGGGCGTACGTCACCGCGCGTCGGCTGCTGCGTGAGGGAGAGGCGGTCGGCGCCTTCCCGGAGGCGGGGATCTCCTACTCCTACACGGTCCGCTCGTTGATGCGTGGCGTCGCCAGCCTGGCGCGCGAGACCGGCGCCCCGGTCGTCCCGGTGGCGCTGTGGGGCTCCCAGCGGGTGTGGTCGGTCGGCGTGCCCGACGAGCGGGGCAAGGGGCCACGGCCGTGCCTGGCCCGCGGACGCCGCGTCGACGTCGACTTCGGTGCGCCGATGACGATCGGGCCCGGCGAGGACCTCACCGCGTGGACCCGTCACCTCGGCGTGGTGCTCACCGGCCAGCTCGAGGCGCTCCAGCACCAGTCCCACCACCTGCCGCGCCCGGGCGAGCACGCTCCCTGGCACCCGGCACACCTCGGTGGGCACGCCCCGACGCGGGCGCAGGCGGCGCACCTCGACGTGGTGCCGCGCTCGGCGGTCAGCCCGACCTGGGGCCCGTCCTCATCCTGAGGGGGTCGGCGTCGACTCCTGGTGGGTCGTCGGCTCGTCGCGGCGGCGGGAGAGGCGCTTCTCCAGGGTGCCGGCCGGGTTGGTGAGCGGCTCCAGCACCCGGCGTACGGGCGGGCTGGCCAGCAGCAGGGCCAGGCCGACCGCGCCGACGATCGTGATGACGAGCCCGAGGACCCGGTGGTCAGCGGTGAAGTCCGGCCAGCCGAGGGGGAGGAAGGTCTTGATCACGAAGCCGTGGAAGAGGTAGATCACCATCGTCGCGGTGCCCATCGTGGTGAACCACCCGAGCGAGCGGCGTGGGATCAACGACATCGCCGCGAAGGCCCCGAGCAGCCCCACCATCATCACCGTCAGGCGGGTCTGGAAGACGATCTCGTTGTCGATCGGGATCTCGGCGTAGCCGGTGTCGTACCAGAGCAGCGCGGTCTCGGCCCAGGTGTCGGTGTAGACGGCCATGACGCCGATGCCGATGAGGGTCGGCACCGCCGCGACCCGCACCCAGACGTCGTCGAGGCGGTGCAGGTGGCGCGGCTTGAGGTGCAGGCCGAGCACGAAGAACGGCAGCAGGCCCAGGAAGCGCGGGATCATCAGGGTGTCGTCGTTCCACAGCCCGCCGAGCAGGCTCACGACCACCGACAGCGGCAGGAAGAGCCAGTGCCGCTTGAGGACCGGGGTGATCAGGCGCCACATCAGCAGCACGACGAGGTACCACATCGTCCAGTGCGGGATCAGCCACAGCGGGTACTCGACACCCTCGCCGGCCACCTCGCGGCGGTAGTAGAACAGCGCCGGCTCGAAGAGCAGGTAGGGGATCGCAAGGGTGTAGACGAGGCTCTTGAGCCGGCGGCGGTCCCACTCGAAGGACTTGGAGAGGTAGCCGCTGACGAAGACGAAGGCCGGGATGTGCCAGAGGTAGATGAAGTCGTAGACCCAGTGGCTGCCCGCGCTCTCCTCGACGAGACCGATGGCGTGCCCGACGACGACGAGGGTGACGAGGACCATCTTGACGTTGTCGAGCCACGGATCACGGGACGGGGGAGCCACCTGCACACGCTACTTCACTAGGTTGGACCCATGGCATCCCTGCCGAGGCGACAGCGGGTGGCGGCGTACGCCGTCATCCTCCGCGAGCGCGCCGGTGCGGTCGAGATCCTGCTCAGCCGGCTCGCGCCCAGGGTGTCGCGCACCGAGATGTGGACCCTGCCCGGCGGCGGCGTCGACCACGGTGAGGACCCCCGGGCGGCGCTGCTGCGCGAGATCCGGGAGGAGACCGGACTCGACGCCACCGTCGGCGAGACCGCCCGCGTCTACAGCGCCCACATGCCCCGCGCGGCCCGCGACGGCCTGCTCGTCGACGCGCACGCGATCCGCATCGTCTACGACGCCTGGGTGCCCACGGACGCTCCGGCGCCACGGGTCGTCGAGGTGGACGGCTCCACCGTCGAGTCCGCCTGGCACCGGGTCGAGGACGTCGCGTCGGGCCTCGTGCCGGTGGCCGCGCAGGTGACCGACGCCCTCGTCGACCACCAGCCGCACCGGCTGCAGCGGGTCGCGGCGTACGCCGTGGTGCAGCGCGGTGGCGACGTGCTGCTGACGCGGCTGTCGGCGCGGGCCGCGCACCCCGGGTCGTGGACCCTGCCCGGAGGCGGCGTCGACCACGGCGAGCGACCGGCGGTGGCGCTGGCTCGCGAGGTCGAGGAGGAGTGCGGCCTGTCCTGCGATGTCGGCGACCTGCTCGACGTCCACGACACCCACTTCTCCGGCCCCGCCCCGTCCGGGCGGATCGAGGACTACCACGGCATCCACCTGCTCTTCGCCGCCACGGTCGACGACGGTGAGCCGCGCGTCGTGGAGGTCGACGGCACGACCGACGAGGTCGCCTGGGTGGCCCGCGCGGACGTCGAGTCCGGCCGCGTGCCGGTGCTCGACGTGGTGACGCACGCGCTGCGCCTGGCCTGAGGCGGCGGACCTAGGATGGTGCCATGAACCCACGCCACCGCCGACTCGTCATCCCGGTGGCGCTGGGAGCCCTCATCCTCATCGTCGTCCTCGCCGCGGTCCTGTGAGCGACGGGCACGCCGCGGCACCGGAGTGGGACCGCCTGCGGGCGGCCGTGCTCGATGCGGACTCCCTGGTGCGCGCCCTGGCCAGCGGCCGCCGCAGGGGCGGGCCCGCACCCGTGGTGCAGGGGCGCGAGGTGCGCCGCGTCGAGGTCCGCGTGGTGGACCTCAAGGCCGGACGGCACCTCCAGGTGACCGCGTACGACGCGACGCAGGCGCACACCACCAACCACGCGCTCGGCAAGGACGCCCGGGCCGTCGTCGATGCGCTGCTGGCCGAGCCCTTCGCCAACTGGCACGTCGACACGAGCGACGCCACCCACCAGCTCCGCGTGACGAAGAAGGGCGCGCCGCTGCTCCACACGTCCGCCCGCGCGGAGGCGGTCGAGGTCTCGCGCGACCACGACCGGACCAAGGACCGGCTGCTCGCGGAGGACGACCCCGTGCTCGTGGCCCTCGGGATCAGCGACGCGCAGGGCCGGGTGAAGCCGACGCGGCAGGCGAAGTACCGCCAGGTCGAGGAGTTCGTGCGCCTGCTCGACGCCAGCCTCGGCGAGGCGCTGGAGCAGGGGCACGTGCGTACGCCGAGCGCGGACGACCCGCTGCGCATCGTCGACCTCGGCTGCGGCAACGCCTACCTCACCTTCGCCGCCCACCGCTTCCTCACCGCACCCGTCGCCGAGGGCGGCCGCGGCCTGCCGGTGCGGATGACCGGCGTCGACGTGAAGCAGCAGTCGGCCGACCACAACACCGAGGTGGCCGCCGGGCTCGGGATCGAGGCCGACTTCGTGGTGGGCTCGATCGGTGAGGTGCGGCTCGAGCAGGCGCCCGACGTCGTGCTGGCGCTGCACGCCTGCGACACCGCCACCGACGACGCGCTCGCCCGGGCCGTGGAGTGGCAGGCCTCGCTGGTGCTCGCGGCCCCGTGCTGCCACCACGACATCGCCAGCCAGCTGCGGACCGCGGAGGTTCCCGCGCCCTACGCGATGCTCACCCGCCACGGGATCCTGCGCGAGCGGTTCGCCGACACCCTCACCGACGCCCTGCGGGCCTCGCTGCTGCGCCGCGAGGGCTACCGCGTCGACGTGGTGGAGTTCGTCGAGAGCGCCCACACCCCGCGCAACACGCTGCTCCGCGCGGTGCGCACCGGCGCGCGTGGTGCCGGCGCCGTCGAGGAGTACGACGAGCTGCTCGCCGCGTGGGGCGTACGTCCCCGGCTCGGCGAGCTGCTCGGCGGCGGTCTCAGCCGGTGAAGAGCGCCGAGGCGCGCACCAGCGTCTGCCACAGGCCGTAGGCCAGCGGGACCCCGACCAGCAGCCATGCCAGGGCGATGAGGACGGGGCTGGTGGGGGAGCTCTGCGAGGTGCTCATCGGGTGGCCTCCTGGCGGGTGGCGACGCGCTCCTCGTTGGCAGCGTGCGCGTCGTGGTCGAAGTGGGCGTCGGAGACGGGCTTGATCATCAGGTTGGCGATGAAGCCGACGGCGAGCACCCCGACCATGGTGAACAAGGCCGGTTGGTAGTCAGCGGCGACGAGCGCGCCGGGCTCGCCGACGCGGTCGAGGATGCCGTTGACGATGAGCGGTCCGGCCACACCGGCGGCGGCCCACGCCGTCAGCAGGCGGCCGTGGATCGCGCCCACCTCGAGCGTGCCGAAGAGGTCCTTGAGGTAGGCCGGGACGGTGGCGAACCCGCCCCCGTAGTAGGAGATGATGACCGCGGCCAGCGCTACGAACACAAAGGGAGAGACGCTGCCGAACAGCGCGAGCAACAGGTAGAGGACCAGCCCGACACCGAGGTACATGACATAGATCCGCTTGCGCCCGACATGGTCCGAGGTGGTCGACCACACGAAGCGACCGAGCATGTTGGCCAGTGAGAGCACGCCGACGAAACCGCCGGCTGCCGCAGCGGTGACGGCGCTGGTGCCGTTCTCGCGGAAGAAGTCCTGGATCATCGGTGACGCCTGCTCGAGGATCCCGATGCCGGCGGTGACGTTGCAGAACAGCACGACCCACAGGAACCAGAACTGCGGTGTGCGGATCGCCGAAGAGGCGCGCACCAGTGCCCCGTTGGTCCCGGTGGAGTGCTCGGCGGTGCTGTCGTCACCGTGGCCCGGGGGGACCCGCACGAGCGCGGCACCGACGAGCATGAACGCGGTGTAGACGATGCCGAGCGTCAGGAAGGTCTGTGCCAGTGCCGGGCCCGAGGCGACTGCGCCCGGCTCGGTGGCCACGAAACCGGGGTCGTAGACGCTCATCAGGCGGTTGGACAGCGGTGAGGCGATCAGCGCACCGCCGCCGAAGCCCATGATCGCCATGCCGGTCGCGAGGCCCGGACGGTCGGGGAACCACTTGATCAGCGTGGAGACCGGTGAGATGTAGCCGATGCCCAGCCCGATGCCGCCGATCACCCCGTAGCCGAGGTAGAGGAGCCACAGCTGCCCGGTCGCGATGCCCGCCGACCCGACGACGAATCCGGTGCCCCAGCAGAGCGCTGCGGCCAGCATGGCCTTGCGAGGCCCGGAGCGCTCGACCCACGTGCCCAGGAAGGCGGCGGAGAGACCGAGCATCACGATGGCGATCGAGAAGACCCAGCCGATGGCCGTGAGGCTGGTGTCGAACGAGGCGACCAGTGAGTTCTTGAAGACAGAGAACGCGTAGACCTGTCCGATGGAGAGGTGGACCGCGAGCGCGGCGGGCGGGATCAGCCAGCGGCTGTAGCCCGGGTGCGCGACGATCGCCTTCTTGTCGAGGACCGACATGGAACTCTCCTTCCCGAGAGTGACCGCAGTCACGCTACGGACAGGTGGTTGAGATGTCACCTACCCGTAGGGGCGTGACGACGAGCGGTCGCCCCGGCACGACGAACGGTCGCCCGACGGGGCCGGGGCTACGGTGGGGGTGTGGTGGAGGCGCGGCGACTGGGGCTGGCGTGCCTCGTGGCACTCCCGTTCCTGGTGGGGGCCGCTGGCGGCAGCGCCGCCGAGCGTGACCAGGCCTTCGTCCTCACCGATCCCGACATCGTTGAGTCGAGCGGTCTCCTGGTCGCGGACGGGCTCGTGGTGACCACCAACGACTCGGGCGACAGCGGACGGGTCTTCGCCGTCGATCCCGCCACGGGCGACACGGTGGGCACCACGTCCTGGTCCCCGGCGCCCGAGGACGTCGAGGCGCTGGCGCCGGCCGGGGCCGGCCACGTCTGGGTGGGCGACATCGGCGACAACCGACGCGCCCGCGACTCCGTGCAGGTGCTGCGCGTCCCGGTGGGTCGCCAGGACGCGACCGTGGTCCCGGAGGCCTACGACCTCGTCTACCCCGACGGCGCGCAAGATGCCGAGGCGCTCCTGGCCCACCCGCTGACCGGTCAGCTGCTCGTGGTCACCAAGGGCGTCTTCTCCGGCACGGCGTACGCCGCTCCGCGGCTGCTGAGGTCCGACCGCCCCAACGCCCTCGTCGAGGTCGGCCGTGCGCCGGGCATCGTCACCGACGCGACGTTCCTCCCCGGCGGCGGCGGTGTGGTGATGCGGACCTACGGCAGCGCCCACCTGGCGGCGTACCCCTCGTGGCAGCCCGTCGCGTCGTGGGACCTGCCGCCCCAGGACCAGGGCGAGGGCGTCGCGCTCGCCGGGCGCGACCTGCTGCTGAGCACCGAGGGCGCGGCCTCGCAGGTGCTGCGGGTCCCGCTCCCGGTCGCGGCCGGCGTCACCGACCTGCGCTCACCGGCGTGGACGGCCCTGCGCTGGCTCGCGACCGCCCGCGGGCTGCCCATCACCGGCTGAGGGACCTCAGGCCAGCGCGGCGTCCAGTGCGGCCTGCACGTGCAGGGTCGTGCACGGGAAGACCGGGAGCTCGACGTCGGCCTGCTTCACCAGGAGCTCGAGCTCGGTGCAGCCGAGCAGCACGCCGCCTGCGCCGGCGTCCCACAGCTCCTCGATGATCGACACGACGCGGGCCCGGGTGCGAGGGAGGACGACACCGTGCACGAGCTCCTCGTAGATGGCGTCGTTGAGGAAGTCGTGGTGGCTGGTGTCGGGCACGACGACGGAGAGACCGTGGCTGGCGAGCCGGTCGACGAAGAAGGACTCCTGCATGGCGACCTTCGTGCCGATCAGCCCGACCGTCTCGATGCCGGCGGCGCGGACCGCGGCCGCGACGACGTCGGCGAGGTGGAGCACGGGGATGTCGACCGCCTCCTCGACCTGCTCGGCGACCTTGTGGAAGGTCGTGGTGCACAGGAGCAGGAAGTCGGCGCCGCCGCGCTCGACCGCGCGGGCGGCGTCGGCGAGCAGCGTGCCGACCTGGTCCCAGCGCTCGTCGTCCTCGAGGTGGGTCACCTCCGCGAAGTCGACGGTGGTGAGCACGAGCTTCGGCGAGGAGAGCCCGCCCAGGCGGTCCCGCATCCCGAGGTTGAGGTCGCGGTAGTAGACCGCGCTGCTCTCCCAGCTCATGCCGCCGACGAGTCCGATGGTCTTCACGCGCGGAAGTCTGCCATCTCTCACGACCGGTGCACCTTGTGTGCCGCTGCTTGGGCGCGCGGCTTGATCACCAGCTCGTCGATGTCGACGTGTGACGGACGGGTGGCGACCCAGGCGATGGCGTCGGCGACGTCCTCGGCGAGCAGCGGCTGGTCGACCCCGGCGTAGACCGCGTCCGCGCGGGCCTGGTCGCCGGCGAAGCGCTTGAGCGAGAACTCGTCGGTCTGCACCATGCCGGGCGCGACCTCGCACACCCGGATCGGCTCGCCGTTGAGCTCGAGGCGCAGCGTCTCGGTCACGACCTTCACGCCGTGCTTGGCGGCGGTGTAGCCGCCACCGCCCTCGTACGCCCACCGTCCGGCGGTGGAGCCGACGTTGACGACCACCGCGTCCCCGCTGGCGCGCAGCGCGGGCAGCAGCGCCTGCGTCACCCGCACCAGGCCGAGGACGTTGACGTCGTACATCCAGCGCCAGGCGTCCAGGTCGGCCTCGTCGACGCGGTCGACACCCACGGCCCCGCCGGCGTTGTTGACCAGCACGTGGCACACCGGCACGGCGGCGGCCAGCGCCTCGACGGACGCGGCGTCGGTGATGTCGCACGTGACAGCCTGACCGCCGATCTCCGCGGCGAGCGCCTCGATCCGGTCGGTGCGGCGGGCCGCGCACACGACCCGGAAGCCCTGAGCGGCGAGGGCGCGGGCCGTGGCTGCGCCGATGCCGCTGGAGGCGCCGGTGACGACGGCGGTGCGGGGCTGCGAGGTCCTGTCATCGCTCATGGGTCCATCCTGCCAAGATGTCGGCGTGATCATCGCGGCGGCAGACGGTTCGGCACTCGGCAACCCCGGCCCCGCCGGGTGGGCGTGGTACGTCGACGACGGCTGCTGGGCCTCGGGCGGCTGGCCGCACGGCACCAACAACATGGGCGAGCTGATGGCCGTGCTCGACCTCCTCCAGCAGACCGCACACCTCGACGAGCCCCTGCTCGTCTACTGCGACAGCAAGTACGTCATCGACTCGATCACCAAGTGGATGAAGAACTGGAAGCGCAAGGGCTGGAAGAAGAGCGACGGCAAGCCCGTGATGAACGTCGAGCTGATGAAGGCGCTCGACGAGGCGATGCAGGGGCGCAAGGTGCAGTTCGAGTGGGTCAAGGGCCACGCCGGCCACCCGCTCAACGAGGCCGCCGACAAGCGGGCCAACGCCGCCGCCACGGCCCACCAGCGCGGCGCCGAGCCAGACCCGGGCCCCGGCTTCGCCGGCAGCAGCACCTCGCACCCGGCCGCCGCGGTCGGCCAGGTCGAGGAGGAGCCCGACCTCTTCTCCGACCTCGAGGACCTGGCGCTCACCGACGAGGAGCACGTCGTCGCCATGGAGCGCGCCCTGCTCACCGACGACGTGCGCGCGGACCGCGCCGCGGTCGCCGCGCTGCTGCACCCCGACTGGCGCGAGGTCGGTCGCTCGGGCCGGTTGTGGACCCGCGAGGACGTCCTCGACGAGATCGGCCCGATCGCGCCGGTGGCGCTCGAGGTGGTCGGGATCGACCGCCTGGGCCCCGACACGATCCTGCTGCTGTGGCGCGCCGCTGCGGACGGGCGCTCGACCTTGCGCAGCTCGCTGTGGGTGCGCGACGGCGGCACCTGGCGGCAGCGCTTCCACCAGGGGACCGACGAGCCGTGAGCGGTGAGCAACCACCCGCGTTCTGGCACACTCCCCGGATGGCCCCAGCGAAGCTCGCCGCACCCCTCGCCCTGGCCGGGGGACTGCTGTGGATCCTCCACGCGCTGCTCGGCGGTGGGAGCGACCCCCTTCCCAGCACCCTCCACTTCGTCGGCCTGGCCTGCGTGCTGGCCGCTGCCGGACTCTTCGGATCCGGGCTCGTGAAGAGCGACGCGGTGGGGATGCGGGTCCTGGTGGCCCTGGCGAGCGCCCTGCTGGCGCTGTCGCTCGTCGAGGCGTTCCGACCGCCCGACAGCCCGTGGTACGACGGCGGATGGGGGATCCTGGCCGCGCTGCTCGGCGCCATCGGGCTCGTGCGGCGCCGCGGCAGCGGACGTACGTCGGGAGCGCACTCGCGCTGAGGCACGGGTCACCCCGGGAATCCCCGGGGGCGCGGCGTGGTTGTGCCGGAGATGCCCCGACCGGGCACCCCTGACCAGGACCTCGACGAAGGAGACAGCGTGGGCGAGCGCGTGGCGATGATCAGCCTGCACACCTCACCGCTGGACCAGCCGGGCACGGGCGACGCGGGCGGGATGAACGTCTACGTCATCGAGCTGTCGCGGCGCCTGGCCGCGCAGGGCATCGACGTCGACGTCTTCACGCGCGCCACTTCCTCCTCGCTGCCGCAGGTCGTCGAGGCGGCCGACGGGGTGCTGGTGCGCCACGTCGCCGCCGGTCCCTTCGAGGGGCTCACCAAGGGTGAGCTGCCCGGTCAGCTGTGCACCTTCGCCCGCGAGGTGCTGCGCACCGAGGCGATGCAGCCGCTCGGCCACTACGACGCGGTGCACTCGCACTACTGGCTCTCCGGTCAGGTGGGCGCGCTCGCCCGCGACCGGTGGAACGTGCCGCTCGTGCACTCCATGCACACCATGGCCAAGGTGAAGAACACCGCACTGGCCGCCGGCGACAGCCCCGAGCCGCTCTCGCGGGTCATCGGGGAGGAGCAGGTGGTCGAGGCCGCGGACCTCCTCGTCGCCAACACCGACACCGAGGCCCGGCAGCTGGTGGACCTCTACGACGCCAGCCCCGACGCCGTCGAGGTGATCCACCCCGGCGTGGACCTCTCGGTCTTCGTCCCGCGTGGCCGCGCCGAGGCGCGCCGTGAGCTCGGCCTCCCCGTGGACGCCGTCGTGCTGCTCTTCGCCGGGCGCATCCAGCCACTGAAGGCGCCCGACGTTCTGCTGCGCGCCGTCGGCGTGCTGCTCGAGCAGGACCCGTCCCTGCGGCACCGGCTCGTCGTACCCGTCGTGGGCGGGCCCTCGGGGTCCGGGCTCGAGCACCCCACGGCGCTGGCCGACCTGGCCGCCGACCTCGGCATCGCCGACGTGGTCCGCTTCGTCCCGCCGGTCACCCAGCGCGAGCTGTCGGTCTGGTCGTCGGCGGCCACGGCCGTCGCCGTGCCGTCGTACAACGAGTCGTTCGGTCTCGTGGCCGTCGAGGCGCAGGCCACCGGGACGCCCGTCGTGGCGGCCGCGGTCGGCGGCCTCACCACCGTCGTGCGCGACGGCATCAGCGGCCTGCTGGTCGACACCCACGAGCCGCGCGACTGGGCGGCGAGCCTGCGCCGGCTGATCGACGACCCGGACCTGGTCGAGCGGCTCGGTCGCGGGGCGATCGCCCACGCCCAGGAGTTCTCCTGGGAGCACACTGCCGAGCGCACCCTGCTCGCCTACGAACGGGCCGGCAGCCGCATGCGTGCTGAGATGGCGTCATGACCAGCGCCGTCGACGTCGTCCGTACCTACCTCGCCGACAACGAGATCGAGCACGAGGAGCGCACCCGCGAGGGCGTGGAGGGGGCGAGCTTCTCGCTGACCCTGCCCGGGGAGAAGAAGCTGCAGACACCCGTCCGGCTCGACGTCGGCGCCCACGCGCTCGGCGTGCACGCCTTCGTGTGCCGCAACCCCGACGAGAACCACGCCCGCGTCTACCGCTGGCTGCTCGAGCGCAACCTGCGGATGTACGCCGTCTCGTTCGCCGTGGACCACGCCGGCGACATCTACCTCGAGGCGCGGCTCCCGCTGTCCGCGGTCGAGCCCGACGAGCTCGACCGGGTCCTCGGCTCGGTGCTGGCCAACGCCGACGAGTCGTTCAACGCCATCCTCGAGCTCGGCTTCGCCACCTCGATCCGCAAGGAGTGGGAGTGGCGGACCTCGCGGGGCGAGTCGACCCGCAACCTCGAGGCCTTCCGCGGCTGGCTCGAGGCCTGAGCCTCAACCCTGCCTCGGCCTCCGCCGGGTCATCAGCACGCCCACGATCGCCAGCGCACCCCCGAGGAAGGTCAGCGACGGAGGCACCTCGTCGATCGTCAGCCACGCGACCAGCGTCGCGATCCCGGGGACGAGGAACGTGGTCAGCGACAGGGCGCCGGCGTCGGTGTGGGTGAGGGCGTAGGCCCACGTCGTGAACGCCACCGCGGTCGGCAGGACGCCGAGGTAGACGATCCACCACAGCTCCGCGCCGCCGTCGGCGACGATGCCCGGGAGGTCGCCGGAGAAGGGCAGGCAGATCAGTGCGCCGGTGAGGAACGAGACGAAGACGACCTGGACCGACGGGAGCCGGCGCAGCAGGACCTTCTGGGTCAGCACGCCGACGGCGTACATCGCGGCGGCGACGAGCACCAGCCCGACGCCGAGCAGGCTGGCGTCGGCGTCGGTCGAGGACCCCCTGGCGATGACGGCCACCCCGGCGAAGCCCACCACCATGCCGGCGAGCAGCCACGAGTGCAGGCGCTCACCGAAGAGCGGCACCGCCAGGAGCGCGACGATCACCGGCCCGATCTGGATGATCATCGCCGCGGTGCCGGCATCGACGTGCCGCTCGCCGGCGTTGAGCGCCAGGTTGTAGACGCCGAACCAGCCGACCCCGCCTAGGGCCAGCAGCGCCCACTCGCGGCGGTGGGGCCGCACCCAGCCCCGGCGCAGCACCAGCGGCGCGACGACGAGTGCCGCCACGAGCAGGCGCCCGGCGCCGAGGGCCCCGGGGCTCACGTCGTGCGCGACGTGACGGATGACGACGAACGCCGAGGCCCACATCACCAGCGTGATCGCCCCCGCCGTGATCGGCAGCCACGGCGCGGGGGCCGTGGTGGCGGGAGTGGCGGGGGAGGTCGTCGTGGTCACGGGTCAAGGCTAGGTTCGGTCATGACGGACCGCCAGCGGATTCCGGACGTCGTACGCCGACTTCCCGCCGGTCCCAGGGGCTCAGAGATCCAGCTTGTAGCCGAGCCCACGCACGGTCACGAGGTACTTCGGCTCGCCCGGGTCGGGCTCGAGCTTGGCGCGCAGCCGCTTGACGTGCACGTCGAGGGTCTTGGTGTCGCCGACGTAGTCGGAGCCCCAGACCCGGTCGATGAGCTGGCCGCGGGTGAGCACCCGGCCGGGGTTGCGCAGGAACATCTCCAGGAGCTCGAACTCCTTCAGCGGCAGGCGCTGCTCGGTGCCGTCGACGGTCACCACGTGGCGCTCGACGTCCATCCGCACCGGGCCGGCCTCGAGGGTGTCGGGCATCAGCTCGGGCTCTTGGCCGCGCCGCAGCACCGCCCGGATCCGGGCGACGAGCTCGCGGGGGGAGTAGGGCTTGGTGACGTAGTCGTCCGCGCCGAGCTCGAGGCCGACGACCTTGTCGACCTCGTCGTCCTTGGCGCTGACCATGATCACCGGGACCGACGACGACTGCCGGATCTGGCGGCACACCTCGGTGCCCGGCACGCCGGGCAGCATCAGGTCGAGGAGCACGATGTCGGGCCCGAAGCGGTCGAACTCCGTCAGGGCGGTGTTGCCGTCGGCGGCGATGGCGACCTCGTAGCCCTCCTTGCGGAGCATGTAGGCGAGGGCGTCGCTGTAGCTCTCTTCGTCCTCGACGACGAGTACCCGGGTCATGCGGGGTGGTCCCTTCGGTGGGTGCTGCTGGTGGCGTGGGGGGCGTCAGGAGTGCTGACGAGCGGGGGTGCCTCGGTCTGCGCGGGTGCGACGACCTCGACGGGGGTGGTGCCGGTGCCGGAGGCGGGCTCGGAGTTGCGGGGAAGGGTGAGCGTGAAGGTCGACCCCTGGCCCTGCACCGACCACACCGAGATGTCGCCGCCGTGGGTGGCGGCGACGTGCTTGACGATCGACAGGCCCAGCCCGGTGCCCCCGGTGGAGCGGTGGCGTGCGGGATCGACGCGGTAGAACCGCTCGAAGATGCGGTCGATGTCCTCGGCCGGGATGCCGATGCCCTGGTCGACGACCGAGATGTGCACCTGCGCACCCTCGGCGCGGGTGGTGACCACGACGCGCGACCCGGTGTTGGAGTAGGCGACCGCGTTGGCGACCAGGTTGCTGATGGCGGCGCCGATCTGCTCCTGGGAGCCGTAGACCTCCAGGCCGTGCTCGCCGCGCGACTCCACGACGATCTCCTTCGCCGCAGCCTCCATGGCGCTGGTGTCGACCGCGGTGGCCACGGCGGCGTCGAGGTCGACCATCACCGGCGTCTCGAGCGGGTCGTGGCCCTGGAGACGGGACAGCTCGATGATCTGCTGGACGAGCTTGGAGAGCCGGTCGCTCTCGGTCAGCATCCGGTTGGCGAAGCGCTGCACCGCCTCCGGGTCGTCGGAGGCGTCCGTGACGGCCTCGGCGAGCAGCCGGATCGCGCCGACAGGGGTCTTGAGCTCGTGGCTGACGTTGGCGACGAAGTCGCGCCGGACGGCCTCGACCCTCTTCTCACGGGTGCGGTCCTCGACCAGCGCCAGCACGAGCCGGGCGCCCAGGGGAGCGACGCGTGCGGTCAGGGTGCGGTTGAACCCGCCGTCGGCGGCCGGCATGTCGATGTCGCTCTCGCGGATCTGCCCGTCGCGGCGCACCTGCGCGACGATGTCGAGCAGCTCGGGGACCACGACGCTGTTGCCGCGCACCAGCCCGAAGGCGTACGCCGGCGCGGAGGCCTTGAGGACGTGGTCGGCCTCGTCGACCACGACCGCGCTGGAGCGCAGGATGCTGAGCACCGCGGCGGCTCCCGCCTGCACGACGGGCGCCTCGACCTGCGGCAGCGTGTGGCGCTGGCGGTCGCTGATGTGCCACGCGAGCATCGCGCCGCCCGCCACGATGGCCCCGATCAGCGCGGCCAGACCAGCCTGCATCGTCGGATCCACGCTCACATCGTACGCATCAGGACGGGGTGCCCCGACCGGCTGGACGCCGGGCGCCGAGTGTTCACGCGCCGTTCATCGACGACGTACGGCTGTTCGCTTTGGCTGCCTAGGGTGGGCACATGCGTGAGGCTTTCCATGACCAGCTCGACGGCATCTTCGCCGACCTCTCCGACATCTGCGGGCAGGTGGAGGTCGCGGTCCGCGAGGCCACCCGGGCCCTGATGACCGGTGACATCCACACCGCCGACCAGGTGATCAGCAACGACAAGGCGATCGACGACGCCCGCGAGCGGGTCGACGACACCGCCTTCGCCCTGCTGTCGCTCCAGCAGCCCGTCGCCGGCGACCTGCGGATGATCGTCTCCGCGCTGCGGATGGTCAGCGAGCTCGAGCGGATGGGCGACCTCTCGGTCCACGTCGCCAAGATCGCCCGGCTGCGCGTGCCGTCGGTGGCCGTGCCCGACGAGCTGCGTCCGACGATGGAGCGGATGGCCGAGACCGCCGAGGACATGGTGCGCCGGGTCCGGGGGATCATCGTGGACCGCGACGTCGACGCCGCGATCGAGCTCGGCCGCGACGACGAGGTCATGGACCAGCTGCGTCGCCGCAGCTTCACCGAGCTGCTGTCGACCGAGTGGAAGCACGGCGTCGAGGCCGCGGTCGACATCGCCCTGCTTGGTCGCTACTACGAGCGCATCGCCGACCACTCGGTGTCAGTGGCCAACCGCGTGGTCTTCGTCGTCACGGGCGAGCGGCCCGAGCGCGACTGACGTACGCCCTCAGCGACCCTGGTTGGCGACCGCGGCCGCGGCGGCCGCCGCCGCCTCGGGGTCGAGGTACTCGCCACCGGGGACGGTGGGACGCAGGTCCTCGTCGAGGCGGTAGACCAGCGGCATGCCGGTGGGGATGTTGAGCCCGGCGATGTCCTCGTCGGAGACGCCGTCGAGGTGCTTGACCAGCGCCCGCAGGCTGTTGCCGTGCGCGGCGACCAGGACGGTCCTGCCGGCCTGGAGGTCCGGCACGATCTCGCCGTCCCAGTAGGGGAGGAAGCGTGCGATGACGTCCTTGAGGCACTCGGTGCGGGGCATCTCGTCGCCGAGGTCGGCGTAGCGGGGGTCGCCCGCCTGCGAGAACTCGTCGTCGTCGGCGATCGGCGGCGGCGGGGTGTCGAACGAGCGGCGCCAGAGCATGAACTGCTCCTCGCCGTACTGCTCGAGCGTCTGCTTCTTGTCCTTGCCCTGCAGCGCGCCGTAGTGGCGCTCGTTGAGCCGCCACGACCGCTTGACCGGGATCCAGTGGCGGTCGGCGGCGTCGAGGGAGAGGCACGCGGTGGTGATCGCGCGGCGCTGCAGCGAGGTGTGCACGACGTCGGGAAGCAGCCCGGCGTCCTTGATGAGCTCGCCGCCGCGCACGGCCTCCGCGCGGCCCTTCTCCGTCAGGTCGACGTCGACCCAGCCGGTGAAGAGGTTCTTGGCGTTCCAGTCGCTCTCGCCGTGGCGGAGCAGGACCAGGGTGTACGTCATGAGGCGTCCAAGCCTTCCCAGTAGCCGCTGTCGTCGGAGACGACGGGGACGTTGAGCATCACGCGCTCGCCGCTGCCGAAGTCGACCGCCAGCGGGACGACGTCGCCGGCGCCGAACTCGCCGGTCAGGACGATCTCGGCCGGCGGCTCGGCCAGGTTGACCAGGCCACCCGCAGGGATCTCGACGGGCTCGAACTCCGTGACCTCGACCGTCGCGCCGTCGCCGGCAGAGAGTCCGGTGAAGGTCTGCTCCTCGTCGATGTCGTTGTTCGACAGCGACGCCACGAAGGTGCCGGAGCCTTCGGCTCCCGACACCACGACGGCCGACAGGACGTCGACCACGCCCTCGCGGTTGTTGGCACCGCTGCCGGGCGTGTAGTCACGCTCGGTGGCGTAGTCGAAGCCGCAGGAGGACAGCGGAGCGGCGAGTGCGAGAACTGCCGCGGCGATCGCGAGGGGTCGGAGCTGCATGGCGCACAGCCTAGCGTCGGCTCAGGTGAGTCCGACGGTCCGCCCTGCGATCAGGATGCCGACCGCGACCGCGGTCGTGAAGACGCCTGCGAGCAGCAGCAGTCGGGGGGTGCCCAGGCGCAGCGCGAGCACCATCGGGAGGGATCGCTCGCCCGCCTCGTGGTCGGTCACCAGACCGGGCAGTGCGAGCAGGACGTGGACCCCCAGCCCGAGGGCCGCGGCGAGCGCCACCATGGTCGGCGTGGGGGGTGTCGTCGTGCCCGCGCCGTTCCACCCGCCGTACGCGAGGAAGGCGGGGTAGAGCGCGAAGCCGAGCACCCACGGCACGAACGACAGCACCCGTCCGTGCAGGAAGCGATCGCCGACGGCGGAGATCGCGAGCAGGGAGAGGTACGCCGCCGCGGCGCGGCGGCCGTGGGCCACCGCGAGGGGCACCACCATCAGCACCGCGCACGTCAGTGCGAACCACACCGTGCCGGGGTCGAGCACGCCGCGAGCGAGGGGCTTGGAGGGCCGGTGGCGCTCGTCGCTGCGGCGGTCGGTGAGGTCGTCGGCCCACCCCAGCACGGACTGGCCCACGAGCACGGTCGCGGCGACGAGCCCGACCTCGCGCAGGGGGCGTCCCGCCACGGCGGCGGCGGTCGCCAGGGCGACCGCGGTGGCCACGGCCTGGCGGGGGTGCGCTGCGCGCACGAGCAGCAGCGCCGGCCGCGCCGACAGGTCACCGAGCATGGCCCGAAGTATGGCCCAGACCCGCAGCCGGAGCGCGCCGCACCACAGGGACCGCCGATCTGTCAAGCCCGGAAGTGGCCTCTGACCTGCGGAAACGCTGTCCGGGAGCCGGTCGGACCCGTGTTAGAATGCTCACCTAGGAAGGGGAACTGAACATATGACTTTCACCGTTGGCGAAACGGTCGTCTATCCCAATCACGGGGCCGCAGTCATCGAGGACATCGAGATGCGGACGATCAAGGGAGAGGACCGGCAGTACCTCGTCCTCAGGATCGTCGCACAGCAGGACCTGGTCGTTCGCGTGCCGGCCTGCAACCTCGATCTCGTCGGCGTCCGCGACGTCGTCGACAAGGAGGGCCTCGACCGCGTCTTCGACGTGCTGCGCGCAGCCCACGTCGAGGAGCCGACCAACTGGTCGCGCCGCTACAAGGCGAACCTCGAGAAGCTGCACTCCGGTGACGTGATGAAGGTGTCGGAGGTCGTGCGCGACCTGTGGCGCCGCGAGCGTGACCGTGGGCTCTCGGCCGGCGAGAAGCGGATGCTGGCCAAGGCGCGGCAGATCCTGGTCTCCGAGCTCGCGCTCGCGGAGAAGACCAACGAGGACAAGGCAGAGGCCATGCTCGACGAGGTGCTCGCCTCCTGAGCGTGGACCACGCAGACCGAGGCCCCTGGGACGATGCTCCCCGGGGCCTCGGTCTCGTTCTGGACGAGGAGCGCGGCTCGCTTCCGTACGCCTTGGTCCACGGGGAGGCGCTGGTCGCCTGTGCCGCGTGGGCGCTGGGCGAGTCGGGAGTCGACCTCGTCGACGCCAGCGTCGGCTGGGCCGCGATCGCGGAGTCCGGCGAGGACCTGGTGCTGCACGACGCGCTGTGCCCGATGACGCCACCCGACTTCATCGCCTCCTGCCTGGAGCAGGCCCGGGCCACCGGGCGCCCGGTCGTGGGCGTACGCCCGGTGACGGACACGGTCAAGGTGGTCGACGGAGGTCTCGTGGGCGACACGCTCGACCGCGACTCGCTCCTCGCCGTCGCCTCACCGCTGGTGGTGCCGGCGGTGGTCGTCGCCGGCCTGGCCCGTCGCCCGGCCGCCGACCTGGCTCGGGCGGTGGCGGACCTCGCCGCCGCGGGGCACCCGGTGCTGACGGTGACCGCGCCGCCCGAGGGGCGACGCGTGTCCTCGCTCGAGGACGTACGCCTGCTCGGCGCGCTCACGACCACGCAGGGCTGAGCTCGACCGCCAGCGCCACGTCCTCGGGGAAGGTGACCTTGAGGTTCAGCGGGCTCCCGGGCACGGCCGCCACGTCCACCTCGCGGTGGGCCCGCACGCAGGCGGCGGTGTCGGTGCCCTCGAAGCCGCCCGCGGCCGCGGCGGTGTAGGCCGCGAGGACGTCGTCGGCCCGGAAGGCCTGCGGGGTCTGCACGCCGCCCACCTCCTCGGTGACGGCGCTCAGGTCGGCGTGCAGGAGGTGGGTCGCCGGGACCACCGGGATCGCCCCGCCGACCTCGCGGGCGGCGTCGATCACCGCCTGCCACAGGTCGGTGCCGGCGAGCGGGCGCGCGCCGTCGTGGATCGCCACGACGTCCACCTCGCCGGCCTCGATGTCGTCGGCCAGGACCTGCAGGGCCGCCCACTCCGAGGCGTGGCGGGTGGCGCCGCCGTCGACGACGACCACCTCGCGGTCGCCGAGGTGGGGCGCGACCGCCTCCGCGACGGCCGTGCGGTCCTCGGGTCGCACGACGAGCACGAGACGACGTACGTCGGGCAGCGCGAGGGCGTCACGGACCGACCAGACCAGCACGGGTGCGTCACGCAGGGGCAGCAGCACCTTGTTGACCTCGGCCCCGACCCGGCTCCCGGACCCGGCGGCGAGGATGACGACGGCGGTCGGCATCAGCCGTCGACCGGGCCGGTGACGAGCGCGGTGGCGATGGCGGCCACGCCCTCGCCGCGTCCGGTGAGGCCCAGGCCGTCGGTCGTGGTGGCCGAGATGCTGACCGGGGCGCCGACGGCGGCCGTCAGCGCGGCCGCGGCCTCGTCGCGCCGCGGGCCGAGACGCGGGACGTTGCCGATGACCTGCACCGAGACGTTGGCCACCTGCCACCCCGCAGCGCGCACCCGGCGGGCCGTCTCGGCGAGCAGCGTCGCCCCCGACGCCCCCGCCCACTCGGGCTCGGCGGTGCCGAAGTGGGTGCCGAGGTCGCCGATCCCGGCGGCGGAGAAGAGGGCGTCGCAGGCAGCGTGGGCCGCGACGTCGGCGTCGGAGTGGCCCTCGAGCCCGGCCGGCTCGTCCGGCCACGACAACCCGCCGAGGTGCATGGGGACGCCCTCGACGAGCCGGTGCACGTCGGTGCCGATGCCGACGCGGATGCCGGTGGGACCAGGGGTGGGGGTGCTCACGTCGGCATCATGCCCTGCGGGGCGTCACAATGGTCCGGTGACCACACGTCGTCCGCCCTGGGTGCTGGCCGGAGTCCTCGCAGGGCTCGCCGGACTGGCGACCAGCTATGCCACCGCGATGGTCCTGACCATCCGCGAGTCACCGGTGGTGGCGGTCGCCGAGCTCGTCATCAAGCTCGCCCCGGGAGCGGTCGCCGAGCGGGCGATCGCGATCCTCGGCACGGCCGACAAGCCGGCGCTCGTCGTGGGCATCCTCGTGCTGCTGCTGGCGTGCTTCGCCTGGGCCGGGTCGATGGCCCGCGGCTCGTGGTGGCGACCCGTGCTCGTGTGGGTGGCGCTCGCCGGGGTCGGCCTCGGTGCGGTGATGGCGCAGCGCAACGCCGGTGTGGTCGACGCGCTCCCGGTGCTGGTCGGGCTGATGACCTGGGTCACCGTGCACTCCGCGCTCGTCGACGCCCTGCGCCGCCAGCAGCGCCGCCCGGACCTGGAGTCGCACGAGCGGCGCGTCTTCCTCATGGTCGCCGGCGCGATCTCCGTCGCCTCGGTCGGGATCGCGGTCGCGGGCCGCTTCGTGGGAGCAGGGCGCCGCCACGTCGAGGTGAGCCGCCGGCTGCTGCGCATCCCCGGCGTCACCCGGCGCACGGCTCCCGCGGCGACGTCGCTCGGCGTGGCGGGCATCGTGCCGTGGCAGACCCCCAACGAGGACTTCTACCAGATCGACACCGCCATCGCGCTGCCCACGATCGAGCCCGACGACTGGTCGCTGCGCATCCACGGCATGGTCGACCGCGAGCTGGTGCTGAGCTACTCCGAGCTCGTGGCGCGCCGGGTCACCGAGTCGTGGATCACGCTCAACTGCGTGAGCAACGAGGTCGGCGGCGGGCTCGTCGGCAACGCCCGCTGGAGCGGCGTACGCCTCGCGGACCTGCTCGCCGAGGTCGGCGTGGACGCGGGCGCCGACTGCGTGCTGCAGACCTCCCAGGACGGGTGGACGTGCGCCACCCCGCTCGAGGTGCTGACCGACGACCGCGACGCGATGCTGGCGGTGGCGATGAACGGCCGCCCGCTCCCCATCGAGCACGGCTTCCCGGTGCGCACCATCGTGCCGGGACTCTACGGCTACGTCTCGGCGACGAAGTGGGTCGTGGACCTCGAGGTGAGCACGTTCGCGGAGTCCATGGGCTACTGGACCGACAAGGGCTGGTCGGCGCTCGGACCGGTCAAGATCGCCTCGCGCATCGACGTGCCGCGCTCCGGCGACGACGTCGCGGCCGGCGACGTCACCTTCGGTGGCGTCGCCTGGCACCAGCACACCGGCATCGAGGCGGTCGAGGTGCAGGTCGACGGCGGCGCGTGGGAGCGCGCGGAGCTCGGCGAGGTGCCGTCGGTCGACACGTGGGTGCAGTGGGCGGTCACGCTCGACGTCCCCGAGGGCGACCACGAGGTGCGCGTGCGCGCGACCGGCCTCGACGGCGAGACGCAGACCAGCGTGCTGCGCGCCCCGGACCCGGACGGTGCGACCGGGCTGCACACGATCGAGTTCAGCGCGGGCTGACCCGGCTACGCGTTGCGGATGACGTACGCCGTCCCGCCGGAGGCCGCGATCCAGAGCCGCTCGAGCTGGGCGCGGTCGTAGACGCGGCGAACCTCGCCGTTGGTGGCGCCCGCCGGGTCGTTCACGACGACGTCGCCGTCGGCCTCGAAGCCGACCACCACGAGCAGGTGGCCGTTGCTCGCCGAGATCGGGGCGCCGGTGAGCTGACCGCGGCCGAAGGCGATCGAGATGATGACCGGCACGCCGGCGGCGACCTGGTCCTCGGCCTCGCGCAGGTCGCGCATCCGGGTGACGTAGGAGTCGCCGGCCACCAGCGTGGCGGCGTACGCGGTGTTGAAGGCCCAGTTGCCGGTGCCGCGGTAGCCGTGGTCGTAGACCATCTTCGCGGTGTGGTCGACGACGGCGTCGGTGTGGCCGGCGGCGATCCCGCCGGGTCGCGGCGAGATGCCGTAGTAGCCGAGCACCATCGCGGTCGAGGTGGGCGAGCACCACGCCTCGCCGCCGCCGCCCCACTGCGGGTAGTGGCCCTCGTGGACCATCTGGGAGTAGGTCGGCACGGGCAGGACGGTGCCGGCCGCGGGGCCCGGCTCCGAGGTCGGGCGGGGCGCGGTGGCGTCGGCCGAGGCGACCGCCCCGACCCGCTCGAGGCCCACTGAGAGGCTCGAGCCGCGCGGGCGCATCAGCGTCACGCGCACCTGCCACGAGGTGACGCCGCCGGCGGACTGCCAGGTGTCGGCGTTGACCCCGCCGAGGTCGTCGGCCTGCCCCGACCAGGTGCGGCGGGCGACGGGACGGTTGGTGCGGCTCCAGTCGGCGACGGTGTCCCAGGTGCCGGTGCGCCCGCTCGCGTCGCGCCCGCGCACCTGGACGCGGACCAGGCTCCGGCCGGGCGTCGTGGCCTCCCAGGACGGGATGAGCGAGGTGGCGGGAAAGGTCGTCGCAGCCCAGGGCGAGGTCCAGGTCCCGGCCTCGTAGGCGCGACCGGCCACCGTGCGCGGCTTCGGCTCCAGGAGCGAGACCTGCCCGCGGCCCATCTTCAGCCCGCGACGCTTGCCGGACTTGAGCTCGGCGTAGCTGCTCCACGAGGTCAGCTGGACCTGAGGGGTCGCGCGCGTGCGTGCCTCCGTCCGGTCCGTGGCGCCCGCGGGCGGGACCAGTGCGGTGGCGAGGAGCAGGGGAAGGGCGAGGGCGGCGGCACGTCGGAGCACGCACGACGATAACCCGGCTTGACCCACGCGTCACAGGAGTCACACGAATCGTCGTCCGACGGCCGGGGCGGCGACGAAGTCGGGGGATCGACCCCCGCGCCCTAGACTCGGACGGTGACTCTGAGGCTCCACGACACCGCTGCGCGCGAGACGCGCGACTTCGTCCCCCTCGTCCCGGGCCGTGCGGGGATCTACGTCTGTGGTCTCACCGTGCAGTCCGAGCCGCACGTCGGCCACGTGCGCTCGGCGGTCAACTTCGACGTGCTGCGCCGCTGGCTCGCAGCGAGCGGCTACGAGGTCGACTTCATCCGCAACGTCACCGACATCGACGACAAGATCCTGACCAAGTCCGCCGAGCAGGGCGTGCACTGGTACGCCCTCGCCGCCGCGATGAAGCGCGAGCTCGACAAGGCCCTGGCTGCGATCAACGTGATGCCGCCGACCTACGAGCCGGGCGCCACCGGGCACGTCCCGGAGATCGTGGAGCTCGTCGAGCAGCTCATCTCCCGCGGCCACGCCTACGCCGCCGAGGACGGCAGCGGCGACGTCTACTTCGACGTCCGCAGCTGGTCGGCGTACGGCGAGCTGACGCGGCAGAAGGTCGAGGACATGGAGCCCGCCGGCGACGCCGACCCGCGCGGCAAGCGCGACCCCCGCGACTTCGCCCTGTGGAAGGGCCACAAGAAGGAGAGCGAACCCGCGAGCGCCGCGTGGCCCTCCCCGTGGGGGCCCGGTCGGCCCGGGTGGCACATCGAGTGCTCGGCGATGGCCGGCAAGTACCTCGGCCCCGCCTTCGACATCCACGGGGGCGGCGTCGACCTGCGCTTCCCGCACCACGAGAACGAGCAGGCCCAGTCCCGCGCCGCCGGTCGCCCGTTCGCCTCCTACTGGCTGCACAACGCCTGGATCACCACGGCCGGGGAGAAGATGAGCAAGTCGCTCGGCAACTCCCTGCTCGTCCCGTCGGTGCTCGAGCGGGTGCGGGGCATCGAGCTGCGCTACTACATGGTGGCCGCCCACTACCGCAGCCACGTGGAGTTCAGCTTCGAGGCCCTCGACGAGGCCGCCAAGGGCTTCCGCCGGGTCGAGGACTTCCTCGACCGCGCGGCGCCGGTCGTGGGCCGGTGGTTCGCGGCCCTGCCGGAGGCGTTCGTGGCAGCGATGGACGACGACCTCGGCACGTCCGCGGCCGTCGCGGTCATCCACGACTCCGTGCGCGAGGGCAACCGGCTGCTGGCCGACGGACCCTCGGACGCGCTCGGGCAGAAGTTCGGCGAGGTGATCGCGATGCTCGACGTGCTCGGGCTCAACCCGGCCGACGAGGCGTGGGCCACCGGGTCGTCCGACGACCGGCTCACCGAGGTCGTCGACGCGCTGGTGAAGGGGCTGCTCGCCGACCGGGCGGCCGCGCGCGAGGCGAAGGACTGGTCGCGCGCGGACGCCATCCGAGACCAGATCAAGAGTGCCGGCTTGGAGGTCGAGGACACCCCGACCGGCCCACGGTGGACCATCATCCAGGGGAGCGTGTGACCCGTCATGGCAGGTAATTCCAAGCGCAAGGGCGCCATCAAGAAGACCGGCAAGGGCAACCCCACTGCCGGCTCCGGTGGACGCGTGCGACGGGGCCTCGAGGGCCGCGGCCCGACCCCGAAGGCCAAGGACCGGCCCTACCACCAGGCGCACAAGGCCGCGAAGCGCGCCGAGAAGGCCAAGGACACCCGCCCGAAGCGGCGTACGTCCTCCGACGCCGAGTGGGCCGCGGGCCGCAACTCGGTTGTCGAGCTGCTGCAGGCCGGCGTGCCGGTCACCGCGATCTACGTCGCCGAGGGCGCCGAGCGCGACGGCCGGATGCGCGAGGCCTTCAAGCTGGCCGCCGAGCGCGGGCTGACGCTGCTCGAAGTCACCCGCAACGAGATGGACCGGATGACCAGCGGCGCCGTGCACCAGGGCCTCGCCGTCCGGCTGCCGAGCTATGACTACGCCCACGCCGACGACCTGCTGGAGCGGGCCGCCGAGCTCAAGGAGCCGGCGCTGGTCATCGCGCTCGACCAGGTCACCGACCCGCGCAACCTCGGTGCCGTGATCCGCTCGGCCGCCGGCTTCGGCGCGCACGGCGTGCTCATCCCGGAGCGGCGCGCGGCCGGCATGACCGCGTCGGCCTGGAAGACCAGCGCCGGTGCGGCCGCCCGCATCCCGGTCGCCCAGACCGTCAACCTCACCCGTCAGCTCAAGGCCTACCAGGACGCCGGCTGCATGGTCGTCGGCCTGGCCGCCGACGGTGACCTGTCGCTGCCCGAGCTTGTCGCACCCGGCGGACTGGCCGAGGGCCCGCTCGTCGTCGTCGTCGGCTCGGAGGGCAAGGGACTCGGGCGCCTGGTCGCGGAGACCTGCGACCAGATCGTGTCGATCCCGATGGCGGGCCAGCTGGAGTCGCTCAACGCCGGCGTCGCCGCGTCGGTGGCCCTCTACTCCATCTCGCAGGCCCGCCTGACATGACAGCCGCCCGTCGGCTGCTGGTCGGCGTCGCGCTGGCCGGCCTGAGCGTGACGCTCGGGCTGGCAGTCGCGGTCTCGCTGTTCCTGACCAGCAGCCGCACGGTGGTGCTGGTCGGCCACGACACCGTCGTACGTCCCACGCTGGGCGGCGACGCGGTGGTGCAGACCGGACCTCTGCTGCCGGACCTCCGCTTCCGCGACATCGGCCCGGTCGGCGTCACGCTGGCCCTCGGCAAGACCGAGGTCGGCTCGATCGAGCAGCTGGTCGAGCGCTACGCCCTCATCGCCGGCGACCCGACCGCGCCGATCGACAAGGTCCGCTCGGTCGTGGTCGACATGGCGGTGAGCGCCGCGTTGCGCGGCGTCGCGGTCGGCCTGCTCCCCGTGGCGGTGTTCCTGCTGCTGGGACGGCACCGTCGCGGTGAGCTCTTCCGCGGCCTGCGGACGCGTCAGGGGGCCTTCGCCGGAGTCCTGCTCCTGGCCCTGCCGGTGCTGGTGTGGCAGCCGTGGGAGTCGCGCGAGCGGACCCAGGAGGAGCAGGGGGAGTGGCAGACGCTCGCCGAGCTCGCCGGACCCGACGTGCTGCTGCCCGAGGAGGTCCGAGCGATCGAGGTGCGCACCGGCCCGGTCACCACCCAGTCCAAGCGTCTGGTGCTGAGCGCCATCGACACCTACGACCGCAGCAAGGAGTTCTACTCCACCGCCGCCGAGGGTGCCGCCGACCTCGACCTGCGGGCCGCCGAGGAGGGCGAGACCGTCGCGCTCCTGGTGAGCGACCGCCACGACAACATCGGCATGGACCGCGTCGCCCGCGCGATCGGCGACCGGGTCGGCGCCACCGTGGTGCTCGACGCCGGCGACGACACGTCCACCGGTGCTCCTTGGGAGGCCTTCAGCCTGGACTCGCTCACCGCCGCCTTCGAGGACTGGGAGCGCTTCGCGGTCGCGGGCAACCACGACCACGGCACCTTCGTCAGCACCTACCTCGCCGACCAGGGCTGGACGATGCTCGACGGCGAGGTCGTCGACGCCCCGTGGGGCGGCACCCTGCTCGGGGTCGACGACCCGCGCAGCAGCGGGCTGGGCAACTGGCGCGACGAGTCCGGCCTGAGCTTCGCCGAGATGGGCGACCGACTGGCCGACGCCGCGTGCGCGGCCGCCGAGGACGGCGAGCGGGTCAGCACGGTGCTCGTCCACGACGCCAACCTCGGCGACGAGGCACTCGATCGCGGGTGCGTGGACCTCGTCGTCGGCGGGCACACGCACGTGCAGGCCGGTCCGGACCCGGTCGTCGGCGACGACGGCGCCATCGGCTACACCTGGACCAACGGCACCACCGGCGGGGCGGCGTACGCCATCGCGCTGGGCAGCAAGCCGCGCCGCGACGCCGACGTCAGCCTCATCACCTACGCCGACGGGCGCCCGATCGGCCTCCAGTGGGTGCGGCTGCGCACCGACGGGGCGTGGGTGGTCGGCGAGTGGAGCCCGATCGTGCCGGGATGAGGGTCGCGGGTGTGAGCCTCACTCCTCGCCGGTGATCGCCTCGTCCGGCTTGGTGGTGAGGAAGCGCTCGATGTAGTCGCGAGCCGTCTCGTGGATGTCGACCTCCTGGCCGCGCTGCTCGGAGAGGTACCACCGGTGCTCGAGGATCTCGTGGAAGATCTCGGCCGGCTCGAGCTTGCCGGTCGCGTCGGGCGGGATCAGCGCCATGATCGGCTCGAAGATCCGGTGCATCCACTTGCTGGCGACCAGGTGCCGGTCCTCGCGGCCGAGGTCGTGGTGGGCGGTGAAGGAGGCGATGTCGTTCAGCAGGCGCCGGGCCTGGTTGTCCTCCACGGTCATGCCTGTCAGCGCCTGGATCTCGCGGGTGTGGTGGCCGAGGTCGACGACCTTGGGCTGGATGCGGATCGTGTCGCCCCCGAGGTCGGTGACGATGTCGAGCTCGTCGACGTCGAAGCCGAGGTCGTTGAGCCGCTCCACGCGCCGCTCGATGCGCCACATCTCGTCGGCACGGAACTCCTCGAGGCCGGTGAGCTCGCCCCAGAGCGCCTCGTAGCGGGTGCGGAGGAGCTCGATGATGCTGAAGCCGTCGATGGGCTGCTGGACCGCACCGCTGGCGCTGAGGTCCATCAGCTCGGCGAAGATGTTCTCGCAGCCCACGGTGATGTCGTAGTCGCGCATCCGGTCGCTCACCTCCTCGTGCAGCTCGCCGGTCTCGGCGTCGACGAGGTAGGCCGCGAACTCACCGGCGTTGCGGCGGAACAGCACGTTGGACAGCGACACGTCACCCCAGTAGAAGCCCGCGAGGTGCAGGCGCACCAGCAGGACGACGATCGCGTCGATGAGGGTCGGCACGTGCTCGGCGGTCATCCCGCGGCTGAAGAGGCTGCGGTAGGGCAGGGAGAACTGCAGGTGGCGGGTGATCAGCGCGGCGGGGAGCTCCTCGCCGTGGGTGTCCTCACGGCCCGTGATGACTCCCTGGGGGACGACGGCGGGCAGCCCGAGACGCTGGAGGTCACGCAGCATGCGGTACTCGCGGAAGGCGATGTCGTCCTGCGTCTCCTTGACCGCGTAGACCTGGTCGCGCAGGCGCACGATGCGGACGACGTGGCGCGACAGGCCACGGGGGAGAGGCACCACGACGTCGTCCGGCCACTCCTCGAGCGGGGTGTCCCACGGCAGGCCGAGGATGGCCGGGTCGGGCCGGCTGGCGACGATCCGCATGGCCATGGGGGAACGCTACTCCGTGTCGAGGGCCCACACGTCGCACCGCGGGCCGTCCGCTCCGGGCACCTGCGTGCCGTCCGGTCCGGGCACGAGGTCCGTCCCGCCCGGCTCGGAGCCGAAGAGGTGCCGTGAGGCGGTGACGGGGAGCGAGAACGCGGCCCCGGCGGCCCGGCGTGCGACGACGAGCACCGAGCCGTCCGGGTGCTCGCGCAGGTGGGCGATGGTGTCCGCGTCGACGTGGGCCCAGCGCAGCCCGCCGCGGCGCAGCGCCGGGTGCTCACGCCGCAGCCGCGCCAGGTCGGCGTACGTCGCGAGGGTGCGGGTGTCCCACTCGTCGCGGCGGTGCCACGGCATCGGGCGTCGCGAGTCCTCGCCGTTGACGCCTTCGAGCCCGAGCTCGTCGCCGGCGAAGACCATCGGGACGCCGGGCAGGGTGAACTGCAGGCCCGCGGCCACGCGGTGCGCGGCCGCGTCGCCACCGACGACGGTGCGGATGCGGGCGGAGTCGTGGGAGCCGAGGATGTTCCAGCTCGCGGCGGTCGCGCGCCAGCCGAGCGTGCCCTGCCAGGCGCGGAAGGTCTCGACGACCGAGGCGCCGTCGCGGCGGGCGACGGGGGCCGGGCGGCCGAACGGCCGGGCCGGGGAGGACGGGTCACGCAGCCACGACCAGACCGGCCAGGAGAACCCGGAGTAGTTCATCGTGCCGTGCCAGCCGTCGCCGTCGACGTCGCCGGTCGCGTCGTGGTTGTGCTCGCCGATGACCCACGGGTCCGGGCGCAGCGCCTCGGCCGTCCCGCGCACCGCTCGCGCCACCTCGTGGGCCACGTCGGTGGCGCCGAGCCGGCCGGTCATGTTGGCCACGTCGATGCGCCAGCCGTCGACGTCGTAGGGAGGGCGCAGCCACCGGCCCACCACCGAGTCCGGGCCCTCGACCATGGCGTGGCGCACGTCGCGGTTGGCGTGGTTGATCTTGGGCAGGGTGCCGTGGCCCATCCAGCAGGCATAGGAGCCGTCGTCGTCGAAGTAGTAGAACGACCGGTGCGGGTCGTCGGGGTCGTCGGCCGCGGAGAGGAACCACTCGTGGGTGTCGCCGGTGTGGTTGGTGGTGAGGTCGCCCAGGATCCGCCAGCCGCGCGCGTGCACCGCGGCGCTGAGCCGGGCGTACGCCTCGTCGCCGCCGAGCAGCGGGTCGACCTCGGTGAAGGTGGTGGCGTTGTAGCGGTGGTTGCTCTCGCCGGGGAACACCGGGGTCGTGTAGACGACGTCGGCGCCGACGTCGGCGACGTGGTCGAGGTGCTCGGTGATGCCGTCGAGGTCGCCGCCGAAGAGCTGCATGGGGGTGCGCGGGTCGTCCGGCTCGAAGGCGACCTCGTCGTCCCACTCGGCCGCCAGCGCCCAGTCGGGGACCTCGCGCCCATCGGCGGCCGCCGAGCGTGCGAACCGGTCGGGGAAGACCTGGTAGACGACCGCGTCGCGACCCCAGTCCGGCGCCTCGGGGAAGGCGGTGAGGCGGAAGTCGGCGAAGTCGGGGAGGTCGTGACCGACCAGGCCGGCCCCGGTGAGCCACTCCTGCTCCTCGCCCCGCACGAGCAGGAAGCGGTAGTGCGTGACAGGGTTGTGCACCGGCAACCGGGCCTCCCACCAGACCACGTCGCCGCTGGTGGCGTAGGTGGTCGCGTGGAAGACGGGCTCGGCGTCGTACGTCGTGCGCAGCCAGATCGCGTCCACCGGGTCGCCCGCACTCGTGCGCACCCGCACCGTGACCGTGTCGCCCAGGGCCGGCGTCTCGTCGGAGACGTAGAGGGGCGAGCCGTCGTGGTGGGGGTGGTGGAGGAGGCTCACGGGGGCCATCCTCTCAGCAGCCGGTCGCTGACTAGGATTGCCGCCGCGTCCCCGGACGCACGCCGCGTTAGCTCAGGGGTAGAGCACCAATCTTGTAAATTGGGTTGCGAGAGTTCGAATCTCTCACGCGGCTCGCTGTCGGACCCGCTCCCTACCGTGGAGCCATGAGCTGCCTCGGGTGCGGCGCGGCCCTCACCAAGCGCCACCAGAAGGTCTTCTGCAGCAATCGCTGCCAACGCGCCATGGAGCGCAAGCGCAACATCGCGCTTTGGCTCGAGACCGGCGTCGCCCACGCCGGCAGCGGTATCGGCCACTACGTCCGGTCCTACCTCCTGGAACAGCAGGAGGGTCGATGCGCCCTGTGCGGGTGTTCGACGACCTGGCAGGGCAGCGAGCTGAGGCTCGTCCTCGACCACGTCGACGGCGACTCGACCAACAACCGGCGCGAGAACCTGCGCCTGGTCTGCCCCAACTGCGACTCCCAGCTGCCGACGTTCAAGGCCCGCAACCGGGGGAGCGGCCGCGCCTGGCGACGCCAGGGGTACGCAGATGGAAAGTCCTACTAGCGGACCTGCTGCACCTCGAACTCGCACGCCGGGGACGCGATGGCGTCCTGCGCGGCGATGAGCCGCAGCTCCCGCTCCCCGGAGTCGAGCGTCTCCTTGAGCACCGCGAAGACCGACGAGGCGGTGCGAGCGAGCGCCTCGGCGGCCGAGCCGGTGTCCTTGAGGTGGGCGGTGAAGAGCGCCGCGGTGATGTCGCCGGAGCCGTTGGCCTTCATCGGCAGGCGCGGGGTCGTGACGAGCCAGGCGCCGTCCCCGGTCACCGCGAGCATCTCGATGACGTCGTCCGGTGCCCCGGAGCGGATGACCGAGGTCACCAGCACCGTCGCCGGTCCGAGCGCGCGCACCTCGTCGGCGGCGGCCAGGACGTCCTCGAGCGCCGAGGCCCCGCTGAGCGCGTCGTTGTCGGTGATGAAGCCGAGCTCGAACTGGTTGGGCGTCAGCACGTCCGCGACCGGGATCACCGTCGAGCGGTACTTCGGGGGGATCGCCGGGTTGACGAAGCAGCCCGAGGTCGCATTGCCCATCACGGGGTCGCAGGTGTACGTCGCCTCGGGGTTCGCGGCCTTCACCCGGGCCACGGCGTCGACGATCACGTCGGCGATCTCCGGGGAGCCCTGGTAGCCGGACAGGACGGTGTCGCACGTCTCGAAGGCGCCGCGCTCCTCGATGCCGGTGATGACCTCGGCGACGTCCTCGGCCGCGATGAGCGGCCCGCGCCAGGCGCCGTACCCGGTGTGGTTGGAGAAGTTCACCGTCAGGACCGGCCACACCTCGTGGCCGAGGCGCTGGAGCGGGAAGACGGCTGCGGAGTTGCCGACGTGGCCGTAGGCGACGTGGGACTGGATCGAGAGGACGCGCATTCCCCGAGCCTAGATCAGGTCGCGTCAGGCCATCTGGAGCGACCTCTTGGACAGCCCCATCCAGTAGCCGTCGATCACCTGGGCGCCCGGTGCGTCGGCGGTCGTCGCGGCACCGAGGGTCACGAACAGCGGCGTGTAGTGCTCGACGGTCGGGTGGGCGTACGGCATGCCGGGCGCCTTGGCCCGGTAGTCGGCCAACGTGTCCACGTCGCCGCGGGCGAGGGCGTCGGCGGCCCAGAGGTCGAAGTCCTTCGACCATCCCGGCACCTTGGCGTCGATGCGCCAGTCCTCGAGGAACGGCAGGCCGTGGGTGAGGAAGCCGGACCCGACGATGAGCACGCCCTCGTCGCGCAACGGGCGCAGCCGCTCACCGAGCCTCATCAGGCGGTGCGGGTCGTCGGTGGGCAGCGACATCTGCAGCACCGGGACGTCGGCCTCGGGGAACATGATCTTCAGCGGCACCCACGCGCCGTGGTCGAGTCCGCGGGAGGCGTGCTGGTGGACCGGCTCGGTGCTCGGCATCATCGCCGCGACCCGCTGCGTCAGCGCCGAGGCGTCGGGCGTCTCGTAGGTCATCTGGTAGTACTTCGGCGCGAACCCGCCGAAGTCGTAGACCAGCGGCGCGCCGCTCGCCGACAGGCTGACCGGCGCGGACTCCCAGTGCGCGGAGACGATCAGGATCGCCTTCGGACGCGGCAGGTCGCGGGCCCACGCGGCCAGCTGCCCGGACCAGATCGGGTCGTCGAGGAGGGGCGGGGCCCCGTGGCCGATGTAGAGGGCAGGCATCGCAGCGTTCATGACATCCTCAATAGTTTGAGATTAAACTATATTCCCCCGGTAGTCCACCGGCAAGTGGTCGTTCCGGGCCACGGACGACGACCGTCTCCCGGTGGACTACGCGGGCGGATCGTCGTCGGCGTACGACGGCAGGCTCCAGTCGACCGGATCCGCCCCCTGCTCCTCGAGCAGCCGGTTGACGGCGCTGAAGGGCTTCGAGCCGAAGAAGCCGCGGTGGGCCGAGAGCGGTGAGGGGTGCACCGACCGCACGCACGGGACCGGGCCCAGCAGCGGCTCGAGCGACTGGGCGGGCTTGCCCCAGAGGATGGCCGCGCAGGGGCCGCCGCGCTCCGCGAGGGCGACGATCGCCCGCTCGGTGACGGCCTCCCAGCCCTTGCCCTGGTGGGAGTTGGAGTCGCCGGGGCGCACGGTGAGGACCCGGTTGAGCAGCATCACCCCGCGGTCGGCCCAGGCCGACAGGTCGCCGTGGGCGGGCGGCTCGACGCCGAGGTCGTCGCGCAGCTCGGCGTAGATGTTGCGCAGGCTCGGCGGCAGCGGCCGCACGTGGCGCTCCACCGCGAAGCTCAGCCCGATCGGGTGGTGCGGGTTGGGGTAGGGGTCCTGCCCCACCACCAGGACGCGTACGTCGGCCAGCGGGCGTCCGAACGCCCGTAGCACCAGCTCCCCGGCGGGCTGGTAGCCCCGGCCGGCCGCGACCTCCTCTCTCAGTAACCGGCCCATCGCCGCGACCTGGTCGTCGACCGGCGCCAGCGCCGCGGCCCAGTCAGGGGCCATCAGCCCCTTCTCGACGAGCCCCGCCAAGGCGCTCACGACGCCGTCCGGACGGGTCGCTGGAGCCGGTCGAGGAAGGCGACGAGCAGCGCCTCGCGCATGGCCGGCGAGGCCACGTCGAGCATCGCGTTGACCTCCGCCATCCGCGTCGGCAGCTCGAGGTCCCCCTCGGCGGAGGCGCCCACGAGCCCGGACGCGGCGAGCAGGCCGTCGAAGTCGTCGTCGGTGAGGGTGGCAGGGTCGAGGGCCTCGATGAAGGCGACCACTCCTTCGTCGACCGCGACCGGGCCCGCCGCCTGCGCCGCGGCCACCGACTCCGCGAGCGCGGTCGCGAGCTCGTCGACGTGGGCGAGCGTGCCGGCGCTCACCGACAGGTGGATGCTCGGCCCGCTGCCCTCGAAGGACAGCTGGGGCTGGACGTACCACCCGCGCGAGACGAGCTCGTCGGTGAGCGTGAACGGGTCGAGGGTGTCGTCGGTGGCGAGGGTGACGAGGGTCGAGTCGGGCGCGACCACCAGCTCGAGGGCGGGCTCGCGCTCGACGCACGCCACGATCGCGTCGACCGCGGCCAGGGCCTGCTCGGCGAGCGCGAGGTAGCCCGCGTCGCCGATGTGCTGCACCACGGCCCACGTGCCGGCGATCGGCCCGCCCGAGCGCGTGGACTGCGTCGTGGCGTTGAGCATCGTGTAGCCCGGCCACGCGGCGGAGGCGAAGAACTGCGGCCGGCGCAGCCCGGCGTCGTGGTGCAGCAGCAGCGACGTGCCCTTGGGTGCGTAGGCGTACTTGTGGGTGTCGACCGAGATCGAGGTGACCCCCTCGACCGCGAAGGTCCAGGCCGGCGCCGCGCGCCCCAGCCGGGCGGCGTACGGCAGCACCCAGCCGCCGATGCACGCGTCGACGTGGCACCGCACGCCGCGTGCCGCGGCCGCGGCGGCGATCTCGGTGACGGGGTCCACCACCCCGTGGGCGTACGACGGCGCGCTGGCGACGACCAGCACGGTGTCGTCGTCGATCGCGGCCGCCATCGCGGCGGCGTCGGCGCGGAAGTCCGGGCCGACCGGCACCAGCACGGCCTCGACGCCGAAGTAGTGCGCGGCCTTGTGGAAGGCGGCGTGCGCCGTGGCCGGCAGCACCATCCGGGGACGGGCGACGTCGGGGCGGCTGTCGCGCGCGCCCTGCACGGCCAGCAGGATCGACTCGGTGCCGCCCGACGTCACCGTGCCGACCGCGGTGCCGGGGGCGTCGAGGAGGTCGCACGCGAAGCCGACGAGCTCGTTCTCCATCCGCAGCAGCGACGGGAAGGCCGTCGGGTCGAGGGCGTTGGACGCGGCGTAGGCGGCGACCGCCTCCCGCGCGACGCGGTCGGCCTCGGCGTCGCCGGAGTCGTAGACGTAGGCCAGGGTGCGCCCGCCGTGGACGGGCAGGTCAGCGCGCTGCAGGTCCCGAAGCCGCTCGAGGGGGTCGCTCACGTGTGGGCTCCTTGTGCTTCTGCGGCCGCCACCTCGGCGGCGTCGAGGGTGTACTGGCGCAGCCACCACAGGCTCAGCAGGGTGAGCGCCGCCGGCAGCAGCGAGAACCCGAGGGTGATGGCGGTCAGCGCCGAGTCGGGCTGGGTGATCTCGCGGCCCTGGCTCGACAGGTAGCCACCGAGGGCGAGCACGACCGCGAAGACGGCCGGTCCGAGCGCCAGGCCGAGGGTCTCCCCGGCCGTCCACACGCCGGTGTAGACCCCGGCGCGGTTCTCCCCGGTCCGCGCGGAGTCGACCGCCGCGGCGTCGGGCAGCATCGCCATCGGGAAGACCTGGCAGCCGGCATAGCCCACCCCGACGAGCGCGGTCGCGGCGAAGACCACGGCGGGCGGTGCGACGCGCGCGGTCGCTGCGAGGGTCGCGCCGGTCGCCAGCACGACCGAGGAGATGGCGTAGCCGCGCCGCTTGCCGATCCGGGTCCCGACCGCGGCCCACACCGGGGTCAGCAGGAGGGCCGGTCCGACGAAGCAGACGAACAGGATGGTGGCGGCGCCGGGACGCTCCAGCACCTCACCGGCGAGGTAGTCGACGCCGGCGAGCATGCAGCCCGTGGCCAGCGCCTGGAGCACGAAGGTGGTCAGCAGGACCCGGAAGTCCCGCGCGTGCGCGACCACGCGCAGCTGCTCGCGCAGCGACCCGGCGCCGGCCGCGACCGTGCCGACGGGGGCGTTGCGTGTGCCCCACCACGCGCTCACCACGCCGACGACGATGAGGACCGCCATCACCACGCCCATCACGCGGTAGCCGTCGCGCCCGCCGACGGCGTCGCGGATCAGCGGCGCGCTCGCGCCGGCGAGCATGATCGTGAAGGCCAGGATCGCGACCCGCCACGTCATCAACCGCGTGCGCTCGTCGTACGACGAGGTGATCTCCGCCGGCATCGCGACGTAGGGCACCTGGAAGAACGCGTACGCCGACGCGGCGAGCACGAAGAACACCAGCACCCAGCCGGCCTCGAGCACCGAGCTCCCCAGGTCGGGCGCCGCGAAGATCAGGGCGAACGCGCCCGCCAGCATCAGCCCGGCCCGGATCAGCCACGGCCGGCGCGGACCGGCCGGGTCGACCGTCCGGTCGCTCACCCGGCCGGCGATCGGGTTGAGCACCACGTCCCACGCCTTCGGCACGAAGACGATCACGCCAGCCCACAGCGCGGCGATGCCGAGCTCGTCG
The DNA here is from genome assembly GCF_017310035.1 of Nocardioides sp. S5. NCBI lineage: Bacteria > Bacillati > Actinomycetota > Actinomycetes > Propionibacteriales > Nocardioidaceae > Nocardioides > Nocardioides sp. S5. The sequence goes on from NZ_CP022296.1 coordinate 777,150, forward strand.
GTCAGGTAGGGCAGCAGCATCAGCCCGGGCACCGTGCCGAAGGCGCCCGTGGCCACCGACCCGCTGCCGTAGCCGATGCGTACGCCGCGTGGCAGGCGCGTCGCGACCGGCGCCGAGGTCACCGCGGGCCCAGCGCCCGCGAGCCCGCCGACCCGTAGCGGCGGCTGGGGTTCGACCCGATGGTGGCGGGGGAGGCCTTCTTGGCGGCCGCCTTCTTGGCAGCCGCCTTCTTCGCCGGGGCCTTCTTGGCCGGCGCCTTCCGGGCAGCGGACTTCCTTGCCGGAGCCTTCTTCAGCGCCGGTGCCACCAGGCCCGCCGACCACTCGTCGACCCACTCGTCGATGACCGTCCAGGTGGTCCCGCGGGCCGCCCGGCCGGTCAGCATGCCGAGGTGACCGCCGGGCACGACCTCGAAGCGCACCTGCGTTGCACCGGTCAGCAGCGGCACCACCGCGCGTACGGCGGGCAGCGGGGCGATGCCGTCGGTGTTGCCGGCGAAGACGAGCGTCGGCACCTTGATCGCCGCCAGGTCGATCGTCCGGTCGCCGACCTGCATGGAGCCCCGCGCGAGGGCGTTGCCCTTGACGAAGCGGTGGTAGAGCTGGCCGAAGGTCCGACCGGGGTAGGCCAGCATGTTGGCGCGGAAGCGATCGACCGCCTCGAGCTGGGCGAGGTAGTCGGTGTCGTCGAGGTGGGTCAGCACGGCCAGCGGCTTGGTGACCACCTTCTGCGCGGACGCGGCGGTGAAGGCCCAGTTGACGAGCGGCTGGGGGATGCCGCCGAGCGCCCGGTAGGCGCGGGTGATCGCGCCACGGCCCTGGGTGAGGTTGAGCAGCGGTCGCACCGGCGCGACCAGCGGGACCTTGGTGACGTCGACGGGCGACCCGACCACCGTGATCGAGGCGATCGGGAGGTCCTGGCGGTCGGCGGCGACCAGCAGCGTGAAGATCCCGCCGAGGCTCCAGCCGACGAGGTGCACGCCCCGGCCCCCGGAGTGCTCGTGGACGGCGCGGACGGCGTCGGGCAGGACCTCGTCGACCCAGTGCTCGACGCCGAGCGAACGGTTCTTGAACGAGACCTGGCCGTACTCCACCAGGTAGGTCGGGCGCCCCTGCGAGACGAGATGCTCGACCAGCGAGCAGCCGCGCCGCAGGTCGAAGCACAGCGCCGGCGCGGCCAGCGGCGTGACCAGCAGGACGGGGTCGCCCGTCGCAGGCACGTCGCGGTCGGGTCGGTAGTGGTAGACCTCGCGCAGCTCCCCGTCGTCGATGAGCGTGCGGGGCATCGGGCGCAGGTCCGCGAGACCGCCGTAGAGGACGGTGTGCGCGACATTTCCGGCAGCCGCGACGAGCTGGTCGGGCTTGGGGATGAGGTCCATGGAAGAAATCTACGGCCCGGGTGCATCCGGGGAGGGGTGTCGCGCCGAGAAGCAGTCGACGGGCGCGATCCGGCGCCCCCGATGGAAGGACTCCCCCATGAAGCGTCGCGTCTCCGCAGCCCTCGCCGCCTCGGCCCTCGCGCTCACCGCCCTCCCGGCCATGGCGCCCGCCGCCAACGCCAAGGCGATCGGTGAGGACAGCCTCGCCGGACTGCTCACCTCCGACGGCAACGCCTTCGACAAGAACAAGAACGACTTCGACATCGTCACCGAGGCGGCCCTCGCCATCGTCGGGGCGAAGCCGGACTCGCCGGTCGCCCTCCTGGCCGACGGCACCCAGCGCCTGACGGTCTTCGCCCCGACCGACCAGGCCTTCCGCCTTCTGGTCAAGGACCTCACCGGCCAGACCATCAAGAGCGAGAAGAAGATCTTCAACGCGCTGGTCGAGCTCGCTGGTGTGGACACCATCGAGACGGTGCTGCTCTACCACGTGGTGCCGGGCAAGACGCTGACGAGCCCCAAGGTGCTCAAGGCCGACGGCGCTCGGCTGACCACCGCCCAGGGCGGCAAGGTCAAGGTCAAGGTCAAGACGAAGCCGCGCCTGTCCATCACCCTCAAGGACCGCGACCGGAACGACCGCGACCCCAAGGTCGTGCTGAAGGCCCTCGACCTCAACAAGGGCAACAAGCAGGTCGCGCACGGCATCGACCGGGTGCTGCGCCCGATCAACCTGTGACCGCACGGGCCGAGAGCTGAGCACGAGACAGCAATGACGCGCTGTCCGGGAGGGGAGTGCCGATGACCGTCGTCGGCCTCCCCGCCCGGACCCGCCCCCGCTACGGTGTAGTCGTGGTGGGAGGAGCAGCAGTCCTGGAGGAAGCGCCCGAGGGGTCCGTGGAGGCCCTCGCCGTGCGCTTCCGGGCCGGGCACGAGGACGCCCTCGGTGAGGTCTACGACCGGTGGTCGTCCTTGGTGCACTCCTACGCGCTTCGCGCCCTGCAGGACCCCCACGACGCCGAGGACGTCACGCAGCAGGTCTTCGTCGCCGCCTGGCAGAGCCGGGAGAAGATGACCCCCGGCCCGCACACGTTCCCCGCCTGGCTGATCGGCATCGCCCGGCACAAGATCTCCGACGCCCGCGCCGCCCGCGCCCGCGACGCACGCCGCATCGAGGCCGTGACGGCGGTGACCCCATCCGACGAGGTGGTCGGCGCCGAAGACGTCATGGAGCCCGACCGGCTCGTCGTCCGCCAGGCGGTCGACGAGATGGGAGAGCCGCGCCGCACGATCATGCTCCTCGCCTTCTGGCAGGACCTCACCCACGTCGACATCGCCGCGACCACCGGACTCCCGCTCGGGACGGTGAAGAGCCACCTGCGCCGCGGTCTGACCCAGCTCCACCACACGCTCGAGGAGGTGCGCCATGGCTCACGCTGACGTCGACGACCTTGCCGCCCTCGTCATCGAGCCGGCCGACGTGCCCGACCCCGTACGCCGCCATGTCGGTGCCTGCGCGCGGTGCTCGGCCACCGTCGAGGCGCTGACCACGACCAGGGGCACGCTCGGCGCCGACCCCCTGGCCGCCCCGCCGCCCGGTCTCCGGGCGCGCGTCATGGCCGAGGCATTGGGCCGGCCGACGGCAACCGGGACCGGGACCGCGGCCGGGGAGACCCCGCCGGGTGACCCGGTCCCGCTCGCGAGCCGGCGCCGTGGCGGCGTACCTCTCTGGCTGGCGTCCGCTGCTGCTGTGACGGCGCTCGTCGCCGGGCTCGGCATGGGGCGCATGTCGGCCGGCGAGCCGGAGGCCGCCCCGGTCGAGCCGGAGCCCACCGGCTCGGTGCTGGCCGCCACCTCCCTCACCGCCCTCGACAGCGACGCCCCGCGTGGTGCGGTCGAGGCGGTCAACGACACCGACGACGTCGTCACCGTGTCCGTGCGCGCGACCGAGCTCGGCGACGACCCCGGCTTCCACGAGGTGTGGCTGATCAACGTCGACGGCGAGCGCATGGTCGCCCTCGGCATCCTGGCGCGCAGCGACAACGGCACCTTCGAGGTCCCGCGCCGCCTCATCGAGGAGGGCTACCGGATCGTCGACATCTCGGTCGAGCCCGACGACGGCGACCCCACCCACTCGGGTGTGAGCCTCGCCCGTGGTGAGCTCGTCTGAGCGCATTGACGCGCCAGCTCCTCGACATCGCCCGCGCGGGCGACTAGGAACGACCCATGAGGTGGAGGTACGCGTTCCTGGGCGGCACGGCTGTCGCGGGCGCAGCGACGGCGGTCCACGACCTGGTGCAGAAGAAGCACGCGATCCTGCGCAACTTCCCGGTGGTCGGCCACGGGCGGTTCCTGGTGGAGAAGGTGGGGCCCGAGCTGCGCCAGTACATCGTCACCAGCAACGACGAGGAGCGGCCCTTCAGTCGTGACCAGCGCCGTTGGGTCTACGCGAGCTCGAAGCTGGAGAACAACTACTTCGGCTTCGGCACCGACAACGACGTGGAGCGTGGCGAGGGCTACCCCATCGTCAAGCACCGCACCTTCACCGGACCGGGCGCGGCGACGATGCCGCACGCCCAGGAGGAGGTGGTCGTGCCGTGCGCGAAGGTGATGGGCGCTGCGCGCGGTCGCACCCACGCCTTCCGGCCCGGCTCCGTGGTCAACATCTCCGGGATGAGCTTCGGGTCGCTGTCGGGCAAGGCGATCGAGTCGCTCAACAAGGGTGCGGCGCTCGCGGGATGCCTGCAGAACACCGGCGAGGGCGCCCTGTCGACGCACCACCGCCACGGCGGCGACGTCGTCTTCCAGATCGGCACCTCCTACTTCGGCTGCCGCGACGAGCACGGCCGCTTCGACATGGCGCGGCTGGTCGACCTGGTCCGGTCGGCGCCCGTGCGGGCGATCGAGGTCAAGCTCAGCCAGGGCGCCAAGCCGGGGCTCGGAGGGATGCTGCCGGGGGAGAAGGTGAGCCGCGAGATCGCCGAGATCCGCGGCATCCCCGAGGGCGTGGACTGCGCGTCCCCGAGCCGCCACGCGGTCTTCGGCGACGTCGACTCGATGCTCGACTTCGTCGAGTCGGTGGCCCAGGCGACCGGGCTGCCCGTCGGGATCAAGTCGGCCGTCGGCAACCTGACCATGTGGGACGAGCTCACCGAGGCGATGGCGGCCGGCGGTCGCGGCATCGACTTCGTCAACATCGACGGTGGCGAGGGCGGCACGGGTGCGGCCCCGATGATCTTCGCCGACTCCGTGGCCTACCCGTTCCGGATCGGCTTCGCCGAGGTCTACCGGCGCTTCGCGCAGGCCGGGCTGAGCGACGACGTGGTCTTCGTCGGCGCCGGGAAGCTCGGCATCCCGGAGAACGCGGTCGTCGCCTTCGCGCTGGGTGTCGACATGGTCAACGTCGGGCGTGAGGCGATGATGGCCATCGGCTGCATCCAGGCCCAGAAGTGCCACACCGACCACTGCCCGGTCGGGATCGCGACGCAGAACCCGCGCTACACCCGGGGCCTCGACGTGGGGCTGAAGAGCGAGCGCGCCGCCAACTACGTACGCTCCCTGCGCCGCGACCTGCTGAAGGTGTCCGAGGCGGTCGGCGTCGTGCACCCCGGACTGATCGCACCCCGCGACATCGACCTCCTCGACGGCACCCGCACCGCCACGGCGCTCGGCCTGACCTACGGCTACGACCCCTCGTGGCCGCGGCTGGGGCCGCGCCTGGTGAAGGAGATCGAGGCGATCATGGTCGCCCAGGACGCCACGCACCCCGGCGTGGCCGACCCCGACGCCGGACAGCGCGGCGTGGGTGCGCCCGTGCGCTGAGGGGTCAGCCCGACCGCGGGCGGCGCACGCTCTTGTCGTGGTGGTCGGGCAGGTGCTCGAGCTCGCTGAGGAAGCACTCGGCCCAGCGGGCCACGTCGTGGTGGACGACGGTCTTGCGCATCGCGCGCATGCGCCGACCGGTCTCCTTCCCGTCCGCGGCGAAGGCCTCGAGCAGCGTGGCCTTCATGCCGTCGATGTCGTAGGGGTTCACCAGCCACGCCTGGCGCAGCTCAGCCGCGGCGCCGGCGAACTCCGACAGCACGAGCGCGCCGTCGTCCTCGAAGCGGCACGCGACGTACTCCTTGGCGACGAGGTTCATCCCGTCACGGAAGGGCGTCACCACCATGACGTCGGCGGCGCGGTAGAGGGCGGCCATCTCCTCGCGGGGGTAGGAGGAGTGCATGTAGGAGATCGCCGGCCGGCCGATGCGGCCGTGGTCGCCGTTGATCCGCCCCACCAGCAGCTCGATCTCGTCGCGGAGGATGCGGTACTGCTCGACGCGCTCGCGCGACGGCGTCGCCACCTGCACGAAGACGGCGTCCTCCAGGTCGAGCTTGCCGTCGCGCACGAGCTCGCCGAAGGCGCGCAGGCGGGAGTGGATGCCCTTGGTGTAGTCGAGGCGGTCGACCCCGAGGAAGATCCGGCGGGGGTTGCCCAGGGCCTCGCGGATCTCCACGGCACGCTTCTCCACCGCCTCCGAGCGCGCCAGCGCCTCGAAGCCCGCGGTGTCGATGGAGATCGGGAAGGCGGTCGCCTTCACCGGCCGGCCGTCGGGGAGGTAGATGGTGTCGCGGTGGGTCTTGTGGCCCACCCGGCTGCGGACCAGGCGTACGAAGTTGGCGGCGGCGCCCGGCAGCTGGAAGCCGATCAGGTCGGCGCCGAGGAGACCCTCGAGGATCTGGCGGCGCCACGGCAGCTGCGAGAACAGCTCCGCCGGCGGGAACGGGATGTGGAGGTAGAAGCCGATGCGCAGGTCGGGGCGCTGGGTGCGCAGCATCTGCGGCACGAGCTGGAGCTGGTAGTCCTGGATCCAGACCGTCGCCCCCTCGGCCGCGACCTCGGCGGCCCTGTCGGCGAAGCGCTGGTTGACCGCGACGTAGGAGTCCCACCACTCGCGGTGGAACTCCGGCTTGGCGATCACGTCGTGGTAGAGCGGCCAGAGCGTGCCGTTGGAGAAGCCCTCGTAGAACTCCTCGACCTCCTGCGCGCTCATCGCCACCGGGACCAGGGAGAGCCCGTCCTCCACGAACGGCTCGAACTCCTCGTCGTCGGCCGAGCCGGGCCAGCCGATCCACGCTCCGTCGTTGGCGCGCAGGACCGGCTCGAGCGCGGTCACCAGCCCGCCGGGGGAGGTGCGCCACGACGCGGTGCCGTCGGGGGCGACCACCCGGTCGACGGGGAGTCGGTTGGCCACGATGACGAGGTCGGCCTGCGGGGTGGGGCTCACACCGGCCACCCTAACGACGACCGGCGACGTCGGGGCCACCCCGCGGTGTCCGTCGTCGGCCCGCGCCCCGCCGACACGCCTCCTACGAGCGTCGGGTTTTGTCCAGACGACTCGCCGGAGGCGAATGACATCGTTGTCGTTCGTCGCCTAGACTGACCGCAGTCCGCCCGGCACGGGATGGGCGTGGGGTCGAGGAGGAGATGGCAGATGGATGCCGCGAAGCACATCGCAGCCGAGCAGGAGACTGCTGCCGGGCTGAGCCAGCGGGACCGCGAGATCCTCGAGTTCGAGCGGCACTGGTGGAAGTACGCCGGCGCCAAGGAGCAGGCTGTCCGCGAGAAGTTCGACATGTCCTCGACCCGCTACTACCAGGTGCTCAACGCCCTCATCGACCGTCCCGAGGCCCTCGAGGCCGACCCGCTGCTCGTCCGCCGCCTCCGGCGCCTGCGCGCCTCGCGCCAGCGCCAGCGCTCCGCCCGCCGCCTCGGCTTCGAGATCTGACACCGCGAGACCTGTCCACTCACTCACGATCGGCTTCCTTCCCCATGGCCTTCTTCCCCAGTTCCGGCCGCCTCCCGTCCCGCCGTCCCCGTGACGAGCGAGGCGTGGCCTTCCCCTCCCCGGTCGTGATGCTCTCGGTCCTCGCCGTCGCGATGGCCTCCATCACCTTCGTCGCCACCCGCGACCAGGCGCCCACCGAGCGCCGGGTCGAGACCGCCACCATCGCCAGCGCCGAGCAGACGCCGAGCGCAGAGCCGACGGCGGAGCCCACCAAGGAGCCGAAGCCGGAGCCGCGCGTCAAGCGTGGCGAGGTCTACGTCGAGGTCTACAACAGCTCCGGGATCAAGGGCCTGGCCGCCAGCACGGCCGAGAAGGCGACCACCGTGGGCTGGGCTGTCGTCGGCGAGGACAACTGGTACGGCGTCGTCCCGACCACGACGGTCTACTTCCCGCCGCGGCTCAAGGCCGCCGGCAAGCAGCTCGCGCTCGACCTCGGCATCCGCCGGACCGCGCCCGCCGTGGGTGAGATGAAGCGCGACCGCCTGACGATCATCCTCACCACCGACGCCCCCCAGTAGCCCGCGGGGGCGGGACGGTTCGCGGGACCCCGCCGCCGCGTGGTTGGCTGGTGACATGGAGTTCACCTCCGACGACGCGCGCGCCCACTACGACGCCGTACGCGACGTCCTCGCCGGTGTGGTGGTCGGCCTCGACTTCGACGGCACCCTGTCCCCGATGGTCGACGACCCCGAGGCGGCGCGCCTGCACCCCGGCGCCCCCGGCGCGCTCCTCGAGCTCGCCGAGGCGGTCCGCGCGGTCGCGGTGATCACCGGCCGCCCGGCCCGGCAGGCGATCGCGATGGGCGACCTCGACGCCCTGGGCAACGCGATGCTCGACCGCGGCGCGGAGCTCTTCGTCTTCGGCCAGTACGGCAACGAGCGCTGGTCGGCGACCGAGCAACGGATCCGCTCGCCGCGCCCCCCGGCCGGCCTGGCCAGCTTCGAGCGTGAGCTGACGTCGGTGCTGCGCGGCGCCGACGCGGCCGACGCCTTCATCGAGCAGAAGGGCCTCGCGGTCGCGGTGCACACCCGCCGGATGGCCGACCCCGCCGGTGCCTTCGCACGCCTCGTCGCCCCGATCTCCGACCTCGCCGGGCGCCACCACCTGACCGTCGAGCCGGGCCGCAACGTCATCGAGGTCCGCTCCGGCGACATGCACAAGGGCCACGCGCTGCGCACCTTCGTGGCCGAGCAGGAGGCCGACGGCGTGGTCTTCGGCGGCGACGACCTCGGCGACGTGGAGGCCTTCGAGGCCGTCCGCGACCTGCGCGGCGACGGCCTGCCGGGCCTGGTCGTGTGCTCGGCGTCCACCGAGCAGCCCGACCTCGTGGAGCTCGCCGACGTCGTGGTCGACGGCCCGGCCGGCGTGGTGGAGCTCCTCGGCGCCCTGCTCTCCCGCCGCTGACCGCAGGTCGGACTGCCGCGATCCACATCGTGGACTCGGTGTGCGCATCGTGAGACAGCCCGCCTAGGGTTGACCTTGCTCATCACGAGGGACTGAGGGAACGGCCCGTAGAAGTCCCGGCAACCACCCATGAGCCTCCTGTCCGGACCCCGTCCGGCGGACATGGGAGCAGGTGCCAAATCCGACCCACGCGAGAGTCGCGGGGACAGATGAGAAGGAGGACTTCATGAGCACCCTTTTGGACGAGAACACGACGCACACGTTGCGCGAGGGTGCCTTCGGCCACGCCCGCGCCCTGGCCTGCCGCGAGTGCGGCCACGAGGTCGCGCTCGGCCCCTCGTACGCCTGTCCGGAGTGCTTCGGCCCCCTCGAGGTGGCCTACGACTTCCCGACCGTGACCCGCGAGGAGATCGCCGCCGGTCCGGCCAACATCTGGCGCTACAAGGCGCTGCTGCCGGTGCCCTCCGACATCGAGCAGAGCCCCAACACCGAGCCCGGCTTCACCCGGCTGCTGGAGGCGAAGAACCTCGCCCGCGAGCTGGGCATCGACAGGCTGTGGGTGAAGGACGACTCCACCAACCCCACCAACTCCTTCAAGGACCGCGTCGTGGCCTGCGCCCTGAGCGCGGCCCGCGAGCTCGACGCGAAGGTCTTCGCGTGCCCCTCCACCGGCAACCTGGCCAACGCGGTCGCCGCGGCCGGGGCCCGGGCCGGGATGAAGACGGTCGTCTTCATCCCGAGCAACCTCGAGCAGCCCAAGCAGGTCAACTCCGCCGTCTACACCGACCGCCTCGTCGCGGTCGACGGCAACTACGACGACGTCAACAAGCTCGCCTCCGAGATCGCCGGCGAGGAGGAGGGCTGGGCGTTCGTCAACGTCAACGTCCGACCCTTCTACGCCGAGGGCTCCAAGACGCTGGGCTACGAGATCGCCGAGCAGCTGGGCTGGCGCCTGCCCGACCAGGTCGTCATCCCGGTCGCGTCCGGCTCGCAGCTGACCAAGGTCGACAAGGCGTTCCGCGAGCTGGTCGCGCTGGGCCTCGTCGAGGACAAGCCCTACCGGATCTTCGGCGCCCAGGCGACGGGCTGCTCGCCGGTCTCGGTCGCCTACAAGGCCGGCACCGACGCGATCCGTCCGGTCAAGCCGGACACCATCGCCAAGAGCCTGGCCATCGGCAACCCCGCGGACGGCATCTACGTCCTCGACGTGTGCCGTCGCTCCGGCGGTGCGGTCGAGGACATCACCGACGACGAGGTCCGCGACGCGATCGTCCTGCTCGCGCGCACCGAGGGCATCTTCACCGAGACCGCCGGCGGCACCACGGTGGGCGTGCTGAAGAAGCTCGTCGAGACCGGCCAGCTCGACACCTCGCTGGAGACCGTCGTCATCAACACCGGCCACGGCCTCAAGACCCTCGACGCGGTCTCCGACCGGGTCGGCGCCGCAGCCACCATCGCACCCAGCTACGACGCCTTCGTCGCGGCTGGCATCGTCTGAGAGGGACACACCAGCATGAGCGTCTCGGTCCGCATCCCCACCATCCTGCGCACCTACACCGACGGCCAGTCCGAGGTCAGCGCCGAGGGCGACACCCTCGCCGCCGTCCTCGACGACCTCGACGCGAGCTACGCCGGCATCAAGGGGCGCATCCTCGACGAGTCCGGCGCGCTGCGCCGCTTCGTCAACGTCTACGTCGGCAACGACGACGTGCGCTTCCTCGACGACCTCCAGACCGCGACCCCCGACGGGGTCCAGGTCTCGGTGATCCCGGCGGTCGCCGGCGGCTGAGCCGGGCTCACGGCGCGCGTACGTCGACCACGGCGGCGTTGCCGCGCCCGTCGATGCGCACCTCGGCGACGGCTCCGTCGCGCAGCAGGTCCTCGGTCTCGCGGGCGGTGTCCTGCGGCAGGAAGAGGCTCTCGATCCCGCACCTGATCTGCCACGACCGGTCGTCGCACGCGAGGTAGGGCGCGTCGTCGGGGCGCTCCCGGGTCCAGTCAGTGGCGACCCAGGTCCCGTCCTGCTCGGCGAGGGTGATGAAGACGTCGCCCTGCTCGCCGTCGTCGAGCGCGCCCAGTCCGGGCTCGCCGACGGACTGCGAGTCGTCGTGCCGCAGCCCGGGGTAGTCGAGGGCGACGTACGCCCCACGGAAGGGGTCGATCGGGTCGAGCGGGGCGACCTCGAGGAGGTAGGTGTCGCCGGTGAGGCGGGCAGAGAGCTGCGGGCCCACCGCGACTCCGGCCAGGACGAGCTGGCTGACGGCGATGACGCCGGTGACGAGGACACGCTTCATCGGGGTGCTCCTGGGGCAGGGGTGGCCGAGCCACCGGGTGAGTCGTCGACGAGGACCTGGGCGAGCTCGCGACGGGCACGGTCGAAGAGGAAGCCGGTGCCGAGGAAGACCGTGCCGAGCACCACGAAGAGCCAGGCGCCGGTGACGATCGGCGCGAAGACGGCGAAGCTCTGGAAGGTCGTGAAGACGACGAGCCCGACCATCGCCATCGCGGTGAGGGGCGGGTGGTCGCGGACGGTGCCGAGGGCGACCAGGGCGACGGCGAGCACGACGTAGGCCAGGACCGAGACGGCCGCGTGCAGCCAGTCGGCGGTGTCGATGTCGGAGGTGTCGGTGCTGGTGGTCCACAACGCGAGCGCGGTGGCCACGCCGAGCACGGCGACCGCGCCCAGCGGCTCCAGCAGGCGCGTGCCCGGGCGGGTGATCACGGCGCCCGCGACGGCTGCTGCTGCGGCGACGAGGACGACCACGAGCCACGTCGACCAGACGACACCGTCCGAGCCGATCCCCGGGATGGCGGCGACGAACAGCGCGAGCAGCGCCATGCCGCCGGCGACGGTGCGCCACGTCCAGGCGAAGGGGACGATCCAGCCGTCGTGCAGCACCGCCAGGCCCGAGGCGAGGACCGCGGCGGCGCCAAGGAGGACCACGACGGTGAGTCCGCTGGGGCCGTCCCACAGCGGCTGGGCGAACCACCACGCGATGCCGGTGGCGACCCCGACGAGGAACGGCATGGAGGCCCGGACCAGGTAGCCGTGGAGCAGGGTGCCCGCCGCCCACAGCCCGAGGAGGCGGGGCTCGAAGGCCGGCACCTGCAGTGACTGTGCGGCCTGGAAGATCACCGCTCCGGCGCCGAGGGCGGCCATGAGGCGTACGGCACCCACGAGCGGGGGCGAGGCCTTGCGGGCCGCGAGGGCCTCGCCGCCGGCGAGGAACGCCAGCCAGAGCAGGACCACGGCTGCGAAGCGCGAGGTGGGGGAGAGCTGGTCGAGGTTCGCCGCGACCAGCCAGATGAGGCCGATGCCGACGAAGGCGCCACCGAGCGAGAGCAGCACGCGACCGATGCCGAAGCGGGTGTGGTCACCGAGGCGGTAGCGCGACGAGATCAGTCGGGCCTGGTCGTCGTCGATGATCCCCTGGGACGTCCAGTCGTCGAGCTCGGCACGCAGCCAGGCGAGCTGGCGGGGCGGGACCGGCCGGGGGAGGGCGGGGGCGGATGGGTTCATACGTCCAGCGTGACGCGTTGCGCGGCTCCTGTGATGAGTACGTCGACCCACGTGTGTAGTGCCGTTGGGCCATTCGCTGGGCGCGGTTGACCAGCCGTTCAGGTCCGTGTGGTTGAAACAGGCGTGATCGACGACGACGCCGGCTCCCGCCTCACCCGCGCCGGAGTGGCCCTGACCCTGGCAGGCGGTGTCGCCGGCGCGACGGCGTACGCCGCCCGCACGCTCCTGCACCGGCAGGCCGCCCAGGCGCGCCGGGCGATCGGCAAGCCGCTGGGGGAGCAGGCGCCGCTCGCGGACCGGCACTACCAGAAGAAGCTCGGTCAGCCCGTCGACCTGCTGGTGCTCGGGGACTCCATCGCAGCAGGACTGGGGGCGGAGCGTGCCAAGCACACCCTCGGCGGGCGCCTGGCGCGCGGCATCGCCCGCAGCGCCGGACGTTCGGTGCGGCTGCGCACGGCCGCAGTGGTCGGCTCGGAGAGCAGCATGCTCGCCGACCAGCTCGCGACGCTGCCCGACTCCTACCGCCCCGACGTCGCGGTGATCGTCGTCGGGGGCAACGACGTCACCCACCGGGTGCCGGTGGCGGAGTCGGCGGCCCACCTCGCGGCGGCGGTCGCCGCGCTGCGCGCACGCGGTGCCGAGGTGGTGGTGGGCACCTGCCCGGACCTCGGGGCGCTGCGACCGGTGCCGCAGCCCTTGCGCGCCCTCGGCTCGCGCGCCTCCCGGCAGCTGGCGCAGGCCCAGCGCGAGACCGCCCTGGCGGGGGGTGCGCGCGTGGTCTCGCTGTCCCACGTGGTGGGGCCGTTCTTCATCACGAACCCCGACGAGATGTTCAGCCTGGACCGCTTCCACCCGAGCGCGCAGGGCTACAAGCGGACGGCCAAGGCGATGCTCCCGTCGGTCCTTGCCGCCCTGGGGGTGGTGGAGGTCGTGCCGTTCGGGCACCACGCACCCGGTGTGGGCCGCTCAGGCTAGGGTTCCCGGGTGCGCACCACTGCTCGTCGAGCCGGCCAGGCGGTCAAGAAGGCTGCCCAGAAGACGGCCCGGAAGACCGGTCGCATGCAGGCGTCCCGCGAGCCCGCTCCGGCTGCGGCGCCCGACGACGCGAAGGCCGAGCGGCGGCGTCGCCTGCTCGCGAGCAACCTGACCGAGCTCGCGATCGAGTTCCGCACCGACAAGTGGGGCGTGCACAAGTACACCCCCCACTACGAGCGGCACCTCGAGCACCTGCGCCGCGAGTCCTTCACCCTGCTCGAGCTGGGCATCGGCGGCTACAAGAAGCGTCGCCGCAGCGGGGCCTCGATGAAGATGTGGCGCTGGTTCTTCCCGCGCGCCACCATCGTCGGCCTCGACATCGAGGACAAGACGTGGCTGACCCGCGGGCACATCCACGCCTACCTCGGTGACCAGACCGACCCCGAGGTCCTCCAGCGCATCATCGACGAGCACGGCGCCCCGATGGTCGTCATCGACGACGGCAGCCACATCCCGGCCCACGTGCGCGAGTCGTTCCGGATCCTCTTCCCGCTGCTGCCCGATGGCGCCATCTACTGCATCGAGGACACCCAGACGTCCTACTGGCCCGCCTGGGGCGGCCAGCTGGACCCCCGCGCCCCGGGCACCTCGATGGACCTCGTGAAGGACCTCGTCGACGGGCTCAACCACGAGGAGTTCCTCGTCGAGGGCTACGAGCCGACCTACACCGACCAGTGGGTGCGGGCCGTGCACTGCTACCACAACCTCGTGGTCATCGAGAAGGGCGACAACCGCGAGGGCACCAACCGCGACTCCGTCGCCCACGAGCTCTACGGCGCCTCCGAGCTGCCCGAGGCATGAGCCGACGCCCGACCGTCCTGCTGGCCACCAGCGGCGACCTGCCCGACGGTGAGCCGGGAGCGGCCGTGCTCGACGCCGCCCTCGCCGAGCGTGGCCTCCACGCCGTGTGGGCGCGCTGGGACGACCCGGCGGTCGACTGGGCCGCCGCCGACGTGGTGGCGCTGCGCTCGACGTGGGACTACGTCACCCGCCACGGCGCGTTCGTCGCGTGGACGCAGTCCCTCGACCAGTCCCGGCTGCTCAACGGCGCCGACGTCTTCGCCTGGAACCACGACAAGCGCTACCTCACGGACCTCGGTGACCTGCCGGTCGTCCCGACGCTGCTCGCCGACGACCGGGCCGGGCTCGCGGACGGCGTACGCCACTTCGGGACCGCCGTGGTCAAGCCGCGGGTCGGCGCCGGCGGCGCGGGCCTCATCGTCGTCACCGACCCCGACGACGACCGCCTCGGACGGTCCGTCCGCAGCCACCCGGACTACCCGGAGGTCGGTGGTCCCTGGGTCGTCCAGCCGCTGGTCGAGTCGATCCGGACGCACGGCGAGGTGTCGGTATACGTCCTCGAGGGGCGGATCACCCAGCGCTTCGACAAGCAGCCTGGCGACGGCGACGTACGGGTCAACGAGGAGTTCGGCGGCCGCGTGCGTGCCGCGGACACCGGTGACGTGGCCGACGTCGTGATGCAGGCGTACGACGCCCTCACCGCGCGCTTCGCACGGCCGATGGACTACCTCCGTGTCGACCTCCTGCGCTGGCAGGACGCGTGGGTCGTCAGCGAGCTCGAGCTCATCGAGCCCGGGCTCTACCTGGACGTCTCGCCGGCCAACGCCGGCCCCTTCGCCGACCTCGTCGCGGCGCGCACGCGTCCCCGTTCGGTCTAGACACGTCGCCGAGACGGGGTCGGGGCGGACGCTGCTGCGCTACGTTCCCCCAACCTGTCTCCGTCTGGGGGCGAGGACGGGCTGAACCCGGCACTGGGGCCGGGGGATTTCACTGAGTGCGTCGCAGGGGTGACTCCCGCGACGCACGTGCGGGAGGAATTTGTCATGCCCATTTCACGGCGCCGCGGCGAACGCGGCGCATCAGCGGTGGAGTTCGCGCTCGTCGTGCCACTCCTCCTGGCGATCCTCTTCGCGATGATCGACTTCGGCTTCGCCATCAACCGCTACACGATGCTCAACAACGCCACCCGCGAGGGAGTGCGGGCCGCCAGCCTCAGCGCCAGCGGGAGCGAGGTCGACCAGGTCGTCAACGACGCGCTGACCGACCTCGAGGGCAAGGTCACGGTCGACGTGACCTGCCAGACGCCGCTGGGAGGCACCTGCGGCTCGTGGGACGCCAACCACACCACCGGCGGTGTGGCCGTGGTCACCACGACCTACCAGCACGCCTGGTTGACGCCGGTCGGCAAGGCCATCTCCTCGAGCCTCACCCTCACCAAGACCAGCCAGATGAGGATCGAGTGATGCCGGCCCTGCGCACGCGGCCGGCGCGCGGTCGCGACGAGGAGCAGGGAGCGGTCGCCATCCTGGTCGGCCTGCTCGCGATCGTGATCTTCGCCTGCGCGGCCCTCGCGGTGGACATCGCCTCGCTGTCGATGGAGCGCCAGAAGCTGCACGACCACGTCGACTCCGCGGCCCACGCAGGTGCCTTCGAGCTGCCCTCCAGCGGGAGCTCGGCGCGGGCCTGGGCGGTCACCATGGCCAAGAACCAGGACCCGGCGATGACGCCCGACACCGAGCTGTTCTGCGTCGTGGCCTCGACCGGGTCGAGCAGGCAGGTGGCGTCGGGCCAGATCCCTGCCACGTGCGACCCCGGGACCTACACCAGCGCCGCGGTGCGCTGCAACACCAGGATCTGCTCCATCCCGTGCCCCACCAGCGCGCGGTGCAACACCATCCGGGTCAGCGACGCCAAGGACGTCGACTACGACTTCGCGCCGATCATCGGCCACGAGAAGGGCACGACCGGGTCCGTGTCGTCGGCGGCCTGCAAGGGCTCGTGCGGCGACACCCTGCCGAACCCGATGGACATCGTGATCATGGCCGACCGCACGACGAGCATGGCGGACACCGACCGCGAGCAGATGAAGACCGCGATCGTGGACAGCCTCGAGGTGATGGACCCGACGCTCCACTACGTGGCGTTCGGGGCGCTGCACAAGAGCAAGGCGTCCGGGTCGTGCGCCACCGCCGCGACGTCCGCCTCGGACGGTGTCACCGGAGGAGACTGGATCGCGGTGCCCTTCACCAACGACTACAAGACCAACCGCGACTCCGCGATCAACACCAGCAGCAAGCTGGTCAAGGGAGTGCAGTGCATGCCGAGCGGTGCGGTGCCGGGGCTGTCGACCGGGTCGTACGGCACGCACCTGGCGTCCGGGATGAAGGGGGCCGCGCGCTACCTGCTCGGCAAGCAGGCCAACAACCTCTCCTCCCTGCCGAAGCGTCCGGGCACGCCCAAGAAGGTCATCATCTTCGAGACCGACGGCCAGCCCGACGAGCTGGTGAAGACGGGCTCGACGTCGCTCGACAACAGCGCCGACGTCGGTGCGGACCGCAACTTCCACGGCAACGGCAACGGCCAGAGGGGCTGCGAGAACTTCAACCAGGTCGCGCAGTACGCCAAGGACAACAACATCACCGTGCTGGTGATCGGGTTCGGCGACGCGACGAACGCGCCGTGCGAGAAGCCGGTCACCTCAGGTGGCTCCGGCCGCGCGCCCCGGGCGCCGTGGGTGCGCGACTACCTCGCGAAGGCGGCATCGCCCGGTCCGAGCGGCGCGCCCAGCAAGGCCGAGAGCGACTGCTCGACGAACGCCGAGCGGGTGGCGGAGAACAAGGACGGCGACCACTACTTCTGCGCCGTCTCGGGCTCGGAGCTCGGCCCGATCTTCGCCACGGCGATCATCGCCGTCACCGAGAGCATCCGACTCATCGAGATGCCCTGAGGGCCGTTTGCACTCTCGGGGGTCGAGTGCTAAACATGATGCTGGCACTCTCGGCACGAGAGTGACAACGACCCAGGTGACGCTGAGGTCCGCAGAAGCCGGCGTGAATGGATCGCCGACGGAGCGGACCGTCCGTCGCGGGCAGCCCGCCTGGCGTCGACACACAGACTCACGTCGATAGGAATCGCACGCGATATGGCCAAGCTGATTGCTTTCAACGAGGAGGCCCGCCGCGGCCTCGAGCGAGGGATGAACACCCTCGCCGACGCGGTGAAGGTCACCCTCGGCCCCAAGGGCCGCAACGTCGTCCTGGAGAAGAAGTGGGGCGCCCCCACGATCACCAACGACGGTGTCTCGATCGCCAAGGAGATCGAGCTGGAGGACCCCTACGAGAAGATCGGCGCCGAGCTGGTCAAGGAGGTCGCCAAGAAGACCGACGACGTCGCCGGTGACGGCACGACGACGGCCACCGTCCTGGCCCAGGCCATGGTGCGCGAGGGCCTGCGCAACGTCGCGGCCGGCGCGAACCCGATGGGTCTCAAGCGCGGCATCGAGGCCGCCGTCGCCGCCGTGTCCGAGCAGTTGCTCGTGATGGCGAAGGACGTCGAGACCAAGGAGCAGATCGCCTCCACCGCGTCGATCTCCGCCGCTGACACCACCGTCGGCGAGATCATCGCCGAGGCGATGGACAAGGTCGGCAAGGAAGGCGTCATCACCGTCGAGGAGTCCAACACCTTCGGGCTGGACCTCGAGCTGACCGAGGGCATGCGGTTCGACAAGGGCTACATCTCGGCCTACTTCGCCACCGACCTCGAGCGCATGGAGGCCGTGCTGGAGGACCCCTACATCCTCATCGCCAACTCCAAGGTGTCGACGGTCAAGGACCTGCTGCCGCTGCTGGAGAAGGTCATGCAGTCCGGCAAGCCGCTGCTGATCATTGCCGAGGACGTCGACGGCGAGGCGCTGTCGACCCTGGTCGTCAACAAGATCAAGGGCACCTTCCGCTCCGTGGCCGTCAAGGCCCCGGGCTTCGGTGACCGCCGCAAGGCCATGCTGCAGGACATCGCGATCCTCACCGGCGGCCAGGTCATCTCCGAGGAGGTCGGCCTCAAGCTCGAGTCGGCCGGTCTCGAGCTGCTCGGCCAGGCCCGCAAGGTCGTCATCACCAAGGACGAGACCACCATCGTCGAGGGCTCGGGCGACCAGGGCCAGATCGAGGGCCGGGTCAACCAGATCCGCGCCGAGATCGAGAAGTCGGACTCCGACTACGACCGCGAGAAGCTCCAGGAGCGCCTCGCCAAGCTCGCCGGCGGCGTGGCCGTCATCAAGGTCGGCGCGGCCACCGAGGTCGAGCTCAAGGAGCGCAAGCACCGCATCGAGGACGCCGTCCGCAACGCCAAGGCCGCGGTCGAGGAGGGCATCGTCGCCGGAGGCGGCGTGGCGCTCGTCCAGGCTGCTGCCACCGCGTTCGACAAGCTCGACCTGAGCGGTGACGAGGCCACCGGCGCGAACATCGTCCGCGTCGCGACCTCCGCCCCGCTCAAGCAGATCGCCATCAACGCCGGCCTCGAGGGCGGCGTCGTGGCGGAGAAGGTCGCGAACCTGGAGGCCGGTCACGGCCTCAACGCCGCGACCGGGGAGTACGTCGACATGATCGCCGAGGGCATCATCGACCCGGCCAAGGTCACCCGCTCGGCGCTCCAGAACGCCGCGTCGATCGCCGCGCTGTTTCTCACCACCGAGGCCGTCGTGGCCGACAAGCCGGAGAAGGCGCCGGCCATGGGTGGCGGCGACGGCGGCATGGGCGGCATGGGCGGCATGGACTTCTGATCGCCACAGCTCCACAGCATCACCATCAAGGCCCCCGCTCCGGCGGGGGCCTTGTGCCGTTCCGGCACGAGCAGCGCGGGCCGGCCCCCGGCCCCCGCGGGGCACCCGCTGGTATCAATGGCGCATGCGCCTCCCCGTCCCCGGCCCCCGTGACGTGCTCTCCGCCCTCGAAAGGGGAGGCGAGCAGGTCGAGGCGCTCGTCGGGGCCGTGCCGCGCGTGCTCGCCCTGCTCGACCAGGCCGAGGCGCTGGTCGCGCGGGCGTCCGGCATCGTGGACCGTGTGGAAGCGGTCGCGGACGCGGCGACCGCCGAGGTGGCACGCGTGGGTGGGGTCGTGGACCTCGCCACGGCGGAGGTGGCGCGCGTGGGAGGTGTCGCCGACACTGCGACGGCCGAGGTGGCTCGTGTCGGCGCGGTGGTGGACGCGGCGACCGCGGAGGTGTCGCGCGTCGGTGGGGTCGTGGACGCAGCCACCGCCGAGGTGGCTCGCGTCGGCGACGTGGTCGGCGACGCCGGTGTCCTGGTGGGTCGCGCGACGGTGCTGATCGACGCGCTCGAGCCGTCGCTGACGACGCTCGAGCCCACTCTGCGGGCTCTCGCCGACACCACGCACCCGGAGGAGGTCGGGGCACTGGTGACCCTCATCGACCACCTGCCGGCGGTGACGCTGCAGGTCGAGCGCGACATCCTGCCGATCATGGCCACCCTGGGGTCGGTGGCGCCCGACCTCCACGAGCTCCTCGACGTCTCCCGCGAGCTCAACGAGATCCTCGGCAAGATCCCCGGGATCGGGCGCCTGAAGCGGCGGGTCGAGGAGGAGGACGAGGACGGCGACCGGTGAGCGACCGGAACCCGTCGGGCGCTCGTCGCGTCCGAGTGGGTATGAGCCGACAGACCAGCCGAGTCCGCACCCTGCTCGTCGTACCCTTCGTCGTCCTCTCCGGCCTCACGGCCTGCGGCGCCGACGACGACGGTGCCGAGCGCGCGTCGGACGACACCTCGAGCAGCCCGGCCGGAACCGGCACGAGCGAACCCGGCACGGACGACGCAGGCACCCTGGCCCTCACCGCCGACGGTGCTGCGGCCGCCAAGTGCGCGGTCCCGATCCCCGACACGCTGGCCACCTTCGACACCGCCTTCGCCGGGACGGTCACCGCCCTCGACGACGGCACGGCGACGCTGAGCGTCGACGAGTGGTACGCCGGGGGCGAGGGCGCGGAGACCGTGACCGTCACCTCGCCGAGCGAGCAGCTGCAGGACCTGCTGCTGGCCGTCGACTTCCAGGAGGGCCGTTCCTACCTCGTGAGCGCCGACGGTGACCGGGTGACGCTCTGCGGCTACACCGGTGAGGACAGCCCCGAGATGCAGGCGCTCTACGACGAGGCCTTCGGGGGCTGATCCTCCGTCCGCGTCAGCTCGGCTTGGGAGCTCCCTTGCGGGCGTAGCGGCTCCAGGTGATGGCCACGCACATCACCGCCCACGCGATCCCGATGGCGTAGAACGTCGTCGGGCCCAGCGTGGTGACCCCGATCCCGAAGAAGAACGGGCCGAAGGCAGCGATCGCGGCGGTCCAGCCGATCACGCCGCCTGCCTGCCGCTTCTCGAAGATCATCGGCATCTGCTTGAACGTCGAGGCATTGCCGATGCCGGCGAAGAGGAAGATGGCGAGCATCCCCCACAGGAACTGGTCGAAGCCGCTCTCCAACGCGGCGGCCGAGCTGGTGTCCGGGGTCAGGGCGGGAAGGGTGAAGGCGATCGAGACGATCAGTCCCACGCCCGAGACGAGCGTCCACACCGCCCCGCCCGTCCGGTCCGTCAACGGCGCGAAGAGCACCCGCGCCCCGGCTCCGACCAGCGGCCCGAGGAAGACGTACTTCACGACGTCGGGCACGGCGTAGCCGTCGATGAGCACCTGTGCCTCGGCGCCGGTGCCGGAGACGATGTCGGCGTTGCCGATGCCGTAGAGGTTCGCCATGAGGAGGCCGAACTGCGCGGCCAGGCCGGAGAACGTGCCGAACGTCATGATGTAGAGCAGCGTCATCAGCCACGTGTCCACGTTGCCGAAGATGTCGAACTGCTGGCGCACGTTGGCCTTGATCGGCACCGACTTGAGCATCGTCCAGGCGAGCACCGACGCGAGGACCATCAGGGGGATCCAGATGAACGCGGCGTTCTGGTACCACACGTCCTGGGCCGCGGCGCCCGGCATCGAGATGGACTGGGTGGTGCCGAAGAACGCGAGTGCGGAGAAGCCGATGAAGTACGGCGTGAGCAGCTGCACCGCCGAGACGCCGAAGTTGCCGAGCCCGGCCTGCAGGCCCAGGGCCGTGCCCTGCTTGGACTTCGGGAAGAAGTAGGAGGTGCTGGGCATGAACCCGGAGAACGCGCCACCGCCGATGCCGGCCAGGAAGGCCAGCACCATCAGCTCCCAGTAGGGCGCCGTCGGCTCCTGGACGCGCACCCCCCAGCCCAGCGTGGAGAAGATCAGCAGCAGCGAGGTGAGGGTGACCATCCTGCGCGTCCCCATCAGGGGAGGCAGGACCATCCAGACCAGGCGGAAGAGACCGGCCGAGAGCCCCGGCATCGCTGCCATCCAGTAGAGCTGGTTGGTGCTGAAGCTGTAGCCGAGCGGGTTGAGCTTGGGGATCAGGGCGCTCGGCAGGAACCAGGCGACGAATGCGAGGAACAGCGCGAAGGTGGTCACCCACAGCGTCCGCCACGCGAGCGGCTTGTCCCACGTCTCCTCGTTCTCGGGGTCCCAGGACTCCAGCCACTCTCCGCCGGACCGGGTCTCTCGGGTGGTGCTCATGCCAGTGCCTCCTCAGGCGCTCGGACGGCAGGGGTCTCGGAGTGCGGGCTCTCCAGGTGGCGGGCCAGCTCGGGGGACTCCTGGTGCAGCATGTGGACGACGGTCCAGTGCATCCACGCGGCGCAGACCGCCGTGAGCACGAACAGGACGAAGAAGGTGCTGGACGGGAAACCGGACCAGGACTTGGTGTAGGCGAACAGCGGCGGGAGGACGAAGCCGCCCAGCCCGCCCAGCATCCCCACCAGGCCGCCGACGGCGCCGACGTTGTGCGGGAAGTACTCGGGGATGTGCTTGAAGACGGCTGCCTTGCCGACGCCCATCGCGCAGCCCAGGAGGAAGACCAAGGCTGCGAAGGGGACCAGTCCCAGGGAGTAGGCGAGGTGCTGCGTCTGCGAGCCGTCCGGGTGGCTGATGACGATGTGGCCGTTCGGCATCATCAGCAGCCCGGTCGTGACGAGCATCGCCGCGAAGGTCCAGTACATGACCCGCCGCGCCCCGAACCGGTCGGACAGCGAGCCCCCGAAGGGCCTCAGCAGCGACGCGGGGAAGATGTAGCTGGCCGTGAGCAGCGCGGCGGTCTGCAGCGTCACGTCGAAGTTGTCCATGTAGTAGGTGGGCAGCCACGCAGCCAGGGCGACGTACGCGCCGAAGACGGCCACGTAGTAGAGGCTGAAGCGCCACACCCGGAGCTGGCGCAGCGGCCGCCCTTGGTCGCGCAGCGGCTGCCCGGTCCCGGGAGCCCGGTCCTCGCTGGGGGTGCCGAACCACAGCAGCGCAGCCATCGCGACGAGCAGGACGGCGTAGACCACCGGCACCAGCCGCCACCCACCGTCGACGAACCCGAAGTAGGTCGCCCCGGCGGTGCCGGCGATCAGCGGCGGTCCGATGAACTTGGTGACGGAGGCGCCGACGTTGCCGGCGCCGAAGAGGCCGAGGGCGAAGCCCTGGTGCTCGCGCGGCTGCCACGCCGAGTTCCAGGCGATGCCGGCGGAGAAGGCGTTGCCGGCGAAGCCGACGAGGAAGGCGAGCACGAGGAGCATCGCGTAGGACTCGACGCGGGAGACCAGGAAGGCCGGCACGGCGGTCGCGAGCAGCAGGGCAGTCAGCACCTTGCGGCCGCCGATCCGGTCCGTGAGCATGCCTGTCGGCAGCCGCCACAGCGACCCGTTCAGCGCCGCCACCGCGACCACCCATGAGAGCTGGACCTCGGTCAGCCCGAACTCCGTCTGGATCGGTTTGCCGAGGATGCCGAACATCAGCCACACGGCGAACATCAGCGTGAACGCCACCGTGGACAGCCACAGCACCCGGCTCCGACCAGTGGTCGTCTCGCTCATCTGGGTCCCTTCGGGTCGAGGCGGACGCTGTCCACCATGGCGGAATCTAGGACGGTTTGGAACCGTCTCGACATCTGTCGGGACCTAGGTCCCGGATGAGCGGGACCTAGTCCCTCACTCGGTCGAGGGGGTGGCCGGAGACCGATCGGTCCCCCTAGGGTCGAGCTGCGGGGTCGCCCCGCCGTGCGTGCTGAGCAGACCATCGGACCGAAAGGCGTCCACGTGACCGACCTCGACAACCAGCTCCAGAGGGCCCTCATCGGGACCCGTCGCTTCTTCACCAAGGCCGAGGTCAGCGACGACCAGCGCACCCTGCACAAGAAGGGCGGTCGTGAGGGCGACGTGTTCTACCGGGACCGGTGGAGCCACGACAAGGTGGTCCGGTCGACGCACGGGGTGAACTGCACCGGGTCGTGCTCGTGGAAGGTCTACGTCAAGGACGGGATCATCACCTGGGAGGCCCAGCAGACCGACTACCCGAGCGCCGGGGCCGACCGTCCCGAGTACGAGCCCCGCGGCTGCCCGCGCGGCGCCGCCTTCAGCTGGTACACCTACAGCCCGACCCGGGTGCGCTACCCCTACGTCCGCGGCGTGCTCCTCGACCTCTACCGCGCCGCCAAGCAGCAGCACGGCGACCCGGTCGTGGCCTGGGGCTCGATCGTGCAGGACGAGGAGAAGACGCGCCTCTACAAGTCGGCGCGCGGCAAGGGGGGCCTGGTGCGGGCCTCGTGGGACGAGGTGGCCGAGATCGTGGCGGCCGCGCACGTCTACACGGTCAAGCGCTGGGGTCCGGACCGGATCGCCGGGTTCTCTCCGATCCCCGCCATGTCACCGGTCTCCTACACCTCCGGCGCGCGGTTCCTCGAGCTCATCGGCGCCCCGATGCTGTCGTTCTACGACTGGTACGCCGACCTCCCCAACGCCTCGCCGCAGATGTTCGGCGACCAGACCGATGTTCCGGAGTCGGGCGACTGGTGGGACGCGGGCTACCTGATGATGTGGGGCTCCAACGTCCCGACGACGCGTACGCCGGACGCGCACTGGATGACCGAGGCGCGCTACCGCGGCCAGAAGGTCATCGCCGTCGCGCCCGACTACGCCGAGAGCGTGAAGTTCGCCGACGAGTGGGTCAGCCCGGCGCCCGGCACCGACGGTGCGCTCGCGATGGGGATGGGGCACGTCATCCTCAAGGAGTTCTTCGTCGACGCCACCACGCCCTTCTTCGCCGACTACACCAAGCAGTTCACCGACCTGCCGCACCTGGTGTGCCTCGAGCCCTCTGCTGACGGGTCCTACCGCCCCGGCAAGTTCCTCGTCGAGGGCGACCTCGGCGGGACGAGCGAGAACGCCATGTGGAAGCCCGCGCTCATCGACGCCGGCACCGGCGAGGTGCGGATCCCGCACGGCTCGATCGGCGACCGCTTCGGCGAGGAGGGCATGGGGAAGTGGAACCTCGAGCTGGGCGACATCGACCCGGCGCTGAGCATGTACCGCGACCACCAGGGCGGCACCCGCGAGGCCGTCGAGGTCGAGCTCCCGCGCTTCGACGCGGCCGACGGCAAGGTCGTCCACGAGCGCCGCGGCGTCCCCGTC
Source organism: Nocardioides sp. S5 (assembly GCF_017310035.1). Taxonomy (NCBI): domain Bacteria; kingdom Bacillati; phylum Actinomycetota; class Actinomycetes; order Propionibacteriales; family Nocardioidaceae; genus Nocardioides; species Nocardioides sp. S5. Next base: position 801,631 of record NZ_CP022296.1, read on the forward strand.
GCCCGGGTCGGTGACCGGGTCGTCACCACCGTGCTCGACCTGCTGCTCGCCCAGTACGGCGTGGCGCGCGAGGGCCTGCCGGGCCAGTGGCCGCGCACCGACGAGTCGGACCCGCACGGCTACGACGACCCGGCCGTGCCGGCCACCCCGGCGTGGCAGGAGCAGCACACCGGTGTCCCCGCGAGCCAGGTCACCCGCCTGGCGCGGGAGTGGGCGCAGAACGCCATCGACAGCAAGGGCCGCGGGATGATCCTGCTGGGGGCGGGGGTCAACCACTGGTTCCACTCCGACCAGATCTACCGCGCGATCCTGCTGCTCACCACGATCACCGGCACGCAGGGCCGCAACGGCGGCGGCTGGGCGCACTACGTCGGGCAGGAGAAGATCCGGCCGATCATGGGGTTCCAGCACATGGCGTTCGCGCTGGACTGGCACCGCCCGCCGCGTCACATGAACCAGACCGCCTACTGGTACGTCAACACCTCCCAGTACCGCTACGACACGTTCAGCGCCGACGACCTCGACGCCGGGACCGGCGTCTTCGCGGGGAGGTCGGTGATGGACCTGCTGGCCCAGTCGGTCCGGCTCGGGTGGTCGCCGTCGTACCCGACGTTCGACCGCAGCAGCCTGCAGCTCGCCGACGACGCGGAGGCCGCCGGGATGGACGCGCCTTCCTACGTCGCCTCCGAGCTGAAGGCCGGCACCCTCCGCTTCGCGGTGGAGGACCCCGAGCACGAGGACAACCACCCTCGGGTCCTGTCGCTGTGGCGCTCGAACCTGCTGGGCTCCTCGGCCAAGGGCAACGAGTACTTCCTGCGTCACCTGCTCGGCACCGACTCGGCCGCGACCGCGGTGGAGGCGCCGCCCGACAAGCGGCCGCAGGACGTGGTGTGGGCCGAGAAGGCGGCCGAGGGCCGCCTCGACCTGCTGATGACGATCGACTTCCGGATGACCTCGTCGACGATCTTCAGCGACGTCGTGCTGCCGGCGGCGACCTGGTACGAGAAGCACGACCTGTCGACCACCGACATGCACCCGTTCGTGCACTCGTTCAACCCCGCCATCGCGCCGCCGTGGCAGACCAAGTCCGACTGGGACACCTGGAAGGTCATCGCGAAGAAGTTCTCCGAGCTGGCCGTGGACCACCTGGGGACGCGCAAGGACGTGATCGCCAAGCCGCTGTGGCACGACACCCCGGAGGCGATGGCGAGCGAGCACGGCGTGGTGCAGGACTGGAAGACCGGCGAGGTCGACCCGGTGCCGGGCAAGACCATGCCGGTGATCGCGGTCGCCGAGCGTGACTACACCGCGATCTTCGAGAAGATGACCTCCATCGGTCCGCTGCTGGAGAAGGTGGGCATGCTGACCAAGGGCGTGGCGTACGACGTCAAGCGCGAGGTCGAGATCCTGCGCCGTCGCAACGGTGTCGTGCGTGGAGGAGCAGGGGACGGGCAGCCCAAGGTCGAGACCGACATCCAGATGGCCGACGCGATGCTCCACCTCGCGGGGGTCTCCAACGGCCACCTCGCCACGCAGGGCTTCCGGTTCCTGGAGAAGCGGACCGGCACGGAGCTCGCCGACCTCGCTGCCGAGCACGAGGGCAAGCAGATCACCTTCGCCGACACGCAGGTCGCGCCGGTGCCGGTGATCACCTCGCCGGAGTGGTCCGGCTCGGAGTCGGGCGGGCGGCGCTACAGCCCCTTCACGATCAACATCGAGCGGAAGAAGCCGTTCCACACCCTCACTGGTCGCCAGCAGTTCTACGTCGACCACGACTGGTTCCTGGGGATGGGCGAGATGCTCCCGGTCTACCGGCCGCCGCTCAACATGACGGCGCTGTTCGGCGAGACCCCCATCGGCGAGCAGAACGAGCTCGGCGTCTCGGTGCGCTACCTGACCCCGCACAACAAGTGGTCGATCCACTCCGAGTACCAGGACAACCTGTTCATGCTGTCGCTCTCGCGCGGCGGGCAGTCGGTCTGGGTCTCGGACCGGGACGCGGCCAAGGTGGGGATCAAGGACAACGACTGGATCGAGATGGTCAACCGCAACGGCGTCGTCGCTGCGCGGGCCATCGTGAGCCACCGGATGCCCGAGGGCACGGTCTACATGCACCACGCCCAGGACCGGCTGATCGACGTGCCCCTCACCGAGCGCGACGGCAAGCGCGGAGGCATCCACAACAGCCTCACGCGCGTGCTGATGAAGCCCAACCACATCGTCGGCGGCTATGCCCAGCTCGCCTACTTCTTCAACTACATCGGACCGATCGGCAACAACCGCGACGAGGTCACGATGATCCGCAAGCGGACCGCCCCGGTCGAGTACTGAGCGGACGAGGAGCAACTGACATGCGCGTGATGGCTCAGATGGCCATGGTGATGAACCTCGACAAGTGCATCGGGTGCCACACCTGCTCGGTGACCTGCAAGCAGGCCTGGACCAACCGGACCGGCACCGAGTACGTCTGGTTCAACAACGTCGAGACCCGACCCGGTCTCGGCTACCCCAGGACGTACGAGGACCAGGACGAGTGGCAGGGCGGATGGGTGCGCAAGCCCAACGGGCGGCTGGAGCTCCGCGCGGGTGGCCGGTGGAAGAAGCTGCTCACGATCTTCTCCAACCCCAAGCTGCCCTCGATCGAGGACTACTACGAGCCCTGGACCTACGACTACGAGACCCTGCTCAACTCGCCGCAGACCGACACGTTCCCGGTGGCCCGGCCCAAGAGCCTGATCTCCGGCAAGAACATGAACGTCGAGTGGTCGGCCAACTGGGACGACGACCTCGGCGGCTCGCTGGAGCACGCGGCGCGCGACGTGATGTTCAAGGGCATCGAGGACAAGGTCAAGCTCGAGTTCGAGGAGACCTTCATGTTCTACCTGCCGCGCATCTGCGAGCACTGCCTCAACCCCTCCTGCGCCGCGTCGTGCCCCAGCGGCGCGATCTACAAGCGCGAGGAGGACGGCATCGTCCTGGTCGACCAGGACCGCTGCCGCGGCTGGCGGATGTGCGTCTCGGGCTGCCCGTACAAGAAGGTCTACTTCAACCACAAGACCGGCAAGGCCGAGAAGTGCACGTTCTGCTACCCGCGCATCGAGGTCGGGATCCCGACCGTGTGCTCGGAGACCTGTGTGGGTCGGCTGCGCTACATCGGGCTGATGCTCTACGACGCCGACGCGGTCCTCGAGGCTGCCGCGGTCGAGGACGAGCACGCCCTCTACGAGGCGCAGCGCAAGGTCTTCCTCGACCCGCGGGACCCCGAGGTCGAGCGAGCGGCCCTCGCCGCGGGCATCGAGGCGGACTGGGTCGAGGCGGCGAAGAAGTCGCCGGTGCTGCGGCTGATCACCGACTACAAGGTCGCCCTGCCCCTGCACCCGGAGTACCGCACGATGCCGATGGTCTGGTACATCCCGCCGTTGTCGCCCGTGGTGGACGTGGTCAAGGAGACCGGCGTGGACGCGGAGGACCGGGGCAACCTGTTCGCCGCGATTGACACCCTGCGGATCCCCGTCGAGTACCTCGCCAACCTCTTCACCGCGGGCGACGTCGAGCCCGTGACCGGGGTGCTCAAGAAGCTCGCCGCGATGCGGTCCTACATGCGCGACATCAACCTGGGGCGTGAGACCGACCCGTCCATCCCTGCCGCCGTCGGCATGACGGAGGAGGAGATGTACGAGATGTTCCGCCTGCTGGCGATCGCCAAGTACGCCGATCGCTACGTCATCCCTCCGGCCCACGCGGAGCAGGCCCACGCGCTCGAGGAGCTGGCCACCGACTGCTCGGTCGACTTCGACGCCGCCGGCTCGTACTACGACCAGGCGCTGCTGGGCGAGGGTGCGGGCTACCCGACGCCGGTCGCGGTCGAGAACTTCCGGATGCTCCAGGACCGGCAGACCGCCGACACGGTCGCCTCGCCGGACGACAAGTCGTCGCGGGTGAACCTCCTCAACTGGGACGGCAAGGGGACACCCGAGGGGCTGTTCCCGGCCCGCGGCGACGGAGAGGCGCAGTGATGTTCCGGCGCAGGGGGACGGCCGCCCGTGACGAGGAAGCCGCCCGGGTCTGGGCCGTCTGCTCGGCGCTCCTGGACTACCCGACCGAGGAGCTGGTCTCCTCCCTCGACGAGCTCGAGGCACTGGTCCCCGGCGACCCCCACCTCGTCCCGCTCATCGAGAGCATGCGGGGGCGGACCCTCGCAGAGCTGCAGCAGGACTACGTCGCCACCTTCGACCACACCCGCAAGTGCGCGCTCTACCTCACCTACTTCGCCTACGGCGACACCCGCAGGCGGGGCGCGGCGCTCGTGGCCTTCAAGGAGGCCTACCGCCGCGGGGGCGTCGAGTGGTCCGAGGAGCACGGCGAGCTGCCCGACCACCTGTGTGCGGTCCTGCAGTTCGGCGCCACGGCGGACGCCACGATCGCCCGGCAGCTGCTCGAGGACCACCGAGCGGGTGTGGAGATGCTGCGCATCGCGCTCGCCGGCTGGCGCAACGACGACGGCTCGGTGGGCTCGCCGTGGGCGGGTGCCCTGGCGGCCGTCTCGGGCACCCTGCGCGAGCTGGCCGGCGACGAGGCCGAGGCCGTGCGCCGGTTGGTCGAGCAGGGCCCGCCCGCAGAAGAGGTCGGGCTCTCCGGCTACGGGGCCGACCCGGCACTGTCCACCGGACCGGCACTCATCTCGACCGCCACGATCCCCGTAGGAGCCCCCCGATGACCGTCTTCCTCTGGGTGATCGTCCCCTACCTGTGCCTCGCGGTCTTCGCGGTCGGTCACCTGTGGCGCTACCGCTACGACAAGTTCGGCTGGACCACGCGCTCCTCCCAGCTCTACGAGGACCGGCTCCTGCGGCTGGGCTCGCCGCTGTTCCACTTCGGGATGCTGGGCGTGGTCGGCGGGCACGTCATCGGCCTGCTCGTCCCACGGTCGTGGACCGAGGCAGTCGGGATCGACGACCACCTCTACCACTACGCCGCCGTCGGCGGCGGGCTCGTCGCCGGCTTCATGGCGCTGGTGGGCATGGTGATCCTGATCTACCGCCGTCGCACCGTCGGGCCGGTGTTCTCCGCCACCACGGTGATGGACAAGGTGATGTACGCCTTCCTGGCCGCCGCCATCGTGCTGGGCATGTGGAACACCATCGCGGGGTCGATCTTCAGCCTCGGCGGTGAGTACAACTACCGCGAGGGCGTCTCGGTCTGGTACCGCTCGTTCCTGGCCTTCCAGCCCGACGCCGAGCTCATGGCCGAGGCCCCGATCGGGTTCAAGCTCCACGCCCTCGTCGCGTTCGGGCTCTTCGCCCTCTGGCCGTTCACCCGGCTCGTGCACGTGTTCAGCGCCCCGCTGGGCTACGTCACCAGGCCCTACATCGTCTATCGCTCCCGCGACTCCCGCCCCGGTCAGCCCGGCAGCACCCCGACCCGGCGCGGCTGGGACCGGGTGGGGTGAGGCGAGTGTGCGAGTACTGCGGCTGTCGCACGGTCCCGGCCGTCCGCGAGCTGATGGAGGAGCACGACGCGATCATCGAGGACGCGGGCGACGTGCGCACCGCGCTTCTCTCCGGTGACCGGGCCGCGACCGTCGCCCGGCTGGAGCATCTCGCCAGCCATCTGGACCCGCACGTCCACCGTGAGGAGGTCGGCATCTTCGCTGCGCTCCGCGCCCAGGGGGACTGGAGCGAGGAGGTCGCCGAGCTCGAGGGCGAGCACCGCGACCTCGACGGCGCGATCGCGCAGCTCGACCCCACGGACCCCTCCTTCGGCACCCGGGTCCTGGCGTTCCTGGAGTCACTCGAGGAGCACGTCGAGCGCGAGAACCTCGGGATCTTCCCGGTCTCGGTGGTCACCCTGGGGGCCTCGGGGTGGGACACCGTGGCTGAGGCGCACCGCGAGACGCCGACGTTCCTGACCACCTGAGCCCATCGCCACCGAGTCACGTGAGGACACCGCACATGGAATCGACGTCCCTGACCAGCCTGGTCGACAGCCAGATCGCCGAGGCCCGGGAGGCGAGCAGCGGGCGGGCGGCGGTGACCGTCTTCGGAGGGCGCGAGCACGACCTCCGCCAGACCCTGATCGCCCTCGCGGCCGGCCGATCCCTCGGCGAGCACGAGGCGCCGGGGGAGGCGACCCTGCAGGTCCTCCTCGGCGAGGTGCGGCTCACGGCCGGTGAGGACGTGTGGGAGGGCAGCGCCGGCGACCACCTGGTGATCCCGCCGCACCGCCACGACCTGCACGCCGTGACCGACGCTGCGGTGCTGCTCACCGTCGCGTCGCGCGCCTGACCCGTAGCGTGGCCCCATGACGGTGGGGCTGTTGCTGGCGGCGGGTGCGGGCACGCGCTTCGGCGGCCCGAAGGCGCTGGCCCGCGAGCCCGACGGCACGTCGTGGCTGCTCCGCTCCGTGCAGGCGCTGCGGCCCTGCGCCGAGATCGTGGTCGTGCTCGGCGCCGAGGCGGAGCGGGCCGCCGCGCTGCTGCCGATGTCGGTCTCGCGGATCCGCGCCGACGACTGGGCCGAGGGGATGGGCGCCTCGTTGCGCGCCGGGCTCCTCGCCCTCGACCCGACCGACCACGACGTCGCGCTCGTGTCGCTGGTCGACCTGCCCGACGTCGACGCGGCCGTCGTGGCCCGCCTCGTCGCTGCGGCCACGGGGCCCGACGTCCTCGCGCGGGCGGCGTACGACGGGGTGCCGGGGCACCCGGTGCTGCTCGGGCGCGACCACTGGTCCGGGGTGGTCGAGACCTCGGCCGGTGACCGTGGGGCGCGTGACTACCTCGCCTCCCACGAGGTCGCGCTGGTCGAGTGCGGCGACCTGGCCACGGGCGCCGACGTCGACGCGCGCTGAGGCTCCGTCCGGCGACCCAACGTCCGGCCAACGTGCCGGGTCGTAGCCTGACGCCATGGACCAAGGCATGGACTCCGCCGCAGACGTGGCCGCCCGGCTCGGCGCCACGGGGTACCTCGCCGACCAGGAGCTGGCCACGGTCGTCTTCCTGGCCTCGCGGATGCAGCGCCCGCTGCTGCTGGAGGGCGAGCCGGGCACCGGCAAGACCGCCCTCGCCGAGGCCCTCGCGCAGAGCCTCGACCTGCCGCTGGTCCGGCTGCAGTGCTACGAGGGGATCGACGCCAGCCAGGCGCTCTACGACTGGGACTTCCCGCGCCAGATCCTGCACCTGCGCGCCCTCGAGGCCGCCGGCGACGTGGACTCCGACGAGGCCGAGAAGAGCCTGTACGACGAGCGCTTCCTGCTCGCGCGACCGGTGCTCGCCGCGCTGCGCCAGGCGCCGGCGGTGCTGCTGGTCGACGAGGTGGACCGCGCCGACGACGAGTTCGAGGCGTTCCTGCTCGAGGTGCTCTCGACGTGGCAGGTCACCATCCCCGAGTTCGGCACGGTCACGGCGCCCGAGCCCCCTCTGGTGGTGCTCACCTCCAACCGCACGCGCGAGCTGCACGACGCGCTGAAGCGGCGCTGCCTCTACCACTGGATCGACCACCCGGGCCTGGACCGGGAGGTGCAGATCGTCCGCTCGCGCGCCCCCGAGGTCAGCGAGACCCTGGCACGCCAGGTCGTCGGCCTGGTCCAGCAGCTGCGCGCCCGCGACGACCTGCTCAAGCCGCCGGGCGTCGCGGAGACGCTCGACTGGGCGCGGGCGCTGACCTACCTCGGGGCCGCCGAGCTCGACCTGGCGTCCGCCGCCGCGACCCTCGGCGCGCTGCTGAAGTATCGCGAGGACGCCGACCGGGTGAAGGCCGCGCTGGACCGGATGCTGACGAGATGAGCCGACTGTCGACCACCGCCGAGCCGCACGCCGCGGACGAGGTCCTGCTGGGCTTCGCGCGGGCCCTGCGCGCCTCCGGCGTCGCGGTGACGCAGGACCGGGCGATGGGCTACCTCACCGCCGTCGCCGAGGTGGGTGCCGACGACCGCCAGGCGACCTACTGGGCCGGGCGCGCGACCCTGTGCGGCTCGCCCGACGACCTGGCCCGCCACGACCAGGTCTTCGCCGCCTGGTTCGACGCGCGCGACGGCCTGCCGACCGCCCGGCCGCGGGAGGCGTCGCAGCCGGCGACGGCCCACATGCTGCCCGACACCGAGACCGGTGGCGGTGGTGACGACGAGGACGCCGACGTGGTGCGGGCCGCGGCCTCGGCGGCGGAGGTGCTCCGCCACCGCGACGTGGCCTCGCTCGACGCTGCCGAGAAGCGGCGCCTGGCCGGGATGTTCGTCCGGCTCTCGCTGCGCCCGCCGAGTCGGCGTACGGCCCGGCACCGGAGGTGGCACCGCGGCCAGCTCGACGCCTCGCGGACCCTGCGCCACTCGCTGCGCCAGATGGGGGAGCCCGGCGAGATCGCCTGGCGCCGCCGCGGCACCCGGCCGCGCCGGGTGGTGCTGCTGCTTGACGTGAGCGGCTCGATGACGGCGTACGCCGACGCGCTGCTGCGCCTGTCCCACCGGCTGACCCAGTCGGCGCGCGCGGGGGGCGGCACGGTGGAGACCTTCACCGTCGGCACCCGGCTCACCCACCTCACGCGAGCCCTGCGCTCGCCCGACCCCGACCGCGCCCTCGCCGCGGCCGGTGAGGTGGTCCCGGACTGGTCCGGCGGCACGCGCCTGGGCGAGACCCTGCAGGTCTTCCTCGACCGCTGGGGCCAGCGCGGGATGGCCCGCGGTGCGGTGGTGGTCGTCTTCAGCGACGGGTGGGAGCGCGGCGACGCGGCCCTGCTCGGCGAGCAGATGGCCAGGCTCCAGCGCATCGCCCACCGCGTCGTGTGGGTCAACCCGCACCGCGGCAAGGCGGGCTACGAGCCGCTCCAGGGCGGCGTCGTGGCGGCGCTGCCCCACTGCGACGACTTCCTCGCCGGGCACTCCCTGGCGACCTTCGCCGACCTCACGGAGGTGATCGCACGTGCGTGACGTGCTGCCCGAGCTGATGCAGTGGTGGGAGGCCGGCGAGACGATCGGCGTCGGCACCGTGGTCGCGACCTTCCGGTCCGCGCCCCGCCCCGCCGGCGCCTCGATGCTGGTCGGTCCCGACGAGTCGGCGGTCGGCTCGGTGTCCGGCGGCTGCGTCGAGGGCGCGGTCTACGAGCTCGCCCAGACGGTGGTGGCCTCGGGGGAGCCGGTGCTGGAGAGGTACGGCGTCTCCGACGACGACGCCTTCGCGGTCGGGCTGACCTGCGGCGGGATCCTCGACGTCTTCGTCGAGCAGGTCTCGCGCGAGACGTTTCCGCAGCTCGGCGACGTGGCCGCCGACATCGAGGCCGGGCGCCCGGTCGCGCTCGCGACCGTCATCGAGCACCCCGACCCGGCGTGGGTGGGCCGTCGCATGGTCGTACGCCCGGACGTCCCCGCCGACGGCAGCCTCGGCTCGCCGCGGGCCGACGCGGCCGTCCACGACGATGCCCTCGGCCTGCTCGCCGCCGGCACCAATGCGACGCTGACCTACGGCCCCGACGGCGAGCGCCGCGGAGAGGGGATGCGGGTCTTCGTGTGGGGCTTCGCCCCCAAGCCGCGGATGCTGGTCTTCGGGGCCATCGACTTCGCCGCCGCCGTCGCCAAGGTGGGGTCGTTCCTCGGCTACCACGTCACGGTGTGCGACGCGCGCCCCGTCTTCGCGACCAGCTCGCGGTTCCCGGGCGCCGACGAGGTGGTCGTCGACTGGCCGCACCGCTACCTCCGCGCCGAGCTCGACGCCGGACGCATCGACCGCCGCACCGTCCTGGCGGTCCTCACCCACGACCCCAAGTTCGACGTGCCGCTGCTCGAGGTCGCGCTGCGGCTCGACGACGACGTCCGCCCGGGCTACATCGGGGCCATGGGCTCGCGGCGTACGCACGACGAGCGGATGGCGCGTCTGGTCGAGGCCGGTCTCGGCGAGGCCGAGCTCGCGCTGCTCTCCTCACCGATCGGCCTCGACCTGGGGGCGCGTACGCCCGAGGAGACGGCGGTGTCGATCGCCGCGGAGATCGTGGCCCGCCAGTGGGGCGGGTCGGGGGAGCGGCTCGCTGCGACCGAGGGCCGCATCCACCACGACGACTGACGACCTCGGGCGGCGACTTGGTCCTTTCGGGTGAACCCGCCTATGGTCTCCGGGATGTTTTCCCCCGCCGCGTTGCCCCGTGTCCTCGTCCGGTCGACCGCACTCGTCCTCGCGGCCCTGCTGCTGATCACCGGTGTGTCGCCGGGTGCGTCGGCAGCCGAGGCGCGTGAGCAGGCGCGTGAGCAGGAGCGCTCGCAGGCCGCCGCCGCGGGCCCCGCTGGCCGATTCACCGTGGCCACGCTCAACCTCCGCAAGGGGATGAGGGTGCCCGGGATGCGTCACGACATCGGTCGGGTCCTCAGCGGCGGGGCCTCGGTCATCGGGTTCCAGGAGCGCCTGTTCAGCCGGCCTGCGCTGCGTGCGTCGCTGCCGAAGTCGTGGACGCTGCTGATGCCCGACGGTCCGACCGGCACGGACGACAACCCGATCGCGTTCGACAAGGACGTCTGGGAGCTCGAGAAGACCTGGTCGGCCCTCCTCACCGGCAAGACCTGGCGGCGTCAGACCGGTCAGATCGCCCACGACCAGTACGGCGTGGTGGCGGTGCTCAGGCACCGCGCGAGCGGTCACGTCATCCGCGCGATGAGCTTCCACCTGCCCAACCACCTCCACAACCGCCGCACCGGCGGGCCCAACTACGCCAACCGCGGCGGCGTGCAGGCCATGTGGCGGATGGCGGCCCGGGTCCGCTTCATCGCCCAGGACGCTCCCGAGGCGCACCAGTTCGTCGGGCTGTGCGACTGCAACGTCACCGAGAACCGCGACACCACCGACCACCTCGTGAAGGGCCGGATCACCCGGCCGCTGCGCCTGGAGACCAACTACACCGGTCGCAAGGGCGGGTCGGGCATCGACTACGTGATGGGCGAGCGCGCCTCGGAGTTCCGCATCCGTTCCTTCCGCTCCTACCGCGACCTGGTCACCGACCACCCCGGCATCGTCGCCACCTTCGCGCGCAAGCGCTGACTCGCGACTGGCTCCCCGGTCTCAGCCGCCGGCGGGTGGGTCCAGCAGCTCGGCGCTGATGTCCTCCCAGTGGAAGACGTCGCGCCACCGGTCGTGGTCCGGGTCGTGGATCTCGGAGGCCCACCCCTCGAAGGCATCTGCCACGCGGTCCCGCGAGAGCGTGCGCGTCATCAGGTGCCTCGGCGGGTCGTCGTCGCGCACCTCGAGCCGCAGGAGACCATCGCCCTGGAGCAGGACCTGGACGTAGCGACCCGGGTGGTCGAGGTTCTGCAGGATCAGTACGCCGTCCCCGCGCGGCAGCGTCTCCAGAAGTCCGAGCACCGCATCGCGGCTGGGGCCGCGGATGATTCCGCGATGGGTGCCGTGCAGCTTGAACCGCTGCGCCTGCGTCCGGTTCACAGTCAGACCGTAGCGCGTGGGGTCGGGCTCGGACCCAGCCACGAGCCGGCAGCGTGGACTAGCGTCGAGTGATGCGGGAGCAGTGGCACCTCGAGGGGCAGGCTGAGCCAGTCGGCGCTGGCGACGTCGCCGCGACCTTGATGCGTCGTGGCAGGTGGATCGGTAACGGCCGGTCCCGCGGTGTCAGTGCGCTGCGCTGTCGGCGAGCCATGCGTCCAGGACGGCCATGTACTCGTCGTAGAAGCCGTACCAGACGCTGTGTCCCGCGCCCTTCACGCCGTGCACCGCGAAGCCCAGTGCCCTGAGCTCATGGACGCGGTTCGCTGACACGTACTCACTCGGGTCGGCATGGATGAGCAGCGACGGGATCGCAGCGGTAGGAGGCGTGATGTCGTCCCACTCCTCTGCCAGCTCCAGCGCGACCGCGCTCGCGACGTCGAAGAGGCGGGCGGCCTCCTCCTCGATCTCACGATCGCGTTGCTTCCACCAGGTCCTGGTCTGGGCGAGCCTCGAAGCCGTCCTGCCCGCCCTGGCCCGCTCGAACAGGGCAGCCAAGGTGTCGGCATCCCGCGGTTGCGCGTCCGAGTCGAGTGGCTGGAAGGGGATGTCCACGTAGACCACGCGGGCCGGCTCCAGACGCTCAAGGGCACCTGCGACCACCATGCCGCCGAGGGACTGGCCGATGGCCAGGGCCGGTCGTGGCGGCACCGACTCGACGAGGCTGTCCACGAAGGCGCTCATGCCCCCGTCGAGACACTGGCCGGAATGACCATGGCCCGGGAGGTCGACTGCGATCGCGCGGTAGCCCCGGTCGGCCAGGGCAGGGCCGATCTCCCAGAACTGGCGGGACTCGCCCATCATCCCGTGCACCAGAACGGCAACGCGATCGCCGCTGCCCCATTCGCGCGTGTGCAGTCGCACGGCGCCACCCCCATGGTCGTGAGGTCGACAGCCTAGGGGAGGGGAGTTGCGCGGCGCGTCCGTCGTCGACGTGAGCGGATGCTCGGTTGCGGCACATCGGGACGTCAGGTCAGCCGCGCCCTCACGAGTGCAGCGAGGTCCTTGGCGGCGGCCGTGAGTGCCTCCCCGGCATCCAGGCGTATCTCGGCCTCCACCTTCCACCCTCCAGGCACTGTCGACTCCCACAGCAACACGTGGAGGTTGACGTGGCCATCGTGATCCGCCTGGATGCGCAGATCGCCTTCGACGGACTCGTAGTCCCGACTTCCGTTCCACCCTCGCCAGTTCGTGGCCAGATCGGCGAAGTAGCGAGCCAGGCTGGTGAAACCTTCGTCGTACCCCTCGTAGACCTGCCGCGACGCGCGGAGGTCGGGGCCCGCGATGGTGACTGAGAGGTGGTGAGCCGGGGCCTCCGACGCATCGTCGGGGTCGGAGAAGACCAGCGCCGTGCGAACGTCTCCCATGACCACCTGCTCCATGTGGACAGCATGACGGACCGGTCGACAGCTCACCGGCCCGGAGCACGCCTGCAGCCCCGCTACCGGGCAGGCGGCGGGGTGTGGGGCGGGGTCATCTTCGAGGTCGCGGGATCCGGGGTGGACCTGGGTCGGGTGGGTCGAGCGCGGTGGTGCCGGTGCGGTCCCGTTGGTAGCGGTGGCCGTGAGGGCTGGTCCACTCGAAGACTCCGGGCGCGGTCATCCGGTAGCGCCAGGCGGTGTGGGTCTTGAGGCGGTGGTGGAACCGACACAAGGCACCGAGGTTCTCGGTCTCCGTGGGGCCGGGCTGTGGCCGACCTTCCGCCTCGGCGTCGTGGTCGTACTCGATGACGTGGTCGACGTCGCAACCCCTGGCTGGACGGCCACAGAATGGGAAGACGCAGGTGCGGTCGCGGAGGACCACGTGCTCACGGATCCGGTCCGGGATGTCGTAACCGGGCGAGCACTTCTCCTGGTTGAGGTCGATGACCGGCTTGACCGTGATCTTCGTGCGGGAGTCGGCGCACCAGGACCTGAGCTGCTCGAGCAGGAGGAGTCGCTGCCCTTCCTCCAGCCGACCGGTCCGCTCGAAGACGGTGGTGTCGCCCGAGATGGTGGCGTCGAAGTGGGCGTGGAGCACGACCTCCCGCGCGACCGGGAGTCCGTCGGCGTCCGTCGCGCCAGCATCGCCGTGCTGGAGGAGGTCGAGAGCGGTCTGCGTACGCGCGAGGTCACCCAGCGCCTTCGCGCGACGGGCATCCAACGACTCCTCGGAACCGAGGGCCTTCTGCGTCGCCGCCCCGTGGGCAAGGGCGTGGTGGAGGTCGAGCCCGTCGGCGAGATCGATCTCTGCCTCCAGCCGCACGGTCCCGGCGAAGTGCACGTCCTCGTCGTGGATCGTGACGTGCCGGGGGTCGACGTGGAGGTACCCGTCCTCAGGGTCCGCGGCCGGGTCGACGCCTGCAAGGTCGTAGCGCTTGATGGTCTCCGCGACGAGGCGGTCGAGCTGGGCGGGGCCGATCTTTCCGGCGACGGCGGCGACCTGGGTGTCGACGAACCCGGCTGCTTCGACCGTCAGCTCCGGGGTCGAGTGGATGGTCACCTCGGCGACGGCCCGGGCGCGCCAGGCGGGGACGCGTCCGGAGTGGACCTGCGACCACAGTCGGGGAAGGCGGTGGCGCAGCTCGAGGGCGTGGCCGATCAACTTCTTCGCCGACACGCTCGTGATGCCCAGGACGGTGCCGAGCTCGGCGACGCAGAACTCCGCGATCAGCGGCGTACCCGGTCCGGCGATGGGCTCCTCGTGCTCACAACCGGCAACCGTGAACGAGGCGGCCGTATGGATGGACTCGGGCGGGTGGAGGTCTGCCCAACGGGCGGCGAGGTCGAGCTGGCGGGCGGCTTCGGTGTTCTCGATCGAGCGAGAGGCCCTGATCGAGGCGAGCAGGGCTGCGGGGCCGAGGGCGTCTGCCCCGGCCTCTGCTCCTGCTTCAAGTACCTCGATCATGCGTTCGATTCTAGAGAAAGGGTCCGACAGTGGCCGGGTCTCGATACAGGGAGGATGGGTTACCCGGTCGGGGTCTGACCTATCTCGATACTGGCGCTGCTTGGTGTGGCTGCCTTGAAGTGCGACGTGTCGGCCCCGGCAGGGCTTGTCTGTTCTGGTGGCCAGGCCGGGCGGGCGTGACCTCATAGGACCCTGAAGAAGTTCCCGTCGCTGTACTGTCCGCCCGACCTGGAAGGTCATCTTTCACACGATGGTGAAGGAGACATTTCCAGCATGAGTGATGTGTCTGTTGAAGAACAAGTTCTTGATGGGCCCGGCGTGGTGGTGGGTGTTGACACCCACCAACTGGTCCATGTCGCGGCCGTGATCGACGCTCGCTTGGGCAGGCTGGCAGATCGTGAGTTCCCCGCGACCAGGGCTGGCTTTGGCGAACTGGTGTCGTGGGCCGCGACCTACGGTCCGGTCCTCGCGGTCGGAGTGGAGTCGACCGGTTCCTACGGTGCGGGGCTGACCCGCCACCTGCTCACTCACGGGGCGGGTGCGTTCGAGGTGTTCGAGGTCAACCGGCCGGAAAGGGCCACCCGGGTCAGACACGGCAAGTCCGACCCGCTCGACGCCTACTCGGCAGCCGAGCAGGTCCTGGCCGGGCGCGCGAGCGGTCGGCCGAAGGTCAAGACCGGGATCGTGGAGGCGATCCGCGTGATCAAGGTCCCCCGCGATGCGGCGGTCAAGAACCGCACCGCCGCGTACAGCCAGCTGCGTGACCTGATCACCGCTGCATCCGGGCGCCTTCACGACGACCTGATCGGGCTGAGCGGGAAGAAACGGGTAGCCAAAGTCCTGGCCATGCGCCCCGACCCGAGCCGGGTCGCTGATCCCGACCACGCGGTGCGCCATGCACTACGAGCGCTGGCGCGACGCATCGCCTACCTCGACGGCGAGATCGCTGAGGCCGACAAGCACCTGGCGACCCTCGTGCAACAGGCCTGCCCGTCCTTGCTTGCCATGGCCCAGGTCGGAGTCCAGACCGCCGCCCAGTTGGCGATCAGCACTGGCGAGAACATCGACCGGATGCGGTCCGAAGCCAGCTTCGCCAAGCTCGTCGGGGTTGCTCCGCTTCCCGCCTCTTCCGGCAAGACCCGCCGCCACCGACTCAATCCCGGGGGCGACCGCCAAGCCAACTCCGCGCTCTACATGATCACCGTCGGACGGATGGGCCGCCACGAGGAAACCCGCGCCTACGTCGAGCGACGGCGCGCCGAAGGACTATCCACCCCCGAGATCATCCGCTGCCTCAAACGCCACCTCGCCCGCAGCGTCTACAGAGCCCTCCGAACAGACCTCATGACCACTTGACGCGGCATAGGACCGTCGCCCGCTCGTTCCTCGCGGGCCACTCGACCAGCGAGAAGAAGACGCTCGCGGGCTACTCGACCATCGACTCCGAATAAGCGGATGACGCGTTCCCTGTTGCACTCATCACACCCGGGGCTATGTTGGCCGAGACTTCCCAGGAGCCGCCATGACCAGCGATGACCTGCACGCCCGCCGCGTGAGGGCGGTGCGCGCCTGGACGCAGTTCGTGTCCGCCGGCGAGGAGGAGGCCGAGGCCGCCGTCCGGCCCGAGATCCTGCGGAGCTGGCAGCTCTCGGGCGTGGTCTCGCCGACCGTGACGGAGGCGCCGCTCGCCGACGAGGGCGACACGGCGGAGTTCTGGAACACCTCGCCCCTGCAGACGGCGGTCCAGCGGGTCCAGGACGAGCTGCGTCGGACCGCGGAGGACGGCGACCTGGTCATCGCGGTCACCGACGAGCAGACCCGCATCCTGTGGACCTATGGCGGTCGCGTGATGCGCCGCAAGGCCGAGACGGTGAACTTCGTGCCGGGCGGTCGCTGGGACGAGGCCAGCGTCGGCACCAACGCGCTCGCCATCGCCGGACGCACCGCCGCGCCGTCGATGGTGTTCAGCGCCGAGCACTACGCCGAGGTCGTGCACAACTGGGTGTGCTGGGCGGCGCCGGTCTTCGACCCCGCGACCGGTCGCTCCCTGGGCGTGATCGACCTGTCGACCACGTGGGACCGCACGCACCCGATCGGCCTCGCGACGGCGCGGGTGATGGCCCGGCTGATCGAGGGTGCCCTGCCCGCTGACCGACGTACGACGCACGTGGGGGCCGCCGGGCCCAGCGACCCCGGTCTCACGCTGACGCTCCTCGGCACCGCGGAGGTGTGGCTCGACGGCCAGCGGCTGTTGCTCAACCGACGCCAGACCGAGATCCTCGCGCTGCTCGCGCTGCACCCCGAGGGGCTCTCGGTGGAGCACCTCCACGCGCTGCTCTACGGCGACTCGGCGGTCACCACCTCGACCCTCAAGGCCGAGGTCTCGCACCTGCGCGCCGCCCTGTCGGGCCAGCTCTCGTCGCGCCCCTACCGGCTCACGATGCCCGTGGCCACCGACATCGAGGAGGTGCAGCGGCTGCTGCGTCGCGGCGACGTACGCGCTGCCGTGCGCGCCTACGGCGGCGACCTCCTGCCCGGCACCGACTCGCCCGCGCTGGTGCAGATGGGCGACTACCTCGCAGTGAGCGTCCGGGAGGCCCTGCTGGCGCACCCGGACCCCGACGCGGTGCTGCGCTACAGCGAGCTCGCCCCCTACGACACGGCCGTCGTCGAGGCCTGCCTGGCTGCCCTGCCGGTGCACCACCCGATCGCCCCCCTGCTGAAGGGCAAGCTCGCGTCGGCGCGCTGAACAGCGCTGACCAGACCGACCTACCTTCCACCAACCACCGCGACCTAGGTTCGGTTCGACGTGACCTGCCTCACACTGGACCTCAATTGGGAGTGGCCTGATGACGAAGATCGAACTCACCGTCGACGGGGCTGCGGTCTCCGACGACGTCGAGCCGCGCATGCTGCTGGTGCAGTACCTCCGGGAGAAGCTCGGCAAGACCGGCACCGTGATCGGCTGCGACACCTCCAACTGCGGGGCGTGCACCGTGCACCTCGACGGCACGAGCGTGAAGTCGTGCAACGTGCTGGCAGTGCAGGCCAGCGGCCGCACCGTCACCACGATCGAGGGGCTCGCCGACACCGCCGAGGGTGAGCTCCACCCCGTCCAGGAGTCGTTCCGCGAGTGCCACGGCCTCCAGTGCGGCTTCTGCACCCCCGGGATGATCATGCAGGCCGTCGACCTGCTGGGGGAGAACCCGAACCCCACCGAGGAGGAGGTGCGGCTCGGCATGGAGGGCAACCTCTGCCGCTGCACCGGCTACCACAACATCGTCAAGAGCGTGCTCCACGCAGCCGAAGGAGCCAAGTCGTGAGCACCCCACGCTGTTCTTCGCTTCCCCCGCTGCGCTCCGCCACCGAACAACACCGAGGGGACCCCGCATGACCGCCACCCAGGACCGTCCCGCCGCCGAGATCGGCAAGGACCGCCGCCGCAAGGAGGACCAGCGCCTCATCACCGGGCGTACGCGCTGGACCGACAACATCACCATGCCGGGGATGCTGCACCTCGCGATGGTCCGCAGCCCCTTCGCCCACGCCACCATCACCTCGGTCGACGTCGAGGCCGCGAAGGCCTCGCCCAACGTCGTCGCGGTGCTGTCCGGCAAGGACTTCGGCGACGAGCTCGGCGTCTGCATCAACGCCTGGCCCATCACGCCCGACCAGAAGACGCCCGGTCACTCGCCGATGCCCGCCGACCGCGTGGCCTTCGCCGGCGAGATCGTCGCCGTCGTGGTCGCCCGCAGCGCGGCCGAGGCCCGCGACGCCGCGGAGCTCGTCGACGTCGAGTACGACGAGCAGCCCGCCGTGATCGGCATCAAGAACGCGCTGCGGGACGAGGTGCTCGCCCACCCCGACCTCGGCACCAACAAGTCGGCGCTGTGGGTCTTCGACTCCGCCGAGGCCGGCACCGGCTCGGACGTGGAGGCCGCCATCGAGACCGCGCGCACCGACGGCATCCTCATCGAGCGGGAGTACCGCCAGCAGCGGCTCATCCCCGCCTTCATGGAGCCGCGCAGCGTCGTCGTGGACCCGACCGGCGAGCAGATCACCATGTGGTCGGCCACCCAGATCCCGCACATCCTGCGCTTCGCGCTCGCGGCCACCACGGGCGTGCCGGAGTCGAAGATCCGCGTGATCGCTCCCGACGTCGGGGGCGGCTTCGGCGGCAAGCTCCAGACCACGCCCGAGGAGTGGATCGCCTGGGCCGTGGCCCGCCGGCTCTCGAAGCCGGTGAAGTACACCGAGACCCGCAGCGAGAGCCTGATGGCCGCCCACCACGGTCGCGACCAGGTCCAGACGCTGACCCTCGCAGCCGACAAGGAGGGCAACGTCACCGGCTTCAAGGTGCACCTCGACGCCGACCTCGGGGCCTACATCGCCGTCGTCGGTGGCGGCGTCCCGGTGCTGGGTGCCTTCATGTTCAACGCGATCTACAAGTTCCCGTCCTACCGCTTCGAGTGCCAGACGGTGCTGACGAACACCACCTTCACCGACGCCTACCGCGGCGCCGGCCGCCCCGAGGCGACGTACGCCATCGAGCGGATCATGGACGAGCTGGCGGCCGAGGTCGGGGTCGACCCGCTGGAGATCCGCGAGCGCAACTGGATCAAGCACGAGGAGTTCCCCTTCACCACCGTCGCCGGACTGGAGTACGACACCGGCAACTACGAGGCCGCCACGGCCAAGGCCAAGGAGTCGTTCGGCTACGACGCGCTGCGCGCGGAGCAGAAGGAGCGGCGCGAGCGCGGTGACCGGGTGCAGCTCGGCATCGGCGTCTCCACCTTCACCGAGATGTGCGGCCTGGCCCCGAGCCGGGTGCTCGGCAGCCTCGACTACGGCGCCGGCGGCTGGGAGCACGCGAGCGTGCGGATGCTGGCCACCGGCAAGGTCGAGATCGTCACCGGCGCCAGCGCCCACGGCCAGGGCCACGAGACGGCGTTCAGCCAGATCGTCGCCGACCGGCTCGGCGTGCCCTTCGAGGACGTCGAGGTGCTGCACGGCGACACCCAGATCGCCCACAAGGGCCTCGACACCTACGGCTCGCGCTCGCTGGTCGTCGGCGGCGAGGCGCTGGTCAAGGCGGTCGACAAGGTCATCGACAAGGCCAAGCACCTCGCGGCGCACCTGCTGGAGGCCAGCGAGGACGACCTCGAGTACAAGGGCGGACGCTTCACCGTCGCCGGCACCGACCAGGGGGTGGCGATCCAGGAGCTCGCCACGGCGGCCTTCGCGGCGCACAACTACCCCGAGGACATGGAGCCGAGCATCGACGCCGAGGCGACCTACGACCCGGTGAACTTCAACTACCCCCACGGCACGCACCTGTGCGCGATGGAGGTCGACACCGAGACCGGTGCGGTGAAGATGCGCAAGTACACCTGCTGCGACGACATCGGGACGATCATCAACCCGCTCATCGTCGCCGGGCAGGTCCACGGCGGCCTGGTGCAGGGCATCGCGCAGGCGCTGTGGGAGGAGGCGGTGCACGACGAGGCCGGCACGCTCGTGAGCGGGTCCTTCGTCGACTACCTCCTGCCGACCGCCGCCGACACGATCTCCTTCGACGTCGTCCACACCGACGACCCGAGCATCTGCACCACCAACACGCTCGGCACCAAGGGCGTCGGCGAGGCCGGCACCATCGCCTCGACCCCGGCCGTGGTCAACGCGGTCGTCGACGCCGTACGCCACCTCGGCGTCAGCGACATCCAGATGCCGTGCACCCCGGAGCGGGTGTGGCGCGCGATCCACGCCAACGACGGCGACGCACCGACACCGGAGACGGCGATGCCGCACTTCGTCGAAGACGAAGCGAACCAGCAGAGCCACGAGGGTGCGCACAACCAGGAAGGAGCAGGCCAGTGATCCCGGTGCAGTTCGACTACCTCGCACCCACGTCGGTCGAGGAGGCGCTGTCGGCGCTCGGCCAGCACGGCGACGACGCGAAGATCCTCGCCGGCGGGCAGAGCCTGCTCCCGGTGCTGAGGATGCGGCTCAACGCCCCCGAGGTCGTCATCGACCTCGGCGGCATCGCCTCCCTGCGCGGGATCCGCGACGACGGGGACGCCATCGTGATCGGTGCGATGACCACCCACCACGACGTACGCGACCACGCACTGGTCAAGGAGCACGCGCTGCTGCTCTCGAAGGCCGCCGCGGAGGTCGCCGACTCGCAGATCCGGCACCGCGGCACCTTCGGCGGCGCCCTGGCGCACGCCGACCCCGCGGGCGACCTCGGGGCACCCGCGCTCGCGCTGGGTGCGCAGTTCGTGATCGCCGGTGCGGGCGGCACCCGGACCGTCGAGGCGTCGGACTTCTTCGTCGACCTCTTCGAGACCGCCATCGGCGAGGACGAGATCCTCACCGAGGTGCGCATCCCCAAGCACACGGGGTGGGGCGCGCACTACGAGAAGTTCGTGCGGGTCGCGCACCAGTGGCCGATCGTCGCGATCGCAGCGACCGTGAAGGGCTCCATCGACGAGGCGCGCGTGGGCCTGACCAACATGGGCTCCACCCCGCTGCGGGCCACCGCCACCGAGCAGGCGCTCGTGGGCGCCACGGCCACCGAGGACGGCGTACGCGCTGCTGCGGAGCTGGCGGCGGAGGGCACCAATCCACCCTCGGACCTCAACGGCGCAGCCGACTACCGCCAGCACCTGGCGCGCGTGCTCACCGGCCGGGCCGTCCTCAAGGCCGCGGGGGTCTGAGGGTGGAGCTGAACCACCGCTTCACCGTCCCCATCGGCGTCGAGGAGACCTGGGCGCACTTCAACGACATCGCGTCGGTGGCCGAGTGCTTCCCCGGCGCCCAGGTCACCGAGGCCGACGAGAGCTCGTTCGCCGGCTCGGTGAAGGTCAAGCTCGGGCCGATCGCCCTGCAGTACAACGGCTCGGGCACCTTCGTGGAGAAGGACGAGGCGGCGCACCGCTTCGTCGTCGACGCCAAGGGCAAGGACAAGCGCGGCAACGGCACCGCCGGCGCGAAGGTCACCGTCACGATGACCGACGCGACGGGCGGCGCCACCGACGTGTCGGTGGAGACCGACCTCGCGATCACCGGCAAGCCCGCGCAGTTCGGCCGCGGTGTGATGCAGGACGTCTCCGACAAGCTCCTCGGCCAGTTCGTCGCCTGCCTCGAGCAGCGGCTGGCGGCCCCGGAGCCCGAGCCTGCGGCTCCCGAGCCGGCGCCCGTCGCGGCGCCGCCTGCACCCGCCCAGCCGGGCGCCCACGCGGCCGCACCACCTGCGCCGCCGACGCCGCTCAGGCCCCCGCCGCCTCCGCCGCCCCCTCCCACCGAGGCGCTCGACCTCGGGAGCGCGGTGCTGCCGATCCTGGCCAGGACCTACTGGAAGCCGGCCCTGGCCGCGGTGGTGGTCCTGCTGCTCCTGCGCAGGCTGCTCAGGGGCTGAGGCGCCGAGCGGCTCAGAAGACGCCGAGCGGACGGAACTGCACGGAGATCCGCGGCCCGGAGCGGGCGACCTTGGGCACCGAGTGCTCCCAGGTGCGCTGGCACGAACCACCCATCACGACGAGGTCGCCGTGCCCCATGGTCAGCGCGACCGACTCCCCGCCGCCGCGTGGACGCAGCAGCAGGCGGCGGGGGTCGCCGACGCTGACGATGGCCACCATCGTGTCGGCGCTGCTGCCCCGACCGATGGTGTCGCCGTGCCAGGCCACGGAGTCACGGCCGTCGCGGTAGTAGCAGCACCCGGCGCTCACGAACGGTTCGCCCAGCTCGGGGAGGTAGTGCTCGCTCAGCTCGTCGCGCGCACGCTCGAGCGCCGCGTGGGGGAGGCGGTCGCCGCGCAGGTAGGTGTGCACGAGGCGGGGCACGTCGACCACGGTGTCGTACATCTCCCGGCGCTCGGAGCGCCACGGCACGCGTGCGACGAGTGCGTCGAAGACGTCGTCGGGGTCGCCCAGCCAGTCGCGCTGCACGTCGACCCACGCGCCGTACGAGAGCGAGAGGCGCTCGGGCGCGAGCCCGGCAGCGGTGGGGGCGTGGTCGGCGAAGAGGGACGTCTGGAAGTCCACGACGACAGCCTAGCGCATCGGTCGAACGGGTGTTCGATCCACACAGGTTTTCCAAGTCTTTACCACAGACTCCGTCAAAGGGGAGACACCGGTCCAGCCCAGTCCTATGTTGGCAGGCATGGATCCGGTCGACGTGGTCGTCCCGCGGCAGCGGGCGTTGAAGCACGTCCAGGTCCGTGAGCACGTCCGCAGCCTGATCGAGGAGCAGCCCCCGGGCTCGGCGGCCCCCTCGGAACGCGAGCTCGTGGCGCGCTTCGGCGTGGCCAGGATGACCGTGCGGCAGGCGCTCGACGCGCTCGTCGCCGAGGGCCTGCTCGAGCGCATCCCCGGCCGCGGCACCTTCGTCGCGCAGCCGCCGAAGTCCGCCGGACGCCTGACGTCCTTCACCGAGGAGATCCGCCGCCGCGGCATGCTCCCGGAGTCGCAGACCCTGCTCGCGCGTGTCGAGCAGGCCGGCCCCGGTGTGGCACGTGCGCTCGACATCTCGCCCGGCGACCCCGTGCTGCACTGGCGCCGCCTGCGCCGCGCCGACGGGGCCATCGTGTGCGTCGAGGACGCCTACCTCAACGAGGTGCTCCTGCCCGGCTTCCTCCAGCACGGCACGCCCACCAGCCTCTACGAGGCGCTCGGTGCCCGCGGCCTGCGCCCGACCGAGGTCGAGGACTCCATCAGCGCCGACCGCGCCAGCGCCGACGAGGCCGCGGTGCTCGACATCGCCGAGGGCGACCCGGTCCTGCGCCACGCCCGTCGTGCCGTGTCCGAGGGCCGCATCGTGGAGGTGTCGCGGACCTGCTACCGCCACGACCGCTTCACCGTCTACCTCCAGCTCGCCGACCACTGACCCAGCCCGGCGACCGGCTCAGGACAGGTCGCTGATCTCCCGCTCGAGGTTGGTCCGGGCGGCAGGTTCCCACAGCGCTCGGGCCTGCGTGGTGTGGAAGAGGTGCGGCTTCGCCGCGAGGTCGCGCAGCACCGCCGCCCGCCCGGCGCGGAAGTCCGGCTCCGCGACGTGGGCGAAGTCGGCGCGCACCCCCGCGGCGTAGGTGTCGTAGCGCTCCCGCGGGGCGGCCAGGATCGCCAGGTCGGCGTCGCTGAGCGCGCAGGCGGACGTGTCGTCGTCGGCCGGTCGGTGGTGGGCGGTCATCCGCACCAGCCGCGCCACCTCGTCGGCGTACGCCGTCGGGAGGACACGCTCGGCCCACTGCGCCGACCGCTCCTCGTCGTCGGGGCCGCCGTCGTAGACGGCGTCGTGGAACCACGCCGCGAGCGCCACGGTCGTGCGGTCGAAGCCGGCGCCCGAGGCGGCGAGCAGCTCGAGGCGGTCCAGCACCTCGGCCAGGTGGAGCCGGTCGTGGTATCCCGGGCGGTCCCAGGCGGTGAGGAGCTCGTCGCGCAGGTCGTGGTGGTCGGGCAGCGGCCAGCGTTCGGCGAGGCTCATGCCTGTGCGGTCTCCTGCTGGAGCGCCCTCGCCCGCTCGTGCCCCGACGACATCGCCCAGCGGATGGTGCGGGTGCCGAGCTGGCCCAGCACGCGGTTGGTCAGCGGCGGCACCGGCGGCAGACGCAGCTCGCGCCTCGCCTCGGTCGGCAGCAGGCCGATGGCCGCAGCCGCCAGCGACAGGTAGCCCGGGCGGGCCGCGATCGGAAGGTCGGGGTGGAGCAGGAGGAAGGAGATGGCCTCGCGGGCCTCGGGGGTCGCGCGCAGCTCGTGTGCGTAGGCCTCGAGAACCGTGCGCAGCTCGGCCTCGGTCCGCGGGGCCCCGGTCACGCCGAGGTGCTCGGCGGCGACGGCGGTCTGGGCGACGTAGGTGTCGCGCTCGCGTCCGACGAGCCGTTGCTGGCCGTAGCGGTCGTGTGCGGCGAGGAAGCTGTCGATCTCGGCGACGTGCACCCAGCCGAGCAGGTGCGGGTCGTTGGCGGCGTACGCCGTGCCGTCGGGCATCGTGCCGGTGACCGACTCGTGGGCGCGCTGCACGGCGCGGATCACCTGGAGCGCGTCGCGCTCGGTGCCGAACGTCGTCATCGCGATGTAGGTGGAGACCTGCGCCAGCCGGCCCCACATGTCGCCGCGGTAGCCGGAGTGGTCGGCCACCCCCTGCATGGCGGCGGGGTGGAGCGACTGGAGCATGACCGCGCGGATGCCGCCGACGAACATCGACGCGTCTCCGTGGACGCGCGCGATCGGGGAGTCGGGCGCGAACCACCGCGGGCCGGGCGTGCCGTGGACGCGCTCGCGCGCCTGCTCGCCGTTGGGCCCGGCCACCTTGCGGAACAGCTCGGCGCCGAGGCGCTCGCGGAGGGTCACGTGGTCGAGAGTAGGACCCGCGGACAAGGGCGAGGGCCGGCCTTTGACTTCGAGTGCTCGAAGTTCCTACCGTCGATGACGTGACCACCGACGCAGCCGCTCGCAGCTACTCCATCAAGGAGGCGGCAGCCCTCACCGGCCTGCCGGCCAGCACGCTGCGCTACTACGAGCAGGTGGGCGTCGTCGCCCCGGTCAACCGCGGCGCGAGCAGCGGCCACCGCGTCTACGACGAGGGCGACCTCGACCAGCTCATGTGGGTCTCCTGCCTGGCCGCCACTGGCATGTCGATCGGTGACATGCGCGTCTACATGGACAACAACCGGCTGGGCGCCGAGGCGGCCGCCGACCAGCAGCGGCTCCTCGAGGATCAGCAGGTGCGGCTCGCGGCCGAGGCCGAGGCGCTCGTCCTGCGGCAGCGCTACGTCGACCTCAAGATCACCTACTGGCAGGCCGTCCGCGAGGGCGACACCGACCGGAGCGAGCAGATCTCCCGCAGCGCCCGAGAGCTCGCCGACGAGCTGCGCGCGGTCACGCACGACTGACCCGGCACCCCGGAGAAGTCCACCACCCCCGAGAGAACGGAAGACGTCCCCATGCGCGTCAACGCCTACGCAGCACCCTCCGCCGGCCAGCCGCTGGCTCCGACCACCATCGAGCGCCGCGAGGTCGGTGCCCACGACGTGCTGATCGCCGTCGACTACGCCGGCATCTGCCACTCCGACATCCACACCGTCAACGGCGACTGGGGCCCGCAGCCCTTCCCCGTGGTGCCCGGCCACGAGATCGTCGGCACCGTCACCGAGATCGGCCCCGACGTCACCCGACACGCGGTCGGCGACCGTGTCGGCGTCGGCTGCATGGTCAGCTCCTGCGGCACCTGCGACAACTGCCGCAGCGGCGACGAGCAGTACTGCCGCAGCGGCATGGTCGGCACGTACGCCGCCACCGACCGCGACGGCACCACCACCCAGGGCGGCTACTCCACCCACGTCGTGGTCGACGCCGACTTCGTGCTCACTGTGCCCGAGAGCCTCGACGCCGCGGCCGCCGCGCCGCTGCTGTGCGCCGGCATCACGACGTACTCCCCGCTCAAGCACTGGCAGGCCGGCCCCGGCAAGAAGGTCGCGGTCGTCGGCCTCGGTGGGCTGGGCCACATGGCCGTCAAGATCGCCCACGCCATGGGCGCGGAGGTCACGGTGCTCTCGCAGTCGCTGAAGAAGCAGGAGGACGGCCTCCGCCTCGGCGCCGACCACTACTTCGCCACCAGCGACCCCGACACCTTCGAGGCGCTCGCGAGCTCCTTCGACCTGATCATCAACACCGTCAGCGCGAAGATCGACGTCAGCGCCTACCTCGGGCTGCTCGCCGTCAACGGTGCCATGGTCAACGTCGGCGCCCCGGCCGAGCCGCTGAGCCTCAACGTGTTCTCGCTGCTCAGCAACCGCCGCACCTTCGCGGGCTCCATGATCGGCGGCATCGCCGAGACCCAGGAGATGCTCGACTTCTGCGCCGAGCACGGCATCGTCAGCGAGGTCGAGGTGATCGGCGCTGACCAGGTGAACGAGGCGTACGAGCGGGTGCTGGCCTCCGACGTGCGCTACCGCTTCGTCATCGACACCAGCACGCTCGGCTGAGCCGGACGGTCACTCGGCGTCGGCGGCCAGGTCGCCGGCGTCGATGATCCGGTAGGCGTAGCCCTGCTCGGCGAGGAAGCGCTGGCGGTTCTGCGCGAAGTCGGCGTCGACGGTGTCGCGCGAGACGATCGTGTAGAAGTGCGCGCTGCGGCCCTCGGTCTTGGGTCGCAGCAGCCGCCCGAGCCGCTGGGCCTCCTCCTGCCGCGAGCCGAACGACCCGCTCACCTGGATCGCCACCTCGGCCGAGGGCAGGTCGATGGAGAAGTTCGCCACCTTGCTCACCACGAGCAGGCCGATCTCGCCTGCGCGGAAGGCGTTGAAGAGCCGCTGCCGCTCCTTGACCGGGGTCTCGCCCTTGATGACCGGTGCGTCGAGCATGGCCGCGATCTCGTCGAGCTGGTCGATGTACTGCCCGATCACCAGGGTCGGCTGCCCGGCGTGCTGGCGCACCAGGTCGCGTACGACGTCGATCTTGGCGTGGGTGCACGATGCGAGGCGGTAGCGGGTGTCGGGGTCGCTCGTGGCGTACGCCAGGCGCTCGCCGTCGGGCAGCGTCACCCGCACCTCGACGCAGTCGGCGGGCGCGATGTAGCCCTGTGCCTCGATGTCCTTCCACGGCGCGTCGTAGCGCTTGGGCCCGATGAGGGAGAAGACCTCGCCCTCGCGGCCGTCCTCACGGACCAGTGTCGCGGTGAGCCCGAGGCGCCGACGGGCCTGGAGGTTCGCGGTCATCCGGAAGATCGGCGCAGGGAGCAGGTGGACCTCGTCGTAGACGATGAGGCCCCAGTCGCGCGCATCTAGCAGCTCGAGGTGGGGATAGACGCCCTTCCGCTTCGTGGTCAGCACCTGGTAGGTCGCGATGGTGACCGGACGGACCTCCTTCACCGCACCGGAGTACTCGCCGATCTCGTCGGCGGTGAGCGACGTGCGCGCGACCAGCTCGTCCTTCCACTGCCGCGCGCTCACGGTGTTGGTGACCAGGATCAGCGTCGTGGCCTGCGCCTGCGCCATGGAGGCGGCGCCGACGATCGTCTTGCCGGCGCCGCAGGGCAGCACGACCACGCCCGACCCGCCGTCCCAGAAGGACTCGGCCGCCTCGCGCTGGTAGGGGCGCAGCGTCCAGCCGTCCTCGGCGAGGTCGATCGCGTGCGCCTCGCCGTCGACGTAGCCGGCGAAGTCCTCCGCCGGCCAGCCCAGCTTGAGCAGCGCCTGCTTGAGGTTGCCCCGCTCGCTCGGGTGGACCGCGACGGTGTCGGGGTCGAGCCGGGCGCCGACCATCCCGGCGACCTTCTTGGCCCGGAGCACCTCCTCGAGGACCGGCCGGTCGACCGATGACAGCACCAGGCCGTGCACCGGGTGCTTCTCCAGCCGCAGCCGGCCGTAGCGGCCCATGGTCTCGGCGACGTCGACGAGCAGCGCGTGCGGGACGGCGTACCTCGACCACGTCAGCAGCGCGTCGACGACCTGCTCGGCGTCGTGCCCGGCGGCGCGGGCGTTCCAGAGACCCAGCGGGGTGAGGCGGTAGGTGTGGATGTGCTCGGGGGAGCGCTCGAGCTCGGCGAAGGGGGCGATCGCCTTGCGCGCCTCGGGCGCCGAGGGGTGGTCGACCTCGAGCAGGAGCGTCTTGTCCGACTGGACGATGAGGGGACCGTCATTCACCAGGCGAGTCTACGGACGACGCGGGCGTCAGCTCGCCGACGCCGCCTTCTGCCGGGCCCGGAAGGCCGCGACGTTGGCGCGCGAGGAGCAGCGGTCGGAGCAGTAGCGGCGCGACTGGTTGGGCGAGGTGTCGACGTAGACGTGGTCGCAGCGGGCCTCCGCGCAGGTCCCCAGTCGCGTGGCGCCGAGGTCGCACACCAGGTTGGCCAGGCCCATCAGGGCCTCGCCGACCAGCAGCTCGGCCACCGACGCCGCCCGGTTGGCGACGTGCATGTGGAGGTTGTCGGGGTCGTGGTCGGAGATCATCGGGGTCACCGGGTGCGCGGCGAGGAGGTCGTTGAGCTGGCTCACCACGAGCGCTACGTCGTCGACGTCCGAGGCGTCGAAGACCGGGCGCAGGTCGGACTGGAAGGCCTGCAGGGACGCCACGTCGCCGGGGGCCACCGACCGGTGCAGCCACGAGCGGTCCGCGAGGTGCTCGCGCAGCGCCGACTCGTCCGCCAGGTCGGCGTTGACGAGCGAGGCGGCGCGCTCGGCGTAGCGGATGAAGTCCACGGGGCCAGTCTACGGAGCGGGTCCCGGCCGCTTCAGGCTCGGCGTACGCCGGTGATGCGGTGCACCGCGAACTCGCGCACGTCGTCGGCGCGGTGGTCGAAGGCAGAGAGCCGACCGCCGTCGAGACGCCGCGGGTCGACGACCCGCTCACCCGTGGCACCGTGGTTGTCGACGTAGCCGATCACGACGGTGGTGCCCGTCTCGATGGCCTCGCGCAGTGCGGCCAGGGCACCGGACGGGGTCGTGGCCTCGACGCTGGAGGGGCGCGAGGACTCGGCCCGGTCGCCGGCGCGGATGGCGGTCGCCACCGCCTGCACCTGCGCGACCTGGCGGGCCTCGACGGCCCCGGCAGGACGGCGCCCCCGCCGGGAGCGGGCGCGCTGGAGGTCGGGGCGGCTGACCCGGACGGTGCCGTCCGCGGCCTCCACCACCGGCGCCGCGCCGAGCTCGCGGAGCCGGGGGAGCAGCACGTCGATCGGCGACGTGGCGATCGCGACGGTGGGTGCGAGCAGGCGCAGGCCGAGCGTGCGTGCCCGCGCGTCGTGCACCAGTGCCGCGAGCGCGGCCTCGTCGTCCGCGCGCAGGAACGCCTCCGCGTGGCCCACGCGGACGCTTCCGAAGGTGCGGGCCACGTCGTCGACGAGGAACTCCAGCGGCTGGGGGACCGGTGTCTGCGACACGGACGTCAGGAAGTCGCGGACCTCGAGCGCGGACCAGCCGGCGTCGAAGCCGCGGCGCAGGGAGCCGGAGGAGAAGCGGTAGACGGTGGCGCCGCCGCGCGACTCGACGTCGGCGAGCAGGTGGAGCCGGCGAGCGACCTCGGTCTCGAGCGGGCCGGGCGCGACCGCGGTCAGGTCGGCCTGGAGCAGCACGTGGTCGACCGGACGGGGGAGGTGGGGCTCGAGGGCCGTGGCGGCCTCGCCGAGGTCGCCCGTGGCCACGTGCCGGCCGCTCGGGGGCAGGCCGCCGGCTCCGCTGACGCCGAGCACCCCGGCCTCGGTGAGCGCGGCGGCGACGAGGTCGCCGAAGACGGTCGGGCGCCGCGGCCGCAGCCAGGCGACCCGCTGGACGAGCGACGCGACGCCTGTCCCGGCGGCGAGCACCTCGCCCTCGGGCACCTCGGCCAGCACCCGCAGCGCCAGTCGCCTGGCTTCCTCGGCCAGGCCGCTGGACAGCTCGGGGGCCAGGGCGTTCCACGACTTGCCGGCCGCGTCGCGCGAGCCCACCAACGACGGGACGCGGCTGCTCGCCAGCCAGCCGCCGACCAGTCGCGCCCAGCGCTCAGCGATCGGGAGCCCCGACCACACGTCGAACTCGTCGGTCGGCAGCCACGACGGGGTCCCGTCGGCCACCGCGGCCTCGGCGATCAGCCCGGCCGACAGGCCGATCTCGACGACGAGAGCCGCGCCGGCCTCGTCGACGTGCAGCTCGCGCGCGACCGCCTTCAGGTCGCGCACGGCCAGGCCGCCGCTGCGCAGCACGCTCGGCGGCTCGACGCCCCAGTGGTCGAGCAGCAGCTCCACCCGGCGTACGACGTCGAAGGCGGCGCCCGCGGCGCTGCGGGCGACGAGCGCGGCGTCGCGCTGCGACGTGGCGAGGTCGGGGACGAGGTCCACCGGCTCGGTCGTGGTGCGACCGCCCCGCAGGGCCAGCCCCACCTCGCCGGGCAGGACGACGGTGGCGCCCTCGCGCGGCACGAGCAGGCGCCTGCTGATCAGCTCCTCGGCCGGCGAGCGGGCGTCGCGGGGTGCCACGGTGCGCCGCGCGGCGCCGGTCGTGCCCTCGCCGCCGTGGGCGTCGACGTGGCGCAGCAGGGCGGTCGCGGCGGGACTGAGCTCGGCGAGCCGGGCCGCGATGTCGGCGGCCGGCGCGGGCTCGGGGCTCACCGGTCGCAGGCCGCTGGCCGACACCGGCAGGCCCCGCATCGCGTCGGCCACGCCGCTGAGGGCGCGGATGCCGCTCGGGGTCTCCCACGCCAGAGCCAGGTCGAGGAGGCGCTGCAGGGCAGCGGCGGTCCGGGTGGGGTCCGCGTGGACCATCGAGATCAGCTGCTCGGAAGTGGTTTGCCCCGCGACCAGCAGGGCATCAAGCACGGAGAGCTCGAGACGGTCCAGGCCGTCGAGGGCGCGGTGGATCGACGAACGTGTGGCAGCCCGCGAGGCCAGCTGCGAGGAATCCTGAGGGGCGGGTGTGGCGAGATCCGGTCGGGCAGCGAGCAGCGCCACGAGTCGCTCGTCCGGCCAGCCACGGAGCTGGTCGGCGAGGGTGCGTGGGGGTGTCGTCCGCGCTGAGCTGGACATTCCTCTTACGCTACTCGCCGGGTCGGCGCCGTCGCCCCACATCTCGACACGGGGCGAAGAGGGCCGGGCATGAAGAACGTCGATCTCCACCACGGCGCGGCGACCGACGTCGGACTCGTGCGCAAGGTCAACGAGGACTCCTTCCTGGTGGCGCCGCCGATCTTCGTGGTCGCCGACGGGATGGGCGGGCACTCCGGCGGGGACGTCGCCAGCCAGATGGTGGTCGAGGAGTTCCAGCGCCTCTCCGAGGTCTACGACCCGGCCCGCGGGGCCGAGCACGTCGCGGGCGCGTTCGCCCGCGCACAGGCCCGCATCGTCGACTTCGGCAACGCCCACCGCGCGCTCCAGCCGGGCTGGCACGCCGGCACGACCGCCGTCGTCGCGGCCCTGGTCGACGACGACGGCGTGGCGAAGTGGCTGCTGGCCAACCTCGGCGACTCCCGCATCTACCGCGTCACCGAGGGGCGGCTCGAGCAGATCAGCGTCGACCACTCGGTCGTGCAGGAGCTCATCGACGCCGGACAGATCACCGAGCAGCAGGCGGCCGTCCACCCCGAGCGCCACGTCATCACCCGCGCGCTCGGCAGCCCCGAGGGCATCGAGCCCGACTTCTTCCTCCTGCCCCTCGGCTCGGTCGAGCGCCTCCTGCTCTGCAGCGACGGGGTCACGGGGATGATCGAGGACAAGGAGATCGAGGACATCCTCGAGACCATCGCCGACCCCCGCGACGCGGCCGACGGGCTGGTGCGCGCCGCGGTCGCGGCAGGTGGTCGCGACAACGCCACGGCCGTCGTCGTCGATGTGGTGGGATTGGTCAAGGACGCCACCTACGACTCACAGCGCCAGCTGCAGAGTCTCGAATCCAAGCTGGGGGGACGACTGTGAGCACAGAGCCGAGGTTCGCGGCAGGGGACTGGTACGCCGTCGCGGGCGAGCGCGTGACCGTCCTGCTCCCGGGCAGCCAGCGCGACCGCGTCGCGCGGCTGTGGGACCTGACCGACTCCGGCGCCGACGTCGACGCCGTCCTCGACGCGCTGCTCGCCGGCGGGCTCTCCTCCCTCGACCACTTCGCGCTCGTCGCCCACGGTGACGACGCGACGCGGCTCATCGTGCGCGGTGCCCCCACCGCCACCGTGTCCTCCACCTCCGGTGACGACCTGGTGAGCGCGACGCCGGGCACGACCTGGGCCGAGCGGCTGGTCACCGGTGTCACCAGCATCCGCGTGACCCTGACCGGCGACGGCGAGGCGGACCGCGTCCTCACCCCAGGTCTGGCGCGCGTGTCGGTCGTCGAGTTCGGCGCGCCCGCCCCGTCCGACACACCTGCCCCGACACCGGCGCCCGTCGCGGTGGAGCCGAAGCCCGAACCCGAACCCGAGCCCGAACCCGAACCCGAACCCGAGCCCCAGGCCGTCCAGCCCGAGCCGGTCGCCGTTCCCGAGCCCGCCGCAGCTCCGCTGCACTTCGGCGAGCCCGACGACGACCCGACGCCCACCGGCGAGACCCCGGTGGTCCAGGACGCGTGGCACGACCGCGACGGCCAGACACAGGTCGGCGGCCCCGCCCCCGACTTCGACCGTCCTCCGGTCCCCGGCCAGGAGGTCGCCCCCGAGGTGGTCTCGCACCCGGTCGCGTCGCTGATCTTCTCCACCGGGGACGTGGTCGCGGTGGACCGCACCGTCCTGGTCGGCCGTGCCCCCGAGGCCCGCCGCTTCGCCTCCCACGACCAGCCCCACGTCGTGACCGTCGCCAGCCCGCAGCAGGAGATCTCCTCGACCCACCTCGAGATCCGGCCCGGCGCCGGCGCCGACCACGGCTCGGCGATCGCCACCGACCTCGGCTCGACCAACGGCACGGTGCTGGCGCAGCCCGGCCTCGAGCCGGAGGAGCTCAGCCCGGGCATCGCGGTCAGCCTGATCCCCGGCGCCGTCCTCGACCTCGGCGACGGCGTCACCATCCAGGTCACCAACGCCTGAGCGACACAGACGTGACCCAGCACCCCCACTCCCTGACCTACCCCGTCGCCCAGCTCGAGCGACGCTTCACCGCCTTCGCCGTCGACCGGCTGCTGGCCTGGAGCCTGCTCGCGATCGTCGGCGTCGTGACGGCACTCGTCGTCGACGACGAGCCCTGGGTCGTCGTCGGGACCGTCGCCGCGACGATGGTCGTGCTGTGGCTGGTGCTGGCCATCGTGACGGGCGTCAGCGGCACCTCCCCCGGCAAGGCGGTGTCGGGCCTGCGTGTCGTGCACCACGGCACCGGCACCCCGATCGGTGTGGGGCCCGCCCTCCTCCGCTCGCTGGTGCTCGGGGCCTCCGGCCTGCCCACCTTCGGCATCGGCATCGCCACCCTGGCCTGGACGGCGGTCGAGGACCGCGGGCGCCAGCGTCGCGGCTGGCACGACCACCTGACCCACACCGTCGTGGTCGACGTACGCCCCGTGGCGGAGGTCGCCGACGCGGCGAGCGAGGAGGGACCACGCCACATCGTGAACCTCACCGCGATGCGCCTCATCCCCGCCCCGCCGGTCGAGGCGGTCCGGACCCCCGAGCGCTCGGAGCACTCGATGCGCCGCCAACCGCTGCCGCCCGAGGTGGTCGCCGCGCCGGGCGGCTCCCCGGTGCCGACGCAGGCGCCGAACCCCACGTCGCCCCCCGCGCAGCCGCCCGCCCCGACGCAGGCCCCGGTCCCAAGCGGCCCGACCCAGGGCTGGCAGCCGCCGCAGCAGGCCCACCGGCCGCCGGCCCCGCCGCAGCACCAGCTCCCTCCGCAGCAGCCGCAGCGCCCCGCGGCGCAACCACCCGCCCGGTGGCGCGTGCACTTCGACAACGGTGAGAGCTTCGTCATCGCGGGGCTCGCGCTCGTCGGGCGGCGTCCCGAGGCCCGCAACGGCGAGCAGGTCGCGCACCTCATCCCGCTCACGTCCGCGGACATGTCGGTGTCGAAGACCCACGCCCAGTTCGGTCCCGCTCCCGACGGCTCCCTCGTGGTCATGGACCGCGGCTCGACCAACGGCACGGTGCTCGTGCGCCGGGGCGTCTCGCGCCAGCTCGCGCCGGGCAAGCCGGCCGCCCTCCTCGACGGCGACAAGGTCGTCTACGGCGACCGCGAGATGGTCATCTCGCGCGAGCACTGAACCCCCGGCCCCTCGCCCGGGTGCGGCCGAGGGACGTGGCGCGGCAGGATGGGGACGTGGCTACGTTCCTCGACCTGCTCTACGACGAGGCGCCGCTGGCTGCCTTCGACGAGCACCTCGCGCGCGCCGAGGCAGGTCTCGACGAGGAGGCAGCGGCGGCGCTGCGGGCCGACTACGACGTCGCGGTGCGCCTGCGCGACCTGATGTCTCGGATGCGCTCGCGCGAGGCCGAGCTGTCAGCCCTCTACGAGACCGCGTCCGACCTGACGGCGATCCGCGACGTCGACACCATCCTGGCGGCGATCGTGCGACGCGCCCGCCAGCTGCTGCACTGCGACATGACCTACCTCTCCCTCAACGACGAGGCCGACGGCGCGTCCTTCATGAAGGTCACCGACGGCGCGCTCACCCGCGAGTTCCAGACCCTGCGGCTGCCGCTCGGCACCGGCCTGCTCGGCCTGGTCGCCCAGACGGGTGCGGCCTACTACACCGAGGACTACTCGACCGACGAGCGCTTCGTGCACCAGGGCTACATCGACGACGCGGTCGCCGGGGAGCAGATCCGCGCGATCCTCGGCGTCCCGCTGGTGCTCGACGGTGTGGTCATCGGCGCGCTCCTGGCCGTGCACCGCTCCGTGCGCCGCTTCCCGCAGAACGAGGTCAGCCTGCTGACGTCCTTCGCCGCGCACGCGGTCGTGGCGCTGGAGAATGCACGCCTCTTCGCCGAGCTCGACGAGGCCAACCGTTCCCTGACGCGCCACACCGAGGCCGTCGACGCGGCGGCGCTGGCCCACGACCGCCTGACCGACCTCCTGCTCGAGGGTGGCGGGGTGTCCGAGGTGGCGCGGGTGCTGTCCGACGTGCTGGGCGGGGAGGCTTCGGTGTGGACGCCGGCGGGCGAGCTGCTGGCCGGGGACGACCCCGGCCTGACGTGGTCGGAGGCGGTCGCGGCGTCGGTGTCCTCGGGACGGTCGGTGTCGATCGGTCCCGGGCTGGTCGCGGCGGCGCTCGCCGGCACCGAGCACGTGGCCACGTTGGTGCTCCGCCGCGATGAGCCGCTGGACCTCGCGGGTCGCCGCACGCTCGAGCGCGGTGCGCTGGTCGCGGCGCTGGTGCTGCTCTTCGCGCGCTCGGTCACCGATGCCGAGGAGCGCCTCGGCGGGCAGCTTCTCGTCGACCTGCTGGAGGCGGACGCGCAGGACCGCGGCCGGCTGCGCGAGCGCGTACGCCGCCACAGCGCGAGCCTCGACGGCCCGGTGGTCGTGGCGGCCGCCAGCATCGACGGCGTCGACCGCCACCGGGCGAGCCGGGCCGTGGTGGCGCTGGCGCGACGGATGTCGGGGCTTGCGGGGGAGCACCGCGGCGCGGTGGTCGTGGTGGTGCCGAGCGAGGCCCCGCACCGGGTCGGTGCCGAGCTCCAGGCCGTGGTCTCCGAGGTCGGGGGCACGGCCACCGTCGGCGTCGCCGCGACCAGCGACGCCCTGGCCGAGGACCGGTTGGTCGCCGCGCACGGAGAGGCCAGACGGTGTCTCGACACGCTGCTGCGCCTGGGGCGGGCGGGGGAGGTCAGCGACCCGACGGGCCTGGGGGTCGCCCGGCTCTTGCTGGGCGACAACGACCCCGAACACGTGGCGGCGTTCGTCGAGGCGATGGTGGGCCCGGTGCGGGCCTGGGACGCGCGGCGCGGCACGGGGCTGATCGCGACGCTGGAGGCGTGGTTCGCCAGTGGCGGCCACCTGCGCGAGACGGCGGCGGCGCTCCACGTGCACCCCAATACGGTGACGCAGCGCCTCGAGCGGGTCGGGGAGCTGCTCGGTCCCGGCTGGCGGGACCCGGCGCGGGGTCTCGACCTCCAGCTGGCGCTCCGGCTGGCCCGGCTCCAGCAGGGCTGAACCTCCGACGGTGTGCCTCACGCACACCACCACCGCCCAAGTGTGGCGGTGGAGACCATGTGCCGTGCGTCACGTCCCTCCCTACGGTGATGCCCATGACCTCCCCCCACCACCCGGCCGCACCCGACCTCGAGGGTCGCCGGGTGCTCGTCACCGGCGCCGCGAGCGGTATCGGCGCGGCGATCGCTGCCCGGCTCGCAGACAGCGGTGCCGAGGTCCACCTCCTCGACCGCGACGAGGAGGGCGTGGCCAAGGTGGCCGCCCAGGTGCACGGCACTGCCCACGTCGCAGACCTCACCGACGAGGCCGCGATCGCGGCACTCGACCTCGAGGTCGACGTCCTGGTCAACAACGCCGGCATCCAGCACGTCGCGCCGATCGAGGACTTCGACCCCGCGCGCTTCCGCACCATCCACGCGCTGATGCTGCACGCCCCGTTCCTGCTGGCCCGCCGGGTGCTGCCCGGCATGTACGCCCGGGGCTGGGGCCGGCTCGTCCACATCTCGAGCGTCCACGGCCACCGGGCGTCGGCGTACAAGTCGGCCTACGTCAGCGCCAAGCACGGGCTCGAGGGCCTCTCCAAGGTCATCGCGCTGGAGGCGGCCGACAAGGGCGTCACCAGCAACACCGTGTGCCCTGGCTACGTCCGCACCCCGCTCGTCGAGGGCCAGCTCGCCGACCAGGCCCGCAGCCACGGCATCGCCGAGGACGAGGTGCTCGACACCGTGCTGCTCGCCCGCACTCCCCTCAAGCGGCTCGTCGAGCCCGAGGAGGTCGCCGAGGCGGTGGCGTTCCTCTGCAGCCCGGCCGCCACCTCGATGACGGGCACGTCGCTGAACCTCGACGGTGGCTGGACCGCCGCCTGACCCTGCTCCACCCGCAGCAGGCACCTGCTGCTCCCTGCACCCCCCGATGAAAGGCACGTCATGTCCACCGACACCTCCACCACGACCGGGACGGGAGCCCCGGGCGCCGAGCCCGGACGCACCGGCATCGTCAAGGTCGTCTTCGCCTCGTTGATCGGCACCGCCGTCGAGTGGTACGACTTCTTCCTCTACGGCTCGGCCGCCGCGCTGGTCTTCGGCACCCTGTTCTTCCCCGAGAGCGAGCCCGCGACGGCCACGCTGCTCGCCTTCGGCACCTACGCCCTCGGCTTCGTCGCCCGCCCGCTGGGCGGCGTCGTCTTCGGCCACTACGGCGACAAGGTCGGCCGCAAGAAGATGCTGGTCTTCTCGCTCTTCCTCATGGGCGTGGCGACCTTCGCGATCGGCCTCCTGCCGACGTACGCCTCCATCGGGGTCGCGGCACCGCTGCTCCTGCTGACCTGCCGCCTGCTCCAGGGCTTCGCGGTCGGCGGCGAGTGGGGCGGCGCGGTGCTGATGGCGGCCGAGCACGGCGACGACTCGCAGCGCGGCTTCTGGTCGTCGTGGCCGCAGGCCGGCGTGGCGCTGGGCAACCTGCTCGCCACCGGCGTGCTGTGGTTGCTCGCCGCCGTCCAGTCCGATGCGGCCTTCGAGTCGTGGGGCTGGCGCATCCCGTTCCTGCTGAGCGCGGTCCTGGTGGGTGTGGGCCTGTGGGTCCGGCTCTCGATCGAGGAGTCGCCCGTCTTCGCCGAGGCCAAGGCCGAGCTGGAGACCAAGGAGAAGCCGCACCTCCCGCTCGTCGAGGTCTTCCGCAAGTACCCCCGCGAGGTCTTCGTGGCGATGGGCATGCGGATGGCGGAGAACATCTCCTACTACCTGTTCACGATCATCTCGATCTCGTTCCTGACGATCTACGCCGGCACCGCCGACGACAAGTCGCTGATCCTCAAGGCGCTGCTCATCGGATCGGTCGTGCACTTCGTGACGATCCCGCTCGTCGGCGCGCTCAGTGACCGGGTCGGTCGCCGGCCGCTCTACCTCGCCGGTGCCGTCGGCGTCGCCGCCTGGTCGTGGGTCTTCTTCGACCTCATCGCCTCTCGCTCCGAGGGCAAGATCATCCTCGCGATCGTCGTCGGGCTCATGCTGCACGCACTGATGTACTCCCCGCAGGCGGCGTTCTTCTCCGAGCTCTTCGGGACCTCGGTGCGCTACACCGGCGCCTCCGTCGGTTACCAGCTCGCGTCGATCTTCGCCGGTGCCCTCGCCCCGATCATCGCCATCGACCTGCTCGGCGCGGCCAGCGAGGGCACGGCCAACGTCGACAAGGTGGCGATCTACATGACGATCGCGTCGGTCCTCACGGTGATCGCGGTGCTCTGCGCCAAGGAGACCAGGGCGACCTCGCTGCGTCACGACCGGGTGCTCGACCGCTGAGGGCCCATCACCACAGCACGCGGGCCGTCGTCCCCCCGGGGGCGACGGCCCGTCGTCGTACGCCGGCAGGTCAGGTGGTCAGCGGGTCAGCGGGTCAGCGCGACCGGCACCCGGGTCACCCCGCCGCGCGCGCCGAGCCACACCACCTGACCGTCGTCGAGGCGACCGGAGGGCTGGGGACCGGAGACGGTCACCGTGAAGTCGGCCGACTGCCCCGGCGCGAGGCGTACGGCGAGCGGGCGGACCGACACCCGGTGGGAGGTGAAGCCGCGCGCGGTGACGGAGAAGTACTCCGCGCGGCTGCCGACGTTGGTCACCGTGCGCACCGCCGAGGTGCGTCCCGCGGTGAGCAGCACCGAGCTGGTGTTGAGGTCGGCGAGCGTGTTGGTGCGCAGCGCGCGACGCCAGTCCGAGGCGTCGACGTCGAGGACCAGGTGGGCGGTGGGGACGCGACCGGGGAGGGCGCCGGCGCCCTGCTGGAGGACGCTCGAGCCGCGGACCGGCCGGGCCGAGGTGACCAGGAGCGAACGCACCCGTGCGGCCGACCAGCCCGGGCGCTCGGCCCGCAGGAGGGCGGCCAGCCCGGCGGCCTCCGCGGTCGCGGCCGAGCTCCCGCTGAAGACACCCCACGTGCGGCCCGTCGTCTCGGGCAGCGCACCGAGCACGGCATCGCCGTCGGCGACGGCGTCGGGCTTGAGGGAGGCGCCGCGGGGGTCGCCCGACGCGCTCCACGGAGCCGTACGCCGGTTGCCCGGGTCGCCGTCCACGCGCGACATCCGCACGCGGGCGTCAGGGTGGCGCGCCACCCAGCGGGCGAACTGCCGGCCCGCGGTGGCGGCGAGGTGGACGGTCGGGACGGAGTGGAAGTCGGCGGTCACGGACCCGGGGCGCTGGTTGACGAGCACCATGGCCCGACCACCGGCCTGGGCGACGGCGCCGGACTTGTCGATGCGACCGATGCCGCCGCGACGGCACACGACGATCCGGTCGGCCACCCGCCGCGAGTCGAGCGCGCCCGGGCGGCACTGCCCGGCGTCACGGCGCGTGACCCCCGGGGCCGGTGCGTCCTGGGCGCGCACGGCGCGGCCCTCGACCGGGGTGGGCCGGCCTCCGCCGGTCCACGAGCGACCACCGGGCAGCGCGAGGCGACCGCGCGACATCCGGCCCACCGCGGAGCCGACCGTCGTCACCCACGGCCCGGCGTGGGCGGCGTACGCCGATCCGGCCGCGTTGCCCGCGGCTCCGACCACGACCACGTCGGCCTCCGCGGCGCCGAGGAGGGCGAGCTGGAGAGTGTCGATGCGCTCGCCGCCGGCGAGCGCGAGGCTCAGCACGTCGACGCCGTCGGCCACGGCCGCGTCGACCGCGGCGACCACGTCGGCGGTCGAGCACCCGTCGTCGGCCGGGTCCGGGGCTCCCCAGCACGCCTTGTAGGCGGCGATGCGCGCCTGCGGGGCGACCCCGCCGAAGGAGCCGGCGTCGCGGTCGTCGACGCGCACGCTCACCGCGGCGTTGCCGGCGGCGACGGAGGACACCTGGGTGCCGTGACCGAGGACGTCGAGGGCGGACAGGGACTCGGAGGAGCGGATGCGGTCCGCGCCGAAGCCGTCGACGAACCACCGGGCGCCGACGACCTTGCGGGTGCAGTCCGAGGTCGACCAGCCCTCGCCCTCGCTGCAGGTGCCGGTGAAGCCGCGTGGGTCGGCCCCGAGTCCGGGCACGTCCGCGAAGGCAGGGGAGCCGGGAGCGATGCCCGAGTCGACGACGCCCACCACGACCCCGGCCCCGCCCCGCAGGCGCCGGCTGTCGGCGGCGCCGCGGATGGCTGCCATCGACGTACGACCCGCGAGCGGGCGGACCGTGTCGGGCTCGACGGTGGCGACGCCCGGCTGGTCGTCGAGGATGCTGACCTGGGCAGGGCTCAGGTCGGCGGCGAAGCCGTTGAGCGCCGTGGTCCAGCGGTAGACGGGCTCGGCACCGACGGTCGCGAGCACCGCGTCCTGGCGGGCGAGCAGGTCCTCGGCGTCCGCACGGCCGGCGGCGGTGCCGGCGCCCGCGAGGGTGACGAGGGTGAGGGGCCGGGGCGGCACGGCGGCGGTGGGCCCGTCGTCAGCCGCTGCCGGGGCAGTGGTGGGGAGCGCGAGCGAGAGCACGAGTACGCCGCATCCGAGGAACCGTCGTGCCGTAGGTGCCCGCATGTCGTCTGCTCCCTTCGAGCCGCTCCCGCTGTCCGGACGACGATTTTTCCATGGCGCCGTCCACCCTCGCCGCCGGTCCCCGCCGGGGGCGTGAGC
The DNA here is from genome assembly GCF_017310035.1 of Nocardioides sp. S5. NCBI lineage: Bacteria > Bacillati > Actinomycetota > Actinomycetes > Propionibacteriales > Nocardioidaceae > Nocardioides > Nocardioides sp. S5. Next base: position 842,096 of record NZ_CP022296.1, read on the forward strand.
AGATCAGACTACGTCTTCGCGCAACCCGATGGTGGCCGGTCGCCGGGTCCGCCTATTCTTTGCCCGCGCCCCGTAAACCCACGGTGTCGGCGGTTGAGGTGAGTGGAGTGGATCCGTGCCCAGTGGCAAGGTGAAGTGGTTCGACGCGGACAAGGGCTTCGGCTTCCTGTCCCAGGACGACGGCCCGGACGTCTACGTCCACTCCGACGCACTGCCTGAGGGGATCACCACCCTCAAGGCCGGCACGAAGGTGGAGTTCGGGATCGCGCAGGGCCGCCGGGGCGACCAGGCGCTGCAGGTGCGCGTGGTCGACGCGCCCGCCTCGGTGACGCGCAACCAGCGCAACGCCCAGCGCAAGCAGCCGGAGGCGATGGTCACCATCGTCGAGGACCTCATCAAGATGCTCGAGGGCGTCGAGGAGGGTTACCGCCGGGGTCGCCACCCCGAGCGCGCCTCCGCCCGCGGCACCGCGAAGGTGCTGCGCGCGCTCGCCGACGAGCTCGAGATCTGAGCCCCGACCCGGCGTCGTACGTCCTCAGGCGCGAGCCGGGGCCGTCGAGCCGGGTCGGCTGACCAGCACGAACGCCGCCCACGCCCCGAGGACGCCGGCAGCGATGCCGAGGCCAAGCTGCGGCATGAGGGGCAGGGCGATCCCGACGAACCCGCCGATCACCCACGCGAGCTGGAGCGTGGTGTCGGAGCGGGCGAACGCGCTCGCCTGGATGCGTCCGGGGACGTCGCGCTGGATCGTGGAGTCGAGCGAGAGCTTGGCCAGCGACTGTGCCAGCCCGGCCGTGAGGCCCAGCAGCACGAGGGTCACCAGCCCGTAGAACAGTGCGGCGAGCGCGGCGACCGCGACGTCGGCGAGGAGGGCCAGCACCACTGTGACCGCTGGGTTCAGGCGCTTGAGCACCGACCCGATCGTGATGCCGAGGGTGTTGCCGAGCCCCGCGGCCCCGATGACCAGGCCCAGCAGGACCTCGGGCCTCCACTCGCCGATCGGGTTGTCACGCAGCAGGAACGCCATGAACATCGTGAGGAACCCCGAGAGCCACCGGGGCCCGCAGTTGGCGCGGAGCGCGAAGGCGACCGCGGCCGGGATCCGGGTGCGCGGTCGGCGGCCGGTCGGGCGGGTGGTGGAGGTGTCGCTCTCCCCGGTGAGCACGAGCTCGCCCTCGCCCTGGCTGGCGTCGACCTTGTCCGGCAGCCGGATCGCCCAGATCGTCGCGAGCACGAACACCACGAAGCCGTAGCGCAGCGACCACTCGGGGCCGAACGTCGAGGCCAGGATCGCCAGCGGCGCCGAGATGCCGGCACCCACCACGCCGGCCAGTGAGACCCGGGCGTTGGCCTTGACGAGGGTGAGGTCCGGCGGCAGCAGGCGAGGGACCGCGGCGGCCCGCGTGACGCCGTACGCCTTGGACGCCACCAGGCACCCGAGCGCGGCGGGGAACAACCACCCCGACTCCGTCACCACGGCGGTCGCGAGGACCCAGCACAGGAAGCAGCGGATCGCCATGGTGGCGCCGACCGCCCACCGGCGGCCGTGGCTGAAGCGGTCGAGGAACGGCCCGATCAGGGGCGCCACGATCGCAAAGGGGAGCATGGTCAGGCCGAGGAACAGCGCGACCTGACCGCGCGCCTCCCCGGTGGGGACCTGGAAGAACAGGGTGCCGGCCAGCGAGATGGCCACCGCGGCGTCCCCGGCGGCGTTGAAGGCGTGCAGCTCGATCAACCGCGACAGCCCGGAGTCGCCGGCACCCTCGGCCCGGGCCGCCCGGCGCGCCTGCGACACGGCGTAGTGGCCGGCGGTGCCGGCGCCGCGGCCCGCCACCCGCGCACCCCTGCCGGCGGCCCTGACGCCACGCGCGGCACCCGACAGCGAGCGGCGTACGGTCCCGGAGCGGGGTGGGGACGACGACTGCGACCGGGGCCCCGGGGACGGGTCGGGGCGCTCTGAGGTCACGGGCACCATCTTGGCCTACGGGCCCGACACCGCGGGTGCAGACGTCCCGGTGCGCGTCCCGACGGGACAGGACCGCGGTGCGTTTGCCACAATGCGCAGGTGATCGCTCTTCCCACCCGTGCCGGCAAGCCCGACACCACCCTCGCCAAGGCCGTCGACCTGGCCCGAGATGTGGTCCTCGAGGTCGCCGAGCCCGCCGAGGTGGGCGACCACCTGGGCGCGCACGCCGAAGGTGAGCGCATCGTCACCCACCAGTTCGCGTGCGTCCGCCCCGGCTACCCGGGGTGGTACTGGTCGGTCACGCTGACCCGCGCCAAGCGCGGCAAGGACCTGACCGTCAACGAGGTCGTGCTGCTCCCCGGTGACGACGCGATCGTCGCGCCGGCCTGGGTCCCCTACAAGGAGCGGCTCCAGCCCGGTGACCTCTCGCCCGGTGACCTGCTGCCCGTGGAGGACGAGGACGTCCGCCTCGTCCCGACCTACCTCGTCGGCGACGACCCGCTCGACCCGCCGATGGACGCCGACGCCCGGGCGCAGGTGCGTCGCGTGGCCGAGGACCTCGGCCTGGGCCGCGTCCGCACCCTGAGCCGCGAGGGCATCGACATGGCTGCCGAGCGGTGGTACGCCGGCTCCGGCGGGCCCGAGTCGCCGCTCGCCAAGAGCGCTCCGGACAGCTGCTGGTCCTGCGGGTTCCTCGTGCGGATCAGCGGCTCGCTCTCGGAGACCTTCGGCGTCTGCGCCAACGGCAACGCCAACGACGACGGCCGGGTCGTCAGCCTCGACCACGGCTGCGGCGCCCACTCCGAGGTCAAGCTCGCCCGCAAGCAGCAGCCGCTGCCGATGCCCGAGCACGTCTTCGACACCCTCACCGACGACGAGTACGAGCTGATCTGAGCCGCCCAGTCACGACCAAGGCACGAGGTCGGGACGTGGGGACGGCCGGATTGAGCGAGTCGAGATCTCCCCGGGAGGGGCTGGCCGGGTACAGCTAGAGCGCGTGCCCGAAGGCCGTCTGGGCGCCCGGCGCGTCGTCGCGTGACAGCACCCACACCGCGTAGTCCGGCGAGGCCGGGTGCAGCTCGTAGGAGCCGAAGAGGTGGTCGACGCGCAGCCCGGCCGCAATCGCGTCGGTCCGGAACTCCTCGGGGCTGTAGTCCCGGGCGGTGGCCGGCCCGTCGACGGGGTGGAACCCCACCAGCACCCGGCCGCCCGGTGCCAGCGTCTCGCGCACCCGCCGCAGGACCTCCCGCTCGGTGCCCTCGGCGACGAAGACCATGACGTTGCCGACGAGCACCGCCAGGTCCACGCTCGCGCGCAGCCCGGACAGGTCGGCCTCCAGGACGTCGGAGTGGAGCACCTCGAGGTCAAGGTAGGTGTGTCGCGACTGCTCGACCAGCGCGGGGTCGGGCTCGACCGCGACCACGCGGTGTCCACGTGCCTGCAGGGCGGCGGCCACCCGGCCCATGCCCGAGCCGACGTCGAGCACGCGCGCGCCGCGCGGGGCGAGCACGTCGGCCAGCCGGGCCTCGCCGTCCACGTCGGACCCGTCGGCCACCAGCTGCGCGAACCTCGCGCCGTAGCCCCGGTTGCCCTCGCCGGCGAGCTCCCAGCGGGTCGGCCGGTGGGTCATGCCACGCCCTGCTGCGCCGCGCGCTCCTTGCGGCGCCGTCGGCAGTACTCCAGCCCGCAGAGGCCGAGGCCGAAGCCGGCCAGGCAGGTCCACAGCCACCAGGTGCGGCCGTTGTCCTGGAGCGTGCCCCAGAAGGGGAGCAGGGCCAGGAAGCCCAGCAGCCACAGCGCGGTGCCGACCTCGGTGGTGCGTACGCCGTCGACGTCGAGCGGCGCGACCTGCGCCACGATGTAGGTGCGGCTGCCGATCTCGTGCTGCGTCGGCTGCTCGTCACCCAGGTCCACGCGGTCACGCTACACACGTGGGTGACCGCACGACACACGGACGTAGCACGGGTCTGCCAGACTGCCGTCCCGTGAACGACGAGAGCACGACCACACCGCAGTCCACGAAGCCCTCCGGCCTCGACGGGTTCTTCGACATCAGCCGACGGGGATCGACGGTGGGTCGCGAGGTCCGCGGCGGCGTCGTCACCTTCTTGACGATGGCCTACATCATCGTGCTGAACCCGCTCATCCTCGGCTTCGTGCCCGACTCGACCGGGGCCTACCTCGGCGGCGGCACGGGTGACGGGTCGAACCTGCCGGTGATCGCGGCCGGCACGGCGCTGGTCGCAGGGGTGTTGACCATCCTCATGGGCACGGTCGCCAACTTCCCGCTCGCGCTCGCCACGGGGCTGGGCCTCAACGCCTTCGTCGCGAACGCCATCGCGACCCGGTCCACCTGGGAGGACGCGATGGGCCTCGTCGTCCTCGAGGGCATCATCATCCTCGTCCTCGTGCTGACGGGCTTCCGCAAGGCCGTGTTCCACGCGGTGCCGCAGCAGCTGAAGATCGCGATCTCGGTGGGCATCGGGCTCTTCATCGCCCTGATCGGCTTCGTCGACGCGGGCTTCGTGACCCGCATCCCGGACGCCGCGCTGACGACCGTCCCGGTCCAGCTCGGCAACGGCGGCACGCTGAGCGGGTGGCCGGTGCTGGTCTTCGCGGTCGGCGTCGTGCTCATCATCGCCCTGTGGGTACGCCAGGTGCGCGGCGCGATCCTGATCTCGATCGTCGCCACGGCGGTGCTCGCCTTCGTGCTGCAGGCCGTCCTCGACCTCGGTTCGGTCGCGGAGGAGGGCCCGGGCAACTGGTCGCTCAACGTCCCCGAGCTCAACGGCGTCATCGACGTGCCCGACTTCGGGACCCTGGGGCAGTTCGACCTCTTCGGTGCGTTCTCCTCGGTCGGCGTGCTCGCCGCACTCCTGCTCGCCTTCACCCTCCTGCTGGCCGACTTCTTCGACACCATGGGCACGATGACCGCGATCGGTGCGGAGGCCGGCCTCAACGACGAGGAGGGCATCCCGCCGAACTCCCAGCGGATCCTCATCGTGGACTCGGTCGCCGCGATGGCCGGCGGCGCGGCCGGCGTCTCGTCCAACACCTCCTACATCGAGTCGGCGTCCGGGGTGGGCGAGGGTGCGCGCACCGGGCTCGCGTCGGTCGTGACCGGGCTGCTGTTCCTGCTGGCCACCTTCTTCGCCCCGATCGTCGAGGCGATCCCGTCCGAGGCTGCCGTACCGGCGCTCGTGCTGGTCGGCTTCCTGATGATGCAGCAGGTCAAGGGCATCGCGTGGGACGACCTCGAGATCGCCATCCCGGCCTTCCTGACCATCGTGCTGATGCCCTTCACCTACTCGATCTCGGTCGGCATCGGCGCCGGCTTCCTGGCGTACGTCCTGATCAAGCTCGTCGTCGGCAAGGTCCGGGAGGTCCACCCGCTCATGTGGATCGTCGCCGCGCTCTTCGTCGTCTACTTCGCGATCGAGCCGATCACCTCCTGGCTGACCACCTGAGCGCGCTTCCGGCGCCTGATGGGATCCCCGGTCAACCGGGGGTCCCACAGGTTGTCGGCCTTTGCAGAGCCTGACAACGTGAGGGATCCCCGGTCAGCCGGGGATCCCTCACGCGCACTCAGCGTGCAGCTCCGCAGGAATTGTTAGCGAAGGTAATGAGTTATGCTAACGACATGCCGACCGCCGACCTCCGCACCCACGCCGGGCTCGCCTCCGAGCTCCGGGCGGGTGTCATGCGCCTGCGTCGCCGCCTCGCCGCCGAGCGCCACCCGGACAACGACCTGAGCATCGGCCAGATGGTCGTGCTGGGGCTCCTGGTGCGGTGCGGCGACCAGACCGTGGGCGAGCTGGCCCGCGCCGAGCGCGTGCAGCCGCCGTCGATGACCCGCACGGTCAACTGCCTGGAGTCCGACGGCTACGTCGTACGCCGGGCGCACGAGACCGACGGGCGCCAGGTCGTGGTGGCTCTCACCGACGCCGGCCGCGCGGCCGTGCTGGCCGACCGCCAGCGCCGCGACGCCTGGTTGGCCCAGCAGCTCGCGGGGCTCACCCCCGCCGAGCGGGCCACCCTGCGCGACGCCGCGCCGATCCTCGCCCGACTTGCCCTGACCGACTGACGACCGAGGAGTCATCACGAGTCCCACGTTCCGCTCCCTCGCCAACCCCAACTACCGCCGCTACGCCACCGGCGGTGTCGTGTCCAACACCGGCACCTGGATGCAGCGCGTCGCCCAGGACTGGCTGGTCCTCCAGCTCGCCGTGGGTTCGGGCGCCACGGCGCTCGGCATCACCACCGGCCTCCAGTTCCTCCCGTTCCTGCTGCTGACGCCGGTGGCCGGCCTCATCGCCGACCGGATGCCCAAGCAGCGGCTGCTGCAGCTCACCAATCTCGGCATGGCGCTGCCCGCCGCCGTGCTCGGCCTGCTCGCCGTCACCGGCTCCGCCGAGGTCTGGCACGTCTACGTCCTGGCCTTCCTGCTCGGCTGCGCGTCGGCCTTCGACGCCCCGGCGCGCCAGTCCTTCGTCTCCGAGCTCGTCGACCCGGTCGACCTCACCAACGCGGTCGGCCTCAACTCCGCCAGCTTCAACGCCGCGCGCCTCGTCGGCCCCGGCCTGGCCGGCGTGCTGATCGCCGCCTTCGGTGGGGGAGCGGTGGCGACCGGGTGGGTCATCCTGCTCAACGCGGTGTCGTACGCCGCCCCGATCTGGTCGCTGCGCCACCTCGACCTGGCCCGGATCGACGCCGCGGCGCCCGCCGACCGCGGTCCCGGCGCCATCCGGGAGGGTGTGGCCTACGTCCGCGCCCGGCCGGACCTGCTGCTCGTGCTGAGCATGGTCTTCTTCGCCGGCACCTTCGGGCTGAACTTCCAGATCACCTCGGCGCTCATGGCCACCGAGGTCTTCGGCAAGGGGCCGCAGGAGTTCGGGCTGCTCGGCACCTTCCTCGCGGTCGGCTCGCTCACCGGCTCCCTGCTGGCCGCGCGCCGCGCCGAGGTGCGCCACCGCCTCGTCGTCGGGTCCGCGATCGCCTTCGGCGCCACGGTGATGCTGGCCGGGCTGATGCCGTCCTACCTCACCTTCGCGCTCCTCGCGCCCGTCACGGGGCTCACCGCGCTGACCTTCATCACGAGCGCCAACACCTACATGCAGCTCCACACCGATGCGGGCGTCCGCGGCCGGGTGATGGCGCTCTACCTGATGATCTTCATGGGCGGCACTCCCGTCGGTGCCCCGATCATCGGCTGGATCGGGCAGGAGTACGGCGCCCGCTGGACGCTGCTCGGCGGCGGACTCATGACGATCCTCGGTGTGGGGGTGTCTGCCATCATGTACCTGCGGCTCGAGAAGGCGCGCCGCGAGCGTGGCGCCGAGGCGGGCGTGCCGCTCGCGGAACCGGCTCCTGCGGCGTTTTGACCGTGGCAGTCACGCCCGAGTAGCCTCAATCCTCGTGTCTGGCACGTCCAGACCCCTGCGCATGCTCCTAGAGCCGCGGCCCCTCGAGGCGCCGCGCCCGGCTCGGCGCAGCAGCTCCACCGCACAAGGCACGTCGCAGCAACGCATGACATCCGAGTCCGGCACCTCGCCGGGCCGTGACGAGAAGACAGAGAGAGGGAACCACCCGGTGCCCACCATTAACCAGCTGGTCCGCAAGGGCCGCCAGGACAAGGTGTCGAAGTCCAAGACGCCCGCCCTGAAGGGATCCCCGCAGCGCCGTGGCGTCTGCACCCGCGTCTACACGACCACCCCGAAGAAGCCGAACTCCGCCCTCCGCAAGGTCGCCCGCGTGCGCCTGAGCAGTGGCGTCGAGGTCACCGCCTACATCCCGGGTGTCGGTCACAACCTGCAGGAGCACTCGATCGTGCTCGTGCGCGGCGGCCGTGTGAAGGACCTTCCCGGTGTCCGCTACAAGATCATCCGCGGCACCCTCGACACCCAGGGTGTCAAGAACCGCAAGCAGGCCCGCAGCCGCTACGGCGCGAAGAAGGAGAAGTAATGCCTCGCAAGGGTCCCGCTCCTAAGCGCCCCCTCGTCTCTGACCCGGTCTACGGCTCGCAGCTGGTCACCCAGCTCGTCAGCAAGGTCCTGCAGGACGGCAAGAAGGCCGTTGCCCAGCGCATCGTCTACACCGCCCTCGAGGGCTGCCGCGAGAAGACCGGCACCGACCCGGTCGTCACCCTCAAGCGCGCGCTCGACAACGTCAAGCCGGCCATCGAGGTCAAGTCCCGCCGCGTCGGCGGTGCGACCTACCAGGTCCCCGTCGAGGTCAAGGCCAACCGCTCCACCACGCTGGCCCTGCGCTGGCTCGTGGGCTACGCCGCGGACCGCCGCGAGAAGACCATGGCCGAGCGCCTGATGAACGAGATCCTCGACGCCAGCAACGGCCTCGGTGCCGCTGTGAAGAAGCGCGAGGACACGCACAAGATGGCTGAGTCCAACAAGGCCTTCGCCCACTACCGCTGGTGAGGTCGGGAGGCCGCGGGCCGCGCTTCGCGCTGTCCGCGGCCTCCCACTCCCACAACCCCACTACTTCGAGGGACTGAGACACAACAGTGGCTGTCGACATCACCACCGACCTCAACAAGGTCCGCAACATCGGCATCATGGCGCACATCGACGCCGGCAAGACCACCACCACCGAGCGCATCCTCTTCTACACCGGCATCACCTACAAGATCGGTGAGGTCCACGAGGGTGGCGCCACGATGGACTGGATGGAGCAGGAGCAGGAGCGCGGCATCACCATCACGTCCGCCGCGACGACCTGCTGGTGGAAGGACCACCAGATCAACATCATCGACACCCCCGGCCACGTGGACTTCACCGCCGAGGTCGAGCGCTCGCTGCGCGTCCTCGACGGTGCCGTGGCGGTGTTCGACGGTGTGGCCGGTGTCGAGCCGCAGACCATGACCGTGTGGCGCCAGGCCAACAAGTACTCGGTCCCCCGCATGTGCTTCGTCAACAAGCTCGACCGCACCGGCGCGGACTTCTTCCGCTGCGTCGACATGATGGTCGAGCGCCTCAACTCCACCCCGCTCGTGCTCCAGCTGCCCATCGGCGCGGAGTCTGACTTCCTCGGTGTCGTCGACCTGGTCGGCATGCGTGCCCTGACCTGGCGCGGCGAGACCACGATGGGTGAGGACTACGAGGTCGAGGAGATCCCCGCCGACCTCGCCGAGCAGGCGGCCGAGTACCGCGAGAAGTTCATCGAGACGCTCGCCGAGGCCGACGACGACATCATGGAGAAGTACCTCGAGGAGGGTGACGAGAACTTCACCGTCGAGGAGCTCAACGCCGCGATCCGTCGCGCCACGCTGGCCGACAAGCTCAACCCGGTCCTCTGCGGTACCGCGTTCAAGAACAAGGGCGTCCAGCCCCTGCTCGACGCGGTCGTCCAGTACCTCCCCTCGCCCCTCGACATCGACGCGATCATCGGTCACTCGGTCAAGGACGAGAACGAGGAGATCGCCCGCAAGCCCAGCGACGACGAGCCGTTCTCCGGCCTCGCCTACAAGATCGCCTCCGACCCGCACCTCGGCAAGCTGATCTACGTCCGCGTCTACTCCGGCAAGCTGGAGGCCGGCTCGACCGTGGTCAACTCGGTCAACGGCCGCAAGGAGCGGATCGGCAAGGTCTACCAGATGCACGCCAACAAGCGTGAAGAGATCGCGTCGGTCGGCGCCGGTCAGATCGTGGCCGTGATGGGCCTGAAGGACACCAAGACCGGTCACACGCTGTGCGACCCGCAGAACCAGGTCGTCCTCGAGTCGATGACGTTCCCGGCCCCGGTGATCGAGGTCGCGATCGAGCCCAAGACCAAGGGCGACCAGGAGAAGCTCGGCACCGCGATCCAGCGCCTCTCCGACGAGGACCCGACCTTCACGGTCAAGGCCGACGAAGAGACCGGCCAGACGATCATCGCCGGCATGGGCGAGCTCCACCTCGAGATCCTCGTCGATCGCATGAAGCGCGAGTTCCGCGTGGAGGCGACCGTCGGCAAGCCGCAGGTGGCCTACCGCGAGACCGTCCGCAACACGGTCGAGAAGCACTCCTACACCCACAAGAAGCAGACCGGTGGGTCGGGTCAGTTTGCCAAGGTCGTCATCAACCTCGGTCCGAACATCGACCCCGAGACCGGCCAGGGCGCGGGTTACGAGTTCGTCAACAACGTCTCCGGCGGCCGCGTGCCCAAGGAGTACATCCCCTCGGTCGACCAGGGCGGCCAGGAGGCCATGGAGTTCGGCGTCCTCGCCGGCTACCCCATGGTCGACGTGAAGTTCTCGCTCGAGGACGGCGCCTACCACGACGTCGACTCGTCCGAGCTCGCGTTCAAGATCGCCGGCAACCAGGCCTTCAAGGAGGCTGCACGCAAGGCCAAGCCGGTGCTGCTCGAGCCGATGTTCGCCGTCGAGGTGACCACCCCCGAGAGCTTCCTCGGCACGGTCATCGGCGACATCAACTCGCGCCGCGGCCAGATCCAGGCGCAGGAGGAGCGTCACGGCGACATGGTCGTGAACGCCCTTGTGCCGTTGTCGGAGATGTTCGGGTACGTTGGCGACCTGAGGTCCAAGACCTCCGGTCAGGCGTCCTACTCGATGGAGTTCGACTCGTACGCCGAGGTTCCCTCGAACATCGCCGAAGAGATCGTCAAGAAGGTCCGCGGCGAGTAGCTCGACCCGGACCCTCGGTCCAGCACCACCCGTCCCACACCCATGAGTTCAAGTACCAAACCAACCAGGAGGAGCCCCAGTGGCTAAGGCGAAGTTCGAGCGGACCAAGCCGCACGTCAACATCGGCACGATCGGTCACATCGACCACGGCAAGACGACGCTGACCGCGGCGATCACCAAGGTGTTGCACGACAAGTACCCGAACCTGAACGAGGCCTCGGCCTTCGACCAGATCGACAAGGCTCCCGAGGAGCGTCAGCGCGGCATCACGATCTCGATCGCGCACGTCGAGTACCAGACCGAGGCGCGCCACTACGCGCACGTCGACTGCCCGGGTCACGCGGACTACATCAAGAACATGATCACCGGTGCCGCTCAGATGGACGGCGCGATCCTCGTTGTCGCCGCCACCGACGGCCCGATGCCGCAGACGCGTGAGCACGTGCTGCTCGCCCGCCAGGTCGGCGTGCCGGCCCTGGTCGTGGCGCTCAACAAGTGCGACATGGTCGACGACGAGGAGCTCATCGAGCTCGTCGAGATGGAGGTGCGCGAGCTCCTCTCCGAGTACGAGTTCCCGGGCGACGACATCCCCGTGGTCCGCGTTGCTGCCTTCCCGGCGCTCCAGGGCGACGAGAAGTGGGGCGACTCGATCATCGAGCTCATGAACGCGGTCGACGAGTCGATCCCGACCCCCGAGCGCGAGACCGACAAGCCGTTCCTCATGCCCGTCGAGGACGTCTTCACGATCACCGGTCGCGGCACCGTCATCACCGGTCGCATCGAGCGCGGCATCGTCAAGGTCAACGAGGAGGTCGAGATCATCGGCATCCGCGAGACCGCCCAGAAGTCGACCGTCACCGGTGTCGAGATGTTCCGCAAGCTGCTCGACGAGGGCCAGGCGGGCGAGAACGTCGGCCTGCTCCTGCGTGGCACCAAGCGCGAGGACATCGAGCGCGGCATGGTCGTCATCAAGCCGGGCACCACGACGCCTCACACGAACTTCGAGGCCTCGGTCTACATCCTGTCGAAGGACGAGGGTGGCCGTCACACGCCGTTCTTCAACAACTACCGCCCGCAGTTCTACTTCCGCACGACGGACGTGACCGGCGTCGTGACCCTCCCCGAGGGCACCGAGATGGTCATGCCGGGTGACAACACCGAGATGTCGGTCGAGCTCATCCAGCCCATCGCGATGGACGAGGGCCTGCGGTTCGCGATCCGTGAGGGTGGCCGCACCGTCGGCGCCGGCCGGGTCGTCAAGATCACCAAGTGATCTGAGCGCCCGACGGCGCACCAGCTTCACCTCGAGACCCCGTCTCCCGCAAGGGAGGCGGGGTCTCGTGCGTCCCGCGGGCTCAGGCCGCGTACGGCGGCGGCAGCAGGCCGTGGTGCTGGAGGAGCATCTCCACCCGCTGCCGCTCGCGGTCGAGCTCGGACCCCGGCGGGAGCACCTCCATCAGGTGCGCGAGGCCCGCCATGTCCGCGGCCTCGGCCAGGACGCCGTCGTAGGCCTGTCGGCACCCCTCGTACTTGGCGAAGCGCATGTCGTTGCGGTGGAAGGACGCGTTGAGCCGCCGGAGGTCGGCGCCCACCTCCTCGATGGGCCGCCGCGTCGCAGGCTGCTCGGCGACAGGTGCACGCCGGTGCCGCAGCCGCCGTGCCAGGCGCGCAGGAGCGCGGTGGGTGCGCCACCCGTCGGGCTCACCGACGAGGACGGCGAGGCCCACCCGCAGGACCACGGCGACGAGCAGCAGGACTGCGATCGTCGCGAGCGGACCCGTCATCGGTCCACGGTACGCCCGGTCGGGCGCCGCGTCACCGGACGACGGCATCACCGCGTCCACGGCACGATGGCGGCATGGGATTCACGAGGGCCGAGCTCGAGTCGTACCGCGACGCCGTGGTGCCCGACCTGCTCCCCGGTGAGGGCGAGCCGCTGCGGCTCCTCTTCGTGGGGATCAACCCCGGTTTGTGGACCGCCGCCACCCAGACGCACTTCGCGCGTCCCGGCAACCGGTTCTACCCGGCCCTCCTGCGCGCGGGGATCCTCGAGCACCCCGTCGACCCGTCCGCCGGGATGACGGAGGCTGACCGCGACGCGTTCCGGCGGCGGGGCATCGGCATCACCAACGTGGTGGCGCGCGCCACCGCCCGGGCCGACGAGCTCAGCGCGGCGGAGCTGCGCGAGGGCGGGAGGCGGCTGCGCGCCCTGGTCGCCGAGCGGCGCCCTGACGTCGTGGCGGTGGCCGGCATCACGGCCTACCGGGCGGCGTTCGACGAGCGCAGCGCCCGGGCGGGGGAGCAGCCCGGACGCTGGGACGGCTCGCGCGTCTTCGTGGTGCCCAACCCGTCCGGGCTCAACGCGCACGAGACCGTGGAGACCCTGGCTGCGGCGTACGCCGACGCGGCCAGGGCGGCCGGGGTGGTCGCAGGACCCGGGCATCAGCCCAGGTCGAGGCCCTCGAAGTCCTCGGGGGAGTAGTCGCGCTTCTCGACGAGCACCATCCAGTTGCCCGAGTTGTCGCGCATCAGCGCCTCGACGCCGTACGGCCGCTCCTCCGGCTCCTGGAGGAACTCCACGCCCTTGGCCCGCAGCTCCTCGTAGGTCGCGCGGCAGTCGTCGACGTTCAACCCCACACCGGGGAGTCCGCCCTCGTCCTGCGCCCGCGCCATCGCCTCGATCAGGTAGTCCGGGAGCGGGCCGCTCGGCGTGGTGAGGTGGAGGTGGATCTCGGGCTGCCTCGGGTGGACGACCGTGCACCAGCGGAAGTCGGGCCCGAACTGCAGGTCGTCGCCGACCTCGAAGCCGAGGACGTCGGTGTAGAAGGCGAGGGACTCGTCGATGTCCTTCACCCACACGGACAGGAGGGAGATGTTGGTGATCATGCGACGAACCTACGTAGGGTCCGCCCCGTCACGCTTCTCCTGCGTTGCGGTGCGCTCGACGAGCCCGGCCATGAAGACGTAGCACCCCGGGATCCGCGGGTTGCCCTCTGCGGCATACCGCCTCTGGAAGTCGCTCGGGCTCTCCCCGACGATCTCGCGGAACCGCGAGCTGAAGGATCCGAGGCTGATGTAGCCGACCGCGTGGCAGATCTCGGTGACCGTCAGGTTGGCGGCTCGTAGCAGGTCCTGCGCACGCTCGACCCGGCGCTGGGCCAGGTACGCCGCCGGCGTCACGCCGTACGTCGTCGCGAAGGACCGGATGAAGTGGTAGCGGCTCATCCCCGCGAGCGCGGCGAGGTGGTCGAGGTCGAAGGGCTCGGCGAAGTGGCGGTCGAGGTGGTCGCGCGCGCGGCGCAGGTGGACCAGCACGTCGCCCGGGACCCGACGTGGGTGGGTCATCCGAGCAGCGCCTCCACGGCACCGCGGAAGGCCGAGGTGTGGGCGTCGACGTCGGACTGGTCGTGGAACGGCGAGAAGAGCGACATGTTGTGGAAGGGGGCGAGCAGCACCCCGCGGTTGACCGTCCACAGGTGGAAGAAGGCGTCGAGCTCCTCGTCCACGGCGGCGGCGGCCTCCGCACCCGCGCGCGGCGGCGGGCAGAACCAGTACTCGGCGCGGCAGCCGAGACGCTGGACGTGCCACGGCAGGCCGTGCTCGTCGATCACGCCGCGGATGCCGTCGGTGAAGCTCTCGGCGAGCGGGATCGCGACGTCGAAGTCCTCCTGGCGCAGAGCGGTCGACAGCGTGGCGCGGACCGCGGCCATCGCGAGCGCGGAGCCCGACAGCGTGCCCCCCACCCCCGCGACGTCGATGTCGTGCCCGAGCATCGGGCCCTCGAGGCGCGCGGCCACCTCGGCGGTCATGCCGTACGCCGCGACGGGGATTCCTCCGCCGATGGGCTTGCCGATGACCACGAGGTCAGGCTCGAGGTCCCACGCCGCGGTGGCCCCGCCCGGTCCCGCGCAGATGGTGTGGGTCTCGTCGTTGACGAGCAGCACGCCGTGGCGCCGGGTGACCTCACGGACCCCGGCGAGGTATCCGTCGTCGGGCAGCACGATGCCGATGTTGGTGAGCGCCGGCTCCATCAGCAGGCAGGCGACGTCACCCTCGGCGAGGCGGGCGTCGAGGGCCTCGAGGTCGTTGAAGGGCACCACCGCCGTGGTCTGCGCGACGTCGACCTGTGGGCCGAGTGCTCCCGGGCGGGCCACGACGCGGTCCCCGGCCCGGCCGTGCTCCAGCACGCCGAGCGTCTCGTCGACGGTGCCGTGGTAGCACCAGTCCATGACCGCGATGCGCGGTCGTCCGGTCAGGTGGCGCGCGAAGCGCAGCACGAAGCGGTTGGCGTCGGTGGCGGTCATGGCCATCTGCCAGCGCGGAAGGCCGAAGCGCCGGCTGAGCTCGGCGGCCACCCAGGCGGCATCGGTCGAGGGCAGCATCGTGGTGATCCCGCGCTCGGTGCGCTCGCGCACCGCCTCCGCGACGGCGGGCAGGCAGTGGCCGGTCATCGAGCCGGTGTCGCCCAGGCACAGGTCGACGTGCTCGATGCCGTCGACATCGGTGAAGCGACCGCCGGCCGCTGACTCGACGAACAGCGGGAACGAGCCCGGCCAGCGCGTCATCCACGGCATCGGGACACCGGCCAGCAGGTGCTCACTGGCTGTGCGCGCCAGCAGCGCCGAGGTCGGGTGCAGGTCGACGAACCGCTGCTCCTCCTCGGCGTGGAGTGCGGCCAGCCGGGTGCGGTCGATCGTCACGTGGTCCTCACAGTGCGCTGCCGACGTACTTGGTCTCGAGGTACTCCTCGATCCCCTCGAAGCCGCCCTCGCGGCCGAAGCCGGAGTGCTTCACCCCGCCGAAGGGGGCGGCCGGGTTGGAGACGATGCCGGTGTTGATGCCGACCATCCCGAACTCCAGCGCCTCGCTGACGCGCAGCACGCGGGCGTGGTCGCGGGTGAAGACGTAGGCGACGAGGCCGTACTCGGTGTCGTTGGCGCGCGCGAGCGCCTCCTCCTCGTCGCGGAAGGTCGAGACGGGTGCGACGGGACCGAAGATCTCCTCGCGGAACACCCGCGCCGAGGCGGGTACGTCGACCAGCACCGTGGGCGGGTAGAAGTGGCCGGGCCCGTCGGGGACCTCGCCACCGACCAGGGCGCGGGCTCCGCCGGAGACGGCGTCGTCGACCAGCTCGTGCACCCCGGCGCGGGCCTTCTCGGTGATGAGGGGACCGACGTCGACGCCGTCCTCCGTGCCGTCGCCGACCGTCAGGGCCCCCATGCGCTCGGCGAGCCGGGTCGAGAACTCCTCGGCGACCGACTCGTGCACCAGGAAGCGGTTGGCCGAGGTGCAGGCCTCCCCGATGTTGCGCATCTTGGCCAGCATCGCGCCGTCGACGGCGGCGCCGAGGTCGGCATCGGGGAAGACGAGGAAGGGGGCGTTGCCGCCGAGCTCCATCGACACCCGGAGCAGCTGGTCGGACGCCTGCGCGACCAGCACCTTGCCGACGGCCGTCGAGCCCGTGAACGTCAGCTTCCGCAGCCGCGGGTCGCGGATCAGCGGCTCGCACACCCCGCCGGAGTCAGTGGTGGTGACGACGTTGAGCACGCCCGCCGGCAGGCCGACCTCCTCCAGCAGCCCGGCCAGCGCGAGCATCGTGAGAGGGGTCTCCGCGGCCGGCTTGACCACCATCGTGCACCCGGCCGCGAGGGCCGGCCCGATCTTGCGGGTGCCCATCGCGAGGGGGAAGTTCCAGGGCGTGATCATCAGCGTCGGGCCGACGGGGCCCTTCATGGTGATCAGGCGGGTGTTGCCGGCCGGCGCGGGGGAGTAGCGGCCGTGGATGCGCACCGCCTCCTCGGAGAACCATCGGAAGAACTCGGCGCCGTAGGCCACCTCGCCCCTCGCCTCGGCGAGCGTCTTTCCCATCTCCAGCGTCATCAGCCGGGCGAAGTCGTCGGCCCGCTCGGTGAGGAGCTCGAACGCGCTGCGCAGGATCTCCCCGCGCACCCGGGGCTCGGTGGCGCGCCACTCGCGCTGGGCGACGGCCGCCGCAGCGAGCGCGCGCTCCCCGTCGGCGGGTGTCGCGTCCGCCACGGAGGCGAGCACGCTGCCGTCGGCGGGGTTGTGCACCTCGAAGGTCGCGGAGCCGGTGGCGTCGACCCACTCTCCACCGACGAGGAGCTGACGGGGCACGGTCTGGAGGACGGTCTCGTTGCTGGCCATCACCCCACCCTGCCATCCGCAGCCGCGTCGAAGGCGGCCTCGAAGATGTCGAGGCCCTCGGCGAGCAGGTCGTCACCGATCGCCAGCGGCGGGAGGAAGCGGAAGACGTTGCCGTAGGTGCCGCAGGTCAGCGTGACGAGGCCTTGCGCCGAGCAGGCCCGGTGGATCGCGCCCGCGAGCGCCGCGTCGGGCGTACGCCCGGGCCCGTCGGACACCAGCTCGACGGCCAGCATCGCGCCCCGGCCACGGATGTCACCGACGCGGTCGGGGTGGCGCTCGGCCAGCGCACGCAGGCGCGGCAGGAAGGCAGCCTCGATGGCGCGGGCCCGCGCCGGCAGGTCGTCGGCCTGCATCGTCTCGATGGCGGCGAGCGCTGCCGCGCACGCGACCGGGTTGCCGCCGTAGGTGCCGCCGAGACCGCCGACGTGCACCGAGTCCATCACCTCGGCCCGGCCGGTCACCGCGGCGAGCGGCAGGCCGCCCGCCATGCCCTTGGCGGTGGTCACCAGGTCCGGCACCACGCCCTCGTGGTCGCAGGCGAACCAGTCGCCGGTGCGCGCGAAGCCCGTCTGGATCTCGTCGGCGATGAGCAGGATCCCCTGCTCGCGGCACCACTCGGCCACGCGGGGGAGCCAGCCGGGCGGCGGGACGATGAAGCCGCCCTCGCCCTGGATCGGCTCGATGAGCACGGCCGCGCAGCTGTCCTCGCCGACCTGGGTGTGCACCGTCGAGACGAAGGCGTCGAAGGCCTCCTCGGCGCACGCCTCGGGTCCGCCCGGCCACCGGTAGGGGTAGGCCATCGGGGCGCGGTAGATCTCCCCGGCGAACGGGCCGAAGCCGTGCTTGTAGGGCATGGTCTTGGCCGTCAGCGCCATCGTGAGGTTCGTACGCCCGTGGTAGGCGTGGTCGAAGACCACGATGGCGTCGCGGCCCGTGTGGTGGCGGGCGACCTTCACGGCGTTCTCGACCGCCTCGGCCCCGGAGTTGAAGAGCGCCGAGCGCTTCTCGTGCGTGCCGGGAGTGAGCTCGGCCAGCTTCTCGCAGACCGCGACGTACTCCTCGTAGGGCGTGACCATGAAGCAGGTGTGGGTGAAGTCCGCGACCTGGCGCTGCACCGCCTCCACCACGCGGGGCGCGGCGTTGCCGACGGTGGTCACCGCGATGCCGGAGCCGAAGTCGATGAGCTGGTTGCCGTCGACGTCGCGCAGGATCCCGCCCGCGGCACGCTCGACGTAGACGGGCAGCGTCGTGCCCACGCCGGCGGACACGGCCGCGACCTTGCGGGCGTGGAGGGCCTGCGAGCGCGGCCCGGGGATGTCGGTGGCGAGGATCCGCTCCTGGGACAACGTCATGCCCTTTCCTCCATGCCCCACGGGGACCCGTAGCCCTCGGGCTTCGGCGCCGACAGCAGGTCGAGGAACGGCTTCGGCGGCAGCGCCTCGGGGCCCAGCACGCCGGTGCCCTTCCACGTGCCGTCGGAGAGGAGCTCCAGCGCCACGACCGGGTTGATGGCCGTCTGCCAGACCACGCACTGGGCGCCGTAGTCGCGCATCGAGTCGGCGTTGTCGACCACGTGGTAGAGGTACGTCGACCTCGGCGCGCCGTCCTTGCCGGTGCCGGTGACGAAGAGCCCCGCGCAGGTCTTGCCCTCCATCCGCGGGCCGATGGTGGCCGGGTCTGGCAGGCACGCCGCCACGACGTCGCGCGGCGAGACCTCCACCCCCTTCACCGTCACCGGCTGGGTCGAGTCGAGCCCCAGGGTGTGCAGCGTGCGCAGGATGGTGATCATCTCCTCGCCGAGGCCGTACTTGAAGGTCACCCGGTCCGCCTCCACCCATCGCGGCATCAGGAGCACCTCCTCGTGCTCGACGTGCACGCACTCGACCGGTCCGATGCCCTCGGGGAAGTCGAAGACCTCCGGCTCGGAGAAGGGCGGCAGTGTGAAGAATCCCTGCTCCAGCTCGCCACCGCCCCTCTCCCGCTCCCACACCACAGGGGGGTTGAGGCACTCCTCGATGATCGTCCACATCGAGAAGCCGGGCGCGAACACCTCGTTGCCGTCGTCGTCGCGGATCACCAGGTTCGCGCCGTCACGCGTGCCGAGCTCGTCGATGTGGTCGAAGAGCTCGTCGGCGGCGTAGCGTGCGAAGACGTCGGAGAGCCCGGGCTCCACCCCGATGCCGAGCAGCGCCAGCCGGCCGGCGGACTCCCAGGCCCCGGCCTGCGCGAACTGCTGGTCGCCGAGCTTGACGCCGACCTTCTCGTACGGCGCGTCGGGGTGCGGCGCGGAGAGGCTCATCGCCATGTCGAGGTAGTCGGCCCCCGCTGCGAGGGCGGCGGTGAAGAGGGGCATCACGAAGCGCGGGTCGACGGCGTTGAAGACGTGGGTGGCCCGCACCTCGCGGGCGAGCGCGGCGACGGCGTCGGCGTCGGAGGCGTCGACCTGCGCGGCCGTGAAGCGCTCCTCGCCCGTACGCCGCCCGCTGGCCGCGGCGACGGTCCGCTCGGCCCGGGTGAGGTCGTGGTCGGCGACCACCCACGCCTCGAAGAAGTCGCGTTCGACCGCGATCCGGGCGGCGGCGTCACCGACACCGCCGGCCCCGACCATCAGCACCCTCATCGGCTCTGGCACGACTGCACTCCTACTTCTTGATCCGGGACGCCCGCGCCGAGCCCACGAGCTGCGCACCCACCACCAGCAGGACGGCTAGCACGAACATCGAGAAGCCGATGACGTTGGCCTCGGCGGGGATGCCGCGGCGCGACGCGACGTAGACGAACTTGGGGAACGTGTTCTCGTTGCCGGAGACGAAGTTGGTGATGATGAAGTCGTCGAAGGACAGCGAGAAGGCGAGCATCGCGGCGCCCGCGATGCCGGGCAGGATCAGCGGGAAGGTGACCTTCCAGAAGGTCTGCACCGGGCTGGCGTAGAGGTCCTGCGCCGCCTCCTCGATCCGCGGGTCGAGGGACTGGATGCGCGCCTTCACCGTCACCACCACGAAGCTCAGGCAGAACATGATGTGGGCGAAGACGATCGTGGTGAAGCCCAGGCTGATCCCGACGTTGGAGAAGCCCTGCACGAAGATCGTCAGCAGCGCGGCACCCATCACGATCTCGGGGGTCGCCATCGGCACGAAGATCAGCACGTTGCTCGCGGCCTTGCCGCGGTAGCGGTAGCGCACCATCGCCAGCGCCATCATGGTGCCGAGCACCGTGGCCACGAGCGTGGAGATCGCGCCGACCTGCAGCGAGGTCACCAGCGAGCTGCAGACCCCGGGCACGCCGCACGGGTCCTGCCAGTGCTCCCAGGTGAAGCCCTGCCACACGATGTTGGTCTTGCCGTGGTCGTTGAAGGAGAACGCGAAGGTGTAGGCGACCGGCAGGAACAGGTAGAGGAGCACCAGGATCGCCGAGAGCATCGCGAAGTGGCTGGCCAGCCACAGCTGGGCCCGCTTGGCCGCGGACGGGCGGTAGGCGGGGGAGGACTGCCCGGTCGGGGACGTCGTCGTCATGGTGGCCACCTCAGACCAGCTCGTCGGTGCCGAAGCGGCGTACGTAGAGGAAGACCATGGCCAGGATCGCGGCCATCAGCGTGAACGACAGCGCGGCCGCCACGGGGTATCCGCCGGGGATGGCGAGGAACTGGTCGTTGATGACGTTGCCGACCATCTTCCCGCGCTGGGGGCCGAGCAGCTCCATGTTGACGAAGTCGCCGGCCGCCGGGATGAAGGTCAGGAGGGTGCCGGCGAGCACGCCGGGCATCGACATCGGCAGGGTCACGGTGCGGAAGGTGGTGAAGCCGTTGGCGTACAGGTCGCCGCCCGCCTCGATCACCCGCGGGTCGGCGCGCTCGAGCGAGGCGTAGATCGGCAGCACCATGAAGGGCAGGAAGTTGTAGGTCAGGCCCGCGACCACCGCCACCGGCGTGTTGATGATCGCGCCGCCGGGCAGCAGGTTGAGGAAGTTCAGCGTGCCGGCCACCCAGCCCTCGTCGGCGAGGATCTGCGACCACGCGAAGGTGCGCAGGATGAAGGAGGTGAAGAACGGCGCGATGACGCAGATCATCATCAGGTTGCGCCACTTGCCGGCCTTGAACGCCATCGCGTAGGCCAGCGGGTAGGCGATGACGAACGCGAGGAACGTCGCGAGCCCGGCGTAGAGGAACGACCGCGCGAAGTGGGGTGCGTAGTCGGTGAGCGCGGCAGCGTAGTTCGAGAAGTTCAGGTCGCGGTAGTAGTAGCCGGGGAAGCCGGGGTAGCGGCTCTGCAGGCTGACCGCGCCCAGCTGCACCAGCGGCAGCAGGAAGAAGACGCCGAGCCACAGCACACCCGGCAGGAGCAGCAGGTACGCCGTCCAGCTCCGCTTCTGCGTCTCGGGGGCGGGCGCGACCGGGTGGACCCCCGGGTCGCCCGCCACCTGCGAGACCGGGGCGAGGGCGCTCATCCTGCGTCCACCGGGACACCGAACGCGTGCCCGGGGTTCCAGGTCAGCCAGACCTCGTCGCCGGGGCGCAGGTCGAGCGGCTCGACGTCGAGGTTCTGCTCGTAGCAGCTCCAGGTCGTGCCGCTCGGCATGTCGACGAGGTAGCTCGTCGCGACGCCGAGGAACGACACGTCGCGCACCACGCCCTTGACGTCGTTGCCCACGCCGTCGGGCTGCTTGCGCGACACGGTCACCTTCTCGGGGCGTACGCCGAACAGCACCTGGCCTTCATGCACCTGCGAGCGGGACTTGAGGATCTGCACCTTGGTGCCGAGCACGTCGGCGACGAGGTGGTCGCCGTCGGTGTGCTCGATGGTGCCGACGCCGGTGTTGGCCTGGCCCAGGAAGTTGGCCACGAAGCGGGTGCGGGGCAGGTCGTAGAGCTCGGCCGGCGGGCCGAGCTGCTCGATGTGGCCCTTGTTCATCACCGCGACGGTGTCGGCCATCGTCATGGCCTCCTCCTGGTCGTGGGTGACGTGGATGAAGGTGAGCCCCACCTCGGTCTGGATGCGCTTGAGCTCGACCTGCATCTCGCGGCGGAGCTTGAGGTCGAGCGCGCCGAGCGGCTCGTCGAGCAGCAGCACCTCGGGGTGGTTGACCAGCGCGCGGGCCAGCGCCACGCGCTGCTGCTGGCCGCCGGAGAGCTGGTGCGGCTTGCGGCCCGCGAACTGCGTCATCTGCACCAGCTCGAGCGCGTCGTCGGTCCGGGCGGCGGCGTCCTTCTCCTTGCGGCGCTTGGGCCCGAAGGAGACGTTGTCGCGGATCGTCAGGTGCGGGAAGAGGGCGTAGGACTGGAAGACGGTGTTGACGGGGCGCTCGTAGGGTCGCGAGCCGGTCAGGTCGGTGTCGCCGATCATCACCCGCCCGGCCGTGGGCTGCTCCAGACCGGCGACCATCCGCAGGGTGGTGGTCTTGCCGCAGCCAGAGGGGCCGAGCAGGGCGAAGAAGGAGCCCCGGGGGACGTGGAGGTCGATGCCGTCGACGGCGACGAAGTCGCCGAAGGACTTGGTCACGCTCTCGAGCTTGAGGTCGCCGCGGGCTTCTCGGAATCCGGCCATGTCAGTTCCCCATCACGTTGCTGGACCACAGGTCGGCGAACTCGATGTCCTCGTCGGCGCTCAGCACCCGGAACTGCTGGATGTTGCTGTCGGCGATGAACTCGGCGGTCGGGAAGATCCACGGGCTCTCGGCCAGCTCCGGATCGATCTTCTCCATCTCGGCCTGCGCGCCGTCGACGGGACAGACGTAGTTGACCCACGCGGCGACCTGGGCGGCCACGGCCGGGTCGTAGTAGTAGTCCATCAGCTTCTGGGCGTTGCTGCGGTGCCTGGACGTGATCGGCACCATCATGTTGTCCGACCAGAGCGTGCCGCCCGACTCGGGGATGGTGAAGGTCCAGTTGGGATCCTCGGTGTCGTAGGCCAGCACGAAGATGTCACCGCTCCAGGTGATGCCCGCGACGGCGTTGCCGCTGGTGAGGTCCTCCATGTAGGAGTTGCCCTTCACCCGCCGGATGTAGCCCTCGTCGATCTTCTGCTCGATGAAGTCCAGCGCGCTCTCGAACTCCGCGCGCCCCCAGTCGCTCTCGATGTCGACGCCCTGCGACTGCATGACCAGCCCGGCGGTGTCGCGGAACTCCGACAGCACCACGATGCGACCCTTGAGGTCGTCGGCCCAGAGGTCGTCGAGCGACCGGAGCTCGCGGCCGACCTTCTCCCGGTTGTAGCCGATGCCCGCGAAGCCGCTCTGCCAGGTGATCGAGTTCTGGCGCCCCGGGTCGAACGAGACGTCCTTCAGCGGCTGGAGCAGGTTGCTGACCACGTTGGGCATCTGGATCAGCTCGAGCGGCTGGCAGAGCTGGTCGCGGATGACGCGGCTGGCCATCCAGTCGGTGAGGGTGATGATGTCGCGGTCGATCGACTGCCCGGCGCGCAGCTGCGGCCCCACCTTGGCGTAGTAGGAGTCGTTGTCGTCGATGTCCTCGGTGTAGCTGACCTCGATGCCGGTCTGCTCCATGAAGGCCTCGAGGGTCGGGGACTTGGTCTCCTTGCCGTTCATGTCGAGGTAGGCCGTCCAGTTGGCCCACTTCACGATCTTCTCCCGGTCCGAGACGTCCGTCGGCAGGTCCAGGCTGGCCACGCCGCCCGACGGTGGCTCGGGCGGGGCGCACCCGGTGAGCGCGAGCCCGGTGCCGGCGGCGAGGCCGGTGCCGAGCAGCGCGCGTCGGCTCAGCGAGCCGGAGGCCGCCTGGGCCAGCGCGGCCGCCGGTGGCGACAGGGGACGCCGTGACCGGCGCGGGATGGGTGTCATGTGTTCAGGTCCTCCGCTCAGCCCCCGAGCTGCTCTGGTGTTGGTGCCGTCCAGCTCTGGTGTCTAGCTCTCGATGTTGGCCATGACGTGCTTGATCCGGGTGTAGTCCTCGAAGCCGTACATCGACAGGTCCTTGCCGTAGCCGGACTTCTTGTAACCGCCGTGCGGCATCTCGGCCACCAGCGGGATGTGGGTGTTGATCCACACGCAGCCGAAGTCGAGGGCCCTCGACATCCGCATCGCGCGCCCGAAGTCGCGGGTCCACACCGAAGAGGCGAGCCCGTAGTCGACGCCGTTGGCCCACCGGGTCGCCTCTGCCTCGTCGGTGAAGCGCTGCACGGTGATGACGGGGCCGAAGATCTCGTTCTGGATGGCGTCGTCGTCCTGGCGCAGGCCCGAGAGCACGGTGGGCTCGAGGTAGAAGCCGTCGCCGAGGTCCGTACGCCGGTTGCCGCCCGCCGACACGGTGGCGTGGGAGGGCAGGTGGTCGATGAAGCCGCTCACGTGCGCGAGCTGGCGGGCGTTGTTGACCGGTCCGAAGAGGGCGTCCGCGTCGTCGGGCAGCCCGACCGGCGCCGAGCTGCGGGCGTAGTCGGCCAGGGCGGCGACGAAGTCGTCGTGGATGCGCTCGGCCACCAGCACGCGGGTCGCGGCCGTGCAGTCCTGGCCGGCATTGAAGTAGCCCGCGATCGCGATGCCCTCCACCGCGGCCTCGAGGTCGGCGTCGTCGAAGACGACGACAGGGGCCTTGCCGCCGAGCTCGAGGTGCACGCGCTTCACGTTCGGCGCGGCGCTGGCCGCCACCTCCGCCCCGGCCCGCACCGAGCCGGTGATCGCGACCAGGGCGGGCGTGCGGTGCTCGACGAGCCGGCGTCCGGTCTCGCGGTCACCGGTCACCACGTTGAGCGTGCCCGCCGGGAGGAACTCCGCGGCGAGCTCGGCCAGGCGCAGGGTGCTCTCGGGAGTGGTGTCGCTGGGCTTGAGGACCACCGTGTTGCCCGCGGCGAGCGCCGGCCCGATCTTCCACGCCGCCATGAGGAGGGGGTAGTTCCACGGCGTCACCTGGCCCACGACGCCGATCGGCTCACGTCGGATCCACGACGTGTGGCCGGCCATGTACTCGCCCGCGGCCTTGCCTTCCAGGACCCGCGCGGCCCCGGCGAAGAACCGCAGCTGGTCCACCATCGGCGGGATCTCCTCGCTCGCGGTGAGCGCCTTGATCTTGCCGGTGTTCTCCGACTCCAGGGCGATGAGCTCGTCCGCGTGCGCCTCCACGGCGTCGGCGATCTTCAGCAGCGCCTGCTGGCGCTCGCTGGGCGTCGTGCGCCCCCACTCGCCGAAGGCACGGTCGGCGGCGTCGTACGCCGCGTCGACCTCCTCGGCGCCGCTGATGGGTGCGCGGGCCACGACCTGGCCGGTGGCCGGGTTGACGACGTCGCTCAGGGCGCCGGCGCCTCCCTCGACGTAGGCGCCGCCGATGAAGTTGCGCAGCGTGCGTGGGCTGGTCACGTGGGTCCTCCCGGTCGGGTGCGGTGAAGGGAGAGTAGGACGACGTGTGGCCAGATCGCCATAGTTGGCGACAACAAAACTGTCGGAATCGTGGATTTAACGCCCCGGAAATGCGGATTCCGCGCCCGTCGGCTTGCGAACCGGGCCTGCTGCACAGCACCATGGGCGGCATGAGTGAGGGAAGTGTGCGCCTCGATGCGACCGCCAAGCGCATCATCGAGCTCCTCCAGGAGGACGGGCGCATCTCGTACGCCGCGATCGCCAAGGCGGTCGGCCTCTCGGAGGCCGCAGCCCGCGCCCGCGTGCAGAAGCTCCTCGACTCCGACGTCATGCAGGTCGTGGCGGTCACCGATCCCACGCAGGTCGGGTTCACCCGCCAGGCGATGATCGGCGTGCGCACCGAGGGCGACCCGATGAAGGTGGGGGACCGCCTCGCCGAGGTGTCCGAGGTCGACTACGTCGTCACCACCGCGGGGAGCTTCGACCTCCTCGTCGAGGTGGTGTGCGAGGACGACCCGCACCTGCTCGACGTCATCCGTCAGGTCCGTGAGCTCGACGGCGTGGTCTCCTCGGAGACCTTCGTCTACCTCAAGCTCAACAAGCAGCACTACAACTGGGGAACACGATGAGCCTCCACTCCTCCGAAGGTGAGTCCTTCGACTACCAGACCGCCGGCCGCGACCACCTCTGGTTGCACTTCACCCGGCACTCGACCTACGAGAAGGGCGGCGAGATGCCGCTCATCGTCAAGGGCGAGGGGCACAAGATCTGGGACAGCCACGGCCGCGAGTACATCGACGGACTCGCCGGCCTCTTCGTGGTCCAGGTCGGCCACGGTCGCGACGAGCTGGCCGAGGCGGCCGCCAAGCAGGCGAAGGAGCTGGCCTTCTTCCCGCTCTGGTCCTTCGCCCACCCGCGCGCGGTCGAGCTCGCCGACCGGATCGCTGCGATGGCGCCCGGCGACCTCAACCGCGTCTTCTTCACCACCGGTGGCGGCGAGGCGGTCGAGTCGGCGTGGAAGCTGGCCAAGCAGTACTTCAAGCTCACCGGCAAGCCCAACAAGCACAAGGTCATCTCACGTGCCGTGGCCTACCACGGCACCCCGCAGGGCGCGCTCTCCATCACCGGCATCCCGCCGCTGAAGGAGATGTTCGAGCCGTTGGTCCCGGGCGCGCACAAGGTGCCCAACACCAACTTCTACCGCCGTCCGGACTACCTCGGCGACGACGAGAAGGCCTTCGGCCGCTGGGCCGCCGACCGCATCGCCGAGGCGATCGAGTTCGAGGGCCCCGACACCGTCGCGGCCGTCTTCCTCGAGCCGGTGCAGAACGCGGGCGGGTGCTTCCCGCCGCCGCCCGGCTACTTCGAGCGGGTCCGCGAGATCTGCGACGAGTACGACGTGCTCCTGGTCTCCGACGAGGTGATCTGCGCCTTCGGGCGGGTGGGGGAGATGTTCGGCGCCGCCGAGTTCGGCTACCAGCCCGACATCATCACCTGCGCCAAGGGCATGACCTCCGGCTACTCGCCGATCGGCGCGATGATCGCCAGCGACCGGCTCTTCGAGCCGTTCAGGTCGGGCACCACGGCGTACGCCCACGGCTACACGTTCGGCGGACACCCGGTGTCGTCGGCGGTCGCGATGGCCAACCTCGACATCTTCGAGCGCGAGGGCCTCACCGACCACGTCCAGCAGAACGCGCCGGCCTTCCGCTCGACGCTGGAGAAGCTGCTCGACATCCCGATCGTCGGCGACGTCCGCGGCCACGGCTACTTCTACGGCATCGAGCTGGTGAAGGACCGCGAGACCAAGGAGACGTTCGACGACGCCGAGTCCGAGCGGCTGCTGCGCGGCTACCTGTCCGGTGCGCTGTGGGAGGCCGGCCTCTACTGCCGTGCCGACGACCGCGGCGACCCGGTCATCCAGCTCGCGCCCCCGCTGATCATCGGCCAGCCCGAGTTCGACGACATCGAGCAGCGGCTGCGCTCGGTGCTCACCGGGGCGCTCGCGCACCTCTGAGCCGCCGGGCCGGCCGATGTGCGCCGGACCCGGGGGAGCGGGGAGGATGTCCGGCGTGAACGACGTCGTACGCCCTGCCCGACCGCACCACAAGCTCACCGCGGACGGGCGTCGCATGCGCGAGGTCCTCACCTACTCGCGGCGCGGCAGCAGGTTCACCCCCCGCCAGGCCGAGGCGTGGGCGGCGCACCAGGCCGACTGGGTGATCCCGGAGGAGGCCGTCGACCGGCCCGACTTCGACCTCGCCGAGCGCTTCGGGCGCGAGGCGCCGCTGATCGTGGAGGTCGGGTCCGGCATCGGCGAGGCGACGGCCGTGCTCGCCGCTGCGCGGCCCGACCACAACGTCCTCGCGCTGGAGGTGTGGCTGCCCGGTGTGGCCGACTCGCTGTGGCGGGTCGCCGAGGCGGGCGCCGACAACGTGCGGTTCTGCTCGGTCGACGCCGTCTGGTCGCTCGAGCACCTCCTGGCGCCGGCCAGCCTCGCCGAGCTCTGGACCTTCTTCCCCGACCCGTGGCGCAAGACCAAGCACCACAAGCGGCGCCTGGTGAACCCCGCCAACGCCGCGCTCGCCTCGTCCCGGCTGGTGCCGGGCGGTGCATGGCGCCTGGCCACCGACTGGGCCGACTACGCCGACCAGATGCGCGAGGTCCTCGACGCCGAGCCGACCCTCGAGGGCGGACCGGTGGAGCGGTGGTCCGAGCGTCCGGTGACCCGCTTCGAGCGCAAGGGCGTCGAGGTCGGCCGCGACATCCGTGACTTCCTCTACCGCCGCTCGGCGTAGGTGGGGCCCGCGATCGGGGCGCAACCGCGGTGTGGGCGTAGGGTGTGCCCTGCCGGTGCAGTCCCCGGACGGGTCCTCCAGGGCCCCCGGGACGACGTGCTGGGCGTGCCTCCACTGCGATTTGGCGTGGGCACGCCGAGTCTGTCAAGATGTTCCGGTTGCTCCGGCGGGTCGCCGGGGTGCGGCACACCTTGACTTCTGAATCGCGTCTCCTTGATCGAAACAGTCGTCCTGCGTGCTCCGCACCGGATCGAGAAGCTTCTTGATCGGAGACCCGACCAGATCCGACAGCCGTCGGGTGCCACCCAGAGCAGTACCGCTTCCCCGAGGGGTCGTGTGCGGAGAAACCACCGCGACACGCCCGACCGCGGGGGTCGGGGGTGGAGGAGAGACAGGCGGCGCTCGCCCACCAGGGGCCGAGAGCCGAAACCAGACCAGGCGTACGAGATCGAAGAGGACACGGACCTATGGCGGGACAGAAGATCCGCATCAGGCTCAAGGCCTATGACCACGAGGTGATCGACACCTCGGCGCGGAAGATCGTGGACACCGTCACCCGCACGGGTGCGAAGGTCGCCGGCCCTGTGCCGCTGCCGACCGAGAAGAACGTGTACTGCGTCATCCGCTCGCCCCACAAGTACAAGGACTCCCGCGAGCACTTCGAGATGCGCACCCACAAGCGCCTCATCGACATCATCGACCCGACGCCGAAGACCGTCGACTCGCTGATGCGTCTCGACCTGCCTGCCGGTGTCGACATCGAGATCAAGCTCTGAGGCTGACATGACGAACACTTTTGAGCGCAACGCGAAGGGACTGCTGGGCACCAAGCTCGGCATGACCCAGCTGTGGGACGAGAACAACAAGGTCGTCCCCGTCACCGTGATCGCGGCCGCGACCAACGTCGTGACCCAGGTCCGTCGGCCCGAGGTGGACGGCTACAACGCCATCCAGGTCGCGTTCGGCGAGATCGAGGCCCGCAAGGTCAACTCGCCCGAGGCCGGTCACTTCTCCAAGGCCGGTGTCACCCCGCGTCGTCACGTCGCGGAGATCCGCACCGCTGACGCCGCGAGCTACACCGTGGGCCAGGAGATCGGCGTCGACACCTTCGCCGCCGGCGAGGAGATCGACGTCACCGGCACCAGCAAGGGCAAGGGCTTCGCCGGTGTCATGAAGCGTCACGGCTTCCACGGTGTCTCCGCCTCGCACGGTGCCCACCGCAACCACCGCAAGCCGGGCTCGATCGGCGCCTGCGCCACCCCGGGTCGCGTGTTCAAGGGCACCCGCATGGCGGGCCGCATGGGCAACGACACGGTGACCACCCAGAACCTGACGGTGCACGCCGTCGACGCCGACAAGGGCCTGATCCTGCTCAAGGGTGCCGTTCCCGGCCCCCGCGGTGGGCTCGTCATGCTCCGCTCGGCTGCCAAGAAGACGCAGGAGGCCTGAGCATGGCTGTCAAGACCGTCAAGGTCGACCTCCCCGCCGAGATCTTCGACGTCGAGGTCAACATTCCCCTGATCCACCAGGTCGTGGTCGCCCAGCAGGCTGCTGCGCGCCAGGGCACGCACGCCACCAAGACCCGCGCCGACGTGCGCGGTGGTGGCCGCAAGCCCTACAAGCAGAAGGGCACCGGCCGCGCCCGTCAGGGCTCGACCCGGGCTCCGCAGTTCGCCGGCGGTGGCGTCGTCCACGGCCCGCAGCCGCGCAGCTACGACCAGCGCACCCCCAAGAAGATGAAGGCCGCCGCCCTGCGCGGTGCCCTCTCGGACCGGGCCCGCAACGGTCGCATCCACGTGGTCGACTCCCTGGTGTCGGGCGACAAGCCCTCCACCAAGGCGGCGATCACCGCGCTGACCTCGCTGACCGACCGCGTGGGCTACCTCGTGGTGCTCGAGCGGACCGACGCGATCACCTGGCTCTCGCTGCGCAACGCGCCCGAGGTCCACATCGTCGCCGTCGACCAGCTCAACACCTACGACGTGCTGAACGCCGACGACATCGTGTTCACCCAGGGCGCCTACGACGTGTTCGTGGGTGGCGCCTCGGCTGCGACGGCTGAGAAGTCTGCCGTCGCCAAGGCCGAGAAGCCCGCCGCGACCGAGCAGGCCAGCGACGAGTCGGCCCTGCCGGCCGGCGCGAAGGCCCCGCTGAAGAGCGGCAAGAACCCCAAGGGCTACGAGGTCCAGGGCCTGGAGTCCGGCACCTACCTCCTCGAGGGCGACGCCGGGTACGACGCCGCTGCGGGCGACTTCTGGTTCAAGTCCGCCGAGGACGCCGAGGCTGCTGGTCTGACCCGCGGCGAGAAGGAGAGCGACAAGTGAGCACCCTGCACAAGGACCACCGCGACGTCCTGATCGCGCCGGTCGTGTCGGAGAAGAGCTACGGCCTGCTCGACGCCAACAAGTACACCTTCATCGTCCACCCGGACGCCAACAAGACCGAGATCAAGATCGCGGTCGAGAAGGTCTTCGGAGTCAAGGTCACCTCGGTCAACACGATCAACCGCCAGGGCAAGACCCGTCGCACCCGCTACGGCCTGGGCAAGCGCCCGAACACCAAGCGCGCGATCGTCAGCCTCGCCGAGGGTCACCGCATCGACATCTTCGGAGGTCCGGTCTCCTGACCGGGCTCCTGACTAGGAACTGATATGGCTATCCGCAAGTACAAGCCGACCACCCCGGGCCGTCGTGGCTCGTCGGTGGCCGACTTCGTCGAGATCACCCGGACCACGCCCGAGAAGTCGCTGACGCGTCCGCTGCCCAAGAACGGCGGCCGCAACAACCAGGGCCGCATCACCACCCGTCACAAGGGTGGCGGTCACAAGCGCGCCTACCGCATCATCGACTTCCGTCGCTACGACAAGGACGGCGTGCCGGCCAAGGTCGCTCACATCGAGTACGACCCCAACCGCACCGCCCGCATCGCGCTGCTGCACTACGCCGACGGCGAGAAGCGCTACATCGTGGCCCCCAAGGGCCTCGTGCAGGGCACGCCGGTCGAGTCGGGCCCCAACGCCGACATCAAGCCCGGCAACAACCTCCCGCTGCGCAACATCCCGGTCGGTACGACCATCCACTGCGTGGAGCTGCGTCCGGGCGGCGGCGCGAAGATCGCCCGCTCGGCCGGCAACTCCGCCCAGCTGGTCGCCCGTGAGGGAAGCCGCGCGACGCTGCGCCTGCCCTCGGGCGAGATGCGCTTCGTCGACGTGCGCTGCCGCGCCACGATCGGTGAGGTCGGCAACGCCGAGCAGTCCAACATCAACTGGGGCAAGGCCGGCCGCATGCGGTGGAAGGGCGTTCGCCCGACCGTCCGCGGTGTCGTCATGAACCCGGTCGACCACCCGCACGGTGGTGGTGAGGGCAAGACGTCCGGTGGTCGCCACCCCGTCTCCCCCTGGGGCAAGCCCGAGGGCCGTACGCGCAAGCGCAAGGCCAGCGACTCCCAGATCATCCGTCGTCGCAAGTCCGGCAAGGGTAGGAAGTAACCGACATGCCTCGCAGCCTGAAGAAGGGCCCCTTCATCGACGACCACCTTCAGAAGAAGGTGGACGCCGAGAACGCGAAGGGCAGCCACAACGTCATCAAGACCTGGTCGCGCCGGTCGATGATCGTGCCCGACATGATCGGTCACACCATCGCCGTGCACGACGGTCGCAAGCACGTCCCCGTCTTCGTGACCGACTCCATGGTCGGCCACAAGCTCGGGGAGTTCGCACCGACCCGCACCTACCGCGGGCACGTGAAGGAAGACCGGAAGGGGCGTCGCCGATGAGCACCACCGAGCGCAGCCGCACCAGCGCGCGCCGCGAGTCGCTGCTCGGCGACCAGTCCGGCGCCTTCGCCAGCGCACGCTACGTGCGGATCACCCCGATGAAGGCTCGCCGTGTCGTCGACATGGTCCGCGGCCTCCAGGTCGACGAGGCCCTCACCCTGCTGCAGTTCGCGCCGCAGGCCGCCTCCGAGACCGTCTACAAGGTGCTGGAGAGCGCCGTCGCCAACGCCGAGACCACCGAGGGGCTCAACCGGGCCGACCTCGTGCTCTCGGTCGCGATGGTCGACGAGGGCCCGACGATGAAGCGTTGGCGTCCGCGTGCCCAGGGCCGTGCCACCCGCATCAACAAGCGCACCAGCCACATCACCCTCGTGGTGCAGCCGGCCGACGCGCTCACCGCGCCGGGCAAGAAGGCCCGCGCCTCCAAGAACGGAAAGGGTGCCTGATGGGCCAGAAGATCAACCCGAACGGGTTCCGCCTGGGCATCTCCACCGACCACAAGAGCCGTTGGTACGCCGACAAGCTCTACAAGTCCTACGTCGGTGAGGACGTCGCCATCCGCAAGCTGCTCTCCAAGGGCATGGAGCGGGCCGGCATCTCCAAGGTCGAGATCGAGCGCACCCGCGACCGTGTGCGGGTGGACATCCACACCGCGCGTCCGGGCATCGTCATCGGTCGCCGTGGCGCCGAGGCCGACCGCATCCGCGGCGAGCTCGAGAAGCTCACGGGCAAGCAGGTGCAGCTGAACATCCTCGAGGTCAAGCAGCCCGAGATCGACGCTCAGCTGGTCGCCCAGGGTGTCGCCGAGCAGCTCGCGGGCCGCGTGCAGTTCCGTCGTGCCATGCGCAAGGCGATGCAGACCTCGATGCGCTCCGGTGCCAAGGGCATCCGGATCCAGTGCTCGGGTCGTCTCAACGGTGCCGAGATGTCGCGCACGGAGTTCTACCGCGAGGGCCGCGTGCCCCTGCACACCCTCCGCGCCGACATCGACTACGGCTTCTACGAGGCCAAGACCACCTTCGGCCGCATCGGCGTGAAGGTCTGGATCTACAAGGGCGAGGTCGCCGGCACCCGTGCCGAGCGCCAGGCCCAGCAGGCCGCCCGCGCCGGTGCCCCCGGTCGCAGCGGCGGCCGTCCCAACACCCGTGGCGGCGACCGTCCGAGCCGTGGCTCGCGCGGCGACCGCGCTCCTCGCAGCGAGGCCACCGCTGAGACTTCAGCGGCCCCCGCCGCCGAGGCTGCACCGAGCACCGGACAGGAGGCCTGACCTCATGTTGATGCCCCGTCGCGTCAAGCACCGCAAGCAGCACCACCCCAAGCGCCGTGGCGTTGCCAAGGGCGGCACCACGCTGGCCTTCGGTGACTTCGGCATCCAGGCGGTCGAGGGTCACTACGTGACCAACCGACAGATCGAGTCGGCCCGTATCGCCATGACCCGTCACATCAAGCGTGGTGGAAAGGTCTGGATCAACATCTACCCGGACCGCCCGCTGACCAAGAAGCCTGCCGAGACCCGCATGGGTTCCGGCAAGGGTTCCCCCGAGTGGTGGGTGGCGAACGTCAAGCCCGGCCGCGTCATGTTCGAACTCTCCGGCGTCGACGAGGTGACTGCTCGTGAGGCCATGCGCCGCGCGATGCACAAGCTCCCGATGAAGTGCCGGTTCATCTCCCGTGAGGCCGGTGAATTCTGATGGCTACCAAGCTGAACGCCCACGAGCTCGACGAGCTCAACGCCACCGACCTGGAGGCGAAGCTGCGCGAGGCCAAGGAGGAGCTGTTCAACCTCCGGTTCCAGGCGGCCACCGGCCAGCTGGACAGCCACGGCCGGCTCCGCGTGGTCAAGAAGGACATCGCCCGCATCTACACCGTGGTCCGCGAGCGCGAGCTCGGCATCCGCACCACGCCGGGCACCAACGAAGAGGCGAAGGCATGAGCGAGAACACTGCGACCCAGTCGGCTGACGAGCGCAACCAGCGCAAGGTCCGCGAGGGCCTCGTCGTGAGCGACAAGATGGACAAGACCATCGTCGTGGCCGTCGAGGACCGCGTGAAGCACGCGCTCTACGGCAAGGTCATGCGCAAGACGTCGCGCCTGAAGGCCCACGACGAGACCAACCAGTGCGGCATCGGCGACCGGGTCCTGATCATGGAGACCCGCCCGCTGTCCGCCACCAAGCGCTGGCGCCTGATCGAGGTCCTCGAGAAGGCCAAGTGAGCCCTCGGTGAGGTGAGCCCCGCTCGCCCCACCCGGACCCACTCCCAGCACAGAACCCCACCAGTTCGGCCAGGCTCGTGCCCCGCGAGGGCATGAGAACCAGCTCGACAACCAGGAGAAACCAATGATCCAGCAGGAGTCGCGACTCAAGGTCGCCGACAACACCGGTGCGAAGGAGATCCTCTGCATCCGTGTTCTCGGTGGCTCTGGGCGTCGCTACGCCGGCATCGGTGACGTCATCGTCGCCACCGTCAAGGACGCGATCCCCGGTGGCAACGTCAAGAAGGGCGACGTCGTCAAGGCCGTGGTCGTACGCACCGTCAAGGAGCGTCGCCGCGCCGACGGTTCCTACATCCGATTCGACGAGAACGCCGCCGTCATCCTCAAGAACGACGGTGAGCCGCGCGGCACGCGCATCTTCGGCCCCGTCGGTCGTGAGCTGCGCGAGAAGCGCTTCATGAAGATCATCTCGCTCGCCCCGGAGGTGTTGTGAGAGATGGGTAAGAGCATGAACATCAAGAAGGGCGACACCGTCAAGGTCATCGCCGGCAAGGACAAGGGTGCCCAGGGCAAGGTCATCTCGGTGCTCCGTGAGGAGGACCGGCTGATCGTCGAGGGCGTGAACCTCGTCAAGCGCCACACCAAGTCCGTCCAGCAGACCGGCACGACCGGGGGCATCATCACCCGCGAGGCGCCGATCCACGTGTCCAACGTGATGCTGGTCGAGGGTGACGGCGTCACCCGCGTCGGCTTCCGCCGCGACGAGGTCACCAAGCGCCGTCCCGACGGCTCGACCTACACCGCCAGCCGCTCGGTCCGCGTGTCCCGCAAGACCGGCAAGGAGATCTGAGATGGCCGAGACCACCCAGACCACCGAGATTCCTCGGCTCAAGGCGCGCTACCGCGAGGAGATCGTCCCCGCCCTGCGCACCGAGTTCGACATCGCCAACATCATGCAGGTCCCCGGCCTGACCAAGATCGTGGTCAACATGGGTGTCGGCGAGGCTGCTCGCGACTCCAAGCTGATCGAGGGCGCCATCCGCGACCTCACCGCGATCACCGGCCAGAAGCCGGCCGTGACGAAGGCCCGCAAGTCCATCGCTCAGTTCAAGCTGCGCGAGGGCATGCCGATCGGTGCGCACGTCACGCTGCGCGGCGACCGCATGTGGGAGTTCCTCGACCGCCTGCTGTCGCTGGCGCTGCCCCGCATCCGTGACTTCCGCGGTCTCTCGCCGAAGCAGTTCGACGGTCGCGGCAACTACACGTTCGGTCTCACCGAGCAGGTCATGTTCCACGAGATCAACCAGGACAAGATCGACCGGTCGCGTGGCATGGACATCACCATCGTGACCACCGCCACCAACGACGACGAGGGTCGTGCGCTGCTCAAGCAGCTCGGCTTCCCGTTCAAGGAGAACTGACATGGCGAAGACTTCCCTCAAGGTCAAGGCCGCTCGCAAGCCGAAGTTCGCTGTCCGCGGCTACACCCGCTGCCAGCGCTGCGGCCGTCCGAAGTCCGTCTACCGCAAGTTCGGCCTGTGCCGCATCTGCCTGCGAGAGATGGCACACCGCGGCGAGCTGCCCGGAGTCACCAAGTCCTCCTGGTGACCACGGTCTCCTGGTAACCACCTCAACACGTTGAAGGTCGAGCCGGCCGCGCGCCGTTCGAAACCACGACGAGAAAGAACCCATCATGACGATGACTGACCCGA
Source organism: Nocardioides sp. S5 (assembly GCF_017310035.1). Classification (NCBI taxonomy): domain Bacteria; kingdom Bacillati; phylum Actinomycetota; class Actinomycetes; order Propionibacteriales; family Nocardioidaceae; genus Nocardioides; species Nocardioides sp. S5. The sequence continues at coordinate 877,661 of NZ_CP022296.1, forward strand.
TCGCAGACATGCTCACTCGTCTGCGCAACGCCAACCAGGCGTACCACGACGTGGTGTCGATGCCTTACAGCAAGATGAAGGCCGGCCTCGCGGAGATCCTCAAGCAGGAGGGGTACATCACCTCCTACGACGTGGCCGACAACGTGTCCGCCGAGGGCGAGCCCGCCGTCGGCAAGACGCTGACGGTGACGCTGAAGTACGGCCGCAACCGGGAGCGCTCGATCGCCGGCGTACGCCGCATCAGCAAGCCCGGCCTGCGCGTCTACGCCAAGAGCACCAACCTGCCCAAGGTCCTCGGTGGCCTCGGCGTCGCGATCATCTCGACGTCGCAGGGACTGCTGACCGACCGTCAGGCGAACCAGAAGGGCGTGGGCGGCGAAGTCCTCGCCTACGTCTGGTGACCCGGACCAACTGAGACCAGGAAGAGAGAGAAGCATGTCGCGCATTGGCAAGCTCCCCATCGCGGTCCCGTCCGGTGTCGACGTCGCGATCGACGAGTCGCTGGTGACGGTCAAGGGCCCCAAGGGCACCCTGTCCCACACCATTGCGGCGCCGATCACGGTCGCCAGGGGCGAGGACGGCATCCTCGAGGTGCAGCGTCCCGACGACGAGCGCAACAGCCGCTCGCTCCACGGCCTGACCCGCACGCTCATCAACAACATGGTGGTGGGTGTCACCGAGGGCTACGAGAAGAAGCTCGAGATCGTGGGCGTGGGTTACCGCGTCCTGCCGAAGGGGCCGACCCAGCTGGAGTTCCAGCTCGGCTACTCGCACCCGATCATCTTCGACGCCCCCGAGGGCATCACCTTCACCGTCGAGGGCCCGACCAAGCTCGGTGTCGTCGGCATCGACAAGCAGCTTGTCGGAGAGACTGCGGCCAAGATCCGCAAGCTCCGCAAGCCCGAGCCCTACAAGGGCAAGGGCGTGCGCTACGCCGGCGAGCACATCCGTCGCAAGGTCGGAAAGGCCGGTAAGTGACATGGCGATCTCGCTGAGCAACAACAAGCACACCGCGAACCGCGTCCGTGCCCGGCTGCGCCGACAGGCGCGTGGTCGCAAGCGCATCAACGGCACCGCCGAGCGTCCGCGCCTGGTGGTCACCAAGTCGGCCAAGCACCTCTCGGTGCAGGTCGTCGACGACCTCCAGGGCGCCACGCTGGCCTACGCCTCCACGATGGAGGCCGACGTCCGCGGCACCGACGGCGACAAGACCGCCAAGGCGAAGAAGGTCGGCGAGCTCGTCGCCTCCCGCGCCAAGGCGGCTGGGATCGAGGACGTCGTCTTCGACCGTGCCGGGAACAAGTACCACGGTCGCATCGCGGCCCTCGCCGATGCCGCCCGGGAGGGCGGATTGTCCTTCTGATCGCCTCACGCGACCAGAGAGAGAACTTAGATATGGAGCACATCTCATGAGCGGAGCCCAGCGCGGACAGCGCAGCGGTGGCTCGGGCGACCGTCGCGGACGCGACAACGGTCGTGGCCAGGCCGAGAAGTCTGTCTACATCGAGCGAGTCGTGGCGATCAACCGTGTCGCCAAGGTCGTGAAGGGTGGTCGTCGCTTCAGCTTCACCGCCCTCGTGATCGTCGGTGACGGTGAAGGCCTGGTCGGCGTCGGCTACGGCAAGGCCAAGGAAGTTCCGGCCGCGATCGCCAAGGGTGTCGAGGAGGCCAAGAAGCACTTCTTCAAGGTCCCCCGCATCCAGGGCACCATCCCGCACCCGGTCCAGGGCGAGAAGGCCGCAGGCGTCGTCCTGCTGCGTCCCGCCGCTCCCGGTACCGGTGTGATCGCCGGTGGTCCGGTGCGCGCGGTGCTCGAGTGCGCCGGCATCCACGACGTGCTGAGCAAGTCGCTCGGCTCGTCCAACCAGATCAACATCGTCCACGCGACGGTCGAGGCCCTGCGGATGCTCGAGGAGCCCGAGGCCGTCGCTGCTCGCCGTGGCATGCGGGTCGAGGACGTCACCCCGGCTGCGCTGCTGCGTGCGCGCGCCGAGGGCCAGCTCGAGGCGACGGCGGGGGTGCAGCAGTAATGGCACAGCTCAAGGTCCAGCAGAAGCGCGGCCTGGTCGGTCTGAAGGCCAACCAGCGCGAGACGCTCCGTTCGCTCGGTCTCAAGCGGATCGGCGACGTCGTCGTCAAGGAAGACCGCCCGGAGATCCGAGGCATGATCAACACCGTCCGTCACCTGGTGACGTTCGAGGAGGTGGAGTGACATGACGCTCAAGCTGCACCACTTGCGTCCCGCTCCGGGTGCCAAGACCGCGAAGACCCGTGTGGGTCGCGGTGAGGCCTCGAAGGGCAAGACTGCCGGCCGTGGTACCAAGGGCACCAAGGCGCGCTACCAGGTCCCGGTCGCCTTCGAGGGTGGCCAGATGCCGATCCACATGCGCCTGCCCAAGCTGAAGGGCTTCAAGAACCCCTTCCGCGTGGAGTTCCAGGTCGTCAACCTCGACCGCCTCGGGGAGCTCTTCCCCGACGGCGGCACCGTGACCGTCGCCGACCTCGTCGCCAAGGGCGCGGTCCGCAAGGGCCAGCCCGTCAAGGTGCTGGGCCAGGGCGACATCTCGGTGGCCGTCCAGGTCAGCGCCAACGCGTTCTCGTCCTCCGCCAAGGAGAAGATCGAGGCCGCCGGCGGCACCGCGACCGTGGCCTGAGGCCACCGATCGCTCATCTGATGAAGGCCCGGCCGCACAGTGGGAACTGTCGGCCGGGCCTTCGTCGTTCTCCTTGTGTCTCGGGGGGAAGCGGGTCCGACCCCGACTGTTAGGCTTCCCCGGGCTCCGCGCCGTGCAACGGTGCGGCACCCTCGTCCGCCCGCCGATCCTGGTTGGGCACCCTTACGAAAGAGGAACCAGTGCTAGGCGCGTTCGCCAACGCTTTCCGGACGCCGGACCTGCGGCGCAAGCTGCTGTTCGTGCTGCTGATCATCACGATCTTCCGGCTCGGCTCGCAGGTGCCCACCCCGGGTGTCAACGTGGCCAACGTCCAGGCCTGCATCAGCCAGCTGGAGGAGGGCGGGCTCTACAGCCTCATCAACCTCTTCTCCGGTGGTGCGCTGCTCCAGCTCACCATCTTCGCGCTGGGGATCATGCCGTACATCACGGCCTCGATCATCCTGCAGCTGCTCGTCGTGGTGATCCCACGGCTCGAGGCGCTGAAGAAGGAGGGTCAGGCCGGTCAGGCCAAGATCACCCAGTACACCCGCTACCTGACGCTCGGCCTGGCCGTCCTCCAGGCGACCGGCATCGTGGCCCTCGCGCGCAACGGCGCCCTCCTGCAGGGCTGCACCCGTGACCTGCTGCACGACGACACCACCAGCACGTTCCTGGTCATGGTCGTGACCATGACCGCCGGCACGGCCGTCATCATGTGGCTCGGTGAGCTCATCACCGACCGCGGCATCGGCAACGGCATGTCGATCCTGATCTTCACGCAGGTCGTCGCGACCTTCCCGGCGGCGCTGTGGGGCGTCCAGACCTCCAAGGGCTGGCTCGTCTTCAGCGTCGTGATGGTCATCGGCCTGATCCTCGTCGCGGCCGTCATCTTCATCGAGCAGGCGCAGCGCCGCATCCCGGTGCAGTACGCCCGCCGCATGGTCGGGCGCAAGATGTTCGGCGGCAACTCGACCTACATCCCGCTCAAGGTGAACCAGGCCGGCATCATCCCGGTCATCTTCGCCTCGTCGCTGCTCTACCTGCCGGCGATGGCGGTGCAGTTCAACCCCGAGAGCAGCAACCCCGTGCTGGACTTCATCGGCACCTACCTCGTGGGCGGCGACCACCCGCTCTACATGATCACCTACTTCGCGCTGATCATCTTCTTCACGTACTTCTACGTCTCGATCACCTTCAACCCTGTCGAGGTGGCGGACAACATGAAGAAGTACGGCGGCTTCATCCCCGGGATCCGGGCGGGCAAGCCGACCGAGGACTACCTGTCCTACGTCCTGTCCCGCATCACGTTCCCTGGAGCGATCTACCTCGGCCTGATCTCGCTCGTGCCCCTGATCGCCTTCGCGGCGATCGAGGCCAGCCAGAACTTCCCGTTCGGAGGCACCTCGATCCTCATCATGGTCGGCGTCGCGCTCGACACGGTGAAGCAGATCGAGAGCCAACTCCAGCAGCGAAACTACGAAGGATTCCTGAAGTAGATGAGACTCATCCTCATGGGCCCGCCGGGTGCGGGCAAGGGCACGCAGGCCCGCTTCGTGGCCGACCACTTCGGCGTGCCGGCCATCTCCACCGGAGACATCTTCCGGGCCAACGTCTCCCAGGGCACGCCCCTGGGCGTGGAGGCCAAGCGCTACATGGACGCCGGTGAGTACGTCCCCGACGAGGTCACCAACCACATGGTCCGCAACCGGATCGACGAGGAGGACGCCCGGCCGGGCTTCCTGCTCGACGGCTACCCGCGGACCCTCGCGCAGGTCACCGAGCTCGACGGGATGATCGGCTTCACCGGCCACCAGCTCGACGCGGTCGTGGTGCTGACGGTCGACCCCGAGGAGCTCGTGCAGCGTCTGCTCCAGCGGGCACAGACCGACGGTCGCACCGACGACACCGAGGACGTCATCCGGCGTCGCCAGGAGGTCTACGCCGAGCAGACCGAGCCGCTCATCGGGGTCTACCGCGAGCGCGGCATCCTCATCGAGGTCGACGGGATGGGTGAGGTCGACGACGTGACGGCCCGCATCTTCGCCGCCCTCGACGCGATCCCGCGGAGCTGAGCCTGCCGTGGGCTTCCGCGACCGCGGGATCGAGATCAAGACCGCCGAGCAGATCGACCTGATGCGGGTCGCGGGCCGCCTCGTGGGGGAGACCCTCGAGATCCTGCGCGCAGCGGTCCGTCCCGGTGTGACCACGCTCGAGCTCGACACGTTGGCGGAGGCCAACATCCGCGACCGCGGCGGCGTCCCGTCGTTCAAGGGCTACAGCCACCCGCCCTTCCCGGCGACGATCTGCGCCTCGGTCAACGACGAGGTCGTGCACGGCATCCCCGGCTCGCGCGCGCTCGCCGAGGGTGACGTCATCTCCATCGACTGCGGGGCGATCGTCGAGGGCTGGCACGGCGATGCGGCCATCACCGTCCCCGTCGGCGAGGTCCCTGACGACGTGCGCGAGCTCCTGCGGGTCACCGAGGAGTCGCTGTGGCGCGGCATGGCCGCCGCCAGGCTCGGCGGGCGGGTGAGCGACATCAGCCACGCGATCGAGTCCTACGTCCGCTCCGAGGGGCGCTACGGCATCCTCGAGGACTACACCGGCCACGGGATCGGCACCGAGATGCACATGGCGCCCAACGTGCCGAACGTCGGTCGACGCGGCCGCGGCCCCTCGATCGTCGAAGGCCTGGCGCTGGCTGTCGAGCCGATGGTGACGCTCGGCAGCAAGCACACCGACCTGCTCGAGGACGAGTGGACCGTCGCGACGGTCGACGGCTCGTACGCCGCTCACTTCGAGCACACCTTCACCGTCACGCCGGCCGGCACGTGGGTGCTCACCGCCGTCGACGGTGGCGAGCAGCGGCTCGCAGCGCTGGGCGTCCCGTTCGGCGGACGCTGACCGGGATTTCGCGTGCCGTCGCGGGTGCGTGGAAGACTGGGCGGGTTGGAGGGGAGTATTCCCCGTAGTGGTGGTGTCGTCAGCACGGCCCTTGCGCGAGCGGGGCCCGGTGCCACTGGTTCGCGCTGACGCGAGCGGAAGAGACCTCCGGCGTCCGCGTGCTGCGCGGACCCGTACCCCACCCGATCCCAAGGAGCAACAGAGTGGATGTCCCCACCTGGGTCTGGATCGCCACGGCCGTGGTGACCCTCGCGATCTTCACCTTCGACCTTGCCGTCGTCGGGCGCCGCCCGCACGAGCCGAGCATGAAGGAGTGCGCGACCTACCTCTCCATCTACGTCGGCATGGCCGTCCTCTTCGGCCTCGGCGTCTGGTACACCTCGGGTGGCACGTCGGCCCTGGAGTTCTACTCCGGCTGGCTCGTGGAGTACTCGCTCTCGATCGACAACCTCTTCATCTTCATCATCATCATGGCCAAGTTCGCCGTGCCCCGGGAGCTCCAGCAGTACGCCCTGATGATCGGCATCGTGATGGCGCTGGCCATGCGCGCGATCTTCATCGCCGTGGGCGCCGCTGCGATCAGCAACTTCAGCTGGATCTTCTACCTCTTCGGCCTCTTCCTGGTCTACACGGCGGTCAAGCTGGCCAAGGAGGGTGCCGAGGACGAGGACGAGGACGAGTTCGAGGAGAACAAGCTCGTCGCCTTCATCGAGCGCCGGTTCCCGGCCACCTCGGAGTGGCACGGCAAGAGCCTGTTCACCGTCGACAACGGCAAGCGCATGATCACCCCGATGTTCATCGTGATCCTCACGCTCGGGACCACCGACCTGCTCTTCGCGCTGGACTCGATCCCGGCGATCTTCGGCATCACCAAGGAGCCCTACCTGGTGCTCACGGCCAACATCTTCGCGCTGATGGGCCTGCGCCAGCTCTACTTCCTCATCGGTGGCCTGCTCCAGCGCCTGATCTACCTGTCGTACGGCCTGGCGTTCCTGCTGGCCTTCATCGGCGTGAAGCTCTTCATGCACGCCCTGCACGAGAACGAGCTGCCGTTCATCAACGGTGGTGAGCACCTCGACTACACGTGGCTCGAGATCCCGATCTGGCTCTCGCTCGTGGTCATCATCGCCACGCTGGCGATCACCGCCGTGCTGTCCCTGTGGGCCTCCAGCAGGATGTCCGCGGAGGAGCAGGACGCGAAGTCGGGTCCGCGCCGCGACTTCCAGGACGACTGACGCCCTGACGCAGCTCCACGCAGCCGGCCCGGCGCGCTCACCACGAGCGCCCGGGCCGGTGGCACGTCACCCGTCGCTCAGGTGACGCACTCCTTGGCGGTGGGGGAGTTGTCCGACCCCCGTGTCATCCGCACGTCGAGGCAGATCGGCTCGTCGGTGCGCACCAGCAGCTGCTGCCGTGTGGTGCTGCCGTAGGCGCCGGTGTCGTCGCGGTGGTAGCTGAAGGAGTCGCCCGGCTCGGGGGGGACCGGTGGACGCCACTCGAAGAGCACACCGCGCGGCGTACGCTCCCCGGTCAGGCCCGGTGCCTCGGTCAGCACGTCCGGCACGACGGCGCTGGGCGTCTGGGAGTCGGTCGGGAGCACGACTCCCGGGTCCTCCTCGCGATCACCCCCGCCGCCGAGCACCAGGTAGCCCACGACCAGTGCGAGCACGGCGGCACCGACCCCGGCCCACACCAGGCCCGAGACCCGGCTGCGGTCCTGCTCGTCCTCCTCGGCGAGCGGTGCCGGCACCTGCGGGGCGATGCGGCGCGGGCCGCTGGCGGAGATGACGGTCACCGGCTTCATCGCGGTGGCGTCCTCGGGAGCCTCCGCGACCTCGGGTGCGGCGACCGAGGAGTCGGGCCGGTCGCCCTCCACCGCGACCGCGGTGCGCGCCCAGCCCGCGGCCGACTCGATGCGCTGCAACGCGCGGGCGAGCTCCAACGCGCTGGAGGGCCGGTGCTCGGGCCGCTTCGCCAGGCACTGCTGCAGGAGGCGGTCGAGGGCGGGCGGCACGTCGGGTCGCTGGGTGGCCGGGGGAGCAGCGTGCAGGATGCGTGCGCTCAGGGCCCGGGTGGAGTTGTCGCCGGAGGGGATGGAGAAGGGTGAGCGCCCCACGAGCAGGTGCCAGATCGTGGCGCCGAGCGAGTAGACGTCGGAGGCCACCGAGCCGTTGGAGCGGCCGTCGAGGAGCTCCGGCGGCGACCAGGGGTAGGAGATCCGGACGTCGTTGTCGCCCTCGACGTCGGCCATGTGCCCCGCGATGCCGAAGTCGGTGAGGGCCGGCTCGTGGTAGGTCGTCACGAGCACGTTGCTCGGCTTGATGTCGCGGTGCAGGATGCCCGAGCGGTGGGCGGTCTCGATGGCGCTGGCCAGCTTGATGCCGGTCGCGACGGCGTCGACCGGCGCCATCGGGTTGGAGCGCACGCGGATCCCGAGGTCGGGCGGCGGGCAGTAGCGCATGACCAGGAACGGTCGGCCGCCCTCCGCCGTCACTCCGGCGGTGATCACCGAGACGATGTAGGGGTGGTCGGCCAGGCGCGCCATCGCGTTGGCCTCGGCGGTGAAGAGGTACTTCTCCCGGTCCGTGAGCGGCACGTCGGGTCGCACGACCTTCACCGCGACCCGCTGGCGCGGCCACTGCTGCTCGTAGAGGAACACGTCGGCGAAGCCGCCGCTGCCCAGGTGCTCGACGAATGCGAACCCGGGGATGACCGGAGCACTCACCGGGCGGTCGCCCCCGTCTCGTAGCGGACCGCGTAGACGTGCGCCATGTCGAGGACCGTACCTGCCTCGAGCACGTAGGCATCGCCGGCCGTCATGCGCTGCGGCTCACGGCCCGGCGGGGCGATGGTGGTGCCGCCCCGGCTGTCGAGGTCGCGGGCCACCACGTCCCAGCCGTCGAGCTCGATCTGCAGGTGCCGGCGCGAGACGAACGAGTGGTCGGCGGGCAGGTGCACCAGGTGCGGCCAGTCGGTGCTGTCCTGTGCCGGCGCCGGCTTGCGGCCCAGGATGACGCCACGGTCGAGCGGCACCACCTCCCCGGTCGGCAGCCGGAGCCCGCCGAGCGGCGGCCGGTCCACGCGTCGCGGCTCCTGCGGTGCGACCCGCTGGTGGCAGACGCGGCACTGCGGTGAGGCCGGGGGCGTGAGGTGGCCGAGCGGGCAGCTCACCGCCAGCACCGTGGGCGCCGTCGGGTGGGAGAGGTGGGCCGGACGGAAGGTGGTGGACCCGTCGTGGTCGTCGGGCTCGGGGGTGGTGTGAGGTGCGGAGGCCGGCCGGATCGTGGTGTGGGCGCCCTCGTCGATCCGCTGCATCAGCAGGGGGTCGGGCTCGGAGGTGTCGGTGAGCGATCCGGTGTCCTGCGCCGGTCGCAGGGTCCGGGTGCGCGGCGGGGGCCCGTCAGGGCCCTTCGCGGCGAGGATCGCGGCCGGGATCCCGTCGATGAGGGGCGCGCCGGCGGGGGCGGGAGCCGCTGCCGCCTCGAGGGGCTGCAGCGGCGGGGCCGTGCGGACCGACAGCGGCCGCAGCTCGACGCGATCGGCGGCGACGACGCCACCCACGAGGCGCCGGGTGCTCGACAGGCCGTCGGGGTCGGCCCCGGCGTCCAGGCTCAGGACCCGCGCCGGGCCGGACAGGCGCACGTGCCCGGCGCCGCGCGACAACGTCGTGGAGGCACCGGAGGTGAAGTCGACGACCGCGAGGCCCGGAGGGTCCCCGGCGAACGCCTTCTCGACGATCGCCAGCACGCGCTCGACCGCCCCGGCCCCGGACGGTGCGGTCATCGACAGGGCCTCCCAGACCTCCTCCACGACCTGCTCGTCGCCGGGGTCGGTCATCAGCACCCAGTGGGCGCCACTGCCGAGCAGCACACCGGTCCCCCCGGTGTACCTCGCTTCCACGATCAACGTCGGCTCCCCTCGTGCACGCCCACGGCTCCATCATCACCTATCGCCCATGTCCGCCGCAGGAGGTCCCGACTTGTCGAAATCTGGGCTGCATACTTACCCTCCTGTGGTTGACTGCGGCGGGCGCACGTCAACGGGTGTGGCCAAGGGGGAATGGCGTGGCACGTGGGTCCTTCGTGCGCCGGCACCGGGTGGGCATCGCCTCGGGGGTCGCGCTCACCATCGCGACCGGCGCGGTCGTCGTCTACGCCGTCACGGCGAGTGGGTACAAGAAGCACGAGGCCGAGCTCAACGACGGCGGCATCTGGGTCGTCAACGGCAAGAAGGGCTGGTCGGGCCGGCTGAACAAGCCGATCAACCAGCTCGACGGAGTCGTGCCGAGCCCCGAGGGCAGGACACGCCTCGACGTCGTCCAGGACGGTGCCGCCGTCGTGAGCCTCAACCTCAACGCCAGCCGCGGCCAGGCCATCGAGACCAGCAAGCTGGAGTCCCAGGACGGCGGCACCGCCGCGATCCCCACCGTGGGCGACGTGCAGATGGCCGGCTCGACCCTGGCCAGCGTCGACGCGGAGACCGGGCAGCTCTGGGCCGTGCGCTACGACGACCAGCTCGGCAAGCCGGTGATGAGCGCCGTCGACCGCCAGGCCGACCCGATCGCCGAGGTCGGCGAGGGGGCCGCGCTGGCCGTCGCCCAGGACGGCACGATCGTCGTCACCTCCTCGGAGGAGGGCACCGTCACGACGGTGGCTCCCCGCGACGCCGGGTTCGCCGAGCCCGACACCGGCGACCTCCCCGGCGGGGCCGGCCAGGTCAGCCACGTGACCACGGTCGGCGAGCGGATCGTCACCCTCGACGCCGACGCCGGCGTGCTCAGCGTCGTCGACGGCGCGACCACCACCGTGCCCGCCGACAGCGTGCTGCAACAGGCCGGACCCTCCGCCGACGCTGTGCTCGTGGGTGCCCCCGACGGGTTGCTGGGCGTCGACCTCGACTCCGGTGACGTCACCTCGATCTCGGACAGGTCCGGCGTGCCCGTGGAGCCCGTACGCCTCGGCGCCTGCGTCTTCGGCGCCTGGTCGGGCGGCAAGGGTGCGGTGGCGGTCCAGTGCGGGTCGGACGAGGTGAACCAGGACGCCCTCGGTGGCGACGCCACCAGCCTCGCCTTCCGCGTCAACCGGGGCGAGATCGTGCTCAACGACGCCACCAGCGGCACGGTGTGGGACGTCCAGCAGGACCGTCCGGCCAGGATCGACAACTGGGAAGCCTTCACGTCGAAGAAGAAGAACCAGGACGACGAGAACGAGAACGAGAACCAGACAGACGCCGACCGGCGCCCACCCCGGGCCGAGCCCGACTCCTACGGCGTACGCGCCGGGCGCACCACCGTGCTGCACCCGCTCGACAACGACTCCGCCCCGGAGGGCCGGATCCTCAGCATCGTCGACGTCGACCAGCCCAGCGGCGGGGCTCGGGTCGAGATCAGTCCCGACGGCCAGACGCTCGTGCTGCAGATGCCCGAGGACGCGCGGCCCGCGACCTTCGACTACTACATCGACGACGGGCGCAACGGTGTCTCGGACAACGCCAGCGTCGAGGTCAGGGTGCGCGGCGAGCTGCAGAACGAGGCGCCGGAGCTGCGGGAGGGCTACGAGAAGCCGACCTACAAGGTCCCGCACGGCGGCGCCCTCTCCGTCCCGGTCCTCGCCGACTGGCGCGACGACAGCGATGGCGACACCCTGCTCCTCGACTCGGCGAAAGCAGTCGGCGGCGAGGAGTCCGGCGCGTCCGCCCGGACCACGGCCGACGGGCGGATCCGCTTCACCGCGCCCCGGACCGCCGCCGACTCCCAGCAGCTGGTGCGCGTGGAGTTCGCGGTGACGGACGGCCGCTCCGAACCGGTCCGCAAGTCCATCGGCTTCCAGGTCCAGGCGCCCAAGGACCAGAAGGCCTTCGCGCCGACCGCCGAGCCCGACGTGGTGCGCGGCGAGGTCGGCCGGCCGATCAAGATCCGCCCCCTGCTCAACGACCTGCCCGGCTCGGACCCCAACACTCCCAACGCCGAGCTGTCGCTCGGCGGCAAGGTGCCCCAGCAGCCCGGCGCGAAGATCGTCGCCGACCTCGACGCCGGCCAGCTGACGTTCACCGGCGAGCGTGCCGGCACCTTCTTCGTCAGCTACAACGCCGGCTACGGCAACGCCCCGCTCGACCTGGGCACCATCCGGGTGGACGTGAAGCCCAAGCCCAAACGGGCCGCGGAGCCCATCGCGATGCCCGACACGCTCACGATCTACGGCCAGGCCCCGGGGATCGTGGACGTGCTGGCCAACGACCTCGACCCGGCCGGCGGCCTGCTGGTGGTGCAGCGTGCGGCTGCCGACCGCGTCGGTGACCTCGACGTGGCGATCATCGACGGCCGCTGGCTGCGGATCTCGGCGCTCCGCCCGGACGCGGGGTCCATGACGCGGACCGTCTCCTACACGATCAGCAACGGCGCCAGCTCCGGCGTACGCGGCGAGGTCGTGGTGACCCAGCGCCCCAAGCCGGCAGACAACACGCCCATCACGGTCGCCGACCGGGTGGTCGTGCGCGCGGGAGCAGCGGTCTCCGCGCCCGTGCTCGACAACGACGTGTCGCCCTCGGGCGACCGGCTGACGCTGCTGGGCGACCTGGTGGACGGCCCCACCCCCGGCCAGCTCGAGGTGGTCGCGCCGATCGACGTGACCGGCGACGTCGGCAAGGCGTTCGTGTCGGGCCGCGTCGTGCGCTACGTCGCTCCCGAGCAGGTCGAGGAGCGTGACACCTACACCGTCACCTACGTTGCGCAGAACCTCGACGGCGAGCGTGCCAACGGCCGCCTGCAGGTCACTGTCGTCCCCGCCGACGACCCCAACGACCCGCCCGAGCCGCCGACCCTTGAGGGTCGGGTGGTCTCCGGCGACGACGTCAAGATCCGCGTGCCCGGTGTCGGGGTGGACCGCAACGGCGACCCCGTCACCGTCACCGGCATCACCTCCGCGCCGCGGCTCGGCCGGATCGTGTCCTACGGCGGCAACTTCCTCGAGTACCAGGCCTACCCGCGCACCGCGGGCACCGACGAGTTCACCTACGCCGTGGTCGACGCCCAGGGGGCCTTCGCCACCGGCACCGTCCGCGTCGCGGTGGTGGAGCCGGGGCAGCCCCAGCCGCCGCTGGCCGTCGAGGACAGGCTCACCGTCGAGCCCGGCCGCACGGCGACCTTCGACCCGCTGGCCAACGACTTCATCGCTGCGGGTGACTCCGTGGAGATCGAGCTGCTCGAGAAGCCCGAAGGCGCTCGCCTCGATCCCGGGACCAACCTCGTCACGGTGCCGGCGCCGGACACGCTCGACGCCCCACCCACGGTCCTCGTCTACCGGGTGACCAACGGCCTCAGCGAGTCACGCTCGACGATGACCCTGCAGACGGCCGACGACTTCAACAACCCGCCGATCGTCTACGACGCGTTCGGTCGCGCCGACGACAGTGGCAGCGTCGTGGTCGACGTGCTCGAGGGCGCCTACGACCCCGACGGTGCCGCCGAGTCGCTCGAGGTGACCGGCGTGGCCGGGGATCCGTCCGCCCGTGTCGTCGACGGGGTGGAGGTCCGCGCGAACCGTGGCGAGGCGCCGAAGGTGCTGCCGTTCGAGGTGCGCGACGCCGACGGTGCGATCGCCGTGGCGTCGGTCTACATCCCGCCCACCGGCAACGGCCTGCCCTACGTCCTGCCCGACGCCCGAATCGTGCTCGATGCGGGCGAGACGGTGACCGGCAGGATCTCCGACCACGTCGCGGCGCCCGACGGTGCCGACGTACGCCTGGCGTCCGGACGCCGCTCCTACTCGGCATCGCCGCAGGAGCTGCAGGTCGGCCCAGACGGCGACAACCGTTTCTCGCTGTCCGCGGCTGCGGGCTTCAGGGGCCCGGGAGCGCTGCTCGTCGAGGTGACCTCGGCGCGTGACGCCAGCGGCAACGAGGACACCTCGACCACGGAGGACGGGGCGACGGTCCTGCTGTCGATCCCGGTCCAGGTCGGCGACGACACCCCGACGCTCGAGTGCCCCACGACGGTGGTGCCCATCACGGCGGGCCAGCGCTACGACCTCGACATCGCCACCTTCTGCACCGTGTCGACCCCCGACCCCCGCGACGTCGCGGGCCTGTCCTACAGCGCTGAGTGGTCCCAGGACATCGACGGCGTGGACGTCGGCGACCCCGAGGGGTCCGTTGTCGCGATCACGGTGGCCGATGCCGCCACCGAGGGCGGCGAGGCCGTGCTCACCGTGCAGGCGGAGGGGAGCAACACCCAGGAGGTGCGTTTCCGCCTGGCCCAGGCCCCGGCGCCGCGCTTGCTCCCCATCAAGGTCGAGACGATGGAGGCCGGGCAGAGTCGGACCTTCGACATCGCCTCCTACCTCGAGGCCGGGGTGGCCGACCCGGACCCGAGGATCGTCACGGTCGACAACACCGGCAGTCCCGGCGTACGTGCCTCGATCAACGGGAGCCGGCTCACGCTGACAGCGGACGAGGACACGCGCGGCGTGCGGGCGAGCTTCCGGCTGGTGGTCAGCGACGTGTCGACCGACGACCCGCCCAGCTCGCGTCGCGCGGAGGGGCGCATCGAGTTCCAGGTCGTGGGCGTGCCCGAGGCCCCCGGTGCCCCGCGTCCCTACCGCGACGCCACCCGGTCCGGGGCGGTCGAGATGGCGTGGGCACCGCCGGACGACGACGGCGGCGCGCCCGTCCTCCACTACGTCGTCCGCGAGGAGAAGTCCAAGGACGAGCAGCGCTGCGACACCAACGAGTGCGTCTTCCGCAACCTGAAGAACGGGCGCAACTACAACTTCCGGGTCAAGGCGGTCAACCGCGTCGGCGCGAGCGAGTGGAGCGACCTCTCGCAGACCGCCCAGGCCGACACCGCTCCCGGGCGCGTGCAGAACATCCGGATGACCGACCGTGGCGACGGGACCATCACGATCGTGTGGGACAAGCCGTCCACCGCGACCTCCAAGATCATCGACTACACGATCACCTACGTCGGCAGCCCCAACGGCGTGACGGTGCCCGGTGACTCCCCCCGCTTCGTCGCCACCGGGCTCGACAACAACACCAAGTACGTCTTCTTCGTCAAGGCCCAGAACGAGGTGGACTACTCCGGGGTGCGGCAGTCACCGGAGTTCCAGCCGCTCGGCACGCCGCCGGCCCCGGCAGCGCCGGCCGTCGCCGACCTCGAGTCGGGCCCGAACCAGACCGACCTCCGCATCTCCTGGCAGTCGGTGCTGCCCGAGGGGCCGGGGCCCACCGTCTACTCGGTGAGCTACAACAACGGCGCCACGTCCGCCGTCGTGCCGGGGTGCCAGGGGATCACCTCCCTGACGTGCGTCCACAGCGGTATCCCCTACGACGGTCTCACCTACACCTACCGGGTCGTGGCCGCCAACATCACCAACAAGTCGGTCCCCAGCGCGAGCACCGCCATCGAGGCCGTCGGGCGACCCGCCGCGTGGGGGGCCTTCCAGGTGACGCCCACCGGCGCCAACCAGGAGGCCGAGGTCTCCTACACGGTGCCGGACTCCCGCGGCAGCACGAGCAAGGTGGAGATCCTGGTCGCCGGGCTGGTGGTCAGGACGTTCAACCAGCAGACGGGTCCGGCGTCCGCGAGGATCCCCACGCCGGGCAACGAGCAGCCCTACCCGGTCCAGCTGCGCGTGTGCAACGAGGATGCTCCCTCGGGCTGCACCTTGAGCGGGGTCCAGAACGTGCAGACCTACGGCCGGCTGGACGGCATGCTCGGCGACCTCGACAACTCGACGGTCAACGGCAAGACCGTCACGTGGACGGCCACAGGCTCGAGCAACGGTGATGCCGCCCGTCTGCGTTACCAGGTCAACAACGGTGCCGACCAGTTCATCAACCTCACCGGCGTCGGGTCCTTCAGCCAACCCATCACGATCACCACCGATGAGTTCGCCCAGGACGTGAAGCTCGAGCTGTGGCTCGAGGACACCTCGCCCGCCAACCGCGGCGGTGACTATGCGGAGGACGAGGCGAAGAGCGATGCGCCACCACCCGGCGTCTCGGCCTCGCGCGGCCTCAAGTGCAACGACGGTGACAACGACCCGAAGAACAACTGCTGGGACAACAAGGACTACCCGTGCCAGGTGGCCACGTGCGGTTTCGTCGACTTCACCGTCTCCGGCTTCTTCGAGCCGTTCACCTGCGCGGTCAGCAACAATGCCAACAACGGGTTCCCCAACTGGAGCAAGACCTACAGCTTCAACGCGACGTTCTTCGGGTCGGTGACCCAGCAGACGAGTTGGTACTACCCGTCCGGCACCGTCACGGTCTTCTGCAAGGGGACCGGCTTCTACGGCAAGCAAGCCGCGTCGACCTTCAGCTGGCCCGCCGACTGAGGCCGACCCAGACCTCACCACCACCTGCAACAGGAGCAGCATGACGATCAGCCACGAACAGGCCGAGTGGTTCAAGTCCACCTTCGACCAGCTCACCGACAACATGGAGAAGGCGGTGCTCGGCAAGCGCCACGTCGTACGCCTGGCGCTGACCTGCCTGCTCTCCGAGGGCCACATCCTGCTGGAGGACTTCCCGGGCACGGGCAAGACGATGCTGGCCCGCGCGCTCGCCAACACCGTGCAGGGCAGTCACGCGCGCATCCAGTTCACGCCCGACCTGCTGCCCTCCGACGTCACCGGGGTCACGGTCTACGACCAGCACAAGGGCACCTTCGAGTTCCACGCCGGGCCGATCTTCCACACGATCGTGCTCGCCGACGAGATCAACCGCGCCTCGCCCAAGACCCAGTCGGCGCTGCTCGAGGTGATGGAGGAGGGGCAGGTCACCGTCGACGGCGTCGCGCACCCGGTGGGCAAGCCGTTCCTCGTGATCGCCACCCAGAACCCGATCGAGCAGGCAGGCACCTACCGCCTGCCCGAGGCCCAGCTCGACCGCTTCCTGATGAAGAGCTCGATCGGCTATCCCGACCGGCAGGCCACCGTCGAGCTGCTCAACAACGCCGCGGTGCGCGACCGCGCGGCGCTGGTCACGCCGGTGATCACCGCCGCGACCATCGCCCAGATGAGCGGACTGGCCGACGAGGTCTACGTCGACCCGGCCGTCATCGGCTACGTCGCCGAGCTGGCCGAGGAGTCGCGCCGCCAGCCCCACGTCAAGCTCGGGCTCTCGGCCCGGGGCTGCCTGGCCTTCGTGCGCGTCGCCAAGACCTGGGCGGCCGCCGACGGACGCGACCACGTCGTGCCCGACGACATCAAGGACCTCGCCGAGCCGGTGCTCTCGCACCGCGTGCTGCTCGACGCCGAGGCGCAGTTCAGCGGTGTCGACGTGCAGACCGTGATCTCGCGGCTGCTCGACGCGGTCGCGCCGCCGACGGACCGCGTGGGGGCCTGAGGAGTCGATGAAGCGCATCACCCAGGCACTCGAGGTCGTCCGGCCGGTCGGCTGGCTGCTCCTCGTGATCGGGCTCGGCACGGGCGTCGTGGCCGGGGTCGCGCAGTGGCGCGAGCTCGCCGTGCTGTCCGTGGCGTGCCTCGCCCTGCTGGTGCTCGCGCTGCCGTTCCTGCTCGGTGGGACGGCGGTCGCGGTGGACCTGCGCCTGCAGCCCGAGCGGGTGGCGGCGGGGGAGTCCGTGGCGGCCGGGGTCGCGGTGACCAACCGGGCGTCCTCGCGCCTGGTCCCGACGACGCTCGAGGTGCCGGTCGGCTCGGCGGTCCACCGCTACGGCATCAGCTCGCTCGCGCCCGGTGCCACCCACGAGGAGTCCTTCACCATCCGCACCGAGCGGCGCGGCGTGATCCCGGTGGGGCCGGCGATGACCCGTCGTGGCGACCCGGTCGGCATCTTCTCGCGCGACGTGGTCTGGACGCCCGTGCGCGAGGTGCTCGTGCGACCGCACCTGGTGCCCATGGAGTCGTTGGGCGCCGGCCTGCTGCGCGACCTCGAGGGCGTCTCGACCGACGCGGTCAGCCAGAGCGACCTCGCCTTCCACGCGCTGCGCGAGTACGTCCCCGGTGACGACCTGCGCCACATCCACTGGCGCTCGTCGGCGAAGGTGATGGCGTCGACGGGGGAGTCGGCCCTGCTGGTGCGCCAGTACCTCGACACCCGGCGCAGCCACGCCACGATCGTGGTCGACGACCGGCTCGCGTCCTGGGGCGACCCCGAGGACTTCGAGACCGCCATGGCGGTCGCGGCGTCCATCGCCGTGCGCGCCGTCCTCGACGAGTTCGACGTCTCCTTCGTCTGCGGGTCGCACGCCTCGTCCGGTTCCGACGGCCACCTGGCCCTCGACGCGGTGTGCCGCGCCGACTTCGGCCCCCGCGGCGTCGTGGAGTCCGGTCGCCAGGCCAGCATGCTGGCGCCCGACACCAGCCTGGCGTTCTTCGTCGGCGGCAGCGCCACGGAGTTCACCGACCTCCTGCGTGCGGCCGCGGCGTTCCCACCGGAGGTGCGCCGCTTCGGCATCGTCGTCGAGCCCGACGGCGCGAGCCGGGTCACCGAGACCGGTGGCCTCCCCGTCCTGCACCTCGCCGCCAAGGAAGACCTCGGTGGCCTGCTGCGATGGAGCGTGCGATGACCGACAGCCCCCGACGCTCCGGCGCCACAGGGACCCGCACCCGCGTGCGTCCCCACGCGCTCCTGCCCGACCGGCACGCGTGGACCGACATCGCGTTCACGATCGCCCTCGCGGCCGTCGCGCTCACCGCCCTCGGCACCTCCTTCACCGGGTCGGCGTACCTCGTCGTGGGCGTGCTCGGTGTCGTCATCTCCGTCGTGGTGACGCACCTGACGCGCGCCGCGGGCTGGCCAGTCATCTCGGCCGTGGTGATCTGCCTGGGCCTGTTCTTCCTGCTCGGCGGACCGCTGTGCCTGCGCTCGCTGGGTGACACCTCGGTCCTCCCGGGCGCCACGACCCTCGCCCGGGTCGCCGACCAGGCCGTCTTCGGCTGGAAGGACCTCCTCACCACGCTTCCGCCGGTGGACGGAGACGGTCCGCTGCTGGTGCTGCCGTGGATGTCGGGCCTGCTCGCAGGCCTGGTCGGGCTCGCGCTCGCCCACCTCCCGGTCCGCCGCGCGTGGCTGTCGGCGGCGCTGCCCGTGCTCGGGATGACCGTCGTGCTGTCCGGCGCCATCGTGCTCGGCGTACGCCACCCGCAGTCGCTGCTGCTGCAGGGCTCGGTCTTCGCCGGGCTGGCACTGGCCTGGCTGGCGCTGCGCGCGCGCCGGGCGAGCGCCGCGGTGCAGGGCGGCAGCACGTCGTGGCTCCGCAGCGCCGGTGCGGTCGCGATGCTGGTCGTCGCGGCGGCGCTCGCCCTGCCGGCGAGCGGCTGGGTCGGCGACGAGCGGGCGGTGGCCCGCAACTGGGTCGAGCCGCCCTTCGACATCGGCCGCTACCCCTCCCCGCTGGCCGGGTTCCGCAAGTACGTCGACCTCCAGGGCCGGAACCTGCCGGGCAACGTCTACGACAAGGTCCTCCTCGACGTCGACGGCGTCGAGCCCGGGACGCTGGTGCGCTTCGCGACCATGGACCGCTACGACGGCATGGTGTGGGGCGCGAGCGACAACGCGCTGCCCGGTCCGGCCGACGACTCCTTCCAGCGCGTCTCCTCGACCATCGACAACCCCGTCGAGGGCGACGAGGTCGAGGTCAGCGTCACCCTCGGCGAGGGCTGGACCGGGGTGTGGCTCCCCACCGTGGGCGCGCTGCAGTCGATGCGGTTCGAGACCGCCGACGCGCGCGCCAAGGCCGACATCTTCCGCTACAACCTCGCCACCTCCACCGCGGTGGTCCCCAGCGGCCTCGCTCCCGGCGACACCTACTCCTTCACCGCCGTGCAGCCTGACGACGAGCTGACCGACGAGACGGTCGGCTCGGCCGAGCAGTCGTGGCCGCTGCCGCCCGGCGCCGCCTTCATCCAGGGGCCCACCGAGAAGTGGACCGAGGCTGCCGGCACCGACCCGATGGACCGCGTGCTGGCGGCCGCCGAGCACCTGCGCACCGAGGGCAAGTACTCCGACGGGGTGGGGCGCACCGAGCGCATCTACGTCGCCGGGCACAGCGTGTCCAGGCTGTCCGACGAGTTCGTCAACGCCCCGCAGATCGTCGGCAACGACGAGCAGTACGCCGCCACGATGGCGCTGATCGCCAACGACATCGGCGTCCCGGCGCGAGTCGTGCTCGGGGCCGAGGTGCCCGAGGGCGGGCGCATCACGGGCCAGGAGGTCGCGGCGTGGGTCGAGCTGCGTGCTGCCGACGGGTCGTGGAAGACGCTGCCCACCGACGCCTTCATGTCGAGGACGCCGCCGGCCGACCAGGTGCCGGAGACCAACACCCCGATGTCCGGCACCGTCATCCCGCCGCCCAATCCCATCCCGCCGCCGAGCGACGCCGGCGAGCAGAGTGACGCCGACCTCAAGGAGCGCAAGGCCACCCGCAAGAAGGCCGAGGAGGAGGACGAGGGCCTCATCGCCGACCTGCCCGGGTGGCTGGGGATCGTCGTCACCTATGTCGGCGGGCCGCTGCTGCTGCTCGTCCTGCTGCTGGGCGCGGTCGTCGGCTTCAAGGCGTGGCGTCGTCACCGGCGCCGCAGTGCCGACTCGCCCTCCGCACGGTTCGTCGGCGCCTGGCGCGAGCTGGTCGACCACGCCCGCGACCTCGGCCAGGTCGTCCCGCTCGGTCCGACGGTGACCCGCCGCGAGCAGTCCGCCGGCATCGTCTCGGGTCAGGCCGGGGCACTGGCGCGACGTGCCGACAGCTTCGTCTTCGGACCCAGCATCCCGGAGGCCTCGGCCGCTGCGACCTACTGGGAGTCGGTCGACGCCGAGCGGCGCGCGATGTCGCAGGACGTCGGCCGCTGGCAGCGGGTGCGCGCCGCGATCAGCCTGCGCTCTCTGCGGCGTACATCGTCGTCGCCGTCCGACCCGGACCCCGCCGAGTCGGCGACCGACGCCCCCGCGCCCGGGCGTGTCGCCTCGGCGGCGGGACGGGGGCGGCGCCTCGCAGATTGGCGTTCTCGCAGGGCGCCTGACTAAACTGACTCGTCGGCCCAACGTGGGCTGTGCTTCGTGGCGCCTCGCGGCTGCCCGGACCTCGACCGACTCGTCCCAGACGGCTCGGTCGCGTGCCCGGGATGAGGTTCTGCGGATCCGCCCACGAGGTCCACCGGTACACCCGCTCGCGGGGGCCCGGGCGGTTCCCGGGCCACCGGTAGACACCGAGCATCATCAAACAGCACTGCAACAGATTGTGGAGGACATGCCGAAGAAAGAAGGCGTGATCGAGATCGAGGGCACCATCACGGAGGCCCTTCCCAATGCCATGTTCCGCGTGGAGCTGGCCAACGGGCACAAGGTGCTCGCCCACATCAGCGGCAAGATGCGCCAGCACTACATCCGGATCCTCCCCGAGGACCGCGTGGTGGTGGAGCTCTCGCCGTACGACCTCACCCGGGGTCGGATCGTCTACCGCTACAAGTGACAGTCCAGCCGAGTAGCAAGGATTCGTTGACATGAAGGTCAACCCCAGCGTCAAGCCCATCTGTGACAAGTGCAAGGTCATCCGCCGTCACGGCCGGGTCATGGTCATCTGCGAGAACCCGCGCCACAAGCAGCGGCAGGGCTGATGCGAGGTCGCTGAGACCGGGCGCAGCCCGGGCGCAGCGAGCGAGCCGCGCAGCCGCTTGCGGCAAGCGGGCCTGAACCCCAGCAGGACCAGGCAACACAACTACACACAACGTGATCGCTAGGTCGGGCACCACCTGACCGAAGTCACCTCCGGAGCAGTGGCCGGAGCCCACCCGAGGCGGGATGGGACGCGACACGACCAGAAACCACAGCGAGAACAGACAAGGAAACCGCCACATGGCACGCCTCGTTGGTGTTGACCTCCCGCGCGACAAGCGCATCGAGATCGCACTCACCTACATCTACGGCATCGGCCGTACCCGCGCCCAGCAGCTCCTGGCCGCCACCGGCGTCGACCCGAACGCCCGGGTCCACACGCTCGGTGACGAGGAGCTGGTCAAGCTTCGCGACGAGATCGAAGCCAACTTCAAGATCGAGGGTGACCTCCGACGTGAGGTCCAGGCGGACATCCGCCGCAAGATCGAGATCGGCAGCTACCAGGGTCGCCGCCACCGCATGGGCCTCCCGGTCCGCGGTCAGCGCACCAAGACCAACGCGCGCACCCGCAAGGGCCCGAAGCGCACCGTCGCCGGCAAGAAGAAGGCGAAGTGACCTGCGCCCCGGCGCAGTGATCCCCGCTCCCTTCCCAGAAGCTTTTCGACCAGACCTCATCAGGAGTTAGTGAATGCCTCCCAAGAGCCGCGCGACCAAGGTCCGCCGCAAGGAGAAGAAGAACGTCGCCCAGGGCGAAGCCCACATCAAGAGCACGTTCAACAACACCATCGTCACCATCACGGACCCCACCGGCGCCGTGATCTCGTGGGCCTCTGCCGGCACCGTCGGCTTCAAGGGCTCGCGCAAGTCCACCCCCTTCGCCGCGCAGATGGCTGCGGAGGCCGCCGGCCGCCGCGCCATGGACCACGGCATGAAGAAGATCGACGTCTTCGTCAAGGGTCCGGGGTCGGGCCGCGAGACCGCGATCCGTTCGCTGGGTGCCATCGGCCTCGAGGTCGGCACCATCCAGGACGTCACGCCCACCCCCCACAACGGATGCCGGCCGCCCAAGCGCCGCCGCGTCTGACCGACCCGAGACTGAGAAAGAGAGACTGACATGGCCCGTTACACCGGCCCCATGACCCGCAAGTCGCGCCGTCTCGGTGTCGACCTCGTCGGCGGCGACGCTGCCTTCGAGAAGCGTCCCTACGCCCCCGGCCAGCACGGCCGCGGTCGTATCAAGGAGTCCGAGTACCTGCTGCAGCTCCGTGAGAAGCAGAAGGCTCGCTTCACCTACGGCGTGATGGAGAAGCAGTTCGTCCGCTACTACAAGGAAGCCAGCCGTCGCCAGGGCAAGACCGGCGACAACCTGCTGCAGCTCCTCGAGTGCCGCCTCGACAACGTGGTCTACCGCGCCGGCTTCGCCCGGACGCGTCGCCAGGCCCGCCAGCTCGTCGTGCACGGCCACTTCCTGGTCAACGGCAAGAAGGTCGACATCCCGTCGTACCAGGTCAGCGACCACGACATCATCGACGTGCGCGAGAAGTCCCTCGAGCTCACGCCGCTGATCGTGGCCCGTGAGACCCACGGCGAGCGCGTGACGCCCGCGTGGATGGAGGTCATCCCCTCGCGGATGCGCATCCTCGTGCACCAGGTCCCGGTCCGCGCACAGATCGACGTGCCGGTCCAGGAGCAGCTCATCGTCGAGTACTACTCCAAGAAGTGAGTCACCGTCGGTGGTCGTCCGAGCTCTCGGACGGCCACCGACGCCCCTCTCCACACTCCTCTTCTCCGCCCTCCTCACCATGTTCGGATCCGTCATATAGCGGGTGGATCCGGAAAGGAAGAACTCCGTGCTTATCGCTCAGCGCCCGACCCTCACGGAAGAGACCGTCGACGAGTTCCGCTCGCGGTTCGTCATCGAGCCCCTCGAGCCCGGCTTCGGCTACACGCTCGGCAACTCGCTGCGTCGTACGCTCCTCAGCTCGATCCCGGGTGCCTCGGTCACCAGCATCAAGGTCGACTCCGTCCTCCACGAGTTCTCGACCATCGAGGGCGTCACCGAGGACATGACCGAGATCATCCTCAACCTCAAGGGCATCGTCGTCTCCTCCGAGCACGACGAGCCGGTCGTGATGTACCTGCGCAAGTCCGGTGCCGGTGACGTCACCGCCGCCGACATCACCCCGCCCGCCGGTGTCGAGGTGCACAACCCCGAGCTCAAGATCGCCACCCTGTCCGACAAGGGCAAGCTGGAGATGGAGCTCGTCGTCGAGCGTGGCCGCGGCTACGTCTCCGCTGTGCAGAACAAGGGCGCCGACAACGAGATCGGCCGCATGCCGGTCGACTCGATCTACAGCCCCGTGCTGAAGGTGACCTACAAGGTCGAGGCCACCCGAGTCGAGCAGCGCACCGACTTCGACAAGCTCGTCATCGACGTCGAGACCAAGCCGTCGATCCGTCCCCGCGACGCGATCGCCTCGGCCGGCAAGACGCTCGTCGAGCTCTTCGGCCTGGCCCGTGAGCTCAACGTCGAGGCCGAGGGCATCGACATCGGCCCGTCGCCCGTCGACGAGCAGCTCGCCGCCGACCTGGCCCTGCCGGTCGAGGACCTGCAGCTCACGGTCCGCAGCTACAACTGCCTCAAGCGCGAGGGCATCCACACCGTGGGCGAGCTCATCTCGCGCTCGGAGCAGGACCTGCTCGACATCCGCAACTTCGGCGCCAAGTCCATCGACGAGGTGAAGGCCAAGCTCGTCGAGATGGGCCTCTCGCTCAAGGACAGCGCGCCCGGCTTCGACCCGCACGCCGCCCTCGCCGCCTACGGCGACGACGACGACGACGCGTTCATCGAGGACGAGCAGCTCTGACCTCCTCCGACCTCCGGGTCGGACTCCACCGAAACCGGCCGACGGACGTCGGCCGTCTACCCGGGTACCTGACACGGCCCGAGAGAAAGAAGGCACTCCATGCCCAAGCCCAAGAAGGGCCCCCGCCTCGGCGGTAGCCCGGCCCACCAGCGCCTGATGCTGTCGAACCTGGCCACGGCCCTGTTCGAGCACGGCCGGATCACCACCACCGAGACCCGTGCGCGCCTGCTGCGCCCGGTCGCGGAGAAGCTGATCACCAAGGCCAAGCGTGGCGACCTGCACAACCGTCGTGAGGTCCTGAAGACCGTCCGCGACAAGTCGGTCGTCCACACGCTGTTCACCGAGATCGCGCCGACCTTTGCCGAGCGTCCCGGTGGCTACACCCGCATCACCAAGATCGGCCCCCGCAAGGGCGACAACGCCCCCATGGCGATCATCGAGCTGGTGACCGAGGCCTACAGCCCCAAGGCGCCCTCGACCAAGAAGACCGAGGCCGCTGCCGCTCCGGCGCCCGCTGCCGAGGAGTCGGAGGTCGACGAGACCACCGACGGCACCGCCGCCGAGGAGCACGAGGCCGCGGCCGAGGCCCACGAGGCTGCCGCCGAGGAGCACGAGGCTGCTGCTGAGGAGCACGAGGCCGCTGCCGCCGAGCACGAGGCTGCTGCCGAGGCTGCCGAGGACGAGTCCAAGGCCTGATCTCCACGCACCATCGCGAGGCCCGTCACCCCACCGGGGTGGCGGGCCTTCGTGCATCTGCACCGGGGCGTAGCGGTGCGTGGCGCAGGTTCCCGGCGCTCCGTAGATGTCTCACGCACCGGCAGGCAGGTGTGGCGTACGTCGGCGCGCTCGGGCGGATCACAGGGAGCGCAGCACGTCGGCGGCGTCGAGGGTGCGCGGCTCGGCGCCGGCGTACGCCAGGGAGCGGGTCGCGGCGACGACGGCCTCGTTGACCGGGGTGGGGACGCCGTGGAGCCGGCCGACCAGGACGACCTCGCCGGCGAGGTAGTCGATCTCGGAGTCCCCGGTGCCACGGCTCAGGCTCTGCCAGGTCGAGCCGCCGCGGCGCTCCAGGTCGGTGCGGCGCTGGAGGATCGAGCCCCGGCGCTCGGTGTCCGCGGCCGCGGTGACGACCTCGAGCCCGGCCGCGGCGAGCACCTGCTCGCCCTCCGCGACGGCGAGGTCGGCGAGCTGGTCGGCAGCGTCACCGCGGGAGAAGGAGGCGTCGACGCCGTTGCCGAGGTTCATCAGGAGCTTGCGCCGCTTCCACGCGAGGATGTCGGGGCGCTCCTGCGAGACGATGCCGGCCGCGCGCAGGTCGGCGGCGACTGCGGCCGTGGTCGCGTCGGTGCCCTGGGGGATGCGGCCGATGTCGAGGATGGCCGGGGTGGGGTGGCAGCCCGCGACCACGACGCCCGGCTCGAGGTGGGTGGCGGGAAGCATCACGCACACGGCGTACGTCCGGGCGAAGAGCCGCAGCGCGGCGGTCTCGGTGGCGACGCCGTTGGTGGCGCAGACGACCGCCACGTCGTCGGGGGCGTGGCGGCGCAGGTCGGCGAGCGCGGCGTGCGCCTGGTGGGACTTCACCGCCAGCACGACGACGGTGTCGGCGCTCCAGTCCACGTCCGCAGCGGTGTCGGTGGCGGGGGCGTCGATGCGGTGGCGTCCGTCGCCGGCGTCGAGCAGCAGGCCGTCGCGGCGGATGGCGGCGAGGTGATCGCCGCGCGCGACGAGCGTGACCTGCAGGCCGGCGCGGTGGAGGTGCCCGCCGATGACTCCGCCGACTGCCCCGGCGCCGTAGACCACGTAGCTCACGGGCCGACCCTACGAGGCAGTTCGCGAGCCCGTGATCAGACCGGGGGAGACCAGTGCGGGTCGCGACCGATGAAGCCCATCAGCCGGTCGACCACGGGCGCGTCGTCCGCGACGGGGACCGCCGGACCGTAGTGGCCGGAGCTGCGCAGCACGTCCTCCATCGGCTGCATTCCGGCGAGCAGCATCGCCGCGTGGTCCTCGTCGAGGTCGGGGTGCTGCCCGCCGGCTCGGGCGAGGTCCCAGGAGTGCATGAAGACGTCGGCGGTGTAGAACCGGTCCACCGCCTCGGCCAACGGGCCCGTCCCGGCGAAGGGATGGGTGAACACCTCGTCGCCGCGCTGCTCGACGAGCTCCTGGACGGCTGCAGCGCGGTGCTCCCACGCGGCCACCGGGTCGTCGGCGACCGGCGGTCCGGCCGGGAGGTCGACCCCGCCGGAGGTGAGGAACCCGCCGAACCAGGTGAGGAGGTGGTCGACGACGTCGCGGGCGGCCCAGCCGTCGACCGGCGTGGGGACGGACCAGTCGGTCATGCGCTCAGCGATGCGGGAGAAGTCCGCGGCCACCTGGGCGTGCCGGGCGACCGGGGAGCCAGGCAGGGCCATCAGAGAGCGCCCTCGGCGAGCATCCGGTCGACCGCGGCGTAGCCGTCGTCGACGCCGACCTCCATCCCGCTGCGCAGCCACGCGTCGCGGTCCTCGAACGAGTCGCACAGGCTGACCGCGTGGAGGCGGGTGTGCCCGTCGCCGAGGTCCTCGAAGGTCAGGGTCTCGAGGGCCACGCCGTCGGGCATCCCCTCCCACGTGAAGGTCTGGACGATGCGGTCCTCCCGCACGGTGTGGAAGCAGCCGCGGAACGAGGTCGCGAAGTCCTCGCGTCCGTCGCTGCCGCGCGCGGTGTAGCTCCAGCTGCCGCCGTCGCGGGCGTCCCAGTGGGTGATGTCGGCGCCGACGTCCACCGGGCCGATCCACCGGGCGAACAGATCGGGGTCGGTGTGCGCGCGGAAGAGCTGGGCGGGGGTGGCGGCGAAGTCGCGCCAGATGTGGATGGCCGGCACGTGCTCGTCGGCGACGATGGCGGCCTCGGGGTAGCGGGTCTGCGGGTCCTGCACGGTGCTCATGATGCGGTTCCTTCCTGCTGGGTGGGGTGGGGCTGCTCGTCGTCCTGCATCTGCGCGAGCACCCCGTCGAGCGCTGCGAAGCGCTCCTCGGCCCGGCGGCGGTGGCGCTCGATCCACTTCGTCATGAGGTCGAGCACCTCGGCTTCCAGGTGGACCGGGCGGCGCTGGGCCTCCCGGGTGCGGGTCACCAGCCCGGCGTCCTCGAGCACCTTGAGGTGCTTGGAGACGGCTTGGAGGCTGACGTCGTACGGCGCGGCCAGGTCGCCGACGGTGTGGTCGGCCTCCGTGAGGCGGGCCACCATGTCGCGGCGGGTCGGGTCGGCCAGGGCGGCGAAGACGCGGGAGAGCTGGTCGGCCACGGTTCGTCCTTGTCTTCAACTGATCGGTTGACAACAACGTAGGACGGGGACCCCCCGCTTGTCAACCAGATGGTTGCGAAAGTGTCAGGGCTCGGGACGGCGTCGTCCCCGCTGCTGGTCCCGTGCGGCTGGGACCGGGCCGCGAGCTGCACCTAGGATCGGGGCGTGCGCCTGCGGATCGACTGTGCCTATGACGGCACCGACTTCTCCGGGTGGGCCGCCCAGCCGGGGCGGCGTACGGTCCAGGGCGAGCTGGAGGCGGCGCTCGCGACCGCACTGCGCCTGGAGCGGGTGCGGGTCACGGTCGCCGGCCGCACCGACGCCGGTGTGCACGCCCGTGGACAGGTGGTGCACCTCGACGTCGACCGCGAGGTCCTCGAGGCGTCCGCCGGTCGCGCGAGCGACGCACCGCTGGACGCCCTGGCCCGACGCGTGGACGGCATCCTTCCCGCCGACGTCCGCGTGCGCCGGGTCCACGAGGCGGCCGACGGCTTCGATGCCAGGTTCTCCGCGACCTGGCGCCGCTACGCCTACCGGATCGCGGACGCGCGGGAGCTGGGTGACCCGCTCGTCCGCCACCACGTCCTGGCGTGGGGGCACCGCCTGGACCTCGACGCGATGAACGCCGCCTCCGCCCCGCTGGTCGGACTCCAGGACTTCGCGTCCTTCTGCAAGCGGCGTGAGGGCGCGACCACGGTCAGGACGCTGCTCGACCTCACCTGGCGCCGCGACGAGGCCGGCCTCGCGGTCGGCACCGTGCGGGCCGACGCGTTCTGCCACAACATGGTGCGCGCGCTCGTCGGCTGCCTCGTCGCCGTCGGGGAGGGCAGCCGGCCGACGACCTGGCCGGTCGCCGTGCTGGCCGGCCGGCGCCGCGACCAGGGCGTGCGGGTGGTGCACGCGCACGGCCTCACGCTGGAGGAGGTCGGCTACCCCGACGACGACGAGCTGGCCGCCCAGGCCGAGCGCGCCCGAGCCCGACGAGAGGCCATCGATGCCTGAGCACTACTTCTCCGCCGACCCCGCGGTGCCCTTCGAGCGGGAGTCCTTCACCGCCGACCTGTGGGGCCACGAGCTGACGATCGACACGGGCTCGGGCGTCTTCAGCCGTGGCCACCTCGACCACGCGACCGCGGTGCTCTTCAGGGAGCTCGAGCCGCCGGTGCAGGGCCAGTTCCTCGACCTCGGGTGCGGCTACGGCGTCATCGGGCTGGCGATCGCGCGCGCGGTGCCGCTGGCCTCGGTGATCGGCGTCGACGTCAACGAGCGCGCCCTCCTGCTCGCCAACGACAACGCCCGCGCGGCCGGCGTGGCCTCGCGCTTCGTGGCGTGCCTGCCCGACCAGGTGCCCAGCGACCAGGTCTTCGACGAGGTCTGGTCGAACCCGCCGATCCGCATCGGCAAGGAGGCGCTGCGCGAGCTGCTGCTCACCTGGCTGCCACGGCTCGCGCCGAACGGCCGGATGGTGATGGTGATCGGCAAGAACCTGGGCGGCGACTCGATGCAGCGCTGGCTCACCGAGCAAGGATGGCCGACCGAGCGGCTGGCGAGCCACAAGGGCTTCCGCGTGCTCGAGACCCGGCGGGGCCACGCCTAGGCGGGACGGGTCGCCACGAGCACGCCGATCTTGTCGATGCGGTGCTCGGGGTTGTCGAACTCGTCGGACCAGTAGTTGCCGACGGCGTGGTCCTCGAGCGTGGCGCAGGTGGACAGCGTGATCATCGCCCGCGTCGCGGTCTCGCCCGGGCGCCCCGGGACCTCGGCCCGCTGAGCACGCAGCGACGCGGGCTCGCGGAACGACGTCCACCGGGTGCGGCGCACCTCGTAGACGAAGACGGTGTCGCCGCTGCGGACGCTGATCCGGTCGCCGCGGCGCAGCGACGGCGAGTAGCGCAGGGGAGCGGTGCCGCTCAGGCGGTGGCCGGTGACGATGAAGTTGCCGACCTCACCCGGCCCGACCCCGCCGCGCGGGCCGCGGGGTGACGCCATCTCGCCGGCGTTCTGCAGCGCGGTTCCGGGTGCGTCGTCCGGCGACCCGGGATAGCGCACGACCGGGAAGTCGCTCATGCCCAGCTCGGGGACGGAGACGAAGGAGCGACGTGGCTCGGGCCGCTGCGCCTCGGCGGAAGGAGTCGGGCTGGGAGTGGGGGTGGCGCTCGGCGAGGGGGCCGGGGTCGGCGTCGGGCTCGTCGCGGACGGCGTACGCCTCTCGGCGGGCGCGGACGACCGCGGCTCCGGTGCGGCGCACCCCGCTGCCACCACGACGGCCGCCGCGGCGAGGAGGACTGCGGACCTGGCTGCCACGACGTCGACGGTACGCCGGCGGTGGGAGCGCTCGGCCCACCGTGGACCGGGCAGGATGGGGCCATGGCATACGTGGCGGCGGAGGACAGGTACGACGGGACGGGCATGCACTACCGCCCGACCGGCCGGAGCGGGCTGCGGCTCCCGGCGCTGTCGCTCGGGCTGTGGCAGAACTTCGGCACCGACCGCCCGGAGGAGGTGCAGCGAGCGATCCTGCGCCGTGCCTTCGACCGGGGCGTGACGCACTTCGACCTGGCCAACAACTACGGCCCGCCCTACGGCCGGGCCGAGGAGAACGTCGGGCGCTACCTCGACGACGACTTCAAGTCGCACCGCGACGAGCTCGTCATCTCCACCAAGGCCGGCTGGGACATGTGGCCCGGTCCGTACGGCCAGGGCGGTGGGGCGCGCAAGCACGTGCTGGCGTCCCTCGACCAGTCGCTGGGGCGGCTCGGTCTCGACTACGTCGACATCTTCTACAGCCACCGCTTCGATCCCGACACGCCTGTCGAGGAGACGATGACGGCCCTCGACACGGCGGTGCGCTCGGGCCGGGCGCTCTACGTCGGCATCTCGTCCTACTCGCCGGAGAAGACCCGCGAGGCGGCCACGATCGCCCGTGAGCTCGGCACGCCGCTACTCATCCACCAGCCGTCGTACTCGATGCTCAACCGTTGGGTCGAGGACGGTCTCCTCGACGAGCTCGAGGAGCAGGGGATGGGTTGCATCGCCTTCACCGCGCTGGCCCAGGGCCTGCTCACCGACCGCTACCTCGACGGGGTGCCCCCGGACTCGCGTGCGGCGCGCGAGGACTCCACGGTGACCGGTCTCGACGACGACGTGCTCGCCCGCGTCCGGGCGCTCAACGGCATCGCCGAGCGCCGCGGGCAGAAGCTCGCCCAGCTCGCCCTCCAGTGGGTGCTGCGCGACGACCGGGTCACCAGCGCCGTGACCGGTGCCTCCAGCGTCGAGCAGCTCGACACCAACCTCGACGCGCTGTCGGGGCCGCCGCTCACCGACGACGAGCTCGCCGAGATCGACCGCCACGCCGTCGAGTCCGGCATCAACCTCTGGGCGAAGCAGACCGAGGAGTGAGCGACCGGAGCGGGGTCACGCGCGTCGTCGTGGTCGGCGCCGACGCGGCCGGGATGTCGGCCGCCCACCAGGCCTTGCGCACGGGGAGGCGCTACGGGCGCGAGCTCGCGATCACCGTCCTCGACAAGGGGGCCCACACCTCCTACAGCGCGTGCGGCATCCCCTACTGGATGGCCGGCGACGTCGACTCGGGCGACGAGCTCGTCGCCCGCACCGCCGATGCGCACCGCGAGTCCGGCATCGACCTGCGCCTGGGCGCCGAGGTGGTCGCCGCGGACCTCACGGCTCGCACCGTGACGCTGGCCGACGGCGAGGAGGTGGTCTGGGACGAGCTCGTCGTCGCCACCGGCGCCCCGGCCGTCGTGCCCGACTGGGCGCTGCGCCCCGACGGGACGACGTACGACGGCGTGGGCACGGTCAAGACGCTCGACGACGGCGCGGCTTGGCTCGAGCGCTTCGCCGAGGCCGGCGACGGTGCCCACGTGGTGGTCGTCGGTGCCGGCTACGTCGGGGTCGAGGTGGCCGAGGCCGCCATGCGCCACGGCTTCGGCGTCACCGTCCTGACCCGCGGTCGGGGCATGTCGATGCTCGAGGACGAGATGGCCGAGCGCGTCGACGTCGCGCTGTGCGAGGCGGGTGCGGAGGTCGTGCTGGGCGTCGAGGTGACCGGACTGGACATCGAGGACGGCCGGGTGACCGGGGTGCGCTGGGACGGAGGCAGCCGTGAGGCCGACCTCGTCGTGCTCGCGATCGGCGTACGCCCCGCGACGGACTTCCTCTCCGGCTCCGGGCTGGAGATGGCGGACAACGGAGCGCTTCGTCCCGACCCGCACGGGCGCGTGGCCGAGCACGTCTGGGCTGCCGGCGACTGCTGCCAGGTGCGACGCCGCATCGACGGCGCATGGGTGTTCCGCCCGCTGGGGACGTACGCCACGAAGCACGGCCGTGCGTTGGGCGACACCCTCGCCGGCGGCTCGCTGGCCTTCGACGGGATGGTCGACACCTCGATCACCCGCTTCGCCTTCGGCGAGGTGCACCTCGAGGTCGCCCGCACGGGGCTGTCCCGCGCCGACGCCGAGGTGGCCGGGCACGACCCTGTCGTGCTGGTGACCGAGGGCACCACCGCCAGCGGCTACATGCCCGAGGCCGAACCGATCGCGATCTGGGTGATGGCCGACCGGTCGACCCGGCGCCTCCTCGGCGTGCAGGTCGTGGGCGGTCGCGGTGCCGGCAAGCGCATCGACGCCGCGGCTGCCGTGCTGTGGGGCGGCGGCTCGGTCGACGACCTGGCGTGGATGGACCTGGCCTACGCGCCGCCGTTCGCGACCGCGTGGGAGGTCCTGCAGGTGGCGGCCCGGCGGGTTGCCGAGCGACTCTGACAACTCGGTGGCAGTGCGGGCGAGCCCCTGAGGGATCCCCGGCTGGCCGGTGATCGCGCAGGTTGTCGGCCCTTGCAAGGCCTGACAACCTGCGGGAGTCCCTGACAAGTCGGTGGCAGTGCGGCCGACCGGCGCGGAGAATGCCGCCATGGACCTCGAGATCGTCACGCTGGCCGAGCGCCCGGAGCTCATGGACGTCTTCTGGGACATGGAGACGTCGTGGCCGGAGTTCATGAAGCACGACCCGATCGGCAACGGCTACTACGCCTCGCTGGAGGAGTCGCCGACTTCGTCCTGGTCTGCCTCGACGCGACGGGTCGGATGGTCGCCAAGGCGCACTCCGTGCCCTTCGTGCTGCCGGAGGGCGAGCTGCCCGACGCCGGCTGGGACTTCGCGATCCGCAGCGGGCTGCTCACCCGGCTCTGGGGTGAGGAGCCGAACGCCTGCTCCGCGGTGGAGATCGCCATCGTGCCGGAGCTCCAGGGCGCCGGCCTCTCGGGTCGCATCGTCGCCGCACTGCGGGACAACGCCGCCCGGCTCGGCTTTGGCGAGCTGCTCGCGCCGGTGCGCCCCAACGGCAAGGCCGACGTCGGTGAGCCGATGGCGGCGTACGCCCTGCGCACCCGCGCCGACGGCCTCCCGGTCGACCCGTGGCTGCGGGTCCACGTGCGGGCCGGCGGGTCCATCGACCGCGTGTGTGCACGCTCGATGGTCATCCCCGGCACCGTGGAGGAGTGGCGCGAGTGGACCGGGCTGCCCTTCGACACCACGGGCCCCGTCGTGGTGCCCGGGGCCCTGGCGCCGGTGATGTGCGACGCCGAGCACGGCACGGCCGTCTACGTCGAGCCCAACGTCTGGGTCCGGCACCCCACGGGCGCACGGGGTCGATAACCACGAGACGCGGCGACCAGGGACAGGGGAGAATCCCTTCTCGTGGGTCACGTGGATGTCGCTGGAGTGCGTTACGAGCTGCCGGACGGGCGGGTGCTGCTCGATGACGTCAGCTTCCGTGTCGGCGACGGCCAGAAGGTCGCCCTCGTCGGCGCCAACGGGGCGGGCAAGACCACCCTGCTGCGCATCGTCACCGGGGACCTCACCCCCCACGCGGGCGTCGTGACGCGCTCGGGCGGGCTGGGCGTGATGCGCCAGTTCGTCGGCCACGGAGGTGGTGACGAGACCGTCCACGACCTGCTGCTGTCGGTGGCCCCGCCGCGGGTGCGCACCGCGGCTGCGGCGGTCGACGCCGCCGAGCTCGCGTTGATGGACACCGACGACGAGCGCACCCAGATGGCCTACGCCACCGCGCTGTCGGAGTACGCCGACGCCGGCGGCTACGACGTCGAGGTGACCTGGGACGTGTGCACCACTGCCTCCATGGGCCTGCCCTTCGACCGCGCCCGCCACCGCCTGCTCAGCACGCTGTCGGGCGGTGAGCAGAAGCGGCTCGTGCTGGAGTACCTCCTGCGCGGGCCCGACCAGGTGCTCCTGCTCGACGAGCCGGACAACTACCTCGACGTCCCCGGCAAGATCTGGCTCGAGGGCCGGATCCGGGAGTCGGCCAAGACGATCCTCTTCATCAGCCACGACCGCGAGCTGCTCGACAACACCGCGACCCGCATCGTGACCGTCGAGCTCGGCAGCGCCGGCAACCTCGTGTGGACCCACCCGGGCGGCTTCGCGAGCTACCACGAGGCGCGCAAGGACCGCTTCGAGCGCTTCGAGGAGATGCGTCGTCGCTGGGACGAGGAGCACGCGAAGATCAAGGCGCTCGTGCTCCGGCTGAAGATCAAGTCGGAGTACAACGACGGCATGTCCAGCCAGTACCGCGCCGCCCAGACGCGGCTGAAGAAGTTCGAGGACGCCGGTCCGCCGGTCGAGCAGCCGCGCGAGCAGCAGGTGACGATGCGCCTCAAGGGTGGCCGCACCGGCAAGCGCGCCGTCGTGTGCACCCATCTCGAGCTGTCCGGGCTGATGCGGCCGTTCGACCTCGAGGTCTGGTACGGCGAGCGGGTGGCCGTGCTCGGCTCCAACGGCTCCGGCAAGTCGCACTTCCTGCGGCTCCTGGCCGCCGGCGGCAGCGACCCCGACGTCGAGCACCAGCCCGTCGGCGTACCTCCCGTGCCGGTGCCGCACACCGGAAACGCCAAGCTCGGCGCGCGGGTGCGACCGGGGTGGTTCGTGCAGACCCACGAGCACCCCGAGCTGGTCGGGCGCACCCTGCTGGAGATCCTGCACCGCGGCGACGAGCACCGCGACGGGATGGGCCGCGAGGCGGCGAGCCGGGTGCTCGACCGCTACGAGCTCGCGCACGCCGGCGAGCAGCGGTTCGAGTCGCTCAGCGGCGGCCAGCAGGCGCGCTTCCAGATCCTGCTGCTCGAGCTGTCCGGCGCGACCCTGCTCCTGCTCGACGAGCCGACCGACAACCTCGACGTGCAGTCCGCCGAGGCGCTGGAGGCCGGGCTCGAGGCCTTTGAGGGCACCGTGCTCGCGGTCACCCACGATCGCTGGTTCGCCCGCGGCTTCGACCGGTTCCTGGTCTACGGCGCCGACGGCGAGGTCTACGAGTCCGACGGCCCCGTGTGGGACGAGGGACGGGTGGCGCGGTCGCGATGAGCACACGACCCGCGGGCCTCGAGGTGCGTGAGCTCGACGTCCACGACGACGCCGCGTTCGCGGCCTGGCACCACGTCTACGCGACGGCCGAGCGGCACGAGCTCGGCGACGTCGCGAGCGTGTGGCAGCTCGAGGAGATCCGGGCGCTGATGCAGCACCCCGGCACGGCGGCCTGGTCCGGCGGCTGGTCGGGGATCCTCGACGACGAGGTCGTCGCGGTGGGCTGGATGCGGACGCCCCTGCTCGACAACACCGAGCTGGCCGAGCTGGCGGTGCACGTGCTCCCGTCCGCGCGCCGCCGCGGGCTGGGGACCAGGGTCCTCGACGTCCTGGAGGCGGCCGCCGTCGCCCGCGGACGGAGGGTCCTGACCGGTCTGGTCGGCTGGGAGCCCTCGCTCGGCTCGGACGGGGCAGGGGCCTCCGGTCCGGAGTTCGCCGGCGCCCACGGCTACGACCTGGCCCTGTCGGAGGTCCAGCGCGAGCTGCGGCTGCCGGTCGAGGAGACCCTGCTGGCCGGGCTCGCGGACGACGCGGCGCGCGCCCACGCGGCGTACACCCTGCGCTCGTGGGTCGGGCCGGTCCCCGACGACCTGGTCGTCGGCTGGGCGGAGCTGACCTCGAGCCTGGCCACCGAGGCGCCGACCGGGGAGCTCGACCTCGAGCCGGAGACCGTCAGCGTCGAGGTGGTGCGCGAGCGCGAGGCGACGCTCGCGAGGCAGGGCCGGACGAAGTACAACACCGTCGCGCTGGACGTCGACGGCACCGTCGTCGCCTACACCGACCTCGCGACCACGGTCCACGAGCCGGGGCGCGCCTATCAGTGGGGCACGCTCGTACGCCGTCGCGACCGCGGCCACCGCCTCGGTGTGGCCGTGAAGGTCGCCAACCTGCAGCTGCTCCAGCGCGAACGGCCCGACATCGTGCGGCTGACGACGTACAACGCTGAGGTCAACACGCACATGATCGGCGTGAACGAGGCGCTGGGCTTCCGTCCGGTCGCCTTCCTGGGGGACTTCCAGAAGCGGCTTGGCTGACGGGGCGGATCGATCCGGCTACCGTGCGTCCGGTGCCCGACCACGACGAGATCGTCCGCCTCTACGGCCCATGGCTGCGTCGTACGCCGGAGGACGCAGCCGCGCTCCTCGACGGCTACGAAGGCCCGTGGTGGATCGCCGGGGGCTGGGCCATCGAGGCGTTCACCGGCATCGCGCGGGAGCACGGCGACGTCGACCCCAGCATCCCTCGCTCCGACGTCGGCGCCCTCCGCCGCCACCTCGTCGGACGCCTCGGCGTGTGGGAGGCCGACGAGGGCAGGCTGCGTCCGCTGGTCGAGGGGGCTGCCCCGCTGACGGACACGTGCGAGAACCTCTGGCTGCGCCGCAGCGGTGCCGACCCGTGGGAGTACGACGTCATCCTGATGAGCACCACGCGGACGACCTGGACCTTCAAGCGGGACTCCCGGATCAGCCTGCCGCTGGCGGAGATCCTGTGGGTCCGTGACGGCATCACCTACCTCCGGCCCGAGGTGCAGCTCCTGCACAAGGCGAGGGCGTTGCGGCCGCAGGACCAAGCCGACTTCGACGCGTGCGCAGCGCTGCTCGAGCCCTCGGCGCGCACGTGGCTGCGGGACTGCCTGCGCGCCGTCCACCCGGACCATCCCTGGCTCCACGAGCTCTGACCTCGTTGTGCGGTCACCGTGGTGTGGATCCCGCACCACGGTGACCGCACAAGGCGACGGGCCCGCGCTAAGGGTGTCTAGGCTCGCGCGCATGCCTGCACCTGACCTCGACCGCCTCGGACCCGACGACTGGCGCGAGTTCCGCGACGTACGCCTCGCCTCGCTCGCCGACGCGCCGGGCGCGTTCGGCTCCCGGCACGCCGAATGGGTCGACGCGACCGAGGAGCGGTGGCGCGCGCGCCTCACCGACGTACCGCTGACGGTCGTCGCACGGGAGGCGGGGCGCCCGGTCGGGGTCGTGTCCGGCGTCCCGGCGGACGACCACGTGGAGCTCATCTCGATGTGGGTCGCGCCCGATCACCGCGGCACCGGCCTCGCGGGACGGCTCGTCGACGAGGTCGTCGCGTGGGCCGCGGCGCAGGACCTCGACACCGAGCTGATGGTGCGCGACGACAACGCGCCGGCGATCACGGCCTACGAGCGGGCCGGCTTCGCCGACCTCGGTGTCCCCGACGACTGGCCCGCGGACGAGCCGCGGGAGCGCCGGATGCGGCGCTCGCGCGGTGAGGCACGATCGACGTCATGACCACGCGCCGCGGCCTCTTCGTCGCCCCCTTCGACGCCCTCGCCGACCCACGCCTCGTCGGCGACCTGGCCGCCGAGGCGGAGGCGGCCGGCTGGGACGGCTTCTTCGTGTGGGACCACCTGCTCTACGGCGACCGCGTCACCGAGATCGCCGACCCGTGGACCTGCCTCGCGGCCGTGGCCATGCGGACCGAGCGGATGGTCCTCGGGCCCATGGTCACGCCGCTGCCACGACGCCGGCCGCAGGTACTGGCCCGGCAGGCCGCCAGCCTGGCAGTGCTCTCGGGCGGGCGGTTCGTCCTCGGTCTCGGTCTGGGCGACGACTGGGTGGGTGAGTTCAGCGCCTTCGGCGACGAGGCGGACCCCAAGGTGCGAGGTGCGATGCTGGACGAGGGGCTCGCGGTGCTGACCGGGCTGCTCGGCGGGGAGGTCGTCGAGGTCGCGGGCGAGCACCACGCGGCACACGGCGTACGCTTCCGGCCCGCGCCGGCGGTGCCGATCTGGCTGGCCGGGCGCTTCGGCAACAGGGCCCCGCTGCGCCGGGCGGCACGCCACGACGGCTTCTTCGTGATCGGCCTCGACGGGCCGGACGACCTCGACGAGGTGACGACCTCGCTCGCCGGGCACAGGCCCGCGCCCGGCTTCGACGTGGTGGTCGACCTGCAGCCCGAGCAGGACCCGGCGCCCTGGCTCGACCGGGGTGCGTCGTGGGTGCTGACCCGGATCGGCCCCTACGACCTCGACGTGGAGGTGGCGCGCCGCATCATCGCGACGGGTCCGTGACCGGGTCGGACGACGTCCGCCGCAGGACCCATCGCGAGACGAGCCAGGCCAGCAGCCCGACCAGCAGCGCCAGTCCTCCGCGCAGCCACAGAGGCCACGGGCCGCGGTCGACCTCGCCGGGCGTGACGACCTGGAGGTCGCCGACGGTGGCGGAGGCCATCTGGAAGCGGCCCACGCCGTAGCTCCCGAGGTCGCTGATCCGCATGAGCGGCTGCGGCGCGGCGCCATCGAGCGGGACGCGGGAGAGGTCGTACGCCTCCGCGCAGCACGGATCGTCGCCGGCCACCTCGAGCAGCGCCATGACCTCGCCCGCGTCGGTCCAGCCGAGCACGCGCCCGGCCTCCGCGAGCGGCAGGTCCAGGTCGTCCGGCACGTCCGTGTCGCTGCCGGACGGGTCGACGAAGGCGAGTCCGGTCGGCATCCCGGGGTCGGGGGCGCCTGCCGGGGCGCCGGAGGGCTCCAGGGTGGTCGTCGCGACCAGGCGCCCGTCAGGTGACCAGGCGGCCGGCCCGGCGAGCACGCCGAGGGTCGGCAGGTCCCGGGTGGCGCCGCTGGCCAGGTCGACGACCGAGATCCGGGCGGCGTCGTCGACGGAGGTCCCCGCCCGCTCGACCGCCAGCTCCGTCCCGTCGGGGGAGAAGGCGACCGCGGTGACGTCGTCGCCGGGCAGGAGGTCGGTGGTGTCGTCGCCGAGGTCGAGCACGCCGACCTCGCCGGCGATGCGCTCGCCGGTGTAGGGGTTGGTCGGCTCGGCGGACAGCAGGTGCGCCAGCGTCGTGCCGTCACGCGACCAGGCCACGGGCAGGACGCTCTGTCCGGTCGGGAGCGGGTGGCTGGTCGCCTCGCCGGTGAGGAGGTCGACGACCACCACGTCGGGGTCGGCGGTCTCGTGGGTGCCGACGGCCACCTTCGTGCCGTCGGGCGAGAGCAGCATCGGGGCCGGGTCGCCCTGCGAGGCGGCGCTCGCACGGTCCTCGGCCGCGTCCACGCGACGGTAGGCGTCCCCGCCAGCGCCGAGCACCACGGCCTGCGGGTAGTCGAGGAGCTCCACGCCCCAGCCGTGCTGGAACAGCGCGACGGCGGCTCCCGGCGGCGAGGATGCCACGCTGCCGGTCAGGTGGGAGTACGCCGCGAGCTCCCGTGGAACCGCCGCCCCACCCGGCTCCGCGGGGGCAGCCTCGCCCGGCGAGGTGAGCACGACGGTCAGCGCTGCTGCGCCGAGGCCGACCACCCAGGACAACCCCCTGACCACGCGCATGTCCGGACTCTAGCGACGGTGCGCGGTCATCCTGGTGCGCCGGCTGCACCAAGGGCACCGCACTGCCGTCGCGATCCCCGGGTACCCGGGGATCGCGACCCGGGGACGGGCCCGCTCAGGTGAACGCGCTGATCCCCGTCTCGGCTCGGCCGATGAGCAGCTTCTGGATCTGCGAGGTGCCTTCGTAGAGCGTCATCACGCGGGCGTCGCGGAGGTACTTCGCGACCGGGAAGTCGTCGACGTAGCCAGCGCCGCCGTGCACCTGGATCGCGTTGTTGGCCGCGCGCACCGCCGCCTCGGAGGCGAAGAGCTTCGCCTTCGAGGCGGCCACGCCGTAGGGCTCGCCGCGGTCGATCAGGTCGGCGCAGCGCCACGCGAGGAGCCGGGCGGCGTCGGCGTCGAGCGAGATGTCGGCGATGAGGTCCTGCACGAGCTGGAACGACGCGATCGGCTTGCCGAACTGCGTGCGCTGGGTGGCGTACGCCACCGACGCCTCGAGGCAGCCCTGCACGATGCCGACGCAGCCCGACGCGACCGCGAGGCGACCCTTGTCGAGGGTGCCCATCGCGATCTTGAAGCCCTGGCCGACCTCGCCGAGGCGGGCGGAGTCCGGGACGCGTACGTCGTGCAGGAACAGCTCGGCGGTCGCTTGGCCGCGCAGCCCGAGCTTGTGCTTGATCTCGCGGGCCTCGAAGCCGGGGGAGTCGGTCGGCACCAGGAACGCCGTCACGCCGCGCGGGCCGTCGTCGCTGGTGCGGGCGAAGACCAGCGCCACGTCGGCCCAGGTGCCGTTGGTGATGAAGAGCTTCTGCCCGGTGATCACCCAGTCCGAGCCGTCCTGCGTCGCGCGCGAGGTGAGGTTGCCCGCGTCGGAGCCGGTGCCGGGCTCGGTCAGCCCGAAGCAGCCGAGCTTTGTCGCGGCGGCGAGCTGCGGCAGCCACTCCTGCTTCTGCTCCTCGCTGCCGTGGAAGAGGATCGACTTGCCGACCAGCCCGCTGCTCACCGACACGATGCCGCGCAGCGCGGAGTCGGCGCGGCCGAGCTCCTCCATGGCGAGCGAGTAGGTGACGTAGTCGCCGCCCACCCCGCCGTACTCCTCGGGGATGGTCAGGCCGAAGAATCCGAGGTCGGCCATCTTCGGCACGATCGCGAGGTCGACCGACTCGTCGTGGTCCCACTGCATGCGGTGCGGGACGGCCTCGCGCTCGAGGAAGTCGCGCGCGAGCTCGCGGAAGGCCTGCTGCTCCTCGCTCAGGGAGAGGTCCATGTCAGCCCGCCCCCCTCACGACAGTGCTTCCACGAGCTCGTGGTCGGTGACCCGGCCGGCGAGGCGCGACAGGTGGTGTGGTGCGTTGCCGAGCCACTGGTCGAGCACCTCGAGGTGGGCGGTCCCGACGCCGACGGCGTACTCGGCCGTCATGCCGATGCCGCCGTGGAGCTGGATCGCCTCCTGCCCGATGTGGCGCCCGGCGCGGCTCACCTCGAGCCCGACCCGGTCGGCGGCCTCGGCCACGGCCTCGCGGTCGCCACCGGCGATCGTCATCGTCGCCCAGTCGACCATGCTGTGCGCGAGCTCGAGCGAGACGTACATGTCGGCGGCGCGGAAGGTGAGCGCCTGGAAGGTGTTGAGCGTGACGCCGAACTGCTTGCGGCTCTTGAGGTAGTCGGTCGTCGCCCGCACCTGGCTCTGCATCACGCCGAGCGACTGGTTGGCGCCCATGATGCGGGTCAGGTCGCTGATGGTGGCGATGCTCGGCGCGAGGTCGCGACCCGGTGCACCCAGCGGCGTCGCGGCGCTGCCCGCGAAGCGCACGGAGGCCGCACGCGACAGGTCGGCGGCGGCGTAGCCGGTGCGCTCGACGTCGGCGGCGTCGACCACGAAGACCCCGGTGCCGCCCTCGTCCGGCAGCGCGGCCGTCACGACGAGCACGTCGGCTGACCCACCGGCGACCACCGGGTCGGCGACGCCGTCGAGCGTCCATGTGTCACCGGAGACCGAGGCGCGCACGCCGTCCGCGCGCGAGGCCCAGCGGCCGCCGGGCGAGGTGTCGGCCGCGGCCAGCACGACCTCGCCGGCGCTGAGCCGGCCCAGCAGGTCGGCCTTCTGCTCGGGCGAGCCGAGGGCGGCGACGAGGCCGCCGGCGTGCACGACGCTGGCGAGGTAGGGCTCGGGCGCGAGCACCCGGCCCAGCTCCTGGCACACGATGCCGATCTCGACCGGTCCGGCGCCGACGCCGCCGTGCTCCTCGGCGAACGGCAGTCCGAGAACCCCCATCTCGGCCAGCCGGCCCCACAGGGCGCGGTCGAAGCCCGGCTCGTCGGCCACCGTGCGGCGCCGCGCGTCGTGGTCGGCGTACGCCGTCGCGAGCAGGCCGCGCACGGCCTCGCGCAGCGCCTGCTGCTCGTCGTCGTAGGTGAAGTCCATGTCACAGTCCCAGGATCGTGCGGCTGATGATCTGGCGCTGGATCTCGTTGGACCCGCCGTAGATCGACGCCTTGCGGAAGTTGAGGTAGGTCGGCGCGGACCGTCTGGCCCAGCCCTCCTGCGGGGAGTCCTCGTCGGCGCGCGAGGCCAGCGAGGCCGGCCCGGCGAGGTCGAGCGCGAGCTCGCTGACCGCCTGCTGGAGCTCGGTGCCGCGGAGCTTGAGGACCGAGGACGCCGGGTGCGGCTCGCCGCCGGCCGAGTGCGCCACCACGCGCAGCGCGGTGAGCTCGAGGGCGAGGAGCTGGTTCTCCAGCTCGGCGACGCGGGCCCGCACCATCGGGTCCTCCATCTGGGCGGCCGCGACGGTCTTGAGGCCGGCCAGTGCTCGCTTGGTGGCGCCGACCGGGGCGACGCCGACGCGCTCGTTGCCGAGCAGGAACTTGGCGATCGTCCAGCCCTGGCCGGGCTCGCCGACCAGCAGGTCGCCGGGCACGCGGACGTCGGTGAACCACACCTCGTTGACCTCGTGGCCGCCGTCGATGAGCTCGATCGGGCGGACTTCGACGCCGGGGGTGGTCATGTCGATGAGGAGCATCGAGATGCCGGCCTGCTTCTTGACCTCGGGGTCGGTGCGCACGAGCGTGAAGATCCAGTCGCCGTGCTGGCCGAGCGTGGTCCAGGTCTTCTGGCCGTTGACGACCCAGTCGTCACCGTCGCGCACCGCGGTGGTGCGCAGGCTGGCCAGGTCGGAGCCGGCGTCGGGCTCGGAGAAGCCCTGCGACCACCAGATGTCGAGGTTGGCGGTGTCGGGGAGGAACCGCGCCTTCTGCTCCTCGGTGCCGAACTGGGCGATGACCGGCCCGATCATCGAGGCGTTGAAGGCCAGCGGGATCGGCACGCCGGCGCGCTGCATCTCCTCGTGCCAGAGGTGGCGCTGGAGGTCGGTCCAGTCCTGGCCGCCCCACTCGGTCGGCCAGTGCGGCACAGCCAGGCCCTCGGCGTTGAGCACGCGCTGGCTCTCCACGATCTGGTCGCGGGTGAGGTGGCGACCGTCCAGGACGGTGTCGCGGATCTCCTGGGGCACCTTCGTGGTGAAGAACTCCCTCATCCGTGCGCGGAACTCCGCGTCGGCGGGGCTGAGCTCGAGCTGCATGCGACTCCTCCGGTCGGTCGGTGCCCCCATCATGTCGACCCACCGGTAACCGGTCCACGCACGCACTCCCGCCCCGCGCGCCGGGACGGGAGCGCGGGGCGCTCAGCCCTCGGTGGCGTCGCTGTCGAGGGTCACGCTCGCCTCCTGCTCCTCACCGTCGCGGAGCCACGTCACCGTGACCTCGTCGCCGGGACGGTAGGAGCGGATGGTCGCGACGAGCGAGTCGGCGCCCGTGATGCGCCGGTCGTCGATCGAGGTGATCACGTCGCCGGGCTCGATGCCGGCCACCTCGGCCGTGGACCCGGCCGTGACGTCCTCGATCCGCGCGCCCGCCTCGTCGTCGGTGATCCGGATGCCGAGGCGTGCGTGGGTCGGCGTCTCGCCCTTGGCCATCTGGTCCACGATCGGCATGACCTCGTCGATCGGGATGGCGAAGCCGAGGCCGATCGAGCCCGCCTGGCCCGACTGGCCGAACGGCGACTGCGACGCCGCGGTGCGGATCGAGGAGTTGATCCCGACGACGGCCCCGGTCATGTCGACGAGCGGACCGCCGGAGTTGCCCGGGTTGATCGCCGCGTCGGTCTGGATCGCGGGGTAGGTCGTGGAGTTGCCCTCGTCGTCGGAGCCCACGTTGACCGGGCGGTCCAGCGCGCTCACGATGCCGCTGGTGACGGTGGCGTCCAGCCCGAAGGGCGAGCCGATCGCGACGACGCCCTCCCCGACGCCGAGGTTGGCCGACTTGCCGATCGTCGCGGGCGTGAGGTCCGAGACGCCGGCTGCCTGGATCACCGCGGTGTCGGTGAGCGGGTCGGTGCCGAGGATCTCGGCCTCGGTGCTGGTGCCGTCGTCGAAGGAGACCCGGATCGCGCCGCCGTCCAGCGCCCCCTCGACCACGTGGTTGTTGGTGAGGATGGTGCCGTCGGCGGTGAGGACGATGCCCGAGCCGGACCCCGTGCCCTGCGCGCCGGCCACGTCGATCTTCACCACGCTCGGCAGCACCTCCTGCGCGACGGCCTCCACCGACCCTTCGGGGGCCGGAGCCTCGGTCTGCGACACCGGGGAGGTGGA
Organism: Nocardioides sp. S5; assembly: GCF_017310035.1. Taxonomy (NCBI): domain Bacteria; kingdom Bacillati; phylum Actinomycetota; class Actinomycetes; order Propionibacteriales; family Nocardioidaceae; genus Nocardioides; species Nocardioides sp. S5. Next base: position 921,291 of record NZ_CP022296.1, read on the forward strand.
GACGGAGCCGGCCGGCACGGAGGTCGCGGCGTCGTCGCGGGTCACGTCCCAGAGGGCCGCCCCGCCGACGCCGGCACCACCGCCCACGAGCAGCGAGGTCGCGACGACGGCCGCCGCCAGGCCCGTACGCCGTCGCCGCGGCTCGCGCTCCGGAGGGGCCGGGGGAGCGCCCCACGGGGACGGGTGCGGGGACGGGTGCTGGGGGGAGGACTGGGGGGTGGATGCGTCGCTCATGCCTCGAGCCTGCGTCGGGACCCTGTGGATGCCCTGAGAACCGGCTGGGAAGGCCCCCAGATCTCGACGGATGTCACCAGATGTCACCCAGCGTCGCGCACGGCGTACCTCGGGTGCTCCAACGGCCACTCCTGCGCGATCCACTGCGGCACCAGCGCGTCGAGCGCCTGCTCGAGCTCGGTGCCGACGCACTCGTCGACGACCCACCACGAGATCTCGGCGTCGGAGCCGGTCACCTCGGGAGGGTCGATGTAGACGCAGCCCAGCAGTGCCGTCTCGTCGGTGTCGAAGAGCGCGTAGTTGAAGGAATCGTGGGTCTCCATCTCGGCGGCGTGGCGGGCCAGGTCGGCGCGGTCGTCCTCGTGGGTCATGTCGGCCGGTGGCCAGCCCCAGGCCGCGCCGTAGATCCGCCACAGCCGCTCCCGCGACCCCATCACCGCGACCATGTCGAGGTCGGTGTCGTCGGGGTGGATGGGGCGCAGGTGGTGGCCGAAGGGGACCTCGACGCGGGTCGGGTGGACGAAGTCGTCCGGCAGCCACGGGGCGGGCGTCTGGTCGGTCACGGGTTCCTCCCGGGTCATCCAGCGAGCATGGCGCAGTCGGCACGCCGGCGGAGCGCGGCGAGCGCGCGGTGGGTGTTGGACTTGACGGTGCCGGTCGAGCACCCGAGCACGGCTGCGGTCTCGGCGATGCTGAGCTGCTCGTAGTAGCGCAGCACGACCGTGGCGCGCTGCTGCTCGGGCAGCTCGCGCACCAGGGCCCACAGCTCGCCCGTCCCGGCCTCCTCAGGACCTGGCGTGCCGGCCCGGTCCGGCACGTGCGCCGTGCTCACCTCGCCGTGGCGCCACGGCTGGCGGTGCCAGCTGACGTGCTGGCGCACGATGGTGCGCCGGAGGTAGGCGTCGGCGGCACCCTTGTCCCGCAGGCTGTCCCACCGGGCCAGCACCCGCACGAGGGAGGCCTGGAGGACGTCCTCGGCCGTGTGCGGGTCACCGGTGACCGACCACGCCCAGCGCAGCAGCACGGGTCGCCGCGCGGCGACGTACGTCGCGAAGTCGAGGTCGGTCCCCGCGACGACCCTCAGGTCCGGGGCGGTCGTCGTCACCTCACGCCGCCCTCGTCGACCGGAGCAGCCCGGCCGCCACCACGACCAGCCACAGCGGACCGGTCATCCCCGCCATGTACTGCAGCGGGCTGACCAGGAACAGGGCGGTGATGCCGCCCAGCACGAGGCTCACCCAGCCCAGCCACCGGGCGTACGCCCCCTGGCGCAGCGCCGCGCTCGCGAGCGCCAGGCCGCTCAGGCCCGCGCCGCCCCACAGCCACGGGATGGTGCCGATCCAGTGGTTGAAGAAGACCGCCGTCTCCGGCACCAGGAGCCCGGGGTCCTCGGCGAGGCCGAAGGCGAACTCCGTGGTCAGGCCCGCGCCGAGCAGCTGCGCGACGGCCACGAGCCCGAGGCCCGCGACCGCGATGCCGGGAACCAGGCTCTCGGCGGCGGTGCGCGCGCTCAGCTGACGGTGCAGGCCAGCGGCGAAGACGACCAGCAGCACGCAGGACAGCATCGTCGCGGTGTGGAAGGCGATGACCTGCGGCACCTGCTCGGACAGGCGCTCGGTGATCGCGGCGGCGTCGCCCGAGAGGTCCGGGTCGTAGACGGCGTCCACCGTCCCGCTGGCGATGGCGCCGGCGATGCCGAGGACGCCGGCGCCGAGCCCGGCGAGGACCCAGCCGCGACCGGCCGGGTCGGACCGCGGCGCCGAGGACGCCTCGGTGGTCGTGGTGGTCTGGTCGAGCGTGCTGCTCATGGCGGCTCCTGCTGTGGTGTCGGGGCACGGTGTCGTGCCGTGGCACCACCTTCGGACCGCGCGGGCCTGCGGACCACGGACAGCAGCAGGTGTACGAGTGGTGTGCGGGTCGCCCGGTCGGCCGGACCGGCGCGGATCAGCCGGGGGCGCCGAGCATCGACGCTGCGCTCTCGGGCGCGAACCCGCGCCCGGTGTCCAGCGCGTCGTCGTAGCGGTCGGCGCCGAGGTGGAGGCGCGCGGCGTCGGCGGCCGCGAGGATGGCTGCGGGGTCGGGGCGGTAGTAGCCGTAACCGTGGGCGCCCTGGGTCTCGCGGATGGCCTGCGCCGCACCCAGCAGCAGCGGCACCCGCGCGTGCTGCCCGGTGGCGGCCGCCAGCACGGCGCCGGCGTCGAGGAGGTAGGCGAGGTTGGCCTGGTCGCCGGTCTCGAGGGAGAGCCGGGTGCTCTCCTCGAGGTGGCCCCGCGCGGCCTCGTGGTCGCCACGGCCGAGCTCGACCTGGAAGAGGTTGTAGAGGGCGATGTAGGACGACAGCCGGTCCTCGCGGCCGCGCGCCGACTCCAGGCCGGCCTCGATCAGCCGCACCGCCTCGTCGGGATCACCCTCGAGCAGGGCCACCGTGCCGAGCCAGACGTGCGTGAGCCCCCAGGTCCACTGGACCTCGGCGCCCCCGCGCTCGGAGTGGCCCATCGCCTCCTCGAAGCGGTCGCGGGCCACCGCGAGATCACCGGCGACGAGCGCTGCGAGGCCCTCGCCGGCGACCGCGTTGGCGAGGATCGCGGGGTCGTCGCCGCCATGGGCGTGGGCCCGGACCCACCAGGCGCTCGCTGCCTCCACGTCGTCCATCGCGAAGGCCATCGTGGCTGCGGCGAGGGCGGCCCGGGCGTGCACCTCGTCCGGCAGGTCGGCGCTGTGGCGCAGGGCGGTCTCGGCGAAGCGCCGGCCGTGGTCGTGCTGGCCTCGCAGCCACCAGTAGAGCCAGAGCTCCCACGCCATCCTCGCCGGCGTCTCGGGGTCGCCGAGGGCCAGCGAGCGCTCTGCTGCGGCGGTGAGGTTGGCGTGCTCGAGGTCGATGCGGGTCAGGGCGGCGACCTGGCCGCCGTCGCGGTAGCTCGAGTGGTTGGCCTCGGCGACCCGGAGGTAGTGGGCTGCGTGGGCGGCGACGGACTGCTCCCACTCGCCCGCCTCGTGGAGCAGGTGGCGGGCGTACTGCGCCACCGGTTCCAGCAGGCGCATCCGGCCGCTGGGCTCGGCCACCACCAGGGAGTGCTCGACGAGCACCTCCAGGTCGCGCACCACGTCGGTCCCGTCGATGCCGCACGCCGCTGCCACGGACTCGAGGTCCGCGAGGCTGGTCCCGTCCGCGAAGGCGCCCATCAGCCGGAGCAGCCGGCGGCTGGGGCCGTCGAGGAGCCCGTGGCTCCAGTCCAGGGTCGCGCGCATGGTGCGCTGGCGCGGAGGCAGGTCGCGGGGTCCCGCCTCGAGGGCGGTGTCGAGCCGGGCGAGCAACGAGCCAGGGTCGAGCAGCCGGGCCCGCGCCGCAGCGAGCTCGAGCGCGAGCGGGAGCCCGGCGAGCCGCTGGCAGGTGGCGGTGACCGTCGCCGCCTCGTGGGGCTCGGAGCCCCATCCGGGGCTGACCCGCTGGGCACGGTCCAGGAGCAGCGTGGCGGCGGGCGAGGGCGACCCGTCGGGGAGGTCGCGCACCTCCAGCGGGTCAACGGCGTACTCCGTCTCGCCGCGCACCCGCAGTGGGGCGCGGCTGGTCGTCAGCACGGTGAGGTCCGGCACCGCCTCGACCAGGGCGGCGACGTGCGGCGCGGCGTCGAGGAGGTGCTCGACGTTGTCGAGCACGAGCAGCAGGTCCTGCCCGCGCAGCCGGTCGACGAGGTCGTCGGCCACGGGCCGGCCGGGGTCACGGACCGCGCCGACCGCCTCCGCGACGGCCGGCAGCACCTGGTCGACCTCGAGCAGTGGCGCCAGCTCCACGAGACGTACGCCGTCGGCGTAGCGCTCCTGCACCGCGGTCGCCGCAGCCAGGGCGAGGCGGGTCTTGCCCACCCCGCCGGGTCCGCTCAGCGTGACCAGCCGGCTGGCCCTCAGCAGGTCGCCGACGCGGGCGACGTCGTCGTCGCGCCCGATGAGAGGAGTGGCAGGCGTGGGCAGGGCGCGCGAGGAACGCGCCGGAACGGCGCCCGGGGACGGGCGCGCGGCCCGCGGGGGCACCGCGCCCAGCAGGGTCGTGCGCTGGTCGTCGTCGAGCTCCAGCGCCGCAGCGAGGGCGCGCAGGGTGTGGGGGTAGGGACGGGTGCGGGTGCCGCGCTCGAGGGCGCTGATGGCGTGCGGGCTGAGGGTGGCCCGCTCGGCCAGCTCCTCCTGGGACAGCCCGGCGGCCTCGCGCATGGCACGCAGCACCGAGCCGAGCGTGCCCGTGCCGACGTCGCCCACCCACGCCTCCCCTGTGGTTCCGTGACGGGGAGTGTAATGAGCGTGGAGGCCGTGTGCGCCGAGGTTTTCCCGATCAGTTCTGCAAGATCTGCCGCAGTCCCCGCGCAGCAGTCGTGAAAGATCTTGCAGACATTGCAAGAAGTGTCACCTGCGATCTACTGTGACGCCCGCCACGTCGTTCGACCTTCACCTCTCGGGAGTCACCAGTGCGCAGTCCCCTGCCCCGCCCCTCCGCACGCGCAGGTGTCGCCCTCGCGGGCCTCGCCACCGCCCTCACCTCCCTGGTGGTGCTGCCGCCGTCCGCCAGCGCCGAGCACCGGGATACCCCGCCGACGACGGTCACCCTCGTGGGCAGCCTCCAGGACGAGCTCGGCTGCGCCGCCGACTGGGCGCCCGCCTGCGCAGACTCCGGACTGACGCAGGCCGACGACGGGAGCTGGGTGCTCGAGGCCGAGGTGCCGGCAGGCACCTACGCCTGGAAGGTCGCCCTCGACGGCTCGTGGGAGGAGAACTACGGCGCCGGGGGAGAGGCCGGTGGCGCCGACCTCCCGCTCGTGCTGGAGCACCCCGCACGGCTGCGGTTCAGCTACGACGACACCAGCCACCGCGTCGCCGTCGAGCCCGCCGACCGACCGTCCGGGACCCCGACGGCGGCGGACCGCGAGCTCGCCGGCACCTCGCTGCGCGGTCCGCTGACGCGCGAGAACTTCTACTTCGTGATGGCCGACCGGTTCGCCAACGGGGACCCGAGGAACGACACCGGTGGGCTGTCCGGCGACCGGATGGCCACCGGCCTCGACGCGGGCGACAAGGGCTTCTTCCACGGCGGCGACATCCAGGGCCTCTCCGACCGGCTCGACTACATCGAGGGGCTCGGCACCACCGCCATCTGGCTCACCCCCAGCTTCGAGAACCGGCCCGTGCAGGGCACCGGCGCCGACGCGAGCGCCGGCTACCACGGCTACTGGGTCACCGACTTCACCCGCATCGACCCGCACTTCGGCACCAACGCCGAGCTCGAGGCGTTCATCGACAAGGCGCACGGGCGTGGCATCAAGGTCTTCTTCGACATCATCACCAACCACACCGCCGACGTCATCGACTACGAGGAGAAGCAGTACGGCTACGTCGGCAAGGATGCCCAGCCCTATCGCGACGCCGCCGGGAACGTCTTCGACGACCGCGACTTCGCGGGCACCGAGGACTTCCCGGAGCTCGACGCCGCGACGTCCTTCCCCTACACGCCGACCTTCCGCTCCGAGGCCGACAGGACGGTGAAGGTGCCGGCCTGGCTCAACGACCCGACGAACTACCACAACCGGGGGGACTCGACCTTCGCCGGCGAGTCCTCGACCTACGGCGACTTCATCGGCCTCGACGACCTCTTCACCGAGCAGCCCGACGTCGTGGACGGGATGACCGACATCTACCGTGCCTGGGTCGACCTGGGCATCGACGGCTTCCGCATCGACACCGCCAAGCACGTCAACATGGAGTTCTGGCAGGAGTTCGCCCCGGCCATCCGCGAGCACGCCGCGTCGGTCGGCAACGACGACTTCTTCGCCTTCGGCGAGGTCTACGACGCCAACCCGTCCTACCTGTCGCAGTTCAGCACCACCGGTCGCCTCGACGCCACGCTCGACTTCGGGTTCCAGGACGTGGGCCTCGGCTTCGCCAAGGGCGGTGCGACGACCCGGCTGCGCGACTTCTACGCCGCCGACGACTTCTACACCGACGCCGACTCCAACGCGTACGCCTCGCCCACCTTCCTCGGCAACCACGACATGGGGCGCATCGGCACCTTCCTCCGGGGCGGTGACGCGGTGCTCGAGCGAGACCGCCTCGCGCACTCCCTGATGTACCTCACCCGCGGTCAGCCGGTCGTCTACTACGGCGACGAGCAGGGCTTCGTCGGCGACGGCGGGGACAAGGACGCCCGCGAGGACATGTTCCCGAGTGAGGTCGCGTCCTACAACGACAACGACCTCATCGGCACCGATGCCACCACGGCGGAGGCCAACTACGACACGTCCCACCCCCTCTACGCCACGATCCGCGACCTGGCCCGGCTGCGCCGCACCTACCCGGCGCTGGCCGACGGCGCGCAGCTGCACCGCTACGCGTCCAACGGCGCCGGCGTCTACGCCTTCAGCCGGATCGACGCCGACGAGCGCCGCGAGCTCGTGGTGGCCCTCAACAACGCCACCACCGCGAAGACCGTGACCGTCGGAACCGAGATGGCCCGGTCGGGCTTCACGCAGGTGTGGCCCGCGACGAAGGCGTCGCTGCGCACCGACGCCGAGGGGCGTACGACGATCACGGTGCCGCCGTTGTCGGCGACGGTCTGGCGCGCGTCGCGCACCCTTCCCCGGCGCAAGGACGCCCCGGCGATCCACCTCGAGAAGCCCTCGGCCGGCGGCGTCGTTGGCGGCCGTGCGCCGATCACCGTCGGGGTCCCCGACGGCGGCTTCAACCAGGTCACGCTGGCGTGGCGGCCCGTCGGCGCGGACGACTGGACGGTGCTCGGCACCGACGACAACGCGCCCTACCGCGTCTTCCACGACGTCACCTCGATGCCTGAGGGCACCCTGCTGGAGTACCGCGCGGTCCTGCGCGACAGCAGCGGCAACCTCTCGGTCGCCTCGTCGTGGGCCAGCGTCGGCGAGCCCGAGGCGGAGCCGACCCCCGGTGGCGGGGGCGACGGCGGACCGGTCACCCAGCCGGCGGCCGTGTCGGTGCCCGGCAGCCACAACTCCGAGATGGGCTGCCCGGGCGACTGGCAGCCCGACTGCGCCGAGGCGCAGATGGCTCTGGACGCCGACGACCAGGTGTGGAAGCGCACGGTCGCGCTGCCGGCCGGCGACTACGCCTACAAGGCGGCGATCAACGGCACGTGGGACGAGAACTACGGTGTCGGCGGTGTCCGCGGCGGGGCCGACATCCCGCTCGCCCTCGACGCCTCGCGCGACGTGACCTTCTACTACGACCACCGCTCGCACTGGGTCACCAGCGACGCCCAGGGCCCGATCATCACCCTCGCCGGCAGCATGCAGTCCGAGCTGGGCTGCCCGGGCGACTGGGCGCCGGACTGCATGCGCGGCTGGCTCCAGGACCCCGACGGTGACGGCACCTTCACCGCGACCACCACGCTTCCGGCCGGCAGCTATGCCACCAAGGTGGCGCACGGCCTGTCGTGGACGGAGAACTACGGCGCCGACGGCGTGCGCGACGGGGCCGACATCCCGTTCGAGGTCCCGTCGGGAGGCGTCGAGGTGGTCTTCACTTACGACGTGAGCACGCACCGCCTGCAGGTCTCGACCCGCAGCGCCGGCGCGGCTCCCGACCTCGGCCGGGCGCGGGCGCAGTGGCTGCGCCGCGACCTCGTCGCGTGGGACGTCGCCGACACGAGCGGTCGCCACCGGCTCCACTGGTCGCAGGCCGGCGACCTCGCGGTCGACGCCGAGGCCGTCACCGGCGGGTCGAGCGTCCCGCTCACCTACGACCCCGCGGGGCTGCCTGCCGACGTGCTCGCCGACTTCCCTCACCTCGCCGGCTACGAGGCGTTCCGCCTCGACCGGACGGCTCTGCGCAAGGTCCCGGAGATCCTCACCGGCCAGCTGGCCGTGGCGGCGTACGACTCCTCCGGCGCGCTGCGTGACGCGACCGGCGTGCAGGTGCCGGGCGTCCTCGACGACGTGTACGCCGACGCCGCGCAGGCCGACCTCGGTCCCACCTGGCGCGGCAACCGGCCGACGCTGACGTTGTGGGCGCCGACCGCGCAGGACGTCGCCGCGGTGGTCGCCGGCAGGCGCGTCGCCATGAAGCGTGAGCGCGACGGCACGTGGACCATCAGCGGTCCGGCGTCGTGGCGTGGCGCCGCCTACACCTTCGACGTGAAGGTGTGGTCGCCCGCCGCCGGCGAGGTCGTCACCAACCGCGTCACTGACCCCTACTCCGTGGCGCTGACCACCAACTCCGAGCAGTCCCTCCTCGTCGACCTGGCCGACCCGGCGCTGGCCCCGGCGGGCTGGTCGCGGACCACGCCGCCGGCCATCGCGCAGCCCGAGGACCGCAACGTCTACGAGCTGCACGTGCGCGACTTCTCCATCGGCGACGAGACGGTCCCGGCCGCCGAGCGCGGCACCTACCTCGCCTTCACGCGCGACGACTCCGCCGGCATGCAGCACCTGCGCCGGCTCGCCGACGCCGGGCTCAACACCGTGCACCTGCTGCCGGTCTTCGACATCGCGACGATCGAGGAGCGCCGCTCGGCGCAGCGTGTGCCCGACTGCGACCTGGCCTCGCTGCCGCGCGACTCCGAGCAGCAGCAGGAGTGCGTCGAGGCGGTGCGCCCCGACGACGGCTTCAACTGGGGCTACGACCCGCTGCACTACACCGCGCCCGAGGGGTCGTACGCCACCGACCCGGAGGGCACCCGCCGCACCGTCGAGTTCCGTCGGATGGTCCAGGGCCTCAACGGCGCCGGTCTCCAGGTCGTGATGGACGTGGTCTACAACCACACCGCGGCCAGCGGCCAGGACCCGAGGTCGGTGCTCGACCGCATCGTGCCCGGCTACTACCACCGCCTCGACGCCAAGGGTGCCGTCGAGACCTCCACCTGCTGCTCCAACACCGCGACCGAGCACCGCATGATGGAGAAGCTGATGATCGACTCGGTGCTCACGTGGGCGCGCGACTACAAGGTCAACGGCTTCCGCTTCGACCTGATGGGCCACCACTCGCTCGACAACATGACCCGCCTGCGCGCGGCGCTCGACGGGCTCACGGTGAAGCGCGACGGCGTCGACGGCACGGCGATCTACCTCTACGGCGAGGGCTGGAACTTCGGCGAGGTCGCCGACGACGCCCGCTTCACCCAGGCCACGCAGCGCAACCTGGCCGGCACCGGCATCGGGTCCTTCAGTGACCGGCTGCGCGACGCCGTGCGCGGGGGAGGGCCCTTCGACGAGGACCCGCGCGTGCAGGGCTTCGGCTCCGGCCTGTTCACCGACCCCAACGGGGCCGAGGTCAACGGCACCGCCGGCGAGCAGCGCGAGGAGCTGCTGCACCAGCAGGACCTCGTGAAGCTCGGGCTCGCCGGCAACCTGGCCGACTTCCGCTTCCGGTCCTCGACCGGTGAGGAGGTGGTGGGATCCGGAGTCGACTACAACGGCCAGCCCGCCGGTTACGCCGCCGACCCGTCCGAGACCGTGACCTACGTCGACGCCCACGACAACGAGACGCTCTACGACTCGCTGGCCTTCAAGCTGCCAGCGGGTACGTCGATGGCCGACCGGGTGCGGATGAACACCGTCTCGCTCTCGACCGTCGCCCTCTCCCAGGGCGTGGTCTTCTGGCACGCCGGCACCGACCTGCTCCGCTCCAAGAGCCTGGACCGCAACTCCTACGACTCCGGCGACTGGTTCAACCGGGTCGACTGGCAGCGGCGCGACAACACCTTCGGCTCCGGGCTGCCGCTGCGCGCGGACAACGAGGACAAGTGGGACTTCATGCGCCCGCTGCTCGCCGACCCCGCGCTCGACCCCGGGAGCGCGGCGATGGACGAGGCCCACGCCCGCGCCCAGGACCTGCTGCGGATCCGGATGTCGTCACCGCTCTTCCGCCTCGGCAGCCTGGACGCGGTGCAGGCGAAGGTGTCCTTCCTCGACGCCGAGCCGGGGGTGGTCGCCATGCTCGTCGACGACACCGCCGGAACCGACGCCGACCCGGACCGCGACGGCGTGCTGGTCGTCATCAACGCCTCTCCGCAGGCCACCACGGTCACCGGGACCGGTGCGGGCTGGACGCTGCACGACGTGCAGGCGAGCGGCGGCGACGCCGTGGTGAAGGGCAGCACGGTCGCCGCGGACGCTGTCACCGTGCCGGCCCGCACGGCTGCGGTCTTCGAGCGCTGAGGCTCGCCCATCGGGGCGGGGCCCGGCGGCCGCGGGTGTAGGACGCCGGGCGCGGGGTAGAAAGGTCCCCGACCGCTTCGACCGATGGGGGGACATCGATGGGCGAGACTCTGCAGATCCAGTGGGGCAGCCTCGACATGCTGCTCGAGGACATGGTGACGGTGAAGGAGCAGGTCGCCTCGATCGACTCCTACGTCGGGACCTTCGTGTGCAGCACCGCGGGCTTCGACTTCACGCCGTTCGCCCTCAAGCCGCTCGCGGACGCGATGGGGGAGATGAGGGGGTTCTTCTCCTCGATGAGGACCACCTACGAGACCCGGTTCGACGGACTCGTGGAGGCCACCCGCAACACGGCCAAGGACGTCTACGCCACCGACGAGACGATCAGGTTCGACATCGACAAGCTCACCGGCGAGCCCGGACAGGGCTCTGGCGGCGGGCCCGGCATCGAGGTCCGCCTCAGGGGCGTCAACGACCCTGCCGACCACCTCAAGCCGCCTCCCGAGGGCACGCAGAAGTTCCCGAAGGACCACGACGAGCCCTTCCAGACGGTCGTCGCGGGTTGGGACGACGCGCGTGACAAGGTCAACGAGTGCATCCGGTGGTGCCGTGACAAGGGCATCGACATCTTCGACGAGCTGCCGGAGAAGAGCCTCGAGGACTTCATCGTCTTCCCGCTGTCCGGCGACTACTACGCCATCCAGCAGAACGCCTCGTCGTGTCGCAACCTGGCCAGGGCCTTCCGTGACTACGCCGAGAACTTCGGGCTCCTGGCCTTCAACGCCCAGCTCGCGATGAAGGGGCAGGCCGGGCTGGCCCTCACCGCGCACATCGGTCTCTACGGCGTGGTGATGACCACGATCGCCGGCGTCATCCGGGGCCTGGCAACGGTCTTCGACGAGCTGGCCGAGCTCAGCGAGAAGATCGCCATCAAGGTCGAGAAGATCATCCGGGTCCTGGCCCAGAAGCTCTTCAAGCTGATGAAGTTCCTCCTCAAGCGCATCAACGCCGCGGTCGGGATCTTCCTCACCCTCAAGGACCTCGCCGAGAAGGGCACGGCGTTCTTCGCCGACCTGGTCGACGACGTCACGACGGTGAAGAACCTGATCGAGGTCGCCTTCGGCCTCGCCGAGGAGGTCGAGGCGTGGGCCAAGGAACAGGCCGACCGGATCAAGACCGTCAAGCAGGTCGTGAGCATCGTCGAGAAGCTCCCGCACGCCCGCGGCAAGATGAACCTCGACGACCTGCCCGCGAGCACGATGGACGTCGAGAAGTCGTTGGAGGACCTCAAGACCGACTTCGGCGACCCTGAGGGCGACGCCTGGGACAAGCTCGAGGAGAAGGTCGACGAAGGAGTCGAGGAGGCTGGGGACGCCGACCCCAGCGTGCTCTACGACGAGGACTGCCTCCCCGACGAGCCACCCCTCCCCGTCGACCCCTTCACCGGCCAGCCTGTCGAGCCGCCCACGTGGCACGCCCCCATGGCGCCGCCGCCGACCGGGACGCCCAAGGACGACGTCAAGGTCCCGAAGGGAGCGCGCTGATGGAGTTCTACGACGCCTCGAGCGCCGCGCCCACCAAGTCGATCGACCTCGTGCTCGGTGAGCTCTCCGCGCACGGGGCCACCGCGACGTTGCTGGCACGGCTCGACGAGGTCGACGACCTCGTCGACCGCATCCTCGAGGAGGAGGGGGCCGAGGCCCTCGACCCCGAGATCGTGCAGTCGCTCGACCTCATCACCGCCGCGCACGACGCGCCCGAGCACTTCAGGCGGGTCCACGACCGCGTCGAGCGGGGCTTCACGACGTGGGAGGCGTTCTGGCAGCGACCCCACGACGAATACCGTGGCTTCGAGATCATCCAGGCGGCCATCGTCCGGACCACCTCCGAGGCCGGCGACACGCTGGCTCGGATCGACACGAAGGAGCGACGTGACTGACGTGAGACGACTGATGGTGGGGGCGGTGCTCAGCGCCACGCTGGCCCTCGCCGGGTGCGGTGGCGAGCCGTCGACGTCCGACGGCACCCCGACCGCGGAGCCGTCCAGCGACGGGCCGTCCAGCGAGGCGCCGTCCGGGAGCGCCACCGACGAGCCGTCCGGTGAACCGTCGGCCGACGGCGGGGACGGGCCCGCCTGCGACGCCATCGACGTCGACGCCGTGACGGCCGAGACCGGGCTGGCGCTCAGGGCACCCAACAGCGCGGGCGAGGTCGGCGCCGACGAGGGCTGCTCGGTCTTCGTGCGCAAGTCCAACGTCGCGGTCAGCATCGACCTGGCGGTCGAGCACGGCTCGCTCGAGGAGGACCTCGACCAGATCCGCATCCTCGGCACCGAGGAGCCCGAGGAGGTCAGCGTGGCGGGCTCTCCCGCCCTGGTCGTCACCGGCGAGGACAGCCCCCTCTACGTCAACCTGGTGACGCACGTCGGCGAGCGGATGATGACGGTGCGACTGCTGGCTCCCGGGGAGGAGCCGGATCGCCTGCCCGAGCTCGAGGACCTGGTGCTGGTGCTCTCCGAGCAGGTCGCGACCGGCGCAGCCTGAGGCTTGCCCGCCCCTGGCACGACGAACGCCCCCGGCCGCATGGCCGGGGGCGTTCGTACGTCGTGGGCAGCGGTGCTCAGGCCCAGCGCTCGGAGGCCGCGGTGAAGGTGAGCTCGCGGTCGCCGGTGTAGATCTGCTTGGGACGCGCGATCTTCTGGTCCTTGTCCTGCACCAGCTCGGCCCACTGCGCCAGCCAGCCCGGCGTACGGCCGATGGCGAACAGCACGGTGAACATCTCCGGCGGGAACTGGAAGGCCTCGTAGATGAGGCCGGAGTAGAAGTCCACGTTGGGGTAGAGCTTGCGCTTGACGAAGTACTCGTCCTCGAGCGCGATCTTCTCCAGCTCCAGCGCGATGTCGAGGAGCGGGTTGGTGCCGGTGACCTCGAACACGTCCTCGGCCGACTTCTTGATGATCTTCGCGCGCGGGTCGTAGTTCTTGTAGACCCGGTGGCCGAAGCCCATCAGGCGCTCGTTGCCGTCCTTGACGCCGTCGATGAAGGCGGGGATGTTCTCCTTGCTGCCGATGCGCTTGAGCATCCGCAGGACGGCCTCGTTCGCACCACCGTGCAGCGGACCGAAGAGGGCGCCGACGCCGGCCGAGACGGCGGAGTAGGGGTCGACCTGCGAGGAGCCGACCGAACGGACCGCGTTGGTCGAGCAGTTCTGCTCGTGGTCGGCGTGCAGGATGAAGAGCACGTCGAGCGCCTTGACCAGGCGCGGGTCGGCCTCGAACTTCTGCTCGCTCATCTTGAAGAGCATCGAGAGGAAGTTCGCGGTGTAGCCGAGGTCGTTGTCGGGGTAGATGTAGGGCTTGCCCTGGGCGTGGCGGAACGACCACGCGCCGAGCGTCGGCATCTTCGCGATCATGCGCACGATCTGCATGTGGCGGTTGTCGGCGTCGCTGATGTTGCGGGCATCGGGGTAGAACGTCGACAGCGCGCCGACCGAGGCCATCAGCATGCCCATCGGGTGGGCGTCGTAGCGGAAGCCGTGCATGAAGTTCTTGACGTTCTCGTGCACGAACGTGTGGTAGGTGATCTCGTGCACCCACGCGTCGTACTGCTCCTTGGTGGGCAGGTCGCCGTGGATGAGGAGATAGGCCACCTCGAGGAAGTTGGACTTCTCCGCGAGCTGCTCGATCGGGTAGCCCCGGTACTCCAGGATGCCCTTGTCGCCGTCGATGAAGGTGACGGCCGAGCGGCACGAGGCGGTGTTCACGAAGCCGGGGTCATAGGTGGCCAGACCGGGCTCGTCGTCGGTGAGACGGATCTGTCCCAGGTCCTTGGCCGCGATCGTGTTGTCGGTGATCGCGATGTCGTACTTCTGACCGGTCCGGTTGTCGGTGACAGTCAGGGAATCCTTGGCCGCTACGTCGGTCACGTCGGCTCCTGTTCATACGTCTTTGTACGTCTTGGGTTGTCGCTCCAACCTAGCCGCGACCCTCGCGCGAGGTCGAACCGGTGTCCACGAGCGGGGCGGCCGTGCCTCCTGCGGGTGTGTCGTCCGGGGCGTCCGCGGTGCGACAGTGCCGGGATGATCCTGCGCTCGGGTGCGGCTGTCGTGTGTGTCGTCCTGCTGGGCACGCTGGTGCCCGGTCCTGCGGCCGGGGGCGAGGCGCCGCCGGGTGCTGCGAGGGCGGCCGCAGGTCCTTTCCGGATGGTGTCGGTCAGCGACCGCGGCCGTCCCGCGGACGACCACGTCTTCGGCGGGGCGGTGAGTCGCGACGGCCGGCTCGTGGCCTTCACCAGTGGTGCGGAGAACCTCGACCGCCGCACCCGTGGCGGCTACCCGCAGGTGTTCGTCCGCGACGCCCGCACCGGGCGGGTGCGCGCGGTCGGGGCGGACCGGCGCGGTCGTCTCGCGCGCTCCGCGGAGGGGGTCGACCTCTCGCCCAACGGTCGCTTCGTGGCCTTCAGCAGTCCCGACGACCTCGTCGGACAGGACGTGGACGGGGTCGGCGACGAGCACGCGGACGTCTTCGTCCGGGACCTGCGCACCGGCCGGGTACGCCGTGCCTCGACGGCGGCCGGAGGGGGCATGGCGGACGGCGCGTCGACGAACCCGGTCGTCGCCGACAACGGCGACGTGGTCTTCACCTCCGCGGCCACCGACCTGGTGGCCGGGGACGCCAACGCGGTCCACGACTACTTCCTCTTCGACTGGGGCACCCGGCGCGTACGCCGTCTCGCGACCGCCGAGATCGCGCGCGCCTCGGTGCGGATCTCGGGCGACGGCGCGGTCGTGGCGGTGGTGACCACCGAGGTGCTCGCCGGTCGTGACTCCGGGACCCTCCCGGACCTCTACGTCCTGCGTCGTCGTGGTGCTTCCGGCGGCACCTGGTCGATGCCGCTCGCGCAGCCGACCGGCCTGCCGACCGACACCGGCTGCGGGTGGACCGGGCTCAGCGTGAGCCACTCCGGGCGCTACCTCACCGCTGGGTGCGCGGACGGCGGGGTGGCCTCACCGCCCGTCGCCGACAAGCCCGTGCACCTGTGGTGGGTCGACCGCCGCTCCGGGATGGTGCGGCTGGTCAACCGCACCGACGACATCGCCTCGGAGGTGAACGCGGCGCAGGTCTCCGACGACGGCCGCCGGGTGTTCTTCGCCGGACAGGAGCGGGCGTGGAGCCGGACCGCATCGCCCGCCCGTGCGGCCCAGCCGTACGAAGGAGTGTTCCTCTGGGAGCGCGGTTCGGTGCGCCAGCTGACCCGGGGCTACGACGCGTGGTGGGACAGCAGCGGCTTCGACGCCGCCGGCGACGGCCGCACCGTCGCCTTCACCTCGCTCAGCCCCGCCATGGCCGGGCGCGACGCGGACGACGACGTGCACCAGGCGCTCTACGTCCGTCGGGTGGGCGCCAGGTCCCGGTGATGCGGGGGAGCGCTCAGCGCCCGGCCACCCGGTCCGCGACCCGGGCGATCGCGCTGGTGCGCGCCAGACCGGCGTCCTCGCGCCGGTCGGCGGCGCGGTAGAGGCGGTAGAGCGCGTGCACGCCGGCCCACCGCAGCGGCTCCGGCTCCCACCTCCGCACCCGGTGGCCGGTCCACGGCAGCCGGGTGAGATCGGTGTCGTGGCCGAGCACCAGGTCGCGCAGCGTGCGGCCGGCGAGGTTGGTGGCGGTGAGCCCCGACCCGACGTAGCCGCCGGCGTGACCGAGACCGGTCGCGGGGTCGTACGCCACGCTCGCGCTCCAGTCACGCGGCACGCCGAGCACGCCGCACCAGGCGTGGTCGAGCCCGACGCCGGCGAGCGAGGGGAAGAGCGAGGTCAGCGTCGAGCGCAAGGACTCGACCGTCCAGTCCTGGGTGCGGCCGTCGACGTCGGTGCGCGAGCCGAAGCGGTAGGGGACGCCCCGTCCGCCCATCGCGATGCGGCCGTCCGCCGTGCGCTGGGCGTAGCAGTAGGCGTGGGCCTCGTCGCCGAGCAGCTCCTGGCCCGACCAGCCGATCTCCTGCCACTGGGAAGGCGTCAGCGGCTCGGTCACGACGATCGCGGAGTTCATCGGCAGCCACTCGCGCCGGTGGCCGGCGAGCCCGGCGGTGAAGCCCTCCAGGCAGCGCAGCACCACGGGTGCGCGGAGCGTTCCGTGCTCGGTGCGGACTGCGCCCGGCTCCACCGCGACCGCTCGGGTCCCCTCGTGGATGCGTACGCCGCGCTCGCGCACCACGCGGGCGAGCCCGGCCACCAGCTTCGCGGGCTGCACGCGTGCGCAGTCGGGGTCGAAGTGGCCCGCGACGGCGCTGGCGACGCGGATCCGCTCGGCCACCTGCGCCGCCGTGAGCTCGCCACCGAGCCGCTGGCGCTGCGCCTCGGACCGCGCGACCGTCAGCACGCCGCTGCGCACGATGTCGGCGTCGATGCCCTCGCGGGCGGCGACGCCGATCACCTCGTCGACGCTTCCGCGCACGGCCGCCCGCAGCCGCGCCACACCGTCCTCGCCCGCCACGTCGGCGTACGCCCTGGCGCTGCCCGGCAGCTCGCTGGAGAGCCAGCCGCCGTTGCGCCCCGAGGCGCCGAAGCCGGCGAACTCGGCCTCGACGACGCGGATGTCGAGGGTGGGGTCGGCCTCGTGGAGGTAGTGGGCGGTCCACAGCCCCGTCAGGCCGCCGCCGACGACGGCCACGTCGCAGGTGTCGTCACCGCGCAGCCGGTCAGCGGGCTCGGGCAGGCCCACCTGCTGCCACCAGAAGGAGACGCCGCCGTTGCGCACCGCGCCATCATGCCCGGACCGCCCGACCACGGCGTTTTGACCCTCGCGCGCGCAGCGCCGTACTCTTGCTGGTCGCGACTCCTGCCGCGTCCACCCTCTCCGGGGGTGGGTGCAGATCCGACGTCATCCTCACTGGTGTGGGGAGCGAACCGGGCCGTGTTCGTCAGAAGTCGTGGCTCCACATCCGTTCCTCGATCGAGGAGCGGGTCCAACGAACCAGAACGGGACATAGCCGTGCGCACGTACAGCCCCAAGCCCGCTGACATCCAGCGTGAGTGGCTCGTCATCGACGCCACCGACGTGGTCCTGGGCCGCCTCGCCGTCCAGACCGCGAACCTCCTCCGCGGCAAGCACAAGCCGACCTTCGCTCCTCACATGGACATGGGCGACTTCGTCATCATCGTGAACGCCTCCAAGGTGTCGCTGTCGGGGACCAAGAAGACCACCAAGATGGCCTACCGCCACTCCGGCTACCCGGGTGGCCTCTCGGCCACCCCCTTCGGCGAGCTCCTCGAGAAGGACGCCCGCAAGGCCATCGAGAACGCCGTGTGGGGCATGCTGCCGAAGAACAAGCTCGGTCGCCAGATGCTGAAGAAGCTCAAGGTCTACCCCGGCCCCGACCACCCGCACCTGGCCCAGCAGGCCACTCCCTTCGAGATCACGCAGATCTCCCAGTGACGACTGAGGACTCACAGATGACTGAGAACACCACCGAGGTCGAGGAGACCTTCGAGACCGACTCCGAGGGCGTTGCCTACACGTCCGAGAGCGACGCGTCGGCCGACACCCCGGCTCGCCCCGCCACCATCGCCCCCGGCGCGGCCACCGGCCGTCGCAAGGAGGCCGTGGCCCGCGTCCGCATCGTCCCGGGCACCGGCGAGTGGACGATCAACGGCCGCACGCTCGACAACTACTTCCCCAACAAGCTGCACCAGCAGATCGCGAACGAGCCGTTCGTGGAGCTGCAGCTCGAGGGTCGCTTCGACGTGATCGCTCGCATCCACGGCGGCGGCAACGCCGGCCAGGCCGGCGCCCTGCGCCTGGGCGTGGCGCGCTCGCTCAACGCGATCGACATCGAGGCGAACCGCCCGGCGCTGAAGAAGGCCGGTCTGCTGACCCGCGACGCCCGCGTCGTGGAGCGCAAGAAGGCCGGTCTCAAGAAGGCCCGCAAGGCCTCGCAGTTCAGCAAGCGCTGATCTCCCAGGGTCTCGTTCCTTGACGCGACTCTTCGGCACGGACGGGGTCCGGGGCCTGGCGAACGCCGATCTCACGGCAGAGCTGGCCCTGGACCTCTCCGTCTGTGCCGCACACGTCCTGGCCGACCGCGGCGAGTTCGAGGGGCATCGCCCCCTCGCCGTGGTGGGCCGGGACACGCGCATCTCCGGGCAGTTCCTCGAGGCTGCGGTCGTCGCCGGCCTCGCCTCGGCGGGGGTCGACGTGCTCCTGCTCGGCGTGCTGCCCACCCCCGGCGTGGCCTACATGACCGACCGGCTCGGTGCCGACCTCGGCGTGATGCTCTCCGCCTCGCACAACCCCATGCCCGACAACGGCATCAAGTTCCTCGCCCGCGGCGGCCACAAGCTCGACGACGCGATCGAGATCGCGATCGAGCGCCGCATGGGTGAGCCGTGGGAGCGCCCCACCGGTGGTCGCGTCGGCCGGGTCACGACCTACGACACCGCGGTCGCGGAGTACGCCGCCCACCTCGAGAGCACGATCACCCACCCGCTCGTCGGGCTCAAGGTCGTCCTCGACTGCGCCGAGGGCGCCGCGCACGCGGCCGGCCCGCGGGCGCTGGAGGACGCCGGCGCGACGGTCATCGCGATCCACGCCGACCCCGACGGCCTCAACATCAACGACGACTGCGGCTCGACCCACATGGGCTCGCTCCAGGCCGCGGTCCTCGAGCACGGCGCCCACGCCGGCTTCGCGCTCGACGGCGACGCCGACCGGTGCCTGGCGGTCGACGCCGACGGCAACATCGTCGACGGCGACCAGATCCTCGCGATCCTCGCCCTCTCGCTGCGCGACCAGGGCCGCCTGGCCAAGGACACCGTCGTCGCCACGGTGATGAGCAACCTCGGCTTCGTGCAGGCGCTGCGCGCCAACGACGTCGGCGTACGCCAGACGAAGGTCGGTGACCGCTACGTCCTCGAGGCGATGAAGGTCTCCGGCTACTCCCTCGGTGGGGAGCAGTCCGGCCATGTCATCCTCAGCGACCACGCCACGACCGGCGACGGCATCCTCACCACGCTCCACGTGATGGAGCGGATGGCCACCACCGGCCGCTCGCTCGCCGACCTCGCGTCGGCGATGACGCGGCTGCCGCAGGTGCTGCTCAACGTCGGCGGGGTCGACAAGTCCCGTGCCGACGAGGACGCCGTGCTTGCTGCCGCGGTGGCCGAGGAGGAGGCGGTGCTGGGCGACCGGGGCCGGATCCTGCTGCGCCCCTCGGGCACCGAGCCGATCGTGCGCGTGATGGTCGAGGCGCCCACCCACGACGAGGCGCAGGGCGTCGCGACGCGTCTCGCCGACGTGGTGAAGGCCCAGCTCACGCTCTGAGCGATATCGGGGTGACGGCCGTGCGGCCCGCCGCTACCGTCGCGGCGTGGCCGTCGACATCGAGCAGATCAACCCGCGCAACGAGGCTGCGCTCCGCGCCTGGTGGCAGGTGGGGCACGACGCCACCGCCGACCGTCCCGGCAAGCCGTGGCCGCTGTGGGAGCAGAGCCGGGTCTCGCTGCACGCGCCCAACCCCGAGCGCGACGTGACCCTGCTCGCCGCCATCGACGGCCGGGAGATGGTGGGTGCCGGCATGGCGATCCTGCCCTCGCGCGACAACCTCCACCTCGCCGGCTCCGCGGTCTACGTCGACGTCGCGCGCCGGAGGCAGGGGATCGGCTCGGCCCTCCTGGCGGAGGTCGAGGTCCTCGCCGCCGGGCACGGGCGTACGACGCTGACCGGCGAGGCCTACCTGCCGCCGGGCGGCACGGCGCCGGCCGAGGCGTTCGCGGCGGCGCGCGGCTTCGCTGTTGCCAGTCGGGAGTCGATCAAGGAGCTCACGCTCGCCGACTACCGCGAGCGGCGCGCGGCGCTCACCGTCGACCCGAGCGGGCACCGCATCGTCACCTTCGACACGGTCTGCCCCGACGAGCACGTCGAGTCCTTCGGACGCCTGCTCGGCATGCTGCTCTCCGAGATCCCGCTCGGCGACCTCGACCTCGAGGACTCGGAGTGGAGCGTCGAACGCATCCGCGACGCCGAGCAGCGACAGGTCGCGACCGGCCGTCACGTGCACACCGCCCTCGCGGTCGCGCCGGACGGCGAGGTGGCCGGCGTGTCCGACGTACGTGTCGACGACACCGACCACGAGCACGCGCAGGTCGGGATCACGATCGTCGACCCGGCCCACCGCGGGCACCGGCTGGGGCTGGCGCTCAAGCTGGCGACGCACGACCTGGCGCTGGCGGCGTACCCCGGGCTGCTCACCCTCGACACCTCCAACGCCGAGGTGAACACCCACATGAACGCCGTCAACGACGCCCTCGGCTATCGCACGATCGAGACGCTGCTGGAGCTGCAGAAGAAGCTGTGAGTGCGCGTGCTCAGTCGCGGATGGGTGCGGGTGCAGGATGCTGTGCGGGTGGATCGTGAACACCTCGACGCCTGGCGGCGACTGACCCTCCTCCCGATCGCTGCCCTCGTCGGCGCCGTGCTCGTCCTGGTCGTCACGGGGTGGGCCATCGATGCGAGCGACCTCGAGCAGCGCGAGGACTCGTGGGGGTTCGTGGCCGGCGCGTTGATCGTCGCGTTCGTCGCGCTCGGGCCCGTCGGACTGACCATCGCGGCTGCTCGCTCGCCCGGTCGTTCGACGCGGCATGGGTGTCCGTCGTGGGCGGCTGGGCCGGCGCTGTCGTCAGCGCCGTGTGCGGCGTCTACCTGGCCTTGCTCGCCGTGTCACCGGCGGAGCTCTCCCCCGCGGACACCGTCTTCGGCGTCGTGGCGTTCGTGGTCGGCGTCCTGCTGCTGGCGCCGCTGGGTGCCTGCTGGCGGCTCGCGCGACGCTCCCGTCAGCGGGAGTCGGCCGCCTCCGCCGCGTCGTCGTAGCCCCGGCGCGAGGCGAGGATCTGGCCGAGGTGGGTCTCGGCCCAGTCGGTCAGGGTCGCGATCGGCCCCGTCAGCGACGCGCCGAGCGCAGTGAGCTCGTAGTCGACCCGTGGCGGCACCTGGGCGTGCACGGTGCGGGTCAGCAGGCCGTCGCGCTCCATGGCGCGCAGCGTCTGGGTGAGCACCTTGGGCGCGACGCCGCCGACGCGTGCACGGACCTCGCTGAAGCGCAGCGACCCGTCGCGCAGCGCGCCGATGACCAGCACGGTCCACTTGTCGCCGATGCGGTCGAGGACCACGCGGGTGGGGCAGTCGGGGTCGAAGGCGTCGCCTCGATTCATGGTTACCACTAGGTACTTATAGCACGTTGAAGTGCTTGGTTACCAATGGTTACTGTCGCTCTCGTCATCCACCCACGACCGAAGGAACCCTCATGAAGATCGCCCTGTTCGGCGCCACCGGCATGGTCGGCTCGCGCATCGCGGCCGAGGCCACCGCCCGCGGCCACGAGGTCACCGCGCTGAGCCGCTCGACCGGCGGCGACCTGGCCGACGCCGACGCCGTACACACCGCAGCGCAGTCCCACGACGTCGTCGTCTCCGCCACCGGTCCCAGCCGCACCGGCGAGTCGCACGAGCCCTGGCTCGCTGCCGTCTCCACCCTCATCGAGCAGGCGGGGGAGGCGCGCGTCCTCTTCGTCGGCGGCGCCGGCTCGCTGCTGACCCCCAACGGCACCCGGCTCCTCGACACCGACGGCTTCCCCGAGGAGTACAAGGCCGAGGCCACCTCCGGTGCCGCCGCCCTCGACCTCTTCCGCGCCGCGCCGGAGTCGCTCGACTGGACCTTCGTCAGCCCCGCGCCGGTGATCGCCCCCGGCGAGCGCACCGGGTCGTACGCCACCGCGCTCGACACCCCGGCGGGCGACTTCATCAGCGCCGAGGACTACGCCGTCGTGCTCGTCGACGAGATCGAGCAGCCGCAGCACCGCCGCCAGCGCTTCACCGCCGCCACCGCCTGAGCCGGCGGCCCCGGCTCGCAGAGCGGACGTCATGGCGGGTGGTCGCTCGAACGACCACCCGCCATGACGTCGCCCAGCCGGGGCCTTGCGGTCCCGGGCCAGAAGACATCCACAGTCCTGCGCTCACCGCCGTCCTCCACAGGCCGGGCACGACGGGGTCGAACGAGGACCGACGTCGCTCCACGCTGGCGGGATGGAGCACGAGGTTCCGAAGAGGCGCAGCTCGATGGCCCGGCGGCGGGTCACCCGTCTGGCTGATCGCCAAGGAGGTGTGGTGTCGCGGCGCCAGGCGTACGACGCGGGCCTCACGCGCGGAGAGGTGCGGGCGCAGGTCCGGGCCCATCGCTGGCAACGCGTCTGGTCGCGCTCCCTCTGCCTGCACACCGGTCCTGTCTCCGAAGAGGGCCTCGACTGGGCAGCCGTCTTCGAGGGTGGCGACCGAGCCCTGCTCGACGCAGAGGCGTCCCTCGTTGCGTCCGGGCTGCAGAACTACGACGTGGCGAGCCGGCGAGTCTCGGTGCCGCGTGGCGTCAAGCCGTTGGTCGGCACAGGTCTCGACATCCGACGGACCCGGCGGTGGTCGGCCGACGACCGGGCCCCGTCAGGAGTGCCCCGGACCAGGGTGCCCGTGGCGGCGGTGCGCGCCGCCATGTGGGCGGCCAGCGACAAGCAGGCCGCGCTCCTGCTCACCATGCCGGTCCAGCAGGGCCTCACCACCGCGACACTGCTGGGGCAGGCCCTCCTCGACGTACGCCGCGACCGGCGACGGTCGTTGATGCACGACCTGGTGCTCGACCTCGTCGGCGGCGTCAGGTCGGTGGGCGAGCTCGACTTCGCGCGGGAGTGCCGCCGACGCGGCTTCCCCGAGCCGACCCGCCAGACGGTCAGGCGCGGCAGGGACGGGCGCTACTACCTCGACGTGTGCTGGGACGACTTCGCCCTGGTGGTCGAGATCGACGGGATCCACCACTCGTGGGCCACCACGGTCGTCCCGGACGCGCTGCGCCAGAACGACGTCGCGCTCGGCGGAGCGACCGTGCTGCGCCTGCCGCTCCTCGGACTGCGCGTCGCTGCAGACGACTTCTTCGCCCAGGTCGAGTGCGGACTCCGCGCCGGTGGATGGCGGTCGGCGGCGTGACGTCGAACGCCGTACGTCATGGCCGGTGGTCGCCCGGACGACCACCCGCCATGACGTTGCGGGAGGAGGGCCGGCGCGGGCACGGCCGCGTACGCCTCAGAGCTTGCGCAGGCGGACGTAGCGCACCGAGTGGTCGGTGTCCTTGCGCAGCACCAGGTTGGCGCGCGAGCGGGTGGGAGCGACGTTCTGCACGAGGTTGGGCTCGTTGATCGAGTCCCAGATGCGAGTGGCCTGGTCGACGGCCTCGTCGTGCGAGAGCGCGGCGTACTTGCGGAAGTAGGACGCCGGGTCGCGGAAGGCGGTCTCGCGCAGGCGCAGGAAGCGGTCGACGTACCACCGCTTGATGTCGGCGAGCGCGGCGTCGACGTAGACGGAGAAGTCGAAGAAGTCGCTCACTGCCAAGCCGGTGCGGCCGTCCTCGCGCACCCGCGCGGGCTGGAGCACGTTGAGGCCCTCGACGATGACGATGTCGGGGCGCTTGACCACGACCCGCTCGTCGGGCAGCACGTCGTAGACCAGGTGGGAGTAGATCGGGGCCTCGACCTCGTCGCGCCCGGACTTGATGTCGATCACGAACTTGAGCAGCGCGCGGCGGTCGTAGGACTCCGGGAAGCCCTTGCGGTGCAGCAGGCCGCGGCGCTCGAGCTCGGCGTTGGGGAGCAGGAAGCCGTCGGTGGTGACGAGCGCGACGTTGGGGTGCTCGGGCCAGTGCGCCAGCATCTGCTGCAGCACGCGGGCGGTCGTGGACTTGCCGACGGCCACCGAGCCGGCGAGGCCGATCACGAAGGGCGTACGCGGCGGGGTGACGCGGTGCAGGAACTCCTCCTGCTCGCGGTGGAGGCGGGAGTTGGCGGCGACGTAGAGGCTGAGCAGTCGCGAGAGCGGCAGGTAGACCTGCTCGATCTCGCGGAGGTCCAGCTGGTCGCCCAGGCCGCGCAGCCGGGTGACCTCGTCGGGCGTCAGGCTGGTCTCGGCCGTGCCGGCCAGCTGCGCCCACGCGGCTCGCTCGAGCTCGACGTAGGGGGAGACCTCGCCGGCGTGGCTCGCACCATGGCCGGAGCCGCCGTGGTGCGGCTCCAGGACCTCGGACATGGGTGCGATTGTGGCACCGCGGCGGAGCGCGGCCGTGCAGCGCCCTGCCGATAGACTCCCGGCCCATGTGCGGAATCGTCGGATATGTAGGTGACAAGCCCGCCGAGGGCGTGGTGATCGAGGGCCTCCGGCGGCTGGAGTACCGGGGCTACGACTCCGCAGGGATCGCGCTGGTCGAGGCAGGCTCGATCGTCTCCGACAAGCGCGCGGGCAAGCTCGCCAACCTCGAGAAGGCCATCGCCGAGTCGCCGCTCCCGCAGGTCACCACCGGCATCGGCCACACCCGCTGGGCCACCCACGGGCCGCCGACCGATCGCAACGCCCACCCGCACCTGGGCCGCGCGCGCCGGGTCGCGCTCGTGCACAACGGCATCATCGAGAACTTCGCCGAGCTCCGAGGTCGCCTCGAGTCCGAGGGCGTCGAGATGGCCTCCGACACCGACACCGAGATCGCCGCGCACCTGCTCGAGGAGCAGCTCGAGACCGGCGTCGACCTGACCGTCGCGATGCAGAACGTGTGCCGTGGCCTCCACGGCGCCTTCACCCTGGTCGCCATCGACGCCAACGACCCCGACCGCGTCGTCGCCGCACGCCGCAACTCACCCCTGGTGGTCGGCATCGGTGAGGGCGAGAACTTCCTCGGCTCCGACGTCGCCGCCTTCATCGAGCACACCCGCGAGGCGATGGAGCTCGACCAGGACCAGGTCGTCACCATCACCCGCGACGGCGTGAGCGTCTCCGGCTTCGACGGCACCCCCGCCGAGGGTCGTCGCTACCACGTCGACTGGGACCTGTCGGCCGCCGAGAAGGACGGCCACGACTGGTTCATGCGCAAGGAGATCTTCGAGCAGCCGCGCGCCGTGGCCGACTCGCTCCTCGGCCGCCGCGGCACCGACGGGCTGCTCCAGCTCGACGAGATGCGCCTGTCCGACCAGGACCTGCGCGACGTCGACAAGATCATCATCATCGCGGCCGGCACGTCGTTCTACGCCGGGATGGTGGCCAAGTACGCCATCGAGCACTGGTGCCGCATCCCGGTGGAGGTCGAGCTCGCGAGCGAGTTCCGCTACCGCGACCCGATCCTCACCAGCGACACCCTCGTCGTCGCGATCAGCCAGTCCGGCGAGACCGCCGACACGCTGCAGGCGATCCGCCACGCCCGCGAGCAGCGCTCGAAGGTGCTGTCGATCTGCAACACCAACGGCTCGACCATCCCGCGCGAGTCCGACGGCGTCATCTACACCCACGCCGGCCCGGAGATCGGCGTCGCCTCGACCAAGGGCTTCCTGACCCAGCTCGTCGCCTGCTACCTGCTCGCGCTCTACCTCGCGCAGGTCAAGGGCACCCGCTTCGGCGACGAGATCTCGCAGGTCATGGACCAGCTCGACCAGATGCCCGAGCACATCCAGACCGTCCTCGACAAGGCCGAGCAGGTCTACGGCCTGGCCCGCGACCACGTCGGGAGCCGCTCGGTGCTCTTCCTGGGCCGCCACGCCGGCTACCCGGTGGCGCTCGAGGGCGCGCTGAAGCTCAAGGAGATCGCCTACCTCCACGCCGAGGGCTTCGCGGCCGGCGAGCTCAAGCACGGCCCGATCGCGCTGGTCGAGGAGGGCCTGCCGATCCTGTGCGTCGTGCCGCCGCGCGGACGCGACCAGCTCCACGACAAGATGCTCAGCGGCATCCAGGAGGTGCGCGCCCGCGGCGCCCGCACCCTCTGCCTGGCCGAGGAGGGCGACACCACCATCGTCCCCTACGCCGACGTGCTGATCACGCTGCCGCAGGTCCCGGTGCTGCTCCAGCCGCTGGTCGCGGTCGTGCCGCTCCAGCTCTTCGCGTGCGAGCTCGCCACCCAGCTCGGCCACGACGTCGACCAGCCGCGCAACCTCGCCAAGTCCGTCACGGTCGAGTAATGCCGGTCATCGGCGTGGGCATCGACGTGGTCGACATCGACCGCTTCGTGCAGTCCCTCGAGCGCACCCCTGCCCTGCGCGACCGGCTGTTCACCGCGGACGAGGCCACGCGCCCGCCCGCGTCGCTGGCGGCGCGGTTCGCCGCGAAGGAAGCGATGGCCAAGGCCCTCGGCGCGCCGGTCGGGATGGCCTGGCACGACGCCGAGATCGTCTCGGAGGAGACCGGGCGCCCGCGCTTCCAGATCCGCGGGACGGTCGCCGCGCGCGCCGAGCAGCTCGGCGTCGCCCACGTCCACGTCTCGCTGTCCCACGACGCCGGCATCGCCTCGGCCGTCGTGGTCCTGGAGGGCTAGGCCGTGCTGCGCGCCCACGCCGTCGAGGACGTACGCCGTGCGGAGGCCGCCGCGATGGCGCGCCTGGCCGACGGTGCGCTGATGCAACGCGCTGCCGCCGGACTGGCCGCGGCCGTCGTCGACGTGCTGGGCGGCGCCTACGGCCGCCGGGTGCTGCTGCTCGTCGGCCCGGGCGACAACGGCGGGGACGCGCTCTGGGCCGGCGCACGCCTGGCCGGTCGCGGGACGCAGGTCGAGGCGCTCCTGCTGGCGGACCGTGCCCACGAGGCCGGTCTCCGCGCACTTCGAGCCGCCGGCGGTCGTGCCACGAGCGAGGCCGCCGGCCTCCACCCCTCACCGGACCTGGTCGTCGACGGCATCGTCGGGATCGGCGGACGGCCGGGCCTCGCACCCGCCGCGGTCGCAGCCCTCGACCGCTTCGCCGGCGTGCCGGTGGTCGCCGTCGACGTCCCGTCGGGCGTCGACGTGGACACCGGCCGGCTCGGGGGCCCCCACGTGCAGGCCCACGTCACCGTCACCTTCGGCACCCACAAGGTGGCCCACCTCGTCGACCCGGCGGCCAACGCCTGCGGTGCGCTGCACCTGGTGGACCTCGACCTCGACCCCGACGAGCTCGGTGCACCTGTCGTCGAGGCGCTCCAGCCCGACGACGTGCGTGCGCTGCTGCCGCACCCCTCGGACGTCGCGCACAAGTACACCCGCGGCGTCGTCGGCGTACGCGCCGGCTCGGGCACCTACCCCGGCGCCGCGCTGCTCGCGGTGTCCGGCGCGAACACCGGCCTCGCCGGCATGGTCCGCTACGTCGGCCCCGAGGACATCGCCCACACGGTGCGCAGCGCGCACCCGGAGGTCGTCGGCGCCGGCCGCGTGCAGGCGTGGGTCGTGGGGCCGGGCGGGGGAGACGACGCGGGCACGATGCTCGCCGACGCGCGCGCCGACGGCGTGCCCCTGGTGGTCGACGCCGACGCGCTGCGCCATGTCGACGGACCGCTGCCCGGCTGCGTCCTCACCCCCCACGCCGGCGAGCTGGCCGCGATGCTCGGCGTCGAGCGCGCCGAGGTCGAGGCCGCGCCGCTCGGCTTCGCCCGCGACGCCGCCCGCCGGTGGGACTGCGTCGTGCTGCTCAAGGGCCACCACACGCTCGTCGCCGACCCGGCCGGTCACGTCCGCGTCACCACCACGGGAGTGCCGTGGCTGGCCACCGCGGGCGCCGGCGACGTCCTCGCCGGACTGGTCGGTGCCCTGCTGGCGGCGGGACTCGAGGCGTACGACGCCGCGTCCGTCGGCTCGTGGGTGCACGGGGCGGCGGCGACCGAGGCCTCGGCCGGCGGTCCGCTGACCGCGAGCCGGGTGGCCGTCCAGATCCCTCGTCTCGTGCGCGACGTCCTGCCTGGTTTGGGATGATCGAGGCATGAGCGATCCCGTGCCCTCGCGCGCCGAGATCGTGGTCGACCTCGCCGCGGTCCGCCACAACGTGCGGGTCCTCCAGGACGTCGTCGCCGGTGACGGGCCGGTGCAGCTGATGGTCGTGGTCAAGGCCGACGGCTACGGACACGGCATGGTCGAGGTCGCCGGGGCAGCGCGCGCGGCCGGTGCCGACTGGCTCGGGGTCGCGACGATCGACGAGGCGCTCGCCCTGCGTGCGGCGGGCGACCGCGGGCCGCTGCTGTGCTGGCTCAGTGCTCCGGGCGACGACTTCGCAGCCGCCGTCGCCACGGACGTCGAGGTCACCGCCTACTCGCAAGCGGAGCTGGAGGAGATCGCTGCCGTCGGCGGTGCCCGCGTGCAGCTCAAGGTCGACACCGGCCTCTCGCGCGGTGGTGCACCCCGGGCGCTGTGGCACGACCTGTTCGCCGGCGCGAGCGACCTCGAGCGCGAGGGCCGGATCACCGTCACCGGCATCTGGTCGCACCTCGCGGCCAGCGACGAGCCCGACCACCCCGCCAACGACGCCCAGGAAGCGGCCTTCCGCGATGCGCTGGCCCTCGCCGCGTCGGCCGGGCTCGAGCCGGGCGTGCGGCACCTGGCCAACTCCGCCGCCGCGGTCCTGCGCCCCTCGGCCCGCTTCGACCTGGTCCGCTGCGGCATCGCCGCCTACGGCCTCGACCCCGCGCCCGGTGCCAGCCCGGAGCTCGGGCTGCGCCCCGCGATGACGGTCCGCGCCCGGCTCGTGCTGAGCAAGGAGGTCGTTGCCGGCGACGGCGTGTCCTACGGGCACACCTGGCGCGCCGAGGAGGACACGACCGTCGGGCTGGTGCCCGCGGGCTACGGCGAGGGCATCCCGCGCGTGGCGGGCAACACCGCCGAGGTGTGGGTGGACGGCGTACGCCGCCCGATCCGTGGCCGGGTGTGCATGGACCAGCTCGTCGTCGACCTCGGCGGCGAGCTGCCGCCCCCCGGCACGGAGGTGGTGCTCTTCGGCCCCGGTGACCGCGGCGAGCCGACGGCCCAGGACTGGGCCGAGGCGGTCGACACCATCAACTACGAGATCGTCACGCGCATCGGCGGCCGGTTCACGCGCCGGCACGTCGACAGCGACGTGACCCCAGGAGGACACGCCAGGTGAGCATCAAGGGACGCATCTTCGGCACCGTGGTCGGCGCTGCCGGCCTCGCCGCTGCCGCGGGCGCGGTCGGCATCGCCCGGCAGAACCGGATCATCGGCAACCGCGCCGCGGGCGAGCGGGTCGAGTTCGGGGAGCTGCGCAGCCCCCGCCGCGTGGTCGTCACCGACGACGCGGTCGACCTGCACGTCGAGATCGACGACCCGGCCGACTTCGGCGCGCCCGTGCCGGCCGACGACGACCTCACCCTCGTCTTCGTCCACGGCTACTCCCTCAACCTCGACTGCTGGCACTTCCAGCGCGCGGCCTACCGGGGGCAGGCCCGCACGGTCTTCTTCGACCAGCGCAGCCACGGCCGCTCGGGCCGGTCCGACGAGGACCACTGCACCATCGAGCAGCTCGGCCACGACCTGCGGCGCGTCATCGAGGACACCGTCCCCGGGAGGTGCGTCGTGGTGGGGCACTCGATGGGCGGGATGAGCGTCATCTCGCTGGCCGAGCACCACCCCGACCTCTTCGGCGACAAGGTCCTCGGCGCCGCCCTCATCTCCACCACCGCCGGCGGGCTGGACCCAGGTCGCATCCTCTTCCCGATGGTGCCGCTCGGCCTCGGTGGCCGGTTCGTCGGCCGGGCGGTGCGCACCCTCGACCGGGGGCACCGGGTGGTCGACCTGGCCCGATCGTGGGGGCACGCCGTGGCCGACGTCTTCACCGACCGCTACGCCTTCGGGACCGACCAGGTCCCCGCCTCGCACGTCGAGTTCGTCTACTCCATGCTGAACGCGACCCCCTTCGCGGTGGTCGCCGACTTCTACCCAGCCTTCGCGACGCTCGACAACTTCGACCACCTCGAGGCGCTGAGTCGCGTGCCCACCGCGATCATCTGCGGCACCGAGGACAAGATCACCTCGGTGGGGCACAGCCGCAAGCTGCACAGCCGCATCCCCGGCTCCAGCCTGCTGGAGTGCGAGGGCGCCGGGCACATGGTGCTGCTGGAGCGCCACAAGGAGGTCACCGCCGAGCTCGACGACCTGATCTCGCTGGCCCAGGCGCGGGGCGTGCGATGAGCCTCGACGTACGCCGCGTGGGTCCCGAGGCCGCCGCAGACGTGCTGGCCGTGGTGCAGGAGGCGTTCGGGGCCCGGCCGGTCCTCGACCCGCCGGCCGACGCCCTCGCCGAGGACGCCGACTCCATCGCCCGGATGCTGGCGCGCCGCGGCGGGCTGCTCGCAACGCTCGACGGGGAACCGGTGGGCTGCGCGATCCTCGACGTGGCTCCCGACGGGCTCGTGCTGCGGCGCTTCGGCGTGCTGCCGTCCGCGCAGGGTCGCGGGGTCGCGACGGCCCTGGTCGGGGCGGCTCGTGACGCCGCGCTCGGCCGCCCGGCCGTGGTGGTGGTGGCCCGCGAGGAGCTGCCGGCGACCATCGCCTTCTGGGAGCGCCACGGCTTCGTCGAGACGACCCGCTCCAGCCCCTACGTCACCCTTGCCCTGCCGCTGGCGACCGACGTCGACGCACCCGACGCCGAGACGATGCGCGGGCTGGGGGAGCGGGTGGGGCGGAGCCTCGTCGCGGGCGACCTCGTCGTGCTCACCGGCGAGCTGGGGGCGGGCAAGACGACCTTCACCCAGGGCCTCGGCACCGGCCTGCAGGTCCGCGGCGGCGTCACGTCCCCGACCTTCGTGATCTCGCGGGTGCACCCCTCGCTCGTCGGGGGTCCGGACCTCGTGCACGTCGACGCCTACCGGCTCGGCGGCCTCGCCGAGCTCGACGACCTCGACCTCGACGCCTCGCTGGACGAGGCCGTCACGGTCGTCGAGTGGGGAGCGGGCCTCGCCGAGGCCCTCGCCGAGTCGCGGCTCGAGGTCGTCATCGAGCGGGTCGTGGGCCAGGCGCCCGACGACGAGCTCGACCCGCGCCGCGTTTGCCTGCGCTGGGTCGCGGGCCAGTAACCTCGACGCCGTGCTCCTCGCCTTCGACACCGCGACCCCGTTGGTGACCGTCGCCCTCCACGACGGCGAGCGTGTGCTCGTGGAGCACTCGTCGTCGGAACCGATGAAGCACGGCGAGCACCTCGCGCCGCTCATCGAGCGCGCCATGGTCGAGGCCGGCATCGTGCGCCAGGACCTCACCGCCGTCGCGGTCGGCGTCGGACCGGGCCCCTTCACCGGCCTGCGCGTCGGGGTGGTCACCGCCCGCACGCTCGGCTTCGTCCTCGACATCCCGGTCTACGGCGTGTGCTCGCTCGACGCGATCGCGCTCGAGGTCGTCGGCACCGGTGTCGCCACCGGGAGCTTCCTGGTCGCCACCGATGCCCGGCGCAAGGAGGTCTACCTCGCCTCCTACGACGCCGACGGCCGCCGCCTGGAGGGCCCGGTCGTCACCCGGCCCGCCGAGGTCGCCACCGACGCCCCGGTCGCGGGCGCCGGACCGCTGCTCTACCCCGACCACTTCCCGCACGCCATCGGCCCGGACCGCCCGAGTGCGGGCTGGCTGGCAGCGGGAGTGAGCTCGGAGCTCGTAGGATTGCTCGACCCCGAACCCCTCTACCTGCGCCGCCCCGACGCGGTCGCGGGCGCACCCAGAAAGCCTGTCTCGTGATTCGTCCCGCAGCCCTGGCCGACCTCCCGGCCCTCGTCGCCCTCGAGCAGGAGCTCTTCGGTGCCGACGCGTGGAGCGAGAGCCTGCTCCGTGAGGAGATCGAGGGTCCCGGTCGCCGCTTCGTGGTCGCCGACGACCTCTCCGGCTACGCCGTGACGATGACGGCGGGCGACATCGTGGACCTGCTGCGCATCGGCGTACGCCCCGAGGCACGGCGCAGCGGCGTGGCCTCGCGGCTGCTCGACGAGCTCCTGGTGGACACCGAGGACGCCTCCCGGATGCTGCTCGAGGTCAGCGTCACCAACGCCGAGGCGCTCGGCTTCTACGTCGCGCGCCAGTTCAGCGTGATCGACGTACGCCCCCACTACTACCGCGACGGGTCCGAGGCGCTGGTGATGTGCCGCTGGCTCCCCGGCGCGGCCCGCGCGCAGACGGCCACCGCGCATGACTGACGAGCCGCTGGTCCTGGGGATCGAGACCTCCTGCGACGAGACCGGCGTCGGCATCGTGCGGGGCCACACGCTGCTCGCCGACACCGTCGCGAGCAGCGTCGAGGAGCACGCCCGCTTCGGCGGCGTCGTCCCGGAGGTCGCGAGCCGGGCCCACCTCGAGGCGATGGTCCCCACGATCGAGCGCGCCGCGGAGACGGCCGGGATCTCGCTGAGCGACATCGACGCCGTCGCGGTGACCAGCGGGCCCGGGCTGGCCGGTGCGCTGCTGGTCGGCGTGGCGAGCGCCAAGGCGCTCGCCCTCGGCCTCGGCAAGCCGATCTACGGCGTCAACCACCTGGCCGCGCACGTCGCGGTCGACCAGCTCGAGCACGGGCCGCTGCCCGAGCCGTGCCTGGCCATGCTCGTCTCCGGCGGCCACTCCAGCCTGCTCGAGGTCACCGACGTCACCGTCGGCGTCGAGCCGATGGGGTCCACCATCGACGACGCGGCCGGCGAGGCCTTCGACAAGGTCGCGCGTCTGCTGGGCCTGCCGTTCCCCGGCGGCCCCCACATCGACAGGCAGGCCCGCAGCGGCAACAGCGTGGCCATCGACTTCCCGCGGGGCCTCTCCAGCCGCAAGGACCTCGAGCGCCATCGCTTCGACTTCTCCTTCTCCGGCCTCAAGACCGCCGTCGCGCGCTGGGTCGAGGCCCAGCAGCGGGCCGGGACGCCGATCGACGTCGCCGACGTGGCGGCGTCGTTCCAGGAGGCCGTCTGCGACGTGCTGACCCGCAAGGCGATCGACGCAGCCACCAGCCGCGGGATCGAGGACATCCTCATCGGCGGCGGGGTTGCGGCCAACAGCCGGCTGCGCGCCATGGCCGAGGAGCGCGCCGCGGCTGCGGGCATCCGCGTCCGGGTGCCGCGTCCCGGTCTCTGCACCGACAACGGCGCCATGGTCGCAGCGCTGGGGGCCGAGCTCGTTGCGCGAGGACGTACGCCCTCGATGCTCGACCTGCCGGCCGACTCCTCGATGCCCATGACGACAGTCGTGGCCTGAGCCGAGGCGGACCGACCTCAGTCGAGGACCCCGGGGGCGACGTCGTCGTCCCCGAGCCAGTCCTGGTCGTAGACCAGCCGGTCACGATCGGTGGCACGGTCGCGATCGCCCTTGCGGCCGCTGCGACCCGCTGCGCCTGCGGCGCCGGCTGTGCCGGCAGCACGGGATCCGCTCGCGCCGCGTCCGCCCGAACCGCTCGCGCCACGTCCGCCCGAGCGCGCGCCGGCGGACGAGCCGGCAGCACCGGAGGCGGCGCCACGACCACCGGCCGCGCCGCGACCCGCGGTCGAGCCGGCGGCCGCCGCACGCGAGGCAGGGCCACCGGCGGCACCGGCGCTGCGGGCGGCGGTCGTGGGCGAACCTGAGGTGGCGGCACGTGACAGCGCGCCCGGGGCGCCGGCGCGACCGGTCGAGCCGATGGGGCGCACAGGGCTGCCGCCGGTGGTCGAGGTGCGCGGACCGGGGCGCATCCCGCCGGTCATCGCGCTCGCGCCGCCCGCCGCCCCGGCCGCACCGAGCGCGGCGGCCGAGGCACCGGCGGAGCCGCCGGACGTGGTCGGCGCCGAGATGCCCGCGCCGGGGGACTGGTAGGCCACGCCGCTCTGCGAGGTGCCGCCCACGGACGTCGACGGGACCTCGGTCGGCACGTGCGTCGGCAGCGACGTGGGGACTGTCGTCGGGGTGGTGATCGGCGTGGTGACCGGCGGCGTGGTGACGTGCGTCGGCGGCTGGTTGATCTCGGTGTGGTTCGGGTTGTTGTTCTCGCTGCCCACCTGGACCAGCCCGGTCCGGACGATGTCGGCGTCACCACCGCCGCCACCTGCGCCACCACCGGTGACCGGGGGCGCCTGGGTGCCGGGGAGGTAGGGGCCGGACGGCGGAGCCGACGGGCTGCTCGGCGGCGGCTCGGTCGGGTCCTGCTGGCCGTGGATCGCCTTCATCGGCGGGATGGCGGCGAGGAAGGCGGCGTCCATCTGCTTGGTGAGGGCGAGGGACCGGGCCTCCTGCTTCTCGTACGCCGACTGCCAGGCGCCGCGTTCGGCCTGTCGCGCCTGCGAGGCGGACGCCTGTGCGGCGAGCTCCTCCTTCGTGGGCTCGACGCCGGTGGTGTTGGCAGGCGCCTGGTAGGGCGACGGCTTCGGCCCGAGGTCGGCCATGTTGTCGCGCGAGTCCTTGGTGTCCGAGATCTGCTGCCCGACCTGGCGCAGCGCCTCGCCGGCCGCGCGGAGCTGGTCGGCCTTGGTCGTCAGCGAGACCGACGACTCCTCCATGCTCTGGCGCAGGGCCGGGCCGGTCAGGGTCTGCTCGCCGATGCGGAGCTCGGCCTGGGCGGCAGCCTGCTGGAGTCCCTCGGCCAGCGTCTGGAGGTCGTCGGCCTTCTTCTTCCAGTCGCTGCCGGCGGTGAGGACCCAGCCGTCGGAGGCCGAGTCGAGGTACTGGTCGAGGACGATGCGGTTCGGTCCCTTGGTCACGGTCTCAGTCCCCCTCGGTCGGCAGCGTGCACTGGTTGGCGGTGAAGTCGGGCGCCGCCACACAGTCCGTGGCGGACTGGATCAGCGCCATCGTCGCGACGGTCTGCTCGGTGGTCGTCTCCATGTCCTGGCGGAAGGCCTCGACGGAGGTCCCCATCCCGCGCAGGCCGGCGGCCACCTTCTCCAGCTCGTCCCTGACCGCCTGGTGGGCCATCTCGGTGTTGGTGCCGAGGCGGTAGCCACCGGTGTAGGACTCGCCGAACGACGCGCTCTGCACCGGCAGGATCGGGTCGGACTCGACGCCCTCGGCGGCCTTGTCGAAGGACGACATCAGCGAGGCGATCGTGTCGGGATCGATGTTCAACCCGACCATCGTCTGGTTGAGCAGTTCCCTGTCTTCGAGCGGCAGCATGGTCTGTCCTTTCCCCCGGGTCACACAGCCAAAACCCACTCTAGGTGCTCAATCTGCCGCCGACCTCATCAATGCCCACCGCTACTCTGGACCCATGACTTCTCGGGGGACTCGTCAGCGCTCGATCGCGGCCGCCACGGCGCTCGCCGCCCTCACCCTCACCGCGGGGTGCGGCTCGTCGGGGGACGCGCCCGACGCCTCCGACCCGGCGGCGAGCAGCTCGGAGACCCCGACGGAGGAGTCGTCGGCCCCCGTCACCGTGCCGAGCACCGCGGTCGTCGAGCCCGCGGACGGCGGACGGGTCAAGGTCCCGGGCGCCAGCATGCGGGCGCTCGACACCTACAAGCACCTCAACGACTACGGCATCGTCCAGGGGTGGAACGACGGCCAGAGCGCGATGACGTTCTCGCCCAGCCTCACGCAGGCGACGTCCCTCGACGCCTTCGCCCGCGAGTGGATCCGCGAGCACGGCGGGCCCAAGGTCAAGGTCCGACAGGACGACGCGGTGGCGGGCGGGAAGTACAGCGCGTGGCACGTGGTCGACACCACCTCGGACCCCTCGCAGGTCCAGCACGACTTCGGGATCATGTTCCTCGACTCCGCGTGGCTCATCGACATCACGTTCTACCTCCCGGGCGTGCCGGAGACGCTGACGGAGGAGGAGCAGCAGCAGGTGATCGACAGCCTGCTCGCCACCTTCAAGACCGACCTCGACTGATATGTAGGGCGCGCCTGTCAAGGGCAGGGTGAGGCGCCGTCGGGCCTGGGTGGCCTGACGGCGCCTCGCTTGGTCTGGATCTGTCGTCTGCGCAGCGTGTCTTCGCGACGCGCGGTCGAGACTGATATGCGCGGGTTGGGTACCGCAGGACGGCGTTCGGCAGGAGCGCTCCGCTTCTCTGAGGTCGAGCGTCACGAGTCGGGCTCGTGGCTCACAGTCGAATCGCGGGTCGGCTCCTCGCGCTGCACGCAGGGACCGGTTCCAGATCAAGTCAGGGGTGTGGCTACTCGAGGGTGGCCAGTGACCAGCACCAGCCGGCGAGTTCGCGGGCGATCGCGGTGTTGGCCACGGTGTGCTTCTTCTTCCGGGCCGTGTACTTGGCCCATTGGTGGTGCAGCCGCTGGTTGCCGGCGTGTCCGCGGACTCTGGCGGCGGGGGTGGCCTGTTCCCACCGGGCCTGCATGGTGGGCCCGACGGTGTAGCGGGGCTGGTGGTGCCATGCGGCCTCGATCAGCAGACGGCGGGCGTGGGTGTTGCCGGTCTTGGTGATTCCACCCTGCCTGCGCGAGTCGCCGCTGGAGTGCTCGGAGGGCACCAGACCGAGGTAGGCGCCGATGCTGGAGCCGGTGAACCTGGTCCAGTCGCCCAGTTCGACCGCGAGTGCGAACCCGGTCAGGGTGGAGATCCCCCGTAGGCAGCACAGGCGTCGGGTCAGGTCGGTGAACTCGCTGTCGGCAGCCATCGCGGTGATCGCAGCGTCGAGCCGGTTGCGGCGGGCCAGGGTGAACTCGACCGCTTCGAGGTCGGCCTCGTAGGCGGCGCGAGTGCCGGGCTGGTCGAACCGGATGCCGTGCAGCCACGCCTGGTGCTTGCCGGTCCAGGCGTTCCCGCCGTAGTAGACGTGGCCGTGGCGCAGCAGCAACTTCGAGACTCGGTGCCGGGCCCGCATCAGGTCGCCGCGGACATCTTCACGAGCCCGGACCAGGTCGCGGGCGGCTTCCTCGGTGATGGTGGGAACCCTGACCGGAACGATCTGTCCGACTTGGAGCAGTTGCGCGAGGAGCAGGGCGTCCTTGGCGTCGGTCTTGACGCGATCCCCGGGCGGCCGGTTCAGCTTCGATGGCGCAGCCACTTCGCAGCGGATCCCGGCTGCGGTGATCGCCCGGTAGAGGCCGAATCCGGTCGGTCCGGCCTCATAGGTCACCGCCACCGGGCCCGGCAGCCCCCGCAACCAGTCCACGACCACCTCGCTGGCCGGGACGAGCTTCTGCTTGAACACCTCACCGGTCATTGCGTCAAGACCGGCTGCCATCACCGATCGTGCGTGCACATCGAGCCCAACGCTCGTACGCTCAGAAATCACCGGGGCCTCCTATGCCTGTGGATAGGTCGAGCAGGCCACTCCTGCCCGACAACCCACGTACATGCATGTGAGAGGCCCCGGCCCGCAACCCCCTCACGCCGAGGCGGTCACGTCATACCGTCTGAGCCCGTTCACCAGGGCTGGGCCACCGTCAGGCCCGATGCGCCGGCGCTGTCGATGTCGATGCGCCGGACCGTGCTGTCGAGACCGAGCCGCATCATGGCGTACTCCTCCCCGCGGAACAGCCGGACGACGAGCGCCTCGTCACCCTCCCAGGCCACCTGCGAGTAGAACCCGCCCACGGTGCGTCGGGGCAGGGCGGCCTCGAAGGTGACGATCTCCTCCCCGGTGCTCCCGTCCAGCACCGAGACGGTGGGCGACCCGTACGCGTCCGCCTCGGGGTCGGTGCCGACGACGTACGCCCCGCTGGGGCTGAAGGCGCCGAGGCTGTGCTCGCAGGTCTCCCACACGGGGGTGCCCGCACCGTTCACGGCGCCCGAGCAGGCGCCGTCCGCGGTGAGCCTCGACAGGCCGGCGACCAGTCCGGTCGCGGCGGAGGCCGAGTCGGCCTCGAGGAGCCCTGCCACCTCGATGGGCTGGCCACCCCCGCGAAGCACGTAGGTCCTGGTGTCCACGCTGTCGTCGAACGTCCGCACCACGACCTCGTCGCCGGCGACGAAGCCGACCGGCTCGACCCGGTGCTCCTGCGGCGCAGGGGGGAACGTCGTACGGACCGGCTCGATGCTGCCGGACGGGTCGGCGACGACGACCTCCCACTGGGAGCCGGTGTACTCCGACCACGCGACCCGGGTGCCGTCCGGGCTCGCGACCAGGCCGCCTGTCGGGCTGCTGCCGTCGTCGACGGTGCCGTCGGCGCCCAGGAACCGCAGGGTCCCCGTGCCCTCGTTCATCGCGACGCCGACCCAACCGTCGAGGTAGGGCGTCAGGACCGAGAAAGGTCCGGGCAGGTCGGTCGTGCCGTCCGGCGAGATGAGGCTGGGGGCGTCGACGTCGAGGAGCGGGACGGGCGTCTGCGCAAGCGTCTCGGCACTGCTCGGGTCCACCAGCACGGTGCCCGAGGCGATGCTCGGCGCAGGAGGCTGGGTCGCCGGCGGCACCTCGCTGCGCTGGGCGGGACCGGTGGCGTCGAGCCCGAATGGGACGGCGATCGCGAGCACCGCGGCGACGGCGACACCGGCGGCGGCCGCCCGGCGGCGCTGGACGCGACGGGCGCGACGGCGTACGTCGCTGACGGTGAAGGGAGCGTGCTGGAGGGGGGCGACCCGGCGGTGCAGGGCGTCGTGGACCTGGTCCTCGAGGGGAGTGTGGTTCATCGGACGTCATCTCCGGACTGGTGGGGGTGCAGTGACTGCGGGGCGCGGGCGCGGAGCCCCGCGAGGGCGCGGCTGGCCTGGGACTTGACCGTCCCGACGGAGATGCCGAGGACGTCGGCGATCTCGGCCTCGCTGAGCTGTTCGTAGTAGCGCAGGACGATCACCGAGCGCTGCCGCGGTGGGAGCGTCTGGACGAACGACCACATCGCCCCGCCCATGCCGTCGTCATAGGTGTCGACGACGCCGGTGTCGGGCAGCGTGTCGGCGGAGTGCTCGCGCCGCTTCCAGGCGCGACGCCACAGCGAGCTGTTCTCGTTGACCATGATCCGGCGGACGTAGCCGTCGAGGGCCTCGCGGTCGCGGACCTTGTCCCACGACAGGTACAGCTTGGCGAAGGCGTTCTGCAGCAGGTCCTCGGCACCCGCGTGGTCACCTGCGAGCAGGTACGCCGTGCGGTAGAGCGCGACCTGGCGCGCGGCCATGTACGCCGAGAAGTCGGCGTCCTTGTCGCTGTGTCGGTCGTGCGTCGTGCCCATCGTCTGAAGTGTCGTGCCCACGTGCCACCCCCGTCCGTCTCTGTGTGGCGTGTCGTGGTGAGGACGCGACCGCCCGGCCGGGGGTTGCATCTGTTTGGGTCGCGTTGACAGGCTCCTCGCATCCCCCGACGTACAGGAGTCATCGATGCAGCAGGTCAAGGCCGTGGTCGCACTCGCCCAGGGCGAGCCGGTCCAGCTCACCACCATCAACGTCCCCGACCCGGGCCCGGGCGAGGCGGTGGTGAAGGTGCAGGCCTGCGGCGTGTGCCACACCGACCTGCACTACCGCGAGGGCGGCATCAACGACGAGTTCCCCTTCCTGCTCGGCCACGAGGCCGCAGGTGTCGTCGAGGCCGTCGGTCCCGACGTGACCTCGGTGGCGCCCGGCGACTTCGTCGTCCTCAACTGGCGTGCGGTCTGCGGTGACTGCCGGGC
Organism: Nocardioides sp. S5; assembly: GCF_017310035.1. Classification (NCBI taxonomy): domain Bacteria; kingdom Bacillati; phylum Actinomycetota; class Actinomycetes; order Propionibacteriales; family Nocardioidaceae; genus Nocardioides; species Nocardioides sp. S5. The sequence continues at coordinate 960,987 of NZ_CP022296.1, forward strand.
CTGCAACCGGGGCGAGCCGCAGTACTGCTTCGCCACCCACAACGCGACCCAGAAGATGACGCTCGCCGAGGGTGACCTGGCCGGCACGGAGCTCTCGCCCGCGCTGGGCATCGGCGCGTTCGCCGAGAAGACCCTCGTCGCGGCGGGCCAGTGCACGAAGGTCGACCCCTCGGCGCGTGCCGCCGCCGTCGGGCTGCTCGGGTGCGGAGTGATGGCCGGGCTCGGGGCCGCCATCAACACCGGCAACGTCGGTCGTGGCTCGACCGTCGCCGTGATCGGTTGCGGAGGTGTGGGCGCCGCCGCGATCGCCGGTGCGGCCCTGGCCGGCGCGTCGAAGATCATCGCGGTCGACATCGACGACCGGAAGCTCGAGACCGCCAAGAAGCTGGGCGCCACCCACACGGTCAACTCGAAGGAGACGGACGCGGTCGAGGCGATCCGTTCGCTCACCCCGCCAGCAGACAGCACTGGCCACGAGGGCGGCGCCGACGTCGTGATCGACGCGGTGGGACGTCCCGAGACCTGGAAGCAGGCGTTCTACGCCCGCGACCTGGCCGGCACGGTCGTCCTGGTCGGGGTGCCGACCCCGGACATGTCGATCCCGGAGATCCCGCTGATCGACGTCTTCGGTCGCGGCGGCTCGCTGAAGTCGTCGTGGTACGGCGACTGCCTGCCCTCGCGGGACTTCCCGATGCTCGTCGACCTCTACCAGCAGGGCCGGCTCGACCTCGACGCGTTCGTCACCGAGGAGATCGGCATCGGCGACGTCGAGGCGGCGTTCGAGAAGATGCATGGTGGCGACGTGCTGCGCTCGGTCGTGGTCCTGTGAGCGCGCGGGTCGACCACGCCGTCGTCTCCGGCACGTTCTCCCTCGATGGGGAGACCCACGAGGTCGACAACAACGTCTGGGTGATCGGCGACGACGAGCAGTGCCTCGTCGTCGACGCGCCGCACGACGTCGACGCGATCCTCGCGCTCGTCGCCGGGCGTGCGGTCAAGGCCATCGTCTGCACCCACGCCCACGACGACCACGTACGCGTGGCGCCCGAGCTGCGGCGCCGTACCGGTGCGCCGATCCTGCTCCACCCCGACGACCGTCCGCTGTGGGAGCTGACCCACGGCGGTGACGAGGAGGGCGCCGAGCTGTGGGACGTCGACCTCACCGACGGCCAGACCCTCACGATCGGTGGTGCCGCGGTGACGGTGATCCACACCCCCGGCCACGCGCCGGGGGCGGTGTGTCTCTACGTCCACGACCTGGGCTGCGTCTTCACCGGCGACACCCTCTTCGAGGGAGGCCCCGGCGCGACGGGACGCTCCTTCAGCGACGCCGACGTCATCAAGGACTCGATCCGCCGGCGGCTCTTCGACCTGCCCGACGAGACGGTGGTCCACACCGGCCACGGCCCCGACACCACGATCGGCGCCGAGCGGGAGAACCTCTGAGGTCCCGCGCCCTCACGCGGTGAGCCACGCCGGCGGCGGACGCAACCAGGGTGATGCCTGGAGGATCTGCCGTCGGCGCCGCTCTCGGACCTCGTCGAGGTGTTCGGCCTCGGCGACCAGCTGGATGACCGACGGGTGGTCGTCGGGCGTGCCGCTGAGGAGGCGGTGGATCGCGCGGAGCCCCGGCGACGTCCGGTAGCGGATCGCCGGATTGCGACGCTCCCGCGAGATCCGGCGCCAGAGCAGGACGTCAGCGGTGCACTCCGTCCCGCGCGGCATCCACCACCCGGTCACACGAAGGTCGACGTGGGCGGGGTAGCGGCGGTTGGCCCGGTCGCGGGCCCCGTCGTCGCGCATCGGCTCCACCACCTCGTCGGACTCCTCGTCCTGGAAGCGCACACGCAGGCCCGCCATCCGGAGCAGGCGCTGGATGACCGACGCGCGCGGACTGGTGCGGCCGGTCTCCCACCGCGCGACGACCGACTGTGACACGCCCAGGGCTGCCGCCAGCCCTCGCTGCGACACGTCCAGGATGCGCCTGATCCTGCGCACGAGACCGGGGACCTCCCCGTCGAAGGGGCCCATGACGTACCAAGCCACCTCGTCCGCGGTCCACCCGTCCATCTGGGCCCAGTCCTTCTCCGTCTCCATTGCCTCCACGTGCATCCCCCTCGTCGGTCCGTGTCGTCCCTCCCATTGCACCCGCGGCCACCGACACCGGGCGGGCGTCCTCCACAGGCGGTCTCCGAGGGCTGTGCGGTCGTTGCCCTTGTCTCCCTCCTTGCGCTTGAGTCGCTGGAAGACTCAAGCGCAAGGGTCCGGACCGCCACGGGCCATGACGTCACGTCGTGCCACCATGGCGGGATGCTGTCCGAGGTCGCGCTGACGAGTCCGCGGAGCGCCCGACGGCGCTCTGCGGCGTCGGCATTGACGGCGGTCGCGCTCGTTGCGTCGCTGGCGGCCTGCACCGGCGGCGACGACCTGTCGGACGGGCAGCCGGACGCCGGGCAGGCGGCTGGGAGCGGTACGCCGACCCCGCCGCCCCCACCCAGCCCCTCGGAGGAGCTCGGGCTGGCCGAGGGCTGGGGGCCGGACCGGCAGGAGCTGGACCGGGCCGCGCGCCTGGTCGGGCGCCTGGACCTGCCCGAGCTCGCCGGCCAGCTGATCGTGGCCGAGTGGCGCGGCACGGCCGCACCCGTGGCGATGGTCCGCGACCTCCACCTCGGCGGCGTCATCGCGTTCGACTCCAACGTCGTCTCGGCTGCGCAGGTCAGGGGAGTCAACGCTGCGCTGACCCGACAAGCAGGTCGGAAGTGGCCGCTCTTCCTCGGCGTCGACCAGGAGGGCGGCGTGGTCGAGCGGTTGCGCGGTGCCGCGACGCGGTTCCCCACCTTCATGAGCGCCGGTGCGGCGGACGACCCCGCGCTCACCCGCACCGCGTACGCCGCGAGCGGGGCCGAGCTGCGCGGTCTGGGGTTCACCGTCGACTTCGCGCCGGACGCCGACGTCACCTCCGGGCCGGGCGACCCCACGATCGGTTCGCGCTCACCGTCGTCGCGACCCCGAGCGGTGTCGGAGCACGTGGTCGCAGCGGCCCGGGGCTTCGCGTCGGCGGGCGTGCTGCCGGTGGTCAAGCACTTCCCGGGCCACGGCTCGGTGCCCGCAGACAGCCACCTGACGCTCCCCGTGCAGACGAGGACGCGCGCCCGGCTCGAGGAGTCCGACCTCGTGCCGTTCCGCAGCGCGGTCGAGGCGGGACTGCCGGCCGTGATGGTCGGGCACCTCGACGTACGCGCCGTGGACCCGCGGGTGCCGTCCTCGCTCTCGCGCAAGGTCGTCACGGACCTCCTGCGCGAGGACCTCGGCTTCGCGGGCCTCGTGGTGACCGACTCGCTCGCGATGGCTGCGGTCACCCGCGGCCGCGACCCGGGGCGTACTGCCGTCCGGGCGCTTCGCGCCGGCTCCGACGTGTTGCTCATGCCGCCCTCGCCCGCCGCTGCCCGCGCTGCTGTCGTCCGTGCCGTGCGCTCCGGGGAGCTGACGCGGCGCCGGCTGGAGCAGTCCGCGGCACGCCAGGTCGCGCTCCTGACCCACCTGTCCGGCTCGACGGGGAAGCCCGTCGGATCCGCACGCGCCGCGTCGCGCCGCCTGTCCGCGGCCGCCGTCACGGTCACCGACGGCGCGTGCTCGGGACGCTTGGTCGGTGACACCGTCCACGCCTACGGGGACCCGGGTGCCGTCGCGACCTTCATCCCCGCCGCCCGGGCGGCCGGCATGAGCGTCCTGATCCGTCAGTCCCCGCCCGCCGACCTGACCGAGTCGAGGCCGAGGCCCGAACGCAGGAAGAAGGAGCGCAAGAAGGCCTACCGCCAGCGCCTCGAGGCCTGGCAGGAGGCGGAGACGCGCAGGGAGCGCCGCCTCGCGGTGTGGATCGCTCGCGAGGACGCGCGCCTGTCGGTCGGCACCGGTGTCGGCTTCACCGGCTTCCGGGATGCACCCGTCGACGGCGAGGTGGCCGTCGCCACCGACAGTCCGTGGGTGCTCGGTCGCGTCGGCGCTCCCACCCGCATCGCGACGTACGGCGACACTCCCGCAGCGATGGCGGTCCTCGTCGAGGTGCTGCTCGGACAGGCTCCGGCGCCGGGCCGGCTGCCCGTCACCGTCGCGGGTGTCGCGCGCCCCGGCTGCTGATCCGGCTGCTGCGCCGGCTCAGAAGGGTTCGACGAGCAGCGCGGTGCCCTGCCCGGCCACCCGCGTCATGACGAGCGTGGCCTCCGCGTCCCCCTTGAGGGCCAGCCGCTTGCGCAGCTCTTCGGGGACGACCTGCACGCCGCGCTTCTTGATCGTCAGGCGACCGACACCGCGCTCGTGGAGTGCTGCGCGGAGCTGCTTCTCGCGGTAGGGCAGGTGCTCCAGGACGCGGTAGCCGCGCGCGAACGGCGTACGGAAGGGCTCGTCGCTGGTGACGTAGGCGATGTGCGGGTCGAGGAGCCCTCCGCCGACGCCCGCGGCCACGGCGGTGACCAGGCCGGCGCGGATCACGGCGCCGTCGGGCTCGTAGAGGTAGTCGCCGACGGCGCGGACCTCGGCCCCGGGGTCGTCCTCCTGCGTCAGGGTGGCCAGACCGCCCTCGCCGATGACGGTGGCGCGCCGGTCGGTCGTGGACAGGTCCGGGGACCACAGCACGGCCTCCTTCACCTCGCCGCCGTCGCTGACCCACTCCGCCTCGACGCCCGGGGGGACGAGGTCGTGGCCGATCCCGGGGGCCACCTTGACCAGCGCGCGCCGCCGCAGCAGGTCCAGCACCCACGCCCACGGTGGAGTCCAGCCGTCGACGTCGAAGACCCGGCCGCGGCCACCGCGACGGGCGGGGTCGGCGAAGGCGGCGCCGAAGCCGCTGACGTCGACGGTCGTCGCGTCACCGACCTGGACCGCCCCCGGGAGGCCGAGGGCCGCGAGGTTGGCCCGCGCCATCGCGACCCGGACGGGGTCCTGGTCGATGCCGGCTGCCACGAGCCCGGCGCGGGCGAAGGCGAGCAGGTCGCCGCCGATGCCGCAGCCGAGGTCGATGACGCTGCCGTCGGGGATCGCGGCCGCGAGGCGAGCGGCGCGGTGGTCGGCGACACGGGAGCGGGTGGCCTGCTCGAGCGCGTCGGGGGTGAAGAACATCAGGGGAGCGGCAGCACCGAACTTGGCGACCGCGCGCTCCCGCAGCCGGGCCTGGGTGGTGGCGGCCGCGGCCTTCTCCGCGTCGGGCTCGAGGCGGCGTACGACGCTCGCGACGCGCACCGGGTCGCCGGGGTGGTCGGCCCAGGCCTGGGCAGCGTGGACCAGCAGGCGCCCACCCTCGGGGGTCTGCAGCCAGTCCAGCGTCTCGATCTCCACCCGGTCATCCTGACAGCGGCACCGCCGGCTAGCACTCGGTTGGGGAGAGTGCTAGCGTCTGTGCTGGCACTCTCGCCCCGAGAATGCCAATGCCCGTGGCCCCGGCGCGACCCCCGCGACGGCGTGCCGAACAGGTCCCGGGCCCACGTCCTGGGAGCACGGGTCACTGGATCCGGCCCCTGAAGAATCTCGCGCAGAGAAAGTGGAGGTTGATCCGAAGTGTCGGTCAACATCAAGCCCCTCGAGGACCGCATCGTCGTCCAGACGCTCGAAGCCGAGCAGACCACGGCCTCGGGCCTGGTCATCCCGGACACGGCCAAGGAGAAGCCCCAGGAGGGCGAGGTCGTGGCGATCGGTCCCGGTCGCATCGACGACAACGGCAACCGCGTCCCGCTCGACGTCGCCGTCGGCGACAAGGTCATCTACAGCAAGTACGGCGGCACCGAGGTCAAGTACGCCGGCCAGGAGTACCTGATCCTGTCCGCCCGCGACATCCTCGCCGTCGTCTCCTGACGCACCTGGCATCCCGGCTGGCGGCGTTGCCGCCGCTCGACGACCCGCTTCGCTCGAGGGTCGCCTTCGCGCCGGCGCCTTGCCAGCCGGGCGCCAGGCACGTCAGGCCCGTACGACACACACATTTTCCTAGGAGCACATAGATGCCCAAGATCCTGGAGTTCGACGAGAACGCCCGCCGCGCCCTCGAGCGCGGCGTCGACGCCCTCGCCAACGCCGTCAAGGTGACGCTCGGCCCCAAGGGCCGCTACGTCGTCCTCGACAAGAAGTGGGGCGCGCCGACCATCACCAACGACGGTGTCACCGTCGCCCGTGAGATCGAGCTCGACGACCCCTTCGAGAACCTCGGTGCCCAGCTCACCAAGGAGGTGGCCACCAAGACCAACGACATCGCTGGTGACGGCACCACCACCGCCACCGTCCTGGCCCAGGCCATGGTCCACGAGGGCCTGCGCGCCGTCGCGGCCGGCGCCAACCCGATGGGTCTCAAGCGCGGCATGGACGCAGCGGCCGAGGCCGTCGGCGACGCCCTGCGCGAGGCCGCCCGCGAGGTCGAGTCCCGCGAGGACATGGCGTCCGTCGCCACGATCTCCAGCCGCGACAGCATCATCGGCGACCTGCTCGCCCAGGCCTTCGACAAGGTCGGCAAGGACGGCGTGATCACGGTCGAGGAGTCCAACACCATGGGCACCGAGCTCGAGTTCACCGAGGGCATGCAGTTCGACAAGGGCTACATCTCGGCCTACTTCGTCTCCGACCCGGAGTCGATGGAAGCCGTCCTCGACGACCCCTACATCCTCCTGCACCAGGGCAAGATCTCCTCGATCCAGGAGCTCCTCCCCGTGCTGGAGAAGGTCATCGCGACCGGCAAGCCGCTCTTCATCCTCGCCGAGGACGTCGAGGGCGAGGCGCTCTCGACCCTGGTGGTCAACAAGATCCGGGGCACGTTCAACGTCGCCGCGGTCAAGGCCCCGGCCTTCGGTGACCGCCGCAAGGCGATGATGCAGGACATCGCGATCCTGACCGGCGGCCAGGTCGTCGCCCCCGAGGTCGGCCTCAAGCTCGACCAGGTGGGCCTCGAGGTCCTCGGCCAGGCGCGTCGCGTGGTCATCACCAAGGACAACACCACCATCGTCGACGGTGCGGGCGACCGCACGGCCGTCGAGGGTCGCGTCAACCAGATCAAGGCCGAGATCGAGAACACCGACTCCGACTGGGACCGCGAGAAGCTCCAGGAACGCCTGGCCAAGCTCGCCGGCGGTGTCTGCGTGATCAAGGTCGGCGCCGCCACCGAGGTGGAGCTCAAGGAGAAGAAGCACCGCATCGAGGACGCCGTCTCCGCGACGCGCGCCGCGATCGAGGAGGGCATCGTCCCCGGCGGTGGCTCCGCGCTCATCCACGCCGTCTCCGTGCTGGACGGCGACCTGGGCCTCACCGGCGACGAGGCCTACGGCGTGCGCGTCGTGCGCAAGGCGTGCGACGAGCCGCTGCGCTGGATCGCCGAGAACGGCGGCGTCAACGGCTACGTCGTGACCGCCAAGGTCCGCGAGCTCGGCGTCGGCAACGGCTACAACGCCGCTGACGACACCTACGGCGACCTGGTCGCCCAGGGCGTGCTCGACCCGGTCAAGGTCACCCGCTCGGCGCTCGTCAACGCGACCTCCATCGCGGCGATGCTGCTCACGACGGAGACGCTGATCGTGGAGAAGCCCGAGGACGAGGAGCCGGCTGCTGCCGGCGGCCACGGCCACGGCCACGGTCACTGATCGACCCGTTCCACCCAGCAGGCCCGCACCGGACTCCGGTGCGGGCCTGCTGCGTTCTCGCGGAGAAGTGATCGGATCGTCGTGCGGACCGCGGCGGACAACCCGGCCGTGCTGCCGCTCGTCCTCGGCACGGACCTGCGTGGACGGATCCGCATGGGTAGCGACGACCTCACCGTGCGGATCCCGGTGCGGAGGCTCGCGAAGGCGTGAGGTCCGGGGTCAGCGGATGATCTCGCCGAGGTGCGCGGTCGCCCCGCTGCGGCCGAACAGCTCGACCTTGCCGCCGGCGGGTGTGGTCCACATGAACTGGTCGCCCGGGGTCGGGCCGACGGCGACGCTCCAGCTGGACGTGCCGTCGCTCAGCCGCAGTAGCCGCTCCTGGTCGAAGTCGTAGAGGTAGGTGCCTCCCGTCGCCCTGTCGTACGCGGTCACGGTCAGGTAGTCCCCGCCCGCGACCAGCTGACCGCCCTCGACGCCGTTGTCCTGCACGGTCATGACCTGGTCGCCGTCCGTCGTGACGACCTGGACGCGGTCGTCACGCACGCCGCCCTCGTAGGTGCCGCAGTACTGGGACATGGCGATCCGGTCACCGTCTGCGCTGAAGCCGAGGAGGTTGCACCGCTCGCCGAGGGCGGGGTCGAAGGACCTCTCCTCGCCAGTGGCGAGGTCGCGCACGTGCACCCGCCCGGCGTCGCCGTTCTGTGAGTCGGTCCACACCATCGCGTCCTGGGCGAAGTCGAACGCACCCACCCTCAGGCCCTCGTCGCGCACGTCGCGCTGCTCGGTGAGCGACACCGACCACAGGTCGTAGGTGTCGCCCTCGGCGTCGGCGTCGTCGGCCTCGCCGTCGGGGCCCGTCGGCCAGCCGCCTTCCGGGATCTCGCCCCGGCTCGCGAGCACGGGGACGTAGAGCCGCCCGTCCGGGCCGACCCGGGCGCCCCACGGCCCGTCGATCGCGGGGAGGTCGGTCCAGCGCAACGTGTCCCAGGTGCCGCTCGCACGGTCGTAGACGTGTGCTGTCAGGGCCATCGCCATGTCGTCACCGGACTGCACCGGCTCGCCGGGGCTGACCAGCACGAGGCGCTGCTCGCTGAGCTCGACGGCCCACAGCTGGCTCTGGCCGATGTCACGCGCTTCCGCCAGCCAGTCCTTCTCGCCGGTCGCGGGGTCCATGAGCGCGAAGCGCGGGTAGCGCTGGGTGGACCGCGGACCGTCCCGGAAGAGGACGAGCCCGTCGTCGGTGACCCCGTCGAAGTACTGCCCGTTGTCGGCCTCGAGGTCCTCGTTGGTGTACGCCGCCAGCTCGCGGTAGTCCTGGCCCTCGACGGCCGGCCTGGCGTCGGTGAGGCGGACGGTCGGCCCCGCCGGGCGGGGGACACCGGCCGCCGCGAGGTCGGCCGGCGCGGGGTCGAGCCAGGCGAGCGACCCGAGCGCGATGGCGCCCGCTGCGAGCGAGGTGCCCGCGAGGATCGCCATGCGCCGGACGCGTACCCGGCGCCGACCCCGTCCGAGCACGGCGGCCACGTCCGTACGGTCCTGGGGCGGAATCGCCGAGGCCTCTCGCATCAGCTCGCGCAGCTCGTTCACCATGACACCGCTCCCTCGGAATGCTCGCTGGTCGGCGAGTCGCTCAACACGGACCGGAGTGAGAACAGCGCACGCGAGGTCTGGCTCTTCACGGTGCCTTCGGTGCACCTCAGCAGGGCCGCCGTCTCCGCCACCGAGAGGTCCTCGAAGTAGCGCAGCACCACGCACGCGCGCTGCCGCGGTGCCAGGTCGGCGAGCGCGGACATCAGCGCCGTGCGGGTGGCCACCTCGGTGGCGACGTCCTCGCGGCTGGCCGTCGTGTGGTCGGCCTCCTGCGGCCGCTCGGTGCTGGACCGCCGCCGGGCGTGGTCGAGGCACGCGCTCACCACGGCCTTGCGGGCATAGGCCAGCTCGCCGCCGTTGCGCTCCAGTCGCGGCCACCGGACGTACACCCGGATCAGCCCCTCCTGGACGAAGTCCGAGGCCCGCTCCCAGTCGCCGCACATCAGGTACGCGGTGCGCCGGAGGTGGGCTCGCGACGACGCGGCGAACTCCACGAACGCCGCTTCGTCACGCACTGTTCTGCTCCATGTCAGTCTGAACGCAGTGACGCGGCCGGGAGGTTGCACGCGCGTCCCGGCAATCCTCGACCACGTCGGGACCGGAGGGGTCTGACGGGCCGTCCCGAGCACCCGGCGGGCGCCCGTAGAATGGGCGGGTGGAGATCCCTGAGAAGTTTGCCGCGCTGGGCCTCACCTACGACGACGTGCTGCTGCTGCCGGGGGAGTCGGACCTCGCCCCCAGCGACATCGACACCACCACGCGCCTCACGCGTGAGATCTCCGTCCGGGTGCCGCTGATCAGCGCCGCCATGGACACCGTCACCGAGGCGCGCATGGCCATCGCGATGGCCCGTGAGGGCGGCCTCGGCGTGCTGCACCGCAACCTCTCGATCGAGGACCAGGCCCGCCAGGTCGACCTGGTCAAGCGCACCCAGACCGGGATCATCTCCAACCCGGTCACGATCGGTCCCGACGCGACGCTGGAGGACCTCGACCGCCTCTGCGGCGAGTATCGCGTCTCCGGACTGCCCGTCGTCGACGTCGACGACCACCTGCTCGGCATCATCACCAACCGTGACCTGCGCTTCACCCCGGTCGCGGAGTGGGCCACCACCAAGGTCACCGAGGTGATGACCAGCGAGGGCCTGATCACCGGTCAGATCGGCATCTCCCGCGAGGACGCCACGGCCCTGCTGCGCGCCCACAAGCGCGAGAGGCTGCCCCTGGTCGACGACGAGGGGCGCCTCGGCGGCCTCATCACCGTCAAGGACTTCGTCAAGGGCGAGCAGTTCCCGCACGCGTCGTACGACGCCGACGGCCGCCTGCTGGTCGGTGCGGCGATCGGCTACTTCGGCGACGCCTGGGAGCGGGCCACCACGCTCGTCGAGGCCGGGGTCGACGTGCTCGTCGCCGACACCGCGCACGGCCACGTCCACCTGCTGCTCGACATGGTCCGCCGGCTCAAGTCCGACCCGGCGACGAAGCACGTGCAGGTCATCGGCGGCAACGTCGCGACCCGTGAGGGCGCCCAGGCCTTCGTCGACGCGGGTGCCGACGCGGTCAAGGTCGGCGTGGGCCCGGGATCGATCTGCACCACCCGCGTCGTGACCGGCGTCGGCGTGCCGCAGGTGACGGCGGTCTACGAGGCGTCGCTGGCCACCAAGCCCGCGGGCGTCCCGCTGATCGCCGACGGCGGCATGAAGCACTCCGGCGAGATCGCCAAGGCGCTCGTCGCCGGCGCCGACGCCGTGATGGTCGGCTCGATGCTCGCGGGCTGCGAGGAGTCCCCGGGCGAGGTGGTGTTCGTCAACGGCAAGCAGTTCAAGTCCTACCGCGGGATGGGCTCGCTGGGCGCGATGAGCAGCCGCGGCAAGAAGTCCTACTCCAAGGACCGCTACTTCCAGGCCGAGGTCGCCAGCGACGACAAGATCGTCCCGGAGGGCATCGAGGGCCAGGTCGCCTACCGTGGCCCGCTGTCCGCGGTCGCCCACCAGCTCGTCGGCGGGCTCAACCAGTCGATGTTCTACGTCGGCGCCCGCACCATCCCCGAGCTGCAGGAGAAGGGCCGCTTCGTCCGGATCACGTCGGCCTCGCTCAAGGAGAGCCACCCGCACGGCGTGCAGATGACCGTCGAGGCGCCCAACTACTCCGGCCGCTGACCGGTCCGGCCCCACTGGTCCAGACCACCTGCGTTCCATGTCACGATCTCCCCGGAATTGGTTACCGTGTGGTCGTAACGAAACAGGGGGTGGCCGGTAGTGGACGGGCGTGGGGCTCGTGGTCCACTCGCTCAGGCGAGGGACGCACCAACACCGGCCGATGAACCCGCGTCGACGTCGGCCACGCTGCCGGCGTCGGCCGCGGGTGCCCCGACGGCCCCGCCGCGCAGGGCGTACGACGCCAGCGGCCGCCGCGCTGCCGCCGAGCGTCGCCGCGCTCACGTCGTGGCGACCGCGTCGCGGCTGTTTCCCGAGCACGGCTGGGCGGGCACGACCATCGCCGGCGTGGCGCGCGCGGCGGAAGTCTCCCCGGAGTACGTCAGCAAGACCTTCGGCGGCAAGCAGGCGCTGCTGATGCACGCCATGCGGTCCGCGTCCTTCGCCGGGACGGCGTCGCTGCGGGAGTCCTTCGCGGCGCTGCGGCTCGACGAGGAGCCCGACCCGTCGGTGCGGCTCGACCGGTTCGTCGACTTCGTGTGCGCCTCGGTGGTGCCGATGGCGCCCTTCGTCCCGGCGATGGTGCAGGGCGCCTCGGAGGACCTCACCATGCGGACCCTCCTCCAGGCGGCCCGCGGCGGGCACGTCGAGGTCGTCACGGAGCTGGTGCCGCTGCTCGCGACGGGTCCGGTGCACCCCGACGCGATCGACGAGATCGTCGTGCTGACGCGCTCGGAGACCTACCTGGTGCTGTCGGGCGAGCTCGGCTGGACCGTCGAGCGCTACGCCGCCTGGCTGCGGCGCACGATCGCCGCGGCGGTGGCGGACGCGTGACGTCGGCGGGCGCCGATAGGCTGACGTCGTGACCGAGATCGAGATCGGCCGTGCCAAGCGCGGTCGCCGCGCCTACTCCTTCGACGACATCGCGATCGTGCCCTCGCGGCGCACCCGCGACCCCGAGGAGGTCAGCACCGCCTGGCAGATCGACGCCTACCGCTTCGACATCCCGGTGCTCGCCGCGCCGATGGACTCCGTCATGTCGCCCTCCACGGCGATCGCGCTCGGCCAGATGGGCGGTCTCGGGGTGCTCAACCTCGAGGGCCTGTGGACGCGCTACGACGACCCGACCGGCCTGCTCGAGGAGGTCGCCGGGCTCCAGGGCGCCGATGCCACGCGCCGGATGCAGGAGATCTACACCGAGCCGATCAAGCCCGAGCTGATCACCGCGCGCCTGAAGGAGGTGCGCGCCGCGGGCGTCACGGTCGCCGGCTCGCTCTCGCCGCAGCGCACCAAGGAGCACGTGAAGGCGGTCGTCGACGCCGGCGTCGACATGTTCGTCATCCGCGGCACCACCGTCAGCGCCGAGCACGTCAGCAGCCAGGCCGAGCCGCTGAACCTCAAGGAGTTCATCTACGAGCTCGACGTCCCGGTCATCGTCGGCGGCTGCGCGACCTACCAGGCCGCGCTCCACCTGATGCGCACCGGTGCGGCCGGTGTCCTGGTCGGCTTCGGCGGCGGCGCCGCCCACACGACCCGCACCGTCCTGGGCGTCGCGGTCCCGATGGCGAGCGCCGTGGCCGACGTCGCCGCAGCCCGCCGCGACTACCTCGACGAGTCGGGCGGTCGCTACGTCCACGTCATCGCCGACGGCTCGATCGGCAGCTCCGGCGACATCGCCAAGGCGGTCGCCTGCGGCGCCGACGCCGTGATGATCGGCTCGCCGCTCGCCCGTGCCGCCGAGGCGCCCGGACGCGGCTTCCACTGGGGCAGCGAGGCCACCCACGCCGACCTGCCGCGCGGCCAGCGCGTCGAGTTCTCCCCGGTCGGGACCCTCGAGGAGATCATGTTCGGTCCCTCGCGCACCGCCGACGGCACCATGAACCTCATCGGTGCGCTGCGCCGTGCCATGGCCACCACCGGCTACACCGAGCTCAAGGAGTTCCAGCGCATCGAGGTCGTCGTCCAGCACTGAGCCGGGCGCTGTCGGCGGCTGGTCCGCCCTGAGACACTGGGGGCATGACCCTCGCCAAGGCCCTCGACGCCGACCAGCGCGCTGACGCGCTCGAGCACCTCGCTGCCGGCGAGCTCGACGTCCTCGTGGTGGGTGGCGGCATCGTCGGCGTCGGTGCGGCGCTCGACGCGGTGACCCGGGGCCTCAAGGTCGGCCTGGTCGAGCAGCGCGACCTCGCCTCCGGCACGTCCTCGCGCTCGTCGAAGCTGGTGCACGGGGGCCTGCGCTACCTCGAGATGTTCGACTTCGCGCTGGTCAAGGAGGCGCTGGAGGAGCGCGGCCTGCTGCTGACGCGGCTCGCGCCCCACCTCGTACGCCCGGTGCCGTTCCTCTACCCGCTCGAGCACGCGTGGGAGCGCCCCTACGTCGGTGCCGGGGTGGCGCTCTACGACGGCATGGCGATGACCGGCAAGTACGACATGGGCGTGCCCAAGCACAAGCACGTCTTCCGCAAGCAGCTGGCGCGCATGGCGCCCGACATCCGGACCGACGACCTGCACGGCGCGATCCGCTACTACGACTGCCAGGTCGACGACGCGCGGCTGGTGATGATGATCGCCCGCACCGCCGCCAACAACGGCGCCCACGTCGCCACCCGCACGAAGGTCACCGGCTTCCTGCGCGAGGGCGACCGGGTGGTCGGCGTGCAGGCGCGCGACCTCGAGGGCCAGCGCGACCTCGAGATCCGCGCGAAGGTGGTCATCAACGCCGCCGGCGTGTGGACCGACGAGGTCCAGGAGCTCATCGGCGGCAAGGCGCAGCTCGACGTCGACGCCAGCAAGGGCATCCACCTCGTCGTGCCGAAGGACCGGATCCGCTCGGAGTGCGGCTTCATCACCAAGACCGAGAAGTCGGTGCTGTTCGTCATCCCGTGGGACGACTTCTGGATCATCGGCACCACCGACACCGCGTGGGACTTCGACCTCGCGCACCCGGCCGCCAGCAAGACCGACATCGACTACCTCCTCGGCCATGTCAACCGGCTGCTCAAGGACCCGCTCGACCACCGTGACGTGATCGGCGTCTGGGCGGGGCTGCGGCCGCTGCTCAAGCCGATGCGCAAGGAGGGCGAGATGGGGGAGACCACCAAGCTCTCCCGCGAGCACACCGTCACCAGCCCCGTGCCGGGCCTCGTGCTGGTCGCCGGCGGCAAGCTGACGACGTACCGGGTCATGGCGCGGGACGCCGTCGACCACGCGCTGAAGCACTCCTCGACCGACTCGGGCGGCTCGGCTCCGACGTCGGCCTCGATCACCGACCGCGTGCCGCTGATGGGCGCGTGGGGCTTCGAGGCCCGCACCAACCAGCGGGTGGCGCTGAGCCGGGCCTCGGGCCTGGAGATCGGCGTCATCGACCACCTGCTGGGCCGTTACGGCGGCCTCGTCGACGAGGTCCTCGCGCTCATCCACGAGCGACCCGAGCTCGGCGAGCCGCTCCCGGGCGCGGAGCACTACCTGCGCGCCGAGGTGCTGTACGCCGCGACGCACGAGGGTGCCCGCCACCTCGACGACGTGCTGGCCCGCCGCACCCGGGTCTCGATCGAGACCTTCGACCGCGGCATCCACGCCGCACGCCCTGCGGCCGAGCTGATGGCCGAGGCGCTGGGCTGGGACGCAGCCCAGGTCGACGACGAGGTCGACCACTACCTGCGTCGGGTGGAGGCGGAGCGGCAGAGCCAGCTCATGCCGACCGACCAGGAGGCCGACGAGGCACGGGTCAAGGCCCCCGAGATCGTCTGATGACGCGACTCGACCGTTGGACAAAACGGCGTGAAGTGTCGAATGCTGGGACGAAGTGACTGATCGGTAGCAAGCCGCGGGCCGCGCGACCTACCCTGCTGGGATGACCGAGCAGAGCCCCACGTCCGGCCCGATCACCGACGGTCCCGCCGACCCCGAGCACGACAGCACCGCGGCCTACGCCCTCGACCGGTCGTACGTCGCCTCCCTCACCCGCCGCGTGGTGAGCAGCTCCGGTCGCACCCACGCCGTCTCCTCGCCGGTCGGCGGCGCCCCGCTCGCCCACGTCCCTCAGTCCACCCCGGCCGACGTCGCCGAGGCATTCGCCCGGGCGCGTACGGCTCAGGCAGCCTGGGCCGCCACGTCGCTCGACGACCGCGCCGCAGCCCTGCTGCGCCTGCACGACCTGCTGCTCGACCGGCAGGAGGAGCTGATCGACCTGGTGGTGTGGGAGTCGGGCAAGGCGCGCAAGGACGCCTACCTCGAGGTCGCGCACCTCGCGCTGACCGCGCGCTACTACGCCCGCACCGCGCACGAGCACCTCGACACCCGTCGCGTCGGCGGGATGTTCCCGCTGCTGACCCGGGCTGAGGTCAACCGCGTGCCCAAGGGCGTCGTCGGCATCATCTCGCCGTGGAACTACCCCCTGACGATGGCGCTGTGCGACGGTCTCCCGGCTCTCCTGGCCGGCAACGCCGTGGTGGCCAAGCCCGACGCGCAGAGCATGCTCACCGCGCTGCTGGCCGCCCAGCTCCTCGACGAGGCCGGCTTCCCGCCCGAGCTGTGGCAGGTGGTCGCGGGCCCCGGGCCCGAGATCGGTGGCGCGGTCGTGGGCGCGGCCGACTACGTCTGCTTCACCGGCTCGACCGCCACCGGTCGCCTCATCGCCCGCCAGTGCGCCGACCGGCTGATCGGGTGCTCGCTCGAGCTCGGCGGCAAGAACCCCATGCTGGTGCTGCGCGACGCCGACGTGCACCGCGCGGCCGAGGGCGCCGTACGCGGTGTCTTCGCCAACGCCGGCCAGCTGTGCGTGTCGATGGAGCGGCTCTTCGTCGCCGACCAGGTCTACGACCGGTTCGTCGACGCCTTCGTGTCACGCACCCGGGCGATGACGCTGGGCGCCAGCCACGACTGGAGCGTCGACATGGGCTCGCTGATCTCGCAGGCCCAGCTCGACACCGTCACCGCCCATGTCGACGACGCGGTCGCCAAGGGCGCGACCGTCCTCTGCGGCGGCACCGCGCGCCCCGACCTCGGGCCGTTCGTCTTCGAACCGACCGTGCTCGAGGGCGTCACGGCCGACATGGAGTGCTTCGCCCGGGAGACCTTCGGCCCGGTCGTCGCGCTCTACCGCTTCCACAGCGAGGACGAGGCCGTCGCCCGCGCCAACGACGGCACCTACGGCCTCAACGCCTCGATCTACACCCGCGACGCCGCCCGCGGTCGCGCGCTCGCCCGACGGATCAGGTGCGGCACGGTCAACGTCAACGAGCCCTACGGTGCGACGTTCGGCTCGCTCGGGGCGCCGATGGGCGGCATGCGCCAGTCCGGCATGGGCCGGCGCCAGGGCGCGGAGGGCGTGCTGCGCTACACGGAGGCGCAGTCCGTCGCGACCCAGCGGCTCGTCCCCATCGCGCCGGTGCTCGGCATGTCGGAGGAGACCCACGCCAAGGTCATGACGCAGGCGCTGCGGCTGCTCAACAAGCTGGGCCGGGCATGAGCACCTCTCCCGAGACGCAGCACTACGACGTCCTCGTCGTCGGCTCCGGCTTCGGCGGCTCCGTGACCGCGCTGCGCCTCACCGAGAAGGGCTACCGCGTGGGTGTCCTCGAGGCCGGCGCGCGCTTCGAGGACGACGACTTCCCTGCGACCTCCTTCGACGCCAAGCGGTTCCTCTTCGCGCCGGCCCTCGGGATGTACGGCATCCAGCGCATCGACATGGTCAAGGACTGCATGATCCTGGCCGGCGCGGGCGTCGGCGGCGGGTCGCTGGTCTACGCCAACACCCTCTACGAGCCGCTCGACGCCTTCTACCGCGACCCGTCGTGGGCGCACATCACCGACTGGAAGGGCGAGCTCGCGCCCTACTACGACCAGGCCAAGCGGATGCTCGGCGTGGTCGAGAACCCGCTCCACACCCCGGCCGACGAGGTGATGAAGCAGGTCGCCGACGACATGGGCGTGGGGCACACCTTCCACCCGACCCCGGTCGGCGTCTTCTTCGGTGGGCCCGACGCGCGCGGTGGCGAGGAGGTCGCCGACCCCTACTTCGGCGGCGCCGGGCCGGCCCGCAACGCCTGCCTCAACTGCGGCGAGTGCATGACCGGGTGCCGGCACAACGCCAAGAACACCCTGGTCAAGAACTACCTCCACCTCGCCGAGCAGGCGGGAGCGGTGGTCCACCCGCTGACCACGGTGACGCGCGTACGCCCCCGCGCCGGCGGCGGCTACGAGGTGAGTGCCCGGTGGACCAAGGCCAAGCTGTCACGGCGTACCGCCACGAAGACGTTCACCGCCGACCAGGTCGTCTTCTCCGCGGCCGCGCTCGGCACGCAGAAGCTGCTCCACCAGCTCAAGGGGGAGGGCGACCTGCCGCGCATCAGCGACCGGCTCGGCGTGCTGACGCGCACCAACTCCGAGGCGATCCTGGGAGCGCTGGCGCCCGACACGTCCGTCGACTACTCGCGTGGCGTCGCGATCACGTCGTCGTGGCACCCCGACGAGGTCACCCACATCGAGCCGTGCCGCTACGGCCACGGCTCCAACGCGATGGCACTCATGCAGACGGTGCTCGCCGACGACACCCCCGGCACCTCGCGGGTGCGCACCTGGCTCAAGGAGCTGTGGGCCCAGCGGCGCACCGCGCTGGACCTGTACGACTTCCGGCACTGGTCGGAGCGCACGATCGTGGCGCTGGTGATGCAGACGCTGGACAACTCGATCACCACCAAGGGCGTCAAGGGCCGCTTCGGCTGGCGGATGACCAGCGAGCAGGGTTACGGCCTGCCCAACCCGACCTACATCCCGATCGCCTACGAGGCCACCCGACGGATGGCCGACGTCCTCGGCGGCACCCCCGGCGGCAACGTGGGGGAGGCCTTCAACCGGCCCCTGACGGCGCACTTCATCGGCGGCTGCACGATCGGCGACTCCCCGGAGACCGGCGTCGTCGACCCCTGGCAGCGCCTCTACGGCCACGAGGGACTGCACGTCGTCGACGGGTCGGCGGTCTCGGCCAACCTCGGGGTGAACCCGTCGCTGACGATCACCGCGCAGGCCGAGCGGGCGATGGCCTTCTGGCCCAACAAGGGAGAGGCCGACCCGCGCCCCGCGCTGGGCTCGACCTACCGGCGGCTCGCGCCGGTGGAGCCGAAGAACCCGGTCGTGCCGGAGGCGGCTCCGGGCGCCCTGCGGCTGCCGATCGTCGGGGTCAGCTGAAAACGTCGGCCGCAGGCCGTAACCAGCCCTCCGAGGCCTCGTTGCTCGGGTAAGGGGCCCGGCAGTCATGCTCCCTCCCAAGGGTCGGGCCTCCGGTCTCGGCGCTGTCCGCAGCAGCTGGGAGCAAGCTCCAGGGCCCGGTCACCCTCCCTCCCCGATCGGGCCCTGGGGCGAGGGCCGGACCGGGGGCGGGTGATCGATAGACTCGCCGCGTGACGCAGCCTGCAGAGCACGACCTGGTCCTCGTCGTCGACTTCGGGGCGCAGTACGCCCAGCTCATCGCGCGGCGCGTGCGCGAGGCGCGGGTCTACTCCGAGATCGTGCCGCACACGATGCCGGTGGCCGACATGCTGGCGCGCAACCCCAAGGCGATCATCCTGTCCGGCGGCCCGTCCAGCGTGTACGCCGACGGCGCCCCCGGCATCGACACCGGAGTCTTCACGGCCGGGGTGCCGGTGTTCGGCATGTGCTACGGCTTCCAGCTGATGGCCAAGGGTCTCGGCGGCGAGGTCGCCCACACCGGCGCGCGGGAGTACGGGCGTACGCCGGTCGTGGTCTCCGAGCCGGGCACGCTGCTCGAGGGCATCCCCGCCGAGCACAAGGTGTGGATGTCGCACGGCGACTCCGTCGCCCAGGCGCCCGAGGGCTTCACGGTGCTGGCCTCGACGGCCGACACCCCGGTCGCGGCCTTCGAGGACGTCGGGCGAGGCCTGGCGGGCGTGCAGTGGCACCCCGAGGTGCTGCACTCCGAGCACGGGCAGAAGGTCCTCGAGCACTTCCTGCACCACATCGCCGGTGCGCGCCAGACCTGGACGATGCTCAACATCGCCGAGGAGCAGATCGAGCGGGTGCGCGAGCAGATCGGCGACACCGGGCTGGCCATCTGCGGCCTCTCCGGCGGTGTCGACTCCGCAGTGGCCGCGGCGATCGTGCAGCGCGCGATCGGCGACCGGCTCCACTGCGTCTTCGTCGACCACGGGCTGCTCCGCGAGGGCGAGGCCGAGCAGGTCGAGCGCGACTTCGTCGCCGCGACCGGGGTCAACCTCCACGTCTACGACGCCCGCGAGACCTTCCTCGCCGCGCTGTCCGGGGTCACCGATCCCGAGGAGAAGCGCAAGGTCATCGGTCGGGAGTTCATCCGCGCCTTCGAGGCCGCCGAGGTCCAGGTGCTCGGTGAGGCGGCCGAGCACGGCGAGAAGGTCGGCTTCCTCGTGCAGGGCACGCTCTACCCCGACGTCGTCGAGTCCGGCGGCGGCGCCGGCACGTCGAACATCAAGTCCCACCACAACGTCGGCGGCCTGCCCGAGGACCTCGAGTTCGCGCTCGTCGAGCCGCTGCGCACCCTCTTCAAGGACGAGGTCCGCCTCGTCGGCGAGCAGCTCGGCCTGCCCGCCGACATCGTGTGGCGCCAGCCCTTCCCGGGCCCGGGCCTCGGCATCCGCATCATCGGCGAGGTGACCGCCGACCGCCTCGACATCCTGCGCCGCGCCGACGCGATCGCGCGCCAGGAGCTCACCCGCGCCGGCCTCGACCGCGACATCTGGCAGATGCCCGTGGTGCTGCTCGCCGACGTCCGCTCCGTCGGCGTCCAGGGCGACGGTCGCACCTACGGTCACCCCGTCGTGATCCGCCCGGTCACCTCCGAGGACGCGATGACGGCCGACTGGGCGCGGCTGCCCTACGAGGTGATGGAGCGCATCTCCACGCGCATCACCAACGAGGTGGCCGAGGTCAACCGGGTCACGCTCGACATCACGTCGAAGCCGCCGGGCACGATCGAGTGGGAGTGAGGCGGTCCCGCCAGGCGCGGGCCCTCACCTCGTAGGTCAGGACTCCCGGGAACGGCTCGCCGGTGCACGACAGGCCGGCCGCGGCGAGAGTCCGCCTCGAGCCGAGGTTCGCCGTCGATGTTCCCGCCCAGACGCGTCCGACCTCGCGATCCACGAACGCGTGGCGGAGCAGGGCGTGCGCGCCTTCCGTGGCGAGGCCTTTGCGCCAGTGCGCAGGCATGAGCCGGAAGCCGAGCTCGCCTGTCCCGGGCGCGCTGGCGGTGTGTCCGAGTCCCCACCAGCCGACGGGTTCCTCGTCGACGGTGCCGATCCAGTACCCGAGGCCGGCGTCGACCACTGAGCGCTCACCGAGTCGTCGGTGCCACTCGCGCTCTGTCTGCGACCGCCCGGTCGCTCCGCCCGAGATGTGCGCCATCACGGCCGGGTCACTGTTGAGAGCAGTGAAGAAGTCGAGATCACCCTTGCTTGCGGGCGACAGCACCAGCCGAGGGGCTCGCAGCACCGGCAGGGACATCTGACGAGACTCTCATGGACGGGGCCTGTTGCGACGACGTGCCTGTGGCCCCGCCATCACGTGGGTGGCGGGGTGTGGGGCGGGGTCATCTTCGAGGCGACGGGATCCGCGCTGGTCTCGGGTCGGGTGGCTCGAGTGCGGTGGTGCCGGTGCGGTCTCGTCGGTAGCGGTGGCCGTGAGGACTCGTCCACTCGAACACCCCGGGCGCGACCATGTCGTAGCGCCAGGCGGTGTGGGTCTTGACCCGGTGGTGGAACCGGCACAACGCACCGAGGTTGTCGGTCTTCGTGGGTCCGGGCTGTGGCCGACCATCTGCCTCGGCGCCGTGGTCGTACTCGATGACGTGGTCGACGTCGCAACCCCGGGCGGGGCGCCCGCACCACGGGAAGACGCACACGCGGTCGCGGAGAACCACGCGCTCACGGATCCGGTCCGGGATCTCGTAGCTCGGCGCGGACTTCTCCTGGTTGAGGTCGATGACCGGCTTCACCGTGATCTTCGTGCGGGAGTCGCCGCACCAGGACCTGAGCTGCTCGAGCAGGAGCAGCCGTTGGCCCTCCTCGAGCCGCCCCGTCGGCCCGAACACCGTGGTGTCGCCGGCCAGGCTGGCGTCGAAGTGGGCGTGGAGGACGACCTCGCGGGCGGCGGGGAGGTCTGGTCTCGATACACCGGCTCGTTCCTCACCGGCTACTCGACCACCAGCAGAGTCGTAGAGGTCGAGCGCCGTCTGCGTCCGCGCCAGGTCACCAAGCGCCTTGGCGCGCCTCGCGTCGAGGGACTCCTGCGAGCCGAGGGCCTTCTGCGTGGCGGCGCCGTGGGCGAGGGCCTGGTGGAGGTCGAGCCCGTCGGCGAGGTCGATCTCGGCCTCGAGCCGCACGGTGCCGGCGAAGTGGACGTCCTCGTCGTGGATCGTGACGTGGCGCGGGTCGACGTGGAGGTAGCCGTCCTCCGGGTCCGCGGCCGGGTCCACGCCTGCGAGGTCGAACCTCTTGATGGTCGCCGCGACGAGCCGGTCCAGCTGGGCGGGCCCGATCCGACCTGCGACGGCGGCGACCTGGGCGTCGACGAACCGTGCCGCTTCGACCGTCAGCTCCGGCGTCGAGTGGATGGTGACCTCCGCAACGGCACGCGCCCGCCAGGCAGGAACCGATCCGGCGTGGACCTGCGCCCACAGGCGCGGAAGTCGGTGGCGCAGCTCGAGCGCGTGGCCGATGAGCTTCTTCGCCGAGACGCTGGTGATGCCCAGGACGGTGCCGAGCTCGGCGACGCAGAACTCCGCCACCAGGGGCGTGCCCGGTCCGGCGATGGGCTCCTCGTGCTCACACCCCGCCACGGTGAACGATGCGGCGGAGTGGATGGACTCCGGCGGGTGAAGGTCGGCCCAGCGGGCGGCGAGGTCGAGCTGGCGGGCGGCTTCGGTGTTCTCGATCGAGCGAGACGCCCTCATCGAGGCGAGCAGGGCTGCGGGGCCGAGGGCGTCTGCCCCGGCCTCTGCTCCTGCTTCCAGTCCCTCGATCATGCGTTCGACTCTAGGGGAAGGGTCCGACAACGGCCTGGGCCTCGATACGCCTCGCTCGTTCCTCGCTCGGCTACTCGACCACCGAGGAAGGGTGGTTTCGAGGCTCGCTGCGCTCGCACCTCAGCCACCGAAGGGTCAGCGCGGGAGCAGCCCTCGCTAGGGTCGAGACCATGCGCCGCGCATCGCACCACCTCGGCATCGGGGTCGCCGATCGCGCCGGGTCGTCGTGAGGCGGGGGACGCAGGTGTGGGCGGCCGTCGTCGCGTTCGCCGGCTGGTTCGTGGTCCTGTGCGGGCTCCGGCTGGCGCCGGTGTCCGTGGACCAGGAGGTGGACCTCGAGGGCGGCGGGAGCTTCGCAGCGGCCTTCTCGGTCTACTGGCCGGCGCTGGGCATCACCGTGCTCGTCGCGGCCGTGGCGATCTACGCCGCCGTCACCCGTGCGTGGACCACGGCCGCACTGGTCGTCAGCGCCATGACCGCGGTGTGGTCGGCGTGGGCGCTCTCGCAGGGCTACGTCATGGACCACCGGCCCACCCTCGACAACTACGTCTGGACAGGTCTGGCGCTCGCCGCGACGGCGACGGTCCTCGCCACGTCGGCCCGGGGCGGACCGCGGGTCTAGGTTGCGCAGCGAGCAGCACGTCGCGCTCTACGTCGAGAGCTCCGAGGGGTTCGAGGTCCAGGTCGTCGCGGGGGACTGACCTCCCCAAGGGTGGTCGCGGCAGGCGCCGGACCGGGGCTAGGTTGGCCCGTGGCCCAAAAGAACCTCGGGAGGCACGCGTGAGCTCGGACACCCTGATCGACGCCAACTGGCTCGACTACTCGCTGGTCGCGATCTACTTCGGATTCGTCCTCGGCATCGGCGTGATGGCCCGCCGCTCGGTGTCCGACTCGATCGACTTCTTCCTCTCGGGTCGCTCGCTGCCCGCGTGGGTGACCGGCCTGGCCTTCATCTCCGCGAACCTCGGCGCCGTCGAGATCATGGGCATGTCCGCGAACGGCGCCCAGCTCGGCCTGCCGACCTTCCACTACTTCTGGGTCGGTGCCGTCCCGGCGATGCTCTTCCTCGGCGTCGTGATGATGCCGTTCTACTACGGCTCCAAGGTGCGCTCGGTGCCGGAGTTCATGTTCCGGCGCTTCGGCACCGGCGCCCACCTCGTCAACGCCATCAGCTTCGCGGTCGCCCAGCTGCTGATCGCGGGCGTCAACCTCGCTCTCCTCGCCGGCATCGTGCGCGCCCTGCTGGGCTGGCCGATCTGGGTCTCGCTGATCGTCGCCGGGGCGGTGGTGCTGTCCTACATCACGCTGGGCGGACTGAGCGCGGCGATCTACAACGAGGTGCTGCAGTTCTTCGTCATCGTCGCCTCCCTGCTTCCCCTGACGCTCATCGGCCTGAACCGCGTCGGCGGCTGGGACGGGCTGACCGACAAGATCAGCGCTGCGTCGGCGGGGGCGTCGTCGGCGTCCGACGCGCCACCGGCCGCGCAACAGCTGAACGCCTGGCCGGGCCAGGCGCTCTCCGGCTTCGACTCCCCGATCCTGTCGGTGGTCGGGATCGTCTTCGGCCTGGGCTTCGTGCTGTCCTTCGGCTACTGGACGACCAACTTCGTCGAGGTCCAGCGGGCGATGGCCTCCGACTCCATCTCCGCCGCCAGGAAGACGCCGATCATCGGCGCCTTCCCCAAGATGTTCGTGCCCTTCATCGTGATCGTGCCCGGCATGGTCTCCGCGGTCCTGGTCGCGGAGATGATCGAGCTCAAGGACGGCGGCACTCCCACGGGTGGTGCGTCCGGCGACGTGACCTACAACGACGCCCTGCTCCTGCTGATGCGCGACGTCCTGCCCAACGGCCTCCTCGGCCTCGCGATCGCCGGCCTCCTCGCGGCCTTCATGGCCGGCATGGCGGCCAACATCTCCGCCTTCAACACCGTCTTCTCCTACGACCTGTGGCAGCGCTACATCCGCAAGGACCACAGCGACGACTACTACCTGCGGATCGGTCGCCTGGCCACGGTGGGAGCGACGGTCATCGCGATCTTCACCGCCCAGATCGCACTCGGCTACGACAACGTCATGAACTACCTCCAGACGCTGTTCGGGTTCTTCAACGCCCCTCTGTTCGCGACGTTCATCCTCGGCATGTTCTGGAAGCGGATGACCCCGACGGCCGGCTGGGTGGGCCTGGTGGCAGGCACGCTCTCGGCGATCGCGGTCGACCGCACCGCGGCGGCGGGTGTCTTCGAGCTGTCCGGGCAGGGGGTGGCGTTCCTCGCGGCGTCGGTCGCGTTCGTCGTCGACATCGTGCTGAGCGTCGTGGTGTCGCTGGTGACCAAGCCCAAACCTGCCGAGGAGCTCCGGGGCCTGGTCTACTCCGAGACGCCCCGCGAGGACCGCACCGACCCCCATGAGGCGTCGTACCCGTGGTACCGGCGCACGGCACCGCTCGCCGGCATCGCGCTCGCGATGGTCATCGTCCTCAACTTCGCCTTCTGAGAGGGGCCAGCATGTCCACGACGACGTCCGAGACCGACGGCGGGCCCAAGAAGGCCGGCCTCTTCGACATCCGCAACATCATCGGCGCCCTGCTGGCGCTGTACGGCGTGATCCTCTCGCTGGCCGGGCTCCTCGGCGAGCACGAGCCGGAGAAGACCGGTGGGGTGAACGCCAACCTCTGGACCGGCCTGGCGCTGCTCGCGGTGGGGCTGGGCTTCTTCGCCTGGGCGAAGCTCCGGCCGATCGTCGTACCCCCCGACGTCGACGGCCCCGACGACGACCCGAGCCGCCCGGCGCCCCAGCGCAAGCGACCGCCGGCGCACTGAGGCCGACCCGGCAGGCGATAACCTCCTCGCGATGCTGCGCGCCCGACTCCTCACCCTCGTCCTGCTCGTCCTCGCCCCCCTGCTCTCGGCGTGCGCGGGCGACGAGCCGACCATCGCGCTGCTGGTCGCCGACGGCTCCGACACCGCCTCGCGCGCGGTCGACGCAGAGGCCTTCACCGAGCGCGTCGAGGCGACCTGCGACGAGTGCCAGGTCGCGGTGTACGACGCCGAGGGCGACGCGGCTGCGCAGGTGAGCCAGGCCCGCCAGGCCGAGGCCGACTCGGCCGACGTGATCGTCGTGGTGCCCGTCGACGTCGACGAGCTCGCGTCGCTGACCGCCCGCGACCTGCCCGTGGTGTCGATGGGCGAGCCGGTGCCGGCCTCGGACCGCTTCGTGGGCCTCGAGCGCGGGGAGGTGGTGCGGCAGGAGGGCTCCGACCTCCAGGCCGCGCGCAACCTGGTGCTGGGTGATGAGAAGACGATGACCTACGTCCCCACCCGCGCGATGAGCGAGCAGGCCGCGGACCTGGCGGTCGCCTACCTCGCCGACAACCCGGTCGAGGGCGGTGAGGACGTCGACGGGATCGAGTCCTGGCTCTATCCGGCCCAGGACGTCACCATCGACACCCTCACCTCGGTGCTCGTCGCGCAGGGGGTGCTCACCCTCGACGAGCTGTGCGACGGCTCGACCGAGAAGGACTGTGCGAGGCTGGGCATCCGATGATCGAGATCCTCACGCCCGCCCAGGTCGACCGCGCCCGTCGTACGGGTGCCCTCGTCGCCGACATCCTCCAGTCCCTGCGCGAGCGCAGCGCCGTGGGGACCAACCTGCTCGACCTCGACCGCTGGACCGCGGAGATGATCCGCGACGCCGGCGCGGAGTCCTGCTACGTCGACTACGCCCCGTCCTTCGGCAGCGGACCGTTCGCCCACTACGTCTGCACCTCGGTCAACGACGCGGTGCTCCACGGCCGCCCGCGCGACCTCGCGCTGCGCGACGGCGACCTGCTCACCCTCGACCTCGCCGTACGCCTCGACGGTGTCGCCGCCGACTCCGCGATCAGCTTCCTGGTGGGTGAGGCGCGCCCCGCCGAGAGCGTGGCCCTCATCGAGACCACCCGCACCGCGCTCGAGGCCGGCATCGCCGCCGCGGGCCCGGGGGCGCGCATCGGCGACCTGTCGCACGCCATCGGCTCCGTGCTGCGGGGCGCGGGCTACCCGATCAACATGCAGTTCGGCGGCCACGGCATCGGCACGACGATGCACCAGGACCCCCACGTGTCCAACGACGGCCGCCCCGGCCGGGGCTACCAGCTCCGTCCGGGACTCCTGTTGGCCCTCGAGCCGTGGATCATGGTCGACACCGACGAGCTCGTCACCGACGAGGACGGCTGGACGCTGCGCAGCGCCACCGGGTGCCGCACGGCGCACAGCGAGCACACCATCGCCATCACCGAGGACGGCGCCGAGATCCTGACGCTGCCGACTCGAGCGTAGGCCGGCCCTGCCGCGGGCCGAGGTGGAGCGACCGTGGGAGACGCCGCGCTGGGCTGTCAGGGCAGCGTGACGAAGTCGTCGAGGAAGTCCCGCGCCCAGGGCGTATCGACGCGGTACGTCTTGTCGGTCGCCTTGCACGGGACATCTCCGGTGATCGTGACGGACACCACGACGTCGCCCAGGAAGTGCGGTCCGCCGGAGTCGCCGTAGCACGTCCCGCCGTTGCCGGTCGCCAGGTTCATGCTGAGCGTCAGCCAGGCCTTGGTCAGGGAGAGCGCTTCCTGGTCGGCCTTCTCCCGACGCCACCCGGGCAGGAACGACTGGCTCGACTTCCGGTTGCTCTCGCGCACTGTGCCGTACCCGACGGCGGTGAAGGTCTCGGCCCTCAGGCTGACGGTGTCGAGCAACCCGGCTCCGGCGAGCTCGGCTGGTTCGACGCCGACGACCGCGTCGTCGAGCAGGAAGACGGCGATGTCGTAGAGGTTGCTCACGCCACCGCTGGCGTAGAGCGGATGGGTCACCGGCGTACCGTCACGCAGGTTCACGCCCGCATCCACGACGCCGTCCCGGTCGGCGTCGATCACCTCGGCGAGCGTGAACCACGTCCTGGTGATGGTCGGGGGCAGCCCGCTGAAGCAGTGGCTGGCCGACAGCACCACGTCGTCGTCGATGAGCGTGCCGGTGCACAGCTGGAACAGTGTGGTCTCACCGCTGTCCGGGTCCGTGAACTCACCGACGAACGAACCGACGGCGGGGTGCTCGCCGTCGTCCGGCTCCCCGTAGACGATGGAGTGGGCCGCCACGGGCGCGAGCACGGCCGTGGTGGTGAGCATCGCGGCCAACGTCTTTCGCAACATGTCGCACTCCGTCGGGGTCGGGGAGTCTCGACGCTACGTCTCACCCAGGATCCTGCGCATCGCCTGTCATGGGGAACCCGACGGTCAGCGCGTCTGCAGCTGGAACGGCGTCCAGGTGTCCATCGACCCGCGGCGCGGGGCGACCGCGTACTCCATGGACCCGTCCAGGCCGAGCCGCACGATCGCCCACTCCCCGTCCTGGTAGGTCACGACCAGCACGTGCTGCGCGTCCTCCCAGACCTCGTCGAAGTACGTCGCCGAGCCGCCGCCGCGGCGATAGGTGAAGGAGTGGACCACGGAGCCGTCGGCGGTCGCGAGGACGTCGAGGCTCGAGGGACCGAAGCCGTCGCCGTACGCCGGGGTGCCGAGGACGTGGCGGTTGTCCGGGGAGATGTCAGAGAGCTGGTTGTCGCAGGTGCGCCACCGGACCCTGGAGCTGCGGAGCATCGCGCTGCACGAGCCGAAGTCGGAGACCGAGGTGAGGCCTCCGAGCCAGCGACCGCGGCCCGTGTCGGTCTGGAGCAGGTGCGGAACGCGGTCGACGATGCCGTGCGAGGAGGTGTAGAAGGCTCGGTGCGGCCCGTTGACGGCGATCGAGCAGCCGAAGCCGGGGTCGCCCTCGCCCTCCTTGCAGTTCTCGCCGGCGACCGCGGCCGCGTGGGCAGTGCCGGTGACCGGCGGGCGGTTGTAGCGGAACACCCGGTCGCCCTCCTGATCGATCGTCCACACCCGGCCGGCGCGGCCGGCGAACGCGACGACCTCGCCCTTCGGGGAGACGGCGAGGCCGTAGCCGGTGCGCCACTCGCGCCGTCCGGGCGTGCCGTCCGCGGAGACCCAGCGGGTCGTGGTCCCGCTCCTGCTCAGGGTCTGGATCACGTAGCCGGAGCCCATCGGCGCCACCTCGGTGAGGCGGTTGGGGAGGGGGGTGAGGGTTCCCCCGGTCCCGTGGACGACGGTCCGGCCGTCCGTGCGCTCGCTCCAGGCGATGGCAGGCGGAGCGCCCTGCTCGAGCCCCCGGACGTCCAGGACGGTGCTCGGTGCCCGGCGGCCGCTCGTGTCGGGGGAGGGCGACGCGGCGGTTGCCGGCGCGAGCGCGGGGGTGAGGGTGAGTGCCGTGGCGACGAGCAGGACGGTCCGCGCGAGAGTCTTCACACCTGGAAGACGCCGCGGCGCGTGCGGAGGTTGCCCCGGCCTCAGCCCGGAAAGGCCGGTGGCACCTCGAGGCCCTCGCCCGCCAGCACTTCGCACAGCAGGTCCGGGCGGTTGGTGATCAGGCCGTCGACGCCGAGACCGACCAGGTGGCGCATGGTGGCTGCGTCGTCGACGACGTAGGGGATGACGGCGAGACCGGCGGCGTGCGCCGCGTCGACGAGGGCGGCGGTGGCGTAGGGCTCGTACGCCGGGTCGTCCACGCCGGAGCGGTAGGGCGAGCCGTGGATGGGAGAGATCGCGGTGAAGCCCTGCGTGGCGGCGGCCGCTACGACGTCGTCGTCGACCACCACGCCGTCGAGCCAGGGGGACGGTCCCTCGTCCGCGCGGAGGTACTTCGGGGACACCAGGACGTTGCGCTCCAGCCTCGGCTCGGCGTCGCCGACGCGGTCCAGCACGCCCCAGTCGAAGCACTGGATGCTGGTGCGGGACACGAGTCCGTCGATGCGCAGTGCGTCGACGACCTTCGCGACGAACGCCTCGCGCGTGGTGAGCCCCGAGGAGTCGAGGGCGTCGTACTTGATCTCGAGGTTGACCCGCACAGGGTCTGCGCCGCGCTCGTCGAGCAGCGCGGCGACCTGGCGCAGCAGCGGCATCGTCGGCGGCAGGTCGGCGCGGGTCAGCTCGCGGATCCTCCGCGTGTCGTCGAGGATCGGGTCGTGGGCGACGACCACGTCGTCCTCGGCGGTCAGGTGCACGTCGAGCTCGAGGGTGGAGACCCCGAGCGCGAGGGCGCGGCCGAACGCCTCGAGGGTGTTCTCGGGCCAGAGGCCGGCGCCGCCGCGGTGGGCCTGGAGGTCGAAGGTCACTCGGAGTACAGGCCGTCGACCACGTCGGCGTACTTGGTCCGCACCACCCGGCGCTTCAGCTTGAGTGTCGGGGTCAGCTCTTCGGACTCGGCCGTCCACTCGTCGGGCAGCAGCTCCCACGCCTTGACCTGCTCGGGTCGCGAGAGTCGCTCGTTGGCCTTGTCGACCGCCGCCTGCGCCATGGCGCGGATCTGCGGCTTGGTCGACAGGTCGGCGAGGTCGGTGAACTCGATGCCCATCTTCGCGGCCACGAGCGGGGCGATCTCCCCGTCGAGGGTGAGGATCGCGACGACGTAGGAGCGGTCGTCGCCGAGCGCCATCGCGTGCCCCACGATCGGCGACTCCTTGAGGTAGTTCTCGATGTTGGACGGCGCGATGTTCTTGCCCGCGGAGGTGATGATCAGCTCCTTCTTGCGGTCGATGACCGACACGAAGCCGTCCTCGTCGATCGTCCCGATGTCGCCGGTGTGGATCCATCCCTCGTCGTCGATGAGCGCCCGCGTGGCCGCCTCCTGCTTGTAGTAGCCCGGGGTGTTGACCGGCCCGCGGCACAGGATCTCTCCGTCCTCGGCGAGGCGGACCTCGATGCCGGGGTTGGGCCGCCCGACGGTGCCGAGCCGGAAGCCGTCGGGACCGTTGGCGGTGAAGGCGCCGGTCGTCTCGGTCATGCCGTAGACGTCGTAGACCTTCAGGCCGAGGCCGCCCATGAACTTCGCCACCTCCAGCGGCATGGGTGCGGCCGCGCTGGCCGCCCACGTCACCTGGTCGAGGCCGAGGAGCAGGCGGAGGAAGGCGAGGATCGCGGCGTCCGCCTCGGCGTAGGCCTGCTCCACCTCCGGCGTCATCTCGTTGCCGTGCTCGTGGGCCTGCGTCCAGGCCAGCCCCGCCGCCATCGCGTCGGTGACGAGCTTCTGGTTGGCCGGGTCCGGGTCCTCGGCGAGCTTGGCCGAGATGCCGGTCTTGATCTTCTCCCACACCCGCGGCACACCGAAGAACGCGGTCGGGTGCACCTCGCCGAGCGCGCCGAGGAGGCCGGCGGGGTCGGGGATCGCGTGCACGTGGCTGCCCAGGAACGGGGGGCCGTACGTCGCCAGCACCCGCTCGGCGATGTGCGCGAGCGGGAGATAGCTGACGGTGCGTTGCTGGCCCTGCAGGCCCGCCGCCTCGAGGGTGGAGACCGCTTCGTACATCACGTTGTGGTGGGTGAGCACGACGCCCTTGGGGTTGCCGGTCGTGCCGGAGGTGTAGAGGAAGGTGGCCGGCAGGTCGGGGGTGATCCGGTCCATGCGCTCCTCGACGCCGCTCGTGTCGTGACCGCGGGCGAGGAAGTCGGACCAGGTCATCACGCGCGGGTCGTCGACGCGGTCGGCGTCGTCGAGCATCACGACGTGGCGGATCGAGTCGACGTCGGCGAGCGCCTTCTCCCAGCGCTGGTAGCGGTCGTGGTCCTCCAGGACGACCACCACCGGTCGCGACTCTCCGGCGATGAACGACACCTGGTCCTGCGCGAGGGTGTTGTAGATCGACATCGGGACCGCGGCCGCCGTCATCGCGCCGTAGTCAGCCAGCGTGTGGGCGGTGCGGTTGTTGGCCATGATCGCCACCGGGTCGCCGACCTGCACGCCGAGGTCCATGAACGCAGCGGCGACCTGCTGGGTCTGCTCCCAGGTCTGCGCCCAGCTGATCGTCGACCAGGTCTCGCCGTCGGGCACGTCGTAGCGGTCGGAGAACGCCGGCTGGTCGGCGTACCTCTCGGACGCCTGGCGCACCGTGGCCGGCATGTGCAGGCCGAGGATGCGGGCCTCGTACTCCTCGCGCGCTGCGGCGACGTCGGCAGGGATCTCGTGCGACATGGCTCTCCTCGATGTGGCGGGGGTCACATCATGATGGGCGGCGCCAAGCGATGGCTAGAGCGGTCCGGTCCGGGGAGTCCCCGGCACCCTGGACGGGAGACGGTGGAGCGTGAGGTCGTGCAGCTCTCCGGCGTCGAGGGTCAGCGTCATGTAGGTGCAGTGCGGCTGCCGTCGGCGGTCGGTGGGTGAGCCGGGGTTGAGCAGCCGGAGACCGCTGGTCGTCGTGGTGTCCCACGGGATGTGGCTGTGGCCGAAGACCAGCACGTCGAGATGGGGGTACGCCGCTGACATGCGCGCCTCGCGCCCCGTCGCCTGGCCGGTCTCGTGCACCACGCCGAGAGCGAGCCCCTCGACCTCGACGGTGGCCACCTCCGGCAGCCGCTCGCGCAGCTCCCCGTGGTCGTTGTTGCCCCAGCACGCCACCAGCCGGCGCGAGCGCGCGTCGAGCTCGTCGAGGAGGCGTACGTCCACCCAGTCGCCCGCGTGCACCACCAGGTCGGCGTCGTCGACCGCACGCCACAGCTCCTCGGGCAGGTCCCGGGCCCGCTTGGGCAGGTGGGTGTCCGCCATCAGCAGCACGCGCGTCGCCATGGGGCCAGTCAACGCGGCGGGCCAAGGCGGTCGGTAGGTTCGGGGGCATGGCACCCGACGACTCCACCACCGACGACATCGTCGCCGAGGCCGCGCTCCAGCTGTGGTCGGCGGCGCAGACCGACTTCGACCCCTTCGAGGTCCCGTCCACCGAGTGGCCCGAGACGGCCGTCCCGGTCCGGGACGCCGACATCGCCGTCGACACCCACCTCGAGGTCGACGAGGTGCGCGCCGCCCTCGAGCGGCTCGACGGCGTGAAGGTCGTCCTGGGTCGCGAGGCCGGCACGTGCAGCGTGCTGCGGGTGATCCCGGAGGACGCCCCGCTCTGAGGCGGGGGACACGACATGGTCGCGAGCCGATCAGCGCGCGAGCGCAAGGCGGGTGTGCAGGCGGGACCGTCGGCACGCGTGAAGATCGACTTCGACGGCGAGCAGCAGTTCCTCTACCGGATCAGCTGCACGACGTGCGTGGCGCGCGGGCGCACGCCGTGGTCGACGCACCGCTCCGGTGGGGACAACGGCTTCATGGCCGCGATGGACCGCTGGACCTTCCACCTCGTCGAGAAGCATCCCGGCGAGGACGCGCCGTGCCTGGCCTTCCTGGCGGAGGCCCAGCAGCGCCTGCACGAGCGGCGCGAGCAGGCGCCGGGGTGAGTCGGCTCAGTCGCCCTTGGGCATGACGATCCACGCGATGATGTAGGCGATCTCGCCGGCGCCCACCAGGCCGAACAGCACGAAGGCGAGGCGGACGAGACCGCGGGAGAGGCCGAAGCGGTCGGCGAGACCGGCGCAGACGCCGGCGATGATCTTGCCCTGACGGGGGCGGACGAGCGTCGAGGTGGCCATGGTCCATGTCTACCCGACCAGTGCGCGCGCACCTAGGCTCGCTGCATGCCCGACTTCACCTGGCTGCCGGCCAACCGAGCCGCGGTCGAGGACGTCGAGGCCGTCTTCGCCACGGGTGGCGCGCACAAGTGCCGCTGCCAGGCGATGAAGGTGCCGGGCTGGATCTGGCGCGACACCACGCAGGAGCAGCGCGACGTCGCACTGCTGGAGCAGACCGCCTGCGGCACGAGCGGGCCGACGTCCGGGCTGGTCGGCTACGTCGACGGTGAGCCGGCCGGCTGGGTCGCCGTCGAGCCGCGGGAGAACTACCCGCGCCTCTGGAGCCGCAAGCAGGCGTGGATGCGGATGGACCCCGAGATGGAGGGCGTCTGGTCGGTCACCTGCTTCGTGGTGCGCCCGGGATGGCGCCGGTCGGGGCTGAGCTACGAGCTCGCCCACGCCACCGTGGCCTACGGCCAGCAGGTCGGCGCGCGCGTCCTCGAGGGCTATCCGATCGAGCCACCGCCCGGGAAGTCAGTGATCTGGGACGAGGCCTCGGCCGGCCTGCTGCAGGTCTTCCTCGAGGCCGGCTACGAGGTGGTGGCGTCGCCCACCCTGCGGCGGCGGGTGGTGCGCCGAAGCCTCGGCGAGGCGTGAGGGACCGTCATGGCTGCCAGCCGGTCTCGGCGGCCCACTGCTCGGCGAGTGCCATGAGCAGCGGCTGCGCGGCGGCCTTCACCTGTCCGTAGGCGTAGATGTCCAGGCGCTCCTCGGCGAGGCGCGTCTTGAGGCGACCCCAGGTGTCGCGGTGGTGGGCGCTGCTCCGCAGGAAGTCGCGGAACAGCAGGGAGTATCTCGCCGTCGGCGCTCCCGCCTCGCGGACGTGGATGTTCATCGACCTGCCGCCGACCGGGGGCGCGAAGACCCGCTTCGGGTGGGTGGAGCCGGCGAGGGCCTCGGCGCGGTTCCACTCCTCGGGCCGCTCGCGGTAGCCGGCCGCGGACAGCGGGCCCAGGTCGATGCGTGCGAGCGAGTCCACCCGCACCATCAGGTCGATGCAGTCTTTCGCCGGCAGGCCCGGGACCGCGGTGGAGCCGATGTGGTCGACGGCGAGGGCGTCGGGGAGCAGCTGTGCGAGCGCTGCCGCGATCTCACGCCCCTCCGCGGCCCAGCCGTGACGGTGCGGAACCACCTCGACGCTGCGTGAGGACTTCTCGTCTGGGAACGGCATGGCGACAGTGTCCCTGCCGCGGATCCGTGCCCGCGAAGATCTGGTCAGTGGACCGGCTGTCGGTCATGCTGCTCCCGTGCCGCCCCACGATGTCTTCCGCGACGAGCTGGCCGAGGCCGCGCGCGGGATGCAGGACGACGACAGCCCGAGGGAAGCGATGGAGCGGGCGGTGCAGATCGCCACGAAGATCATCCCCGGGTGTCGAGCGGCGGGCATCTGCGTCGTCCACCGGGGTGAGCGCATCGACACGCACGCCGCGAGCGACGACCTGGTGCGCCGGATCGACGCGCTCCAGCACGAGCTCAGCGAAGGGCCCTGCCTCGACGCGCTGCGCCAGGACCACACGGTGGTGAGCGGCGACCTCGCCACGGATGTCCGGTGGCCGAACTGGGGCCCGCAGGTCGTCCGCGAGCTGGGCCTGTCCAGCACCGTGAGCTACCGGCTCTACTCCACCGACAAGGACCTCGGTGCCCTCAGCCTCTACGGCGCCGAGGTGTCGGCCTTCACCGCCGACGACATCGCGGACGGCCTCGCGCTCGCTGCCCATGTCGCCGTCGCGCTGGCGGCCGCGCAGGAGGTCGAGCACCTGGAGAACGCGCTGCGTGGCCGGACGGTGATCGGCCAGGCCACGGGCGTGCTCATGGAGCGCTTCGACCTCGCTCCGGACCGCGCCTTCTCGGTGCTGAGCCGGCTCTCCCAGCAGAAGAACGTCAAGCTGCGGGACCTCGCCGAGCAGATCGTGACCACCCGGACCCTGCCGACGGCCTAGCCGGGGTGCCGTCGCGCGGCGTCGGAGCGTGGTGGCGTTCACTAGGGTCGACGCGTGGAGACAGACGTCGTCGTCGTGGGTGCCGGACTCGCAGGGCTGCGGTGCGCGCAGGCGCTGGCCGCGGCGGGGCGTGAGGTCGTGGTCCTGGAGTCGTCCGACCGCGTCGGCGGCCGCGTCCGCACCGATCGGGTCGACGGCTTCCTCGTCGACCGGGGCTTCCAGCTGCTCAACCCCGCCTACCCCGCCGTACGCCGGTGGGTGGACGTCGACGCCCTCGGGCTCCAGCCGTTCGGGGCCGGGGTCGCCGCGCGCACCGACGACGGGCTCAGCGTGCTCGGCCACCCGTTGCGCGAGCCCGCGCTCGTCCCGCAGACGCTGCGCGCCGTCGCCCGTCGCCCGCGGGAGGTGGCCGCGCTCGCCCGCTGGGCCGCCCCGCTGCTGCGCCCGCGGCCGGGGACGTCGCTGTCGGAGGTGCTCGAGTCACGCGCGGACGTCGACCGGCGCACGGCCCTCGACGACGCCCACGTCGACGGCCTCCTGCGCCGGGTGGTGGACCGGTTCTTCGCCGGCGTCCTGCTCGAGGACGACGGCAGCACGGCCGACCGCTTCGCTCTGCTCCTGACCTGGATGTTCGTCCGCGGCGTGCCCGCGCTGCCTCGCGAGGGCATGGCCGCGCTGCCGGCCCAGCTGGCCGCGACCCTGGGCGACCGCGTGCACCTCGGCGAGCGGGTGCGGGCCGTGACCGGGACCTCGGTGACCACCGACGACGCCACCTGGTCGGCGCGCCGGGTGGTCGTGGCCACCGGTGCTCCCGAGGCTGCGGGGCTGACCGGCGCTCCGACCCCGGCCACCAAGGGCGTCGTCACCATGTGGTGGTCCGCGCCCGAGGCGCCGACCACCGACCTGCTCCACGTCGACGCCCGCCGGGCTCCCACCGGCCCGCTCGTCAACGCCGCCGTCGTGTCCCGGGCGGCCCCGTCGTACGCCCCGCCCGGGCGTCATCTCGTCGAGGGCTCCGCACTCATCGGCCCGGGGCGCGACACCGCCGAGCAGTCGATGCGCCGCCACGCGGGTGACCTGCTCGGGATCGACCCGGCTCGTTGGGAGGTGGTGGCACGCCACGAGGTCCCGGACGCGCTCCCGGTCCAGCCGGCGCCCTACTCGGCCGAGCGGCCGGTGCGCGTCGGTGACCTCGTCGTCTGTGGCGACCACCGCGACACCGGCTCCCTCCAGGGCGCCCTCGTCAGCGGCCAGCGCGCCGCCGATGCCGTCCTGGGTGCGGGTGCACGATGACGGCCGACGTGGTGGTCGTGGGCGCCGGCCTGGCCGGCGTCGCCTGCGCGCACGAGCTGCGTGCGGCCGGGATCGGCGTACGCGTCCTCGACCGCGGACACGTGCCCGGTGGGCGGATGGCCTCGCGCCGGCTCTGGGAGCGCCGGGTGGACCTCGGGGCGTCCTACCTCACCGTCTCCGACGAGGGATTCCGCGCGGTGGTGGACGACTGGGCTGCGCGCGGCCTCGCCCACGAGTGGACCGACACCTTCACCGCGCTGGGCGCGGACGCGCCGGAGTCGAAGACGGGTCCGATGCGGTGGAGAGCCCCCGGTGGCCTGCGCTCACTCGTCGAGGACCTGGCCTCCGAACTGGAGGTGGAGCGCCGCGAGATCGCCGGGCTGGGCGACGTCGACGCCCCGGTCGTCGTGCTGGCCATGCCCGACCCGCAGGCACGCCGCCTGACCGGCGACCACCCGGTCACCGCCGTCCTCGACCGTGAGTGGGAGCCCGTCATCGCGCTGGCCGCCCGGTGGTCCGAGCGCACGTGGGACGACGTGAGTCCCGCGGGCCGCTTCGACGGTGCCTTCGTCAACGACGACCCCGACGTGGCGTGGATCGCCGACGACGGCAGGCGCCGGGGTGACGACGCGCCCGTCCTGGTGGCCCACTCCACGCCCGAGCGCGCCGCCCGGCACCTCGACGAGCCCGGGGGTGCGGGGCCCGCGATCATCGGAGCCCTACGCCGCCACCTGCACGTCGGGGAGCCGGTCGACGTCCACGTGCACCGCTGGACCTTCGCCCGCCCAGTTGGGGAGCGCGAGGACGCCTACGCCCTCGTCGACGGCCCGGACGCGCTGGTCGGCGTGTGTGGCGACGGGTGGGGACCGTCTCCCAAGGTCGAGACGGCGTGGCTCTCGGGCGTTCGACTGGGTCAGGCGCTGGCGGAGCGGCTCACCTAGCTCGCCAGCGTCGCGAGGTCGCGCTCGGCGTAGAGGCGGTGCTGCCACTCCTCGTTGACCACCACGCGCAGGCAGTGGCCGACGGTCAGGTCGGGCACGTCGGTGAGGAATGGCGTCGCGGAGGTGACCTGCCGGGTGAGGCCGGCGTCGTCCATGCGCTCGAGCAGCTCCGCCACCGTCGCCCGACGCTGGCGGCGCAGTGCCAGCACCTCGTGCAGCTCGGGCCGTGCGCGGCGCTCCCAGGGCACGCCCTCGTGGACGGGCGCTTCGTCCCAGGGCAGGTCGAGGGGGTGCCACGGGGAGGGGAAGCCGTAGATGACGCCGCTGATCCAGCAAGCGTGGGCGAAGCCGAGGTGGCGCAGGGTCTGGATGAAGGACCACTCGCCGGCGACCTGCTCGTGCAGCTGCTCAGCAGGCAGCACCCGGGCGCGGTCGAGCGTCTCGCCCCAGAGCCGGTCGAGGATCGCGAAGGCCTCGCGGAAGCCGTCGGCGGTGGTCGGGCGCATCGCGGCGCGCTCGGGATGGCGACGGTCGAGCTCGGCCTCGACCAGCGGGCCGACCTCCACGCCGTTGACCACCAGTCGGCCGATCTGCCCGTCGATCTCGAGGTCGGGGACCTCCACCGCGGTCATCCTCACCTTGTCGAGCCAGCCGGAGTGGATGCGTACGCCGCTGAGGTCGACGTCGGTGAAGGACGCCTCGGCCAGGGAGACGTCGCGGAAGGTCGCGCGCTGCAGACTGACCTTCTCGAAGCTGGAGTCTGAGAGGTCCTGCTCGGTGAAGTCAGTCATGGCCGCAGGCTAGTCCCGGAGGGGGACGTTCCGCGGCCGGATCAGCTCACCAGGTGAGCTCGATCTCGATCTCGTTCTCGGTTCCCAGCTCGACCTCGACCTTGAGCTTCACCTCGTCGGGCACGGAGACGGTCACGCGTCCGCCGTCGCGGGCGAACTCGA
Source organism: Nocardioides sp. S5 (assembly GCF_017310035.1). NCBI lineage: Bacteria > Bacillati > Actinomycetota > Actinomycetes > Propionibacteriales > Nocardioidaceae > Nocardioides > Nocardioides sp. S5. The sequence continues at coordinate 998,999 of NZ_CP022296.1, forward strand.
CCGAGTTGTGCTTGGCGAGCGAGTCGGCGAGGGCACGGAGCCGGGCGGCTGCCTCCTCGCGGGTCATGGTGCGGGTCTCGTCCATCTCGAAGAGGTCCATGGCCCGACCGTATCCAGCGGGTGGGCACCGCGCTCCTCAGTCGGCGAGCACCGCGGGCTTCGCCTCGGCGGGGATCGGCGGTTCGACGACCTGGGCGGCGACGCCCCACTCGTCCTGCGCGACCCACGCCCGTACGTCGGCGATCGTCGACGCGAACGCGGTGCGCCGCAGCTCAGGGGTCACGTCCATCGGCTGGGCGTTGAAGAAGGTCTGGTCGGCGATGCCGACGAAGCCGAAGATGGTGCGCAGGTAGGACTCGAGGAAGTCGAGCGAGGCCAGCGGGCCGGAGTAGTCGGCGCCGCGGGAGGTGACGCACACCAGCTTCTTGCCGTGCACCAGGCCGCTCGGCACACCGTGCTCGTCGTACTGGAACAGGTAGCCCGGCTGCACGATGGCGTCGATGTAGTACTTCAGCGCGTAGGGGACGCCGAAGTTCCACATCGGCACCGTCAGGAGGTAGACGTCGGCGGCGAGGAACTCCTCGATGGTCCGCTCGATGCTGCGCCAGGAGCCGCGGGCCGCGTCGTCGACCGGCTGCCCGGTCATGAGGGCGTACTTGGTCTTGATGTTGACGCCCGCGACCGCCGGCAGATCGGCGCTGAAGAGGTCGAGCGTCTGGACCTCGAGGTCGTCGTGCTTGGCGTGGAGCTCCTCCAGCAGCGCACCCGAGATGCGACCGGTGTGCGAAGCGAGCCCGCGGGGGGTGGCGGCGATGTGCAGCAGGCGTTTGGTCATGGGAGGCCTCTCCTCGCGGCACTGGTGGCGCCGGAAGCGCCCATCGTCGTCCAGTCGGCGACGTCCCCGACAGTCCGGTCTGGACCGCGGTGGCGTGCCTACAGCCCGAGCATCCGCCCGATGATCTCCTTCTGGATCTCGGTCGTGCCGCCGTAGATGGTCTGGATCCGGGAGTCGGTGTAGGCCTTGGAGATGGGGTACTCGTTCATGTAGCCGTAGCCGCCGTGCAGCTGCACCCCCGCGTCGACCACGCGCTTCTGCAGCTCGGTGGTCCACCACTTCGCCATCGAGGCGAGCGAGGTGTCGACGGTGCCGGCGTTGAGCCGCAGCACGCAGTCGTTGATGAAGACTCGCGCGATGTGGGCCTCGGTCGCCATCTCGGCCAGCACGAAGCGGTTGTGCTGGAACTTCCCGATCGGCTTGCCGAAGGCCTCGCGCTCCTTGGCGTAGGCCAGGCACAGGTCCAGCACGTGCTCGATCGCCGCGACCGCGATGCAGCCGATCGAGATCCGCTCCTGGGGCAGGTTCTCCATCAGCGAGACGAACCCCGAGCCCTCGGCGCCGAGCAGGTTCTCCTTCGGCACGTGCACGTCGGTGAAGGACAGCTCGGCGGTGTCCTGGGCGTGCAGACCCATCTTGTCGAGGTTGCGACCGCGCTCGAAGCCCTCCATCCCGCGCTCGACGACGAGCAGCGAGATGCCCTGGTGCCCGGCGTCGGGGTCGGTCCGGCAGACCACGACGACGAGGTCGGACAGGATGCCGTTGGAGATGAAGGTCTTCGACCCGTTGAGTACGTAGTGGTCACCGGCGTCGACGGCCGTCGTACGGATGCCCTGCAGGTCCGACCCGGCGCCCGGCTCGGTCATCGCGATGGCGGTGACCAGGTCGCCCGAGACGCAGCCGGGCAGCCAGCGCTCCTTCTGCTCCGGCGTGCCGAGGGAGGAGATGTAGGGGACGATGATGTCGGTGTGCACGGCGAAGCCGGGGCCCGATGCGCCGGCCCGTGCGGACTCCTCGGCGAGCACCATGTTGTAGCGGAAGTCCTTGATCCCCGGTCCGCCGTAGGCCTCGTCGACGTCGAAGCACAGCAGCCCGCGCTCGCCCGCCTTGCGCCAGATCTCGCGGTCGACGACGCCGGCCGCCTCCCATGCGGCGTGGTGGGGTGCGACCTCCTTGTCGAAGAACGCGCGCGCGACGGCGCGGAAGTCCTCGTGCTCCTGCTCGAGGATGCTGGGGCGCTCAGGCATGTGATCTCCGTTGTTCGGTCGTGTGACGCGCGCGGGCGACTGCCCGCGCCGCGACGTAGGCGGGCTCGCGCAGGCCTTCGACGAAGGCGTACTGCTCGAGCCCGGCGAGGGGGTGGGTGATCGGGTCGAACCGGTCTGCGGTGTCCGCCTCGACCCACGCCACGTCGACGCGTGCGACGGGCTGCCAGCCGCCGGTCCCGAGCGCGAGGTCGAGTGCGTACGTCGCGGGAGGCAGGTCGCCCTCCGGCGCCGACGCCGGGGTCAGGCGGAAGAGCACGGCCCGGCCGGCCGCGCGGGAGGGGATGAGCGTGGTCATGGGGCCGAAGTGACCCGGACCCCGCAACGTCAACAGGTAGCGACTCCACCTCCGCCCACCGGTGCTGGCGAAGAGCAGGTCGGCGTCGTCGCCGTCGGGCCCGGCGCCCTCGAGCCGGAGCGCGAGGCCCTCGATGTCGGGCCATCCCCGCGGAAGGCCCATCGAGCGCGACCAGCGTGCCCGGCACGGCCGGGCGCCGGCCCGGGTGAACGCCTCGAGGCCGAGGTCGGGCTTGGGAGCGTCGACCACGAGGTGCCCCGTCCCGAGGTGGCCGACGGGGTGCAGGGCCTTGTCGCGCCTGAGCAGGCCGGCAACGGCGGCTGCGCCGGCGAGCAGACCGCCGGGCAGGGCGCCGGCCAGGGACTGGGGGGATCGGTTGGTCATGACGTCCCGTACCCAGGTGCTCGGATCGTCATGGGGTTCAGGACACCCACTCCTTGACCTGCGCCACGGTGGCTGCGGGGTCCGGGTGGGAGGAGGTGCTGACGGGGGTGATGTTGAGGTCGGTGACTCCGGCCTCGGCGAAGGCAGCGATCCGCTCCTTGACGTACGACTCGGGGCCGACGAGGTTGGCGGCCTCGAGCCACTCGGTCGGGACGAGCGCCTCGGCCTCCTTCTTCTTGCCGGAGAGGTAGAGGTCCTGGATCTCCTCGGCCTCCGCCTCGTAGCCGTAGGCGCGGGCCACGTCGTTGTAGAAGTTCTTGCCCTTCGCGCCCATCCCACCGACGTAGAGGGCGAAGACCGGTCGCGCGAGGTCGAGCAGCGCCTTGGTCTCCGGGCCCTCACCGATCGCGAGCATGCCGCCGGCCATCACCTGCAGCGGCGCGAGGCCGTCGAGGCGCTTGGCGTTGCCCGCGGCCAGCGCGTCGCCCCACACCAGGTGCGCCTTCTCGGGGTGGAACAGGTGCGGGATCCAGCCGTCGGCGATCTCGGCGGTCTGCTCGACGTTCTTCGGACCGAGCGCCGCGATCCAGATGGGGATGGTGTCGCGCTCAGGGCGGGTGAGGAGCTTGAGCGGCTTGCCCAGTCCCGTGACCGCGCCGTGCTCCTTGGTCAGGGGCAGGTGGAAGGTGCCGTCGGCCGCCAGCGGCTCGCGCTTCAGGCCGCTGCGGATGATCTCCACGACCTCCGCCGTGCGCGCCATCGGCTTGGAGTAGGGGACGCCGTGGAAGCCCTCGATCACCTGCGGTCCGCTGACGCCGAGACCGAGGATCGCGCGTCCCTGGCTGACGTTGTCGAGGCCGGCGGCGGTCTGCAGCAGCGCACCCGGGGTGCGGGAGTAGATGTTGAGGATCCCCGAGCCGATCTGCACCGTCTCGGTCTTCGCGGCCAGGTAGCCCATCAGCGTGGGGGAGTCGAAGCCGTACGCCTCCGCGACCCACACGCTGTCCAGCCCGGCGCGCTCGAGCGCGACCACGTCGTCGGCCGCCTTGCGCGGGTTGCCGTCGTACATCAGGAGGGAGGCGAGGCGCATGCCGCAATCGTGACAGTGGGACTGTCACGGTGCAAGGTGCTAGTCCTGCGGGCAGACGGACCGGTAGGGCTGGGCGGGGAGGAACTGCGCCCACTCGGCCTCGGTCAGGTCGCGCCCGGCCATCTGGCAGGCGAAGTCGATGGCCCGGTCCAGGTCCGTGTCCCAGCGGTAGACCGTGCCGTCGTACGACGCAATGGCCACGTCGTGGGTGTCGCCGATGAAGCTCGTGCCGGAGATCACGGGCTTCCCCAGACGTGGCGGGTGCACGGTGCCGAGCAGCTCCAGCGTCGAGGCGTCCCACAGGCTGACGCCGCCGTCAGCGGCTCCCGAGACGAGCCGCTCGCCATCCTCGGAGTAGTCGAGCCAGTGCACGGCGCTGCCGAGGCTCGTGGCACGGCCCTGCTCGTCGCCCGTCGAGACGTCGAGCGTGACGATCTCGCCAGTCTTGCCCGCCACCGCCACGGTGGTGGCGTCGGGCGAGGCGGTGGACGTGTAGGCGAGCAGGTCCACTTCGCCCTCTGCCAGCACTTCTCCGGTGCTCACGTTGAGCATTCGCACGTGCCCGGACCCCAGGTCCCGCGCAGCCTCATAGACCATGGCGGTGCCGTCCCTCCCGATCGCCGTGGCACAACAGTTCGACGCGATGTCGAGGCGGTCGGGCGACAGCAGTGTCCCGGCATCGACGATGCTGGTGTGGAGGTCGTCGAAGTGCGCGAGCCCTTCCGTGAGGATCAGGCTGCGACCGTCGTCGACGTACGCGATCCCGAAGATGTCACGGTCGCCGCCGAGGACGTCCTCCTGCTCGATGAGCTTGCCGGTGGCGGACTCGAGGATCCGCACGGAGCCCGGCTCCAGCATGCACTCGGGCACACCGTCGCACCAGTGCGCGGCGTAGCGAGTCCCATCGGGATGCCACGCTCCGGGGACCCACGGGCTGCCCTCCCAGGCCGGGAGCCGGGTCGCCGGCGTCCGTCTCCCGGTGTCGGTGTCGACGAACCGGACCCATCCCCGGCCCACGCCGTCCACCCATCGATAGGCCACCTGGTCCCCGTCGGGCGACACGTGCGCCCAGGCGAACTTGCCTGCATCGTCGACCTGGGTTGTCCGACGGAGGTAGGTGCCCTGGGCGGACCGGTCCCAGGTGCGCAGCATCGAGTCGAGCCCACCGCCATGGACGAGGTCGTTGTCCGGGCCGAAGCCGACGCTGTAGGGATCGGAGGTGTCCCACCGCTCGAGGGGCCGGCCGGCCGTTGTGTCCCAGACGATGAGCTCGCCGTCGTTGGCCACTGAGCCCAGGAGCGTGCCGTCGGGCGAGAAGCGGATGTCGTTCACGGTGCTCCGGTGTCCGCGAAGGGTGTGGACCGTCTCGCCGGTGACAGGGTCCACCAGGATGCCGTCCCTCGCGCTCATCTCGTCGCCCCAGTCCGACACCGCGAGCAGGGTTCCCTCGCTGTTCAGGTCGAGAGCGGTGTACCACGTCGTCAGGTCCGGGCGCCGCCAGACCCGCGTGCCCGTCGCGACGTCGTACGCCGTCAGCGGCCAGCCGGTGTACAACGTGTCGCCGTCCGGGCTGAGCGCCATTCCCTGGACGTCGGTTCCGGTCGAGACCCGGACGGGCAGTGACGACGGTGAGCGGAGGTCCCACACGAGCGCGTGGCTCGGGCTCCTCCCATGTCCCTTGTACGGCCAGTTGACGGTCTGGACCGTGGTCGCGAGGTGGGTCCCGTCTGCACTGAACCGGGCGTCGACCGCCCACACCGGCTCGTCGTCAGGGAAGGTGAGCTCGGTCGCCGGGTCCATGGTGGTCGGGTCCAGGATCCGGATCGGCTCGGTGGACTTCGTGCCGTGCAGGACGACGGCCAGCTGCTTGCTGTCAGGGCTGAAGGCCGCCCCGAGGGCCTGCAGGCGGCTCCCGGTCCGACCCGCGTCGTAGCTGTCGTGCAGCTGGTTGGTGGCCGCGTCGTAGACGTGCATCCGGTTCTGGTCGTCCGAGGCAGCGATCCAGCGGCCGTCGTGGCTCACGTCGAAGACGTCGAGGTATCCGCCACCCGGTGGCACGGACCTGACGAGGAGCGGTTGCTCGGCCAGTGCGGTCAGCAGGTTCGTCCGGGTCTCCGGCGAGACGTCCAGCCGTGTCCCCGCGACCGCGAGCAGGAGCGAGAGGCTGATGTCGTCGGTGAGCTGGGATCGCAGGCCCACCCGCCGCGCGTCGGCAGAGACGGCGAGCTGCTGGGCCCGGGCGGCGGTGTCGTTCGCGCGCTCGGACTGCACGACAGCGACACCGCCGGCAGCGAGGGCGAGGACGAGGAGGGCGACGGCGCCACCCAGCACGATCCGCAGGCGGCGGATCATCCTTGCCTGCATCCTGGCCTGCTCCGCCGCACTCCGCTCCTCGACCTCGGCCTGTGCCCGCGCGGCCTCCAGGAAGTCCTGCTCCACGACGGTGAGGGTCACTCCTGCGCCGGCTGCCCAGTCGATCGTCCGGGTCAACCGACCTCCTCTGTACAGCTCGCTGTCGGGCCTGCCCAGGGTGTCCCAGGCGTCGGCGGTCGAGCTCAGGTGGTGCAGGATCCGGCGGCCCTCGACGTCGTCCTCGAGCCAGCCGCGCAGCCGTGGCCACGCCCGGGCCAGGGACTCGTGGGTGACCTCGAGGACCCCGTCGTCGCTGGTGACGAGCCGGGCGGCGACGAGCATCTCGATCAACCGCACGTGCTCGGGGCCGGTGGCGACCAGACGGCGAGGGACCCGGGTTCGCACCGGCTCGCCCTCGGAGCCGGGGGAGAGCAGGCGCAGCACGAGGTCCCGCAGCGCTTCGCGGTGGTCCGGCTCGACCTCGGCGTAGAGCCGCTCAGCCGACTGCGCCACCGCGCCGTGGATCCCCCCACTGGCGCGGTAGCCGTCGACGGTGAGGGTGTTGCCCTCGCGCCTCTTCCACGTCTCGAGCAGTGCGTGGGAGAGGAGCGGCAGCGCTCCCGGGTCGTCGCGGACCTCGGTGACCAGGACGTCGACGAGCCCCGGTTCGAGGAGCAGCCCGGCCTGCCGGGCGGGCTCGACCACGGCCAGCCGCAGCCCGGCCTCGTCCAGTCCTCCGACGAGGTAGAGCCCGCGCTCGACGAGCCGGCTGAAGGCCGGGTACGCCGTCAGGTCCGCCAGTCGATCGGCGCGAAGGGCCACCACGACCGGTCGGCACGCCGCCTCCTCCACGAGCCTGGCGATGAAGGTCGCGGACTCCTCGGGGTCCTCGCACAAGGTGAAGAGCTCCTCGGCCTGGTCCACCAGGAGGGCGTCACCGGCCTGCAGGGCCGTCAGCGAGCTGAGGGCCCGGACCGGGTACCTCCCCGGGGTGAGGATGGTGCACCGGGTGCCGCGCTCCTGGAGGCGCGCGCCGATCCCGGCGCGCATCAGCGAGGACTTGCCGGAGCCGGAGGGGCCGACCAGAGCGAGGAGGCGTCCCTCGGCGAGGATGGTCGAACCCGCCTCGATCTCCGCGTCACGACCGAAGAACCGGTCGGCCTCCGCGACGTCGTACGCCTGCAGCCCCTGCCACGGGCAGGTCGCAGAGCGCGGGCCCTCCGCGGACCCTCCGAGCGAGGGATCCTGCTGCAGGACGGACTGCTCGAGGGCCAGCACCGCGGGTGCCGGGTCGATCCCGAGCTCCCGGGCGAGCACGGCTCGGAGCTGACGGATGGTCCGCAGGGCCTCGCCCTGGGCTCCGGTGCGGTACTGCGCGAGCGCGAGCAGCTCCCAGCGACGCTCGCGCAGGGGCGCAGCGCGCACCATGTCGTGCGCGCGCGGGAGGGCTTCGCGCGTGCGCCCGAGGCGCAGCTGCGCGTCGATCAGCAGCTCCTCCGCCTCGCGGCGCAGCTCGTCCAAGCGGCTGGCCTCCCGGCGTGCCGGTGGCCACTCCGAGAGGTCCGCGAACGCTGCGCCCCGCCACAGGTCGAGTGCCTGCTCCAACAGGTAGACGACCCGGTCGGCCTCCCCGAGCTCGAGGAGGTCCCGGGCCCGGACGACCTGGGCCTCGAACCGTCGGGCGTCGACCTCGTCGGCAGGCACGGCCAGCCGGTACCCCCGGTCCGTCGTCTCGATCGTCCCGGGGCCGAGCGTCTTGCGCAGCCGGACGATGCACGACTGGAGGTTCTTGTGGGCCGAGGCCGGCGGGTGGGCTCCCCAGACGGCGTCGCCCAGCTCGTCGGCCGTGACGGGACCGCCCTGCCGGACGGTGAGGGCTTGGAGTACGGCGCGGTCCCGTGGGCCGAGGCGTCCCGAGCCGTCCACGGCGAGCGGGCCGAGGACCTGGATGCCCACGTCCTCACCGTCCTCCCGCGGTGGTGCCGCGTCAACGGTGTGGATACCGGACCGATACCGGGACTGGACCAGTGGGATACCGCCCGGCAGCAGCGTCGAGGGCTCGGACCACTCCGTCCGGCCTGACTCAAGGAGCACCTCATGAACAGCTACTCGCTCACCGCCGACTCCCGCCGCTGGTGGTGGCTCCCGGCCACTGCCGGAGCGCTCGGCACGGCGGCCGTCACCGCCATCCTGGTGGTCCCCGCCACGGGCAGTGCCTCGTTGCCGGCACCGCCGCCGACCGAGGTCGGCGGGACCGGCGTCGTCGTCGAACGGCCCTGCTACCTGGCCCGCCCGGGCTGGAACACCGCCCGTGGTTGGGACCAGCCCGTCTGCGGCACCGAGCTCCGTCGCCGGGTGCTGCCCGCGCCACGGCCGGCGCCCGACTACCTGCCGTGACCGATGCCGGCGACGGGCAGCTCAGCCCTCGACGTACGCCGCGCCGTCCAGGACCTCCGCGACGGCGCGGCTGCGCGGCTCCGACCCCAGCAACGTCGCGGTGACGAACTCCGCGGCGTACGACTCGAAGGTGGAGCCGTGGCGCAACATCGCGTGCCGGGCACCGGGCACCGAGACGTAGCCGACGGACGCGTCACGCCCGAGGCGACGCGCCAGGTCGGCGGACCGCGAGGGGAGGGCGATCCGGTCGTCGGTGCCGTGCACGACGAGGACCTGGCGACCAGCCAGGTCGACGCGGTCGCTCGGCAGCACCCACGGGTTGAGGGCCACCACCGACCGGACCTGCGGCGCGTCGCCGCCGAGCAGCGCGGCCCGTCCGCCGAGCGAGTGGCCGACGAGGGCGACCGGCACGTCGCCGTGCCGCTCGGCGACCTGCTCGAGCGCCCACGCGAGGTCCATCACCGGCGTGGTCTGCGAGTCCCAGCCGCGGTGGGAGTTGAGGAGCCGGTGGACGGCCAGCCGCGAGCGCCCGGCGCGGGCGATGCGCCGCGCGACTGGCACCATCCGCAGCACCGACAGCTGGGTCGGGCTCACCATCGCGCGCTCGCCCCGGCTCGCCCCGCCGTGCAGCACGACCACCACACCCTCGGGGTCGCGGGGCGCGCGGACGGGGACGAGCCGGGCGTCGGTCACCCGTGCAGGCCCGGGATCCGGGCGGTGATGCCCTCGAGCACGGTGGTCGGGCGCTGCTCCTCGCCGGCGCGCGCGCTGATCACGACGAGCGCGCCGGTGAGTGCGGGGACCGCCCATTGCAGCATCCGGAGCTGGCGCTGGGCCGCGGCGACGTCGCTCGGGGTGCCCGTCGAGGGCTCGGTGCCCGACTCCGCGGGCACCGCGGTCTGTGCCGACACGCGCTTGCCCAGCACCCGGCTGTAGGCCGTCACGCCCAGCGCGGCGGCGGTCAGCCCGGTCTTGACCATCGTGGTGCGCAGGGCGCCCTTCTGGGCGGTCACGCGGCCGGCGTCGGAGCCGAGCATGCCGATGCTGCCGAGGAGGTGCGCCGCGATGGCGGCGGCGTTCACCGGGGTCCAGCGGTCCCAGCCGACGTTGGCCACCGCGCCGGTGCCGCTCGGGGAGTCGGCCTGGGCGGCAGCCGCGTTGAGCGCGGTCGCGTTGGCCAGCGTGCCGCCGAACCAGGCCGCCAGGCCGATGTCGTGGAGCGAGCGGGACAGGGTGTTCGTGTTCTGGGACATGGTTCCTCCGGAGGTGACGGGGGGTGACGTGGTCTGCTGACCGCTGTCCGTACCCCGCGTGCGCGGCCTCATGCCCTCAGCGGCCCAGACCCTCCACGACCTCGGCCCCCGGCAGGTCGGCCAGCAGCCGGCCGGGCACCAGCAGCTTGGAGCGGCGTACGCCGCTGCCGAGCACGACGACGGGCTCGTCGAGCAGCGCCTCGTGCACCAGCACCCGCCACCCGGCCGGCAGCCCGACCGGGGTGATGCCGCCGTGCTCCATCCCCGTCTCCTCGACGGCCCGGTCCATCGGCAGGAAGGACGCCTTGCGGACGTCGAGCATCTTGCGCACGAGCGTGTTGACGTCGGCGCGCGTGTCGGCGCGGACCACGCAGGCGGCGATCCGCTCGTCGCCGGCGCGGGTCCCGGCGACCACGACGCAGTTGCCGCTCGCGGTCATCGGGATGTCGTAGGCCCCGCTCATCGCCGCCGTGTCGGCGAGGTCGGGGTCGATGTCGACCACCGCGACCTCGCTCGCGCCGGACCAGCCGGCCAGGGCCTCGGCGACCGGAGCCGCCACCAGCGCGGTGTGGTCGGCGACCGGCAAGGACGTCAGGGACGGGAAGCTCGGGAGTGTCACGCGGCCATCATGCGCCATTCATGTCCGCGTCACCGCCCGGTCCCGCGCAGCCGTCACGGTGGTGCCATGACGGTGACCCGCGAGGCGCTCGAGATGGCCCCGTCGTTGGTCCTCACGCCCGCCGTGGTTGCGCACCGCGGCGCCAGCGGGCACCGTCCCGAGCACACCCTCGACGCCTACCGGACCGCGATCCGCATGGGCGCCGACGACATCGAGCTCGACCTCGTCTCCACCCGGGACGGGGTGCTGGTGGCCCGTCACGACCTCGAGCTCAGTGCGACCACCGACGTCGCGGGTCGCCCCGAGCTCGCCCACCTGCGCCGCACCGTCGTCGTCGACGGGGAGGAGCAGCACGGCTGGTTCGTCCACGACCTCACGCTGCGCGAGCTGAAGACGCTCACCGCCCGCGAGCGGATGCCGCAGACCCGTCCCGCCAGTGCGGCGTACGACGGGGTCGAGGGAGTGGCGACCCTCACCGAGGTGCTGGCGATGGTCGGGGCCGAGTCGGCGCGGCGCGGACGTGCCGTCGGGGTGCTGCTCGAGCTCAAGCACGCCGCCCACCACGACGCGATCGGCCTGCCGCTCGACGTCCCCCTCCTGCGCGAGCTCGCCCGCCACGGCCTCGACCACCCGTGGGCGCGGGTGTCGATCATGTCGTTCGAGACCACCATCCTGCGCCGGCTCGCGGGGCGGACCCGGCTCTCGCTGGTCCAGCTCCTCGGCTCGCTGCACCGGCGTCCGGCCGACCTCGAGGCGGCCGGTGAGCCCCGCACCTACGCCGACCTGGTCTCGCCCGAGGGCCTGGCGTGGATCGACGACTACGCCGACGGCATCGGGCCGCACACGTCGCTGGTGCTGCCGCGCGACCGGGCCGGGGCGATCGATGCCCCGTCCGGGCTGGTCCGCGACGCGCACCGCCGCGGCCTCACGGTGCACGTGTGGACCGTGCGCGGCGAGAACCGCTACCTGCCGACCAACCTGCGCCGCGGGTCGGCTCCCGACGCACTGGGCGACATGGCCGGCGAGGTGCGCGCCCTGCTCGCTGCCGGGGTCGACGGCGTGATCACCGACCACCCGGACGCGGCCGTCGCGGTGCTGCGCGAGGGCCTCATGGCCGTCGGTCGCTGACCCGTCACGGGACGTTCACCGGGGCGTGTCCCGGACGCCGTCCGGGACGGGCAGCCTCGTCGGCATGACCTCTCGGAAGGCCCCCGCGGCCGCTCTCGCCCTGGCACTCGCCGCCACCCTCACCTCCTTCTCGGCTCCCGCCACCGCCGCTCCGGCAGAGCCTCGCGAGCCGTCACTCGTGGAGCCGATCCTGATCGGGCACCGCGGCGCCTCGGGCTACCGACCCGAGCACACGCTCGCTGCCTACCGCCTCGCCATCGCGCAGGGCGCCGACTACATCGAGCCCGACCTCGTCAGCACCAAGGACGGGGTCCTCGTCGCGCGCCACGAGAACGAGATCAGCGGCACGACCGACGTCGCCGACCACCCCGAGTTCGCCGACCGCCGCGCCACCAAGGTCATCGACGGCCGCCCGGTGACCGGCTGGTTCACCGAGGACTTCACCTACCGCGAGCTGCGCACCCTGCGCGCCAAGGAGCGGCTGCCGCAGGTGCGCCCCGACAACACGGCGTACGACGGCCAGGAGCGGATCCCGACCCTCGACCAGGTCATCAAGCTGGCCCGCCGCGCCGGCGTGGGCATCTATCCCGAGACCAAGCACCCGTCCTACTTCGACTCCATCGGCCTCTCGCTGGAGGAGCCGCTCGTCGCGGCCCTGGAGAAGCGCAAGTGGGACGATGCCGACGACCCGGTCGTCATCCAGTCCTTCGAGGTGTCGAACCTCCGCGAGCTCGACACGATGGTGGACGTCCCGCTCGCCCAGCTCGTCGACGCCGCGGGCGGGCCCGCCGACCTCCCCGGCACGACGTACGCCTCGATGCTCACCGCCGCCGGCCTGCGCGCGATCGCGACGTACGCCGACGGGCTGGGCGCCAACAAGTTCGTCGTGCTCCCACGCGGTGCCACCGTCCCGACGGCCGTCGTCGCCGACGCGCACGCCGCCGGGCTGGTCGTGCACGTGTGGACGCTGCGCCTGGAGAACCAGTTCATGGACGCCCGCTTCAGGAGCGGCACGGACCCGAACGCCGCCGGCGACCTGGCCGCCGAGGCGCGGGCCTTCCTCGACGCCGGTGTCGACGGCATCTTCAGCGACCACCCGGACGTGGTGGCCGACGTCCTCGACGTGCGCTGATCGCGGGGCGGGGCGGGCGTAGGCTCGGGTCGTGACGCACGAATCCGCTGCCTCGTCCGCCCTCCTCGAGCGCATCCGCGCGTCCGTCATCGGCGACGACCAGGTGATGCAGGGCCCCTACGGCCCGCGCCGCGTGACCTATGCCGACTACACCGCGTCCGGCCGCAGCCTGGCCTTCATCGAGGACTTCATCCGCGACGAAGTGCTGCCGGCCTACGCCAACACCCACACCGAGGCGAGCGGCACCGGCCTCCAGACGACCCGGCTCCGCGAGGACGCCCGGCGGATCATCCGCGAGGCCGTCGGGGGCGACGACGAGACGGTCGTGGTGTTCTGCGGCTCCGGCAGCACCGCGGCGATCGACAAGCTGATCGGCATCCTGGGCCTGCGCGTCCCGGCGGCGCTCGAGGACCGCTACCACCTCACCGCCGCGATCCCGCCCGAGGAGCGCCCGGTGGTGTTCATCGGCCCCTTCGAGCACCACTCCAACGAGATCCCGTGGCGCGAGACGATCGCGGACGTCGTCACGATCCACGAGGACGCCGACGGCCGGGTCTCCCTCGACCACCTCCGCGAGGAGCTCGAGGCCCACGCCGACCGGCCGCTCAAGATCGGGTCGTTCTCCGCGGCCTCCAACGTCACCGGCATCGTGACCGACACCGAGGGCGTGGCCGACCTGCTCCACGAGCACGGCGCGCTGAGCTTCTGGGACTTCGCCGCGTGCGCGCCCTACGTCGACATCGAGATGTACGGCCCCGGCAGGTCGGTCAAGGACGCGATCTTCATCAGCCCGCACAAGTTCATCGGCGGTCCCGGCACGCCCGGGGTGCTGGTCGTGCGCCGCGAGCTGATGACCAACCGGGTGCCGGTCGTGCCCGGCGGCGGCACGGTGATGTACGTCAACCCCACCGAGCACCGCTACCTCGACGACCCCGCCCACCGCGAGGAGGGCGGCACCCCCGCCATCGTCGAGTCGATCCGCGCCGGGCTGGTCTTCCAGCTCAAGCAGGCGGTCGGGGTCGAGACGATCCAGGCGCACGAGGAGGAGCTGCTGGGCCGGGCGGTCGAGGCGTGGGTCGCCGAGCCGACCATCCAGATCCTCGGCAACCTCGACTCCCAGCGGCTCTCGATCGTGTCGTTCGTCATCAAGGCGCCCGACGGGTCCTACCTCCACCACAACTTCGTGGTCGCGCTGCTCAACGACCTCTTCGGCATCCAGACCCGCGGCGGCTGCTCGTGCGCCGGTCCCTACGGCCACCGGCTGCTCGACATCGACCTCGACACCAGCCACCAGTTCGAGGCGCAGATCGCCGGCGGGTGCGAGGGCATCAAGCCGGGCTGGGTGCGGGTCAACTTCAACTACTTCGTCGACGAGGAGGTCTTCTCCTACGTCGTGGAGGCGGTGCGCCTCGTCGCCCGCGAGGGCTGGCGGCTGCTCGGCGACTACCGCTTCGACCCGCTCACCGGGCTGTGGCACCACCGCACCGGACCGGTGGAGCCGCCGCTGCGCCTCGCGGACGTGTCGTACGCCGCCGACGGGGCGATGACGTGGCCCTCGCACACGATGACGGCCCCCGTCTCGGTGCTCCGCGAGCACCTCGACGAGGGCCGCGCGATCATGGCCGCCGCGTCGCCGCCGGACTGGTCGGACGCCGCGCACCTCGGTGCGGACTTCGACGGCCTGCGGTGGTTCGCGCTGCCGGCCTGCTCGCTGGGCTAGGCGCGTCCCTCGCCCGCGCGGCGCGAGGCCCACACCGTCGCCGCGAGACCGGCGGCGCCGGCCGCGATCCACGGGATAGGCATCAGCCACCGCAGCTCGTCGTCCGCGACGACGCCGCCCTGGACGAGGGCCCAGACCAGCACCATCCCGGCGAAGGCCACGCCCATCACGAGGTGGCCGACGTTGACCGGGTGGAAGCCCCTGCGCCGCTCCGGAGCGTCGAGGGGGCCGACCATCGGCTCGTCGTAGCCGTAGTGCTCGTTCATGTCTGTGCTCATCTCGGGTGCTCCTCAGGCTGCTTCGCGGACGATGACCTCGCCGGCGAACAGGTCGATGGTGATGGACATGTCGGGGACCTCGTCGCCGCCGTCGCGGAACCCGTCGAGGTTGACGTCGAGACCGTCGCGACGCTCGTCGAAGACCCGGCTGTCGCCGGCGAACAGGTCGGTCCGCACGGTGACGTCCATGCCGTCGGGGACCACCACCTCCACGCGGCCGCCGACACCGTCGACGGTCACGGCGCGTCCGTCGAGCGCGTCCACGTCGGAGACGTCGGACAGGTCGAGGGTGAGCTCGCCGCCCCCGAGGTCGTAGGAGTCACGCACGTCGGCGGCGCTGGTCGGCGCGTAGGACAGCCGGTCGTCGGGGAAGCTGCTCGTGGCGGTGGTGGCCGCCGTGGCCAGGGCGGCCACCAGGCCGAGGGCGATCAGGCCGCCTGCACGGCCCCAGAAGGCGCCGACCACGAGCATGGCCGCGGTGATGCCGAGCGCCAGCGCCGGGTAGGCGCTCTCCGCCACGGCCACCCCGGCGAGGTCGACCACGCCGAGCACGCCCTCGGCGAGCGCGATCAGCGCGACGGTGAAGAAGAAGAGGATCGGGCCGCGGCGACGCGGGTTGCGGTACTGCCGCGGCGCCCGGGCGTACGCCTCCGGCGGCTGCCACGCGGTCTGGTCCCAGCCGCTCTGGTCCCAGCCGCCCTGGTCCCAGCCGCCCTGGTCCCACCCGGCGGGGTCGAGCCCGGTCGTGGGGTCGGGCTGCTGCGCGCTGCCCGGCGCGGCAGGACCGGCGTACCCGTAGCCGGAGCGGGAAGTGGAGCGGTCCTTGCGGTTGAGGAACCAGATGACGATCGCGGCCACGATCGCCAGCGGCCACGGGAACCAGAACGCCCCGGCCCAGTCGCCGACGGCGCTCAGCAGCGCCAGGACGCCGACACCCGCGAGGGCGAGCGAGCGGCTGCGCACGTCGAGGCCGAGCGGCCGGTCGTCGGTGCCCTCCTCGGGCACGAGGAGCCATGCGCCGACGTAGGCGATGAGCCCGGCCCCGCCGAAGAAGACCCCGACGACCAGCGCGACGCGGATGATGATGACGTCGACGTCGAGGTGGCGGGCCAGGCCGCCGGCGACCCCGGCGACGTGCCGGTCGGTGACGCTGCGCCGCAGCCGGCCGAGGTCCTTCATCTCGTCGCGGCTCACGCGGGGGCCGGCAGGGCCCGACGGCGGAGGCGTCGGCTGCTCGTCCGTGCCGGTGGGGGTGGTGCTCGGGGTGTCCATGGCTCCACTCTGCTCTTCCCCGACCCCGGCCACCATCGGGGACAGCCCTGATTCGCAGGCGTGCTGCGGGGGAGGCGACTCAGGGTCGGCTCGGGGTCTGTCCTCATGGTGGCGCGCGCGGCGCCCTGCGACGATGGAGCCACGATGACGCAGACCTACCCGCACCGCAGCAGCCGCTCGCGCCGCGCCTTCCGCGACCTGTCGTCGCCGATCGCCGGTGGCGTCGCCGGCGGCCTCGCGGTGCACCTCGCGGTCCCGGTGCTCTGGGTGCGGGGCTTCTTCGTCGCCACCGCGTTCCTCGGCGGCTTCGGGCTGATGCTCTACGCCGGGCTGTGGATGTTCCTGCCCGCCGACCAGCGCTTCGAGGTGGGCGCCCCCGGCCTCGAGAGCGCGTCGCGCACCGGCAAGCGGCCCGGTCGCCGCTCACGGCTGCGCGACGCAGGACCCGCGATCGCCCTCGGTGCGCTGTTCTTCGGCGTCGTGCTCGGCTTCGAGGGCATCTTCGGCCAGGGTGCGCTCTTCTGGCCGGTCGTCCTCGGCGTCTCCGGCATCGCGCTGCTGTGGCGCCAGGCCGACGAGGCGCAGCGCGAGCGCTGGACCGACACGACGGGACGCATCGACCCGTTCCGCGCGGTCTTCGGCAACGGCGGCTGGGCGGCGTACGGCCGCATCGCCGCGGGCCTGGGCCTGATCCTCTCCGCCCTCATCGTCTTCGCGGTCGCGGCCGGCCAGGCGCGCTTCGCCGTGCCCGTGGTGGTCGCCGGGCTGCTCGGTCTGCTCGGACTGGCCATCGTGGTGGGGCCGTGGGCGCTGCGCCTCGTCGACGACCTCGGCGCCGAGCGCGCCGAGCGGGTGCGCACCCAGGAGCGCGCCGACATGGCCGCCCACCTGCACGACTCCGTGCTCCAGACCCTCGCCCTGATCCAGAAGAACTCCCACGACGCCACCACCGTCGCCCGGCTCGCCCGCTCCCAGGAGCGCGACCTGCGCCAGTGGCTCTTCGAGGCCGAGAGCACCGACGCCACCACGCTGGCCGGTGCGCTGAAGGAGATGGCCGCCGACGTCGAGTCGCAGCACCGCGTGGTCGTCGACGTCGTCACCGTCGGCGACTGCCCCGTCGACGAGTCGCTGCGCCCCCTGGTGCACGCCGCGCGGGAGGCGGTGGTCAACGTCGCCAAGCACGCCGGCACCGAGCGCGCCGACGTCTACGCCGAGACGTCCGAGTCGGCCGTCGACGTCTTCGTCCGCGACCGTGGCGCCGGCTTCGACCCCGCCGCCGTGGCGACGGACCGCCACGGCGTGCGCAGCAGCATCGTGGACCGGATGGCGCGCCACGGCGGTCGGGCGGACGTACGCTCGGCGCCGGGCGAGGGCACCGAGGTCCGGCTGCACATGCCCCGCACCGCACCCCGCGCCGGCCACCCCGGCCGGGCCGCAGACGAGGAGAACCGATGAGCCAGCCCACCCACGACGCCGACCCCGTGCGGGTCGTCCTGGTCGACGACCACGCGATGTTCCGGGGCGGGGTCCGTGCCGAGCTCGCCGCGAGCGGCGCCGGGGTCGTGGAGGTCGTCGGCGAGGCCGCCGACGCGGACGCAGCCGTCGCGGTGGTGAGCGACCTCCGTCCGCAGGTGGTGCTGCTCGACGTGCACCTGCCCGGCGGGGGAGGCGTGGAGGTGATGCGCCGCCAGCCGTCGCCCGACACGCTCTACCTCGCGCTGTCGGTCTCCGACGCCGCCGAGGACGTCATCGGCACCATCCGCGGCGGCGCTCGCGGCTACGTCACCAAGACCATCACCGGGCCCGAGCTGGTCGACGCGATCGTGCGGGTGGCGGGTGGCGACGCCGTCTTCTCGCCCCGCCTGGCCGGCTTCGTGCTCGACGCCTTCGCCGGGTCGATCGACGTCGCTGCCGTCGACGAGGACCTGGACCGGCTGACCGAGCGCGAGCGGGAGGTGATGCGCCTGATCGCCCGCGGCTACGCCTACAAGGAGGTCGCCAAGGAGCTGTTCATCTCGGTGAAGACCGTCGAGACCCACATGTCGTCGGTGCTGCGCAAGCTCCAGCTCTCGAGTCGCCACGAGCTCACGAAGTGGGCCTCGGACCGGCGTCTGCTGTAGGCGCGATGCCATCCGGCGGGGTGGGCGACGATTGACAACGTCGGGCGGAACCGATGGGCTCGACGCACCCATCTCCTCTCGGAAGCGAGGCCTCCGTGGCCGACAGCACTGCAACCTCGCCATCGCGCACTGACGACGACGGCGGCCTGAAGCGGTCTATCACCGGGGCGCAGCTGTTCTTCTACACGCTGGGCGACGTTCTCGGGTCGGGCATCTACGTCCTCATCGGACTGGTGGCGGCAGCGGTCGGTGGGGCGTTCTGGATCGCCTTCGCCGCCGGGGTGACCGTCGCAGCGATCACCGGATCGGCGTACGCCGAGCTGGTCACCAAGTACCCCCAGGCGGCCGGTTCGTCGCTCTACGTCCAGAAGGCCTTCGGCAACAAGGCCCTGACCTTCCTGGTCACCGTGTCCTTCCTGTCGGCCAGCTTCGCCGCGTCCGGCTCGCTCGCCGCGGGGTTCGCCTCCTACTTCGGCCAGCTCTTCGACGGTGGCGGTCCGCCGGCGCTGCTCGTCTCGCTCGTCTTCGTCGCCCTGCTGGTGCTGATCAACTACATCGGCATCACCGAGTCGGTCGTGATGAACATGCTGATGACGTTCGTGGAGCTCAGCGGCCTGGTCATCGTGATGATCATCGCCGTCTACTACATCGCCCAGGGCAACGCGGACTTCGGGACGCTCACCGACATCAGCGTCTCCGGCAACCCGGCGCTCGCCGTCCTCGCCGGGGTGGCGCTGTCGTTCTTCGCCATGACGGGGTTCGAGAACACCGCCAACGTCGCCGAGGAGACGGTCGACCCCTACAAGGCGTTCCCGCGCTCGCTCATCGGCGGCATGATCGTTGCGGGCATCGTCTACGTGCTGGTCTCGATGGCGGCCGCGCTCACCGTGCCGGTCGACCAGCTGGCGGAGTCCGACGTCGCGCTGCTCGAGGTGGTCAAGCAGGGCATCCTGCCCTTCTCCACCGAGCTGATGACCACGATCTTCACCATCATCGCGCTCGTCGCCATCACCAACACCACCCTCGTCACCCTGGTGACGCAGCCCCGCATCCTCTACGGCATGGCGCGCGAGGACGTCGTCCCGGGTGTCTTCGCCAAGGTCCACTCCAGCCGGCGCAGTCCCTGGGTCGGCCTGCTGTTCAGCGGCCTGGTGGTGGGCGGGCTGCTCGTCGCCGGCACGCTGATCACCGAGGCGGGCGGCGGCATCGACATCGTCGAGCGACTGGCCCTGGTGACGGTCGTCTTCCTGCTCGCCATCTACGCGCTGGTGATCGTGACCTGTCTCAAGCTGCGCGGCCGGGACGAGGACGAGCGCGCGTTCCGCGCCAGCACGCCCCTGCTGGTCGTCGGGCTCGTCGGGAACCTCGCCATCCTCTACTACGCCATCTACGACGACCCGGCCTCGCTCTGGTGGTGTGCCGGGCTGCTCGCCGTCGGGGTGGTCCTCTACGTGGCCGAGCAGCTGTTCGGCAACAAGTCCGAGCCGCGTCCCGGCACCGCCTCGCGCACCCCCAAGGGAGACCTCTGATGCACGTCATCGTCGCCACGGACGGCTCGAAGCAGTCGTTGGCCGCCGCCAAGCACCTCAAGTCCTTCGCCGACCCGACGAAGGTCACCGAGATCTCCGTCGTGGCGGTCGTCCGGCCCCTGGCGTCGGTGGCCTTCGCCGACGAGGTGTCCGAGGGCAGCGACGCGTGGCCCACGGGTTCGTTCCGAGAGGCCGCCGAGAACGCCGTCGAGACGATCGCGAAGGTCTTCGAGGGCTGGGGTCCCAAGGTCAACAAGCGGGTGCGGAGCGGCTCGGCTGCCAACGAGATCATCAAGGCGGCCAAGCAGTACGACGCCGGGCTGGTCGTGGTGGCGGCCGGCGGTCGCGGCCTGAGCGACGCCGTCCTCGTCGGCAGCACCGCCCAGCGCGTGCAGCACTACGCGCCGTGCCCGGTGCTCGTCGTACGCCCCGCGCCCCGGAAGAAGAAGTAGGCACCACCGGCCGTAGGATCCCGCCATGGAGACCCTGCGGCTGGTGCTGCTCTTCGTCCACATCCTCGGCTTCGCGGCCCTGCTCGGTGGCCTGCTCGTGCAGCTGCGCTCGGAGCCGAAGGTGGTCAACTCCCTGATGCGCGACGGCATCGGGACGGCCTTCCTCGCCGGGCTGCTGCTGGTCGGCGTCCTGGAGAGCCTCGGCTCGCCGGACCACGCGAAGATCGGCGTGAAGTTCGCCGTCGGCCTGGTCATCCTGGTCCTGGTGATGGTCAACATGCGCAAGCCGAGCGTCCCGCAGGGGCTCTACTTCGGGCTCCTCGCGCTCACGATCGCCAACATCGCGGTCGCGGTGTTCTGGTCGCCCACCCACGCCTGATCCACAGGAGCGGGCGGGGCCTCCGGCTGTCCCACCTCCCGCATAGGCTTGGCCGGTCATGAGTCCTACCGATGCCGCCCTCGTCGACCACCCCCTCCTCGAGGGCCTCAACGACCCCCAGCGCGCGGCGGTGACCCACGCGGGCGCTCCGCTGCTCGTGGTCGCCGGTGCGGGCTCGGGCAAGACCCGCGTGCTGACCCGCCGCATCGCCTGGCTGATCAACGAGCGCAAGGCCCACCCGGGCTCGATCCTGGCCATCACCTTCACCAACAAGGCCGCGGCCGAGATGAAGGAGCGCGTGCAGGAGCTGGTGGGCAACCGCGCCCGCATCATGTGGGTCTCGACCTTCCACTCCTCGTGCGTGCGGATCCTGCGCAAGGAGATCGACCGGGTCGGCTTCAAGTCCAGCTTCTCCATCTACGACGCCGCCGACTCCAAGCGCCTGATGACCCTGGTGCTGCGCGACCTCGAGCTCGACCCCAAGCGCTACCAGCCCAACGCCGTGCTCAACTGGGTCTCGGACCAGAAGAACGAGCTGCGCGACCCCGAGGACGTCACCAAGGAGGCGCGCAACAGCTTCGAGGAGGCCTACGCCAAGGCCTACACCCACTACCAGCGCCGCCTGCGCGACGCCAACGCCCTCGACTTCGACGACCTGATCATGACCACGGTCCACCTGCTGCAGGCGTTCCCCGACGTGCGCGAGAACTACCGCCGCCGCTTCCGCCACGTGCTGGTGGACGAGTACCAGGACACCAACCACGCCCAGTACAGCCTCATCCAGCAGCTGTGCGGGCAGTCCTTCGAGGAGGAGGATGCCGCGGGGGAGCGGGTCGAGCCCAGCGAGCTCATGGTCGTGGGTGACGCCGACCAGTCGATCTATGCCTTCCGCGGTGCCGACATCCGCAACATCCTCGACTTCGAGCAGGACTTCCCCAACGCCACCACCATCCTGCTGGAGCAGAACTACCGCTCCACCCAGACGATCCTGTCCGCGGCCAACGCGGTGATCGGCAACAACCGCAGCCGCAAGCCCAAGCGGCTGTGGACCGATGCCGGGGAGGGTGCCCGCATCGTCGGCTACGTCTCCGACGACGAGCACGACGAGGCCCGCTTCGTCAGCCAGGAGATCGACACGCTCGTCGACGACGCCGGGGTCCGTCCGGCCGACGTGGCCGTCTTCTACCGCACCAACGCCCAGTCGCGCGTCTTCGAGGAGGTGTTCATCCGCACCGGCCAGCCCTACAAGGTCGTCGGCGGGGTCCGCTTCTACGAGCGCAAGGAGGTCCGCGACGCGCTCGCCTACCTTCGGGTGCTGGTCAACACCGCCGACGAGATCTCCCTGCGACGGGTGCTCAACACCCCCAAGCGCGGCATCGGCGACCGGGCGGAGGCTTGCATCGCCGCGCTCGCCGAGCGCGACCGCACGACCTTCTGGGAGGCGCTCACCCGTGCCGCCGAGGCGCCGGGCCTGGCCACCCGGAGCCTGAAGAACATCGAGGCCTTCGTCGCGATCATCCAGGAGCTCCAGTCGATGGTCGAGGCCGACGAGCGCCCCGACGTGATCCTGGAGTCGGTCCTCGAGCGCTCCGGCTACCTCGCCGAGCTCGAGGCCAGCGACGACCCGCAGGACGACACCCGCGTGGAGAACCTCGCCGAGCTCGTCGCCGTGGCGCGCGAGTTCGCCGAGGACCCCCAGCCCGGCCCCAGCGCGGACCCCGCCGAGGTGGAGGCCGGGACGGTCGCGGTGGGGCTCGGCGACTTCCTCGAGCGCGTCGCCCTGGTCGCCGACGCCGACCAGATCCCCGACTCACCGGACGGCGACGACTCCGGCGTCGTCACGCTGATGACGCTCCACACCGCCAAGGGCCTGGAGTTCCCGGTCGTGTTCCTCACCGGGCTGGAGGACGGCGTCTTCCCCCACCAGCGCTCGCTGGGCGACCAGCCGGAGCTGGAGGAGGAGCGCCGTCTGGCCTATGTCGGCCTCACCCGCGCCCAGCAGCGCCTCTACGTCTCCCGAGCCCTCGTCCGCTCCGCCTGGGGCGCCCCGAGCCACAACCCCGCCAGCCGGTTCCTCGACGAGCTGCCCATCGACCTCGTCGACTGGCGGCGCACGGCTGCGGAGCAGACCCGCTGGGGCCGTGCCGACCACGCCGGCGGCTCCACCCGCCTCGGCGCACCCACCGAGGCCGGACGCCGCAACTTCTCCTCCGCCGCACTGCGTGCCGACGCCGCCGCCAAGGCCAAGCCGGCGCGCGAGATCCCCAGCCTGGCGCCGGGGGACAGGGTCCTGCACGACTCGTTCGGCATGGGCACCGTCGTGGCCGTCGACGGGGTGGCGGAGAAGTCGGTCGCCTCGATCGACTTCGGCTCCGACGGCGTCAAGCGCCTGCTGCTGCGCTACGCGCCGGTCGAGAAGCTGTAGCAGCCGCGGGTCGCGTGGCTCAGGTTGTCGGGCACATGGGTCGAAGATTTCGACGCGCCCGTCGCGGCTTCGTTCCTCAGCCGCGGGGCTTGCTCAATCTCCCCTGACTTCCGACTCGCTCCGCGAGTCGGTCAGGGGACAATCCCGTGCTCGACGAAGGCCTGGAACGGGTCGACCGGACCGCCGCCGCCCGGCCGCACCTCGAGGTGGAGGTGGGAGCCGGTGACGTTGCCGGTCGCGCCTACGGTGCCGATGGTCTCGCCGCCGTTGACGCGGTCGCCGACCGAGACGTAGATCGAGGTCTGGTGGCAGTACCAGATCTCGGTGCCGTCATCGAGGGTGACCACGGTCTTGTTGCCATAGGCGCCGTCGTAGCCGGTCTCGGTGACGGTGCCGTTGGCCACCGACAGGATCGGGTCACCGGAGTTGGCGTTGAAGTCCAGGCCCGTGTGGTAGCTGGCCCAGAGGCCGTACTGGCCGAAGGTCGCGGTGATGCCGTAGCTGTTGAGGGGGAGAACCCACTTGTTCTCCTCGATCTTCGCCGCCTGCGCCTCGGCCGCCTTGCGCATCTCGTCGAGCTTGGCAGCGCGCTCGGCCATCTGCTTCTCGGCGAGGGCGATCAGCTCGGGATCGCTCTCCTCGCCCGCCTGACGGGTGCCGTCACGGCTGACGATCACGCCGCGGCGCGACATCGTCTGGCCGGTCACGGAGCCGATGGACCCGCTCGCCTCGATCTGGGAGCCGGCACTCGCGAGGGCCGACGTGCCAGCGGTGGACGCGGTGACAGCGCCGCCTGCGGAGATCGCCAGGACCGCGACCCCGGCCACGAGGGGCAGGGACGGGAGCCGGACAGGGGACCGCCGCGGCGGCGTTGCGGCACGGCGCTTGCCGTGCACAGGTGCGGCTGGTGCCGAGGTGCGTCGCTGGGGAGCGCGCTCCGCTCGGTGGTTGCCCATAGGGGTATTTACCAATCTGCCGGGTCAGGGGGGTCGGGTCGGCAAGACCGCGCACGACTGTAACGGATAGATCACGGGATCGGGCAATGCCCAGGAAAAAGGTGGAGGAATCGCGCATACGGTCGCTATGCGGACACGTTCGCGTCGAAATCAGCCCCGTGCGGCCTGGTAGCGCTCGAGCGCCTCCTTGCGCTCGTCCGCGTGGTCGACGATGCGACGTGGGTAGTCGTGCTCGTAGCCGAGGTCGAACTTCCACGGCTCGTGGGCGGCCTTGCCGGGCAGGTGGACCAGCTCGGGCACCCAGCGGCGTACGTAGTCGCCCTGCGGGTCGAACTTGAGGCCCTGGGTGACCGGGTTGAAGACCCGGAAGTAGGGGGAGGCGTCCGTGCCGGTGCCGGCCACCCACTGCCAGCCGTGGTTGTTCGACGCGACGTCCCCGTCGATCAGCAGGTCGAGGAAGTGCCGGGCGCCCACGGGCCACCAGACGTGCAGGTCCTTGGTGAGGAAGGACGCGGTGATCATCCGGACCCGGTTGTGCATCCACCCCGAGTGGAGCAGCTGGCGCATCCCGGCGTCGACGATGGGGTAGCCGGTCGTGCCGGTGCGCCAGGCATCGATCGCGTCCTCGGGGTCGTCGTAGCGCATGCCCTCCAGGGTCGGCTTGAGGTCGCGCCACGCCGAGGCCGGCTCGTGCCACAGGACGTCGGCGTAGAACTCGCGCCAGGCGATCTCGGTGGCCCAGGTGGACTCGGTGTCGATGTCGGCGAGGAGCGAGCGCGGGTGGAGCACGCCGAGGTGGAGGTACGCCGAGAGGCGCGAGGTGCCGTCGTGGTCGGGGCGGTCGCGCTCGGTGGGGTAGTCCTCCAGCCCGCCGTCGCGGAACTCCCGCCAACGGCGCCACGCGGCGTCCTCACCGGCTCCGGGCAGGTCGAACGGCGCGTCGGTGACCGCCTCCTCCATCATGTCGAGCGCGCGCTGGTGGGAGTCGGCCGGCGCCAGGTCGGGGGAGCGGGGCGTGTGCGCCGGCTCGGGCCACCCGTGCTCGCGCCAGGCCCGCGCGAAGGCGGAGAACACCTGGTAGGCGCCGCCGCTGCCGTTGCGGACCAGCCCCGGCCCCACGGCGTACGGCGAGCCGGTGGAAACCAGCTCGACCTGCGAGCCGATCGCGTCGTCGCGGCGGCGTCCGTAGGGCGTGGTCTCTGCGGAGACGTGCACCCGGCGCCCGTCGGCCACCCGCGGCACCACCTCGCGGGGGTCTCCGACGTGGACCGACAGCGGGATGCGCTCGGCGAGGGCGAGGACGTTGGCCGACAGCCAGGCCCGTCGGGCGGGGCCGGCGCCCTTCCACAGCACCGGGTCGAGCACGAACAGCGCCGTGACCGTGCCCTCCTCGAGGGCGGCGAGCAGGGCCGGGTTGTCCCGGATCCTGAGGTCGCGCCTGAACCACATCACCGAGGACTTCTCCGAGGACTTCTCCGAGGACTTCGCCGAGGACATGGCCTCAACGTAGCCGGGGGGTGACCACCACCACGCTCACCCGACCTCGTGCGACCCCTGTGCGGAGGTCTAGGGTGCCGAGAGGGAAACCCCGCCACTGTTCGCAGACGAAAAGGACCGGTCACCTCGTGGACCTGATGGAATTTCAGGCGAAGGAGCTCTTCGCCAAGCACGGAGTCGCAACCACGCTGGGCGTGGTCGCCGAGACCCCCGAGGCTGCTCGCGCCGCCGCGGAGGAGATGGGCGGAGTCACCGTCGTCAAGGCGCAGGTCAAGGCCGGCGGCCGCGGCAAGGCGGGTGGCGTGAAGATCGCCAAGACCGCCGACGAGGCCGAGTCCTACGCCCGCGACATCCTCGGCATGGAGATCAAGGGCCTCACCGTCAACCGGGTCCTGGTGACCCCGGCGACGCCCCCGGTGGAGGAGTACTACTTCTCCTTCCTGCTCGACCGCTCCAACCGTTCGCACCTGTGCATCGCCTCGGTCGAGGGCGGCGTGGAGATCGAGGAGGTCGCCAAGACCAACCCCGACGCCGTCAAGAAGATCCGCGTGGACGCGCTCGAGGGCGTGACCCCCGAGAAGGCCGCCGCGATCGTCGACGAGGCCAAGTTCCCCGCCGAGCTGCGTGACCAGGCCATCGAGATGGTCCAGGCGCTGTGGAAGGTCTATGTCGAGGAGGACGCCACCCTCGTCGAGGTCAACCCGCTGGCCCGCCTCGAGGGCGACAAGCTCGAGGCCCTCGACGGCAAGGTGTCGCTGGACGACAACGCCTCCGAGGTCCGCCACCCCGACCACGCGCAGTTCGAGATCCGCGAGGAGGCCGACGCGCTGGAGTCGAAGGCCAAGGACAAGGGCCTCAACTACGTCAAGCTCGACGGCCAGGTCGGCATCATCGGCAACGGCGCGGGGCTCGTGATGAGCACCCTCGACGTCGTCGCCTACGCCGGCGAGGCGCACGGCGGCGTGAAGCCCGCCAACTTCCTCGACATCGGCGGCGGCGCCAACGCCCAGGTCATGGCCGACGGTCTCGACGTGATCATCAACGACCCGCAGGTGAAGAGCATCTTCGTCAACGTCTTCGGCGGCATCACTGCCTGCGACGAGGTCGCCAACGGCATCAAGGGTGCGCTGGAGATCCTCGGCGACGAGGAGAGCAAGCCCCTCGTCGTCCGCCTCGACGGCAACAACGTCGAGGAGGGCCGTCGCATCCTCGACGAGCTCAACCACCCGCTGGTCACCCAGGTCGACACGATGGACGGCGCGGCCGACAAGGCCGCCGAGCTCGCCCACCAGGCCTGAGAGAGAGAACTGAAGAGATGTCTATCTACCTCACCAAGGACAGCAAGATCATCGTCCAGGGCATGACCGGTGGCATGGGTGCCAAGCACACCACCCTCATGGTCGAGTCCGGCGCCAACATCGTCGGCGGCGTCAACGCGCGCAAGGCCGGCACGACCGTCGAGCTCGGCGGCAAGGAGCTGCCCGTCTTCGGCACCGTCGAGGAGGCGATGAAGGAGACCGGCGCCGACGTGTCGGTGGCCTTCGTGCCCCCGGCCTTCACCAAGGACGCCTGCATCGAGGCGATCGACGCCGAGATCCCGCTCCTCGTGGTCATCACCGAGGGCGTCCCCGTCCTCGACACCGCCGAGGTCGTGCAGTACCTCGAGGGCAAGAACACCCGGATGATCGGCCCCAACTGCCCCGGCATCATCACGCCGGAGGAGTCGCTGGCCGGCATCACGCCCCACACCATCGCGGGCAAGGGCCCGGTCGGCCTGGTGTCGAAGTCGGGCACGCTGACCTACCAGATGATGTACGAGCTGAAGGACTTCGGCTTCACGACCGCCATCGGCATCGGTGGTGACCCGATCGTCGGCACCACGCACATCGACGCGCTCGAGGCCTTCGAGAACGACCCGGAGACCAAGGCGATCGTGATGATCGGCGAGATCGGCGGAGACGCCGAGGAGCGTGCCGCGGCCTACATCAAGAACCACGTCACCAAGCCGGTCGTCGGCTACGTCGCCGGCTTCACCGCTCCGGAGGGCAAGACCATGGGCCACGCCGGCGCCATCGTGTCCGGCTCCTCGGGCACCGCGCAGGCCAAGAAGGAGGCCCTCGAGGCCGCCGGGGTCAAGGTCGGCAAGACGCCGTCGGAGACCGCTGCCCTGATGCGGGCCATCCTCAACGAGCTCTAGGCATCAGTTCCTCTGATCGAGGCTCGCGCCAGTTCCCTCCAGACGGCTCCGCAGGTCCACCTGCGGGGCCGTCTGGCTTTCGTGGCGGGCCGGGCGCCGGGCCTCCCAGAGCACGCGCCACACCACGTGCGCGCCGAGCAGGCGTACGGGCGCGACGGCACGGCGCGGCGAGGAGGGCAGCGTCGGGCAGGCCGAGCTGGCCAGCGTGGATGGAATGGACATGGTTGTTAGCACCCCGTTCTCGTGAACACACACATCGCCGGAAGGATCTCTTCCGTGGTCCCCGTGACCCCGTCGGCCTGCTCGTCCAGCGATGCGAGCGAGCCCTCACCGTACGTGGCGACGAGCAGGCGGGCCGAACCGACCCGGGTGACCTGGAAGACCGAGCTCCCGAGGCCGTTGGAGTAGGTCAGGCCCACGGTCACGGTGTCGTGGCCCGTGTCGCGGTCGAGCACCGTCCAGACCAGATCTCCCGATCCGCGGCACCCCGCGGTGGCCTGCCGCAGCACCTCCATGGCGGAGCCTGCGTGGTCGGCACCGGCGTGGACGAACAGCTCGCGCCACTCGAAGTCCTCGGGAGCGAGCGCGGAGGCCACCAGGCGGCGGAGGCCTCCTGGTGTCTCGCGCTGCGGCCAGACCACCTGCCCGCACATCTCGACCTCGCCCAGGCCGTCACCGTCGGGTGACGGCGCCGAGACCCGGGTGTCGCCGTCCGCCCCCGGCAGACCGACGTCCAGCGGGAAGTCCGGGGGGATCCGGGGAAGCTCGGGTGCGCTGGAGGGCTCGGCGCCGTCGTCGAAGATCGCCAGCGCGTCGACGGTGGCGCGCAGCGGCTCGACGGTGGACGCGACGCCGTCGTCGAGGCTGTCGGACGGCCACTGGCCGTAGGTCGAGGTGACCAGCAGCGCGGCGCCGACAGGTACGACGTGGAGGACGGTCGCGCCGTCGCCGGGTGTCCCGTCGAAGGCGTAGGTCTGCACGAGCGTGGTGGCCGGGGCGGCGCCGAAGGGCGACTCCCGCACCTCGGTCAGCGTCTCCATGCCGTCGGGGCCGCCGTCGGGGCCGCCGTCGGGGCCGCCGTCGGGCGGGTCGCACTCCGCCGGCAGGTCGGTGAAGGACCGTGCCACGTCCTGTGCCTCGTCCGGGGTCCCCAGGAGCACCAGCTCGCGGGTGTCGGCCGACTCACCGCCGCTGTTGCCCGCGACCATCCGGTCGCGCAGGCCGAGCCCGCGCAGGGGCGAGGTCCCGCACAGCGACAGGTCGCGCAGGCCGGTGCCGCTGCGCGAGGTCGCGACGGTGTCGGAGGGTCCGCCCATCCCGGCGGACAGCGCGAAGCCGTCGGGGATCGCGGTGCCGGTCGCCACCGCCGTGTCAGCGGCCCTCGCGTCGGCGGCGCTGTCGGTGCCGCCGGCCCCCGAGGCGTCGACCGGGCCCCGGTCGACGCAGCCGGCGAACGCCAGCACGCAGGCGACGGCGCCGGTGACGAGCGGTGCGCGGAGCCTCATGCATGTGAGACACCCGAGCGGGGCAAAAGGTTGTCAGCCGGCGCCGTCGAGCGCGGCGAGGCGCTCCATCACCCGGCCGGCGAGGGCGATGAAGTCGGGGCGCGACATCGTCATGTTGCGGTCCGGTGCGAAGCCGAGCTGGGAGACCGCTGAGCCGTCGCGCACGATCGCCATCAGGAACGGGAACGACTGGCGGTCGTTGAGCTCGATCGTCAGCGCCCACACGCTCAGGTCGGTGGCCTGCGAGGACGAGGACTCCAGCTGGGTCACGGTGGTGCCGAGGTTGGCGCGGCCGCACTCGCGGATCCGGTTCCGGACCTGCTCGACGAAGGAGCGCGCGCGGGCCTGGTCCATCTTCCCGACCGTCTGGGTCAGGCCGAGCTGGGAGGCGTTCGGCGTCTCGGGGAAGAGGAAGGTCCGGGTCAGCGCCCGACTGATGCCCTTGCCGGTGAAGGCGGTGCGGTCGCAGCGGGTGGCGGCGTAGTTGTTGCGGGCCTTCTCGGGGTCGGTGCCGACCCAGGGGCCGCGGACGGCCGCGACGGGCGGGAGGTCGATCACCGACAGCAACCCGGGCGGCGTACCGACGCCGAGCGGCCCCGTGGCCCGGGCCCGGGCGCGTCCGGCGCAGGTGCCCGCCCCCTCCGCGCCGCACACGGCGTTGACGGCGGCGGCGAGCCCGGTGAGGACCGCCTTGTCCGAGGCGGCCCGGCCCTGGCTGCGTACGACGTGGGTGAGGACGAGGCTGCCGGTGCGGGCGGCGCCGACGGTGATGGTGGTCGGCTGCTTGCCCCAGGAGCGGAGCCGGAAGGTGCGCGCCTCGTCGCCGACGCGCTTGACCGCGTGCGTCGACAGCAGCTGCGTGCGCGGGTCCGCGCAGCCGGCGAACCACGACGACGCGGTGTCGAAGCCGCGCGCAGCCTGCCGCGGGCCGCGCGACATCTCGACCATCTGGACGGCGGTCGACTCGACGTTGCTGACCCGGCGCTTCTTCGTGCGCCGATCCTCGCCCTGGCCCACGGTGCGGCGGACCACGCGGGTGGCGGAGCCCTCCCACGTGCGGGCCAGCGCGGTGACCCCGTCGGGGTCGGAGAAGCGCTCGCGCTGGCACGGGGCCAGCAGCCCGTCGCCGGAGAGGTTGTCGGTGGTCGCGGTCTCCTCCCAGTCCAGGCCGGCGCCGAAGCGCGACATCTGGGTGGCCGACAGCAGGGCGGACTCGCCGATGATCTCCTCGCCCGCGGAGTCGTCCACGGGGGCGTGGACCGTCACGCCGGCGGTGGCCTTCTCCTCGTCGAGGCTGGTGGCCTCGGCGCCGGATCCGGTCGCGACGAGGGATCCCGACACGACGAGCGCGGCGGTCGCCAGGCCCGCGCCGATGACGGTGTGCGTACGCCGTCGCGCCGAGCCCGACCGGCGGACCGCGGTCGCGCGCGGCCAGCGGATCTCCTCCAGCGGTGCGGCGAGGTCGTGCAGGAGGCGGGACACCTCCGTGGTCGGCGCGTCGCGGTGCAGCGCGAACTGCGCGGTCGCCGTCTGCAGCTCACGCTCGGCGTCGCCGCGCGGCAGGCCGACCTCGCGGGCGAGGTCGGCGAGGGAGAGGGCGGACAGGCCGTTGAGCACGAGCAGCTCGCGCTGGCGCGCGGTCAGCTTGGACAGGGCGTCCAGGGTGCTGCGGGCCTCGGCGTCGAGGGACTTGTCGCGGTGCCAGATGCGCGCAGTGTGGCGCCGACGCGCCCGGCGCAGGGCGATCGGGCGTACATAGGCGTCGCGGTCGTCGAGGAGCGCGACCTTGCGCCAGTGGTGCCAGGCCACGACGAAGGCGTCCCGGACGGCCGCACGGGCGGCGGGCGCGTCACCGGTGAGCGCGTAGGCCTCGTGCAGGAGTCGGGTGCGGGTCTCGACGTAGTAGGCGTCGAACGTCTCGGGGCTCCTCATGACCGCTCCACGGTACGGGAGCCGACCACGGCGCGCACATCCTCCTGCCGATCTCCCCGGGGGGATCGTCGGGGGCGGCGTGGGAGCACGATCATCATCGCGGCCCGGGTGATGATGGGGCGGTCATGACGTCGCTCCTCACCCGACCCGACAGTGCGCGGGCCACCCCTGCCCGACCGCGCCCGCTGGTGCTCGTCGCGACGCTCGGGGGAGTGCTGGCGGCCCTCGGTCCGCTGGTCGTGCTCCTCGCGGTGGGCGTGATCGGCTGGTTCATCACCGACGCCGGCGTGCACGGCACCCCTCGCGACGGCATGCGGGTCGGTGCCCTCGCCTGGCTGGCCGGGCACGGGTCCGGCGTGACGGTCATGGGAGCCCGGGTGACGCTCGTTCCCCTCGGCATCACCGTGATCGCAGCCTGGTCGATGTGGCGCCTGGGCCACCGGGTCGGCGACGCGGTGTCCGGCCACGGCCCCGACGCCGACCGGATCTCCGACGGCGAGCGCGACTTCACCGTCCCCACCGCCGTGGCCACCTTCTTCGCCGGCTACGCCGTCGTGGCGGTCGTGGTCGCCACGCTCGCCGCCGGCACCACGGTCGACCCGTCCGTGCCGCGGGTTCTCGCGTGGAGCCTGGTGATGACGGCGCTCGTGGCGGCGCCCGCCATCGCGGTCGGGTCCGGCCGTGCCGCGATCTGGGCGGCTTTCCTGCCCGCCACGGTCCGCGCCGGGGCCGCGGTCGCCGGCGCCGTCCTCACCTCCCTGCTCGTCGTCTCGATGCTGGTGTTCCTCGTCGCGCTCGGCCTGTCCTTCAGCGACGCGGCCACGACGACCGCCCAGCTGCACCCGAGCCCGTCCGAGATCGGCCTCTACTCCCTGCTCAACGCTGCGCTGCTCCCCAACGCCGCGCTCCTCTCCGGCTCGTTCCTGCTCGGCCCCGGCTTCGTCGTCGGGGGCGCCACGCTCGTCTCGCCCGCGGCCGTGGTGCTCGGGCCGCTCCCGGCGCTGCCGCTGCTCGCCGCGCTGCCCGCCGTCGGTACGCCACCGGCCTGGGTCGGCACGCTGATGGTCGTGCCACCGCTGGTCGCCGCCGTCGCGGCCCTGCGCACCCTGCGCGGCCGTCCGCTCACCTGGGACCGCATCGCCCTCGCCGGATGCGGCGGCGGGCTCGTCGCCGGCGTCGGGTTCGCCGTGCTGGCCGCCCTCTCCGGCGGCGCGGCCGGCCCCGGCCGCATGCGCTTCGTCGGGCCGCTGGTGCCCGACGTCCTCGTGCACGCCGTCACTGCGTGCGGTGTCGGCGCCCTGCTCGGCGCGGCCGTGGTGTCGCTCCAGGCCTGGCGTGCTGCGCGCGCCCGGGTGGACGAGGACTGAGCGTGGGGGCTGGTCACAGCCACGGCGACCGTCCCGGACTGGGACCCGCGCCGCGGCACCTCAGGGTGCTGATGGCAGTGCTCGTGGGCCCGCTCGTGCTCGCGACCGTCATCGGCGTGGCCCTGCTCTGGCCCGACGGCGACCTCGAGATCAGCGGACCCGGGGTGGACGTGCAACGGGGCACCGCGGAGGTCCAGGAGATCGGCGAGTGCCGCCAGGACGTGGTCGGCTGCCAGCTGGCCCAGGTCGAGCTGCTCAGCGGACCGGGTGCGCCCGGCGAGGCGGAGGCGCTGCTGCCCTACGGCGAGCGCGCGCCCGTCGTGGAGCCCGGCGACCGGATCATCGTGTCCTTCGCCGCCGAGGCCCCCGAGGGCGAGCAGTACGCCTTCCAGGACTTCGACCGCGGTCCGCCGCTGCTCGTGCTGACGCTCCTCTTCGCCGTCGGCGTCCTCGCGCTGTCGCGCTGGCGCGGCATCGGGGCGCTGGCCAGCCTGGCGTACTCCCTCGTCCTCATCGCGGTCTTCACGCTGCCCGCGATCATGGAGGGCTCCTCGCCGCTCGCGGTCGCCGTGGTCACCGCGGCGGCGATCATGCTCGTCACCCTCTACCTCTCCCACGGCTTCGACGTGCGCTCGACCGTCGCGATGCTCGGCACGCTGGTCTCGCTGCTGGTCATCGGCTCGATCGGGTGGGTCTTCACCGGCGTCGGCCACTTCACCGGGCTCGTCGACGAGGGCAGCCAGTACATCTCCGGCATCGCCGCGCAGGTCGACCTCCGCGGCCTGTTGCTCGCCGGCCTGGTGATCGGGGCCCTCGGCGTGCTCGACGACGTCACCGTGACCCAGACGTGGGCGGTGTGGGAGCTCGCCGACGTCGATCCCGACGCCAGCACGCGGACCCTCTTCGTGCGCGCCATGCGCATCGGGCGCTCGCACGCTGCGTCCACCGTCAACACCCTCGTGCTGGCCTACGTCGGGGCGACGCTGCCGCTGATGCTGGTCTTCTCCGCCCTCGACCTGCCGTTCGGCATCGCTGTCAGCCAGGAGATCGTGGCGCAGGAGGTCGTGCGCGGCCTCGTCGGCGGGCTCGGCATCCTCGCCGCGGTGCCGGTCACCACCCTTGTCGCAGCCCTGGTCGCGGGACGGCTGGTCCGGGAGCGGACGGCGGACGCCAGTCCCTCCCACCGCGCCTGAGGCGCGCCCAGCGACCCGGGCCTGCTGCGCGCCGCTCGGCACGCACGCTGGCTGCGTTGTCGTCAGTCGCCATGGCTCCGCCATGTCTCCCTCCTCCGCCTTGCCATCGCACGTCCCGAGCGGCGCTCGCGACGACCCGGACCGCAGGACACGCCTAGACTCCACCGCGTGAACAGTCCCGCCCGCATCGTCGTCCTGGTGTCCGGTGCCGGCACCAACCTGCAGGCCCTGCTCGACGCCTGCACCGAGTCGTCGTACGGCGCGCGCGTGGTCGCCGTCGGCGCCGACCGCGACGACATCGAGGGCCTGGCGCGGGCCGACCGGGCGGGGGTGCCGACCTTCGTCGCCAAGGTCGGCGACTACACCTCGCGCGAGCACTGGGACCGGGCGCTGGGCGACAAGGTGGGGGCCTTCGAGCCCGACCTCGTCGTGTCGGCCGGCTTCATGAAGCTGCTGTCCGCGGACTTCCTCGAGCGCTTCCTCACCCTCAACACCCACCCCGCGCTGTGCCCGGCCTTCCCGGGCATGCACGGCCCGCGCGACGCCCTCGAGCACGGCGTCAAGGTCACCGGCGCGACCCTCTTCGTCGTCGACGCCGGGGTCGACACCGGCCCGATCGTGGCGCAGGTGCCCGTGACGGTGGAGCAGGACGACGACGTCGCCTCGCTCCACGAGCGGATCAAGACCGCCGAGCGCGCGATGCTCGTCGACGCGGTCGGCCGCATCGCCCGCGACGGCCTCTCGGTGGAGGGCCGTCGGGTTCGCATCGGGGCCGGTCCTCGGTAGTCTGCTGCCACACGACTGGCGCAGGTGGGCCACCACCAGGGAGTGACGCGCGAGGACATCGAACGCCTGGGTGCCTCGACTCAATCACCATCCGAGGAGTCCCGTGTCTTCTGAGTCCGCCCCGACCACCGCGGAGCGCATCGCCATCCGCCGAGCGCTCGTCTCCGTCTACGACAAGACCGGCCTCGACGACCTCGTCCGCGGCCTCCACGACGGGGGCGTCGAGCTCGTCTCCACAGGCGGCTCGGCCGCGCTGATCGAGTCGCTCGGCCTGCCGGTGACCAGGGTCGAGGACCTCACCGGCTTCCCCGAGTGCCTCGACGGCCGGGTCAAGACGCTGCACCCGCGCGTGCACGCCGGCATCCTCGCCGACCGCCGCCTCGACTCCCACGTCGCGCAGCTCGAGGAGCTCGGCGTCGAGCCGTTCGACCTCGTCGTGAGCAACCTCTATCCCTTCACCCAGACCGTCGCCTCCGGCGCGAGCCCCGACGAGTGCGTCGAGCAGATCGACATCGGCGGGCCGTCGATGGTGCGCGCCGCGGCGAAGAACCACCCCAGCGTCGCCATCGTCACCTCGCCCGCGGCGTACGGCGACGTGCTCGCCGCCGTGCCCGCCGGTGGCTTCACGCTGGCCGAGCGGCAGCGCCTGGCCGCCGAGGCGTTCGTGCACACCGCGACGTACGACGTCCACGTCGCCTCCTGGATGGGCAACGTGCTCACCGACACCAGCGAGGGGTCGGGCTTCCCGGCCTGGATGGGCGCCACGTGGAGCAAGGAGGCGGTGCTGCGCTACGGCGAGAACCCCCACCAGGGTGCCGCGCTCTACTCCAACGGCTTCCTCCCCGAGGGGCCCGGGTTGGCCCAGGCGAGGCAGCACCACGGCAAGGAGATGTCCTACAACAACTACGTCGACGCCGACGCTGCCCGCCGGGCGGCGTACGACTTCGACGAGCCGGCCGTGGCGATCATCAAGCACGCCAACCCCTGCGGCATCGCCATCTGCTCCGACGACGTGCCTGACCCGATCTCGGTGGCCCACCGCCTGGCGCACGAGTGCGACCCGGTCAGCGCCTTCGGCGGCGTGATCGCGACCAACGTGCCGGTCTCGGTGGCGATGGCCCAGCAGGTCGCGGAGATCTTCACCGAGGTGATCGTCGCCCCGGGCTACGAGGACGGTGCGGTCGAGGCGCTCCAGGCCAAGAAGAACATCCGCGTCCTCGAGTGCCCGCCCCTCACGCGCGGCGGCGGCGAGATGCGCGCGATCTCGGGCGGGCTGCTGCTGCAGGCCCGCGACGTGATCTCCGCCGAGGGCGACGACCCGTCGACGTGGACCCTCGCGACCGGCGAGGCCGCGTCCGACGAGGTCCTTGCCGACCTCGCCTTCGCCTGGCGCGCCTGCCGCGCGGTGAAGTCCAACGCGATCCTCCTCGCCTCCGGCGGCGCGTCCGTCGGCGTCGGGATGGGGCAGGTCAACCGCGTCGACTCGTGCCGCCTCGCGGTCGAGCGTGCGGGGGAGCGGGCCGCCTCGGCCGTCGCCGCCTCCGACGCCTTCTTCCCCTTCGCCGACGGCCCTCAGATCCTCATCGACGCCGGCGTGAAGGCCATCGTCCAGCCCGGCGGCTCGGTGCGCGACGCCGAGGTGGTCGCAGCCTGCGAGGCGGCCGGCGTGACGATGTACCTCACCGGCACGAGGCACTTTTTCCACTAGGAGGAGCGAAGCGACTCCGCGAGTGGAAAGGTCGAGTGCGCCCGCGACCGACGAAGGAGGTCGCGACGGCGTGTATCGAGACCCGACCGCCGGAGGCGAAGCGACTCCGCGCGCCCCAGCCCCACCCCCGATCCCTAGGATGACCCCGTGACGGCACAGACCCTGGACGGCGCAGCGACGCTGCGGACCATCAAGGCGGAGCTGGCGCAGCGCGTCGCCGCGCTCAAGGAGCGGGGGGTCGTCCCCGGCCTCGGCACCGTGCTGGTCGGCGACGACCCCGGCTCGCACTGGTACGTCGGCGCCAAGCACAAGGACTGCGCCGAGATCGGCATCACCTCGATCCGGCGCGACCTGCCCGCGACGGCGAGCCAGGCCGAGGTCGAGGCGGTCATCGACGAGCTCAACGCCGACGACGCGTGCACCGGCTTCATCGTGCAGCAGCCGACCGGCCTCGACGAGTTCGCCCTGCTCTCGCGGGTCGACCCTCACAAGGACGTCGACGGCCTGCACCCGATGAACCTCGGCAAGCTGGTGCTGGGGGAGGCG
Source organism: Nocardioides sp. S5 (assembly GCF_017310035.1). Classification (NCBI taxonomy): domain Bacteria; kingdom Bacillati; phylum Actinomycetota; class Actinomycetes; order Propionibacteriales; family Nocardioidaceae; genus Nocardioides; species Nocardioides sp. S5. The sequence continues at coordinate 1,035,614 of NZ_CP022296.1, forward strand.
GGTCCGCTGCCCTGCACCCCGGTCGGGGCGATCGAGCTGCTGCGCCGCCACGACGTCGCCATCGCCGGCGCCGAGGTGGTCGTGGTCGGTCGCGGCCTCACCGTCGGGCGTCCCCTGGGCCTGCTGCTGACCCGCCGGTCCGAGAACGCCACCGTCACGCTGTGCCACACCGGCACCGTCGACCTCGCTGCGCACGTGCGGCGCGCTGACATCGTGATCGCCGCCGCCGGCGTGCCCGGCATCATCACCTCCGACATGGTGAAGCCGGGTGCCGCGGTCCTCGACGTCGGGGTCTCCCGCGTCGAGGGCAAGGTCACCGGCGACGTGGACCCGGGCGTGTGGGACGTGGCCGGCTGGGTCTCGCCCAACCCCAAGGGCGTGGGGCCCATGACGCGAGCGATGCTGCTGAGCAACATCGTCGAGATCGCCGAGAGGTCCGTCGCCTGACATGGGTGAGCCGGACCGCGTCGAGCCGCCCGACTCCGTCGACCCGGTCTCGGCTGAGCCGGTCGACCCCGACGAACCACGCCGCTACCCCTCCACGCTCGGAGGAGGCTTCTACCTGGTCGTGCTCGGCGTCGTCGGGTTCGCCCTGGTGCTGGTCTCGCTCGGCGAGTGGCGCAACGGCATCCGTCTGTTCGGCGGCTCGCTGCTCCTCGCCGCCGCCGTACGCCTGGTCCTGCCCACCCGCAACGCCGGCATGCTCGCCGTACGCCACAAGGTCCTCGACGCGCTCATCCTGCTCGCGCTCGGTGGCTCGCTGATCTTCCTGGCGGGCTCGATCCCGGACCAGCCGGGCGCCTTCTAGCGCCGCCGAACGCACGAACGGTGCGTGAGGCAGGTTCCTCGGCGGTGACGTCAAGCGGTCGTTGCAACTTTGGTCATGCTGCTTGTTGCTCGAGTAGTTGATTGAGGGCCTGTGCTGGCGTGCGCATCTCGAGGGTGGGCCGGGGTCTGGCGTTGAGTGAGTCCGACGCCTTTTGGAGGTCCTCGACAGTGAATTGGCGTAGATCCACGCTCTTGGGGAACCAGTGGCGCAGCAGCCGGTTGGTGTTCTCGTTGGTGCCGCGCTGCCACGGTGAGTGCGGGTCGCAGAAGTAGACCGGCATCTTCAGGTCGGTCTGGATCCGCGTGTACTGGGTCATTTCGGTGCCGCGGTCCCAGGTCAGCGAGCGACGGAGGTGCTCGGGCAGTTGACCCATCTCACGGATCATCGCCTCTGCGACTTCCTCGGCTGTGTGGCGCCCGGGCAGGTGCAGCAAGATCGTGAACCGGGTCGAGCGTTCGACCAGGGTCCCGATCGCTGAACGGGAGTACGGGCCCACGATGAGGTCGCCTTCCCAGTGCCCAGGCACTGCACGGTCAGCCACCTCGGCCGGCCGGTCGCTGATGGTGAACGCCTTGCTGTACGGGTTCCCGCTGCCCGGGCCTGCTCGGCCACGGGTACGACGCTTGGCGCGATGGGTGGACAACTGTTTGTGCAGGTCAGTGCGTAGTTGGCCACGGCCTTGGACGTATAACGCCTGGTAGATCGTCTCGTGGCTCACCCGCTCATTCTGGCCTCCGCCCTCGGCTTTGAGGGTGGCCGCGATCAACCCGGGCGACCAGCCGGCGTCCATCCAGCCCTCGATGCGCCGACACAGCTCGAGGTTGTCGAGCTTGAACTCCTTGGGCCGACGCCGCGCCCACCATGCCTTGAAGTGCGCCACCGCTGCCACGTAGCGGCCGTTGGTGGTCTTGTTGCGAGCCACCTCACGGCTGACGACCGACTTGTCGCGACCCAACGCCACCGCGATCGTCGTGAGGAAGTCACCACGACCCAGGCCGTACTCGATGACGCGCCGCTCCGGCAGTGTCAGGAACCGTCCCGGCGTCACGTCTACTGCCGGACCGGCCAGCAGTCCGCCGATCTTGCCCTTGGCAACCTCAACATCCATGCCGACAGCCTGCCGCCACCACCGCGTGGACGAACCGACCCCGGCACCGACCTCGATGACCGCGGCTGTCAGCGACAGACCATCGACACAGACCAGCTCATAGAACCGGTCCCGCATCGAAAGATCATGAACGAATCCCATTGCACCGCTTCCTTTCAAGAAGCGTTGCAACGACCGTATGACTTCGCCGGCTGCAGAACCTGTCCCACGCACCGCTCGGATGCGTCAGTGCCTCAGATGAGGCCGAGCTCGGTGACCGCCTGGCGCTCCTCGGCCAGCTCGGCAGTCGAGGCGTCGATGCGCGCACGGGAGAAGTCGTCGATCTCGAGGCCCTCGACGATCGACCAGTCGCCGCCCGAGGTGGTGACGGGGAACGACGAGATCAGGCCCTCGGGGACGCCATACTCGCCCTGGGACGCCACGGCCATCGAGACCCAGTCGTCGGCGGCGGAGCCGAAGAGCCAGTCGCGGGCGGCGTCGATGGTGGCGGACGCGGCCGAGGCGGCCGAGGACGAGCCCCGTGCGTCGATGATCGCGGCGCCGCGCTTGGCGACGGTCGGGATGAAGTCGTTCTCCAGCCACGCCTGGTCGCCGACGAGCTCGGCGGCGTTGCGGCCGCCGACCTCGGCGTGGAAGAGGTCGGGGTACTGCGTCGCGGAGTGGTTGCCCCAGATCGTCATCTTCTTGATGTCGGTGACGGACGCGCCGGTCTTGGCCGCGAGCTGGCTGATCGCGCGGTTGTGGTCGAGGCGGGTCAGCGCGGAGAAGCGCTCGCGCGGGATGTCGGGGGCGTTGCTCATCGCGATGAGGGCGTTGGTGTTGGCCGGGTTGCCGGTGACGCCGATGCGCACGTCGTCGGCGGCGACCGCGTTGAGGGCCTTGCCCTGGGCGGTGAAGATCGCACCGTTGGCCGAGAGCAGGTCGCCGCGCTCCATGCCCGGGCCGCGCGGGCGCGCGCCGACGAGCAGGGCGAGGTTGACGCCGTCGAAGATCTTCTCGGCGTCCGCGCCGATCTCCACGCCGGCGAGCTGCGGGAAGGCGCAGTCGTCGAGCTCCATCACGACGCCCTCGAGCGCCTTGAGGGCGGGCTCGATCTCGAGCAGGCGGAGCTCGATCGGGCGGTCCGCGGCGAGGGCGCCGCTGGCGAGGCGGAAGAGCAGGCTGTAGCCGATCTGACCGGCGGCGCCGGTGACGGCGACCTTGAGCGGTTCGGAGGTCACGGTGGGTTTCTCCTCGTGAGGTGAGCGCGAGCGTGGTGTCCCGCTGACGCTAGCAGCGCCGCCGCCGCTGGTGGCGGGCTGGTGCGTGGCTGGCATGCTGGCGCCCATGACGAGGCCGCCCGGAGCCGTACGCCGCCCGCGGGCCGCAGCAGTGCTGCTGGCCTGCCTTGCGCTCGGACTGTCGGGATGCGCGGGCATCGGCCAGCCGCAGCCCTACGACTCCCCGGGGATCAATGGTCTGGTCATCCCGACGCCGACCCCGTCGCCCGGCGACTTCGTCGCACGCGTCGACAACCCGTGGCTCGCGCTCGAGCCCGGCGCCACGTGGCGCTACGACGTGAGCGAGGACGGGCGCACCCTCGGGACGATCGACGCGGAGGTCCTCGACGGCACCACCGAGATCGCCGGGCTGGAGGCCACCGCCCTGCGGGTCGTGATGGACCTCGACGGCCCGACCGGCGACGAGACGCGGTTCTACGCCCAGGACGAGGCCGGCAACGTGTGGCTGGTGGGCGTCGACTCGGCCACCGGGCTGTCGTGGCGGGCCGGGGTCGCCAGCGCCGAGGCCGGCCTGGCCATGCCCGCGGACCCGCGGCTCGGGGACGGCTGGGTGCGGTTCAGCGTGCCGAACCTCCTCGAGGCCACCACCCGGGTCGAGGACCAGTCGCCCACGTTGGTGCAGACGCGCGACGAGGCCGGCACCACCACTCGCAACATCTACGAGCGGGGTGTCGGCCTCGCCAGCGTCGAGGACCTCACCGCCGGGTGGCAGGCGGTCCTGGCGCGCTAGGTCGGTCGCGGCCGGTCAGGCTCAGTCCGGGCGGCGCACCTGGGTACGGCCGTCGTCGTCGCCGTCGGGGTTGCCCCAGTGGCCGGGAGCGCCCTGGCCGGGCTGCTGCTGCTGCGGCTGCTGCGGAGCACCCCACTGACCGGGCTGCGTCGGCGGCTGCTGCTGCGGCACGGGCTGGCCCCACTGGCCGGGCTGCTGCGGTGCCGCCTGCGGCGTGGAGTACGGGTCGGGCTGCTGTTGCGGCGCGGGCTGGCCCCACTGCTGCTGCGGGGGAGCGCCCCACGCGGCGCCGGGCTGGCCCCAGCCGCCCTGCTGGCCCTGGTTCCACTGGGCCTCGTAGCTGCCGGGGACGAACTGGTCCTTGCGGCCGCCGCCGAAGTTGAGGCCGGAGCCGGCGACCGGGGCGGAGCCGTGGCCGAAGAGGAGCGGGTAGGTCAGTCCGGCGATCGCCGCGCCGACGAGCGGGGCCACGACGAAGAGCCAGAGCTGGACGATCGCGTCGGTGCCGGCGAAGACGCCCACGCCGATCGAGCGGGCCGGGTTGACCGAGGTGCCGGTGAGCGGGATCGCGACGAAGTGGATCATCGCCAGCGCCAGGCCGATCGCGAGCGGACCCATGGCGACGTTGACCTCGTTGCGCTCGTCGGTGACGGCGAGGATCACCCACAGGAAGATCGCGGTGAGCAGGATCTCCACGAGCAGCGCGGCCCACCAGGCATAGCCGGAACCTGCGTCGCCGAAGAAGTTCTGCCCCATGTTGCCCTCGGCGCTGAAGCCCTCGAAGCCGTTGCCGAGGCCGAAGAGCATCGCGCCGGCGAGTAGGCCGCCGAGGAGCTGGGCGGCCATGTAGATGCCGACCTGGTTCCACGGCAGCCGGCCGCCGAGCACGGCGCCCAGCGTCACGGCCGGGTTGAAGTGGCCGCCTGAGATGCGTCCGACGGCGTACGCCATGACCACCACGGTGAGACCGAAGGTCAGGGCGGTCGCAACGAGGTCGCCACCGCTGTAGACGGCAGCGCCGCAGCCGAAGAACACGAGCACGAAGGTGCCCAGCGTCTCCGCGGTGAACTTCTGCCCAGTGGTCGGTGTGGCGTCGACGATGTCGCTCATGGCGAGTCCCCTCCAGAGTCGTGATGGCCGTACCCCGCGTAGGCCACGCGAAGCCTAGCCGCGCTCGCACGGGGGTGCGAGGGTAGGCGAGTCGCGGCGCAGCCCGGCGTCAGGTATCTTGACGTCAAGAGTTATGCCGCCCGATCGACCACCCAGAGCGACCACCAGGAGCTGTCGTCCCATGGCCAAGATCATCTACACCCACACCGACGAGGCGCCGCTGCTCGCGACGTACTCCTTCCTCCCGATCATCGCCGCCTACGCGAAGACCGCCGGTGTCGAGGTCGAGACGCGCGACATCTCCCTCGCCGGCCGCGTGATCGCGCAGTTCCCCGACCGGCTCACCGAGGAGCAGCGCCTCGACGACGCACTCGCCGAGCTCGGCGAGCTGGCCACGAAGCCCGAGGCCAACATCATCAAGCTGCCCAACATCTCCGCCTCGATCCCGCAGCTCAAGGCGACCATCGCCGAGCTGCAGTCGCAGGGCTACGACCTGCCGGACTACCCGGAGAACCCGCAGACCGACGAGGAGCGCGAGGTCCGCGCCCGCTACGACAAGGTCAAGGGCTCCGCGGTGAACCCGGTCCTGCGCGAGGGCAACTCGGACCGCCGCGCGCCGGCCTCGGTGAAGAACTACGCCAAGGCCCACCCGCACTCGATGGGTGCCTGGAGCAGCGAGTCGAGGACGTCGGTCGCGACCATGGGCCACGACGACTTCCGCACCAACGAGCAGTCGGTCGTGCTCGACTCCGACGACACCCTCTCGATCGTCCACGTCGGCGCGGGTGGCGAGGAGACCGTCCTCAAGGAGGGCCTCGCGGTCCTCGAGGGCGAGGTCGTCGACGCCACCTTCATGAGCGCCGGCGCGCTCGACTCCTTCCTCGAGGCGCAGGTCGCGAAGGCCAAGGCGGACGGCGTGCTCTTCTCCGCCCACCTCAAGGCCACGATGATGAAGGTCTCCGACCCGATCATCTTCGGTCACGTGGTGCGCGCCTACTTCGCCGACGTGTTCGCCCAGTACGGCGAGCAGCTGGCCGCCGCGGGCCTCTCGGCCAACGACGGCCTCGGCGCGATCCTCGCCGGTCTCGACAAGGTCGAGGGCGGCGCGGAGATCAGGGCCGCCTTCGAGAAGGGCCTCGCCGAGGGTCCGGCGCTGGCCATGGTCGACTCCGACAAGGGCATCACCAACCTCCACGTGCCCTCCGACGTCATCATCGACGCCTCGATGCCGGCGATGATCCGCACCTCGGGCCAGATGTGGAACGCCGACGGCGAGCAGCAGGACACCCTCGCGGTGATCCCTGACTCCTCCTACGCCGGCGTCTACCAGGCCGCGATCGACGACTGCCGCACCCACGGCGCGCTCGACCCCTCGACCATGGGCTCGGTGCCCAACGTCGGCCTGATGGCCAAGGCGGCCGAGGAGTACGGCTCGCACGACAAGACGTTCGAGGTCCCTGCCGCCGGCAAGGTCGAGGTCCGCAACGCGGCCGGCGACGTGCTGATGTCGCACGACGTCGAGCCGGGCGACATCTGGCGCGCCTGCCAGACCAAGGACGCCTCGATCCGTGACTGGGTCAAGCTCGCCGTGACCCGGGCCCGCGCCAGCGAGACGCCCGCGATCTTCTGGCTCGACGAGAGCCGCGCGCACGACGCCAACCTGATCGCCAAGATCGAGGCCTACCTGCCCGAGCACGACACCGAGGGCCTGACGCTCGAGATCATGGCGCCGGCCGAGGCGACGACGTACTCGCTCGAGCGCATCCGTCGCGGCGAGGACACCATCTCGGTGACCGGCAACGTGCTGCGCGACTACAACACCGACCTGTTCCCGATCCTCGAGCTCGGCACGAGCGCCAAGATGCTCTCGATCGTCCCGCTGATGAACGGTGGCGGCCTCTTCGAGACCGGGGCGGGCGGTTCGGCCCCCAAGCACGTGCAGCAGCTGGTGAAGGAGGACTACCTCCGCTGGGACAGCCTGGGTGAGTTCTTCGCGCTGGCCGCCTCGCTCGACCACCTCGGCGGGTACGACGACAACGCTCGTGCCCGCATCCTCGGCGAGACCCTCGACCGGGCCACGGAGACCTTCCTCAACGAGGACCGCTCGCCGGGGCGCAAGCTCGGCACGATCGACAACCGTGGCTCGCACTTCTACCTCGCCCTCTACTGGGCCGAGGAGCTGGCGAAGCAGACCGAGGACGCCGACCTCGCGGCCGCCTTCGCCGCACTGGCCGGCACGCTGCGCGAGAACGAGCAGAAGATCGTCGAGGAGCTGCTCGCGGTCCAGGGCAAGCCCGCCGACATCGGGGGCTACTTCCGCCCCGACCCGGAGAAGGCCGCCGCGGTGATGCGTCCGTCGACGACCTTCAACGAGGCGCTCGCCACCATCGCCTGAGCCCCTCACACCAGCGCGACCCGCGTCACAGCCAGGACCCCCGGGGAATACTCCTCGGGGGTCCTGTCTTGCGCCAGTGATGACGACTGCTGCTCCAGCCCCGGCCGAACCCACCCTCGACGACCTCGACGTCCCGACGGTGACCGCCCGGCACTTCGGTCTCGCCGTCCTGGCGCTGGCCATGGGTGGCTTCGCGATCGGCACGACGGAGTTCGTGACGATGGGGCTGCTGCCCCAGATCGCCGGCGGTGTCGACGTCTCGATCCCCACCGGAGGCCACGTCATCTCGGCGTACGCCGTGGGCGTGGTCGTGGGTGCCCCGGTGCTCGCCTTCCTCGGGGCCCGGCTCCCGCGGCGGGCGCTGCTCCTGGCGCTGATGGCCGCCTTCGCGGTCGGCAACAGCGTCAGCGCCCTGGCCACCTCCTACGAGCAGCTGATGCTCGCGCGCTTCGCCGCCGGCCTGCCCCACGGCGCCTACTTCGGCGTCGCCTCGCTGGTCGCGGCCAGCATGGCCCGCCCCTCGCGCAAGGGCCGAGCGGTCTCGCAGGTGATGCTCGGGCTCTCGGTCGCCAACGTGCTCGGCGTACCTGCAGCGACGGTGCTCGGCCAGGAGCTCGGGTGGCGTGCGGCCTTCTGGGCGGCCTCCGGGCTCGCCGTGCTGACGCTGGCCCTGGTCGCGTGGTTCGTCCCCTCGGTGCCGGGTGACACGGACGCGAGCGGGCGTCGTGAGCTCTCCGCCTTCAAGGTCCCCCAGGTGTGGCTGACCCTGCTGGCCGGGGCGGTGGGCTTCGGCGGCATGTTCGCCGTCTACACCTACATCGCGCCCGTCGTCACCGACGTCGCGGGACTGGGGGAGCGGTCGGTCGCGATCTTCCTGCTGTCCTTCGGCCTCGGCATGGTCGCCGGCACCTGGCTCGCCGGGATCATGGCCGACTGGTCGATCTTCCGCTCGCTGATCATCGGCGGCGTGGGCATGGCGGCGGCCCTGCTGGCCTTCTGGGTCGCCGCGCCCCACGGCTGGGCACTGCTGCCCATCGTCTTCCTGATCACCACCTTGGGCTCGGTGCTGGTGGTGAACCTCCAGCTGCGCCTGATGGACGTCGCCGGCGACGCGCAGACGCTCGGTGCGGCGATGAACCACGCCTCGCTCAACATCGCCAACGCGCTCGGCGCCTGGTTGGGCGGCCTCGTCATCGCCGCGGGCTGGGGCCTGCGAGCCCCGGCGCTGGTGGGCCTCGGGCTCTCCCTGGCCGGAGTGGCGATCCTGCTGCTCTCCGCCACCCTCCACGTGCGTGGCCGCGCCTCGACCTCCGACTGATTTTCCTTGGAGTTAACACAGTCGGAACTCCTGCGTAAGGCAGACTTGGAACGATCCAACACATGGAGGCGGGGGGTCCGCCCCGAAACTTTTCCGGAGGTGGAGTGATGGACGAGCACACGATCGACAACGCGATGGAGCGCCGTCGCGAGCTGCGCGACCGCAACGTGCACGACGTGGTGGAGCTGCTGGAGCGGCGCGAGGAGCTCAAGGGGGTCTACCCGATGGCCGACCTGGTCGTCGACAACCTCGGCTGGGTGGTCTGAGGCCGCAGCGCCGACGCAGCACGAGCCCCGCCCGGGGAGCGGGCGGGGCTCGTGTCGTCCTGGCGGCGTCGGCTCAGATCAGCCAGCAGTTGCTGAGCTGCGGCAGGCCCAGGAACCTCGCCTCGAAGAACGGCAGCGCCTCCGCCGTCTGGGGCAGGATGCCGCCCACGTGGAGCGGGGCGATGTTGGTGGAGAAGACGACGTTGGCGCCCTTGCCGCACCACGACCTCGCCATCTGCTTGCCCACCGAGTAGGGGATCACGTCGTCCAGCGCGGAGTGCGTGACCAGCACCGGGACCCTCGGCTTGATCGTCCCGATCCGCTGGGCGGCCACGATCGACCTGAACGGCTCGGCCGCCATCAGGGTCGACATCGGCTGGCCGTTGTAGCTCAGCGTCGACGACTTCACGAAGGCGTTGTTGAGCAGGTCGAAGACGCACTCGGTCTCGACCCGGTCGCTGGTCGCACGACCCGTTGCGTTCAGGTAGGGCGACAGGTCGACGTCGTAGCTCGCCGCGAGGCCGCGCAGCGCGAAGAAGGCGAACGAGGAGTAGAGCCCGCCGTCGAGGTTGGTGGCGACCTTGGTGAGGTCGGCCGGGACCGCGCCGACCACCGCGCCCCTGAGGCGGAGCTCGGGGGCGTACGTCGGGGCGAGCTCGACCGCGGACGCCGCGGCGCCACCGCCCTGGGAGTAGCCCATCAGCCCGACCGGGCTGGTGCTGCTCAGCCCGGTGCCGGACAGGCGCTGCGCGGCGCGTACGACGTCCAGCGTGGCGCGGCCCTGCGAGACGCGGTCCATGTAGGTGTGGAGGCCGACGGTGCCCAGGCCCTCGTAGTCGGGCATCGCCACGGCGTAGCCGCGCAGCAGCAGCCCCTCGATGCCGATGCCCTCGTACTCGATGCCCTCGGAGAACTGTCGCGACGGGGCGCACCGGTCCGCCATGCCCTGGGTGCCGGGTGCGTAGCCGATGACCGGGCGGGAGCCGACACCGATCCAGGGGGCGTTCGGCACCAGGACGGTGCCGGAGACCGCGATGGCCCTGCCGGCGCGGTTGGTGCTCTTGTAGAGCACGCGCTTGGCGTTGCGGACCAGGCTCGTCACGTCGAGCGGGTCGAGCAGGAACGTCATCGCCTCGCTGCGGATCAGCGCGCCGTTGGCGCTGGGCAGCGAGGCGGGGGTCTCGTAGAACGCGGGCCGCGGCGGCTCCGCGACCGCGGCGTGGGCCGTGGTCGGAGCCAGTGCCCCGGTCACGAGCGTGGCGGTCAGGACGGTGAAGAGTGACGCGATCGCGCGTGCCGACCGACCCCGAGCGTGGGTTCGACGGCGAGATGTTGCTGCCATGGTGGCTTCCCTCCCGGACCGGACGACCCGGCCTCGAGCGAAACCTACTGGTGAGTCACATCACAGCGGGAGTGTGACGTCCGTCACTCGTAGACCATGCCCATCGCCTCGCGCACCTCGTCGAGCGTGACCTCGGCCATCTCGTTGGCTCGGGTGTTGCCGCGTCGCAGGACCTCCGAGAGGTAGCCCGGGTCGGCCTCGAGCTCGGCTCGGTGCGCGCGCAGCGGGGCGAGCTCGGCGTTGACCGCGTCGGTGAGCCGGCCCTTGAGCGCGCCACCGCCGCCGTCGCCGATCTCGTCGGCAACGGTCGCGGGGTCGGTGCCCTCGCAGAGCGCGATGAGGGTCAGGAGGTTGGCGACCTCGGGACGCCCGTCCGGGTCGTAGGTGATGACGCGGTCGCTGTCGGTCTTGGCACCCTTCAGCTTCTTGGCCGTCTCGTCGGCGCTCATCCGCAGCTCGACGACGTTGCCCTTCGACTTGCTCATCTTGGTGCCGTCGGTGCCGAGGATGAGCGGGGCCTCCGACAACAGCGCGCCGGGCTCGGGGAAGACCGGTGCGTAGCGGTCGTTGAAGCGGCGCGCGACGACGCGCGTCTGCTCGAGGTGGGGGAGCTGGTCGCGCCCCACCGGGACGACGTTGGCCTTGCAGAACAGGATGTCGGCGGCCTGGTGGACGGGGTAGGTCAGCAGCAGTCCGCCGATCGAGGTGATGCCGGCCGACCTGGCCTCGTCCTTGACCGTGGGGTTGCGCTGGAGCTCCGCCACGCTGACCAGGCTGAGGAAGGGCAGCATCAGCTGGTTGAGCGCCGGGACGGAGGAGTGGGTGAAGATCGTCGCCTTCTCCGGGTCGAGGCCGGCGGCGATGTTGTCGAGGAGCAGGTTGCGCACGTTGCCGGCGATGTCGCCGGCGACCTCGCGGTCGGTGATCACCTGGTAGTCGGCGATGAGCTGCCAGATCTCGGCGCCGCTGTCCTGCAGGCGGAGGCGGTTGCGGATCGAGCCGAAGTAGTGGCCGATGTGCAGCGCTCCGGTCGGACGGTCCCCGGTCAGCATCCGCAGCGAGACCGGGTCGTCGGCCATCTGCTGCTCGATCGCCTCGCTGCGGGCCTGGGCGGCGCGGAAGGTGTCACTCACGACGGGCGAGCCTACTTCCCGGCTGCACGGTGCGGCGAACCGGTTATGTAGGGTCGGCGAGTGCCCACCATCGGAGTAGCCATCGCGATCCCCGAGCCCTGGGCGAGTGAGCTCCAGGACTACCGCACCTCGGTCGGTGACACGACTGCGACGCAGATCCCGACGCACATCACCCTGATCCCGCCGGCGCAGGTCGAGGACGCCGAGCTCGACACCGTCACCGATCATCTCGCGCACGCGGCTTCGGCCGTGGAGCCGTTCGACATCCACCTCCGCGGCACCGGCACGTTCCGCCCGGTGTCCCCGGTGGTCTTCGTGACCGTGGCCGAGGGGATCTCCGCGTGCGAGCAGCTCGCCGGCGCCGTGCGCCGCGGGCCGCTCGAGGTCGACCTGCACTACCCCTACCACCCGCACGTGACGATCGCGCACCACCTCGACGACACCGCGCTCGACCGTGCCTTCGCCGAGCTCGCCGGCTTCGAGTGCCGCTTCACCGCCGAGGAGTTCAGCCTCTACGTCCACGACGACAGCGCCGGCTGGCAGCCCACCCGACACTTCGAGCTGGGCTGACATGTCCTTCGTCTCGGACCTGAAGGACCGCGTGGAGCGCGTCCGCGAGCGTCGTCCCCTCGTCGACCACGTCGTGCGCATGGTCGAGCACTTCGGCAACGTCAACGGCAGCGCACTCGCCGCGGCCGTCACCTACTTCGCGTTCCTGTCCTTCTTCCCGATCCTGGCGCTCGCGTTCGCCGTCATCGGCCTGGTCTCGAGGGCGTACCCCAACGCCGACGACGACCTGGTCACCGCGATCAACGACGTGCTCCCGGGGATCGTGGGGGGCAAGGACGGGCTCGACCTGGCCACCTTCCAGAACAACGCGCCCGGCATCCTCAGCGTCGGACTCCTGCTCGCCCTCTACTCCGGCCTCGGCTGGCTGTCGGGGATGCGCACCGCGCTGATCGCGGTCTTCGAGGAGCCCGAGCGCGAGCAGCCCAACTTCGTCGTCGGCAAGGTGCGCGACATGCTGGCGCTGCTGACCCTCGGCTCCGTGCTCCTGGTGAGCGTCGCCGTGTCCGGCGTGGCCACCAAGATCGCCACGCCCATCCTCGAGCTCCTCGGCCTCGGCGCGGGCGCGAAGCCCCTGCTGTGGGCCCTCGCGCTCGCGCTGGGCCTGGCGGCGAGCACGGTGCTGTTCTTCGCCTTCTTCCGCCTCCTCGCCAGCCCCAACGTGCCGTCGCGGTCGCTCTGGTCGGGGGCGCTGCTCGGCGCCATCGTCTTCGAGCTGCTCAAGCAGCTCTCGACGGTGCTGCTGCAGGCCACTCGCGAGCAGCCGGCCGTGCAGGCCTTCGGCATCGCCCTGATCCTGCTGGTCTGGATCAACTACTTCTCCCGCGTCGTCGTCCTCGCCGCCGCCTGGGCCCACACCTCGCCCGAGGCCCGCGCCGCGCGCGCGGCCCAGCTCGTCGCCGACCAGACGGTCGAAGGGCCCCGGATCGACCTGGCCGCGGCAGCGGACGTCGTACGCACTGATTCTTCCGCTGGGTCCTCCCCGAAGGCCGCCTTCGCCGCGGGCGCCGCCTCGATGCTCGGCCTCGTGGCGCTCGTACGCCGCCGGCGCTGACGAGTGACCAGCCAGAGCGATGCACCTGCGGCGTCGGTCGGTCGCACGACCGGCCGGGTCTGCTGCCACGAGACGTACGCGAGGAGGTCGCGCGCGTCGTCACGGTGACGGACCGGTGGGACAGGGACGCTCGTCACGAGGAGACGGGCTCGACGGACGACGCCGCGCTCGGTGCGTGCAGGCGGATGGTCCGGGAGGCGAGCAGCAGCAGTGCCGAGGCCCCGAGCACGACGCCGACGCCGACCAGCAGTGCCTCCGCCGGCGCGACGAGGAGCGCGGGACCGACCAGCGCGAGCCCGAGGGGCCTGGTCGCGAGCGAGCCGACCTGGTCGATGGCGTAGACCCGGGCCAGCTTGTCCGTCGGCACACCCTCCTGCACCGCGACGTCCATGAGCACGCTGTAGAGCTGGAGGCCCAGACCGTGGACGAAGGCCGCGGCGAGCAGCGGAGCAGGCCCTTCGGCCAGGCCCATCGCCACGGGGAAGGCCCCTGTGGACGCCAGCGCGAGCATCGCCGTGACGAGTGGACGGGGTGGGTGGATCCGCATGCTGAGCAGGGAGCCGGCGACGACTCCGACGCCCAGGGCGGCCATCGCCCAACCCCACACGTCCCGGCCTATGCCCTCGCCCACCACGGTCGGGCCGAGCACGCCCTCGACGCCTCCGTAGGCGAGGTGGAAGACCATTGCCTGGCCGATCGTCAGCAGCAGCCACCTCTGGTGGACCACCTCGGCCAGGCCGTCTCGCACGTCGGACAGGACCGACGGCCGGTCCGTCCCGGGCCGCGGCGCGGCCGGAAGCCGCATGGCGGCGAAGGCGGCGGCTGCGACGAAGAAGGTCAGGGCGTCGATGAGGATCGCCCAACCCGAGCCGATGGCGACCACCAGCACGCCCGCGACCGCCGTGCCGGCGATGCGGGCGGAGTCCTGGCTGAGGGCGCGGACCTTGACGGCCGACGGCAGCGCTTGTGCCGGAACGGTCAGGGGGGTGACCGAGCGCGACGCCGGCACCGAGAGCCCGGTCAGGACCCCGCTGATCGCCGACAGCAGCGCGAGCGCGGGCACGCCGCCGACCGAGGACAGCACCACAGCGGCGGTGAGGACCTGGATGACACCGCGCACCACCGAGGAACCGACCATGATCTTGTCCCGCGCCTCCCGGTCACCGATCACGCCCCCCCACAGCAACGCCGCCGCGAAGGTGACCGCGTAGGCCGCTCCCACGAGGCCGAGCTCGGCGGGCGAGCCCCCCAGGTCGAGGACGCCGAAGGCCAGCGCGATGGGCGCTATGCCGTTGCCCAGGCTCGTCACCGTCTGGCCGACGAGGAGAGCCCGGAACGGAGCATGGTTCAGTGCGGACGCAGGGTCGTGCGACACGTCTTGCTCCCGAGAGAAGGCGGTTGCGGTGCTGGCTCAGTGGCCGTGGCGGATGGCGGTGCGGAGGTCCTTGTTGAGCTGGGAGATCACGTCGAGCGGGATCTCCTTGGGGCAGGCGGCGGTGCAGGCGCCGATGTTGGTGCAGCCACCGAAGCCCTCGTGGTCGTGCTGGGCGACCATGTTGACCACGCGGCTGTCGCGCTCGGGCTGGCCCTGCGGGAGCTCGCCGAGATGGGTGATCTTGGCACCCATGAAGAGCGAGGCCGAGCCGTTGGGGCACGCCGCGACGCAGGCGCCGCAGCCGATGCAGGTGGCGACGTTGAAGGCGCGCAGCGCGTCGTCACGCGGGACGGGCACCGAGTGGGCCTCGGGCGCCGAGCCGGTGTTGACCGAGATGTAGCCGCCCTGCTGGATGATGCGGTCGAAGGCGCTGCGGTCGACGACCAGGTCCTTGATGACCGGGAAGGCGTCGGCGCGCCACGGCTCGATGGTGATCGTCTCGCCGTCGCTGAACGAACGCATGTGGAGCTGGCAGGTCGTGGTGACCTCCGGCCCGTGGGCGTCGCCGTTGATCATCAGCCCGCACGACCCGCAGATGCCCTCACGGCAGTCGTGGTCGAAGGCGACGGGATCCTCGCCCTTGTCGTTGAGCTGCTCGTTCAGCACGTCGAGCATCTCCAGGAAGGACATGTCCGGGGACACGTCGGAGAGCTGGTAGGTCTGCATCGCCCCGGCGGACGAGGCGTCCGGCTGGCGCCAGATCTTGAGGGTCAGGTTCATGCTCACTTGTAGCTCCGCTGCTTCATCTCGATGGCGGTGTAGACGAGGTCTTCCTTGTGCAGGACGGGGATGGAGTCCTCACCGGCCCACTCCCACGCGGCGACGTAGGCGTACTCGTCGTCGTGGCGCAGCGCCTCGCCGTCCTCGGTCTGCGACTCGCCACGGAAGTGGCCGCCGCACGACTCGCGTCGGTTGAGGGCGTCGATGCACATCAGCTCGCCGAGCTCGAAGAAGTCGGCCACGCGGCCGGCCTTCTCGAGCGACTGGTTCAGGGTCTCGGCGCTGCCGAGGACCTTCACGTTGCGGTAGAAGTCGTCCTTGAGCGAGCGGATGAGGTCGATGGCCTTCTTCAGACCGGTCTCGGTCCGCTCCATGCCGCAGTACTCCCACATGATGTTGCCGAGCTCGCGGTGGTAGGAGTCGACGCTGCGGGTGCCGTTGACGGACAGGAAGTGGTCGATGCGGCCCTTGACCGACTCGCGCGCCTCGACGACGGCGGGGTGGTCCTCGGTGATCTCCTCGAACGGGCCGTCCGCGAGGTAGTCGCGGATGGTGTGGGGGAGGACGAAGTAGCCGTCGGCCAGGCCCTGCATCAGCGCCGAGGCGCCGAGGCGGTTCGCGCCGTGGTCGGAGAAGTTGGCCTCGCCCGTCACGAACAGGCCCGGGATCGTGGACTGGAGGTCGTAGTCGACCCACAGGCCGCCCATGACGTAGTGCACGGCGGGGTAGATGCGCATCGGCACCTCGAACGGGTTCTCACCCGTGATCCGCTCGTACATGTCGAACAGGTTGTCGTACTTCTCGGTGATGCCCTTCTTGCCGAGGCGCTCGATGGCGGCGCTGAAGTCGAGGTAGACACCACGGCGTACGCCGTCGACCTCGGGGCCGACGCCGCGACCCTCGTCGCAGACGTTCTTGGCCGCACGCGAGGCGATGTCGCGGGGGACCAGGTTGCCGAAGGAGGGGTAGATCCGCTCCAGGTAGTAGTCGCGGTCCTCCTCGGGGATGTCGCGCGGGTCCTTGTCGCAGTCGGCCTGGTTCTTCGGCACCCAGATCCGGCCGTCGTTGCGCAGCGACTCCGACATCAGGGTCAGCTTCGACTGGTGCGAGCCCGAGACCGGGATGCAGGTGGGGTGGATCTGCGTGTAGCAGGGGTTGGCCATGTAGGCGCCCTTGCGGTGCGCGCGCCACGCGGCGGTGACGTTGCAGCCCATCGCGTTGGTCGACAGGTAGAACACGTTGCCGTAGCCACCGGAGGCGAGCACGACGACGTCGGCGAGGTGGGTCTCGACCGCGCCGGTGACCATGTCGCGGGCGATGATGCCGCGCGCCTTGCCGTCGACGGTGATGAGCTCCATCATCTCGTGGCGCGTGTACGTCGTCACGGTGCCGGCGGACACCTGGCGCTCGAGCGCCTGGTAGGCGCCGATCAGCAGCTGCTGGCCGGTCTGGCCGCGGGCGTAGAAGGTGCGCGAGACCTGCACGCCGCCGAAGGAGCGGTTGTCGAGCAGGCCGCCGTACTCGCGGGCGAACGGGACGCCCTGCGCGACGCACTGGTCGATGATGTTCGTGCTGACCTCGGCGAGGCGGTAGACGTTGGACTCGCGCGAGCGGTAGTCGCCGCCCTTGACCGTGTCGTAGAACAGGCGGTGGACGGAGTCGCCGTCCTCCTTGTAGTTCTTCGCGGCGTTGATGCCGCCCTGCGCGGCGATGGAGTGCGCGCGACGCGGGGAGTCCTGGTAGCAGAAGGACTTCACGTTGTAGCCGGCCTCGCCGAGGGTGGCGGCGGCCGAAGCGCCGGCCAGGCCGGTGCCGACGATGATGATCGACAGCTTGCGCCGGTTCGACGGGTTGACCAGGCGGGCCTCGAACTTGCGGTTCTGCCAGCGCTCGGCGATCGGGCCCTCGGGCGCCTTGGTGTCGACCAGCGGCGTGCCGGGCGTGTAGTAGCCCGCGGCGTCGTCGTAGTCGCCGTCGAGGAAGCCGCTGGCCGAGGCCTCGGCTGCGCTGACGGTGTCGGGCATGTCCATGTCGTGGCTCACGTGCGATGACCCCTTACTTGGTGATGATGCCGGCGAGGACGGCGAGCGGGACGAGCGAGTAGCCGACCGAGATGACCAGTGCCGTAGCGAGGCCGACCTGCTTGGCGCGGCGTCGCTTCGCGGCGGTGCCGGTCCAGCCGAGCGTCTGGGCGGCGCTCCAGATCCCATGGTGCAGGTGGGCGCCCAGCGCCAGCATCGCGACGAGGTAGATCACCGTCATCCACCACACGTCGAAGGTGTCGACCAGAAGGTTGTAGGGGTCGTTGGTCGCCCCGCCCTGCACGTTGACCTTGCCGATGGTGAAGTTGAGCAGGTGCCAGATCAGGAACACCAGGATGGTGACGCCGCCCCAGCGCATCATCAGGCTCGCGCGCGTGACACCGGCGGTCTTCTTCACGGTGTACTTCGTGGTGCGGGCGCGCGCGGCGCGGCGCCACAGGATCACGCCGGTGACGACGTGCACCACCAGTGACAGGAGCAGACCCAGGCGCAGGATCCACAGCGCGCCCTCGTGCGGCAGCAGCGGCTCACCGAGCTCGCGCAGGTGCTCGGCGTACTCGTTGAACGCGTCGTGGCCGGCGAACGCCTTGAGGTTGCCGTACATGTGCGCGAGCACGAAGCCCACGAAGAGGAAGCCGCTGCCCGCCATGGCGAGCTTCAGCGCGACCGTGGTGCGCGATGCCCGCGCGCCCTTCACCAGGGTGGGACGTGAGTCTCTGAGTTCAGTTGGCACTCCCTCACGGTATCGCGGCGTCCGCACGGGCGACGCGCCGAGGCCGTGTGACGTTTGTCCGGGCGCGCCCACTTCCGCTGGAGTGTGACTCACGTCATAGTCACCAGTGTCGACAGGACCCGGGTCCCCGGACCCCCACGGAGGACGTATGCCAACGACCGACCACGGCGTCACCAGCCCGACCCGCGCGCGCATCGGGGCGCGGACACTGCGACAGGACCGGTGGTGGCTCTCGCCGCTGGCGACGTTCGTCGTCTTCTCCGGCTTCGTCGTCTTCGCCACCGTGCGCGCCTTCATGGGTCGCGACTACTACGCCTCGCCCTACCTCTCGCCGTTCTACTCGCCGTGCCTCGGCGACTGCGTGGAGGGCGCCTCGGACTTCGGCCAGCCGTTCGCGTGGTGGCCGCTGTCCGCGGCGCTGATCATCCTGATCTTCCCGCTGGGCTTCCGGATGACCTGCTACTACTACCGCAAGGCCTACTACCGCGCCTTCTGGCTCTCCCCGCCCGCGTGCGGCGTCGCCGAGCCGCACCAGGCCTACTCCGGCGAGTCGAAGCTGCCGTTGGTCCTGCAGAACGTGCACCGCTACTTCTGGTACGCCGCAGTGCTGGTCGGGCTCGTGCTCACCTTCGACGTCGTGCTCGCCTTCCGACCGATGCCGGCGGAGTACGCCATCGGCGACGGCGAGACCAGCGGCATCCACATGGGCCTCGGCACGCTGCTGATGATCGTCAACGTCGCCTTCATCTGGCTCTACACGCTGTCGTGCCACTCCTGCCGCCACGTCGTCGGTGGTCGGCTCCGCCACTTCTCCAAGCACCCGGTGCGCTACAAGCTGTGGACCTGGGTCTCGCGGCTCAACACCAGCCACGGGAAGTGGGCGTGGTACTCGCTCTTCTCGGTCGCCGTCGTCGACTTCTACATCTACCTGCTCGCCACGGGCACGATCCAGGACCTGAGGTTCTTTTGAACCACCCCACGAAGTTCTCATCTCCCCCGCTTCGCTCCTCCGCTGACAACTCCGCGGGGACCCCGGAAGGCTCCCGATGATCAACGAGAACAGTTCCCCGGCGGAGGGCCGCCACCCGATGACCGGCAACGCGATGTCCGGCGAGGCCCGCGGCGGCATGGAGCGCCACGCGTACGACGTCGTGGTGGTCGGTGCGGGCGGGGCGGGGCTGCGCGCGGCGATCGCGGCCCACGACGCGGGTGCGCGTACGGCGATCGTGTGCAAGTCGCTGCTCGGCAAGGCCCACACGGTGATGGCCGAGGGCGGCATCGCAGCGGCGATGGGCAACCGCTGGCCGGAGGACAACTGGGAGGTCCACTTCCGCGACACCATGCGCGGCGGCAAGATGCTCAACAACTGGCGGATGGCGCAGCTGCACGCGCAGGAGGCGCCGGAGCGGGTCCAGGAGCTCGAGGACTGGGGTGCGCTCTTCGACCGCACCGAGGACGGGCTGATCTCCCAGCGCGACTTCGGGGGCCACAAGTACGCCCGGCTCGCGCACGTCGGCGACCGCACCGGACTGGAGATGATCCGCACGCTCCAGCAGCGGGCGGTGTCGCTGGGCATCGACGTCTTCATGGAGTGCACGGTCACCGACGTCTTCAAGGAGGCCAAGGACGGGCAGAGCCGGGTCTCGGGCGCCTTCGCCTACTGGCGCGAGTCGGGGCGCTTCATCGTCTTCGACGCGCCCAGCGTCATCCTCGCCACCGGCGGCATCGGGAAGTCCTTCAAGGTCACCTCGAACTCGTGGGAGTACACCGGTGACGGCCACGCGCTCGCGATGCGGGCCGGCGCGAGCCTGATCAACATGGAGTTCGTGCAGTTCCACCCCACCGGCATGGTGTGGCCGCCCTCGGTGAAGGGGCTGCTGGTCACCGAGTCGGTGCGCGGCGACGGCGGCATCCTCAAGAACTCCGAGGGCGAGCGCTTCATGTTCGACTACATCCCCGAGTTCTTCCGGGCCGAGACCGCGGACACCGTCGAGGAGGCGGACGCGTGGTACGAGGACAAGAAGAACAACCGCCGTCCTCCGGAGCTGCTGCCACGCGACGAGGTGGCCCGCGCGATCAACTCCGAGATCAAGGCCGGACGCGGCACGCCGCACGGCGGCATCTACCTCGACATCGCCTCGCGGCGTACGCCGGAGTTCATCCGCAAGCGGCTGCCGTCGATGTACCACCAGTTCAAGGAGCTCGCCGACGTCGACATCACGGCCGAGCCGATGGAGATCGGCCCCACCTGCCACTACGTGATGGGCGGCGTCGAGGTCGACGCCGACACCCAGGAGAGCGCGGTGACCGGGCTCTACGCCGTGGGCGAGTGCTCGGGCGGCATGCACGGCTCGAACCGGCTCGGCGGCAACTCGCTGGGCGACCTGCTGGTCTTCGGCAAGCGCGCCGGCGAGCACGCATCGACGTACGCCGCCTCGCTGGGCGACGCGCGGCCGCAGGTCGACGATTCGGACGTGAAGGCCGCGCAGGCGAGCGCGCTCGCGCCCTTCGAGGTCGAGGGTGGCGAGAACCCCTACTCCATCCAGTCCGACCTCCAGCAGTCGATGAACGACCTGGTCGGCATCATCCGCACGCGCACCGAGCTCGAGGAGTCGCTGGGCGAGATCGAGGCCTTCAAGGAGCGGGCGCGGACGATGGTCGTCGAGGGCCACCGGCAGTACAACCCCGGCTGGCACCTCGCCCTCGACCTGCGCAACATGCTCATCGTCAGCGAGTGCATCGCGAAGGCCGCGCTCGCCCGCGAGGAGTCGCGCGGTGGTCACACCCGCGACGACTTCCCGGGCCCCGACCCCGCGTGGGGCACCAAGAACCTCGTGGTCACCCTCGACGCCGATGGCACCGGGGTGGAGCTGCAGGAGAAGCCGCTGCCGGAGATGCCGGACGAGCTGAAGGGGTACTTCGCATGAGCTACACCTTGAAATTGCGGATCTGGCGCGGCGACCGGGACGGCGGCGAGATCCAGGACTTCCCGGTCGAGGTGTCCGACGGCGAGGTCGTGCTCGACGCGATCCACCGCGTGCAGGCCACCCAGGCCGGTGACCTGGCCGTGCGGTGGAACTGCAAGGCCGGCAAGTGCGGCTCGTGCAGCGCCGAGGTCAACGGCCGCCCGCGCCTGATGTGCATGTGCCGGCTCTCGGACTTCGAGCAGGACGAGACGATCACGGTGACGCCGATGCGCACCTTCCCGGTCATCCGCGACCTGGTCACCGACGTGTCCTTCAACTACGAGAAGGCCAAGCAGCTGCCCGCCGCGAAGCTCGGTCCCCGCGACAGCGACGGCAAGCGCCGGATGGCGCAGGTCGACGTCGAGCGCGGCCAGGAGTTCCGCAAGTGCATCGAGTGCTTCTTGTGCCAGGACGTGTGCCACGTCGTACGCGACCACGAGGACAACAAGGAGGCGTTCGCCGGGCCGCGCTTCTTCCTGCGCTACGCCGAGCTCGACATGCATCCGCTCGACACCCACGACCGGCGCGAGCTCGCCCAGGGAGCGGCGGGCCTGGGGATGTGCAACATCACCAAGTGCTGCACCGAGGTCTGCCCCGAGGGCATCCGGATCACCGACAACGCGATCATCCCGATGAAGGAGCGGGTGGTGGACAAGAAGTTCGACCCCCTGGTCTGGCTGGGCAACAAGATCGGTCTGCGCAGCAAGGACGACGAGGGCCGCACCGAGGTCTGAGACGTATCCCATAGGCCCGCGCAGTGCCACGGATGTGACGCTCGCCCTATCCTGCGACTCATGAGCGACCTCGACGGTGGACTGGACGAGCCCGAGGAGCTGCAGCCCGAGGAGGGCTCGCTCCGGCTGGTGGGCGAGGGCGACTCCTACGGCCCCGCAGCCTGGGAGGCGGCGACCGCGGCGGTGCTGCGCAAGGCCCGGCGGCTGCGCGACGACGCACCCGACTCCGACGTCTGGTCGGTGCTGACGCGGACCACGCTCGACGGGATCGACGTGCCGCCGATCGGACAGCCGGCCGACCTCGACGGCCTCCGCACGTCGGGCCGTCCCACGCGCACCGGCGCCTGGGACATCCGTACGCCGCTGGTCGGCGACGACGCGGCCGCCGTCAACGAGGCGGCCCTGGTCGACCTCGACAACGGCGCCACCTCGCTGCACCTCGACGTCGAGCGCGGCACCGACCTGGCCCGCGCGCTGCGTGGGGTGCTGCTCGACCTTGCCCCCGTCACCCTCGAGCGACCCGACGCCGAGCAGTCCGAGGCGCTCGCCCGGCTGCTCGAGGACACCGCGAACGACCCGCACCCCGGCAGCAACCTCTCCGCCGACCCGGCCACCGCCGAGATGTTCGGCCACCGGGTCGCCGACGACGGGCGTACGCCCTTCGGGTCCTTCGTCGACACCGTCCGCCGGGCGCAGGCGCTCGGCGTGCTCGGTGCCGTCGTCGACGGCACGGCGCTCCACGACCGCGGCGCCAGCGACGCCCAGGAGCTCGGCTGGACGATGGCCGTCGGCGTCCACTACCTGCGGATCCTCGCCGAGGCGGGGTTCACCGTGGACGAGGCGGCCGGTCTCATCGAGTTCCGCTACGCCTCCACCGACGAGCAGTTCCCCACGATCGCGAAGCTGCGCGCGGCACGGCGACTCTGGGCCAGGGTGCTCGACGCCAGCGGTGCGGACGACGTCGCGCAGCGTCAGCACGTCATCACCAGCCGCGCCATGATGACGAAGCAGGACCCGTGGGTGAACATGCTCCGCGGCACCGTCGCGGCCTTCGCGGCCGGTGTCGGAGGTGCCGACGCGATCACCGTCGTGCCCTTCGACGAGCGGCTCGGCCAGCCCGACGCGTTCGGCCGGCGGATCGCCCGCAACACGTCCTCCCTGCTCATCGAGGAGGCGCACGTCGCCGCGGTGTCCGACCCCGCGGGCGGGTCGTACGCCGTCGAGAGGCTCACCGACGACCTCGCCGTGGCCGGCTGGGCCGAGCTGGGCCGGATCGAGTCCGACGGCGGCTTCGGCGAGCAGGCCGCTGCGGGCGTCAAGGAGCGGGTGCGCGCGGTCGCGGCCGCTCGCGACGCCGGCATCGCCGACCGCTCGCGCCCGCTGACGGGGATCTCGGAGTTCCCGAACCTCGCCGAGGTCCTGCCCGAGCGCGCCCCCTGGGGCCGTGGAGGCGTGCGCCACTACGGCTGGGCCTACGAGGACATGCGGGCCGAGCCCGCCACGGAGAAGGTCTTCCTCGCCACGATGGGCCCGATCGCCGCGCACACCGCACGCGCCACCTTCGCCACCAACCTGTTCGCCGCCGGCGGCGTCGCCGTCGAGGCGGCCGGCCCGACCGACGGCGTGGACGCGGTCACCGCGGCCTGGTCCGGCCAGCGGGTCGCCTGCCTGGCCGGCACCGACGCGGCCTACGCCGAGTGGGGCGCCGACCTCGTCGCCGCGCTGCGTGCGGCAGGTGCGGCGTACGTCGTGCTCGCGGGCAAGCCGGGGGAGAAGACCGTGACCGACGTCGACGACTCGTGTGCCATGGGGGTCGATGCGCTCGGCTTCCTCGGCCGGATCCGAGAGGAGCTCAGCCGATGAGCATTCCGGAGAACTTTGCGGAGGTGGGTCTGGGAGGTTTCGAGGCTCCCGGCACCGATCGACACAGCGCTCGCACCTCAACCACCGAAGGGGGCGCAGGGGAGCCGTGGACGAGCCCGGAGGGCATCGACATCCTCCCGGTCTACGGCCCCGAGCACCTCGAGGGACTCGACGGCCTCGACACGTGGCCGGGCATCGCGCCGTTCCTGCGCGGCCCCTACCCGACGATGTACACCACCCAGCCGTGGACGGTCCGGCAGTACGCCGGCTTCTCCACCGCCGAGGAGTCCAACGCCTTCTACCGTCGCAACCTCGCGGCCGGGCAGAAGGGCCTGAGCGTCGCCTTCGACCTCGCGACCCACCGCGGCTACGACTCCGACCACCCGCGGGTGCGCGGGGACGTGGGCATGGCGGGCGTGGCGATCGACTCGATCTACGACACCCGCACCCTCTTCGACGGCATCCCGCTCGACGAGATGTCGGTGTCGATGACGATGAACGGTGCGGTGCTGCCCGTGCTCGCGCTCTACATCGCGGCGGCCGAGGAGCAGGGGGTGAAGCCGGAGCAGCTCGCGGGGACCATCCAGAACGACATCCTCAAGGAGTTCATGGTCCGCAACACCTACATCTACCCGCCGGCGCCGAGCATGCGGATCATCAGCGACATCTTCGCCTTCACCAGCCAGAAGATGCCGCGCTTCAACTCCATCTCGATCTCCGGCTACCACATCCAGGAGGCCGGGGCGACCGCCGACCTGGAGCTGGCCTACACGCTCGCCGACGGCGTGGAGTACATCCGCGCCGGCCTCGGCACCGGGATGACGATCGACCAGTTCGCCCCGCGGCTGAGCTTCTTCTGGGCCATCGGGATGAACTTCTTCATGGAGGTCGCCAAGATGCGCGCCGCCCGGGCGCTGTGGGCCCGGCTCGTGGACGACTTCGACCCGCAGAACCCCAAGTCGCGCTCGCTGCGCACCCACAGCCAGACGTCGGGCTGGTCGCTCACCGCGCAGGACGTCTTCAACAACGTCGGGCGCACCTGCATCGAGGCGATGGCCTCGACCCAGGGCCACACCCAGTCGCTGCACACCAACGCCCTCGACGAGGCGATCGCGCTGCCCACCGACTTCTCCGCGCGCATCGCGCGCAACACCCAGCTGCTGCTGCAGCAGGAGTCCGGCACCACCCACGTCATCGACCCGTGGGCCGGCTCCTACTACGTCGAGAAGCTCACCCACGACCTGGCGGAGCGGGCCTGGGCCCACATCCTCGAGGCCGAGCGGGCCGGCGGCATGGCGGCGGCGATCGAGCAGGGGATCCCCAAGATGCGCATCGAGGAGGCGGCCGCCCGCACCCAGGCGCGCATCGACTCGGGTGCCCAGAAGGTCATCGGCGTGAACACCTTCCGGCTCCCGGTCGAGGACAAGCTCGACGTGCTGCGCGTCGACAACGACGACGTCTACCGCCAGCAGGTCGCCAAGCTCGAGCGGCTGCGCGCCAAGCGCGACGACGACGCCGTACGCCGTTCGCTGGACGCGCTGACGGCCTCGGCCGAGCGCGGCCCGGTCGGCGGCGGCTCCCTCGAGGGCAACCTCCTCGCGCTGGCCGTCGACGCGGCCCGCGCCAAGGCCACCGTCGGGGAGATCTCCGACGCGCTGGAGAAGGTCTACGGCCGCCACCAGGCGGTGATCCGTACGATCAGCGGCGTGTACCGCGACGAGGCAGCCAAGTCCGACGGGGCAGCCGGTGGCAAGGTCGCCGAGGTCCTCGCCGCGACCGAGGAGTTCGAGGCCGAAGAGGGTCGCCGCCCGCGCATCCTCGTGGCCAAGATGGGCCAGGACGGCCACGACCGCGGACAGAAGGTCGTCGTCACCGCCTTCGCCGACCTCGGCTTCGACGTCGACGTGGGCCCGCTGTTCTCCACGCCCGAGGAAGTCGCCCAGCAGGCGATCGACGCCGACGTGCACATCGTCGGCGTCTCCTCGCTGGCCGCGGGACACCTGACCCTCCTGCCGGCGCTCAAGCAGGCGCTGGCCGACCAGGGGCGCCCCGACATCATGATCGTCATCGGGGGCGTCATCCCGCCCGACGACGTCGAGACGCTCCGGGAGATGGGTGCGGCCGCGGTGTTCCTGCCCGGCACGGTGATCGCGGAGTCCGCGCTCGACCTCATCGCACGCCTGCGGGAGCAGACCGCCTGATGGCTCGTCCCGTGGACGTCGCCGCGCTGGTGGAGGGGGTCCGCGCCGGGCGTCGTGCCGACGTCTCGCGCGCCATCACGCTGGTCGAGTCGTCGCGGACCGAGCACCGGGCGGCTGCCCGCGAGCTGCTGACCCTGCTCGCCGACACCGAGCTGCCGCCCGCGACCCGCGTCGGCATCTCCGGCGTGCCGGGCGTGGGCAAGTCGACCTTCATCGAGGCGCTCGGCACCCGGCTGACCGCCGCCGGGCACCGCGTCGGCGTGCTGGCCGTCGACCCGTCGTCGGTGCGCACGGGCGGCTCGGTGCTGGGCGACAAGACCCGGATGGCGACCCTCGCGGTGGACCCCCGCGCCTTCATCCGCCCCTCGCCCACCGCCGGGACGCTGGGCGGAGTGGCCCGCGCGACCACCCAGGCGATGCTGGTGCTGGAGGCCGCCGGCCACGACGTGGTGCTCGTGGAGACGGTCGGCGTCGGCCAGTCGGAGGTCACCGTCGCCGGGATGGTCGACACCTTCTGCTTCCTCACCATCGCGCGCACCGGCGACCAGCTCCAGGGCATCAAGAAGGGCATCCTCGAGATCGCCGACGTCGTCGCGGTCAACAAGGCCGACGGACCCCACGAGGCGGACGCCCGCGTCGCCGCCCGCGAGCTCGCCGGAGCGCTGCGCCTCGTGCGCGGCCACGCGGAGTGGGCGCCCCCGGTCGTCACCTGCTCCGCACTCACCGGGGCCGGGGTCGACGACGTCTGGCAGCACGTGGGGGAGCACCGCGCCCACCTCGGCGCCGACGGCCTGGCCCACAAGCGCGCCGGGCAGCAGCTCGACTTCACCTGGGCACTCGTGCGCGACGAGCTCGCCCAGCGGCTGCGGACCTCGCCGGGCGTCGCGGCAGTGCGCGACGACGTACGCCGTGCGGTGCTGGCGGGCGAGCTGCCCGCCCCCCTGGCCGCGGACCGGCTTCTCGCCGCCTACGACGGGGACGCGAACTAGACTGCGAGGGTTATGCCTGACACACCCCCCGCCTCGTCCGTCACCAGTGCCGTGATCTCCGAGATCGTCGACAAGTACGCCGACGACCTCGTCGCCCTCCGGCGTGACCTGCACGCTCACCCCGAGCTCAGCTGGGAGGAGCACCGCACGTCCGAGGCGGTGGTCTCCGCGCTCGAGGGGGCCGGGTGGGACATCGCCCGCCCGCAGGGCGGGGGAGTGATCGCCGAGATCGGTCACGGCGATCGGCTGGTGGCGCTGCGCGCCGACCTCGACGCCCTGCCCGTCGACGACCTGATCTCCGACCCGTGGCGCAGCACCGTCCCCGGTGTGGCCCACGCCTGCGGGCACGACGTGCACACCGCGGGACTCGTCGGCGCCGGCCTGGCCCTCGCGGAGGTCGCCGTCCGCGGCCTGCTCCCGGGACGGGTGCGGCTGCTCTTCCAGCCGGCCGAGGAGGTCATGCCCGGCGGGGCGCTGCACCTCATCTCGGCGGGAGCGCTCGAGGGCGTCTCGCACGTCTTCGGGCTCCACTGCGACCCCAGCCTGGACGTCGGCCGGATCGGGCTGCGTGAGGGGCCGTTGACCGGCGCCGCCGACTCGCTCACCGTCCGGCTGATCGGCAAGGGCGGGCACACCTCGCGTCCGCACCTCACCGAGGACCTCACCTTCGCCCTGGGCAAGGTCATCACCGAGCTGCCCGCCATCCTGAGCCGCCGCCTCGACCCGCGCGCCGGTGTCAGCGTGGTGTGGGGGATGGTGCGCGCGGGCTCGGCGCCCAACGTGATCCCGCACGGCGGCGTCGTCGCGGGCACGGTCAGGATGCTCGACGCGGTCGCGTGGGCCGACGCCGAGCACCTCATCCGCCAGCTCATCACCGCGATCGTCGCCCCCTACAGCGTGACCGCGGAGGTGACCTACCAGCGCGGCGTGCCGCCGGTGGTCAACCACGAGGAGTCGACCCGGCTGCTCGGGATCGGGGTCGAGAACGTCCTCGGCCCGCACGGCCACGTCTCGACCGCCCAGAGCCTGGGCGGCGAGGACTTCGGCTGGTTCCTCGACTCGGTGCCCGGCGCGATGGCGCGGCTCGGGACCCGCACATCCGGCGGAGCGACCTACGACCTCCACCAGGGCAACCTCCGCATCGACGAGGCGGCTACCCCGATCGCCGCCCGCGTGCTCGCCGAGGCGGCGGTCACCGCCCTCTCAGCCGCCGGCTGAGGCGGGCGCCGGCCCGTCGGCGCGACCGAGGGGCACGGCGAAGGTGAAGGTGCTGCCCTCGCCGGGCGCCGAGCAGACCTCGAGCCGACCCCCCATGAGGTCGACCAGCTGGCGGCAGATCGCGAGCCCCAGCCCGATCCCACGCTGCTCGCGCGCGGTGAAGCGGTCGGTCTGGGTGAAGGGGTCGAAGAGGCTCTCGACGTGCTCCTCGGCGATCCCGATCCCGCTGTCGAGGACGGTGAACTCGACCCAGGTGCCGGAGGTCGTCGCGTCGTCGGGCGCCGCGCCGGCCCGGACGCGCACGCACACCGAGCCGCACGAGGTGAAGGTGATCGCGTTCTGCACCAGGTTGGTGACCACCTGGGTGATCCGGCGCGCATCGCCGAACGCGGTCCGCGGGACCGCCTCGTCGACCACGAACGAGATGGACAGGTCGCGGCTCTCGGCGAACGGAACGGCCCACTCCGCGACGTCCTGGACCAGCTCGCGCACGTCGAAGGGACCCGGGTGCAGGACGGTCTGGTGCGCCTCCAGCCCGGAGAATTCCAGCAGGTCGTGCACCAGGTGCGTGAGCCGCTGCCCGGAGCGGTGGACGAGCCGGGTGAAGTGCGCGGGCTCGGGCTCGAGGTCGGAGGCCATCAGCAGGTCGGTGGCCCCGACGAGGGCCGCGAGGGGCGTACGGAGCTCGTGGCTCACCGTGGCGAGGAAGAGGCTCTTGGCGAGGTTGGCCTCCTCGAGGTCGCGCAGCAGCTGCTTGGCCTCGGTGACGTCCTCGGTGATGCCGTGGATGCCGACGACCTCGCCGGCGACGACCAGTGGGATGCCGGTGCACCGGATGTCCACGACCACACCGTCGGGCCGCAGGACGCGCGCCTCGGCGACCTGGGGCTCGCCCGACATCGCGCGACCGAAGGCATCCCCGAGCAGGTGCTTGTCCTCCGGGTGGATGACCTCGGAGAAGTGCGTGTGCCGCAGCTCCTGCAGGCTCAGGCCGGTCATCTCGAGCGCGCGGGCGTTGGCGTCGGTGAAGTAGCCGCGCAGGTCCACGCTGTACGCCGCGTGCGGATGGTGGGTGAACATCGAGGCGTAGCGCTCGCTGCTCTGCGCCAGTGACTCCTCGCCGACCCTCGAGGTCGGCGGGGCGGACGGGTCGAGCTGGTCCACGAGAACCTCCGCAGGATCGTTGCCGGTCCCGAGGACCGTACGTCACCGATCACCGGTCACGGGAATGCAGGAGGGCCTGGTGCCTGCGCACCGGGCCCTCCTGTCGATCAGCGACGGGTCACTGCTGTCGGTAGGGCACTCCGTCGGCCGCCGGCGGGCGGGAGCGTCCCACCAGGCCCGCCACCGCGAAGATGGTGACGAGGTAGGGGAGCATCAGCATGAACTGGCTCGGAACCGGCGAGCCGATCGCGGAGAGCACGCCCTGCAGGTTGGACGCGAAGCCGAAGAGCAGTGCCGCCAGGGTGGCGCGGATCGGGTCCCACTTGCCGAAGATGACCGCGGCGAGGGCGATGAAGCCCGCGCCGCCGGTCATCTCGCGGTTGAAGCCCGCGACCGAGACCAGGCTGAAGTAGGCGCCGCCCATGCCTGCGATGGCGCCGGCGAGCAGGATCGTGCGGTAGCGGGTGCGGTTGACCTTGATCCCGACGGTGTCCGCGGCCTTCGGGTGCTCGCCGACCGCGCGGACCCGCAGGCCCCAGCGGGTGCGGTAGAGGGCGTACGCGACGAGCGCGACGACCACGTAGAGCACGTAGACGAGCGGGGTCTGGCGGAACAGGATCGGGCCGATCAGCGGGATCTCGCCCAGGATCGGGATGGGCATCGCGCTGAATCGGTCCGGGGAGTTGAGCGTGTCGGCGTTGGGCGCGAGGACCTGGCGGAACAGGAAGTTCGTCAGACCGACGACGAGCACGTTGAGCACCACGCCGACGATGACCTGGTCGACGAAGTAGGTGATCGCGAACAGGCCCAGGATCAGCGCGATCAGGGCGCCGGCCACCATGGCGGAGACCAGGCCCGCCCACGGCGAACCGGTGAGCGAGGCGGTGACGGCCGCCGCGAACGCACCGAAGAGCAGCTGGCCCTCGATCGCGATGTTGACCACGCCGGCGCGCTCGCCGAGCACACCGCCCAGCGCACCGAAGACGAGCGGGATGGCGAGCGCCACGGCGCCGCCGAGCAGGCTCACCACGCGGATGCGCTCGTCGGCCGCGGCCCAGCTGAGGAAGCCGGTCATCCACGCGACGGCGAAGCCGATCGGGATCCAGATCGGCTGCCGCGCGTGCGCCAGCATGCGGCGTACGGCCTCGGCGGTGAGTGCCAGGCACAGCACCACCATCACCCACGCCGTGGGGCCCGAGGGAACCACGATGTCGGGCAGCGTGACGAAGTCGGTGCCGGCTGCCAGCTGGAAGGTGGTGTCACCGGAGGGGCTGGAGCGCAGCAGGATGACGCCGAGCAGCGCCGTCAGCACACCGAAGATGATCGGCAGCTTCTTGGCGCCGATGCCCTTGGTGGGGGTCACCGCGGCGTCGGGAGCCAGCCCACCGGTGTCGGGGGTGGGGGTGGTCACGGTGCTCACTTGGCCTCCTGGGCGGGGAGCCGGAAGATCGCGCGCACCAGGGGAGGAGCGGCGAGGAAGAGGACGATCAGCGACTGGACCACCAGCACGAGGTCGACGGAGATGCTCTCCGAGGCCTGCATGGTGAAACCGCCCGCCTTGAGCGCGCCGAACAGCATGCCGGCGGCCAGGATGCCCAGCGGCCGGGACCTACCGAGCAGCGCGACGGTGATGGCGTCGAAGCCGATCGAGGCGTCGAGGTCGAGCGAGACGCCGCTGGTCACGGTGCCGAGCACCTGGTTGGCACCGGCCAGGCCGAGCAGCGAGCCCGCGATCATCATCACGATCGTGTAGGTCATGCCGACGTTGATGCCGGAGGCCCGGGCGGCGTGGGGATTCTCGCCGACCGCGCGGATGCGGTAGCCGAGGGTGGAGCGGTTGAGCAGCCACCACGCGACGCCGACCGCGACCAGCGCGATCACGAAGCCGAGGTGGAGGTTGAACTGCTCGCCGAGCACCTTCGGGAGCGTGGCGCTGTCCTTCATCGGCGGCGACTTCGGGTTGACCGAGCCGGGCGTCTTGAGGAGCCAGTCCTTGGTGAGGGCGTAGAAGAGCAGGTAGTAGGCGACGTAGTTGAGCATGATCGTGACGATCACCTCGTGCGCACCGGTGCGGGCCTTGAGCAGGCCGGCGATCCCACCCCACAGCGCGCCGGCGACCACGGCGACGATGAGCGCGAGCGGGAGGTGCACGATCGTCGGCAGGTCGAACTGGAACCCGACGTAGCCGGCCGCGCCACCGGCGAGGAGCATCTGGCCACGGCCACCGATGTTGAACAGGGACGCGCGGAAGGCCAGGCCGACGCCGAGGCCACCGAGGATCAGCGGGCCGGCGAACTTCAGGGTCTCGGTGAGCGGGCGCCACTGCTGGGCCGGCTCGGTGAGGAGGTAGTTGAAGACCGAGCCGCGGAACATCGCGCTGTAGGCGCCGGAGATGGCGTCCCACAGGGCGGTGAAGAAGTCGGAGGGGCGGGCGGTGATGTAGCTCGCGGTCTCGCGCACGCCCTCGTCGGTCGCGGCGATCATCACCGAGCCGACGAAGACGGCGAGGAACACCGCGAGCACGCCGGCCAGGGCGTCGCCGGACACGATCTCGCGCAGCAGCGAGCGCGAGCGCTCCTCCCGCTGGCGGTCCTCGGGGGCCGGCTCGGTCAGGGTCTGGCCGGTGGTGTCCTCCGGCTGGGGCTCCGGCTGGCCCGGCTGGGGCTTGTCGGTGTCGTTCACGAGGCCACGTCCTTCAGGTCCTTCGGGCGTTCGCCGGTCATCATCAGGCCGAGGGTCTCGCGGGGCGTGTCGGCCGGCACGACGCCGACGACCCTGCCGCGGTAGAGCACCATGATGCGGTCGGCAAGTGCGACCACCTCGTCGAGCTCGGTGGAGACCACCAGGACGGGGATGCCGCTGTCGCGCGTGGCGACGATCTGCTTGTGGATGAACTCGATCGAGCCCACGTCGACGCCGCGGGTGGGCTGGGCCGCGACGAGCAGGCGCAGGTCGCGCGAGAGCTCGCGGGCCACGACGACCTTCTGCTGGTTGCCGCCGGAGAGGTTGCCGGCCAGCGAGTCGATGTCGCGCGCACGGACGTCGTACTCCTTGAGCTTCTTCTGCGCGAACTCGCGCAGCGCGCCCAGGCGCAGGTTGCCGTTCTTGGCGAAGGGCGACTTGAAGCTGCGGTTGAGCATGAGGTTCTCGGCGATGGTGAAGGTGGGCACCAGGCCGTCGACCTGGCGGTCCTCGGGGATGAACCCGACGCCGGCGTCGAGGATCCGGCGCGTCGAGCGCCCGACCAGCTCCACGCCGTCGAGGGTGATCGACCCGCTGACGTCGTCCTGGAGGCCCAGCAGTGCCTCGGTGAGCTCGGTCTGGCCGTTGCCCTGCACGCCGGCCACGCAGAGGACCTCGCCGGCCCGGATGGTGAAGCTGAGGCCGTCGACCTGCTTGTGCCCGGCGAGGTCGGTGACGCGCAGGTCCTTCACGACGAGGGCGTCGGCGCCGAGGGTCGGGGCGTCCTTGTGCACGACCAGCTCGACCGGGCGACCGACCATCATCGAGGCGAGCTCGGCGTTGCTGGCGGTCGGCTCGGCCTCGCCGACGACCCTGCCGAGGCGGATGACGGTGATCCGGTCGGCGACCGCGCGGACCTCGCGCAGCTTGTGGGTGATGAAGACGATCGCCTTGCCGGCCTCCTTGAGCTGGCGCATGATCTCCATCAGCTCGTCGGTCTCCTGCGGGGTGAGCACCGCGGTCGGCTCGTCGAAGACGAGGAGCTCGGCGTCGCGGGACAGGGCCTTGATGATCTCCACGCGCTGCTGCACGCCGACCGGGAGGTCCTCGACGAGGGCATCGGGGTCGACGTGGAAGCCGAAGCGCTCGGAGATCTCGGTGACGCGGGCGCGGGAGGCGTCGAGGTCGAGGGTGCCGGCGAAACCGGTGCTCTCGTTGCCGAGCATCACGTTCTCGGCGACGGAGAAGACGGGGATGAGCATGAAGTGCTGGTGGACCATGCCGATGCCGGCGGCCATCGCGTCGCCCGGCCCGGTGAAGTGCTGGACCTCGCCGTCGAGCTCGATCTCGCCCTCGTCGGCCTTGTAGAGGCCGTAGAGCACGTTCATCAGGGTCGACTTGCCGGCTCCGTTCTCGCCGAGCAGGCAGTGGACCTCTCCGGGCTCGACCGTCAGGGAGATCGAGTCGTTGGCCACCATGCTGCCGAAGCGTTTGGTGATGCCTCGCAGGACGAGTCTCATGGCATCGCATCCTAGGGGTCGCAAGGGTCCGCAGGTCTGGACCGGGGTCGTGGTACGGCCTGCCTGGTGGGGCGGTCGCGTACGGCCGCGCGGGAGCGCGCGGGAAGGGTAACTGTGGGGGCTCCGGAGGCACTGCCCCGAGATGTGCCAAAGGTCCGTCGGCCGGTCTGGCAACTGCCTCCCGGCACACGAGGGGGAGGCCGACGAGACCGTCGACCTCCCCCGCGTGGTGGAGCGTGCTGGCGATCAGCCCAGGTAGGACTCGACCGTGATGGAGCCGTCGATGATGCCGGCCTTCACCTCGTCCAGCTTGTCGGCCAGGCCGGGGTCGACCTTGTCCTCGAAGTTGTGGAACGGCGCGATGCCGACCCCGTCGTTCTCGAGGGTGCCGATGTAGGGCGAGAAGTCGAACTCGTCGTTGCCCGCGGCCAGGACGGCCTCGTAGGTCGAGACCTTCATGCCCTTGAGGATCGAGGTCATGACGTAGTCCTGGGTGGACGGGTCGGTCTCGTAGAGGTCGGCGTCGACGCCGATCATCGCGATGTCGTCACCGGAGTCCTGGATGGCCGTGATGGCGCCCTGGTAGATCGGGCCACCGACCGGCAGGATCACGTCGACGTCCTGGTCGAGGATCTGCTTGGCGGTGCTGGTCGCGGCCTCGTTGGCCTCGAAGCCACCGGTGAACGAGCCGTTCTCGCCGTCCCAGCCGACGACCTCGACGTCCTTGCCGTTCTCCTCGGCGTAGTACTCGGCGCCCTGCTTGAAGCCGTCCATGAAGATCGTCACGGTCGGGAAGGGCATGCCGCCGTAGGTGCCGACCTTGCCGGTCTTGGTGTAGTCGGCAGCGGCGTAGCCGGCGAGGAACGCAGCCTCGGCGGTGTTGTAGAGCAGCGGCTTGATGTTCTCGACGTCGGCCTCGCCGTCGAAGGTCGCACCGTCGTCGCCACCGTCGGCCGAGTCGTCGATGAGGACGTACTCGATGTCCGGGTTGGCCGTGGCCGACTCCTTGGTCGCCGAGGCGAGGGCGAAGCCGACGGTCACGATGACGTCGCAGCCCTGGCCGACCAGGCTCTCGAGGTTCGGGCCGAAGTCGTTCTCGCTGTTCGACTCGACGTCGATCAGGTCGACGCCCAGCTCGTCGGCGGCCTGCTTGGCGCCTTCGTAGCCCAGCTGGTTGAACGACTTGTCGTCGAAACCGCCGGCGTCGGAGACGATGCACGGCTGGAAGTCGCTGGCAGCGGCCTCGCTCCCGCTGTCGTTGGTGTCTTCCTCGGGCGCGTCGCCGCACGCAGCAAGGCTCGCGGCTGCGAGCAGCGCCACGAGACCGTGCGCGACGACCTTCCTCGACTTCTTCACAAATGCCTCCAGGTTCATGCACCCCGGGATGGGGTCAGCTTTCCGAGGGAATGATGCCTGCCGCTGTGCCACCCGTCACGCGGAACGCCACTTCTGGTATCAGGTTGAGACATAAAACGTTGGCGCCCTCTTTCGGCAAACCCTGCCAAAACCCACTCGGCCCGCCATAGGCCATAGTGGCCGCGTGGATCAGAAGGACTGGGACGAGCTGAAGGCTGCCGCCGTCGAGGTGATGGGACGCGCCTATGCTCCCTACTCCCGCTACCCCGTGGGCGCCGCCGCGCTGGCCGACGACGGCAGGCGCGTGGTGGGCTGCAACGTGGAGAACGCGGCGTACGGCGTCGTGCTGTGCGCGGAGTGCGGACTCGTGTCCCAGCTCCACGCCACCGGCGGCGGTCGGCTGACGCACTTCGTGTGTGTCGACGGTGCCGGCGAGGTGATCATGCCCTGCGGCCGCTGCCGCCAGCTGCTCTTCGAGCACGGTGGGCCGGACCTGCTGGTCTGGACCGTCTCCGGCGTCAAGCCCATGTCCGAGGTGCTGCCCGACGCCTTCGGTCCCGACGACCTCACCAAGAACGAAGGAACCCGCTGATGCCCGCACACGACGCCGTCGAGGTGATCCTCGCCAAGCGCGACAAGCACGAGCTCAGCGACAGCCAGATCGACTGGGTCATCGACGCCTACACCCGCGGCGAGGTCGCCGACGAGCAGATGTCGGCGCTCGCGATGGCGATCCTGCTCAACGGGATGAACCGCACCGAGATCGCGCGCTGGACCGCCGCGATGATCGCCTCGGGGGAGCGGATGGACTTCTCCACGCTCTCGCGTCCGACCGCCGACAAGCACTCCACCGGCGGGGTCGGCGACAAGATCACCCTCCCGCTGGCGCCGCTCGTGGCGGCCTGCGGCGTGGCCGTGCCCCAGCTGTCCGGCCGCGGCCTGGGCCACACCGGTGGCACCCTCGACAAGCTCGAGTCCGTCCCCGGCTGGCGTGCCGCGCTGAGCAACGACGAGATGTTCTCGATCCTCGAGGACGTCGGCGCGGTCATCTGCGCCGCCGGCGACGGCCTTGCCCCGGCGGACAAGAAGCTCTACGCCCTGCGTGACGTGACCGGCACCGTCGAGGCGATCCCGCTGATCGCGAGCTCGATCATGAGCAAGAAGATCGCCGAGGGCACCGGCGCGCTGGTGCTCGACGTCAAGGTCGGCAGCGGTGCCTTCATGAAGGACTTCACGACGGCGCGCGAGCTCGCCGAGACGATGGTGGCGCTCGGCACGGACGCC
Source organism: Nocardioides sp. S5 (assembly GCF_017310035.1). Taxonomy (NCBI): domain Bacteria; kingdom Bacillati; phylum Actinomycetota; class Actinomycetes; order Propionibacteriales; family Nocardioidaceae; genus Nocardioides; species Nocardioides sp. S5. The sequence continues at coordinate 1,071,653 of NZ_CP022296.1, forward strand.
GGCGTGCACACCGTCGCGCTCCTCACCGACATGGCCACCCCGCTCGGCCTGACCGCCGGCAACGCCGTGGAGGTGCAGGAGTCGGTCGACGTGCTGGCCGGGGGCGGCCCCGCCGACGTCGTCGAGCTCACGCTCGCCCTGGCCCGCGAGATGCTCGCCGGCGCCGGGCGCGACGACGTCGACCCGGCCGACAAGCTGGCCGACGGCTCGGCCATGGACGCCTGGAAGGCGATGATCCGCGCCCAGGGCGGTGACCCCGACGCCGCGCTCCCGCAGGCGAAGGAGTCGCACGTCGTCGTCGCGCCGGCCACCGGCACCCTCACCCGCCTCGACGCGATGGCGGTCGGGCTGGCCGCGTGGCGTCTCGGCGCCGGACGCGCCCGCAAGGAGGACCCGGTGCAGGCCGGTGCCGGCGTGGTCTGGCACGCGCGCCCCGGCGACGGGGTCACCGAGGGCCAGCCGTTGTTCACGCTGCTCACCGACGAGCCGGAGCGCTTCGACCGCGCGCTCGCCTCGCTCGACGGTGGCTACGACATCGGCGACGGTGCCGGCTTCGCCGCCGGTCCGATCGTGCTCGACCGGATCAGCTGACCTTCCCGGCCCAAGCTGGAGCCTCACCCCCGAAGCTTCGGGGTGGAGGCTCCAGTTTCCCCGGGTACCCGGGGAACGCGACTCAGGCGAGCAGCAGCACCACGTGCTGGGCGACGCAGGCGGGCTTGTCCTGGCCCTCGATCTCGACCGTGTGCTCGACGATCAGCTGCTTGCCCGCGGGCAGGTCGCGCACCTCGCCGAAGCGCACGTGCGAGCGGAGCCGGCTGTCGACCGGCACCGGGGCGGGGAAGCGCACCTTCTCCAGTCCGTAGTTGAGGCGCGCCCCGGGCGTCTCGAGGCTGAAGACCTGCGAGGCGAAGTGGGGGAGCAGGCTCAGGGTGAGGAAGCCGTGCGCGATCGTGGTCCCGAAGGGTCCGGCCGCAGCCGCCTCGGCGTCCACGTGGATCCACTGGTGGTCGAGGGTGGCGTCGGCGAAGGCGTCGATCCGGGCCTGGTCGACCGTGAGCCACTCGCTGGTGCCGATCTCGGAGCCTGCGGCGGCGGCGACGTCGTCGAGCGTGGTGAAGGTGCGCATGGCCTCACCCTAGGACGCTGCCGGTCGGCTGGTTGGATGGGCACGTGAACGACGTGACCGAGACCCCGACCTCCACCGCTGTCCCTGCCCGCCCGACCCGCGAGCAGGTCCACGCCGCACCCAAGGTGCTGCTGCACGACCACCTCGACGGTGGGCTGCGCCCGCAGACCATCGTGGAGCTCGCCGCGGAGATCGGCCACGAGCTGCCGGCCGCCGACGCGGAGTCGCTGGGGCAGTGGTTCGCGGAGTCGGCCGACTCGGGGTCGCTGGTGCGCTACCTCGAGACCTTCGACCACACCGTCGCGGTCATGCAGAACGGTCCGGCCATCGCCCGCGTCGCCCGCGAGTGCGTCGAGGACCTCGCCGCCGACGGCGTCGTCTACGCCGAGGTGCGCTACGCGCCCGAGCAGCACGTCGCCAACGGCATGACGCTCGACGAGGTGGTCGCCGCCGTGCAGGAGGGCTTCGACGCCGGCATGGCCGCCGCGGGCGGCAGGATCGTCGTACGCCAGCTGCTGACCGCGATGCGTCACCAGGCCCGCTCGATGGAGATCGCCGAGCTCGCCATCGCCTGGCGCGACCGCGGGGTCGCGGGCTTCGACATCGCGGGCGCCGAGGCGGGCTTCCCGCCCACCCGCCACCTCGACGCCTTCGAGTACCTCCAGCGCGAGAACGCGCACTTCACCATCCACGCCGGCGAGGCCTTCGGGCTGCCGTCGATCTGGGAGGCGATCCAGTGGTGCGGCGCCGACCGGCTCGGTCACGGCGTCCGCATCGCCGACGACATCACCGTCGCCGACGACGGCTCGGTCGAGCTGGGCCGGCTCGCGGCCTACGTCCGCGACAAGCGGATCCCGCTGGAGATGTGCCCGAGCTCCAACCTCCAGACCGGCGCCGCCTCCTCCTTCGCCGAGCACCCGATCGGGCTGCTCACCGACCTGCGCTTCCGCGTGACGGTCAACACCGACAACCGGTTGATGAGCCAGACGTCGATGACGAAGGAGATGTTCGGCCTGGTCGAGGCCTTCGGCTACACGCTGGAGGACCTGCGGTGGTTCACCATCAACGCGATGAAGTCGGCCTTCCTGCCCTTCGACGAGCGCCTGAAGATCATCGACGAGGTCGTCAAGCCGGGCTACGCCGCGCTCATCGCGGGCTGACGACCAGCCACGGCCGGTCCCAGCCGGCGAGGGCGAGGTCGCCGCGCTCCCAGCGTCCGGACGCCACGGCGGTGACGAGCCCGGACGCGGGCTCGTAGGTCTCGGCACCGTCCGCCCCGGTCCCGGTCACCAGCACGACGTGGCGGGGCAGCAGCCGGTCGCCGACGTAGACCGCGACCGGCCGCAGCGGGGTCGCGGCGGCCAGGTGCGGCCACACGCGCCGCCCGAGGCGTACGGGCCGGGTCGCGTAGGGCACCCCGGTGACCAGGCCGAGCTCGCGCGCCACCGCCCACGGCGGGGTGCCGAGCGCGCGGGGCCACGGCACCTGCCAGCCGCCCGCGGTGTCCGCCAGCGAGGTGAGCCGGCGGTGCAGGGTGCTCACCTCGTGCGCGAAGCTCGCCTGGTCGCCCACGAGGCCGGCGTAGTGGGGGAGCGCCAGCCGGCGTGCCATCACCAGGGCGGCCGCGCCGCAGGAGCGGCGGTCGGGCTGCTGGAGCCTCACGCGGACCCTGAGTCGGAGCGGGAGTCGGAGCGGGACCCGGAGCGGGAGTCGGAGCGTGCCTGCGCGCTCGCGGTCAGCTCGGCGTACGCCTGGTCGCCGGTGGCGCGGCGGCAGCCCTGCCCGAGGGCGTGGGCGACCACGCGGCGCTGGTCGCGGGCGAGGGCGTAGCCACGGCGCACGAGCATCAGAGGAGGCTTGCGGTGCTCACGCAGGTCGCGGCTCAGCCGGCGCCAGAAGGTGACGAGGGGGTGCTGGGTGATGCAGTAGGCCGCCGCCAGCAGGCCCTCCTCGCGGCACGCGGCCACGACGTCGGGGGCGAAGATGCCCTCCGCGACGAAGCGCGTGCTCCCGAGCAGGTCCACCGTGCGCGACCCGCAGCGACCGTTCTGCGCGATCTCGTAGATCGGCACCTCGCTGCGCCCGGTGGCGCAGAGCTCGCGCAGCGCGGCCATCGCGTCGGCCTCGTGCCAGGAGTCGGGGTGGTCCCAGTCGACGAGCCCGGCGTTGGCGCCGTGGTCGATGCGCGGCAGGGTCGGGTCGTCGCCGTCCTTGTAGAAGTCGTCGAGCCGCAGGACCGGGAGTCCGAGCCGCTCGGCGAGCCGGGACTTCCCGGCGCCGCTGGGGCCGGCCAGGACGACCACCTGGGCTGTGCTCATCGTTACGAACTCATTTCCTCGTTCGGCCACGGACGATCGGGCTGGAGATTAGTCTCGCCCAGACCCCCGATTGACGTTCTTGTGGGAGGACCTCATGAGTCAGGACGACTCGACCGCGCCCGAAAGCGTGGACAACTCCGGAGCCGCCGTACGCCGCTCCGGCAACCCCTTCGTGCTGGGCGGACTCGCGCTCGTGCTCGTGCTCGCCTTCATCACATTCTTCGCCATGCGCGGCAACAGCGACACCCCCGGGGGCGCCGACTGCGTCTCCGAGCAGGTGACGCTGACCACCGCGCCGGTGATGGAGGACCTGGTCCGCGAGGCAGTGAAGGACGTCAACGCCGACGAGCCCTGCATCGACATCCAGGTCTCCACCGGCTCGGTGAAGGACGTGGTGGCGCTGCTCAGCGACCCCGACGCCCAGCTGCCCGAGATCTGGATCCCGGACAGCCCGACCTGGAAGGGCCAGCTCACGGCCGCCGGATGGACCGGCTCGCCGGTCGCCGAGGTGCTCGCCCAGACCCCCGTCGGCCTCATCGGCGGCCCGGCAGCCGAGGCGCCCGCGTCGTGGGCCGGTGTCCTCGACGGCGGCAGCCTGGCGATGGCCGACCCGAGCGCGGAGGGCGCCTCGGCGCTCGCGCTGCTCGCCCCCTACGCGGAGATGAAGAAGACCGGCGAGACCGCCGCGACCATCGAGGAGAAGACCGTCCCGGTCGCCCAGACCTACGGCGAGCGCGCCGTGGCCGGCAGCGCCAACGAGACCGACCTCTCCACGATCTCCGCCTCCAGCACCCAGCTGGTGCCCGCCACCGAGCAGGCCTACCTCACGGCCCGCCGCAGCAACGACCAGCTCACCCTGGTGGCCCCGAAGACCGGTGTGCCGATGCTGCAGTACCCGCTGATCGACGTGAACCGCGGCAACAAGGACATCCTGGCCTCCGGCGGCGACATCTCGGCCCGCGTCGGCCGTGCGCTGACGCGCTGGTTCACCTCGAGCGCCGGCGTGGAGGCGATCGCCGCCGCCGAGCTGCGCGGCCCCGACGGCGCCTCGCTGCCCAACGACATCGGCCTCGGCAACGCCCGGGTGCTCAACACGGTGCCGCAGAAGACCACCGACGACGCGCTGCGCCAGTGGCGCGTGCTGTCGGTGCCCTCGAGCATCCTCGCGGTCGTCGACCTGTCGGGCTCGATGAAGACCGCCATCGGTGACACCACCCGCATCCAGCTGGCCGTCACCGCCTCCCAGGTCGCGCTCGACGCGTTCCCGGCCCAGGCCCGCATCGGCATCTGGGGCTTCTCGAAGAACCGCGGTGAGGGCGGTGCGTCCTACGAGGAGTACGCCACCCTCGACCGGCTCGACGCGCCTGCCGGTGACGCCGGCACGCACGGCGACGTGGTGCGCAAGGTGGCGGGCGGCCTCCCCGGCCGCGTCAACGGCGGCACCGGTGTCATGGACACCACGCTGGCGGCCTACAAGTACGCCCAGGAGAAGTGGGACCCGGCGTGGTTCAACTCCGTGGTGATCATGACCGACGGCGCCAGCGACGACTCGAGCTCGCTGTCCCTGGAGTCGCTGGTCAACCAGCTGAAGTCGGTCCGCGACCCCGCGAAGCCGGTCAAGGTGATCATCATCGGCATCTCGCAGGACGCCGACACCGGTGAGCTCGAGCAGATCGCCGCGGCGACCGGCGGGCAGAACTTCCTGGTCGAGAACCCCAACGAGATCCTCGGGGTGCTGGCCCAGGCGCTGCTCAACCGCTGATCGACCCGCACGCACGACGACGGCCCCCGGAGGATTTCCGGGGGCCGTCGTCGTTGCCTGTGCGGTGCTCGGGGGAGGTGTCAGACCCCGATCGGGTGCCAGACCGTCTTGGTCTCCATGAACCGGGTCATCCGGTCCAGGGCCGGCTCCAGGAGCCAGTCGGTGTCGGGGGCGGGACGGCGTACGCGCTTGAGGTTGTCGGCCGCGGCCACCTCGAGGTCGGTCGCCAGCGCGGCGTCCTCGACGCCGGTCAGGTCGAGGCCGTTGACGTCCATGTGCGAGGCCAGCCACGGGGCGATCTCGGCCTGCGAGCCGGTGAGCACGTTGACCACGCCGCCGGGCAGGTCGCTGGTCGCCATGACCTCGCCGAGCGTGATCGCGGTGAGCGGGTTGTCCTGGCTGGCGATCACCACGACGGTGTTGCCGGTGACGATGAGCGGCGCCACCACGCTGACCAGGCCCAGGAGGGCGCCCCGGGGGGCGACGACGGCGATCACGCCGCTCGGCTCGGGCGTGGACAGGTTGAAGAACGGTCCGGCGACCGGGTTGGCGTTGCCCACCACCTGGGTGATCTTGTCGGCCCACCCGGCGTACCAGACGAGCCGGTCGATCGCGGCGTCGACGTAGGTCCTGGCCTTGGTCGCGGAGACGCCCTCGGCCGCGCGGAGCTCGGCCTCGAACTGCTCGCGGCGGCCCTCCAGCACCTCGGCGATGCGGTAGACGACCTGCGCCCGGTTGTACGCCGTCCTCCCCGACCAGCCACCGAAGGCCGCGCGGGCGGCCACGACTGCGTCGCGGGCGTCCTTGCGCGAGGCCTGCGCGGCGTTGGCGAGCAGGCGGCCCTTGGTGTCGTTGACGACGTAGGAGCGGCCCGACTCCGAGCGGGGGAACTGGCCCCCGATGTAGAGCTTGTAGGTCTTGCGCACGTCGATGCGGCTCACGAGTCCGCTCCCTTCAGGTAGGCCTCGAGCCCGTGGCGACCGCCCTCGCGGCCGTAGCCGGACTCCTTGTAGCCGCCGAACGGCGAGGTGGGGTCGAACTTGTTGAACGTGTTGGCCCAGACCACGCCGGCCCGCAGCCGGTTGGCCATGGACAGGATGCGCGAGCCCTTGTCGGTCCACACGCCGGCGGAGAGGCCGAACGGCGTGTTGTTGGCCTTCTCGACCGCCTCCGACGGCGTGCGGAAGGTCAGCACCGACAGGACGGGGCCGAAGATCTCCTCGCGGGCGATCCGGTGGGCCTGCGAGACGCCGGTGAACAGCGTCGGCGGGAACCAGAACCCCTTCGTCGGCAGGTCGCACGCGACCTCCCAGCGCTCGGCGCCCTCGGCGTCGCCGACCTCGGACAGCTCGCGGATGCGCTTGAGCTGCTCGCCGGAGTTGATGGCGCCGACGTCGGTGTTCTTGTCGAGCGGGTCGCCCATCCGGAGCGTGGACATCCGGCGCTTGAGGCGCTCCAGCACCTCGTCGGCCACGGACTCCTGGACGAGCAGGCGGGAGCCGGCGCAGCAGACGTGGCCCTGGTTGAAGAAGATGCCGTTGACGATGCCCTCGATCGCCTGGTCGAGCGGCGCGTCGTCGAAGACGATGTTGGCGGCCTTGCCACCGAGCTCGAGGGTCACCTTCTTGTCGGTCCCGGCCACCGCGCGGGCGATGGCCTTGCCGACCTCGGTCGAGCCGGTGAAGGCGACCTTGTCGACGTCCGGGTGCGACACGATCGCACGGCCGGTGTCGCCGGCGCCGGTGACGATGTTGACCACACCGGGCGGGAGGTCGGCCTGCTGGCAGATCTCCGCGAAGAGCAGCGCGGTCAGCGGGGTGGTCTCGGCCGGCTTCAGCACGACGGTGTTGCCGCACGCCAGCGCGGGGGCGATCTTCCACGCCAGCATCAGCAGCGGGAAGTTCCACGGGATGACCTGGCCGGCCACGCCGAGCGGGGTCGAGCCGTAGCCGGAGTGCTCGAGCTTGTCGGCCCAGCCGGCGTAGTAGAAGAAGTGGGCGGCGACCACGGGGATGTCGACGTCGCGCGACTCCTTGATCGGCTTGCCGTTGTCGATCGACTCCAGGACGGCGAGCTCGCGGCCGCGCTCCTGGATGATCCGGGCGATGCGGTAGAGGTACTTGGCGCGCTCGGCGCCCGACATGCGCGACCAGACGCGGGTGTAGGCGCGGCGGGCGGCCTTGACGGCCTCGTCGACGTCGGCGTCGTCGGCCTCGGCGACCTCGGCGAGGACCTCCTCGGTCGCGGGGTTGACGGTCTTGAACGCCTTGCCGTGGCCGTCGACGAACTCGCCGTTGATGAACAGGCCGTAGGACGGCTTGATGTCGACGACGGCGCGCGACTCGGGTGCGGGGGCGTACTCGAAGATGTTGCTCATGTGGCTCAGGCCTCAGTCCAGCGTGAAGTAGTCGGGACCGGAGTAGCGACCGGTCGTCATCTTGGTGCGCTGCATCAGCAGGTCGTTGAGCAGCGTGGACGCACCGAAGCGGAACCAGTCGGGATCGAGCCAGTCGGGACCGGCGATCTCGTTGACCATCACGAGGTACTTGATGGCGTCCTTCGTGGTCTTGATGCCGCCGGCGGGCTTGACGCCGACCATCTGCCCGGTCTGGTCGCGGAAGTCGCGGACCGCCTCGAGCATGATGAGGGTGACCGGGAGGGTCGCGGCGGGCTGGACCTTGCCGGTGGAGGTCTTGATGAAGTGGCCTCCGGCCATCATCGCGAGCCAGCTGGCGCGACGTACGTTGTCGTAGGTCTGCAGCTCGCCGGTCTCGAAGATCACCTTGAGGTGCGCGCTCGACCCGTCAGGCCTGGCACAGGCCTCCTTGACCTGGACGATCTCCTCGTAGACGTCGAGGTAGCGCCCCGACAGGAACGCGCCACGGTCGATGACCATGTCGATCTCGTCGGCGCCGGCCTCGACCGCGTCACGGGTGTCGGCGAGCTTGATGTCCATCGCGGCGCGGCCGCTCGGGAAGGCGGTCGCGACGGCTGCGACGTGCACGCCGCTGTCGCCGAGCGTCTGCTTCGCCGTGGCGACCATGTCGGGGTAGACGCAGACGGCGGCGGTGGCCGGGCAGGTCGGGTCGGCCGGGTCGGGGCGCATCGCCTTGGAGGCGAGCGCGCGGACCTTGCCGTGGGTGTCCTGGCCCTCGAGCGTGGTCAGGTCGACCATCCGGATGGCCAGGTCGATGGCGAAGGCCTTCGACGTGGTCTTGATGGACCGGGTGGCCAGGCCTGCGGCGCGGGCCTCGCACCCGACCTGGTCGACCCCGGGGAGGCCGTGGAGGAAGCGGCGGAGCGAGGACTCCGAGCGCACGACGTCGTCGAGGACGCCGGCGCTCGAGGCGGTGCTCGCCGTGGAGCTGGAAGTGGGTGTCACCGACCCAGCATAGAGTTGGCCGCGAGGACCCGGACAATCCACGGAGGGCCAAGGTCTGCCCAAAAGGACGAGGAGAACATGGCACCCCTGCAGGACCACTCGGACGACGTCGTGGAGCGGTTCCACCCCACCAGCGGACAGGTGACCGGGTGGCTCGCGGTGGTGGGTTCCGCGGTCGTCGCGCTGGTCGGCCTGGCCTACCTCGACGACGGCTTCCCGCCCTGGGTCGTGGGGCTCGCGCTGCTGGTCGGGGTGCTGGCGTGGGCGGCGATGCTGCGGCCGGCGCTCTGGGCCACCGGTGAGCACCTGGTCATGCGCAACCTGGTGGAGACGGTCCACATCCGCCTGGCCGCGGTCGAGGAGATGGCGGTGCGCCAGGTGCTGGCTGTGCGCGCGGGCGACCGCCGCTGGGTGTCGACCGTGGTGGGTCGCTCGTGGCGCAAGGCCGTCACGGCCCGGCCGTCCGCGTCGGGCGAGGCACGCGAGGGCATGGCCTACGCCGACTTCGTCGAGACCCGCCTCTACGACCTCGTCGACCAGGCCCGTGCCGCCGAGGGGGTCCGGCCCGGCTCGAAGGAGCAGCTGGCGCTGCCCGACGCCGTACGCCGTACGCCGGACCGGCTGCCCATCGCGCTCATCGCGGCAGCGACCCTGGTGCTGGTGGTCAGCATCTTCCTCTGACCCGGTCTCGGGGCTCGCTCCGCCCGGCACCTCAACCGACGAGGGCTGCGAAGCGCGCCTCGAGCCCGTCGAGGATGAGCGCGAGGCCGTACTCGAACTCGTCGCCGTAGGCGTAGTCCTGGCCCGTGATCCGCTGCGCGACGAGCTCGCTCATCCAGGGGCGGTCGGCGAGGGAGGCGGCGATCTCCTCGATGAACTCGTCGGCCGTGCCGGGCTCGAAAGGCAGGTTCACCTCGGTGAGCACGAAGCCGTAGGTGTAGGCGTCGAGCACCGAGAAGGCGTGCGCGGCGAGGGCCACCGGGAAGCCGTCGGTGCGCAGGCAGCCGAGCACCGCGTCGTGGTGGCGCAGGGTCGCCGGGCCGGCGGAGCGGCGGGACTCGACGAGTCCCAGGCCCCACGGATGGGCCGCGAGGACGGTGCGGGCCGAGCGCGCCCGTGCCTCCATCTCGCTGCGCCACGGCACACCGAGCGACGGGGTCAGGATCTGCGCGAAGACCCAGTCGGCGAGCCCGTCGAGGAGCGCGTCCTTGTTGGCGACGTGGTGGTAGAGCGACATGGCCTCGACGCCGAGCTCGCGTCCGACGCTGCGCATGCTCACCCCGGCCAGGCCGGTGGCGTCGGCGACGCGGCTGGCGGCGTTGATCACGCGCGCGGGGGTGAGCGGTGGTCTGGACACGATGCTCCTCGTTTGTGGGACTTACGGGCGTAAGGCTACTCTCTCCGGCAACAGGCTTACAGGCGTAAGGGAGACGGTCGTGAGAGCAGCAGTCGTGGAGCGGTACGGGCCGCCGGAGGTGGTGCAGGTGCAGGACGTGCCCGAGCCGCGCGCGGGGAAGGGCCAGGTCGTGGTGCGCGTCCGGGCGACGACCGTCAACTCCGGTGACGCCCGCATCCGCGGCTGCCGCTTCCCTGCGGGCTTCGCGGTGCCCGGTCGTCTCGCGCTCGGTTGGAACGGCCCCCGGCGCCGCGTGCTCGGCGTCGTCTACTCCGGTGCCGTCGAGGCCGTCGGCCCAGGTGTCGAGGGCGTCGCGGCGGGCGACGAGGTCGTCGGGATGACCGGCGCCGGCATGGGCGCGCACGCCGAGCTCGCCGCCGTACGCGCCGACCGCCTCGTGCCGAAGCCGGCGTCGGTGTCCCATGCCGACGCCGCAGCCGTCATCTTCGGCGGCACCACTGCGCGACACGTGCTGCAGGACGTGGCAACCCCCGGGAGCCGGGTGCTCGTCAACGGCGCGTCGGGCGCCGTCGGGTGCGCGGCCGTGCAGGTCGCGCACCTCGCCGGGGCTCGGGTCACCGCCGTCTGCAGCGAACGCAACGCCGACCTGGTCCGCTCGCTCGGGGCCGCCGAGGTGATCGACCACGGCCGGACGTCGGTGCACGACCTGCCCCCGGCGTACGACGTCGTGCTCGACGCGGTCGGCAACCTCGACCGCGGCTCGGGCCGCCGCCTGCTCGCGCCGGACGGCGTCCTCGTGCTCGCCGTGGCGAGCCTGCTCGACACCGTGCGGGCCCGCGGCGCCGTGCGTGCGGGTCCGTGGCCGGAGGACCCGGCCCACTTCACCTGGCTTCTCGACCGCCTCGCTGCGGGGGAGCTGCGGCCGGTCGTCACGCAGACCCTGCCGCTCAGCGAGGTCGTGGAGGCCCACCGCATCGTCGACTCGGGCCGCAAGGTCGGCAACCTGGTCCTCATCCCCTAGCCGCGGCAGCCACCGTGCCGGGGGTGGGGAACCAGCGGGCGATGACGACGGACTGGCCCAGCGTCCACGCCGAGCTGCACACCCAGTAGGCCAGCAGCGTCACCGGCACGACGCCGCCTGCGACCAGCAGGCCGAGCGCCGACAGCGCGGGCATCAGCTGCTGTGCCGACAGGACCGCCTCGGGCATGCCCTCGGTGAGGGTGTTGCGGGCCACGACGTGACGCTGGGTGACGTACGACAGCGCCGCAGCCGTGGCGGCGAGCCCGGCGACGACGGCGAGGTGGGCCGGCCCGCCCCCGAGGTAGCCGCTGCCCGCGAGCGTGACGCCGAGGACCGACGCGGCCCCCAGGGACGACACGAGGCCGGGGCCCATCGCGCCGACCGCGGTCCCGGCCGCGACGTCCGACAGCAGGTGGTAGAGCGCCAGCCACACGGGGAGCTGGAGCAGCACGGGCAGGCAGCCGAGACGGCTCACGCCGTGCTCGGCGGAGACCCGCCGCCGCTCCTGGAGGTGGCGGCGCAGGGCCTCGGCGTCGGGCCGGTCCTCGAGGCGGGCGGACAGCTCGCGCAGGTGGGGCCGCGCCCGCGCGCCGGCGTGCGCCTGGCGCACTCCGTGGACGACGACGGGGAGCAGGGCGAGGCGCAGGACGACGACCACGGCGGCGACGCACAGCAACCAGGTGGCGCCCGCCGTCGGGTCGGCGCCGAGGGCGGTGAGGGCGTCGTGGGTGGCCGCGAGGACCGCGGCGAGGGCGTGCGAGATCGGTTCGAGCAGGGACATGCGGAGGCTCCTGGAAGAGGTGGGACGGGTCGGACGTGCGTCGCGGTGCGACGGGTCAGACGAGTCCGGGAGCGCGCGGTCGCTGCGGGTGGTGGACCACGTCGGTGGAGCGTCCGGCCAGGTGCACGAGCACCTCGCCGGCCCACCTGGCGGGGAGCATCAGCGCTCGCACGAGCGGCAGCACGACCAGGCGGCGCGAGCCCAGGAGGGCCGTGGCGGCAGCGCTGAGCGCAGCAACCAGGAGCACCGACTCCGCGGAGGCCACCGGTGCCACCACCGACGCCGCGAGCACCGCCGCGACGCTGACGAGGAGCAGCGTGAGGACGGACCGGACCCGTGCGAGGAGCTCGCCGACGGACCGGGTCATGACCGACAGCGTACGCCCGGGTCGGGCTCCGCTCGCGCCTCAACCACCGAGTGCGGGACCGAAGGCGACCCCGCGCAGGTCGGCCTTGATCGCGTCGAGCCGGCCGGCCGCCGAGATCCGGGCTGCGTCCACGTCCTCGTCGCCCACGGGGATGACAACCTCGAGGTAGCACTTGACCTTCGGCTCAGTGCCGCTCGGGCGCACGATGACGCGCGCGCCCTCGGCCAGCGTGTAGCGCAGGCCGTCGGTCGGGGGGAGCAGGTCAGAACCCTCGGAGAGGTCCTCCACGCGCTCCACAGCGAGCCCGCCGAGCGTGCTCGGCGGGGTGGCGCGCAGGCGCTCCATCGTGGCGGGGATGGCCGCGAGGTCATCGAAGCGCACCGAGAGCTGGTCGGTGGCGTGGAGGCCGTGCTCGCGCGCGATGTCGTCGAGGATGTCGGGCAGCCCGCGCCCCTCGGCCTTGGCGGCGGCGGCGAGCTCGCAGACCAGCAGGAGCGCGGAGACGCCGTCCTTGTCGCGGACGTGCTCGGGGTCGCAGCAGTAGCCCAGCGCCTCCTCGTAGCCGAAGGCCAGGCCCTCGACGCGACCGATCCACTTGAAGCCCGTCAGGGTCTCCTCGTGCGGCTGGCCCGCGGCGGCGGCCATCTTGCCCAGCAGGCTCGAGGACACGATCGAGTTGGCGAAGACACCGGTGGCGCCGCGGTCGATGAGGTGGTGGGCGAGCAGGGCGCCGACCTCGTCACCGCGCAGCATCCGCCAGCCGTGGGCGTCCGGCACGGCGACCGCGCACCGGTCGGCATCCGGGTCGTTGGCGACGACCAGGTCGGCGCGGTGCTCGGCCGCGAGCGCCATGGCGAGGTCCATCGCGCCCGGCTCCTCGGGGTTGGGGAAGGACACCGTGGGGAAGTCGGGGTCGGGGTGCTCCTGCTGCTCCACGACGTGGGGCGCGTCGAAGCCGGCCGTCTCGAGCACCTGCGCGACGGTGGTGCCGCCGACGCCGTGCAGCGGGGTGTAGACGATGGACAGGTCGCGCGGGCCGTCCTGGGCGAGGCCGGCGACGGTGTCGAGGTAGTTGTCCACGATGTCCTCGCCGACGACCCGGCCCGCGTCGCCGCGGGGGAGGTCGGCCAGCGGACCGACGGCGGCGATCCGCTCGGCGATCTCCACGTCGGCCGGTGGCACGATCTGGCTGCCGTCGCCGAGGTAGACCTTGTAGCCGTTGTCCTCCGGCGGGTTGTGGCTGGCGGTGACCATCACGCCGGCCGCGCAGCCGAGCTCGCGGATCGCGTAGGCGAGCAGCGGGGTGGGGAGCGTGCGCGGCATCACGAGCGCCTTGAGGCCGGCGCCGGTCATGATCTCGGCGGTGTCGCGGGCGAAGACGTCGGAGTTGTGACGGGCGTCGAAGCCGATCACCACGGACCCCCCGGCGTGGCCGGTGTCCTTGAGGTACGCCGCGAGGCCGGCCGCGGCGCGCGTGACGACGACGCGGTTCATCCGGTTCGGTCCGGCGCCGAGCGCGCCGCGCAGGCCCGCCGTGCCGAACTCCAGGGTGCCGGCGAAGCGGTCGGCCAGGTCGGTCTCCTCGCCGCGCTCGGCGGCGTCGACGAGGGCCTCGAGCTCGGCGCGGGTGTGCTCGTCGGGGTCCTCGGCGGCCCAGGCGCGAGCGCGCGCGAGCAGGTCGGTCAGGGGTTCGGTCATGGACGGACGTTATCGCTGATGGGCATCCACCCCTGCGCCCGCTCCACTGCCTGCGTCCAGCGTGCCCGTTCCCGCTCCCGGGTGTCGGTGTCCAGCCCGGGCTCCCAGTCGCAGGCGCGCTTCCACAGCCGCCCGAGCGCGTCGAGGTCGGGCCACACGCCAGCGCTGAGCCCGGCGGCGTACGCCGCACCGACCGAGACGGTCTCGGAGAAGAGCGGGCGCTCGATGCGGAGGTCCAGCACGTCGGCCACGGTCTGCATCAGCAGGTGGTTGGTGGTCATGCCGCCGTCGACGCGCAGCGAGACCAGTGGGTGGTCGATCACGCCCTGGATGGCCGTGACGACGTCGGCGGTCTGCCAGGCCGTGGCCTCCAGCACCCCGCGCGCGAGGTGGCCGCGGTTGACGAAGGAGGTGAGGCCGACGATCACCCCGCGCGCGGCCGGGTCCCAGCGCGGGGCGTAGAGCCCGGAGAAGGCAGGCACGACGTAGCAGCCGCCGTTGTCGTCGACGGACGCGGCGAGCGTCTCGATCTGCGGGGCGCTCGGGACCAGGCCCAGGCTGTCGCGACACCACTGGACGAGCGACCCCGTGACGGCGACCGAGCCCTCGAGGGCGAACACCGGCTCCTCGCCCGGCAGCACGTAGGCGACCGTGGACAGCAGCCCGGCCTGCGAGCGCTGGGGGGTCGTGCCGGAGTTCACCAGCAGGAAGGCGCCGGTGCCGAAGGTGCACTTGCCCTGACCGGTCTCGAAGCAGGTCTGGCCGAACAGCGCGGCCTGCTGGTCGCCCATGGCCGCGGTGATCGGCACCCCCGGCAGCACGTCGTGGCACACGCCGTACGTCTCGGCGTTCGTGCGGATCTCGGGCAGCACCTGCTCCGGGATCCCGAAGACCGCGAGCATGTCGGCGTCCCACGCCAGGTCCTCGATGTTCATCAGGTTGGTGCGGCTGGCGTTGGTGACGTCGGTGACGTGCACGTCAGCGAGGTTCCAGATCAACCAGGTCTCCATCGTCCCGAAGGCGACCTCTCCGCGTGCCGCGCGCCGCTCGAGGTCCGGGACGGTGTCCAGCAGCCAGCGCAGGCGCGATGCCGCGAAGTAGGTCGACGGTGGGATGCCCGTCGCGCGGAGGACCTCGTCGTGGTGGCCGGCCGCGACGACCTGGTCGACCACGACCGTCGCGCGGGTGTCCTCCCACGTGATGACCGGTGACAGCGGCCTGCCGGTGCGCCGGTCCCAGACCAGGCACGACTCGCGCTGGTTGGCGATCCCCAGCGCGACGACGTCGGACGGGGTGGCACCGGCATCCGCGAGGGCCTCGGGCACGACGCGGCGCACGTTGGACCAGATCTCGTCGGCGTCGTGCTCCGACCAGCCCGGGCGAGGGTGGTGCTGGGCGTGCTCGCGCTGGGCCATGCTCACGAGCTGGCCCGCCTCGTCGAAGAGGAGGCAGCGGGTCGAGCCGGTGCCCTGGTCGACGGCCGCGACGAGGCGGGTCCCGCTCATGCCGTGACCCACAGCGCGCGCGAGATGGAGCCCGCGGCCCGGACGAGAGGGGTGGCCACCGCAGGACGGTCGTTGCCCGAGGGCACCTCGGCGCGCGGGCCCAGCACCGCCAACGCGGCGACCGCGTCGCCGAAGGAGTCGCGCACCGGGACGGCGACGGCTGACACGTCGGGGTAGTACTCGCCGACCTCGACGGCGTAGCCGTCGGCCCGGGCCTGCTCGAGCTCCGCCTCGATCTCGTCCTCCTCCACGAGGGTGTGGCGGGTGAACCGCTCGGGTCGCGGCTCCCGGTCGAGCAGCCCACGCTCCTGGTGGGCGAGGAGGACCTTGCCGCTGGCGGTGGCGTGCAGCGGCATCTCCTCGCCGACCCGCAGCTGCTGCGGACTGTTGTCGGGGCGGTAGACGTGCTGCACGACCACGGCGCTCGGCCCTTCCAGCCAGACCAGGTGCACCTCGAGCCCGGTCCGACCGGCCAGCACGTCCATCCACGGGGTGGCGGCGCTGCGGAGGTCGGCGGCGTCGAGGGCCTGGCCGAGCCCAGCCAGCGGGCGGGCCACCCGGTAGGCGCCGGTGGGTCGGTCCTGCTCCACCCAGCCGATGGACCTCAGCGTCGTGAGCAGGCCGTGGACGGTGCTCTTCGGGAGGTCGACGGCGGCGGCGATGTCGGCGAGGCCGAGGGGCCTGCTGGCGGACGCCACCAGGGTGAGCAGCGCTGCGGCCCGCTCCACCGCCTGGACGTTCCCGGGCACGACTCACACCTCCGGGGCAGGTCGGCGCGCGGGGACGGTCATGACAGCGCTCGTCCCACGGACCTCGTCCGGATGTCCGGCGCGGCGAGCCGCTCGGCGTTGGCGTCCAGGTCCTGGACGGCACGCTGCGACTCGCGCTCGGCGGCGACCCGCGCGGCGTACGCCGACACCTCGTCGCGGGTGCGCTCGGTGTCCCAGCCCAGCTCCTCACCCATCAGCGCCGCAGCCTCCGGCGAGCACTCGATGCCCCGGTCCGGGGTCTCGATGGAGATCCGGGTCCGGCGGGTCAGCACGTCGTCGAGGTGCAGGGCTCCCTCGTGGGTCACCGCGTAGGTGATCTCGGCGCGGAGGTACTCCGGGGCGCCGGTGAGCGGCTCCCACCGGTCCGGACGGGCGTCGGCGACGGCGAAGAGCTCGTGCACCAGCGAGCCGTAGCGGTCGAGCAGGCGGCGTACGCGCCACTCGGCGAGTCCGCTGCGTGCCGCCAGCTGCGGGACCTGGTGGACCAGCGCGGCGTAGCCCTCCGCTCCCAGGAGCGGGATGTCGGCGGTGACGCTGTCGGGGACCGTGCCGGGCAGGTCGGCCCGCGCCAGGTCGACGGCGTCGGCCGCCATGACGCGGTAGGTGGTGTACTTCCCGCCCGCGACCGAGACCAGTCCGGGCTGGGAGCGGGCGACCGCGTGCTCGCGCGAGAGGCGTGAGGTCGAGTCGCTCTCGCCCGAGAGGAGCGGCCGGAGACCGGCGTACACCCCCTCGATGTCGTCGTGGGTCAGGGGAGAGGCGAGCACCGCGTTGACGCGGTCGAGGATGTAGTCGATGTCGGCCCGGCTCGCCGCCGGGTGCGCGAGGTCGAGCTCCCAGTCGGTGTCGGTGGTGCCGACGATCCAGTGCGTGCCCCAGGGGATCACGAAGAGCACGGACTTCTCGGTGCGCAGGATGAGTCCGGTCTCGGACGGGATCCGGTGCCGCGGCACCACGAGGTGCACGCCCTTGGACGCACGGACCCGGAACCGGCCGCCGGCCCCGGACATCGCCTGCACCGAGTCGGTCCACACGCCCGTCGCGTTCACCACCACGGCGGAGCGCACGGAGCAGGTGGCCTGTGTCTCGAGGTCCTCCAGGTGCACCCCGACGACCCGTTCGCCGACCTGCTCGAAGCCCGTGGCCCGCACGGACGTCATCACCGTCGCGCCGTAGGCGGCGGCCGTGCGGGCCAGCATCATCGTGTGGCGCGCGTCGTCGGCCTGGGCGTCGTAGTAGCGCAGCGCACCGACGAGGGCGTCACGGTCCAGCCCGGGCGCCAGGCGCAGCGCGGCCCGCCGGGAGAGCTGGGAGTGCCGGGGCACCGAGCGCGCGCCGCCCATCTGGTCGTAGAGGGTCAGCCCGGCCGTGACGTAGGGCCGTTCCCACCACCGGTGCTTGAGCGGGTAGAGGAACGCCACCGGCTTCACCAAATGGGGTGCGATCCGTGTCAGCATCAGCTCCCGCTCGCGCAGCGCCTCGCGCACCAGGGTGAAGTTCAGCTGCTCGAGGTAACGCAGGCCGCCGTGGAAGAGCTTCGACGAGCGCGAGGAGGTGCCGCTCGCGAGGTCGGCCTGCTCGACCAGGGCCACCCGGAGCCCGCGGGTGGCGGCGTCGAGGGCGATGCCCGCGCCCGTGACGCCGCCGCCCACGACGACCATGTCGAAGCGGCCCCCGTCGAGCTCGTCCCAGGATCGCGCCCGGTAGTCCGTGTCCAGTGGTCGTGTCGTGGTCACTGCTGCTCCTTGTCTGATTCTCTGTTCTCTGGTGGCGGGGCCTCCGCGGATGCACCTCGGGTGGTCTGTCTCACTCCACGTCGTCGTCGACCCAGTCGAGCGTCTTCGTGACGGCCTTCTTCCAGTTGCGGTAGAGGCGCTCACGCTCGGCGTCGTCCATCTGCGGCGTCCAGCGCTTGTCCTCGCCCCAGTTGGCGGTGATGTCGTCGGTGCTGTCCCAGTAGCCGATCGCGAGACCGGCGGCGTAGGCGGCACCGAGCGCCGTCGTCTCGGCCACCTTGGGGCGTACGACGTCCACGCCGAGGATGTCGGCCTGGAACTGCATCAACGTCTCGTTGACCACCATCCCGCCGTCGACCTTGAGCTCGGTCAGCGGGACGCCGGAGTCGGCATCCATGGCGTCGAGCACCTCGCGGGTCTGGAAGGCGGTGGCCTCCAGCACCGCGCGGGCGATGTGGCCCTTGTTGACGAAGCGGGTGAGCCCGACGAGGCCGCCGCGCGCGTCGGGGCGCCAGTGCGGGGCGAACAGGCCCGAGAAGGCCGGCACGAAGTAGGCGCCGCCGTTGTCCTCCACGCTCATGGCCAGCTCCTCGATCTCGGGCGCGCTGGTGATCATCCCGAGGTTGTCGCGGATCCACTGGACCAGCGACCCGGTCACGGCGATCGAGCCCTCCAGGGCGTACACCGTCTCCTGGTCCCCGATCTTGTAGCAGACGGTGGTGAGCAGGCCGTTCTCGCTCGGCACCTGCTCGGTGCCGGTGTTGAGGAGCATGAAGTTGCCGGTGCCGTAGGTGTTCTTGGCCATGCCCTTCTCCAGGCACGCCTGGCCGAAGGTCGCGGCCTGCTGGTCACCGAGGATGCCGGCGACCGGCGTGCCCTTCAGCACGCCCGGACGGCACTCGCCGTAGACCTCGGAGGAGGACCGGATCTCCGGCAGCATCGACAGGGGGATGCCCATGTCGGAGGCGATCGACTCGTCCCACGACAGGGTCGAGAGGTCCATCAGCATCGTGCGGCTGGCGTTGGTCACGTCGGTGACGTGCACGCCGTCGTTCTCCGCGCCTCCGGTGAGGTTCCACAGGACCCACGTGTCCGTGTTGCCGAACAGCAGGTCGCCGGCCTCCGCCTTCTCGCGCGCGCCCTCGACGTTGTCGAGGATCCAGCGGACCTTCGGGCCGGAGAAGTACGTCGCCAGTGGCAGGCCGCACGTCTTCTTGTAGCGCTCGACCCCGCCGTCGGCGGCCAGCTCGTCGACGATCTTCTGGGTGCGCGTGTCCTGCCAGACGATGGCGTTGTAGACCGGCTTGCCGGTCCTCCGGTCCCACACGATCGCGGTCTCGCGCTGGTTCGTGATGCCGACCGCGGCGATGTTGCCGCTGTTGAGGTTGGCCCGGGACAGCGCGCCGCCGATGACCTTGCGGGTGTTGTCCCAGATCTCGATGCCGTCGTGCTCGACCCAGCCGGCACGCGGGAAGATCTGCTCGTGCTCGACCTGGTCGACGGCGACGACGTTGGCACGCGCGTCGAAGATCATCGCGCGGGTGGACGTGGTGCCCTGGTCGATCGCCAGGATGTAGGTGTTGTCTGCCATGGGAGCTCCTAGTGGATGAGGGGTCGGGTCGGGACAGGGTCGGGACGGGACAGGAACGTGTGGGTCAGGGACGTGTGGGTCAGGCGTAGCCGACGGCACCGGCGACGAGGCCGCCGAGGACACCTCCGATGACCGGGCCCGTGACGGGGACCCACGCGTACCACCAGCCGCTGGATCCCTTGTTCGGGATGGGCAGCACTGCGTGCGCGATCCGCGGGCCGAGGTCGCGGGCGGGGTTGATGGCGTAGCCGGTGGGACCACCGAGGCTGGCGCCGATGCCCACGACGAGCAGGGCCACGGCCAGCGGGCCGAGCTCGCTGGGGGTTTTGCCGAACGAGATGATGACGAAGACCAGCACGAAGGTGCCCACCACCTCCGTCACGACGTTCCAGACCGGCTTGCGGATGGCGGGCATGGTGCTGAAGACCGCGAGCTTGTCGTCGGGCTGTGCGTCGGCGTCGGCGAAGTGCTCCTTGTAGGCCACCCACGCGAGGACGGCGCCGAGGAAGGCGCCGAGCATCTGGCCGGCGATGTAGACCAGGACCTCGGCGAGCGAGAGGTCGGCACCCGACGCGACCAGGCCGAGGGTGACGGCGGGGTTGAGGTGGGCTCCGGACCCGAAGGCCACGAAGACGCCGGCGAAGACGGCGATGCCCCAGCCGAAGTTGATCATCAGGAAACCGCCGCCGTTGCCGTTCGTGCGGGGCAGCACCGCGTTGGCCACCACGCCGCAGCCGAGCAGCAGCAGGGTGGCGGTCCCGAGGACCTCGGGTAGAAAGATGTCGGTCAGCACGTCTGCTTCTCCCTTCTGGTGAGGGGGCCGCGCTGACCGCGACCCGATCCCAGAACGATGAAGTGACGAGCCTCACATCGCCACCGGCAGCGTGCGACATCGTCGAACGCGCAGTCGGGCACGTCCGGCCGAGCGTGAACGGAGCCGTCCGCGCCGGGCTACCGTGGCGCCGTGATCGCGACCGTCCTGTCCGTCAGCTCCGGCCCCCTGGCGCCCGTGGAGGGGCTGCGGCGCCCGAGCGGCATCCGCAAGCACCCGGTCGCCCGGATCGAGGTGCGCGACCCCGGCCCGAAGCGAGGAGGGCTCGGCAGCGGCGTGGTCGGCGACGCGATCTACAGCCGCAAGCACCACGGCGGCGACACCCAGGCGGTGTACGCCGTGGCGCGCGAGGAGCTCGACCGGTGGGGCCGCGACCTCGGGCGCGAGCTCGGCAACGGGATGTTCGGGGAGAACCTCACCACGTCGGGCCTCGACGTCGACGCCGCCGAGGTGGGGGAGCAGTGGCGGGTGGGGACCTCGCTGCTGGAGGTGTGCGGACCTCGGGTGCCGTGTGCGACCTTCGCCCGGCACATGGGCGAGCCGCGGTGGGTCAAGCGGTTCGCCGACCTGGGGCGCACGGGTGCCTACCTCGCGGTCCGCGAGGCGGGCGTGATCGAGGTCGACGACCCGATCGAGGTGGTGCACCGGCCCGGGCACGGCCTGACGGTGCCGATGCTGTTCCGGGCCGCGATGGGCGACAAGGACCTGGCCGTGGTGTTCCTCGA
The DNA here is from genome assembly GCF_017310035.1 of Nocardioides sp. S5. NCBI lineage: Bacteria > Bacillati > Actinomycetota > Actinomycetes > Propionibacteriales > Nocardioidaceae > Nocardioides > Nocardioides sp. S5. The sequence continues at coordinate 1,092,624 of NZ_CP022296.1, forward strand.
CGCGCAGGTGCTCCCGAAGGTCGAGCACGACTGGCTGGCCTCGCGCCAGTGACGTCGAGATGACGTCCCGGCGCGAGGCCATCCAGCGGGTGTGTGCGGTGGGTCAGGACAGGGCAGCGACCGCGGCGTCGTAGTCGGGCTCCTGACCGATCGCGTCGGTCAGCTGCGCGTGCAGCACCGTGCGGTCGGTGTCCAGCACGACGACCGCGCGGGCGAGCATGCCCTTCCAGCCGCCGTCGGCCATGGCCACGCCGTAGTCCTTGCCGAAGCTCGAGCGGAAGGCCGACCCGACCTCGACGGCCTCGATGCCCTCGGCGCCGCAGAAGCGGGCCTGGGCCAGCGGGAGGTCGACCGAGACGTTGAGGACCGTGGTGTTGTCGAGGCCGGCAGCGAGCTCGTTGAACTTGCGCACGCTCGCCTGGCACACACCGGTGTCGATGCTGGGGAAGATGTTGAGCACGACGCGCGTGCCGGCCGCGTCGGCGTCGGTGACGGGCTGGAACTTCAGTCCCACCAGGTCCCAGCCAGGTGCCTGCGAGCCGACCGCGGGGAGCTCGCCCACGGTGTTGACGGTGTTGTCGCCGAGTTGTGTGGTTGCCATGGCGCAAACCTAGCCGCCCCGCACACCCCGGTCGTAGGACCCCGGCTGGTGGTGGACGGCCCCTAGAGTGCCCCCATGGCCGCCACCGACCGCACCGCCGTGATCATCGACGTGCTCCGCGACGCCTTCGCGCCGCTGATGCGGGCCGATCCGGCCGCCTTCCGGGCCAAGTACCGCAAGATGGCCCGCGACCCGCACGCGTTCTACCGCGGCACGGCCTGCCTGTTCTACAACGACGTCACGACCGAGACCGACGAGTGGTCGCGCCACGGCGCCGAGCGGATCTGGATCCACGGCGACCTGCACGTCGAGAACTTCGGCACCTACCTCAACTCCGACGGCCGGCTGGTCTTCGACATCAACGACTTCGACGAGGCCTACCTCGGTCGCTTCACGTGGGACCTGCAGCGCTTCGCCGCCAGCCTGGCGCTGGTCGCCTGGCAGAAGGCGCTCCCCGAGGACGCGATCCGCAAGCTCATCGGCCGCTACGCCCGCTCCTACCTCGCACAGGTCAACCACTACGTCGCCTCCGACTCCGACGACGACTTCGAGATCACCCTCGACACCGCCCACGGCCCGGTGCTCATCGCCCTGGAGGAGGCGCGCGCGATGCGACGTGCCGACCTGCTCGACGGCGTGACCGTGATGGAGAAGGGCACCCGGAAGTTCGCCGACGACGCGTCCACACGTCGGCTCTCCCGCGACGAGCGCACCGAGGTGGTGGCCGCCTTCCGGGCCTACCTCGACACCATCCCGCAGTCCAAGCGCTTCGACCGCGACCTCTTCTACGAGCTGCGCGACGTCGTCGGCAAGTCCGGCTTCGGCATCGGCAGCGCCGGGCTGCCGGCGTACAACGTGCTGCTCGAGGGCTACAGCCAGGCCCTCGACAACGACGTCGTGCTCAGCATGAAGCAGGCCAACATCCCCGCGGTGAGCCGCTTCGTCGACACCACCGACGTCGACGCCTACTTCGACCACGAGGGGCACCGCACCTCGGTCAGCCAGCGAGCGCTGCAGGTGCACACCGACCCGCTGCTGGGGCACACGCAGATCGGTGGCGTCGGCTACGTCGTCTCCGAGATCTCGCCCTACGAGGTCGACCTCGACTGGGGGGAGATCAACGAGCCCGCCGACATGCGTGCCGTCGTGGAGCTGCTCGGCCGGGCGACGGCGAAGATCCACTGCGCCTCCGACGAGGACAGCGACCAGGACCTCATCGACTTCCAGGTCGAGAAGGCCATTGCGACGTCCCTCGAGGGCCGCCGCAACGACTATGTCGCCTGGCTGGGCGACTGGGGCATCGCCTACGCCGAGCGGGTGCGGAAGGACCACGCGCTGTTCGTCGACGCCTTCCGCGAGGGCCGGGTCGGCATCGCCGCCACCTGACCCCCGCGGAGCCGCCCGCGTCGAGTCAGGCGTCGATGCTGGACATGTCGGGGTAGCGCTGGCCGACGACCGCGTCGCGCGGGACGGCCTCCTCGAGGGCGGCGAGGTCGTCGGCGGTGAGCTCGACGTCGGCGGCACCGACGTTCTCCTCGAGGTAGCGCACGCGTTTGGTGCCGGGGATCGGCACAACGTCGTCGCCCTGGGCGAGGACCCAGGCGAGCGCGAGCTGGCCGGGCGTGCAGCCCTTGGCAGCCGCGATCCCGCGCACCTGCTCCACCAGCGCGAGGTTGGCGTCGAGGGCGTCGCCCTGGAAGCGGGGGTTGGAGGCGCGGAAGTCGCCGTCCTCGAGCGAGCCGGTGCTGATCGCGCCGGTGAGGATGCCCCGGCCGAGCGGGGAGTAGGGGACCAGGCCGATGCCGAGCTCGCGGACGACGGCGAGGATCTCGTCCTCGAGGTCGCGGGTGAAGAGGGAGTACTCGCTCTGCAGCGCGGTGATCGGGTGCACCGCGTGTGCGCGCCGGATCGTGTCGGCGCCGGCCTCGGACAGGCCGAGGTGCCTGACCTTGCCGGCCTCGACGAGCCCGGCCATCGCGCCGACGGTCTCCTCGATCGGGACGGTGCGATCGACGCGGTGCTGGTAGTAGAGGTCGATGTGGTCCACGCCGAGTCGCTGCAGCGAGGCGTCGCACGCCCGGGCGACGTACTCGGGGGTGCCGTTGATCCCGACCCAGCTGCCGTCGGGGTTGCGCTCGTTGCCGAACTTGGTGGCCAGCTGCACCTCGTCACGGCGCCCGGCGATCGCGCGCCCGACCAGCTGCTCGTTGGTGAACGGGCCGTACATGTCAGCGGTGTCGAGGAAGGTGACGCCCAGGTCGAGGGCGCGGCGGATGGTGTCGATCCCGGTCTGCTCGTCGGTCGTGCCGTAGAACTCCGACATCCCCATGCAGCCCAGGCCGAGCGTGCTGACGGTGAGCGGGGAGGCGGTGCCGAGGGTGCGCTGTCCGATGTCTGGTGTGGTCATGGCTCCCACCGTGCTCCTTGGAGCGCGCTCCAAGTCAAGGGGCTCAGGAACCGGGGGTCACCAGGTTCGCGTAGAGGGCGACCTTGTGGTCGATGGCCCGCAGGTGGGAGGAGACCTCGGCCAGCTGACGCTCGACCAGCTCGCGGTGCGCGAGCAGCAGGCCCAGGCGCTCGGCCTCGTTGCCGTCGCCCTCGCGCACCAGCGCTGCGTAGCGCCGCACGTCGCGGATCGGCATGCCCGTGGCGCGCAGGCGGGTGACCATCTGGATCCAACGCAGGTCCTCGTCGGTGTAGCGGCGGTGCCCCGACGGGGCGCGCTCGACCGAGTGGAGGAGCAGGCCGTCGCGCTCGTAGTAGCGCAGGGTGTGGGCGGTGAGCCCGGTCCACTCGGCCGCCTCGGCGATGCTCAGGCTGGTCACCCGACCAGTGTCCGCCCTGGAGTGCGCTCGAAGTCAAGGAGGCTCCTGACGTGTGCCGGCATGGCTAGTTTCGGGACATGAGCACATCCCGACGGGAGCTGGCCGGCGCGGCCGCGGTGGCGGGCCCAGGCCTCGTGCTCGCCGCTGCCGGGCTGTTCCACCCCCACTCCCTGTCCTGGGCCACGGCGCCTCTGTGGACCCTGCTCCACGTCGCCGGCCTGTTCGTGTTCCCGCTGGTCGGCCTGGCGCTGGCCTGGCTGGTGCGCGGACGACGGGACCCCGTGGCCTGGCTGGTGCGCGTCAGTGCCTTCGTGTACGCCACGGCGTACACGGCGCTCGACGTCATCAGCGGAATCAGCGCGGGCTACGTGACCTGGCGGCTGGGCGAGGGTGTCGCCCGGCCCGACGAGGTGCGCTACCTCTTCGCCATCGGCGGGCGCCTCGGTGAGGTGGGCTCGTGGGCGCTGGTCGCATGTGCGGTGGCCGTGGCCATCGACGCCCTGCGGCGCCTCGGCTCGTCCGCCCTGCCGGGCCTGCTCCTGGTGCCAGGAGCGTGGCTGGTGCACGTCGACCACATCTTCGCGCCCACCGGAGTCGTCGGGATGGCACTGATCGGGCTCGCCAGCGGGTGGCTCGCCCACGCGAGATCGGCGAGACTGGGGTCCTGAAGGTCGGAGAGCCCACCGATGGACGTCGAGGAGTACCGAGCCGCACGACGCACCCGGCTGGTCGAGCGCGCCGTCGAGCTGGGCCTGCCTGCCGATGACGCTGGTCTCGTGGTCGATCGGGTCATCGCGGAGCAGCGACGAAGGATCCGTCGCGCGGAGGATCCCGACGACGTCGTCGTACCGGCGCTGCGGGACGCGATCCTCCGCGGTGGGACGGGCACCAGGACGACGACGCTCGTCGTGCTCCTGGTCCTGGCCGCCATCGTCCTGGCTGTGCCGGTCGCCTACGTCGCCCGCAACGATCCTGCCCCGGTGATGCCCTCGCTCTTCGGGCTGACGACCACCGAGGCCACCCGCGCCCTCGAGCGCGACGACATCGCGTCGCGCGTGGTGGATGTGCCCCAGTGCAACCCCGCCGGACAGGTGCTGGGCTCCGATCCACTCCCGGGATCGGCGGTCGGTGTGGACGACGTGGTGACGCTGATCGCGACGTCGACCCCGGAGTGGAGGTGCCCCGACGACGCGGCCGCGCGTGAGCGTGCCTGGACCTTCCTCCGGTTCCTCGTGTCAGGGACGGCGCGCCCGGGCTTCGCGCCGGGGGTGCGGCTGTTCGTCGACGGGGAGGAGGTCACCGTGGTGGGAGGGGCGGAGCCGGTGGCCGCGCCCGGGTGGCAGTCGGTGGTGCGCGACCCCGTCCTGGCCTACGCATCGCGCCCGGCCGCCAACCCCCTCGGACAGCCAGTGGTCTCCATCTCCTACGGCGTGCCACCACCGACGACCTGCGGGCACCCCCGAGCCACGCCGGCCGGCGCCGTCCTCCCGTCCACGCGGGTCGTCCTGACGGCGGGAGGCGAGAGCTCGTCGGACGCGTGCGGGCTGACCATCGACCTGTTCGACAACGTGCTGGGCGCGATATCCGGCGTCGCCCTCTACACGCCGCGTCGACCCGGGACGTGAGTCGTTCAGCCGAGCGCGGGTCGGTGGAACTGAGCCGTGGCGAACGGGCCGCCGACGAACTCCGCCTCGGCCGCGTCGTCGGGACCGGGCTCGATCCGGTCGGCGAAGACCTCGGCGTCGTCCTGCGGCTCGTAGCCCAGCCGCCGGCCCGGCTCGAGGTCCCACCAGGCCCGGGTGTTGGCGCTGATGCCGTGGAGCACGGCCCAGCCGGGCGCGGGCGCGGTGAGCCCGGCCTCGACCATGCGTACGCCGTCGGCGTGGGAGAGCCACGTCGAGAGCCCGCGCAGGCTGGTCGGCTCCTCGAGGAAGGAGCCGATCCGGCACACGACGGCGTCGATCCCGTGGCGGTCGGCGAAGAGGCGCAGCAGCGCCTCGGCCGCCACCTTGGCGACGCCGTAGTAGGTGTCGGGGCGGGGGAGTGCCTGCTCGGTCAGCTCGCCGTCCGCGCGGGGAGTGCGCCCCACCGCGTGGTTGGAGGAGGCGTAGACGATGCGTGTCACGTCGTGGGCCACCATCGCGTCGAGCAGGGCCGCGGTGGTGACGACGTGGGAGGTCAGCTCGTCGGGCAGCGAGAGCTCCTCGGGCGCGCCGGCGAGGTGCACGACCGCGTCGATCCGTTCCGCGGCGAAGACCGCGGCCACGGCGTCGGCGTCGGCGCAGTCGGCCTCGTGCCAGGCGAACGGCGAGCCCTCGGGGCCCGGCACGAGGTCGAGGCCGACGACGTCGTGGCCGAGCTCAACCAGCCCGACCGTGACGACCCGGCCCAGGCTCCCTGCCGCTCCGGCGACCAGCACCCGCATCAGACCAGCACCCCGCTCAGATCTTCGAGACGACCTGGCTGAGCAGGCCGCCCATCCGGCTCGCGGCCGCCTTGCCCGCCTCGAGGACCTCCTCGTGGTTGAGCGGCTCGCCGCTCAGCCCCGCGGCGAGGTTGGTGACCAGGCTGATGCCGAGGATCTCCATGCCGGCCTCGCGGGCCGCGATCGCCTCGAGCGTGGTGCTCATGCCGACCAGCTGCCCACCGAGGACACCGGCCATCCGGACCTCGGCCGGGGTCTCGTAGTGCGGCCCGGGGAACTGGACGTAGACGCCCTCGTCGAGGCTCGGGTCGATCTCGCGGCACATCGCGCGCAGGCGCGGGCTGTAGAGGTCGGTGAGGTCGACGAAGTTGGCGCCGACGATCGGGCTGGTCCCGGTGAGGTTGATGTGGTCGGAGATCAGCACCGGCTGGCCCGGCTGCCAGCCCTGCTTGAGCCCGCCGCACCCGTTGGTCAGCACGATGGCCGAGCAGCCGGCCGCTGCCGCCGTACGGATCGGGTGGACGACCGCGGCGACGCCCTTGCCCTCGTAGAAGTGGGTGCGCGAGAGGAAGACCAGGAGGTTGCGCTCGCCACCCTCGGAGTCAGTGCAGCGGATGGAGCGGATCTTGCCGCTGTGGCCCGCGACGGCCGCGGCGCTGAAGCCCGGCAGGTCGGTGGTGTCGATCTCGGCGGTGGCCTCGCCGAGGGCGTCGACGGCCGGCAGCCAGCCCGAGCCCAGCACGAGGGCGATGTCGTGACGCTCGACACCGGTCAGCTCGGCGAGCCTCGCGGCGGCGGCAGTGGCGGCGTCGTACGGGTTCTGGTCGCTCATGGGCCGCACTCTAGGGCCAGCGATCCGGCGTCCGGAATCTACAGCCCGGTCGAGCGGCAGGCGCGTCGGCGCAGCGCCGCGACGTAGTCCTCCGGCGCACCTGCGGCGTCGGCGGCGTCGGCCAGCACCCCGAGGTAGGACGCCGACGGCAGGCCGCCCTCGTAGGCGTCGAGGACGTAGGCCCACACGACCAGCGGTCCGGTCAGCGTCTGCACCCGCACCTTGGTCTTGCGGTAGAGCCCGGTGTCGGCGGCCTCCCAGCCGTCGAGGGCGCGCTCGTCCTCGAGCGTGACGTCGTAGACCGCGACGAAGACCTGCTCGAAAGGGTCCTGCACGATCGTCGACAGCGCGCCGTCCCAGCCGTGCTCCTCGCCGCCGAAGGTGAGCCGCCAGCCCGCCAGCCAGCCCGTGGAGTGGAGGATCGAGTGGGGGCAGCGCTCGCCCATCCGGGCGGGATCGAGGTTCGTCCCGTAGGCGGCGTAGAGCGTCACGGGCCACAGGGTACCGAGCCCGGACCCTTGGTGACGCGCGCCGGGGCGCGCTCCTCAGGACAAGCCTCGGGCGGGTGGTCCCTCTGCGGACGGGAACACTAGGCTGGGGGCGTGACCGACACCCACTTCGACACCCTCGTCCTCGGCGCCGGCCCCGGTGGCTACGTCGCCGCGATCCGCGCAGCCCAGCTCGGCCAGAAGGTGGCCGTGGTGGAGGAGAAGTACTGGGGAGGTGTCTGCCTCAACGTCGGCTGCATCCCCTCCAAGGCCCTGCTGAAGAACGCCGAGCTCGCCCACACGCTCCAGCACGAGAAGGCGAAGTTCGGCATCGAGGGCGACGCCACGATGGCCTTCGGCCCCACGCACAAGCGCAGCCGCGACGTGAGCGCCGGCATCGTCAAGGGCGTCCACTTCCTCATGAAGAAGAACAAGATCACCGAGATCGACGGCTGGGGCACGCTCACCGGCCCGACCGGGATCGACGTGAAGGACAAGGACGGCCAGACCACCGGCTACACCTTCGACAACCTCATCATCGCCGCCGGCGCGACCGTGCGGCTGGTCCCCGGCGTCGAGCTCAGCGAGAACGTCGTCACCTACGAGGAGCAGATCCTCACCGACCAGCTCCCCGAGTCGATCATCATCGGAGGGTCCGGCGCCATCGGCGTCGAGTTCGCCTACGTGATGGCCAACTTCGGCGTCGACGTCACGATCGTGGAGTTCCTCGACCGGATGGTGCCCACCGAGGACGCGGACATCTCCAAGGAGCTCGCCAAGCACTACAAGAAGCTCGGCGTGAAGGTGCTGACCTCCACCGCGGTGAAGAACGTCGAGGACACCGGCTCCGGGGTCAAGGTCACCGTCGCCCCCGCAGCCGGCGGCGACGAGCAGGTGCTCGAGGCCGGCAAGTTCCTCGCCGCCTTCGGCTTCGCTCCGCGGGTGGAGGGCTACGGCCTCGAGAACACCGGTGTCAGCGTCTCCGAGCGCGGCGCGATCGAGATCGACGACTTCGGCCGCACCAACGTCGACAACGTCTACGCCATCGGCGACTGCACCGGCAAGATGATGCTCGCCCACGTCGCGGAGGCGATGGGCGTCGTGGCCGCCGAGACCATCAACGGCGCCGAGACCATGCCGGTCGCCTTCGACTTCGTCCCGCGCGCGACCTACTGCAACCCGCAGATCGCGTCCTTCGGCTACAGCGAGGCGCAGGCCAAGGAGAAGGGCTACGACGTGAGGACGGCGTCCTTCCCCTTCAGCGCCAACGGCAAGGCCATGGGCCTCGGGGAGCCCATCGGCTTCGTGAAGGTCGTCGCCGACGCCGAGCACAACGAGATCATCGGCGCGCACATGATCGGCCCCAACGTGACCGAGCTGCTGCCGGTGCTGACCATGGCCCAGCAGTGGGACCTCACCGCCGACGAGGTGGCCCGCAACGTCTTCGCGCACCCGACCCTGGGTGAGGCCGTCAAGGAGGCCGTCCACGGCATCGCCGGCCACATGATCAACTTCTGATGGCTGACCACATCGTCATCATCGGCGGCGGCCCCGGCGGCTACGAGGCCGCGCACGTCGCCGCCCAGCTCGGCGCCGAGGTGACCGTCGTGGACACCGACGGTGTCGGTGGCTCGGCCGTGCTGACCGACTGCGTGCCCAGCAAGACGCTGATCGCGACCTCCGAGCTGATGACCGACATGTCCGCGGCGGCCGAGCTCGGCGTCAACTTCCACGACCACCAGGGCGACGCTGCGACGGCGATCTCGGTCGACCTGGCCCGCGTGAACGCCCGCGTGAAGCAGCTCGCTGCCGACCAGTCGAGCGACATCGCGGCCCGCCTCGACCGCGACGGCGTACGCGTCCTCACCGGCCGCGGCCGTCTCGGTCCCGACATGAGCGTCGAGGTCACCACCGACGGCGGCGGCGAGACGCTGCAGGCCGACGCCATCATCCTCGCGACCGGCGCGGCGCCGCGCACGCTGCCGAGCGCGCAGCCCGACGGCGAGCGGATCCTCACCTGGGAGCAGGTCTACGACCTGACCGAGGTGCCGGAGAAGCTGATCGTCGTCGGCTCCGGCGTGACGGGCGCGGAGTTCGCGAGCGCCTACTTGTCCCTCGGCATCGACGTCACCCTCGTGAGCAGCCGCGACCGGGTCCTGCCCGGCGAGGACGCCGACGCCTCGGCCGTCCTCGAGGAGGTGCTGACGCGACGCGGGATGAACGTGCTCGGCCAGTCGCGGATGCAGTCGGTGGCCCGCGAGGGCGACACCGTCACGGTGACGCTCACCGACGGCCGGACCGTCTCGGGAAGCCACTGCATCCTGGCGCTCGGCTCGATCCCCAACACCGCGGACCTCGGGCTCGAGGAGGCGGGCGTGGCGACCGACGAGGGTGGCTTCATCACCGTCGACCGGGTCTCGCGGACCTCTGCCCGAGGGATCTACGCCGCCGGCGACTGCACGGGCGTGCTGATGCTCGCCTCGGTCGCGGCGATGCAGGGACGGATCGCGATGTGGCACTTCCTCGGCGACGCGGTGGCCCCGCTGGACCTCAAGAAGGTCTCGTCCAACGTCTTCACCTCGCCCGAGATCGCCACCGTCGGCTGGTCGCAGCAGGCCGTCGACGCGGGCGAGATCACCGCCGAGGTCGTCATGCTGCCGCTGGCCGGCAACGCGCGGGCCAAGATGCAAGGGGTGCGGGACGGGTTCGTGAAGCTCTTCTGCCGCCCCGGGACCGGCATCGTCGTCGGAGGAGTGGTCGTCGGGCCGCGTGCCTCCGAGCTGATCCACCCGGTGTCGATCGCGGTGTCGGAGTCCCTCACCGCCGACCAGCTGGCACAGGCCTTCACCGTCTACCCCTCGATGAGCGGCTCGATCGCCGAGGCCGCCCGACGGTTGCACCGGGTCTGAGACCCGGTCCGGTCCGTGCCTCGGCGCCCGGTCCGGGCTGGCACGCCGGGCACCACCACGTGCGACGGTTGGCGGCGTCGCCCGGCAGCTCCGCGGTGACGCTGATTTGTCCACCGCAGCGCCGGCAGCCGCGGCGCTGGCGCCCGGTGACCCAGTGGTCGTCGCCCCGGGCCGAGGAGCCCGTGGTCACCTGGTAGGCGCCCTCGACGGTGGCCGAGTGCCGCAGCATCGTCGCGGAGCGCTCGACCAGCCGCTCGACGTCGACGTCGCCGACCGGCGTCCAGGGGCTGACGCCGGTGAGGAAGGCCAGCTCGTTGGCCCAGAGATTGCCCAACCCGGCCATCGCGCGCTGGTCGAGCAGGGCGCTGACCAGCGGTCGCTGCGGGTCGGCGGTGAGGCGGCGTACGGCCTCGGCGGGGTCCCAGTCCTCACGCAACGGGTCGGGGCCGAGGTGGCCGACGAGGTCGTGCTCACGGTCGGTCGGGACCAGGTCGAGGTCGTGGAGCCGGATGCCGTGCACCGTGCGGTCGTCGTCGAGGGCCAGCACCAGTCGCACGTGGGGCTGGAGCTTCGCGGGAAGTCGTCTGCCCGGCGCGAGAGTCGACCAGGAGCCGTCCATCCTCAGGTGGCTGTGGAGTGTCGCGGCCGGTGACCCGGCGGTGGGGGAGAACCGGGTCAGCAGGTGCTTGCCGTGGGTCTCGTGGCCCAGCACCTCGCGACCGGACACGTCCCGCGTCGCCAGCCTCGGGGTGCGGAAGTCCGAGCGCACGACCGTGTGCCCGCGCAGCTGACGGTCCAGCCGGCGCGCGAGCTTCCAGACGCTGTCTCCCTCGGGCACCCGACCAGTGTCACAGGCGGGTGCGACAGCGGGTCAGCCGAAGGGGCCGTGGATCCCGCTCGCTCCGTCGGTCGTCTGCTTGAGGTAGGCCTGGGCCAGGTTCTGCTGGCCGTGCACGCCGTGGGACGAGCCTCGCGCGAGCTGGACGCCCGCGTCGATCGCCCCGCCGGTGCCGCTGGAGAGGTGCCACGGCACCCAGCGGTCCCCGACCCGCACCAGCCGCACGAGCGGCTCCTCGCCGGCCGAGAGGCGACGGGCGTCGGCGGCGCAGACGGCGATCGTGCGCGCAGCACCGCTGGGCGGGGCCCACTCCACGTCCTGCATGGACGGGCCGTGGCGCGGGTCGAAGAAGCAGGGCTCGCGTCGCTCGGGAAGCGGCTCGCCGTCGCGCACGGCGAGCACGGCGGCGCGGTGGTAGCGCGCGTCCGCGACGACCTGCTCGACCGCGAGGACGTCCTCGGCGCTCGTGCTGGCGGCCAGGAGCTGGGCGGCCTGGTCGTAGTGCTCGAGGGCGCGGCGGTAGTGGTCGCGGGCGACCGGGTCGAGGTCGTCGGCGAGGGTGTCGACGTGGAGCTCGGCGAGCTGCTCGCCCAGCACGGTGACGTCCTCGTCCACCAGTCGGCGCGCCGTGCGCCACCGGTCCTTGGCCACCAGCTCTTCCTCGCGCCTGCGGCGTCGTCCCCCGAACATGGCGGGAGTCTGCCACGGGTGGGACCGCCTCAGCCGTCCCCGCCGCCCCCACCGCCGCCGTCCCCTCCCGCACCTCCGCCGTCGACACCGCCGCCACCGCCGATGCCGCCCTCGCCCCACCCGGAGTAGTCGTGGCCGCCGATCATCCCGCCGTCGGACCACGCCCCGGGATCGGCCCACGCCGCCGCGATCGGCAACTGGGGGCCGCCCGCACGGCCGGGGAGGTCCGCGCCGGCGTACGCCATGGTGAGGCGCTCGGCCTCGATCCGGCCCTCGGCCACGAGCTCGGCGTACCACCCGCCGGCCCAGGCGGCGTAGCGCGGCCCGGAGGCGAACCACGCGACCCGTCGGTCCCCGAGACGGACCAGCCTGACCTCGGGCTGCCCCCCTGCGGCGAGGCGCTCGGCGTCGCGGAAGCAGACGGGGACCGAGCGGGCGACCCCACCCGTCGGCGCCCACTCGACGTCGCGCGACGCCGGGCCGTGGGCAGGGTCGAAGAAGCACGGAGGCCTCCGTGCGGGGCGTACGTCCCCGGCCTGCGCGGCCAGCACGCACGCGTGGTGGAAGCGGCCGTCGGCGAGGGTGCTGGTCACGGCGGTGACCTCCGGGGCCGACGACGCCCGCGCCAGGGCGGACTTCGCACGCTCGTAGTCGTCGAGGGCGCGCTGGTAGTCGTTGCGCATCTGCTCGTCGAGATGGGTGCCGAGGGTGTCGAGGTGCAAGCCGACGAGCTCCTCCCCGAAGCGAGTCACGTCCTCGTCCGCGGCGCGCCGCACCAGCCGGAACGAGTCCAGCTCCGCAAGCTCCTGCTCGTGCCGCTCCCGTCGGCGACGGCCCATCATCCCTCCACTGTGCCACCGATCGGGTCTGCACGGACCCCTGCGAGGGTTCGTCCTCCGCCTGTATTCTCGGAGGTTCTGCTCACTGATGTCTCGGGGGAGAACCCACGCCATGCCTGACCCGATCCGCCCACGACCTGCCCGTCGGCTGCTCGCTGCCGCCGCGGGCGTGCTGCTGGTCCCGCTGCTCGCCACGGGGGCCTCGGCCGAGCGCGGCGACGAGCGTCGCCTGGCCGAGACCTGGCCGACCCCCGGCAGCACCGCGATCACCGTCACCGGCCACGGCTTCGGCCACGGCCACGGGCTCTCGCAGTACGGCGCACTCGGTGCCGCGGGCCAGGGCCTGACCTGGCAGCAGATCGTCGGCTTCTACTACCCCGGCACCACCTGGGGCCGGATCGGCGGAAAGCTGCGCATCTGGATCACCGCCGACACCGGACGTGACGTCCAGGTCGTCTCCGAGCGCGCGATCAAGGTGACCAGCCTCGCCCGCCAGCGGACCTGGCGCCTCCCGGCCGTGGACGCGAGGAAGTGGCGCCTGGTCGCGCAGGGCAGCGACACCGCGGTGCAGTGGACCAGGGGTGGGCGCTGGAAGACCTGGCGGACCGTCCCCGGCGAGGCCGAGCTCTCCGCGGCCGACGGCGTGCTCACGCTCGTCGTGCCGGGCGCCCGCCGCGACTACCGCGGCACCCTCCAGTCGGTGGCCCCGCGCGGAGGCAAGCGGATCACGGTCAACAAGCTCGGCATGGAGGCCTACCTGCGCGGCGTGGTCCCGCAGGAGGTGCCCGCACTCTGGGAGCCGGACGCGGTCAGCGCACAGTCGGTCGCCGCCCGCACCTACGCCGCCTTCGAGCGTCGGGCCAACAAGGGCGAGCGCTACGACCTCTGCGACACCACACAGTGCCAGGTCTACGGCGGCGTCGACGTCGAGCACCCGGCCGCGACCGCAGCCATCAAGGCCACCCGGGGCCAGGGAGTCCTCTACGACGGCCAGCCTGCCTTCACCCAGTTCTCTGCCAGCAACGGCGGCTTCTCCTCGGCCGGGTCCATGCCCTACCTCGTCGCGCAGCCCGACCCCTACGACGGTCTCGCCAACCCGACGTACTCCACCTGGACCGAGACCCTCGACGACACCATGGTGGAGAAGCAGTGGCCCGCCATCGGCGACCTCACCAGCATCGAGGTGACCGCCCGCGACGGCAACGGCGACTGGGGCGGCCGGATCACCGACATGGCCTTCGTCGGCACCACGGGCACCGCGCGCGTCGACGGCGACACCGTCCGTTCCGCCTTCGGCCTCAGCTCCGACTGGTTCACCTTCGCGGTCGAGCCGCGGCAGAAGGGTCGGGCCCGGCAGTGAGGATCACCGGACGGCTCGCGGCCACGCTCGGCGCCCTCGTCCTCGCGACCACGGCCTGCGAGGCCGGTGGCGCGAGCGAGAGCGACCTGCCCGGCCTCGTCGAGCCCGAGGTGACGTCCGGAATCGACTACGTCGCGCTCGGCGACTCGTTCTCGGCCGGCCCCTTCATCGGCACCATGCGCAACGACCCCGAGGGCTGCGCGCGCTCGCGCGACAACTACCCCGCCTTCCTCGCCGACTGGCTCGACGTCGAGAGCTACACCGACGTCACCTGCTCGGCGGCGACGACGACCGACCTCTACGGCACGATGACGATGTTCAACGGCGCCACGACCGGCCCGCAGCTCGACGCCGTGACCGCCGAGACCGACCTCGTGACGATCGGGATGGGCGGCAACGACTTCCGCATCTACGACTCGCTCATCGGCTGCCAGAACGGCCAGCCGTGTGCCGTCGACGACCTCACCGCCGACGCCCGCAAGGTCGCTGGTCGGATCGAGAAGGCCGTACGCAGCATCACCGACGCCGCCCCCGGTGCGAGCGTCTACGTCGTCGGCTACCCCGACATCCTGCCGACCGAGGGCACCTGCCGCGCGGTCGGCGTCGCGGCCGACGTGCTCGGGCCGGTCGCCGAGGTCGCCGAGGTCCTCAACGCCTCCCTGCGCCGCGGCGCGGAGGCGGCGGGGGCGTCGTACGTCGACATGGAGTCCGTCTCGGAGGGGCACGACGTCTGCGCCAAGGGTCGCGCGTGGGTCAACGGTCCGCAGCTCCGTCCCGGTGTCGCCGCACCGTTCCACCCCAAGGTGAACGGCATGCGCGCCGTGGCGGTCGAGGTCTTCGGCGAGATCACCGGCGAGGAGCCGGAGGTCACCGAGTACGCCGAGCCCGACCCCGACGTGGTCGTCCTCAACGAGGGCTGATCGCCAGCACCAGGTCGCCGCCCTCGACGGCCTGCGTGGTCCGCACGGCGAGCCGCGACACGGTCCCGGCGACGGGAGCGGTGATCGACGCCTCCATCTTCATCGCCTCGATCGTGGCCACGGTCTGTCCGGCCTCCACCTCGTCGCCCTCGGCGACCGTCACCGTCACGGCGCCGTCGTAGGGCGCGGCCACGTGTCCCGGCGTCCTCGGGTCGGCCTTCTCGGTCGAGACCTCCTCGGCCGCGACGCTGCGGTCGCGCACCGACACCGGACGCAGCTGGCCGTCGATGGTGGCCATCACGTTGCGGTAGCCGCGCTCGTCGGGCTCGCTGATCGCCTCGAGGCCGAAGAGCATCTCGCGTCCCTCGCGCACCAGCACCCGGTGCTCCTCGCCGCGGCGCAGGCCGTAGAGGTAGTCGACGGTGGAGATCGCCGACAGGTCGCCGTAGGTCTCCCGTGAGTCGTGGAAGGCGGCGTTGGGTCCGGGGAAGAGCAGCTCGTTGAGCGTCTCGCGTCGGTCGGAGGCCAGGTCGGCCTGCTGCTCGGTGGTCAGGGTCTCCGTGGGCTGCTTCCAGGTGCGCCCGGCCAGCGCCTTGGTGCGGAAGGGCTCCGGCCAGCCGCCGGGCGGGTCGCCCAGCTCGCCGCTGAGGAAGCCGATCACCGAGTCCGGCACGTCGTACGACGCCGGGTCGGCCTCGAACTCAGCCGGGTCCGCGCCCGCGGCGACGAGCGCCAGGGCGAGGTCGCCGACCACCTTCGAGGACGGGGTCACCTTCACGACGTTGCCGAGGATGTCGTTGGCCGCGGCATACATGTCCTCGACCTGCTCGAACTTCTCGCCCAGGCCCAGCGCGATCGCCTGCTGGCGCAGGTTGGAGAGCTGGCCGCCGGGGATCTCGTGGCGGTAGACGCGGCCCGTGGGGGCGGGCAGGCCCGACTCGAAGGGTGCGTAGACGCGACGGGTGGCCTCCCAGTAGGGCTCCATCGCGTTGACCGCGGCCAGCGACAGCCCGGTCTCGCGCTCGGAGTGGTCGGTCGCGGAGACCAGTGCGGAGAGCGCCGGCTGCGACGTGGTGCCGGCCATCGCGGCGCAGGCGGCGTCGACCGCGTCGACCCCGGCGTCGATCGCGGCGAGCAGGGTGGCGAGCTGGCCGCCCGGGGTGTCGTGGGTGTGGAGGTGCACGGGGAGGTCGAAGCGCTCGCGCAGGGCGGTGACGAGCGTGCGTGCGGCCGGGGCACGGAGCAGGCCGGCCATGTCCTTGATCGCCAGCACGTGGGCGCCGGCGTCGACGATCTGCTCGGCGAGGCGCAGGTAGTAGTCGAGGGTGTAGAGCTTCTCGCCGGGCGAGGACAGGTCGCCGGTGTAGCACAGCGCGACCTCGGCCACGGACGTCCCGGTGCCGCGCACGGCGTCGATGGCCGGGCGCATCTGGGAGACGTCGTTGAGGGCGTCGAAGATCCGGAACACGTCGATCCCGGTCTCGGCGGCCTCCTGGACGAAGGCCTCGGTGACCTCGGTCGGGTACGGCGTGTAGCCGACGGTGTTGCGCCCGCGCAGCAGCATCTGGAGGCCGATGTTGGGCACCGCCTCGCGCAGCGCGGCCAGCCGCTCCCACGGGTCCTCGGAGAGGAAGCGCAGCGCGACGTCGTACGTCGCCCCGCCCCAGCACTCCAGCGACCACAGCTGCGGGGTGGTGCGGGAGACGTGGTCGGCGACCGCGAGCAGGTCGCGGGTGCGGACGCGTGTCGCGAGCAGCGACTGATGGGCGTCGCGGAAGGTGGTGTCGGTGACAGCCACGCGGTCCTGCGCGCGCAGGCGGCGGGCGAACTCCTCGGGCCCGATCTCGCGCAGCAGCTGCCGGGTGCCGTCGGGCGCCGGCTGCGAGCGGTCGAGCTCGGGGAGCTTGGTGACCGGCGCGATGGTCACCGGGGCGGCGCCGTGCGGCTGGTTGACCGTCACGTCGGCGAGGTAGGCCAGCAGCTTCGTCGCGCGGTCGCGGCCGAGCTGGGCCTTGAGGAGGGAGGGGTGGTCCTCGATGAAGGAGGTGGTGACGCCACCGGCGGCGAAGTCGGGGTCGGCCAGCACGGCCTGGAGGAACCCGACGTTGGTGGAGACGCCACGGATCCGGAACTCGAGCAGCGCGCGACGTGCCTTCTGCACCGCTGCCTCGAAGGTGCGCCCGCGGCAGGTGAGCTTGGCGAGCATCGAGTCGAAGTGCGGGCTGATCTCGGCGCCGGTGTAGGTGGTGCCGCCGTCGAGGCGTACGCCGGGGCCGCCGGGGGAGCGGTAGGTGGTGATCTTCCCGGTGTCGGGCCGGAAGCCGTTGGCGGGGTCCTCGGTGGTGATGCGGCACTGGAGCGCGAAGCCGCGCGGCTGCACGGAGTCCTGGGTCAGGTCGAGGTCGGCCAGCGTCGCCCCCGCCGCGATGAGCATCTGCGACTGCACCAGGTCGACGGCGGTGACCTCCTCGGTGACGGTGTGCTCGACCTGGATGCGGGGGTTCATCTCGATGAAGACGTACTTCCCGCTGGGGTCGAGCAGGAACTCGACCGTGCCGGCGTTCTTGTAGCCGATCTCGCGGGCGAAGCGCACCGCGTCGGCGCACATGTTCTTCCGGACCTCGGGGTCGAGGTTGGGCGCGGGTGCGATCTCCACGACCTTCTGGTGGCGGCGCTGGACCGAGCAGTCGCGCTCGTAGAGGTGGATCACTCCATCGTCCGAGTCCTCGGAGCCGGTCCCGCTGGTTCCATCCGCGAGGATCTGCACCTCGATGTGGCGCGGGTCGACCACGGCCTGCTCGATGAAGACCGTCGGGTCGCCGAAGGCGCCCTCGGCCTCGCGCATGCAGGTCTCGATCGCCTCGCGGAGGTCCGCCCGGTCGTCGACGCGCCGCATGCCGCGCCCGCCGCCGCCGGCGACGGCCTTGACGAAGAGCGGCGCCTCGATCTGCTCGGCCGCGGCCAGCAGCTCGTCGACGTCGGTCGACGGCGGCACCGACTCGAGCACCGGGACGCCGGCCGCCTTGGCCGCGGCGATCGCGCGGGCCTTGTTGCCGGTCAGGGTCAGCACCTCGGCGCTGGGGCCGATGAACGTGATGCCCGCCTCGGCGCAGGCCTCGGCGAGGGCGGGGTTCTCCGACAGGAAGCCGTAGCCGGGGTAGATCGCGTCCGCCCCGCACTTCACGGCCACCTCGACGATCGCCTGCGGGTCGAGGTAGGCGCGGACCGGGTGGCCGACCTCACCGATCTGGTAGGCCTCCTCGGCCTTCATCCGGTGCTCGGACCAGCGGTCCTCGTGGGGGAAGACGGCCACCGTGCGCGCGCCGATCTCACGCGCGGCACGGAAGGCCCGGACTGCGATCTCGCCACGGTTGGCGACGAGCACCTTGGAGAACATGGCCCGAACGCTATCGAGTGACGGGTGTGACCTGGGTTACTCGTCCGTACCGCGGGCGGGATCAGGCGGCTGCGCGCTCCTGCTCCCGCCACCACGCGACCGTGGCAGCCAGTCCCTCGGCCATCGGGGTGGGTGCCAGGCCGAGGCGCTGCTCGCTGGCCGTCGAGTCCATGACGAACGGTGCGGCGAACATGTACGACGTCTCGGCCAGCTCGCGCATCTCCCGCGACACCAGTCCCGACGCGTGCAGCACCCACGGCGGGACCGCCGACGTGCGCGGCACGGTGACGCCGCCCGCGGTCGCGATCGCCTCGACCAGGCGCCGCTGGGTGACCGGCGCGGCCGTCGGGGCGTGCAGGAACGAGTTCCACAGGTCCTCGCGACGAGCGGCCTCGACCATCGCCGCCGCGAGGTCGGGGACGTAGGTGAAGGAGTGCGGCTGGTCGAGGCTACCCAGGACGCGCATGGTCCTCCCGACGAGCACCGTCGGCACCATCCGCTCGCCGGCGTGGGCGTTGCGCACCAGGGGGCCGTAGAAGTCGGACGCCGCGACACTGACGGTCGGGGTCGCCGACGCCTCGCGCCGGGCGAGCAGGTCGGTGCGCACGCCGAGCTTGCCGCCGGTCGCGGTCCGCGGGGTCTCCTCGGTGATCGGACCATCGACCGGGCCGTGGGAGTAGAGGCTCTCGGGGAAGACGACGACCGCACCGATCCTGCCGGCCGCCTCGAGGACGGCCTCCTCTGCGCGGGGGAGCTCCTCGCGCCAGACGCGGGCGTCGTACGCCGACCCGTGGATGCAGTGGTGCACCGCGGTCGCTCCGGCGAAGGCTCCGGCGAGGGCGTCGGGGCGCGACACATCGACCCTCCGCCGCTCGATCGACGGGTGGTCCGGTCCGCTGCCCGAGCGGGTGAGCAGGCGCACCTGCTGCCCGGCGTCCGCGAGCTGGAGGGCGACGGTGGTGCCGACGGGGCCCGCACCGGTGACGACGTGGACGGTGTTCATGGAATCTCCTCGGAAAAGAGAGAGCGGTGCTCTCGGTATCTCCATGATGCACCCGCGGCCTGCCAAACACAAGAGCGGTGCTCTCGTTCACCATCAGTGCTCTCTGTTGTGCGATGATCAGCGCATGGACGAAGCCGCCTCGACGCCTCGCAGCAGAGCCAGGGAGCAGACGATGCGCGACATCGTCCGGATCGGTCGCGTGCACCTCGCGACCGACGGGGCGGCTGCGCTGTCCCTCCGCGCGGTTGCCCGCGACCTCGGCGTCGTCTCGTCGGCGGTCTACCGCTACGTCGCGAGCCGCGACGAGCTCCTGACGCTCCTGGTGGTGGACGGCTACGACGAGCTCGGCGACGCGGTGGACGCCGCGCTCGCGAAGGTCGACGCCTCCGACCACGCCGAGCGGATGCGGGTGATCGGCCGTGCGGTGCGCGCCTGGGCGCTGGCCGAGCCGGCGACGTACGCCCTGCTCTTCGGAAGCCCGGTGCCGGGCTACGAGGCGCCGGCCGAGCAGACCACCGGACCCGGCACGCGCGTCGTCGGACGGCTCGTGGAGGTGTGGGAGGACGCGTGGCGCGCCGGCGAGGTCGCGGTCGACGACGGTGCGCTTGCGCCGCGACGGTTGTCCCGCGACCTCGCGCGGATCCGGCGCCAGATGGCGATCACCGCGCCGGACGCGCTCATCGCCCGCGGGCTCTTCGGCTGGGCAGCGCTCTTCGGCTGCATCGGCTTCGAGGTCTTCGGGCAGTACGGCGCCGACACGTTCGCCCAGCCGGGTGACCTCTTCGAGCACCACCTCGACGCGCTGGTGGAGGCCGTCGGGCTGGGCTAGTGCTTTCCGGCCCGCCGTGCGCCACACTCGGGCCATGAGGGGTACCCAGGTCGCCAGTGCCGTGTCGTCGTCCCGCCGCCGCGTGTGGCCCGTCGTCGCCGTGGTGGCGACGGTCGTGCTGGGTGCCTGCGTGCTCGCCGCGCTGCAGTCGGGTGGCGGCGTCCGTGGCGGCGTGGTCCTGCTAGCCGGCGTGGTGGGGGCGTCCATCGCAGCGGTGCTGACCTACGCGGTCGTCTCTCCGCTCCCCGGTGCGGACGGCGGTGCCGGGCGGAGTGCCGGCCACTTCATCGGTGGCTTCGGGGGCGGGGGCGGCGACTTCGGTTCTGGCGGCGGCGACTGCGGCTGAGCCTCACCGCGCCAGCGCTCGCGCGACCGACCTCCCGGAGAAGATGCAGCCGCCGAGGAAGGTGCCCTCGAGCGCGTTGTAGCCGTGCACCCCGCCGCCGCCGAAGCCGGCGACCTCGCCCGCGGCGTACAGGCCAGGGACGCGCGAGCCGTCGGCCGCCACGCACTGGCCGTCGAGGTCGGTCTCGAGACCGCCGAGCGTCTTGCGGGACAGGATGTTGAGGCGCACCGCGATGAGCGGGCCGTGGGCCGGGTCGAGGACCTTGTGCGGCTTGGCGACGCGGATCAGCTTGTCCGTGCGGCTGCGGCGGGCGTTGTGGATCGCCATCACCTGCACGTCCTTGGCGAACGGGTTGTCCATCTCGCGGTCGCGCGCCTCGACCTGGGTGCGCAGCTCGTCGGCGTCGAGCTTCGGCCCGCGGGCGAGCTCGTTCATGCCGGTCACGAGCTCGTCCAGGTCGTCGGCCACGACGAAGTCGACGCCGTGCTCCTTGAAGGCCTCGACCGGGCCGGGGGCGCCCTTGGCCAGCCGCGTCCTGGCGAGGAACTTCAGGTCCTTGCCGGTGATGTCGGGGTTCTGCTCGGAGCCGGAGAGGGCGAACTCCTTCTCGATGATCGACTGCGTCAGTACGAACCACGAGTAGTCGTGGCCGGTCGCGAGGATCTGCTTCATCGCACCGATCGAGTCCGCGCCGGGCACGCCCGACATGCCCTCGAGCCGCTTGCCGGTCGCGTCGAACCACATCGACGACGGGCCGGGGAGGATCCGGATGGCGTGGTCGGGCCAGACGGGGTCCCAGTTGTGGATGCCCTCGGTGTAGGCCCACATCCGGTCGCGGTTGACCATCGTCGCGCCCGCGGTCTCGGAGATCGCCTGCATGCGGCCGTCGACGTGGGCAGGCACGCCGGAGATCAGGTGCTCGGGCGCGGCGCCGACGCGATCGGTCGGCCAGCTGCGACGCATCAGCTCGTGGTTGTGGCCGATCCCGCCGCTCGTCACGACGACGGCGGGTGCCCGGTGCTCGAAGTCGCCGACCTCGTCCCGGCTCGACCGCACGCCTCGCTCGGCGTCGTCCTCGGCGAGCAACGCACCGCGTACGCCGAGCACGGCACCGTCCTCGACGACCAGCTCGTCGACGCGGTGGCGGAACGCCAGGCGCACGAGCCCGGCGGCCTCGGCGCGCTCGACCGGCTCGGCGAAGATTCGCACCACCTCCGGGCCGGTGCCCCAGGTGAGGTGGAAGCGGGGCACCGAGTTGCCGTGGCCATTGGCGCGGCCGTCGCCGCGCTCGGCCCACCCGACGAAGGGGAGCGAGCGCAGGCCGAGGGCGCGGATGTAGTCGCGCTTCTCCTCGTGGGCGAAGCGGACGTACGCCTGCGCCCACCGCTGCGGCCAGAAGTCCTCGCCGCGACCGGGGCCGTCGGTGCCGTCGCCGAGCCGGTCGAACTGGGCCGAGCCCTGCCAGTCCTGCCAGGCGAGCTCGGGGGAGTCCCTGATGCCCATCCGGCGCTGCTCGGGACTGTCGACGAAGAGCAGCCCGCCGAGCGACCACCACGCCTGCCCGCCGAGGTTGTGGCGGTTCTCCTGGTCGAGCACCAGGACCCGCTTGCCGGCCAGTGCCAGCTCGTGGGTGGCGACGAGGCCCGCCAGTCCGGCGCCGACGACGATGACGTCGGGGGTGAAGTCCGTGGTCACGACTGCTCCTGCGGGTAGTGGCTGACGATCATCTCGGCGAGCAGGCGCAGCGCCCGCTCGACGGTGCGGCCGGGGGCGGCCGCCGGGTCGGGGTCGAGGGCGGAGAAGGCCAGCCCGTCGAGCATGTTGACGACGATGCTGAGCACCGCCGCGAGGTCACCGGCCGGCAGCCGGTCGCCCCAGAGGTCCGCGGCCACGGCCAGCATCTGCGCCTGCAGTGACTCGCGGGCGGGCAGGAGAGCCGTCCGCAGCTCGGCGTCGGCGCGGGCGGCCACGAGCAGCTCGCGCCAGGTCTGGTTGGCCGGCGAGAGGACGACCGTGCGCAGCTGTGCCAGGACCGCCGCAACGTCGTCGACGGTGTCCACGTCGGACCCGACCGTCGTGCGGAACTCCTCCACGTTGCGCGCCGCGACGTGCTCCGCGGTGGCCACGAGCAGCGCCTGCCGGGTGGGGAAGTGGCGGAAGAGGGCGCCCTGGCTGACGCCGGCCTCTGCGCAGACCGCGGCCGTCGAGGTGGCGGCGTACCCCCGCTCGGCCAGGCACGTCACCGTCGCGTCGAGCAGGGCGGTGATGGTGCCGGCGCGGCGGTCGGCCTGCGTGCGGCGGGGGGAGGACGTCACGCCGACAGTGTTACATAGAAAGTGAGTACTTGCTATCTATTGTGCGGCGGCTGAGGACGTCATGGGAAGTGGTCGCTCGAACGACCAGCTCCCATGACGTCCGCTCGGCTCAGTCCTTGATCTCGCAGATCACGGCGCCGTTGGTGACGGTCGCGCCGACCTCGGCCTGGAGGCCGGTGACGGTGCCGGCGCGGTGGGCCTTCAGCGGCTGCTCCATCTTCATCGCCTCCATGACGACCACGACGTCGCCCTCGGCGACCTCCTGGCCGTCGGTGACGGCGACCTTGACGATGGTGCCCTGCATGGGCGAGGTGACCGCGTCACCGGATGCCGCGGCGCCGGCCTTCTTGCCCGAGCGCTTCGGCTTCTTGGCGCCGGCCGCAGGGCCGCCGGCGGACAGCCCGCCGAGCCCGGCGGGGAGGACGACCTCGAGGCGGCGTCCGCCGACCTCGACGACGACCTTCTGGCGCTCGCCAGCCTCCTCGGCCTCCGCGGAGTCGCCGGAGTAGGGCTCGATCTGGTTGTCGAACTCGGTCTCGATCCACTGCGTGTAGACGGTGAACTCGCCCTCGCCGGACGGCGTCGAGGCGCCGACGTAGGCCGGGTCGGACACGACCGCGCGGTGGAACGGGATCACGGTCGGCATGCCGTCGACGACGAACTCGTCGAGGGCGCGGCGCGAGCGCTCCAGCGCCTGCGTGCGGGTGGTGCCGGTGACGATCAGCTTGGCGATGAGGGAGTCGAACGAGCCCGGGATGGTCTCGCCGTTCTCGTAGCCGCCGTCGAGGCGTACGCCGGGACCGCTGGGCGGCGACCAGGCCGACAGCGTGCCGGGGGCGGGCATGAAGTTGCGCCCGCCGTCCTCGGCGTTGATGCGGAACTCGATCGAGTGGCCGCGGACCTCCGGGTCGCCGTAGCCGAGCTCCTCGCCCGCCGCGATGCGGAACATCTCGCGGACCAGGTCGATGCCGGTGACCTCCTCGGACACGCAGTGCTCGACCTGGAGGCGGGTGTTGACCTCGAGGAAGGAGATGGTGCCGTCCTGCGCCACGAGGAACTCGCAGGTGCCGGCGCCGTAGTAGCCGGCCTCGGTGAGGATCCGCTTGGACGACTCGTAGAGCTCGGTCATCTGCTCGTCGGTGAGGAACGGCGCGGGCGCCTCCTCGACCAGCTTCTGGTTGCGGCGCTGGAGCGAGCAGTCGCGCGTGGAGACCACGACGACGTTGCCGTGCTGGTCGGCCAGGCACTGGGTCTCGACGTGGCGCGGCTTGTCGAGGAACTTCTCCACCAGGCACTCGCCGCGACCGAAGGCGGTCACGGCCTCGCGCACGGCGGACTCGTAGGCGTCGGGGATCTCCTCGAGCGTGCGGGCGACCTTGAGGCCGCGACCGCCACCACCGAAGACGGCCTTGATCGCGACCGGGAGGCCGTTGGCCTTGGCGAACTCGACGACCTCGTCAGCGTCCTTGACCGGGTCCTTGGTGCCCGGGGCCAGGGGGGCGTTCGCCCGGTCGGCGATGTGCTTGGCCTTCGCCTTGTCGCCCAGCGCCTCGATCGCGGCCGGCGGCGGGCCGATCCAGATCAGCCCGGCGTCCATGACGGCCTGGGCGAAGTCGGCGTTCTCGGCGAGGAAGCCGTAGCCGGGGTGGATCGAGTCCGCGCCGGACTTCTCGGCGATCGCGATGATCTTGGCGATGTCGAGGTAGGACTCCGCGGGCGTGGCGCCACCGAGGGAGTGGGCCTCGTCGGCCAGGCGGACGAACAGCGCGTCGCGGTCCGGGTCGGCGTAGACGGCGACGGAGCCGATGCCGGCGTCCTTGCAGGCGCGGATGACGCGGACGGCGATCTCGCCGCGGTTGGCGATGAGGACCTTCTTCAAGCTCACGCGGGGACTCCTGGGTCGGCTGTGCGGTGGACGGGAGGCGTGCCGCTCGGCAGGCTACCGCGAGGCGAGGATGGCGCGACCGACAGCCTGATGCACCGGACGCACGACGCGCGCGTAGGCGATGCCGACTGTGAGCGACGCCACAAGGGCCAGCCACGGGTGGCCGGCGTCCTCGAGGGCCGGGTAGACCTGCCAGTGGGTGAGGTAGATGAACAGGCTGGCGCCCGCCAGGACGCCGGCGGCGCGGGCCACGACCGGCGGCAGCGACACGTGGGGGAGCCACAGCATGAGCAGGAAGCCGCCGAGCACGATCACCTCGCGGTGCGGCTGGCCGAAGAAGCCGACCGTCAGGCCCGCGGCCAGCGCCGTGACGAGCAGGCGCCGACGGGTGTCGCTCGCGCGAGCAGCGACCCAGCCGAGGGCGAAGAAGAACGCCACCACGAGCGTCGTGTAGCGCTCGGTGGCCCCGGCGCGCAGGCCGACGTCGAGGAAGCGCGCAAGGGCGGTGACGGCGAGCACGCCCAGCGCGAAGCCGAAGGGCGTACGCCGCTCGAGGCGGTGCAGCCGGGGCACGCAGGACACCGCGAGCGCGGCGGCGGTGATCCAGACCAGCGACTCCAGGAACCACAGCTGCCACTGGTCGTCCCACTCGGTGCCGTTGACCACCTCGCGCACGAAGAGCGCGGTGGTCAGGTCGTAGGTGCCGAGCAGCAGCGCGACGCCACCGACCCAGATCAGCGACGGGACCACGAGCTGGGCCAGGCCCGACAGGCCGTGGCGCAACCGGTCGCGCGCACCCCCTGCTCCGGAGAGCTGGAAGCGGGCGAAGTTGAAGCCGGCCAGCGCGAGCAGCAGGTGCGCTCCGCCCTCGAGGCCGACCAGGTCGACGTGGCTCGCGACGACGAAGACGATCGCCAGCGCGCGGAGTGCGACCGTGGTGTCGAGGCGCGCCCACCGGCGTGGACGGGCCTCGTCGTCCGTCCCGGTCGCGGCCAGGGCCAGCTCCTCCAGCTCGGCCAGGGGGCGGGTGTGCCACCCCGGGGGCAGGCCGTGGGGGAAGTGGTCGGCGAGCCGGGTCGCGAGCTCGACGTAGGACAGCGAGTCGCCGCCGAGGTCGACGAAGGAGTGCGCCCCGTCGGCGTCGGGACGGCCGAGGACGCGCACGAAGTCCGCGCGGACGGGGTCGAGCCCGGCGACCGCGGCCGGCGCGTCGGCGGACTGCTCGGCGAGGTCGGCCAGCTCGCCGAGCGCGGAGTAGTCGGTCTTCCCCGTGCTGGTGAGCGGGACCTGGGCGAGCACGGTGACGCGTACGGCGTGGGCGGGCAGGCCACTGTGGCTGGTCGCGAGCGACCGGGCCGCCGCACTCGCGCGCCCGTGGGCCAGGAAGACGTGGACCATCCGCTCGGTGGCCACCACCCGGGCGTGGCGGTCGAGGGTGGCGCGCAGCGTCTGCTCGACGGCGTCGAGGTCGATGCGCAGGCCGAAGACCTTGCCGTAGCGGTTACGGCGTCCCACCACCTCGAAGAGGCCGTCGACCCGGCGGGCCAGGTCACCGGTGCGGAGCTCGGTGGTGACCCGGCCGAGCGCGAGGTCGGCGGGCGTCTCGGCGTAGCCCAGCATCACGTTGGGCCCGGTGTAGACCAGCTCGCCGATCCCGGGTCGGTCGTCCACCGTCTCGTCGAGGCGCAGCTCGCCGCCGGGGATGGCCACGCCGATCGCGCCCGGGTGGTCCTCGGCGAGGTCCGGCGGCAGCCAGGCCATGCGCGCGGTGGCCTCGGTGGCGCCGTACATCACGACGAGGTCCCACCCGTGGCTGCGCCCGAACCTGCTCCAGCGGCGTACGGCGTCGGGGTCGAGGCGTCCGCCGGCCTGGGTCACCTGGCGCAGGCGGGGGAGGTCGCGGTCCTCGAAGCCGCTGGTGGCCAGCAGGTCGAAGGTGTGCGGGACGCCGGCGAAGCTGGTCGCCCCGGTGCGGGCGAAGAGGTCCCAGAAGCACTCGTCGACCACGCTGAGCGACGTCAGCACGACGCTGGCGCCCGCGACGAGGTGGGAGTGCAGCACCGACAGGCCGTAGCAGTAGTGCAGCGGCAGCGCCGTGATCGCGCGGTCGTCGGGGAGCAGGCCGAGGTAGTCGGCGATGGCGGCGGCATTGCTGGCCACGTTGTCGCGCGAGAGCCGCACCAGCTTCGGCGACCCGGTCGTGCCCGAGGTGCTCAGCAGGAGGGCCAGCTCGGGGTGCAGCTCGTGCGTGGAGACGTCACGGCGTACGTCGTCGGGCGCGCCGGTGGTGCAGACGATGTCGGGGTCGTAGGCCGCGACCATCGCGGCACGCTGGGCCTCGCGCCCGTCGGGCACGACCAGCGCGACGTGGCCGTGCTGGAGCGCGGCGAGGTAGGCGACCAGGGCGTCCAGGTCGTTGGCACCCTCGACCAGCACCAGGCGGCGGGCCGGTCCCCAGGCCCGCGCGCGGTCCGCGACGCGACGGGCGAGCTCGGCGTGGGTGAGCACCTCGTGGTCGGTGACCACGGCCGGGGCGTCGCCGGAGCCGGCGTGCCGGAGGACCGGGGCGGACGTGTCGGCGGGCAGCCGCGGAGAAGGGGACGTGAGGGTCACGGCAGCCCCGCGGCACGGTAGGCCCGGACCAGCCCCGTCACGCGCAGGTGGACGGGGTCGCCGGCGACGGGGTGGCGCACGCCGGCCATCCGGGCGAGCACCGAGGTGCCCTCGTCGAGGCGCACCTGCACGGCGCAGTCGTGGCCGTAGTAGCTGACCTCCTCGACCGTGCCGGGCACGCCCTCGGCGTGGGCGAGGTCGACGAAGACCTGCTCGGGACGCACCATCAGCGCGACGTCGCCCTCGGCCGGGGCGGTCAGCACGACCTCGCCGAGCGCGCACGTGGCGCGCGTCCCGCTGGCGGTGCCGGGCAGGACGACCGCGCGGCCGACGAACTCCGCCACCTGCGGGTCGCTGGGGGAGAGGTAGACCTCGCTCGGCGGCGCCGACTGCACCAGGCGCCCGCCGCGCATCACCGCGACCTGGTCGGCCAGGGAGAGCGCCTCGTTCTGGTCGTGCGTCACCAGCAGGGCCGTGGTGTTGGTGGCCTGCAGCGCCCGGCGCACCGCACGCGCGGTGCTGCCGCGCAGGCCGGCGTCGAGGGAGGAGAAGGGCTCGTCGAGCAGCACGACCGCCGGCGCTGGTGCCAGCGAGCGGGCCAGGGCCACGCGCTGCTGCTGGCCGCCGGAGAGCTCGTCGGGGCGGCGGTCACGGAAGTTGGCGGGCAGCTCGACGAGGTCGAGCATCTCCGCGACGCGGTCCTCACCCGTCGTGCCGCGCTCCTCGCGGGACAGGCCGAAGGAGATGTTGGCGGCGACGTCGAGGTGCGGGAAGAGCGCACCCTCCTGGGGGACGTAGCCGACCCGGCGCGCCTGCGGCGGCATGGGGCGTACGCCGTCGCCGGCCACGACGGTGCTGCCGAAGGCGATCGTGCCGGACTCGGGCACGAGGAAGCCGGCGATCAGGCGGAGCAGTGTCGTCTTGCCGCAGCCCGAGGGGCCGAGCACGGTCGTGAAGGAGCCGTGCGGGACCTCGAGGGTCACGTCGTCGACCGCGCGGGTGGAGCCGAACGACCTGGTGACCCCGGTGATGGTCACGGAGCTCATGCGGGGACCCTCTCCTCGACGACGGTGGTGGCGGTGGCGGGGCTGTCGGTGCGCATCAGCAGCACCGTCGCGGGGATCGAGACGAGGACCAGCAGCAGCGCGTAGGGGGCGGCGGCGCCGTAGCGCAGCTCCGACGACGCCGACCAGAACTCGGTGGCGAGGGTGCTGGTGCCGATCGGTGACAGCATGAGAGTGGCGGTCAGCTCGGTGGAGATCGCGAGGAAGACGAGCGCGGCGCCGGCGCCCAGGCTCGGCGCGATTAGGGGCAGCGTGACGCGGCGCGCGGTGGCGAGCGGGCCGAGCCCGAGGCCGTGCGCGACGTCGTCGAGCACGACCGGCGCCTGCTCCAGGCCGGCACGCACGGTCACCACGGCACGCGGCAGGAAGAGGATGGCGTACGCCGCCACGAGCAGGCCCGCGGTCTGGTAGACCACCGGCACCACGCGCAGCGAGGCGACCACGAGGGCCAGGCCGACGACGATGCCGGGCAGGGCGTTGGCGACGTAGGTGCTGCGCTCGATGACGGTCGAGGCCCAGCCGCGGTGGCGCACCGCGAGCCAGACCACCGGGATCGCGGCGAGGGTGGTGGCGACCGCGCCGGCCAGTGCGAGGGCGACGGTCGAGACGAGCGCCTGGGTCAGCTCACCGAGCGGGAACTCGGTCGAGGTGCCGGCGAGCAGCCAGCGGACCAGCGAGAACGCGGGCACGCCGATCGCGAGCACCACGACCGCGCCGACCGTGGCCGCCAGCGGCCAGCGCCAGGTGCCGAGGTCCAGCGGGACGGCGCTGCGGGCGGCGCCGCGGCCGAGGCGGGCGTAGCGACGGTCGCCGCGCAGGCGCAGCTCGGCCAGCAGCAGCACCAGGCACAGCAGCACCAGCACGCCCGCCATCGCGGTCGCGGCGGCGCCGTTGAAGGTCGAGCCGTACTGGTCGTAGATCGCGGTGGTGAACGTCGGGAAGCGCAGCAGCGACAGCGCGCCGAACTCGGCGAGCAGGTGCAGTCCCACGAGCAGTGCGCCGCCGAGCAGCGCGGGACGCAGCTGCGGCAGGACCACGGTGCGGAAGGTGCGGGTGCGGGAGTGGCCGAGCGACCAGGCCGACTCCTCGAGTGCGGGGTCGAGGCGGCGCAGCATCGCCACGACGGGGAGGTAGACGAGGGGGTAGTAGGACAGCGTGACGACGAGGAAGGCGCCGCCGAAGCCGTTGATGCTGCGGTCGAGGGAGACCCAGGCGTAGCCGTTGACGAAGGCGGGCACGGCCAGTGGGGCCACCAGCAGGCCGTGCCAGAGCCGGCGTCCGGGCAGGTCGGTGCGCTCGACGAGCACCGCGAGTGCCAGCCCGAGCACGACCGTCGCGGCCATGCAGGCGAGGGCGAGCGTCACGGTGTTGCGGAGCAGCTCGGCGATCCGCGGTCGGGCGATGAGCTGCCAGAGGTCGACCGGACCGATGATCACGACGTAGGAGGCCACGTAGGCCAACGGGACCAGCGCCAGGAGTGCCACGAGCGCCCCTGCTGCGAGCAGCAGGGGCGGCGTGCGGCGCCCGGAGTCGGTCAGAGCAGGCCCGCCTCGGTCATCAGGTCGGTCACCTGCGGGCCGTTGAGCGAGGAGACGTCGACCTGCGGCGGCTCGAGCTCGCCGAACGGCTTGACCGCGGGGTCGAGGCTGGCGTCGGGGTTGAGCGGGTACTCCAGGGCGTACGACTCGGCCATCGCCTGCTGGGCCTCGGTGCCGGTGAGCCAGGTGAGGAACTCCTCGGCCTCCTCCTGCTTCTCGCTGCTGGCGAGGATGCCGGCGCCGGAGATGCTGAGGAACGCGCCCGGATCCTGGTCGCCGAAGAAGTGCAGCGCCGAGGTGTCGGAGTCGGTGCCGTTCTCCTCGCGGTCGCGGTACCAGTAGTAGTGGTATGCGATGCCGGCGTCGACCTCGCCGGAGTCCACCGACTGCATGACGACGAGGTTGTTCTGCACGATGACGCCGTTGGCCTCGAGGCCCTCCAGCCAGGTGCGGGTGGCCTCCTCGCCCTCGAGCTCGAGGACGGCGGACACGATCGCCTGGAAGTCGGCGCCGGTGGGGGAGAAGGCCACGCGGCCCTGCCACTCGGGGTCGGCGAAGTCGAGGATCGAGGCAGGCATGTCGGCCTCGGTCATCGACTCGGTGTTGTACATCGCGACGGTGGAGCGGGCCAGGAAACCGGTCCAGGTGCGGTCCGAGGGGACGTAGTCGTCCGGGATGGTGGCGGTCACGGCCTCGGGCAGCTCGGTGAAGAGCCCGGCGTTGTCCACGATGGTCATCGCGGGCGAGTTCTCGGTGAGGAACACGTCGGCGGGCGAGTCCTCGCCCTCCTCGGTGATCTGGTTGGCCATCTCGAGGTCCTTGCCGTGGCGCAGCTCGACGTCGAGCCCGGACTCCTCCTCGAAGAGCGGGATCAGCTCGTCGAGCAGCTGCTCGTGCTGCGCGTTGTAGATGACGAGGTCGGGGGAGCCGAAGACCCCGCAGCCCGACAGGGTCGAGGCAGTGAGCAGGGTGCTGGCGAGGGCCACGCTGACGCGCGTGGCCGAGCGGCGGGGGGAGGTCGTCACGAGGGCATCCTTACTTTGCTTAGGCTCGCCTAACTCTAGCCGCGCAGGCCGTCGTGTGGTGAATCGCGTACGTCACATCCGCGAGGTCACTCGCCGCCGGTGTCGAGGCCGCTGGTCATGAGGGCGAAGAGGTCGGTCTGGTCGATGACGCCCGTGACCCGATCGGCCTGCGGGCCGACGGCCGCCACCCGGACCTGCGCCCCCGTGTGGCTGGATCGTCCGGGGTCGCCGCCCTCGGCGGAGGAGTAGGCGACCGTCATCGGGGCGCCGTCGGCCGTGACGACGGTCGCGGTCCTCCTGCCGCCTTCGTCGTTCGTCACGATCTGGGTCGAGTGGGCGTGGTCACCGGTGACGATGACGAGCGTGTCGGGATGGGCGCGCTGGTGGGCGAGGGCGACCTCGACCGCCTGGTCGAGCTCCTCGAGCTCGCCGATCGCGCCGCAGATGTCACGCTCGTGCTCGGCCTTGTCGACGCTCGCGCCCTCGACCTGGAGGAAGAACCCGTCGGGGTTGTCGAGCAGCTCGATCGCCTTGGCCGTCAGCTGCCGGAGCGTCGGCTCGGTGCCGCGGTCCTGCGGGGTGCACCTCCCGTCCGGCGTGCTGGCGCCGCCCCGCGTCGCGACGAGCGGGGCGTACGAGCGGGTCAGGTGGTTGGGGGCGAAGAGCCCGAGGACCGGTCCGTCAGCCAGGTCGTCGACGGCGTCGAGGTCGTCCGCCGTGCCGACGGTGCGGTAGCCGTGTGCGGAGGCGGCGTAGTCGAGCAGCGTCTGCGAGCCGTCCTCCAGCAACCGGTCCCAGCGCGCGCTGCCGCCGCCGAGCAGGACGTCGACCTCGTTGTCCACGAGCTGCTCGGCGATCGATCCCCGGCCGCCGGCCGACTTCCGTGCGCTCGGGCACGCATCCATCGTGGTCGGGTCCTGGCAGGAGCGGGCGTTGACGTGGGCCGCCGCGGCCGCCGCCGTGGCGTCGGTGATGTCGGCGGTGGAGACGTTGCCCGTGCGCCTGCCGAGCCGCGCGAAGGTCTCCAGGACCGTCTCGTGGTCCTCTCCCGGCACGTCCTGGGCGCTCGACGGCCCCTGCGAGATGCGACCGTCGACCGTCTTGTGGCCGGTCGAGAAGCCGCTCGCCGTCGCCGCGGAGTCGGAGACGTAGACGACGGGGTACTCGGGCCCGGGGCCGGTCGCGAGGCCGTACGTCGTCATCGCGCCGGTGGCAGGCAGCCCGTCCAGGGCGAGCCGACCGGCGGCGCCCACCGAGTAGTTGCGGGCGGCCGTGATCATCGAGTCGTCCATGCCGTCGCCGATGAGCAGGATGACGCTCCGCGGTGCCGCCGTCACCGGGCTGTCCGCGGCGGGACGAGCCGGGGCGTCGTCGGAGGCGACGGCTCCGATCGCGGCTCCGGCCGCCGCGGCGACGAGTGCGGTGCCTCCCACCAGGAGTGTGCGGCGGTCCACGGCGATCCTTCCGTCGGCTGTGGGGGTCGGCAGCCTACGACGACGCCGCGTTGCCACAGGGGGTTAGCGATCATTAACCTCGCGCGCTAGCATGCGCTGCATGACCTTCGAGCTGTCCCCCGAGCACGAGCAGTTCCGTCGCAGCGTCCGTGACTTCGCGGAGGCCGAGATCGCGCCGCACGCAGCGCAGTGGGACCGCGAGCACCACTTCCCGACCGACGTCGTGCAGAAGATGGGCGCGCTCGGCCTGATGGGCCTCACCGCGCCCGAGGAGTTCGGCGGCGCGGGCATGGCCGGCGAGGACGGCGGCTTCACCTCGCTGTGCCTGGCCATCGAGGAGGTCGGCCGTGTCGACCAGTCGATGGGCATCACGCTCGAGGCGGCCGTGGGCCTGGGCATCAACCCGATCCTGACCTTCGGCACCGACGAGCAGAAGAAGACCTGGCTGCCCGACCTCATCGCCGGCGAGAAGCTCGCGGGCTTCGGCCTCACCGAGCCCGGCGCGGGCTCGGACGCCGGGGCGACGAAGACGAAGGCGGTGCTGGAGGACGGCGAGTGGGTCGTCAACGGCTCCAAGCAGTTCATCACCAACTCGGGCTCGTCCATCACCTCGCTGGTCACCGTGACGGCCCGCACCGGCGAGCGCGCCGACGGCCGCCCCGAGATCTCGACGGTCATGATCCCCTCCGGCACGCCCGGCTTCACCGCCGAGAAGGCGTACGACAAGCTCGGCTGGCACGCCTCCGACACCCACCCACTGTCCTTCAGCGACGTACGCGTCCCCGAGGCCAACCTCCTCGGTGAGCGCGGTCGCGGCTACGCCCAGTTCCTCGCCACGCTCGACGACGGCCGCGTCGCGATCGCTGCCCTCGCCGTCGGCTGCATCCAGGCCTGCCTCGACATGTCGGTGCAGTACGCCGGCGAGCGGCAGACTTCTCAGGGGCCCATCGGGCGCAAGCAGGGTCTCGCCTTCCAGGTCTCCGACCTCCAGGTCATGCTCGATGCCTCGCGCCTGCTGACCTACAAGGCGGCCGCGATGAAGGACGCGATGGACGCGGGCAGGTCGGTCTCGATGGGCGCCTTCAAGCAGGCCGCCGCCGTCGCCAAGCTCTACGCCACCGAGTCGGCCGTGACCGCCACCCGCATCGCGACGCAGGTCTTCGGCGGCTACGGCTTCATGGAGGAGTACCCGGTCGTCCGGTTCTACCGCGACGCCAAGGTGCTCGAGATCGGCGAGGGCACCTCGGAGGTCCAGCGGATGCTCATCGCGCGGGGGCTCGGCCTGCCGGTCGAGTGAGGCTGAGGCTCAGGCGGGCCGTGGGGCGTACATGATCACGGCGACGCCGACGAGGCACACGAGCGCACCGACGACGTCGTAGCGGTCCGGGCGGAAGCCGTCGACGGCCATGCCCCACGCCAGCGACCCGGCCACGAACACCCCGCCGTACGCCGCCAGGATCCGCCCGAAGTTGGCGTCCGGCTGCAGCGTGGCGACCAGGCCGTAGAGGCCGAGTGCCACGAAGCCCGCCCCGATCCACAGCCAGCCGCGGTGCTCCCGCACGCCCTGCCACACCAGCCACGCCCCGCCGATCTCGGCGACTGCCGCAAGGGCGAAGAGCAGCAGCGACTTGGCGATCGTCATGGGGACGAGTCTCGCAGGACCCGTCGTCGTTCACCTCCCGGTCACCTCGCGTCCATGAGGCGCCTCTCATCCTGTTGTTAACGCGGACTCATGGCAGAACGGGATGTTGGTCGGACTCGGACGCAAAGGACCCTTGCATGAACAGCTCTGCAGCAACCCTGATGGTGATCGGCACCAACATCCTCGCCATCGGCACCCTCGCCTACGGCATCTACTTCCAGCGGCATCGTCGTCGCGACATGCTGATCGCCTACCTCGCGCTCGATGTCGGGGTCCTGGCGGTGACCCTGGTGCTCGCGTCGGCCAGCGTGGCGGCGGGGCTCGGTCTCGGTCTCTTCGGCGTGCTCTCGATCATCCGGCTCCGCTCGAACTCCCTCACGCAGGAAGAGGTGGCCTACTACTTCGCCTCGCTCGCACTGGGCCTCATCGCCGGACTGCGTCCCGACCCCTGGTGGGTCGCTCCCATGACCACCCTGCTCATCGTGGTCGTGATGTACGTCGCCGACCACCCGCGCATCTACGCCGGTTCCCGGCACCAGACCATCGTGCTCGATGCCGCCATCACCGACGAGACGGAGCTGCGCGAGCGCCTGGCCCGCCTGCTGGGCGCCGACGTCACGCGGGTGTTCGTGACGGAGACTGACCTGGTCCGCGATGTCACGGTCGTCGACGTCCGCTACACCGTCCGGCCGCAGGTCGTCGAGGGGGCGTACGACGTCCGGAGCGGACGCGTCGAGACCGAGGGGATGGCGCTCCGGTGAACGCGCTCGACGCCGTACGCGGTTCGGAGCACGTGCTCGAGGGCTGCTCCCTCCCCGACGTCCTTGCCGCTGCCGAGCTGCAGACCCGGGTGGACCGGAAGTACCTGCTCACCCCGGAAGCCTTCACAGACCTGGTCGCCAGCCTGCGCCTCTCGCACCGCGTGCTGGAGATCGGCGGCCTGCGGGCGTTCCGCTACGAGTCGGTCTACTTCGACACCCCCGATCTCGACTCCTACCTCGGCGCCGCGCGCGGACGACGGCGCAAGTTCAAGGTGCGCACCCGCACCTACCTCGACAGCGAAGCGTGCCTGCTCGAGGTCAAGCGCGCGGGCGGACGGGAGGAGACCGTCAAGGAGCGCATCGACCACCCGGTCGAGGAGCGGCACAGCCTCGATGCGGCTGGCCGCAGCTTCGTCGAGGAGCGGCTCGCCCTCTCCGGTGGCGGTGCCGAGGCCCTCGAGCCGACCCTCACCACGACCTATCGCCGGATGACCCTCGTCGACCTCGCGTCCGGCAGCAGGCTCACCTGCGACGCCGGTCTGGTCCTGACCGATCAGGGGGGACGGTCGCGAGGGATGGACGACCGGGTGCTGGTGGAGACCAAGGCGTCCGGCGCCGCGGGAGAGGCAG
Source organism: Nocardioides sp. S5 (assembly GCF_017310035.1). Lineage (NCBI taxonomy): Bacteria > Bacillati > Actinomycetota > Actinomycetes > Propionibacteriales > Nocardioidaceae > Nocardioides > Nocardioides sp. S5. Next base: position 1,127,853 of record NZ_CP022296.1, read on the forward strand.
ACCGGTTGCTGTGGCGCCGCGGCTTCCGACCGGTGCGGATCAGCAAGTACGCCGTCGGCATGGCGGCGCTGAACCCGCAGCTCCCGGCCAACCGCTGGCACCGGGTGCTGCGCGACCACTTCGGCAGCCGACAGGAGTCCCTCTCGTCCTGACCGGCCGGGTCCCTCACCCGGTCAGGACGTAGTCGATCCGGAGAGCCGGGAGCGCCCGCCTGCGGACCGTCGCAATCGGCGGCGGTCTCGTGGAGTAGGTGTGGCCGGTCGGGAGGGTGGTCGTCACGCTGCCGTCCGGCCCAGGTCTGGCCCGCCAGCGCGGTGCCTCCTTGGCGTAGTTGCAGGCCTCGCAGGCACCTTGGCCGTTGCGGCCCGACGTGGGTCCGCCGTCGTCGTGGCGGTGCACGTGGTCGGCGTGACGGATCGGGGCGTCGCACCACGGGGTGCGGCAGACCTGGTCGCGCAGCCGGATGAAGCGGGCCAAGCCGGCGGGGAACCGGCGTGCCCGTGCCCGGCTGTCCATGGCGACGAGCTCCCCGGTCGTGGGCGAGGCGTAGAGCCGACGCAACCAGACCTCGTCACCCGATGCCACCGCTCCTGCGACCACCTCGCGGGCGAGCTCGGCCGGGATGGGACCGAGGTCGGTGAGGTGGGCCGGCTCGTCGCTGGTGCCGAGGAGGGCGTCGTGCGGCATGACGAGGTTGAGGGTGACGCCGGGGCCACGGTCGGCGCTGTCACCGGTGACGCGGGCGACCAGCTCATCGGCCATCACCTGCCCCTTGGTCCGGGGATCACCCTGGGCGCGGGCGGTGTCGGCCTCGCGGGTGAGGGCGGCGTGGACCGCGACGCCGGACGCCACCGGGAGCAGCGCGGTGAGCCACACCATCGTGTCGGGCGCGGGACGGATCGAGACGCACCGCTCCGACTCGGCCTTGCGGCGCCGTGCGACCAGGGAGGCGGCGTCGAGCCGGGCTGCCTCGGCGGTGGCGGCCGCGACGACCTGGCGCTCGCTCATCGCCTCGATCGCGTCAGGGTCGGAGGCCAACGCCTCATCGACGGCAAGACGGTGCTCGAGGGAGAGGCACGCGGTCTCGCGGGCGATCACGGTCGCCCGCCACTCGGTGATGCGGCCTGCCCGCCATGCCGACCACGTGTGGGGCAGCTCGCGCTGGACGACCTGGGCCAGGCCGAGGTGCCGTCGACCGCGGTGCGGCGACTCCCGCCGCGCGATCGCCACCATGGACGCCACGCCCTGGCCGCGCCGGTCGGCAGGGATGCCGAGCACCTCGTGGTCGGCGGCGGTCGAGTCGGCGAGCTCCGCCGTCAGCGCCGTCTGCGCAGCGCTCACCGTGCAGGCGAGCTCCTCCAGCGCGCGGATGGCGTCGAGCCGGCCCGCGTCGTCGAGCCCGCTCGGGCCGTCGAGCGCCACCTGCAGCCCACGCCGCACGGCCGCGATCGCGGCTGCGGTGAGCGGCGGCTGGGTGGTGGGCATGCATCCACTCAACACGAGGGGTCCGACAGTCACAGAGGGGTTGTGGACAGAGTGAGTTCCCGGTTGTCCTACCGGCAGGATTGAGACGGGTTAGTTTGACGCGCTGATCTGGAAGCTGGTCCTGGCGTCCCAATGGCGCCTCAGAGGACCCGCTCATCAAGACCGAGGGGGAGCGTTGAGTCGGCTGGTTGCGTACTACGAGGAAGAGCCCGTCCCCACCAAGGGGGGTGTCGAGGTGGAGCAGATCGCCTACGTGCCGAGTGTTCCGATCCCTGCCTCCGACGGAGAGGTCAGGCCGAACGTCGTCTACGTTGTCGTGCCCAACCCAATGGGTACCTCGCTGCACGTTCCGTTCGCTGCCTTCGACGAGTGGTTCCTTCGTGATCGTTACGGCGAGGCGCTGCGCATCGTGAACACCCTCGGAGCCTCAAGCATCGAGTGCAAGACGTCCCGTGACTCCCGCAGGCGTTCCGGCGTGACCGCGACGGTCAAGGGGATCGGGGCCACGCTGCGCCGGAATCGCCACCAGACCAGCATGTTCGACTACTCGCACGTGGGCACGGGGAGTCAGCCGCGTGACCCTCGACCCCTCAAGTGGCCTGATGAGCCCGGATTCGGCGCAGCGGTCTCCAGCGTGCTCGACAACAAGGCCACGGCGGTGACCATCAACATCAGCAGCACGTCGCGTCATTCGGTGAACGGGAGCCTTGGCAAGAAGCTCGCCGGCATGGGCTTCGAGCTCGGGATCAGCAGCGAGAGCAGTGACGCCGTCTCGCTCCATATGGTGGCGAAGTTCCCCGAGCGCTCCCGCTGGCGCTGATCTCCCCCTCCCGACGGATCCGCCGGGTCGCGCGGCGCTCTACTCTCGCCCCATGTCCCGACCGACCCAGCGCACGCTCGACTGGTTCGGCGTCGATGACGTGTGGGAGCGTCCGCGGCCCGGCCTCGGGCGCCAGGACGTCGCACTGGCGGTGAGCGTCGCCGCGATCAGCCTGCTGGCCCTCGAGCTGGTGCGCAGCGCCGGTGGGCTCGAGCAGACCGATGTCCCGGTGTGGTCGCAATGGCTGGCCGTGGCGAGCGGAGCGGCGCTGCTGCTCGGTCGCCGGCGCTGGCCGCTGTCGGTGGCACTGCTCGCCGCTGGGCACATGTTCGTCGCCGGCGTCACGATGCCGCAGGTCATGGGCCAGGCCTCGCTGCAGATCGTCTACTTCCTCGCCCTGCTCTCCGGCGTCGCGTGGGCGCGCGACCGGCGCGCGATGGTCATCACCGTCAGCGTGATCGTGCTCTTCATGTTCGCCTGGATCGGCTGGCAGTTCGCGGTCGGCTCGGCGGCGCAGGAGTGGGTCGAGGAGGAGATGGGCACCGAGCGGATCGGCCTGTTCCCGCAGATCCCCGCCGCGGTCGCGATCACGCTCGTCGTCAACGCGATCTACTTCGGCGGTGCGATCGTCGGCGGGGGCGTCTCGTGGCGCGCAGCCCGACAGCGCCACCGGCTCCAGGAGCAGGCCACCACCATCGCCGGCCAGGCCGGCCGGCTGCGGGAGCAGGCCGTCCTCGACGAGCGGCTCCGCATCGCCCGCGAGCTGCACGACGTGGTCGCCCACGGCGTCTCCGCGATGGGCATCCAGGCCGGCGCTGCGCGACGGGTGCTCGACCGCGACCCCGACGCCGCGCGTACGGCTCTCGCCAACGTCGAGGAGGCCTCGCGCGACGCCGTCGCGCAGATGCGCGGCCTGCTCGGCACCCTGCGCGAGGGAGTGGGGGAGGAGGACGCGCGCGAGCCCGGCGAGGCGCGTACGACGGACGCGGGCGTCCGCGACCTTCCCGCCCTGGTCGCCGAGGTGCGCGAGGTGGGCCTCACGGTCTCCCTCGACGTGGTCGAGGCCCAGGAGGGCGCGGCCGCCCGGCTCCCGCGCGGGATCGGGCTGGCCGTCTTCCGCACGGTGCAGGAGGCGCTCACCAACGTGCGCCGCCACTCCACCGCCGACGCTGCGTCGGTGGTGGTGCGCATCGACGAGGCGGTGTCCTACGCCGAGGTGGAGGTCGTCGACAGCGGTCGCCCCCGCCACGGCACGTCCGGCAGCGGCCTGGGCCAGCTCGGCATCCGCGAGCGAGCCGCCACGCACGACGGTCAGGTCGACATCGGCCCGCGGGTCACCGGCGGCTACCGCGTCCGCGTGCGCTACCCGCTCGGGGCGCGCCCGTGACCGCGCCGCTGCGGGTCCTGCTCGTCGACGACCATGCCATGGTGCGCTCGGGGTTCGCGATGGTCCTCTCCGTCGAGGACGACATCGAGGTCGTGGGGGAGGCCGCCGACGGCCTCCAGGCCCTCGACCAGGCCCGAACGATGCGACCCGACGTGGTGCTCATGGACGTCCAGATGCCCCGCATGGACGGCATCGAGGCCACCCGGCACCTCGTCGCCGAGGACCTGGGCCACGTGGTGATCGTGACGACCTTCGACCGCGACGACTACCTCTTCGACGCCCTCGACGCGGGCGCGAGCGGCTTCCTGCTGAAGAACGCCGGGCCGGAGCAGCTCCTCGACGCCGTACGTGCTGCCGGACGCGGGCACGCGCTGCTCGCCCCCGAGGTGACGCGGCGCGTCATCGGGCAGAGGGCAGTGGGTCGCGTGGGCGTCGCTCGCACCGAGCCCGAGGAGCTGTCCCGCCTCACCGCCCGGGAGCGCGAGGTGCTCGTGCTGCTCGCCCGCGGGCTGTCCAACGGCGAGATCGCCGGCTCGCTGGTGCTGGGGGAGGCGACGGTGAAGACCCACGTGTCCAACGTGCTCGCCAAGCTCCACCTCCGCGACCGCGTGCAGGCCGTCGTCTACGCCTACGAGGCCGGCCTCGTCCTCGCGACGGAGGAGTGAGGACCCGAGGTTCAGTCGCGCGGGGGATCCGCGACGACGCCTCCCGCCCCTAGCGTCGGTGGCATGCTGGAGATCCGGGAGCTGACCAGGCGGTTCGGCGAGCACACTGCCGTCGACCGCGTCTCGTTCGAGGTGCCGGCCGGGCTGATGACCGGCTTCGTCGGAGGCAACGGCGCGGGCAAGACCACCACCATGCGGATGGTGATGGGCGTGCTCGGCATCGACGAGGGCGAGGTGCTGTGGCGTGGGCACGCCATCACCCGGCTGGACCGCCGCTCGTTCGGCTACATGCCGGAGGAGCGCGGGCTCTACCCCAAGCAGCCGATCCTCGACCAGCTCGTCTACGTCGCCCAGCTCAAGGGCATGGGCCGGGTCGAGGCGCGCACCGGGGTGCAGGAGCTGCTGGAACGCTTCGGCCTCGGCGAGCGGGGCAAGGACCACCTCGAGAAGCTCTCGCTGGGCAACCAGCAGCGGGTGCAGATCATCGCCTCGGTGCTGCCCCGGCCCGACGCACTGGTGCTCGACGAGCCCTTCTCCGGGCTCGACCCGCTGGCGGTCGACTCGATGGTCGACCTGCTGCGCGAGCACACCCGCGACGGGGTGCCGGTCCTGTTCTCCAGCCACCAGCTCGACCTGGTCGAGCGCCTGTGCGACCGCCTGGTCGTGCTGGCCCATGGACGCCGGGTCGCCGCCGGGACGGTGACGGAGCTGCGCGACGCGGGGGTGCCGCGCTTCCGTCTCGTCCTCGGCGGCGACGCCGGTTGGGTCCGCGACCAACGCGGGCTCGACGTCCTCGACCTCGACGGTGCCTCCGCGCTCGTCGAGGTGCGCGAGGACGGAGCCGAGCAGCACCTCGTCGCCGAGGCCACCCGCCGCGGCGACGTCCACGAGTTCGTCCGGGTCCGCCCGGCGCTCAGCGAGATCTACCGGGAGGCCACCGCATGAGCACGACCCACGACCGCGAGCGTGCCTGGCTGCTCGTGACCCGGCGCGAGGTCGTCTCGCGCATCACCGACAAGTCCTTCCTCATCGGCACCGTGCTGATGGTCGCCATGATCGTCGGCTTCATCGGCTTCACCGCATGGCAGGAGGAGCGGACCGACGAGGCCACCCTGGGGGCCACGCCCGAGGCGGTCGCGATGGCGCAGGCCGTCGCCGACACCGCACCCGAGGTGGACGACAAGCTCGAGGTGCGCCTCGTCGAGCTCGAGGACGACGCCGCGGCCCGCGCCGCGCTCGAGGCCGACGAGGTCGACGCCTGGCTCCACCCGGTCGACGGGGGGTGGCAGCTGACCTCGGAGTCCAGCGAGCAGGACTCGCTCACCGACGCCACCCGCGTCGTCGTACGCCAGCAGGTCCTGGCCGAGAACGCCTCCGGCGTCGGGACGACGGTCGAGGAGCTCGAGGCAGGCAGCACCGTCAGCACCGGCTTCCTGCGCGGCGACGCGGAGAAGGCAGCGGTCGCCGACGCGGTCGGGTTCGTCTTCGTGTTCCTCTTCTACTTCGCCGCGCTGGTCTTCGGCATGCAGCTGGCCTCGTCGGTGATCGAGGAGAAGCAGAGCCGCATCGTCGAGATCATCGCCGCCGCGATCCCGCTGCGGCACCTGCTGGCGGGAAAGATCCTGGGCAACACCGCACTGGCGCTGATCCAGCTGCTCGTCTACCTCGCCGTCGGCCTGGTCGGACTCACCTTCACGCCCTACAAGTCCTACGTCCCGGCCCTCTCCGGCCCGGCCGCGTGGTTCCTGGCGTTCTTCCTCGCCGGCTTCGTCGCGCTCGCCTGCCTGTGGGCGGTCGCCGGCTCGCTGGCCTCGCGCACCGAGGACCTCCAGGCCACCTCCACCCCGCTGACCATGCTGATGCTGGTGATGTTCTTCGGCGGCCTGTCGCTCGACGGTCGCGGCCAGGTCATCGCGTCGTTCGTCCCGCCGGTCTCCGCGGTGGTCATGCCGAAGCGGATCCTGGCCGGCGGCGTCGAGTGGTGGGAGCCCCTGGTGGCCCTCGGTCTCCTCGCAGCCTTCGCCCTCGTGACCGTCTGGCTGGGCGAGCGGCTCTACCGCCGGGCGCTGCTGCAGACCGGCGGCCGGGTGAGCCTGCGCCAGGCCTGGTCGACACCGGAGTAGTCGTCGGCCGGGGCCGGCTCAGAAGAGGTCGATCAGCGACGTGGTGCCTGCGACCACGGCCCAGAAGCGCAGGCCGCGCCCCAGCAGGCCGGTGACCATGAAGATCCAGAACGGCACCCGCAGCATGCCGGCCAGCACCGCCGTGACGGCGTACGGCGGGATACCGGTGCTGGCGGAGACGAAGAGCAGTCCCGCGGTGAACCAGGGTCGTCCCTCGGCACGTGCGTGCCACTTGTCGAGGGACGCCTTGGCCTTCGGCTTCTGCAGGTGCTTGTGCACCCAGGGGGCACGGTCGACGTGCATGCCGCCCCAGTACCAGAGGACCTTGCCGATCATCTGGCCCGCGGTCGCGGCCAGGACCAGGCCCCACGTCGCGGCCGGCGCCTGGCTGACGGCGACGGCGAGGATCGCCTCGATGTTGATCAGCGGGAGCAGGGCAGACCCGATCGAGGCGCCCAGCACGCTCCAGAAGAGCATCAGCCGCGTCCGTCCGGCACCGGCAGCCCGATCTGCAGGAGACGGTGCAGCGAGACGCACTTGAGCACGAGCAGCGCCGTGGCGATGGCGAGGCCGACCCACATCCAGCCGGTCACGAGCAGGAGCACGGCGAAGAGCGCGCTGTTGACCGCCTTGGCCGGCTTGGACCAGTTCCACAGCCAGGTGGGCCGGTCGATGACGAAGAAGTAGTTCGGGCTGCGCACCGGCCAGGCCAGGAAGGCGATGGAGAGGAAGAAGTCGACGACCATGAACTCGGCGAGGTAGACGAAGATCGCCGGCGACAGGTCGGGCTGGAGCCAGGCCAGGCCGATGTAGAAGGCGGCGGCGTTGAAGCGGTCGCACATGATGTCGAGCACGGCGCCGATGCGGGTCTCGCAGTCGCGCACCCGCGCATAGAAGCCGTCGAGCATGTCGCCGACCCAGTAGACGACGAGTGCGACCACCAGCAGCGTCAGGCTCTGCTCGTACGCCGCTGCGGCGGCGAGCACCACGGAGGCGACCGTGCGGACGCCGGTGATCACCGTCGCGCCGGTCAGCAGGCGCTCGTCGCGCACGCCGTAGCGGTCGTCGGGATCGGCGACAGGCTGCGCCTGCACCTTCCCTCGACCCCCGCTCCCCACGGTCGGGATGCTAGCGGGTCACCGCCACAGGTCCGGCCACGCGTGCCCGAGCTCGAGGACGAGCTCGCGCAGCAGGGGCAGGCTGACGCCCACCACGTTGTGGTGGTCACCCTCGATCCCGGCGATGAAGGCGCCGCCGACGCCGTCGATCGTGAAGGCCCCCGCGACGTGCAGCGGCTCGCCCGTGGCGACGTAGGCGTCGATCTCGTCGTCGCCCACGTCGGCGAAGTGGACGGTGGTGGACCCGGTTGCCGCCGCCACGCGACCGGAGGTCGTGTCGCGCAGGCAATGGCCGCTGTGGAGCACACCCGAGCGTCCCCGCATCGCCTGCCAGCGCCGCTTCGCCTCGTCCGGGTCGTGGGGCTTGCCGAGGGCCTCACCGTCGAGCTCGAGCACCGAGTCGCAGCCGAGGACGAGGGCGCTGGGCGGCACCTCGTCGCGCCCGACGACGGCGGCGCACTTCAGCTCGGCGAGCTGCAGCGCGAGCTCGGCCGGCGGGAGGTCGGCCAGCTGGGACTCGTCGACCCCGCTCACGACGACGATCGGGTCCAGGCCCGCAGCCTGCAGCGTCGTACGCCGTGCGGGGGACGCCGACGCCAGCACCAGCGGCACGACCGGACGGGTGCTCACAGCCGCTCCAGGGCGGCGCGCAGCGGGTCGAGTCCGAGCGAGCCCAGGTCGAGGGCGGCGCGGTGGAAGGCCTTGAGGTCGAAGTCGTCGCCCTGGCGCTGCTGCACGGCTGCGCGCGCCTCCAGCCAGATGCGCTCGCCGACCTTGTAGGACGGGGCCTGGCCGGGGAGGCCGAGGTAGCGCTTGACCTCGAACTGGATGACCTCGTCGTCCATCCGGCAGTGCAGCCGCATGAACTCCAGCCCGAGCTCGGGCGTCCAGGTCTCGCCGGGGTGGAAGGCGGTGCCGTCGGGACCGAGCCGGTTGTGCTCGGGGATCCTCAGCTCGAGGTGCATGCCGATGTCGACGATCACCCGCGCCGCCCGCAGCGACTGGCCGTCGAGCATGCCGAGGAGGTCGGCCGGGTCGTCGAGGAAGCCGAGCTCCTGCATCAGCCGCTCGGCGTACAGCGCCCAGCCCTCGCCGTGGCCGCTGCACCAGCACATGAGGCGCTGCCAGCGGTTGAGGGTGTCGCTGCGGTAGGCCGTCTGGGCGACCTGGAGGTGATGGCCCGGCACGCCCTCGTGGAAGACGGTGGTGACCTCGCGCCACGGGTGGAAGGCCTCGATGCCGTCGGGCACCGACCACCACATGCGGCCCGGGCGGGAGAAGTCCTCCGAGGGGCCGGTGTAGTAGATCCCGCCGTCGTTGGTGGGCGCGAGCATGCACTCGATGCGCCGGATCGGGGCGGGGATGTCGAAGTGCACGTCGGCCATCGCGGCGATGGTGCGGTCGGCGAGGTCCTGCATCCAGCCGCGGAAGGCGTCGCGGCCCTGCACCACCCGCTCGGGGTCGGTGTCGAGGTGGGCGACGACCGCGTCGACCCCGGCGCCCGGGAGGATCCGCTCGGCGGTCGCGTGCATCAGGTCCGAGAGCCGCTGGAGCTCCGCCCAGCCCCAGGCGTAGGTCTCGTCGAGGTCGACCTCGGCGCCGAGGAAGTAGCGGCTGGCCAGGGCGTAGACCTCGCGGCCCACGCCCTCGCGGTCCTTGCCCTGCGGCTCGAGCTCGTCGCTGAGGAAGAGGCCGAAGGCGGCGGTCGCGGCGCTCGCGGCCGCAGCCAGGCGGCGCAGCTCGTCGCGGTTGCCGCCGTCGAGGCGCTCGACGAGGCCGAGGTAGAAGTCGCCCGCGTCCCCGGTCTGCCCGGTCCAGCGGCGCACCTGCTCGGCCACCTCGGCGTACTGGCGCGCGGCGACGACGTGGCCCTTGCGTGCCTCGTCGGACAGGGTGACGCGCAGCCCCTCGAGCGCGGTCGGCACGGCGGCAAGGCGGGACGCGATCGCTGCGACGGCCTCCTCGCCCTCGGTCGGCATGAGGTCGAAGACGCCGCGGATCTCGTGCAGCGGGCTCCACAGCACCGACATGCGCGAGCGGTTGACGCCGGCCTCCTCGAGCTCGATCTCGAGCCGGGTGCGCTCGAGGAAGGCGTCGCGAGCCGCGGCCTCGCGGTCGTCGACCGGGGTGGCCGCCTCGACCGCCGCCACCGCAGCGCGGGCCAGCGCCTCGCGGGCGTCGAACCCGGCCGGGGAGTAGTCGGTCATCTCGTGCTCGTGACCGGCGACCCCGATCGAGGTGGCGGTGAGCGGGTCGAGGGCGCAGAAGTCGTCGACGTAGGCGTCGCAGAGGGCATCGATGGCACGTGGGCTCACGCGGCGACCCTAGCGTCGGGCCACGGCACGCGGCACCGGGCTCCGGACGACTGTGAGTCGCGGGTCGCTAGGTCGGGCCGCTGACTCCACTGTCGCCGAGAGGGCATGCGTGGCGGCACGGCTGCGGCGCACCGACCCACCCGCGTCGCTGCAGGACCGATGCCACCACTCCGGCGAGCCGGCACGCCTCGAGGACCTGTGCCCAGCCCGGCCGGAGCGTGACGTGGTCGTCCACAGCCGCATCGAGGTCCCGCTGCAGGTCGGCCCACCGGTCGACGGCATCGCGGTGACCGAATGCTCCATCGAGCTCGACCAGGGTGCGCTGGCATCCGTAGCGGACGTCGCGGTGCACCGCCCCGCTGGCCGCGTCCTGACGGAACTGTCGCTCGCCTTCAAGGAGACGTGGGCCCGCTCGACGTCGCGCAGGTAGCGCTGCTCGAGCACTGACCTGGTGCCGGTGCGGACGTCGTCGAGGACCTCGCGCAGCAGCGCCCGCCGAGGCAGGCGGGGCAGTCGTCGAGAACCTCGACGAGCCGTTCGGCGGTGGTGAGGCCCTGCTGGACCGCGTCGGACAGCAGTGCGATGGCGTCCGCCTCGGTGCGATCGCCGGCGGCCTTGAGCAGCGCGTAGTCGAACCTGGCCGGTGGCGGGCGCCGGTGGGGCTGCACCCACGATTCCCGGTCGCTCACCCGCTCGATCCTGACCCCCTCGGGCGGCTGGATCCGACGGTCCCGGTCGACGAGGACGTGGACCGGTCGATCCTGCCGCGGCGTGGACGAGCGGGGTCCCGGGTCATGCCGTGCGCGTCCAGGGCGGACTCGCGGTGCAGGGCGGCGGGTGCGCACGCCAGGACCGCGGCCCACTCCAGCTGGCGCCGCGTGGGCGTCCCCGAGTGGTCGACGTACACCCGGGGGTGGATCACCACCAGCTCGCCGCGGCTCAGCATCCGTCGTAGGTCGGTGCGTGATGCGCCCGATGGCGACCAGCTGGGTCCACGACACCACGCCGTGCTGCTCGCGCAGCAGCCGCGCGAGAGCGATCGCGTCGAGGTCGCTGGAAGCACGGCGGGGCATGTCCCGACCATGGCCGTCGGCGGTCCTCGGCCGCGACCCCAGCGACGCATCTGTGGATGAGTACGCGGCGTCAGTGGAGCCCGGGGACGCTAGCTCCGTCGTACGGCTCCACGGTCGTACGACGTCAGCGCGGCAGGCCGCTCACGCGCCAGGCGCTCTCGCCGTGACGGTGGGTCTGCCGGACACTGCGGGCCGGGTGGCTCCATGCCGGCCGGGGCCGGCGCGGGGCCTCGGTGCCCCCCGCGGACACCGCGGAGAGCACCGCGACCAGCGCGGCGACCTCCTCGGGCGTCGCGTCGGGGTTGACCACCTCGAGCAGTGGACGCTGCTCGTCCCGGCCGCTCACAGGGGGATGTTCCCGTGCTTCTTGGGCGGCAGGGTCTCCCGCTTGGAGCGCAGCAGGCGCAGCGCGCGGACGACCTCGGTGCGGGTCTCGTGCGGGGTGATGACGGCGTCGACGTAGCCCCGCTCGGCGGCGATGTAGGGGTTGGCCAGCGTGGTCTCGTAGTCCTCGATGAGCTCCGCGCGCGTGGCCTCGACGTCGCCACCGGAGTCGGCGACCTTCTTGAGGGTCTTGCGGTGCAGGATGTTGGCCGCGCCCTGCGCACCCATGACCGCGATCTGGGCGGTGGGCCAGGCGAGGTTGATGTCGGCGCCGAGGTGCTTGGAGCCCATCACGTCGTAGGCGCCGCCGTAGGCCTTGCGAGTGATGATCGTGACGAGCGGGACGGTCGCCTCGGCGTAGGCGTAGATGAGCTTCGCGCCGCGGCGGATGATGCCGTCCCACTCCTGGTCGGTGCCCGGCAGGAAGCCCGGGACGTCGACGAAGGTCAGCACCGGCAGGTTGAAGGCGTCGCAGAAGCGCACGAAGCGCGCGGCCTTCTCCGAGGCGTCGATGTCGAGGGTGCCGGCGAACTGCATCGGCTGGTTGGCCACCACGCCGACCGAGCGCCCCTCGACACGGCCGAAGCCGACGATGATGTTGGGGGCGAACAGCTCCTGGACCTCGAGGAACTCCTCGTCGTCGAGCACGGCGGTGATCACGTCGTGCATGTCGTAGGGCTGGTTCGCGCCGTCGGGGATGATCGTGTCGAGCGACCGGTCGGTGTCGGTGACCTCCATGTCCGGGACCTCGTCGAGCTCCGGAGCAGGGTCGAGGTTGTTCTGCGGGAGGTAGGACAGCATCGCCTTGACGTAGTCGATGGCGTCCTCCTCGTCGGAGGCCATGTAGTGGGCGTTGCCCGACTTGGTGTTGTGGGTGCGCGCGCCGCCCAGGTCCTCCATCGTCACGTCCTCGCCGGTGACGGTCTTGATGACGTCGGGACCGGTGATGAACATCGCCGAGGTCTTGTCGACCATCACGGTGAAGTCGGTGACCGCGGGGGAGTAGACGTGGCCGCCGGCGCAGTTGCCCATGATCATGCTGATCTGCGGGATCACGCCGGAGGCGTGGACGTTGCGGCGGAAGATCTCGCCGTAGAGACCGAGGCTGACCACGCCCTCCTGGATGCGGGCGCCGGCACCCTCGTTGATGCCGATGATCGGGCAGCCGGTCTTCATCGCCAGGTCCATGACCTTGGTGATCTTCTCGCCGTAGACCTCGCCCAGCGAGCCGCCGAAGACGGTGAAGTCCTGGCTGAAGACGCACACCATGCGCCCGTCGACCTCGCCGTAGCCGGTCACCACGCCGTCGCCGTAGGGACGGTTCTTCTCCAGCCCGAACGCCGTGGAGCGGTGACGCGCGAGCTCGTCGAGCTCCACGAAGGTGCCCTCGTCGAAGAGCATCTCGATGCGCTCGCGGGCGGTCCTGCGCCCCTTGGCGTGCTGCTTCTCGATCGCCTTGGCCGACCCGGCGTGCACGGCCTCGTCGAGACGCCGCTCGAGGTCGGCGAGCTTGCCCGCGGTCGTGTGGATGTCGATGCCTGTCTCCTGCGAGGGGACGTCGGTGCCCTCACCCGGCTGTGCACTCACGCGATGGTCTCCTGGTCGGTCGCTGGTCAGGTCCATCGGGCAATCTAGTGCCATGAGCGACGCACCGGCACCGCGCCCACCCCTCGATCCTTCCCGGCTGCTGGTGCCGCACGGGTGGCGTGTGGAGGTGGAGGAGGCGACGCCGTCGACCAACGCCGCCGTCGCCGAGCGTGCCCGCGCGGGCGAGGAACCGGGCCTCGTGCTGGTCACCGAGCACCAGACGGCCGGCCGCGGCCGCCTGGACCGCGTCTGGGAGACCCCGCCCCGGTCGTCGCTGACCTTCTCGGTCCTGCTGGCCCCCGACGTGCCCCCCGGCTCGTGGTCGTGGCTGCCGCTCCTGACGGGGTACGCCGTCCAGGCCGCGCTCGCCGACCGGCTCCCCGACATCGCCCTCAAGTGGCCCAACGACGTGCTCGTGGACAGCGGCGCGGGCGCCGGACGCAAGGTCTGCGGCATCCTCGTCGAGCGGATCGAGACCGATCGCGGGCCGATGGCGGTGGTGGGGGTGGGCATCAACGTCGACCAGACGCTCGCCGAGCTGCCGGTCGCGCTCGCCACGTCGGTCGCGCTGGAGACCGGCGAGCCCGTCGAGCGCACCGGGCTCCTCGGGCAGGTGCTCGGCTCGATCCACGGCCTCCAGGGCCTGCTCGACGACACCGAGTCGCTGCGCCGGGCGTACGCCGACGTGTGCGTCACGCTGGGCGCGACGGTGGACGTCCACCTGCCGGCGGGCGACGTACGCCGCGGCGAGGCGCTCGACATCGACGCGGGCGGGGCGCTGGTCGTCGGGACGGACGAGGGCACCTTCACGGTGGCCGCCGGCGATGTCGTGCACGTGCGGCCTGCGTAGTGACATGATCGGCGCGTGGCCTTTCCGACCAAGCTCCTCAACGAGGGCGAGCACGTCGTCGTCTCGACCCGGACGCACCCGAAGGCGCTGATCGGCCCCGTCCTGGTGCTCCTGCTGCTCGTGGTGGGCATCATCGTCCTGAGCCGCTACACCGACTCCACGGTCATGGGCGCCATCGTCGGCGCCGCGTCGGTGGGCATCGTCTTCTGGTGGGTCCTGCGGCCGTTCGTGGACTGGCTGACCACGACCTACACCTTCACCAACCGCCGCTTCATCAAGCGCTCCGGCTTCATCGCCAAGGAGGGCCGCACGATCCCGCTCAACCGGATCAGCGGCGTCGACTTCGAGATCGGCGTGATCGACCGGATCTTCGGCTGCGGCACGCTCGTGGTCTCCGACGCCAGCACCGACGGCAGCGTCGAGCTCTCCGACATCCCCGACGTGGAGAAGGTCCAGCTCCAGGTCTCCCACGAGCTCCATCGCCTCGCCGGTGGTGACCGCCGCGACGATGGCGCCTGACCGCACCCCGCGGGGCGGACGCCCCGACCGGCCCCCAGGGGAGCAGCTCGACGACGCGATCCTGCGGAGCCACCCTGCCTTCAACGCCCTCGAGGTGGCCGCCGAGACCGGCATCACGATCGAGCAGACCCGGAGGCTGTGGCGCGCGCTGGGCTTTCCCGAGTTCGTCGGCGAGAAGGCCTACACGGCGGCCGACATCGAGGCCGTCTCCACCTTGATGAGCTTCGTCGACGCCGGGTCCGTGGACTTCGACATGGCCGTCAACCTGACCCGCGGCGTCGGGCAGACCATGGCCCGCCTCGCCGACTGGGAGGTCTCGACGCTCGTGAGCCGCGTCGAGGAGATGGAGGCCGGCGACGAGGCCACCGGCTCGCGCATCGGCTCGGCCCTGCGCCTGATCAACGACGTGAACCCGCCCTTCGAGCGGCTGCTGATCTATGCCTGGCGCCGCCACCTCGCCGCGGCCGTGGGTCGCATCGAGGCCATGGGCGCCAAGGACGAGGACCTGCACACCATCGACGTCAGCGTCGGCTTCGCCGACCTGGTGTCCTTCACCGCCCTGTCCAACACCCTCGACCGCGACGAGATCGGCGACCTGGTCGAGGTCTTCGAGAGCCGCTGCCAGGACGTGGTGGCGCGCTACGCCGGGCGCATCATCAAGAGCCTGGGCGACTCGGTGCTCTTCGTGACCAACGACGCCGAGGACGCGGTCGCGGTGGCCGAGGGGATCATCAACGTCATCGGCCGCGACCCCAAGATGCCCGACGTACGCCTCGGCCTGGCCAGCGGACCGGTGGTGCAGCGCCTCGGCGACATCTTCGGCCCACCGGTCAACATGGCCGCCCGGCTGACGCAGGTGGCGCGCCGCAACCGGCTCATCGTCGACCAGAACACCGCCGACCTGCTGCCGGCGACCGACTGGGAGAGCCGGCGCCTGCCGGCCCGCCCGGTGCGGGGCTTCGGGCTCGTCGAGCCGGTCGCCGTACGCCGCCGCTGACGCGCGGACGGCCCTGCCCGGTGGACTGGACCACCCGGGCAATTTCGGCCATACGGGCCCGCCGACAGGGGTGCCGTCCCTACCGTCGGCCCGTGTTGGCTGTGCAGGACGTACGACTGGATCCGACCACGCGGCAGGTGTGGCGGGGCGAGCGCGAGATCAGGCTCTCGCGCAAGGAGTTCCAGCTCCTCCATGCGCTGATGGCGCGCCCGGGCGACATCGTCACGCGCGGCGAGCTGATGGCGGACGTGTGGCAGACGTCGTTCTACACCAACTCCAAGACCATCGACGTCCACCTCGGCTGGCTGCGCCGCAAGCTCGACGACGACCCGCGCAACCCCACCCTGATCACCACGCACCGCGGACGCGGGCTGCGCTTCGAGACCGCCCAGGACACGGTCGCGAGCTGAGCGTCGGCAGTCCTTCTATAGGCTCGCCGTCGTGTCCTCGCCAGGTCAGCACCGTGCCCCCACGCTCGCCGTCATCGGGGGAGGCCAGCTGGCCCGGATGATGGCGCAACCCGCGATCGCGCTCGGGCTGCCGTTGCGGCTGCTCGCCGAGGCCGAGGGCGTCTCCGCCGCCCAGGTCATCCCCGACCAGCTCGTCGGCGACTACACCGACCTGCCGACCCTGCGCCGCGTCACCGAGGGCGCCAGCGTCGTCACCTTCGACCACGAGCACGTCCCCACCGACCACCTCCACGCACTCGAGGCCGACGGGGTCGCCGTACGCCCCGGCCCGGGCGCGCTGGTGCACGCCCAGGACAAGGCCGTCATGCGCCGGCGGCTCGCCGAGCTCGACGTGCCGTGCCCCCGCAACGCCGTGGTCACCTCGGTCGCCGACGTCGAGGCGTTCGGGCTGCCGTGCGTCCTCAAGACCACGCGGGGCGGCTACGACGGCAAGGGCGTGTGGGTGGTCCGCGCCCTCGACGAGGCGCAGGTCGCCTTCGACGCCGCGGCCGCGGCCGGCGTGGAGGTGCTGGCCGAGGAGCTCGTCGACTTCCGCCGCGAGCTCTCCGCCCTCGTCGCCCGCTCGCCCAGCGGGCAGGCGGCGGCCTACCCCGTCGTCGCCTCCACCCAGCTCGACGGCATCTGCCACGAGGTGATCGCCCCTGCGCCCGACCTGGAGCCCGCCCTGGCCGGTGAGGCGCAGGAGATCGCCCTGTGCGTCGCCGGTGCGCTCGACGTCACGGGCATCCTCGCCGTCGAGCTCTTCGAGACGACCGACGGCCGGATCCTGGTCAACGAGCTGGCGATGCGCCCCCACAACACCGGCCACTGGAGCCAGGACGGCGCCGTGACGTCCCAGTTCGAGAATCATCTCCGCGCCGTCATGGACCTCCCGCTGGGTTCGCCGGCCCCGCGCTCGCGCTGGACCGTGATGGTCAACATCCTCGGCGGACCCACCGACAGCGGCCATCTCTACGACGGTCTGCCCCACGCGATGGCCCGTGACCCGCACCTGCGGGTGCACTTCTACGGCAAGGACCTGCGACCGGGCCGCAAGGTCGGCCACGTCAATGCCTTCGGCGACGACCTCGACGACTGCCTCGAGCGCGCGCGGCACGCCGCCGCGTGGTTCCGCGGCGACCTCGGCAACGAAAGTGAGTGAGCAGATGGACGACACCGCCGCGACCCCGAAGGTCGCCATCGTCATGGGCTCGGACTCCGACTGGCCCGTCATGCAGGCCGCCGGGGAGGTCCTGAGCGAGCTCGGCATCGCCTGGGAGGCCGACGTCGTCTCCGCCCACCGGATGCCGACCGAGATGGTCGCGTGGGGCCAGCAGGCCCACACGCGCGGCCTGTCGGTCGTCATCGCCGGCGCCGGCGGAGCGGCCCACCTGCCGGGCATGCTGGCCTCGCTCACCCCGCTGCCGGTGATCGGCGTCCCGGTGCCGCTGAAGTACCTCGACGGCATGGACTCGCTGCTCTCGATCGTGCAGATGCCCGGCGGCATCCCGGTCGCGACCGTCGCGATCGGCAACGCCAAGAACGCCGGCATCCTCGCCGCCCGGATCCTGGGCACCAGCGACCCCGACCTCCAGCAGCGCCTCGTCGACTACCAGGCCGCGCTCGCCGACACCGCCCACGCCAAGGGCGACGTCGTACGCCGTGCGGCTGCCGGGGACACCCGGCGCGTGGGCTTCTAGTCCCGGTCCCGCACCCGCCCGCGCAGGGCCTTGGTGCCGGCGCGCTCCTTCTTCGCGCGCAGCCGCCGCTCCTTCGAGCCGCGCGTCGGCCGGGTCTTGCGCCGCGGCGGGGGTGGGGGAGCCAGTGCCTCACGGAGCATCTCGGCGAGGCGCTCGCGCGCGGCGACGCGGTTGCGGTGCTGCGAGCGGTGCTCGGAGGCCGCGATCGCGATCCGTCCGTCGGGCCAGCGCCGCAGCGCGCGCGTGCGCTGGGTGTCGGTGAGGGCCGTGGTGGAGGTGAGGTCCAGCTCGAGCTCGACGCGCGAGTCGGAGGTGTTGACCGACTGCCCGCCGGGCCCGGGTGAGCGGGAGAACCGCTCGACGAGGTCGGCGGCGGGCACGACCAGACCCTCGGGCAGGCCCGGGCCGGCCGGGACGTGGAGGTCGCGCATACCCCCATTATGGGATGGAGCAGAGTGTGGCTTGACGCCTCCAGCGCGAGCGAGCACCGTCTCCCTCATGGGGGACGCACGGGTCGGCATCGTCGGGGGCGGCATCCTCGGCGTCGCGATCGCGCGCGAGGTCGTACGACGTCGCCCGGGCACCGAGGTGGTGGTCCTCGAGAAGGAGGACCGCCTCGCCGCGCACCAGACCGGGCACAACTCCGGCGTCGTGCACGCGGGCATCTACTACAAGCCCGGCAGCCTCAAGGCCGAGCTGTGCACCCGCGGTCGCGGCCTGCTGCGCGACTTCTGCGCCGAGCACGCGATCCCCTACGTCGAGTGCGGCAAGCTCGTCGTGGCCGTCGACGCGGGCGAGATGAGTCGCTTCGACACCCTCGAGCGGACCGCCACGGACAACCGGGTGCCGGGCCTGCGCCGGCTGTCGCCGGAGGAGATCCGCGAGGTCGAGCCGCACGCCGTGGGGCTGGCCGCGCTCCACTCGCCGTCCACGGCGATCACCGACTACACCGCCATCACCCGGGCGCTGGGCGACGAGGTGGTCGCGGCCGGCGGACAGGTGCGCCTCGGCGCGCGCGTGGTCGACATCCGGCGCCGCGGCGACGGCGTCGTGGTCCGCGTCGAGGGCGACCCCGAGCCGCTCCACCTCGACCACGTCGTGGTGGCCGCCGGTCTCCAGGCCGACCGGGTCTCCTCGATGGTCGACGGCGAGCGGGGACCGGTGATCGTGCCGTTCCGCGGTGAGTACCTCGGCGTCAGCGAGGCCAAGCAGGACCTCGTGCGTGGCATGGTCTACCCCGTCCCGGACCCGCGCTACCCGTTCCTCGGGGTCCACTTCACCCGCCGCGTCGGCGGTGGGCTCGAGGTCGGGCCCAACGCCGTGCTGGCCACGCGCCGGGAGGGCTACCGCCGTCGCGACGTCTCGGCCCGCGACCTGCGCGACGTGCTGTCGTGGCCCGGCTCGTGGCGGCTGGCGCGCGCGCACTGGCGTACGGGCGTCGACGAGGTCGTCGGCTCGGCCTCGCAGCGCGCGTTCATGCGCTCGGCCTCGCGCTACGTGCCCGCGATCGGCGTCGACGACGTCTCCCGCGCCGGCAGCGGCGTGCGGGCGCAGGCGGTGGACCGCGACGGCAGCATGGTCGACGACTTCCGCATCACCCACGCCGACGGCGTGACGTGCGTGCGCAACGCTCCGTCGCCCGGTGCGACCTCGAGCCTGGCGATCGCGGCGCACGTCGTGGACGCCACCTGGCCGGGGGAGTCGCGTGGCCGGACGCAGGGGCAGCCGCTCGGCGCCTAGGGTCGGTGCCATGACCACGCGCTGGGGAATCGCCGCGACCGGCCGGATGGCCGCCGCCTTCACCTCCGACCTCGCCCTGCTCCCCGACGCGGAGGTCGCCTTCGTCGGCAGCCGCTCGCGGGAGTCGGCCGCCGACTTCGCCGGACGGTTCGGGGCCGGCGCCTCGGGCACGTACGCCGACCTCGTCGCGGCCGGTCGTGCCGGTGACGTCGACGTCGTCTACGTCGCGACACCGCACCCCCAGCACCACGCGCTGGCCCTCGCCGCGATCGAGGCGGGCACGCCGCTGCTGGTCGAGAAGGCTTTCACCGCCACCCTCGCCGGCGCCGAGGAGGTCGTCGCCGCGGCCCGCGCCGCCGAGGTCTTCTGCATGGAGGCGATGTGGACCCGCTTCCAGCCGGCGGTGGCGCACGTGCGGGAGCTGGTCGCGGCAGGCGAGATCGGCGACGTCGTGCTGGTGCAGGCCGACTTCGGCGCCCACCGCGCCTTCGACCCGGACAGCCGGCTCTTCGACCTGACCCTGGGCGGCGGCTCCGTGCTCGACCTCGGCGTCTACCCGATCTCGCTGGCCCAGCACCTGCTGGGCCGCCCGGACCGGGTCATCGCGACCGGCACCCTCTACCCCAACGGCGCGGACGCGTCCGCCGCGATCCACCTCGCGTGGGCCGACGGCCGCGCCGCGGCGCTGACCTGCTCGCTGGCCAGCTCGACGCCGGGCCGCGCGGTCATCGTCGGCACGGAGGGCTCCATCGAGCTCGAGCCGCCCTTCCACCACCCCGAGCGCGTCGTCGTACGCCGCAACGGGGAGGAGCCGAAGGCGATCGAGCGCCCGGCGACCGGGCGCGGCTACGTCCACCAGGCCGAGGAGGTGCAGCGCTGCCTCGCCGCCGGGCTCACCGAGAGCCCGGTCATGCCGCTCGCCGACACCCTCGACGTCCAGTGGGTGCTGGAGGAGTGCCTGGACCAGCTCGGTATCGCGATGTCCGAGGCGCCGGTCGAGCTGTGAGCACGTTCAGGACCCGGACGCCGGCCGGCCGCGGTGGAGCGCCCTGACTAGAGTGCGTCGGTGACCCGTGAGGAAGCCCGACTGCAATCGATCTACGACCTCGTCGTCCGACGCAACCCGGGCGAGGGTGAGTTCCACCAGGCCGTCCGCGAGGTGCTCGACAGCCTCGGACCGGTCGTGGCCCGACACCCGGAGTACACCGACGCACGGGTGATCGAGCGGATCTGCGAGCCGGAGCGCCAGATCATCTTCCGGGTCCCGTGGGTCGACGACGCCGGTCAGGTGGAGATCCACCGCGGCTTCCGTGTGGAGTTCAACTCCGCGCTCGGGCCCTACAAGGGTGGTCTCCGCTTCCACCCGAGCGTCTACCTCGGCATCGTGAAGTTCCTGGGCTTCGAGCAGGTCTTCAAGAACGCGCTCACCGGCATGCCCATCGGCGGCGGCAAGGGCGGCTCCGACTTCGACCCCAAGGGCCGCTCGGACGGCGAGGTGATGCGCTTCTGCCAGTCCTTCATGACCGAGCTCTACCGTCACATCGGCGAGTACACCGACGTGCCGGCCGGCGACATCGGAGTGGGCGGGCGCGAGATCGGCTACCTGTTCGGGCAGTACAAGCGGATCACCAACCGCTACGAGTCCGGGGTGCTCACCGGCAAGGGCACGGGATGGGGTGGATCAGCGGTCCGCAAGGAGGCGACGGGCTACGGCACCGCCTTCTTCGTGCAGGAGATGCTGCGGCAGCGCGGGGAGTCCCTCGACGGCAAGAAGGTCGTGGTCTCGGGCTCGGGCAACGTCGCCATCTACGCCGTCGAGAAGGTCCACGAGATGGGCGGGACCGTGGTGGCGTGCTCGGACTCGGCCGGCTACGTCGTGGACGAGGCTGGCATCGACCTCGAGCTGCTCAAGGAGCTGAAGGAGGTCGAGCGCGCGCGGATCAGTGAGTACGCCGAGCGGCGCCCGGGGGCGACGTACGTCGCGGGCGGGTCGATCTGGGACGTGCCGTGCCAGGTGGCGCTGCCGTGCGCCACCGAGAACGAGCTCGACGACGCGGCGGCACGCACCCTGGTGAAGCAGGGCTGCCTCGTCGTGGCGGAGGGCGCCAACATGCCCACGACCCCTGCGGGCGTGGGCACCTTCGTGGACGCCGGCGTGCTGTTCGCGCCCGGGAAGGCGGCCAACGCGGGCGGCGTCGCGACCAGCGCGCTGGAGATGCAGCAGAACGCGTCGCGCGACTCGTGGACGCACGACCACGCCGAGGCCAGGCTCGCCGAGATCATGGCCGGCATCCACGAGCGGTGCGCCGCGGCCGCCGACGACTACGGCCGTCCGGGGGACTACGTGCTCGGGGCCAACATCGCCGGTTTCGTCCGGGTCGCGGACGCCATGTTGGCGATGGGCGTGGTCTGAGCCCGTCCCTCCTCGTCGATCAGCGACCGCGCCTGCGCCACTCGATGGCGGGGCAGGTGTCCATGACCATCGCGACGCCCGCACCGGTGGTGCGGGCGAAGGCGTCCTCGTCGACCACGCCGAGCTGGAACCACACCCCTGCCGCGCCGATCGCCACGGCCTGGTCGGCGAACTCGCCGGCCGCCTCGGAGCGTCGGAAGACGTCGACCACGTCGATGGGGAACGGGACGTCGGCCAGGGTGGCGTACCCCTGCTCGCCCAGCACCGGGGGCGCCTCGGGGTCCGCGAACGAGGGGTGGATCGGCACCACCTTCTTGCCGCGCTCCTGCAGCAGCGAGGCGATCGAGTACGCCGTGCGCGACGGGTCGCCGGAGAGGCCGACGACGGCCCACGTCCGAGCCTCGTCGAGCATCCGGTCGATCGTCGCGGGGTCCTGCCAGCTCGAGCTCATGGAGCCACGGTAGCTCCGGACGACGACGTCACCGTGCGGCAGTCGACCGGGTGTGGGTACCGGCCGGTAGGAACATCAGCGTTTCTCGAGTGCCCGGCGAGACCCATGTGGTGGGATGAGCCCCGTCACACCACACCACGAGGGGAACTTCCTACATGCTCCACACTGCAACCCGGCGCCTCGGCGCCGTCGCTGCCGCCGGCGCCCTGGGCGCCAGCGCACTCGTCGCCCTCGCCGCGCCCGCTGCGCAGGCAGCCACCGCGGCGACCACCTACACCTGCACGTTCCCGGCCCTGGGCGCCCGGGACATCCCGGTCTCCATCACGGCCACCCTGCCGCCGGCGGCCAATGCGGGCCTCGACGCCCCGGCCATCCCGGTGCTCCTGAGCGTGACGCTCCCCGGTGACGTGGTCGACGCCGCCAAGGGCCTGTTCCAGGCCACCAGCATCGGTGGATTCTCGAACGACATGGTCGCCACGCTCGACGAGCTGTCCTCCGCGGACACGGCCGACCTGCCTCTGCAGAACGCGCGCTTCCCGCAGACCGCGGTGCCGACGACGCCCAACACGGCGCTGACGCTCAACACTCCGAACCCGCTTGCCACCCCGGGTGCGGTCCCGGCCTCGACCGTGCCGGTCAGCCTGCCGGGCGCTGGCACGTACGACATCGTCGTGCCGTCGGCGTTCAAGTTCACCGCCACCAAGCAGGGTGACGTGACGATGCTGGCCGACGTCCCGTGTGCGCTCAAGGCCGGTTCGGCGTCGAGCCTCGGCTCGATCATCCTGGCCGAGAACGAGTCGACCACGGAGGCCGAGCCCACCAAGAAGGTCACCCCCCTCGGCCAGAAGACCAAGCTCAAGGTCGTCGTGGACGCCGACAACGAGGTGCCCGCCGGCAAGGTCAAGGTCATGAAGGGCAAGAAGGTGCTTGGCAAGGGCACCCTGAACGCCAAGGGCAAGGTCAAGGTCACGCTGAAGAAGGCGCTGCCCGCGGGCAAGACCAAGGTCAAGGTGCTCTACCTCGGCGACGACTTCACCGCGAAGTCGAAGGACAAGAAGGTCGTGATCCGGGTCCGCTGACCCCCTCGCAGCCTTCGAACGCCCGGTCGGTGCCCTCGGCGCCGGCCGGGCGTCCGACATCTCCGGACGTGGTCATGGCCACACCGTGGAGCTCTGCCCCTCAAAGCTTGGACGTCCTACAATTCCGACCATGAGCGAGTTCCCCCTCTACGCCCTTTCCGAGGAGCACCAGGCCATCCGCGAGGCGGTCCGCGCCGTGGCCGACGCCAAGATCGCGCCGTTCGCGGCGGCGGTCGACGAGGAGGCGCGCTACCCCCACGAGGCGGCCGAGGCGCTGCTCGCCTCCGACTTCCACGCCCCGCACGTGCCCGAGGCCTACGGCGGCGCCGGCGCGGACGCGCTGGCCACCGTGCTGGTGATCGAGGAGGTCGCCCGTGCGTGCGTGTCGTCCTCGCTGATCCCCGCGGTCAACAAGCTCGGTTCGCTGCCGGTGCAGATCGCCGGGTCGGAGGAGCTCAAGCAGAAGTACCTCGGCGCCCTGGCGAGCGGCGAGGGTGGCTTCTCCTACTGCCTCTCCGAGCCCGACGCCGGCTCCGACGCCGGTGGCATGAAGACCCGCGCGGTGCGCGACGGCGACGAGTGGGTCATCGACGGCGTGAAGCGTTGGATCACCAATGCCGGCGAGTCGGAGTTCTACACCGTCATGGCCGTCACCGACACCGAGAAGAAGA
Source organism: Nocardioides sp. S5 (assembly GCF_017310035.1). Taxonomy (NCBI): domain Bacteria; kingdom Bacillati; phylum Actinomycetota; class Actinomycetes; order Propionibacteriales; family Nocardioidaceae; genus Nocardioides; species Nocardioides sp. S5. The sequence goes on from NZ_CP022296.1 coordinate 1,151,679, forward strand.
CCCGCGGAGGCATTTCCGCCTTCGTGGTCGAGAAGTCCGATGCGGGCGTCTCCTTCGGTGCACCGGAGAAGAAGCTCGGCATCAAGGGCTCCCCGACGCGGGAGGTCTACTTCGACAAGGTCCGCCTCCCTGCCGACCGGATGATCGGCGAGGAGGGCACCGGCTTCGCGACCGCGATGCAGACCCTCGACCACACCCGCGTCACCATCGCCGCCCAGGCCGTCGGCGTCGCCCAGGGGGCGCTGGACTACGCGCTGGACTACGCCAAGGAGCGCCAGCAGTTCGGGAAGTCGATCGCCGACTTCCAGGGGCTGCAGTTCATGCTCGCCGACATGGGCATGAAGATCGAGGCCGCGCGCCAGATGACGTACGCCGCCGCCGGTCGCTCCGAGCGCGGCGACGACGACCTCACCTTCTTCGGCGCGGCGGCCAAGTGCTTCGCCTCCGACGTCGCGATGGAGGTCACCGTCAACGCCGTGCAGGTGCTCGGCGGCTACGGCTTCACCCGCGACTACCCGGTCGAGCGGATGATGCGCGACGCCAAGATCACCCAGATCTACGAGGGCACCAACCAGGTCCAGCGGATCGTGATGGCACGCCAGCTCCTTGCAGGGGTCCAGTCAGAGCTCTGAGCGTGAACCGGACCGAGGCACGGGTACGCGCCTGCTCGACCCGCACCTCCCACGTCACGGGCCCATCGATCCAGTCGCGCGTCCGGGCGCGACGGGCCTTCCGTGCTCCAGCTCAGCCGTGCGAGCCCCGCGACCGCCGGTAGTCGGCGTGGCCGTGCGGCGGCGCGCACGAGGCGCCGCGGTGGCGGCTGCGCAGGAACACCAGCGGGAAGACCAGCAGCCAGAACGGGGCCTCGGTGAGGAGGCTCAGCACGATGAGCACCGCCAGCACGGGCAGCAGCGGCACCCGCTGCCAGGCGCGCGACCGACGAGGCGCGGCCGGCTCCGGCCGCGGCGGCGGGGGCACCGGGAGGCGGGGCAGGTCGCTGAAGAGCAGCGCCAGGTCCGCGCGGGTGCGGGCGGTCCAGATCGCGTCCAGCCGCTCGTCGTACTCCTCGTGGTCGAGGCGTCCCTCGGCGTAGTGGCCGGCGAGGTCGGCCATCGCGCGCTCGCGGTCGCTGTCGGCGATGCGCATCCGGGGGTCGGGCGAGCTCATCGCTCGGCGTCCCGTCCGTCCGCGAGGATGCCGTAGAGGCGGCGACGGGTGTCGACGAGGACGCCGAGGGCCGCCTTCTTCTGATGCTCTGAGCCCTGCGTGCCGAGCTGCCACACCGCGCTCACGACCTGGCCGATCTCACTCTTGATGTCGGCGTGGCCGGACGGCTGGTCGTCGGGGGCGGGCTCGGTGCGGGCGAACGGCGCCCAGACCGAGGCGAGCTCGTCGGTGTGGGCCCCGACCCACTCGACGCCGGCGTCGGTGAGCCGGATCGTGCGACGGCCGCGCTCGTCGTCGGCCTCCACGAGGCCCTCGTCCTGCAGCTGCTGGATGGTGGGGTAGACCGACCCGGGGGAGGGGCGCCACTCACCGTGGCTCAGGTCGGCGATCTCCTGGATCACCTGGTAGCCGTTGATCGGCTCCTCGGCCGTGCGGGCGCGGTGCAGCACGTCGATGATCGCCATCCGCACGTCGCCGCGGCGCACACGCGGGCTGCGCTGCTGCGGACGCTGCGGGGCGCCCGCGAAGCCGAGGATCTCGCCGAGCCACGGCGGCGGGCCGCCGGCCTTGCGTCCCCGGCCCCCGCTGAAGGCCTGGCCCCAGGTGCCGCCCCAGTCGCCGCCGGAGGGGCGGCGGTAGTCGCGCTCGCCCCCGGCGCGGTCGGTGCGGTTGTCGTCGTTGCTCTCGGGCCAGTCGGCCCCGGGCCAGTCGTGTCCCATGGTGCGCTCCTCGTGTCCTGGACGGCGCGCAGGTCGTGACCTATCGGTGACCTATCGCGATATATCGCGAGCGTACGTCGACGCCAGGACCCGGACAAGCAGGGATGACCCCGGTCCGACCCCGAGATGCGTTACGAGCGGGCGCGCCCGGTGGGCGTGCACGCCCGCCTCGGGACTTCTGCGTCCTTGACGATCGCGTCGAACAGCGCCGGCGCCCGCTCCGGGTCGGCGACGAGCCGGTTGGGGTCGCTCGGGGCGGGGAGGTTCGGCATCGTGCAGGTCTGGCTGTCGCCGGTCATCGCCAGGGCGAACCGGCCGAGGTCGACCGGGCCCATCTCCTCGTCGACACGGATCGCGCCGGCAGCGGCGGAGTTGATGCTCCAGTAGCGGACCGGGTTGACGAACGTCCACGGGGAGAGCGCCTCGTCGCCGAGCGCGCTGATCACCTCGCGCTGGCGGGCGACGCGGTCGAGGTCGCTGAGCGCGGTCACGTAGCGCGAGCGCGAGTAGCCCAGGGCGGTGAGGCCGTCGACCTCCTGGCAGCCCTTCTTGATGTCGAGGCGTGCACGCGGGTCGCGCATGTCCTGCTTGGGGCAGATCTGCACGCCTCCGAAAGCGTCGACGGTGTTGATGACGCTGCCGAAGCCGAGCTCGACGTAGTGATCGATGTGGATGCCGGTCAGCGCCTCCACCCGCTGGACCAGCAGGGGCGCTCCTCCGCTCGCGAAGGCGGCGTTGATCATCTGCGTGCCCCCGTCGGGGACCTCGACGAGCGTGTCGCGAGGGATCGACATCATCGTGCGCCCGCCGGAGCCGGTGTGCAGGACGATGATCGTGTCGGTGTTGGTGCCGCCGCGCTCGGGTGTGTCGAGCACCTCGCGCTGCTCGTCGGTGAGGTCGTCGGCCTTGTCGGAGCCGACGATGAGGTAGTTGGTGCCGGGCTGGTCGCCGGGACGATCGCCGCTCGGCTGGGCGTCCACCTGGTCGATCGTGGTCCAGTGGTACAGCGGGACGCCGGCGAGGTAGACCAGCACCAGCAGGAGCAGCAGCGGGATCAGGCCGAGGCGGAAGCGGGGGAGGCGGCGACGCTTCTTCTCCGGGCGCGGCGGCGGCGCGGCGGAGGACGTACGGGGACGGCCCGGCGGCTGCCCTCCCGACCCGCGCGCCTCACGCCGGGCGACCGGCATCACCCGGGTCTCGTCGGGTCGTGGGGCCCGTCCCGACCCCTGCCCCGGTCCCTGGGTCGGCACCTTCTGGGTGGCGTCGCCCGACGGGGTCTGCGACGAGCCCCCGTAGAGCCAGTCGTACTCGGGTGTTCCCTTCTCGGGCACCCCGGAACCCTGCGGACGATCAGCCATGGGCGAAGACGCTACCGTGCCGAGGGTGAGCAACCCGCGCCCCACGTCGTACAGCCGCGTGAGCCTCGGGATCATGGCGCACTCGAGCGAGGCCAACCTGCTGGGCAACGTGCACGGCGGCGAGGTGATGAAGCTCGCCGACTCCACGGCCGGTGCCGTCGCCCACCGACACAGCGGCGGTCCGGCAGTCACCGCCGCGATGGACGAGATGACCTTCCTCGCGCCGGTCCACGTCGGCGACATCATCAAGACCTACGCCCAGGTCAACTGGGCCGGCACCTCCTCGATGGAGATCGGCGTGCGCGTCGAGGCTCAGCCGTGGGGCAATGCCGGCGACGAGCCGGTCCACGTCGCCAGCGCCTACTTCGTCTTCGTCGCCATCGACGAGGACGGCCGTCCGCGCCCCGTGCCCCCGCTGGAGACCGAGACGCCCGACGACGTACGCCGCCAGCGCGAGGCCGAGATCCGGCGTGCGCACCGGCTGGCGCGCAAGGCCGAGATCGACCGGGGCCGCGAGGGCTGACCGCCCAGCCTGCTCGTCACGGCGAGTCGCGCACCGGTGGGACGGGTGTGACTGGTGATACTGGTCGGGCTGACTTCCCCCAGCTGAAAGGCCCCCGATGCCGCCCGTCCCGCCCCCCGGGTCGCACCAGACGCGCTTCACCACGCTCGACCGCGCGCAGCGTGTGCGGTTCCGTCGCGCGGTGACCCTGATGCTGATGACCCTCGTCCTGCCCGGCTCCGCGCAGCTGGTCTCCGGCAACCGTCGGGTGGGCCTGCTCGCGCTGCGCACCTGGCTGGTGCTCCTCGCGCTGGGCGCGACGGCGCTGGTGTCGTCGTACTTCTGGCACGGCGTCGCCTTCTGGGCCGGCACCGACACGACCTTCCTGCTGGTGCTGCGCGTCGCGCTGATCGGCCTCGCGGTCGCGTGGGCCTACCTCTTCGTCGACGCCTGGCGCCTCGGCCAGCCCCTGACCCTGCAGCGCCAGCACCGCCTCGCGATCGTCGGCGTCAACGGCCTGCTGTGCTTCAGCGTCGCCGGCGCCCTCCTCTTCGGCGCCCACATGGTCGGCGTCCAGCGCCAGTTCATGATCTCGATGTTCGGCGACGGCGCGGCCGTCGACGCCCACCAGGGGCGCTACAACGTCCTGCTCATGGGCGGCGACTCCGGTGCGGGACGCTGGGGCCTGCGCCCGGACTCGATGACCGTGGCAAGCATCGACGCCGAGACCGGCAAGACGGTGCTCATCTCGCTGCCGCGCAACATGCAGAACTTCCCCTTCGCCGAGGGCTCGGTGATGGACGAGCAGTTCCCGAACGGCTTCGACGCCGAGGGCCAGTACCTCAACGGTCTCGCCACCTGGGCCCTCGACAACGCCGAGCTGTTCAAGGGCTCGAAGAACCCCGGCGTCGACGCGACCGTCATGGGCGTCGAGGGCATCACCGGCCTGAAGATGAACTACTGGGCGATGGTCAACCTCGAGGGCTTCAAGGACCTCGTCGACGCCGTCGGCGGCGTGGAGCTCAACGTGCGCCAGCCGATCCCCGTGGGGCTGCCCCACGAGAAGACCTTCCACTACATCGAGCCCGGCGTCCGCACCCTCGGCGGTCACGACACGCTGTGGTTCGCCCGGGCCCGCGAGGGCTCGGACGACTACTCGCGGATGGCGCGGCAGAAGTGCGTGATGGGCGCGATGCTCCAGCAGGTCAGCCCCCAGGTCGCGCTGAGCAACTTCGAGGAGATCGCCGGCGCGAGCTCGGCGATGGTCTCCACCGACATCCCCCGCGGCGAGGTCGACCGCTTCGTCGACCTCGCGCTCAAGGCCCGCAACCAGAAGATCGCCACGCTGTCCCTGGTGCCGCCGATGATCAACACCGCGGACCCCGACATCGCGCTCGTGCAGCAGAAGGTCGCCGCCGCCATCGCGCGCGCCGAGGGCCAGAAGCCGGTCGTGGAGACCGCTGAGGCGGCCGACGCGCCGGCGGCCGAGGTCCCCGCACCGGACGCGGGCGACTCCGCGACGCCCGCGGCTCCGGCCACCTCCTCCGCGCCGCCCGCCGCGCCGACCACCCCGACCCCGCCCCCGGCGGTCACGGGCGGCTCGCTCGGCTCCCTGTCGACCGGCTACGCGGCGAACCAGTCGGAGGACCTCGGCGCGGTTTGTTGAGGCCCCGCGCCCGACCCCTACTGTGTACGCCGTGACCACCGGACCCCTGCCCCGCATCGTCGCGGTCGTGGTCACCTTCAACCGCCTCGGGCTGCTCGAGAAGCTCGTGACGCGACTCGGTGAGATCGACGGCCTGGCGGAGGTGCTGGTGGTCGACAACGCCTCGTCCGACGGCACGGGGGAGTGGCTGGCCGCGCGCGGGCACACCGGTGAGATCCCGCTGTCGGGGCGCACCCTGACCACCAACCGCGGCGGCGCCGGCGGCTTCCACGACGGGCTCGCCTGGGCCATCGACCGCGAGGCCGACCTGGTCTGGCTCATGGACGACGACGGCCTGCCCGACCACGACTGCCTCGAGCGGCTGCTGGAGGAGACCGACAACCTCGACTTCTGGGGCCCGCTGGTCGTCGACGAGGCCGACCCCGGTCGGCTGGTCTTCCCGATCCGGCTGCCCGGCGGCGCCCGCGTGGTGCACGCCGTCGACGACGTACGCCGTGCCGCGCGCGCCGACCGCATCGACGGCATCGTGATCCCGTTCAACGGCGTGCTGGTCACCAAGGAGCTCGTCGACCGGATCGGCCTGCCGCGCGAGGAGTTCTTCATCTGGGGCGACGACCACGAGTACCGGCTGCGCGCCGAGGAGGCCGGCGCCCGCGTCGCCACCGTCGTCACCGCCACCGTGCGCCACCCCAGCGTGGGCAACCTCGGCACCCCGATGATGTTCGGCCGCACGACCTACAACGACTCGCCGAGCGACCTCAAGCACTACTGCATGGCGCGCAACAACCTGGTCAACCTGCGCGACTACCGCGGGCCGCTGCACGCGTTCGCGTTCGTGGTGAAGACCGCCTGGTTCTACACCTTCACCCGCCCGAGCCTGGCACGCCTGCGGCTCAGCCTGGGAGCCATGCGCGCCGGCATCGCCGGGGACTTCGACGGCCACCGGAGGTTCCTCGGATGAGCGCGACCGCGCACGAGAGCGTCGCGGTCGTCGTCGTCACCCACGACCGCGCCGACCTGCTGGGCGCCATGCTCGACGGGATCGCCGCCCAGACGCACGCCCCCGACGCGGTGATCGTCGTCGACAACGCGAGCGCCGACCACACCCCCGAGGTGCTGGCTGCGCGCACCGACCTGCCGCTCGAGGTGATCCGGCAGGACAACCTCGGCGGGGCCGGCGGGTTCCACCGCGGCGTGCGGGCGGCGTACGACCAGGGCTTCGACCGCGTGTGGCTGATGGACGACGACGTCGTCCCCGCCCCCGGCTGCCTGGCCGCGCTCATGGCCGTCGACGAGGACTGCCTGATCGCCGTGCGCGAGGACCTCTCGGGCGCGCTCGTGGAGAAGGCGGCGGTCGACTTCGACCTGCGCAACCCGCTGGCGATCAAGCCCAAGCGCGCGACGGTCGACAGGACGTACGCCGACCGCGCGTCGATGCCCGCCCTCGTCGAGGTGCACAACGTGGCCTTCGAGGGCTTCATGGCCCGGCGCAGCGTCATCGAGGAGATCGGCTTCCCCGACCCCTCGTTCTTCATCTTCTACGACGACGCCGAGTACGCCGTCCGTGCCCGCCGGACCGGGCGCCGGATCTGGGCGGTCCGCGACGCGGTGCTCGTGCGCCAGCTCGACTTCAACCAGCAGCACGACCTGTCCGGCTGGAAGGGCTTCTACATGTACCGCAACCTCTTCGTGGTGCACCTGCGCCACGGGGAGAACGCGCTCGTGCGGGCCAAGCCGTGGCTGATCACCCTCGCGGTGGTCCTCCTCAGCCCGCTGCGCGGCGGCCGGGCGGAGGCCCGCAACGTGATCCGTGCCATGGCCTCGGCACGGGGCATGCGCCGCCTCACCGACTCCGCACGTCCCCCTCGATAGACTCACCCAGCGCATCTCACCCACAGGAGTTCATCCCTTGTCCCAGGGCCCCACGCACGACACGGAAACGCTTCCCGACCTCGTCATCGTCGGCGCCGGACTCTTCGGCCTCACGATCGCCGAGCGCTGCGCCGAGGAGCTGGGCCTGCGGGTGCTCATCCTCGAGCGCCGCCACCACCTCGGTGGCAACGCCTACAGCGAGCGCGACCCGGAGACCAACGTGGAGGTGCACAAGTACGGCGCGCACCTGTTCCACACCTCCAACGAGCGGGTGTGGGAGTACGCCAACCGGTTCACCTCCTTCACCGACTACCGCCACCGCGTCTTCGGCAAGTACCAGGGGCAGGTCTACTCGCTGCCGCTCAACCTGGCGCTGATCAACCAGTTCTTCGGCAGGTCCCACACCCCCGACGAGGCCCGCGCGCTCATCGCCGAGCAGTCGAGCGAGGTCGCCACCGAGGACGCCTCGAACCTCGAGGAGAAGGCGATCAGCCTCATCGGCCGTCCCCTCTACGAGGCGTTCATCAAGGGCTACACCGCCAAGCAGTGGCAGACCGACCCGACCGAGCTGAGCGCGGACATCATCACGCGCCTGCCGGTGCGCTTCACCTTCCAGAACGGCTGGTTCAGCGACACCTACGAGGGCCTCCCGGTCGACGGCTACACCGCGTGGCTGACCCGGATGGCCGACCACCCGAACATCGAGGTGCGCCTGGAGACCGACTTCTTCGCAGTGGCCGACGAGTTCAAGGGCAAGGTCCCGATCGTCTACACCGGTCCGGTGGATGAGTACTTCGGCAACTCCGAGGGCCGGCTGTCGTGGCGCACCGTCGACCTGGAGGAGAGCGTCGTCGACACCGACGACTTCCAGGGCACCGGCGTGGTCAACTACAACGACCAGGACGTCCCCTACACGCGCATCATCGAGTTCAAGCACTTCCACCCCGAGCGCGAGAAGACCCACCTGCCCGGCAAGAGCGTGATCGTCCACGAGTACAGCCGCTTCGCGGAGGAGGGCGACGAGCCCTACTACCCGGTGAACACCGCCGACGACCGCGCCAAGCTGCTGAAGTACCGCGAGCTGGCCAAGGCCGAGCCGATGGTGCTGTTCGGCGGGCGCCTGGGCACCTACAAGTACCTCGACATGCACATGGCCATCGGGGCCGCGCTGTCGATGTACGACAACAAGCTCAAGCCCCACTTCACCGAGGGCGCGGAGCTGACCAGCGGAGGCATCGAGGCATGAGCACCACCACCACGGGCACGAGCACGGGCACGCGCGAGCAGACCGTCACCCGGTTGCTGCAGCGGCAGATCCTGCCCGTCGACCGCGACACCGACGTCTTCCCGCTCTACGTCGACCTCGAGGAGGCCGTGCTCGACACCGACCGGCACGACGTGGGCGGCAGCAAGGCGGCCAAGGACCTCAACAACGCCGCCATCCGCCAGTCGACCTCGACGGGGCGCAAGCTGCACCCCGACCAGATCCGCTCGCGCACCGAGCTGCGGCTCGAGCCCTCGCAGCTGCTGTCCTTCGGCACCTACTTCAACGCCTTCCCGGCGTCCTACTGGCGCCGCCACACGGTCGTCACCGACGTCGAGCTGACCGTCCGCCTGAGCGGCGCGGGCTCGGTCGTCACCGTCTACAAGTCGATGGCGCGCGGCCACGCCCAGCGCGTCGACTCCGCTGTCGTCGAGGGTGAGGCGGGGACGTTCACCTTCGCCCTGCCGCTCAAGCCGTTCGTCGACGGCGGGTGGTACTGGTACGACGTCGTCGCCGGCGACCACGGCGCCGTCGTCGAGGGCGCCGAGTGGAACGCGCAGGTCCCCGCCGACCGCGCCGGTCACGGCACCGCCGACATCTGCATCACCACGATGAACCGCCCCGACTTCTGCGCCAAGCTGCTCACCCAGCTCGGCGAGGACGAGGTGCTCGCCCCCTACCTCGACACCGTCATGGTGATGGAGCAGGGCAAGGACCTCGTGGCGGACTCCGAGTTCTTCCCGCACGCCCAGGAGGTGCTCGGCGACCGCCTGCGGGTGCTGGTCCAGGGCAACCTCGGCGGCTCGGGCGGCTATGCCCGCGGCCAGCTCGAGAGCGTGCGCAAGGGCACCGCGACGTACGCCCTGATGATGGACGACGACGTCGTCTGCGAGCCGGAGGGCGTGATCCGCGCGGTCACCTTCGGCGACCTGGCCAAGCGCCCGACCATCGTCGGTGGCCACATGTTCAACATCTACAACCGCTCGCAGCTGCACTCCTTCGGCGAGATCGTCCAGCCGTGGCGCTTCTGGTGGCAGACCCGTCTCGACGGCTACAGCCAGTGGGACTTCGGCGCCCGCAACCTGCGCTCGGCGCGCTGGCTGCACAAGCGCGCCGACGTCGACTTCAACGGCTGGTTCATGTGCCTGATCCCGAGGGTCGTGCTCGAGGAGGTCGGCCTGTCGCTGCCGGTCTTCATCAAGTGGGACGACTCCGAGTTCGGCCTGCGCGCCAAGCAGGCGGGCTACCCCACGGTGTCCTTCCCGGGTGCCGCGGTCTGGCACGTGCCGTGGACGGACAAGAACGACGGCGTCGACTGGCAGTCCTACTTCCACCAGCGCAACCGCTTCATCGCCGCGCTGCTGCACTCGCCCTACGAGCGCGGCGGGCGGATGGTGCGCGAGAGCTTCAACCACCAGGTCAAGCACCTCGCCTCCCTGCAGTACTCCACCGCCGAGCTGCGCCACCTCGCGCTGGAGGACGTGCTGCGCGGCCCCCACGCCCTGCACGGCGAGCTGGGGACCAAGCTCGGCGAGATCAACGCCTTCCGCAAGCAGTTCACCGACGCCCAGCTCGTCGAGGACCGCGACGACCTGCCGCCGGTGCGCCGCAAGAAGCCCCCGAAGAAGGGCAAGTCCGACATCGAGATCCCCGGCCGGCTCAGCACGCTGGTGGCCGCGGGCCTGGCCCCGCTGCGCCAGCTGCGACCGGTCCGCGAGATGTCGCGCCAGTACCCCGAGGCCGAGCTCCCGGCGATGGACTCGGGCTGGTTCAACCTGGTCAAGTACGACTCGGCCGTGGTGTCGATGAACGACGGCAGCTCGGTCGCGCTCTACCAGCGCGACCCGGCCCGCTACCGCGACCTGATGAAGCGCACCATGGAGATCCACCGCCGCTTCCACCGCGAGTGGCCCCAGCTCGCCCGCCAGTACCGCGAGGCGCTGGGGGAGATCACCTCGCCCGAGGCGTGGGAGAAGACCTTCGCGCCGTACACCGAGCAGCGCGACGGTGACGAGTGAGCGGGCAGTGAGCACGCCCCCCGTCGGGCGTCCCCGCCCCACCGCCGCCGAGCTGGAGGCGCTGCCGCTGGCGCCGCCGGCGGCGACCGGCCTCGCCGAGGTCGTACGCCGTCGCTACCTGCTCGGCATGCTGGTGCGCAACACCATCAAGTCGCGCTACCAGGGCACGGTGCTGGGCTGGGTGTGGAGCTACCTGCAGCCGGCGATCCGGTTCTGCATGTTCTACTTCCTGTTCCAGGTGATGATCGGCCGCGGAGCCGGGATGGAGAACTTCGCCATCCACCTGTTCGCCGGCATGGTGATCGTCCACTTCTTCACCGAGACCTTCAACGGCGGCACCCAGTCGCTGGTGCAGAACCGCTCGCTCATCACCAAGCTGCCCGTGCCACGGGAGATGTTCCCGGTCGCGCGGATGCTGGTCGCCGCGTGGCACACCGTCCCGATGATCGTCATCCTGCTCGTGCCCTGCCTGTTCCTCGGCTGGCGGCCCGACCTCGTCGGGGTCGCCGCGGCCCTGCTCGGCTTCACGCTCGCGGCGGCCCTGGGGCTCGCCCTCGGCCTGCTCTTCAGCGTGGGCAACGTCTTCATGCGCGACATCAGCAAGATCGCCCAGACGCTCACGCAGTTCGTCACCTTCAGCGTGCCCATGATGTACCCCTTCACGCTGGTGCAGGAGCGCTTCGGCGAGCCGATCGCGAGCTACTACCTCCTCAACCCGATGGCTGAGGCCGTGCTGCTGATCCAGCGGGGCTTCTGGACCGGCACCACCAGCGACCCGGACGCCACGGCCGCGGTGCACCTGCCCGACCACCTCTTCACCCGCGGACTGATCATGACCGGCATCTCGCTGGTGCTCCTCGTGCTGGCCCAACGAGTCTTCTCCCGCCTCGAGGCGCGGGTCCCGGAGCGCCTCTGATGACGACGATGATCCAGGTGGAGAACGCCACCAAGGCCTTCACGCTGTCCTACCAGCGCTCGCTCAAGCAGACCGTGCTGGCCAAGGCCCGCGGCCGCAAGACCCACGACACGTTCAACGCCGTCGACGACGTGAGCTTCACGGTCAGAGAGGGGGAGTCCGTCGGCCTGATGGGGCTCAACGGCTCCGGGAAGTCGACCCTGCTCAAGCTGATCAGCGGGGTGATGCGCCCCGACTCGGGCTCCGTGCTGACCCGCGGGCGGATCGCCGGCCTGATCGCCACCGGCACCGGCTTCGACAACAACCTCAGCGGCCGGGAGAACCTCTACCTCAACGCCGCCATCCTGGGGATGTCGCGGGCCGAGACCGACCGCAAGTTCGACGAGATCGTCGACTTCGCCGACCTCGGCAAGTTCCTCGACACCGACGTCGCCTACTACAGCTCCGGCATGAGGGCGCGCCTGGGCTTCTCGGTCGCGGTCAACGTCGACGCCGACATCTTCATCGCCGACGAGGCGCTGGCGGTGGGGGACCGGCCGTTCAAGCGCAAGTGCAAGAAGCGCATGGACGAGATCGTCTCCTCCGGCGTCACGATGTTCTACGTCTCCCACGCGCCCGGCTCGGTGCGCAACCTCTGCAACCGCGTGCTCGTGATGGAGAGCGGCAGGCTCGGCTTCGACGGTGACGTCGAGGAGGGCATCCGCTACCTCCACTACGACGAGAGCGACGACAACGGCGACGACGACGACGGTCTCGGCGCCGACATATAGGGCCTCGGCCCGCGACACTCCCGCTCCCCGCGTTGGGGGGCGGGAGTGCTGCTTTCGGCGCGTCTTCCATGAATAAGTGCCGCGATCGTTCAGAATTACACCCATGTAACGGCGTGTCGAGTGGAAATTACACTGTTGTAGTTACTCAGAAACTCTTCCGTGACTGGTGTGACTGGTGTGAACTTCTGCCTTGTGTGACCTTCCCCCACACAGGAGCTGAGTTCCCATGCGCCCTCTTCAGGCACGTCTCGTCACCCTCTGCCAGCAGGTGCTGGCCCTGGGTGTCGTCCTCGTCGTCCTCACCCCGGCCTCTGGCGTGGTGTCGCTCGACATCGTCGGTGAGCACCCCTCGCAGACCGCGCCGGACGCCTCGGCCGCGCTGATGTCGGCCACCGTGCCGACCTCCGCGGTCACGCCCGAGGTCACCGAGGTGCCGCTGACCGGCGCAGCGGGCGGGTTCTCCGGTCTGAAGGGCCGTACGGTCGCCGGCAGCCCCACCGCGGCGCGGGTGCAGAGCACGCCGCAGCCCGTCACCGGCTTCGCGGCCATCGGCGTCACCTGGGAGCACGGGGAGGACCTGGAGGAGGACCAGATCTCGCTGAAGGTGCGCACCCGCACCGGCGAGGAGTGGAGCGCCTGGGAGGACCTCGAGTACCACGACGAGCACGGCCCCGACGCCGACAGCGCCGAGGGGCGCGCGTCGCGCCCGGGCACCGAGCCGATGTTCGTCGGCGACGTCGACGACGTCCAGGTCGAGGCGAGCACCGACGGCACGACGCTGCCCGACGACCTCTCGCTCGCGCTGGTCGACCCCGGCACGGCCCGGGGCAGCGAGACCGAGGCGCCGGCCCAGCAGTCGTCGCAGCAGGAGACCGGCGACGACCCCACGGCCGCCTACGAGCAGGACTTCGCAGAGCAGGACGAGCTGATGCAGTCCGAGGGCATCAGCCTGCGGGCAGCGTCCGCGAGGACCGCCGCACAGCCCACGGTGTTCTCCCGCGCGCAGTGGGGCGCCGACGAGAGCATCCGCAACAAGAGCGCGCTGCGCTACGGCTCCATCAGCGCCGGCTTCGTGCACCACACCGTGAACGCCAACGACTACACCGAGGCGCAGGTCCCGGCGATCCTGCGCAGCATCTACGCCTACCACGTGAAGTCCCGCGGCTGGAGCGACATCGGCTACAACTTCCTCGTCGACCGCTTCGGTCGGATCTGGGAGGGCCGCTTCGGCGGCATCGACAAGCCGGTCGTCGGCGCCCACACGCTCAACTACAACGACTACGCCTTCGCGATGTCGGCCATCGGCAACTTCGACACCGTGCAGCCGCCGGACGTGATGCTGCGGGCCTACGGCGCCCTGTTCGCCTGGAAGCTGTCCCTGCACGGCGTGAACCCCGCGTCGACGTCGCAGAAGGTCGGTCGCTCGACCTTCCCGGCCATCAACGGCCACCGTGACGCGGGGTCCACGGCGTGCCCGGGCCGCTACCTCTACGCCAAGCTCGCGGTCATCCGGCAGTACGCCAGCAGCGCGGCGCCGGTCACCCCGGTGCCCCCGACCGTGCAGCCCGTCGAGGTGTCCGCGCCTGCCCCGCAGAACAACCTCGACGCCTCGCCCTACCCCGATCTCGTAGTGCGCCGCGCCTCGGACGGCCGCGGCCTGGTGATCCCGACGGGCGGCCTGACGTCGTTCCAGAAGCGGATCGTGGTCGGGAGGAGCGGCTGGGACAAGCGCTCCGACGTCCTGGTCTCGCCCGACCTCAGCGGCGACGGCCTGGCCGACCTGGTGACCGTCGACCGGTCCGGGATCGTGCGCGTCCGGGCCGGCAAGGGCAACGGGAAGTTCGGTGCCACCACCAAGAAGATGTCGCTGCGCGGCTACTCGCTCATCACCGCCGTCGGTGACATCAACGGTGACGGCCGCAACGACCTGGTCGCCCGCTTCAAGGGCCGCCTCACCACGCTCATGGCGACCGGCCGCGGTGGCTTCGACCGCAAGATGACCCGCAAGGGATACGGCGACTACCGCCAGCTCATCGGCGCCGGTGACCTGAACCGCGACGGTCGTGCGGACCTGCTGCTGCGCACGAAGAACCGGCTCTTCCTCCAGACCGGCTACGGCACCGGGCGCTTCGCCCCGCCGCAGCGCGTGGCCGGCTCGTGGCGCGGCTACAACCGCCTCGTCGCCGGCGACTTCAACGGCGACGGCACCTCCGACCTCGTGGCCCGCACCAGCACCGGCAAGATGCTGATGCTCCCCGGACGCGGCGACGGGTCGTACGGCGCCGGGCGCGGACCGGCCTCGAACCTCAAGAGCATGCGCTGGATCACCGGCACCAACCTGGTCGGTGGCCAGGGTGCGGACCTGATCGGCGTGGCAGGCAAGCAGCTCGTGGTGGTCGCCAACAGGGACACCTTTGAGCTCGGTGCCCCGGTGGACACCGGTGTCTCCTTCGCCGGCCTCGACACGGTGCTCAACGCCGGCGACGTCGACCGCGACGGATTCGGCGACGTGGTCGGCCGCGACACCTCGGGCCAGCTGCTGCTCTTCGCGGGCAAGGGGACGGGCGCGCTCTCGGCGCCTCGCGTGCTGGGTCCCGGCTGGGGGAGCATCACCGGCCTGACCGCGGTCGGCGACGTGACCGGCGACGGCAACCCGGACCTCGTCGGCACCACGGGCGGCACGCTCTCGCTGTGGCGCGGCGACGGGTTGGCCTTCGCTGCTGCGGTGCCGGTGAAGGGAGCCGTGCCGATGCCGGCCGGTCTGCCCTCGGACCTCTCGGGCTTCGACTGGGTGTTTGGCGTCCAGCCGATGACGCTGAAGGGCAAGAGCGACTACGTCGTGCGTGAGCGTGCCAGCGGCATGGTCTACGTCTACAGCGGTCGTCGCTCGGGCGTCTCGACCCCCCGGGTGCTGGGCGAGGGACTGGGGGCCTTCGACCTGGCCGGGTGAGCGACCAGCGCAGTCAGGCCCGTGCGGTCGCGCGTTCGGCGGCGAAGACGTCGTCGAGGCGGTCCGGGTCGGGGTTGCGGACGAGGACCAGCGAGCCTCCCCTTCGGAGGGGCTCGGTGAGGGTGGCCATTCCTGGTGGGGAAGCCGGGTCGGCCACCGACAGAAGACGGCCGCCGTCGGTGAGTGCACTCCCGACGGCGGCCGTCAGGTCGTGCAGGGCGTCCTGGGTGAGGGCGTCGGTCGCGAGGTCGTCCCCGGTCGGCGGGTCCCAGGCGGTGAAGCCGTCGGGCTGCGACCAGATCTCGACCCCGACGTCGAGGACGCCGGCCGGGAGCGGCTCGGCGAACCGGACGCCCAGCGGGCGCAGGCTGCACGCGAGCACCGGCAGCGCCGCGGCGCGGGATGCCCAGGCGTCCAGGCTGTCGGGGCCGCAGACCACCGCGTCGGGCTCGTCCGAGGTCGTCACCCTCAGCCCGACCGTCCAGGCCGCCCCGAGGAACACCGTCGAGAGCCAGTGCGATGGCAGGTCGATGCGCAGCGACATCCCGCGCTCGAGGTCGGCCACGTCGACCAGCAGGCCGGACGCCTTGGCCACCCAGTTGGCGTACGTCGTCACCGACAGCTCGACGCGCTCGTCGGTGGCGTGGTCGTAGAAGGTGACCAGGGGCCGGCCCGGGTCACGCCGCAGCTGGGCGCCGAGCACGTCGGCGAAGGTGGCCACGCAGCCGGCTCAGACCGCGTTGGGCTCGGGGGAGTCCATGTAGGGGTAGTCGGTCATGAAGGTGTCGAGGGCGGCACCGCTCAGGTCCGAGCAGTACTGCCACACGCCGACCGCCTTGGAGGGGTCGGTCTCGCCGACACCGCCGACGGACCAGTGGGTCAGGGCGACGTGCTGGCCGTCGGGGAAGGGCTCGCCGTCCTCGGACGTCCACGGCACGGCCTTGAACTTGTCGCGGTAGTTGGTGGTGCCCTCGAGCTTCGAGGCGATGCCGCGCAGCTGGTCCATCTTGTCCGCGTCGTCGGCGATGGTCTCGTCGTACCAGAGGACGGTGAAACCGTGCTCGAGGTTGTGCACGAGCTCACCGAGCTCGGGACGGTCCGAAGTGGTGTAGAGCTTGCGGTCCATGCTGTCCCACAGGTTCCAGTGGGTGCCGAAGGCAGGCGGGGAGTCCGGGTAGGTCATCGGCGTGCCGACGTCCACGTGGTCCTGGTTGCCCTCCGCAGGCTTCGTGGTGACCTCCTGGCACACCGAGGCCTCGGCGCCGATCTCGCTCAGCGAGTCGGATGAGAAGGCGCGCAGGTCGTACCAGTCCTTGACGGGCTTGAACGCGGCGGCGCCGACGATGAGCACGGCGACCAGCACGCACACGCCGACGATGGCCATGCCGCGCCGGTTCTCGGAGCGCGACTGCTGGGAACGGATGGAGTCGATGACCGCCTGACGGTCGGTCTTCTTTGCCTGCTTGGCCACGGTGCTCGGTGTCTCTCGGTCGGTGGACGACGGACTGCGCTGGCAGAGTCTACGTAGTGCGCGGTGATCCGTCGCACACGCCGTCGGATCCGTCCCGCTCCCAGTCCTCGATGCGCCACCCGTGGGCGAAGCAGACGGCCGAGACGGCGGTGCGGTCGGACGCGTCGGGGAGTCGCCCGATGGCCGCCGCGAGCTCGTCGGCGTCGGCGGGCGCACCGAAGGGTGCGCGGTCCGCGTCGTCCCCGACCAGGGCGCGTACGACCGCCTCGCGCGCACCCCAGCCGAAGAGGTCCGCCCCGTCGGGGCGCACCAGCGCGACGGCGCCGGTCCCGTCCTCGCCGGGCGCCAGCACCAGGTCGGCGCGGCCGCGCACCACGGCGAGCGGGCGGCCGGACAGCTTGCCCTGGGCCAGCTCGGCGGCGCCGGCGAGCTCGTCGGCGACTGCGGGGAGGGTGACGGCGAGGGGATTGCCGTGCGGGTCGGTGCGGCCCGCGAAGTCCTCGGCCACCACGAGGCCGGCGGCCCCGATGGCGAGGTCGGTCTGGCCCTCGCGCCAGGCCCGGCCGGCCGTGTCCGTGACGACGACGGCGACGTTGGCGCCGGCGCGGTCATGGATCTCGCGACGCAGTGCGCGGGCCGAGGCGTCGGGGTCCAGCGGCAGGAGCACGATGGAGCCCGCGGCGACGTTGGAGGCGTCGACGCCGGCCGCCGCCATGGTGAGGCCGAGGCGGTGCCGGACGATGCGGGTCGCGCCGCGACGGGCGACCAGGCGCACCGACTCCTCGTCGATGGCCTCCTCGCGCCCACCCCTGCGGGTGCGCCCCTCGGCCTTGCTCACCACCTTGCTGGTCACGCAGACCACGTCGCCGTCCGCGAGGTCCGCGCCCCCGTGGAGGACGCCGAGCAGCAGGCCGGCCAGGTCGTCGCCGGCCTGCACCTCGGGGAGGCCGTCCGGGGCCCAGACCTCGAGCCGGCTCACGCGCCTGCGTCCGGGCTGGCATCCGGCACGAGCGCGACGGCGGCCGCCGCCATCGCCGCGGTCGCGTCGTGATCGGTCATCATCAGCGGCACCGCGCGGGCTGCGATGCCGGCCTCCTCGAGCCGGGGGAGCTGGTCGGCGTCGCGGCTGTCGACCAGCCACCCGTCGAGGACGCCGCCGCGCGAGCGTGCGCCGTAGTGGATCCCGACGGCCGCCGCGCTGACCTCCACGCCGATGCTGGTGAGCATCTGCCGGGCCATGCCGTGCACGTGGGAGGGACCGACGATGGGGGACAGGCCCACGACCGGGGCGGCGGTGGCACGCACGGCGTCGCGGATCCCGGGGACGCCGAGGATCGTGCCGACCGACACGACCGGGTTGGACGGCGGCAGCACCACGAGGTCGGCGCCCGCGATGGCGTCGAGCACGCCGGGGCCGGGTGTGGAGGAGTCCTGCCCCACGGCGAGGACCGCCTCCGCGGGCACTTCGGCACGCAGCCGCACCCAGTACTCCTGGAAGTGCACGACGCGGCGCCCGCTGGCGCTGTCGGGGTCCGCGATCGCGACGTGCGTCTCCACCCGGTCGTCGCTCATCGGGAGGAGTCGCACGCGGTCACCGTGGAGCGGCTCGAGCCATCGGCGGCACAGCGCCTCGGTGACCTGCGAGAGGCCGAAGCCGGCCTCGAGCATCTGGGTGCGCACGAGGTGGGTGGCGATGTCGCGGTCGCCGAGGCCGAACCACGTCGGCTCCACGCCGTACGCCTCCAGCTCGGTCTTCGCGCTCCACGTCTCCTCGCTGCGGCCCCACCCGCGCTCGACGTCGATCCCCTCCCCGAGGGTGTACATCACCGTGTCGAGGTCGGGGCAGACCTTCAGCCCGTGGATCCACCAGTCGTCGGCGGTGTTGGCCACGACGGTGACCTGGGTGTCGGCGCTCCCGCCGGGCACGGCGCCGGTGCGCAGGCCGTGGAGCAGGCCCTGGACGAACCTCGCGCCGCCGACACCTCCCGAGAGGACGGTGACACGGCGGAGCGGTGACGGTGATGATGGCATAGGAGCAGCCTGCCGGAAGGCGAACGGGTATATCAGATCCGGGCTTGACTTACGGGAACGACAGGCATGTAATTCCCACAGTGTCATTGGGTTGTTCGTAGCCGGGTCGAAAGGGCTTACCACCATGAGAGCAGAACTGTTTCTTCTCGAACCCGAGGGCGAAGAGCTCGGGTGGCAGGACCGCGCCCTGTGCGCGCAGACGGACCCCGAGGCGTTCTTCCCCGAGAAGGGTGGTTCGACCCGCGAGGCCAAGAAGGTGTGCCTGACGTGCGAGGTGCGTGACGACTGCCTCGAGTCCGCCCTGATGAACGACGAGCGCTTCGGGATCTGGGGCGGCCTGTCCGAGCGCGAGCGTCGCAAGCTGAAGAAGCGCGCGGTCTGACCGAGCGTCCCACGCCGTTTTCGGACGGTCCGGAGCGCCTCGCTAAGGTGCTCCGGTGTCTGTCACCGCGCTTCTCGTCTGCCACGACGGGGCGAGGTGGCTCCCAGCAGTTCTCGCTGGTCTGACCGGGCAGACCCTCCGGGTGGACCGCGTCGCGGTGGTCGACACCACCAGCCGCGACGACAGCCTCGACCTGGTGCGCGACGGCCTCGGCCGCGCCGGTCTGGACGGCTCACGACTCGTCGTCGACGTCGTGCCCGGCTCCACCAGCTACCCGGCCGCCGTGCGCCACGGACTCGACCTGGCCCCGGCCCTCGCGGCGGACGGTGACGTCGAGTGGGTCTGGCTGCTCCACGACGACAGCAACCCCGACCCCACGGCGCTGGCCGAGCTGCTGGCCGCGGCCGAGGAGCACCCCGACGCCGCGATCCTCGGCCCGAAGCTGCGCGAGTGGCCCTCACTGCGCCGGCTGCTCGAGGTCGGCCTGACCATCACCGGCACCGGCCACCGCGAGACCGGTCTGGAGCGGGGCGAGTACGACCAGGGCCAGCACGACGCCGTGCGCGAGGTGCTCGCGGTCAACACCGCCGGCATGCTGGTGCGGCGCGACGTGCTCGAGTCGCTGGGCGGGCTCGACGAGGAGCTGCCGATCTTCGGCAACGACATCGACTTCGGCTGGCGCGCGGCCCTCGCCGGCCACCGCACGCTCGTGGTGCCGCAGGCGGTCGTCTTCCACGCCGAGGCCGCGCACCGCGGCGTACGCCGCACGCCGCTGACCGGTCGCCACACCCACTACCAGGAGCGCCGGGCCGCGCTCCTCACGTCGCTGGCCAACGTGTCGTCGCGCCGCTTCGCCTGGCAGTACGTCCGGCTCTTCCTCGGCTCGCTGCTGCGCGTCGTGGGCTACCTCGGCGTGCGCTCGATCGGGGAGGCCCTCGACGAGCTGGCTGCGGTGCTCTCAGTGCACGGCCGGCCGCGGCAGCTGCTGGCGGCCCGTCGCCAGCGTGCCGAGCGCCGCGTGGGGGAGCCGGCAGACGTACGCCGCCTCCTGGCCCCGGCGTGGCTGCCCTACCGCCACGGCCTCGACTTCGTCACCGACCTGGCGTCCGCTGCCACCAGCCAGGCGGCCGACGTCGCCGAGCGACGACGCCTGGCCCAGGCCCCCGGCGAGCAGGCCGGGCGGGACCAGCGGCGCGGTCCGGTCGAGGACGACGAGGACGCCTACCTCACCGACACCGGCATGGTCGCCCGCTTCTTCACCAACCCGGTCGCGGTCGTGCTGGTGCTCTTCGGCGTGCTCTCGATCCTCGCCGGGCGCGAGGCGTTCGGCTCGATCGCCGGCGGCGCGCTGTCACCCGTCCCAGAGTCGGCAGGGGACTGGTGGCGACTGCACACCACCTCCTGGCACCCGCTCGGCACCGGCACCGACGTGCCCGCCCCCGCCTACGTCCTGCCCTTCGCCCTCGCCGCGTCGCTGCTGCTCGGCAGCACCGGTGCGGTGGTGTCGGGGCTGATGCTGCTGGCGGTGCCGTTCGCGGCCTGGGGCGCGTGGCGGCTGCTCAAGGTAGTCGGCCGTCTCGTCGACCCGCGCGGCCTCCCGCGCTGGCTCGTGGTGTGGGGTGCGCTGACCTACGCGCTGGTCCCGGTCACCTCGGGCGCCTGGGGCGAGGGCCGCTTCGGCACCGTCGCGGTCGCGGCGCTGCTGCCGTGGGCTGCGCACGCCGCGCTGGGCTTCGTCGACCCCGCCCGAGACCGCCGCTGGCGCGCCGCGTGGCGCACGGCGCTCCTGCTGGCCCTCGGGGCTGCCTTCGTGCCGGGCCTCTGGCTCTTCGCCCTGCTGGCGACCGCGGTCGTGCTCGGCGCGGCCGCCGTCATCTCGCCGCGGCTGCTGGGCGAGCGGGACAGCTGGGGACCGCCGGTGACCGCGGTGGCGGCGACGCCGCTGCTCCTCGCCCCGTGGCTGCTGCCGCTCGTGACGACGGGCTCCGGCTCCGGCCTGCTCCTGGAGGCGGGGCGGTTGACCGTCGACCAGGTCACCTTCGGTGGGCTGCTGACCGGCCGGCTCAACGACCTCGGCGCTCCCGACTGGCTCGGCATCGTGCTGGGTGTCCTGGCCCTCGCGGCCCTGCTCCCGCGGCGTACGCGCGTGCCGGTGGTGATCTGCTGGCTGGTCGCGCTGGCCGCGGCGCTGGTGTCGGGGGTGCTCTCCCACGACTCGCTCGACCTGCCGTCGGTGACCACGCGCCCGAGCCTGGGCCTGTTCGTGGTGATCCTCCAGGGCACCGCGATCGTCGCGGTCGCGCTGGGTGCGGACGCCTACCTGCGCCGGCTCGAGGAGCACCACCCCGCCTGGCAGCGCGGCGTCGCCGCCGCCCTGGCCGTGGTCGCGGCCGCCGTGCCGCTCGGCGGGCTGGGCTGGTGGCTGACCACCCCCGACAACGCGATGGCACGCGACGCCGAGACGACGGTGCCGGTCTACATGCAGCAGAGCTCCCTGCTGGGTCCGGAGCACGGCGTGCTCGTGGTCGACGGGTCCGTGGAGGACGGCATCACCTACCGCATCCGCCGCGAGGACGGCACCACCGTCGGCGAGGACGAGGTCCTCACGCTCACCGACGAGGACGACGACCTGACCGGCCAGGTGCAGGCCCTGGTGTCGGCTCCCACCCCGGGCGTGGTCACCGCGCTCGGCGACCGCGGCGTCGAGTACGTCGTGCTCGCCTCGCCCGCCGACGGGCGGATCTCGGCCCGCCTCGACGCCACGGCGGGCCTCGAGCAGGCCAGCGCCGAGGACCGCAGCACCCGCGCCTGGCGCGTGGACCGCCCGCTCGACGCGGCCGCGCTCGACGGTCCCGAGCCGTGGTGGCGCACCGCGCTGCTGGTCCTCCAGGGACTGGCGGTCATCGCCGCGATCGTCCTGGCAGCGCCCACGGTGCGCCAGCGCAGGGAGGGCCGAAGCCATGACTGACGCACCCACGACCGGTCGGCGCCGCGTCGCCGACGCGGCCGGTCGACGACCCTCGCCCCTGACGCTGCTCGCGGTGGCGATCCCGCTGCTGACCGTCGCCGCGCTGGCCCTCGTCCGGCCCGCGGCGGAGCCGACGACGGCGTACGCCCCCTCCGACGCGCCGCTCGACCGCTCGACCGCGGTGTGCCCGGCACGCCTGCCCGGGGCGGACGAGGTGCGTCTGGGCAGCGCCTCCCTCGCCTCCGGGGACCTGGCCGTGCGGGTCGGCCGCGACGAGCGCACGCTCACCCTGGACAACGGTGTCGCCAGCATCGAGGCGCGCGCCTCGGTCGTCGTGGACGGCGCCGGCGAGCTCGCCCCCGGTCTCGTCGTCGGGCGCTCCGGCGCCGGGTCGGCAGTGGCCTGCGACGAGCCCGCCCCCGAGCGCTGGTTCACCGGCCTGGGTGCCTCCGCCGAGCACACCTCCACCCTCACCCTGGTCAACCCCGACAAGGGCCCGGCTGTCGCCGACGTCACCGTCTGGGACGGCAGCGGGATCGTCGACGTCCCGGCGCTGCGCGGTGTGCGCGTGCCGGGAGGCCGGTCGGTCTCCTTCGACCTCGCCGAGGTGGCTCCCAACCGCGACGCCCTCGCCGCCCAGGTCCTCGTCTCCCGCGGACGGCTCTCCGCCGGGGTCGTCGACGTGCTCGACCCGGTCGGCACCGACCCGGCCGTGCGCGAGTGGCTGCCGGCGCAGGACGCCCCCGCCGCGACGTCGTACGTCGTCGGGGTGCAGGCAGCGGCCGCCGACCGGACCCTCACCCTGGCCAACCCCGGCGACAGCGAGGTCCGGGTCGCGCTGAGGCTGGTGAGCGGCGAGAGCGAGTTCGCCCCCTCGGGCGTCGAGGAGGTGACGCTCGCCCCGGCGACGGTGACCGAGGTCGACCTCGCCGGGGTGCTGCGCGGCCCGACCGCAGAGGGCGTGCAGGCACTGCGGCTCGACGCCACCGGCCCGGTAGCCGCCGCGTTGCGGACGCGGACCGCTTCCGACCTGGCGTTCTCCGTCGCCGGCCCGGTCGTCGAGGGCGACGCCGCTGTGGCCCTGCCCGCAGGCTCCAAGCGCGTCGTCGTCGCCGGTGCGGAGGCGCCGGGTGTCGTCGTGCTCCGGGCGTGGGACGCCGACGGCGAGCCGGTCGTGCGCGAGCGGCGCGTCGAGGTCGAGCCGGCGACCGCTGCGCGGCTGCGACTTCCGGACGAGGCGGTGCTGGCCGTGGTGCGGGTCGAGCGCACCGGCGCGGTCGTGTCGGTGGAGGTCGAGGACCGCGGCCTGTCGGTGCTGCCGCTGGCCGCGCTCGTGACGACCGGCCAGGTGCCGGACGTCCGACCTGCGCAGAGGTAGCCCTGCGCTAGTCGGCGTACCTCTCGTCGACCTGCCCGGGGGTGAGGTTGAGCAGCTCGGCGAGCTGCTCGACCACGACGGTGTGCACCATCGCCTCGAGCTCGTCGCGGTCGTTCGCGCGGTGCTCGACCGGGCGGCGGAAGATGACCAGCCGGGTCGGGTCCTGGCCCTTGCCACGCACGAGCGAGGAGAGCGGCACGGTGTCGTCGCCCCAGTCGTCGGGCAGCATCGGGGCGTCCTCGACGGCGTACTCCACCAGCCCGAGGTGGCGCTGCCAGCGCTCGTCGAGCGGAGTGACCACGTCGAGGACGAGCTGGTCGAAGCGCTGCCGGTCGGTGCGCAGGGCCGGCGTCCCCGCAACGGCTGGCATCACTCCGGGACCGCGCATGCCGCGGCCGCGCCGGTCGCGGGTGCGGCGGCGCGGGCGGTCGGGGCGGGCGGGGCTGACGTCGTCCACGCCGCGAGCCTAAGCGCCGCGCGTGCGTGTGGCGGGTAGCGTCGGCGCCGTGAGCCTTGCCCGTCGTTGTTCGCGTACGGCGTGTGGCCGTTCCGCGGTCAACACGCTGACCTACGTGTACGCCGACCAGACCGCCGTCCTCGGGCCGTTGGCGACCTACGCCGAGCCGCACGCCTACGACCTCTGCGACACGCACAGCGAGCGGCTCTCCGCCCCGCGCGGCTGGGAGGTCCTGCGCCTGGCTCCGGACCCCCAGGCGCAGGGGCCGAGCAGCGACGACCTGCTGGCGCTGGCCGACGCGGTCCGCGAGGCCGGCCGTCCCGCGCCGGCGCCGGTCCCGCTGCACTCGACCGACGACCCGTCCCGCGGCGCCAAGCGCGGGCACCTGCGTGTCCTGACGTCCACCGACTGACCTAGGATCGTGCGCGTGAACATCGACCCGCAGCTGCTGAGCATCATCGTCTGCCCGGCCTGCCACGGCGAGCTGTCGCCCGTGACTCACGCCGGCGCCGACGAGCTCGTCTGCCAGGGGTGCGGCAACGCCTACCCCGTCCGCGACGACATCCCCGTCCTGCTCGTCGACGAAGCCCGCAAGCCGGTCTGAGGCCGGGTCCTGACGTGGCGACCTGGTTCGACGAGGCCCGTCTCGACGACGACAGCGTGCTGGAGACCGTCGACCTGCGCCTGCGCACCCTCGCCGAGAGCGGTGCCCGGGTCCGACGTGAGGCCCACGCGGCCGCGGCGGCCACGGCCGAGGCCATCGCCCGGGGTCGCGACGAGGCCCGTCCGCGCGCGGTGATCGCCGCCGGTCCCGACTCGCGGCTGCTGCGCGCGGTCCTCGAGCCGTGGTGCCCCGTGCCCTTCGTCGCCTGGCCCAACCCCGGGCTCCCGGGCTGGGCAGGTTCGCTCGACCTCGTCGTGATGCTGGCGCCCGAGGGCAACGACCACGGGTCGGCGTCCGCGGTCGCCGAGGCCGTACGTCGCGGCGCGCAGGTGGCCGTCGCGTGCCCCGAGCGCTCGATGGTCGCCGAGCACGCCGCCGGTCGCCACGTCACGCTGCTGCCGACCGTGACCGGTGACCAGCTCGCCACGGCCGTGGTGATGCTCGACTACCTCGCCCACATCCAGCTCGGCCCCCACGCCGATGCCGAGTCGGTGGCGGAGTCGCTCGACGAGGTGGCCACCAGCTGCTCGCCGCACCGCGACCTGGCGGTCAACCCGGCCAAGATGCTGGCCATCGCGATGGCCGACACGAACCCTCTGGTCTGGGGCGGGTCCGTGCTCGCTGCCCGTGCCGCCCGTCGGCTCGCGGAGTCGCTGCGACGCACGAGCGGACGCTCCGCGATCGCGGGCGACGCCGAGCACCTGCTGCCGGTGATCGAGGCCACCCGGCCGCACGACACCTTCGCCGACCCCTTCTCCGACGAGCAGGCCGACCTGCGCCCGCTGCTGCTGGTGCTCGACGACCGCGCCGACGACCCGGTGGTCCGCGAGCAGGCGGGCGAGCTGCGGGCCGCGGCCGCGCGTCACGGCGTACGCGTCGAGACGCTGGAGACCGACGCCGACGCCGAGGTCGCGCGCTACGCCTCGCTGCTGCTGACCGGCACCTACGCCGCGGAGTACCTCCGCGTCGGCCTGGTCGACGACTAGGCCGTCGGCGGCCTCGTCAGGCTCGTCCCGAGGACGAGTGCGTCGCCGTCGTGGACGTACGCCGTCCGCTCCACCACCATCCCGAGCGTGCGGGCCACGGCCTGCGACGGTGTGTTCTCCGGGCGGATGATCGCCACGAGGTGGTCGATCCCGGCGGCGGCCGCACAGTCGCGTACGGCGGTCGCGGCCTCCGTGGCGTAGCCGTGCCGGCGCAGGTCAGGCACGACGTGGTAGCCGACCTCGACGTGGGGCTCGCCCTCCACGTCCTGCACCGTCAGGCCGCAGTCGCCGACGAACTCGCCGTCGTGGGTCTCGACCACCCACAGCCCGAACCCGTGGTCGGCGTAGTTGCGCTCCTGCCACTCGATCCAGCGCACGGCGTCGTCGCGGTCGCGGGCCGGCCGGTCCACCCGGACGGGGTCCGGCGCCGAGAGCAGCGTCGTCACGTCGTCGAGGTCGGCGATCGTCATCGGACGGAAGCGCAGGCGCGCGGTGGGCTCTGGCAGCACCGGCTCAGGCTAGTGGCCGGGTGCCGTCGGGAGCCTGCTGGTCGACGTCGGTCCACACCTCCGTGAGCTCGGCGAGGAGGCCGTCCTGGACGCTGGCGAAGCTGGCGACCACGAAGACCTGGTCCGCGCCGTCGGACCCAGCGCAGGTCACTCGCGCTCGGAGGACGCCACGGTCGTCGGCTGCGACGAGGTCCTCGAGGTGCATGCGCTCGAAGCCCGGGTAGTCGGCGTTGAGCCTGACCCACCCGTCGCGGTCGAACACCTCACCGGTGTGGACCAGCCGGCAGGTGAAGTCGGGGTGCAGCAGGTCGGCCAGGCCGGCCCAGTCGTGGGCGTCGATGACCTCGGCGAGGCGGGCGAGGAGGGCGGCAGTGTCCATGCACGGAGTGTGGCGCGCGGGACCGACAGCGCTCACTGGTCAGGTCTCGAGGCAGAACTCGTTGCCTTCCGGGTCGCGCATCACAACAAGGGCGACATCCTGGTGAACCGTCCGAGCCCCCAGTGCCACGAGCCGGTCCCGCTCGTCCGCGAGTGGCCCCATCGCGCGCAGGTCGAAGTGCAAGCGGTTCTTCGCGACCTTCGGCTCGGGAACCTGCTGGAACCACAGGCTGGGGCCTCCCCACCCGGCGGGTTCGACCCAGGCGCGTTGCGACGTGCTGTCCTCGTCGACGTCAGAGCCGAGCGCGGCCGCCCAGAACGCCGCCAGCGTGAGCGGGTCGTGGCAGTCGAAGGTCACGGACTTCACGAAGGAAGGCATGCGAGCACGCTAGTAGCCGACAGGACGCGCCGGTGGCCCCGCCTCCTCGTGGGTGGCGGGGTGTGGGGCGGGGTCATCTTCGAGGTGACGGGATCCGGGGCGGTTTCGGGTCGGGCGGGTCGAGTGCGGTGGTGCCAGTCGAATCTCGCCGGTAGCGGTGCCCGTGCGGACTCGTCCACTCGAACACCCCGGGCGCGACCATGTCGTAGCGCCAGGCGGTGTGGGTCTTGACCCGGTGGTGGAACCGGCACAAGGCGCCCAGGTTCTCGGTGCACGTCGGGCCCGGCTGGGGTCGGCCTTGCGCGTCGGCGTCATGGTCGTACTCGGTGACGTGGTCGACGTCGCACCCCCGTGCAGGGCGGGAGCAGAACGGGAACACGCACGTGCGATCGCGGAGGATGACCTGGTCACGGATCCGGTCCGGGATGTCGTAGCCGGGCGAGTACTTCTCCTGGTTGAGGTCGATGACGGGCTTGACGGTGACGGTGGTGCGCGAGTCGGCGCACCAGGACCTGAGCTGGTCCAGCAGGAGGAGTCGCTGGCCCTCCTCCAGCCGGCCGGTCGGCCTGAGGACCGTGGCGTCGCCGGCCATGGTGGCGTCGAAGTGCGCGTGGAGCACGACCTCGCGCGCCGCGGGCAAGTCATCGGTGGTTGAGGTGCGAGCGGAGCGAGCCTCGAAACCACTCGCATGCAGGTCGAGAGCGGTCTGCGTCCGGGCCAGGTCACCCAGCGCCTTGGCCCGTCTCGCGTTGAGCGGCTCCTGCGAGCCGAGGGCCTTCTGGGTCGCGGCGCCGTGGGCGAGTGCCTGGTGGAGGTCGAGGCCGTCGGCGAGGTCGATCTCGGCCTCGAGCCGCACGGTGCCGGCGAAGTGGACGTCCTCATCGTGGATCGTGACGTGGCGCGGGTCGACGTGGAGGTACCCGTCCTCCGGATCCGCGGCCGGATCCGCCGCGGCGAGGTCGAACCTCTTGATCGTCTCCGCGACGAGGCGATCCAGCTGGGCGGGCCCGATCCGACCGGCGATCGCGGCGACCTGGACGTCGACGAACCGTGCGGCCTCGACCGTCAGCGCCGGCGTGGAGTGGATGGTGACCTCCGCAACGGCACGCGCCCGCCAGGCAGGAACCGATCCGGCGTGGACCTGCGCCCACAACCGGGGGAGGCGGTGGCGCAGCTCGAGGGCGTGGCCGATGAGCTTCTTCGCCGACACGCTCGTGATGCCGAGGACGGTGCCGAGCTCGGCGACGCAGAACTCCGCGACCAGCGGCGTGCCCGGTCCGGCGATGGGCTCTTCGTGCTCACACCCCGCCACGGCGAAAGACGCGGCCGAGTGGATGGACTCGGGCGGGTGGAGGTCAGCCCAGCGGGCGGCGAGGTCGAGCTGCCGGGCGGCGGCAGCGTCTTCAACGGACCGGGCCGAGCGGATCGAGGCGAGCAGGGCTGCGGGGGTGAGGGCGTCTGCCCCGGCCTCCGGTCCCGCTTCCAGTTCCTCGATCATGCATTCGATTCTAGACGAGGGGTCCGACAACGGCCTCGAGCCGGCGGCGTCTTGTGGAGGGGTCTCGATGCGCCTCGCTCGTTCCTCGCTCGGCTGCTCGACCGCCGAGGTGAGGCCTCCGCCCGGCGAGGGAGAGCAATGGTTTCGAGGCTCGCTGCGCTCGCGCCTCAACCAGCGAGGGGGAGGAGCACGGAGCATCCCGGCGCGGGTCCGCGGATAGGCTGCCCCACGCACCACCTCTTCCCGACCCCTGACCCGGAGGACCACCCATGGCCGGCGGACTGTTCGCCCTCCTCGACGACGTCGCCGCACTCGCCCGGATCGCCGCGGCCAGCGTGGACGATGTCGGCGCCGCCGCCGGGCGGGCCAGCATGAAGGCCGCCGGCGTGGTCGTCGACGACACAGCCGTCACCCCGCAGTACCTCCACGGGTCCCCGGCCGCACGCGAGCTGCCGATCATCAAGAAGATCGCGATCGGCTCGCTGCGCAACAAGCTGTTGTTCATCCTGCCCGCTGCCGTGCTCCTGGGTCAGTTCCTCCCGCAGCTGCTGCCGGTGATCCTCATCTTCGGTGGCGGCTTCCTCGCCTACGAGGGCGCGCACAAGGTGTGGGAGAAGGTCAGCGGCCACGAGCCGGTCGTCGAGGAGGCGGAGGAGGAGCTCACCAGCACGGGCGAGCTGAGCCCCGAGCACGAGGCCAAGACGGTCGCCGGCGCCATCCGCACCGACTTCATCCTGAGCGCCGAGATCATGGTCATCGCGCTCAAGGAGGTCGTCACCTCCGACCCCGACGCCACCATCTGGATGCGGGCGATCGTCCTGGCGGCGGTCGCCGTGCTGATCACCGTCCTCGTCTACGGCGTCGTCGCCCTCATCGTGAAGATGGACGACGTCGGCCTCCACCTCGCGGGGAAGCCCTCCAAGGGCGCCCAGCGCGTGGGTCTCGCCCTCGTGTCCGCGATGCCGCGCCTGCTCACCGCGATCTCCCTCATCGGCACGCTGGCGATGCTGTGGGTCGGTGGCCACATCCTCCTGGTCAGCCTCTACGAGATCGGCGGCCCCGACGGCCTCCTCGAGGGCACCGCACTCGGTGACGTCCTGTACGCCCCGTACGACCTCGTCCACCACTGGGAGGACGCCGTGCACGAGGCCGTGGGCGGGACCTTCGGCGCCCTGCTCGGCTGGGTGGTGAACACGGTGCTCTCCGGTGTCGTCGGCCTGGTGGTCGGCGGGCTCGTGCTGGCCGTGCTGCACGCCTTCGGGATCGGCGGCGGCCACGGCTCCGGCCACGACTCCCACGACGAGGGCGGCGTCGAAGGACACGGCTCCGGGCACGGCTCCGGGCGCGACTCCGGGCACGACGAGGCGACCCCCGGTGGCACCGCCGAGGATTCTCCGAATCGCTGAGTGCGGTTTTACCCTCTTCTGGTCCGCGCGGGAGATCCCGACGATGCACAGATGTGCGGCGCAGACGCACCTCCTCGACACCAGGAGACACAGATGGACTTCAAGGTCGCCGACCTCAGCCTCGCCGCCTACGGCCGCAAGGAGATCGAGCTCGCGGAGCACGAGATGCCCGGCCTGATGGCCATGCGCGAGCGCTACGGCAAGGAGCAGCCCCTCAAGGGCGCCCGCGTCGCCGGCTCGCTGCACATGACGATCCAGACCGCCGTCCTCATCGAGACGCTGGTCGCGCTCGGTGCCGACGTGCGCTGGGCCACCTGCAACATCTTCTCGACCCAGGACCACGCTGCCGCCGCCGTCGTCGTCGGCACCGAGGGCACGGTCGACGCCCCCGCCGGCACGCCCGTCTTCGCCTGGAAGGGCGAGACCCTCGGCGAGTACTGGGACGAGGCCGAGAAGGTCTTCGCCTTCACCGACGCCGACGGCAACCCGGTCGGCCCCAACGTCCTCCTCGACGACGGCGGCGACATCACGATGCTGCTGCACCTCGGCGTCGAGTTCGAGAAGACCGGTGTCGTGCCGTCGCAGGACAGCACCGACAACGAGGAGTTCAAGGAGGTCCTGCGGGTCCTGGCCCGTTCCGTGGCCAGCAAGCCGGGCTATTGGACCGCCGTGTCCCAGGACATCAAGGGCGTCTCCGAGGAGACCACCACCGGCGTCCTGCGCCTCTACGAGCGGTTCCGCGAGGGCACGCTGCTCTTCCCGGCCATCAACGTCAACGACTCGGTCACCAAGTCGAAGTTCGACAACAAGTACGGCTGCCGCCACTCGCTCATCGACGGCATCAACCGCGCCACCGACGTCATGATCGGCGGCAAGGTCGCGGTCGTGTGCGGCTACGGCGACGTGGGCAAGGGCTCCGCGGAGTCCCTGCGCGGCCAGGGTGCGCGCGTCATCGTCACCGAGATCGACCCGATCTGCGCCCTGCAGGCCGCCATGGACGGCTACGAGGTGCGTCGCCTGGAGTCCGTCGTCGAGACGGCCGACATCTTCATCACCACGACCGGGAACTTCAACATCATCACGGTCGAGCACTTCCACAAGATGAAGCACCAGGCGATCGTCGGCAACATCGGTCACTTCGACAACGAGATCGACATGGCCGGCCTGGCCAGGATCCCCGGAGTCGTCAAGGACGAGATCAAGCCGCAGGTCCACCAGTGGATCTTCCCCAGCGAGGGTGACGAGCCCGGCAAGAAGATCATCGTGCTGTCGGAGGGTCGCCTGCTCAACCTGGGCAACGCCACCGGCCACCCGTCGTTCGTCATGTCGAACTCCTTCACCAACCAGGTGCTGGCGCAGATCGAGCTGTTCACGAAGGCCGACGACTACGAGCTCGGCGTGCACGTGCTGCCCAAGCACCTCGACGAGGAGGTGGCCCGCCTGCACCTCGACGCCCTCGGTGTCGAGCTGACGGAGCTCACCAAGGAGCAGGCCGAGTACCTCGGTGTCGACGTGGCCGGTCCCTTCAAGTCCGACCACTACCGCTACTGAGTCCTGCTCAGGTCTGCGGGTGCCAGCCCTAGACTGGCGCCATGAACGATCCTGTCGATCCCGCGCGCGGAAGCGTGCTCGTCGTCGACGACGACGCCTCCTTGGCGGAGATGCTCTCCATCGTCCTCCGCCAGGAGGGGTTCGACAGTCGCATCGTGGGTCGCGGCGACGTGGCCCTGGACGCGTTCCGCGACTACAAGCCCGACCTGGTCCTCCTCGACCTGATGCTGCCCGGCAAGGACGGCATCGACGTGTGCAAGGAGATCCGCGCCGAGTCGGGCGTGCCGATCGTGATGCTCACCGCGAAGGGTGACACCGTCGACGTGGTCGTCGGCCTCGAGTCCGGGGCCGACGACTACATCGTCAAGCCCTTCAAGCCCAAGGAGCTCGTCGCCCGCGTCCGGGCGCGCGTGCGTCGCAACGACGTCACCCCCGACGAGGGCCTGACCATCGGCGACGTGACCATCGACGTGGCCGGGCACTCCGTCACGCGTGGCGAGGAGTCGATCAACCTCACGCCCCTGGAGTTCGACCTGCTGGTGTGCCTGGCCCGCAAGCCCTGGCAGGTCTTCACCCGCGAGGTGCTCCTCGAGCAGGTCTGGGGCTACCGCCACAGCGCCGACACCCGCCTGGTCAACGTCCACGTGCAGCGCCTGCGCTCCAAGGTCGAGCACGACCCGGAGAACCCGGAGGTCGTGGTGACCGTCCGCGGCGTCGGCTACAAGGCCGGCAAGTCCCAGGCGTGACCCGGTGAGGCTCCTCGACCGGTTGCCGCCGGTCCTGCGCCACGGGCCTGCCTTCTGGCGACGCTCGGTGCAGGCGCGCGTGGTGGTCAGCACCGTGCTGCTGTCCGCCGCAGTCGTCGGCATCGTCGGGTGGTTCCTCATCCAGCAGACCCGCGACGGCCTGCTCGAGAACCGCGTCGACGCGGTCGTGCAGGAGGCCGAGGGCGAGACCGAGGCGGCCCGCGCCGGGCTCGCCGCCCAGCCCGGCCTCGACGTCGACGAGTCCGCGCAGCAGCAGGCGCTGGTCGAGCCGATCCAGGCCCGTGGTGCGACCCGCGGCTTCGCCGTGGTGCTGTCGCCGCCTGTCAGCGAGGGCGTACGCCTCGCGGACGGCGGCGCGAAGTTCACCGAGGGCCTCGACCTCACCAGCGTCCCGGCGAAGCTCGAGGCACGCTTCGACGCTGTCTCGCCGACCGCATGGACCTACACCGACATCCGCACCACGCGCGAGATCCCCGGACTGCCCGAGGGCCCCGGCATCGTGGTGGGCAGCCAGGTCCGGCTCCCGGCCGACGACAACACCTACACGCTCTACTACCTCTACCCCCTCGCCGAGCAGCAGGAGACGCTGGCGCTGGTCTCGCGCGCCATGCTCGTCGCCGGCGTCCCGCTGCTGCTCCTCGTCGCCGGCCTCACCTGGCTGGTGACCCGGCAGGTGGTGACCCCGATCCGGATGGCGCGACGCGTCGCCGAGCGGCTGGCGGCCGGTCACCTGCAGGAGCGGCTGCGGGTGCGGGGCGAGGACGACCTCGCGCGCCTCGCGACGTCCTTCAACCAGATGGCCTCCAACCTCCAGCGCCAGATCCGCCAGCTCGAGGAGCTCAGCCGGCTCCAGCGCCGCTTCGTCTCCGACGTCTCCCACGAGCTGCGTACGCCGATCACGACGGTGCGGATGGCCAGCGACGTCATCCACGACGCGCGGCCCTTCCTCGACCCCGTCACCGCTCGTGCCGCCGAGCTGCTCCAGAAGGAGCTCGACCGCTTCGAGACCTTGCTGGCCGACCTGCTCGAGATCAGCCGCTTCGACGCCGGCGCTGCCGTGCTCGAGGCGGAGGACGTCGATCTCGTCGACGTCGCGCGCCGCGTCGTCGACATGACCTCCGCGCTCGCCGCGCAGCGTGACACCCGTGTCGTGCTGCACGATCCCGGCTCGCCCTGCATCGCCGAGGCGGACGTACGCCGGGTGGAGCGGATCGTGCGCAACCTGGTCACCAACGCGATCGACCACGCCGAGTCGCGCGACGTCGAGATCTTCGTCGGCTCGGACCGGCAGTCGGCGGCCATCGCGGTGCGCGACCACGGCATCGGCCTCGGGCCGGGGGAGTCCGCGATGGTCTTCAACCGCTTCTGGCGCGCCGACCCCGCGCGGGCCCGCACGAGCGGCGGCACCGGGCTGGGCCTGTCGATCTCCCTGGAGGACACCCACCTGCACGACGGGTGGCTCCAGGCGTGGGGCCGTCCGGGCGAGGGCGCGCAGTTCCGCCTCACCCTGCCGCGCCTGCTCGGCACCCAGCTGCGGCACTCACCCCTGCCGCTGGTGCCCGACGACGCCCGGGAGACCGCGTGAGGACCGCGCGGGCCGGGTGCCTGGCCGCGGCCCTCGCCCTGCTGAGCGGCTGCGTGCAGATGCCGACCGACGGCCCGGTCGTCGAGCCCCAGGTCTCCGACGCCGCCGACGACGTGCCCGGCATCTCCTTCGACCCCCGGCCGCCGCAGGCCGGGGACTCGGCGGCCGACATCGTCGCCGGCTTCCTGGAGGCGATGAAGGCCACCCCCATCAGCCCGACCGTCGCGAGCCAGTTCCTCTCCGAGGAGGCCGCCGACTCCTGGGTGCCCGAGCAGCAGATCATCACCTACGCCGAGCTCGGCACCGCCGTGGGCGAGACGTCGGTGCGCATCCCGCTCTCCGAGGTGAACCGCTACGACGACCGCGGCGCGTGGCAGCGCACCCAGGACCAGAGCGTGCTCGGGCTCGGGCTGGCGCTCGAGGACGGCGAGTGGCGCATCGACGAGGTGCCGAACGCCCTCATCGTCCCCGAGTCGTGGTTCGACGACTCCTACCAGCGCGTCTCGCTCTACTTCTTCGATCCCACGGCCCAGGTGCTGGTGCCCGAGCCCGTCTTCGTGCCGAGCGGCGAGCAGTTCGCCTCCTCGCTCGTGCGGGGGCTCGCGGCCCGCCCCGACGACGCCACGCCCGACGTGGTGCAGACCTTCTTCCCGTCCGGGAGCGCGGAGGGCCTCGCCGTCCCGATCAGCAGTGCGGGCATCGCCACCGTGGCCCTCACCGGGGACCCGGACGCCGTGGACGACGAGACGGCACAGCGGATGCTGGCCCAGCTCGTGTGGACGTTGCGCCAGGAGCCGCGCATCCGGGCCGTGGAGCTGAGCATCGGCGGACGCGCGTTGGGCGGGCCGGGCGGCTCGACCCAGGTGAACCTCGACGTGGGCAGCGCCTACGACCCCAACGGCGTACGCCCCAGCGGCGAGCTGTTCGCGCTCGACCGCGGGCTGCTCGTCTCCGGCGCGATCGGCGCCTTCGAACCCACCGCCGGACCGCTCGGCACCGCGGACCTCGGCGTGCGCTCCATCGGCGTTGACCTCACCGGCGCCCGCGTCGCCGGCGTCACCGACGATGGTGCGGACCTGCTGGTCGCGCCGGTCCAGGCGGCGGGGGAGCCGACGAGGCCGGTCGTCGGTGCGGTCGACCTCGCCGCGCCGGGCTGGGACCACCGCGACCGGATCTGGCTGCTGGACCGTGGTGCCGGACGCGCGCGGGTCATCCTGGTGGTCGACGGGTCGGCGAGGGTCGTCGACGTCCCCGGCATCACTGGTCGGTCCGCGAGGTCGCTGCTGGTCTCGCGCGACGGGAGCCGTCTCGTGGCGGTCGTGCGGGGGCCCCGGGCCGACCGGGTGGTCTCGACCCGGGTCCGGCAGGACGCGGCGGGGGTGGTCCTGGGCTTCACCCCGGTGCGCACGCTGCCGCGCCCCACCGAGAGCAGCCCGCGCATCCGGGACATCGGCTGGCGCTCGCCGACCGCGGTCTCGGTGCTCAGCGACATCACCGAGGACCTCTCCGAGGTCCGCACCATCTCCGTCGACGGCGCACCGGGGGAGGTCGCGAGCGGTGGCACCACCCGGTTGCGCGGACCGACCCGCCAGCTGGTCTCCTCGCCGGTCGACGGCAGCGAGGCCTTCGCCCTCGCCGGACGCGCGGTCACCAGCCTGACCCGCCTCGAGCGCTCGGTCCCCGACCTGGCGCGTGGTCTCACGTCGCTGACCTACGTCGGCTGACCCTCCACAGGCCGGACACCGACCGGTTGCCGCGCCGGGTCCGGTGCTGCTCACATGGCCGGGTGATCGATGCGGCCCTCGACCTCTTCCTCGGCAGCCGGTGCGTGGGGTGCGACGTGCCGGGACGGATGCTGTGCCACGACTGCCGCGGCGCGCTGTCGCGCCGGGCCGCACCGGCGTGGCCCTCGCCGGTCCCCGACGGACTGGTGGCCCCGTGGGCGACGGAGGCCTACGACGGTGCGGTCCGTGCCCTGGTCGTGGGCCACAAGGACCGCGGCCAGTGGTCGCACCGCCGGGTCCTGGGCGACCTGCTGGCCACCTCGGTGCGGGCCGCGGCAGCGGACCTCGACCCGGCGGTGCCGCTGGTGCTCGTGCCGGTGCCGTCGCGTCCCGGCGCCGGCCGGCAGCGCGGCTACGAGGCCACCGCCGCGCTGGTCCGCCGGGCCGCGAGGGTGGTGCGGCCGGAGCGGGAAGCGGTGGTCGCGCCGCTGCTCGTGTCGCGCGGAGCCGCCGACCAGGCGGGCCTGGACGCGCGCGGTCGCGCCGCCAACGTGACCGGCTCGATGCACTGCCCGTCGGTCGCGCTGGCCCGTCTCGCCCGCCGCCGCCCCGCGGCGTACGTCGTGGTGTGCGACGACGTGCTGACCACCGGCGCCACCGCCCGCGAGGCGCAGCGCGCGCTGGAGGCGGTCGGTCTGGTGCCCGTCGCCGTGGCCGCGGTGGCGGCGACCCGGCGTACTGCCCGACAGGTGGCCCCCACAGTTGGCCCGGGGACCGCGAGGGGCTAGCGTCTTGTCATGGAGTCCGCCCGGGTCCGTGGTTGCGTCACGGAGAGGGCTGTGCGCTGCACCGTCAGGTGCGTCGGGCGGTCCGTCCCGTGGCAAGCCGATGCCAGTCGCAGGCGAAACGGTCCACGTAAGTCCCCGGGTCCCGCGCTGTCCTGCAGCGCGATGCCCGTCGGACGATCACGGTGCGGCTTAGAAGTAAGTCCTGCCTCGTCCCCGGCGCCAGATGTGCCGGACGGCGGGAGAAGGCCAGTAGTGGCGGAGAAGCTGCGAACGCCTCAGCAGGCGATTGTGGGGTCGAAGACCAGGTCGGCCGGGCGGACTCCATCCCACCCTGCCCCGGCGGTTGCCGCCGCGGCCCATGGAAGGGTGCGGTCCGCTCGCTAGTTGAGGAGGTTCACATGGAGGTTGTGGTCACGGGACGGCACTGCGAGGTGTCCGACAGGTTCCGGGAGCACGTGTCCGAGAAGCTCACCCGTCTGGAGAAGCATGATCACCGGATCATGCGGGTCCAGGTGGAGGTGGAGCTCGAGAAGAACCCCCGGCAGCACGACCGCGCCACCAAGGTCGAGCTCACGGCGTTCTCCAAGGGACCGGTGATCCGCGCAGAGGCGGCGGCGGAGGACAAGATGGGCGCGCTCGACCTGGCCCTCGACAAGATGCAGGCGCAGATGCGCCGCGCCGCCGACCGGCGACGCGTGCACAAGGGGCGCAACGAGCACGTGTCGGTCGGCGAGGCGCTCGCCGGCATGGCGACCGTGGAGGACACGGAGGCCGAGGACGACCAGACGGTCGTGGAGCACAAGGTCGGGCCGATCACCGTGACGGGGGACGGACCGCTGGTGGTGCGCGAGAAGTCGCACCACGCCGCCCCCATGACGCTCGACCAGGCGCTCTACGAGATGGAGCTGGTCGGGCACGACTTCTACCTCTACGTCGACAAGGAGAGCGAGCGCCCTTCGGTGGTCTACCGGCGACGCGGCTACGACTACGGCGTGATATCCCTGGACGTCGACGGGGAGATCGCGGGCTGACTCCACCGCGCTGCGCCACCGCCCCGGTCACGCGCGCATGACATGATGCGCGCGTGACCGAGGCTCAAGGCAGTGAACCCGTCCGCGTGCTGGTGGTCGACGACCAGGAGCTCTTCCGTCGAGGGCTGATCATGCTCCTGAGCGGCGACAGCGACATCGAGGTCGTGGGTGAGGCCGCCGACGGCGTCACCGCGACCGACCTCGCGGTCACCACCGCCCCGGACGTGATCCTGCTCGACGTCCGCATGCCGCGCCGCACCGGCGTCGAGGCCTGCCGCGCGATCAAGGAGGCCGTGCCGTCGGCCAAGATCATCATGCTGACGGTCTCCGACGAGGAGGCCGACCTCTACGAGTCGGTCAAGAACGGTGCGTCGGGATACCTGCTCAAGGACTCGTCCATCGAGGAGGTCGCCCAGGCGGTCCGCGTGGTCAACGAGGGCCAGTCGCTCATCAGCCCGTCGATGGCCGTCAAGCTGATCGACGAGTTCAAGCAGATGTCCAAGCCCGAGCGCGAGCAGGGCCCGGCGCTGAAGCTGACCGAGCGCGAGCTCGAGGTGCTGCGGCTGGTGGCCAAGGGCCTCAACAACCGCGAGGTCGCCAAGGAGCTCTTCATCTCCGAGAACACGGTGAAGAACCACGTGCGCAACATCCTCGAGAAGCTCCAGCTCCACTCCCGCATGGAGGCCGTCATGTACGCCATGCGCGAGAAGCTCCTCGACCTCCCCTAGCCACCGATGGCGTCGCTGACCCGCCTCCAGGCCCGCCGCATCGCCCTGGCGGCGCAGGGCTTCACCGACCGGGCCCACGCGACCCCGACCACGCGCACCTTCGACCGCACCCTGCAGCGCACCGGTGTCCTGCAGGTCGACTCGGTCAACGTGCTCCAGCGCGCCCACTACATGCCGCTCTACTCGCGGATGGGTCCCTACGACACCGGGCTGCTCACCCGGGCCGCCGAACGCCGGCCGCGACGGGTCGTGGAGTACTGGGCGCACGTCCAGGCGCTGATGCCGGTCGACCTGTGGCCGCTGATGCGCCACCGGATGGAGACCTACCGCTCCGAGCGCGGCAAGTGGGGCCTCACCGCCGACGCCGCGCTCGAGCCGCGCGTGCTGGCGGCCGTGCGCGACCGCGGCCCGGTGACCGCGCGCGACCTCGAGCAGGAGTTCAGCACCGGTCCGCGCACCAAGGAGCACTGGGGCTGGAACTGGTCGGAGTCGCGCAAGGTGCTCGACTACCTCTACCTCGTCGGCGACGTGGCGATCGCCGGGCGCACCAGCCAGTTCGAGGTCCTCTACGACCTGCCCGAGCGGGTGCTGCCCGCGGCGGTCCTCGACGCACCCACCCCCGCGCCGCAGGACGCGGTCACCGAGCTCGTCCGCCGTGCCGCGCGCTCCCACGGCGTGGCGAGCGCGCCGTGCCTGGCCGACTACTACCGCCTGCGCCTCCAGCCCGCTCCCGGCGCGCCCAGCGTGCGCACGGCGGTCGAGCAGCTCGTCGAGTCGGGTGAGCTGGAGCCCGTCACGGTCCAGGGCTGGAAGCGTCCGGCGTACCTCCACCGCGATGCCCGCCTGCCGCGGCGGGTGGCCGCTCGGACGCTGCTGAGCCCGTTCGACCCGCTCGTGTGGGAGCGGGCGCGCACCGAGGCGCTGTTCGACTTCTCCTACCGCATCGAGATCTACGTCCCGGCCCAGAAGCGGGTCCACGGCTACTACGTGCTGCCGTTCCTGCTCGGTGACCGACTGGTGGCGCGCGTCGACCTCAAGGCCGACCGGTCCGCCGGCGTCCTGCTGGTCCCCGGCGCGTACGCCGAGGTGGGCGCGCCGTCAGGGACGGCCGAGGAGCTGGCCGTCGAGCTGCGCCGCGTCGCGGGCTGGCTCGGCCTGGACGACGTCGTGGTGGGCGGTCGCGGCGACCTCGCCGGCGAGCTGGCGCACGCATTGCACCGCTCGTGGGAGCGGTAGGTACAGTTACCACTCGTGCCTGCCATCATCGACAAGCTCCTCCGTATCGGCGAGGGCAAGATCCTCCGTGAGCTCGAAGCCGTGTCCAAGGCCGTCAACGCCATCGAGGACGACTTCGTCAAGATGACCGACGACGAGCTCCGCGCGATGACCGGGGAGTTCCGCGAGCGGCTCGCCGCGGGGGAGTCCCTCGACGACCTCATGCCGGAGGCCTTCGCCACCGTCCGCGAGGCCAGCAAGCGCGTGCTCGGCATGCGGCCCTTCGACGTCCAGGTGATGGGCGCAGCGGCGCTCCACCTCGGCAACATCGCCGAGATGAAGACCGGTGAGGGCAAGACCCTCGTCGCGGTGCTCCCGTCCTACCTCAACGCCCTCGCGGGCAAGGGCGTCCACGTCGTCACGGTCAACGACTACCTCGCGCGCTTCCAGTCCGAGCAGATGGGTCGCGTCCACCACTTCCTCGGCCTGACCACCGGCGTGATCCTGCCGTCGATGCGTCCCGCCGAGCGTCGCGAGGCCTACGCCTGCGACATCACCTACGGCACCAACAACGAGCTCGGCTTCGACTACCTGCGCGACAACATGGCCGACACGGTCGAGGAGTGCGTGCAGCGCGGCCACAACTTCGCCATCGTCGACGAGGTCGACTCGATCCTCATCGACGAGGCCCGGACCCCGCTCATCATCAGCGGCCCGACCCAGGACGAGGTCAAGTGGTACGCCGAGTTCGCGAAGATCACGCGCAAGCTCGTCAAGGACACCGACTACGAGGTCGACGAGAAGAAGCGCACCATCTCGGTGCTCGAGCCCGGCATCACCAAGGTCGAGGACCACCTCGGCATCGACAACCTCTACGACTCGGTCAACACGCCGCTCATCTCGTTCCTGAACAACTCCATCAAGGCCAAGGAGCTGTTCCGCAACGACAAGGAGTACGTCGTCATGGACGGCGAGGTGCTCATCGTCGACGAGCACACCGGCCGCATCCTGGCCGGTCGCCGCTACAACGACGGCCTGCACCAGGCGATCGAGGCCAAGGAGGGCGTGACCGTCCGCGAGGAGTACCAGACCCTCGCCACGATCACCCTCCAGAACTACTTCCGCCTCTACGACAAGCTCTCCGGCATGACCGGCACGGCCATGACCGAGGCCTCGGAGTTCGACAAGATCTACGGCCTCGGCGTGGTCCCGATCCCCACGAACCGCCCGATGCAGCGCGTCGACAACGTCGACCTCGTCTACCGCACCGAGGAGGCGAAGTACGAGGCCGTCGCCGACGACATCGCCGAGCGCCACGAGAAGGGTCAGCCGATCCTCATCGGCACGGTGTCGGTCGAGAAGTCCGAGTACCTCTCCGACCTGCTCAAGAAGCGCGGCATCCCGCACACCGTCCTCAACGCCAAGCAGCACGCCGACGAGGCCAAGGTCGTCGCGCTCGCCGGCCACCGGGGCGCGGTCACCGTCGCCACCAACATGGCCGGTCGAGGCACCGACATCATGCTCGGCGGCTCGGTCGACTTCCTCGCCGACCAGGAGCTGCGCAAGCAGGGCCTCGACCCGGTCGAGGACCCCGAGGCGTACGACGCCGCGTGGCCCG
The DNA here is from genome assembly GCF_017310035.1 of Nocardioides sp. S5. Lineage (NCBI taxonomy): Bacteria > Bacillati > Actinomycetota > Actinomycetes > Propionibacteriales > Nocardioidaceae > Nocardioides > Nocardioides sp. S5. The sequence goes on from NZ_CP022296.1 coordinate 1,192,395, forward strand.
CCATGCTCGAGCGCATCAAGGCGCAGGTCGCGGCCGAGCACGACGAGGTCCGTGAGCTCGGCGGCCTCTACGTCGTCGGCACCGAGCGCCACGAGTCGCGCCGCATCGACAACCAGCTGCGCGGTCGCTCCGGGCGTCAGGGCGACCCGGGCGAGTCCCGGTTCTACCTCTCGCTCCAGGACGAGATGATGCGCCTGTTCAAGTCCGAGTGGGTCGACCGCATCCTCACCGTGCTCAAGGTCCCCGACGACGTGCCGATCGACGCCAAGCGCGTCAGCAACGCCATCGCCGGCGCCCAGGGCAACATCGAGTCGCAGAACTTCGAGTCACGCAAGAACGTGCTCAAGTACGACGACGTGATGAGCCGCCAGCGCGAGGTCATCTACGCCGAGCGCCGCCGCGTCCTCGAGGGCGCCGACCTCGGCGAGCAGATCCGCGGCTTCCTCGACGACGTCGTCGCCGGCTACGTCCGCGGCGCGACCGAGGGATACGCGGAGGAGTGGGACCTCGACGCCCTCTTCACCGCGCTCGGCCAGCTCTACCCGGTCAGCCTCACCAAGGACGGCGTCATCAAGGCCGCCGGCGGCCTGGAGAACATCAGCCGCGAGCAGCTCGTGGAGGACCTCCAGAAGGACGTGCAGGAGGCCTACGACCGCCGCGAGGACGAGATGGGCGAGGAGGTCCAGCGCGAGCTCGAGCGCCGCGTGGTCCTCTCGGTCCTCGACCGCAAGTGGCGCGAGCACCTCTACGAGATGGACTACCTCCGCGAGGGCATCTCGCTGCGCGCCTACGCCCAGCGCGACCCGTTGGTGGAGTACCAGCGCGAGGGCTTCGACATGTTCACCGCCATGATGGACGGCATCAAGGAGGAGTCGGTCGGCTACCTCTTCAACCTCCAGGTGGAGGTCGAGGAGGACGCGGACGGGACCGGGGACGCCGGTGGCGACGACGAGGTCGTGCCCGCCGCGCCGCAGGTGTCGGCCGCGACTCCGCAGATCGACTTCGCGCAGGCCGCTGCCCATGCCTCCGCGCCCACCATCCGGGCCAAGGGCCTGGACAAGCCGAGCCGGCCGCAGAACCTGTCCTACAGCGCCCCGTCGGAGGACGGCGAGGCCGAGGTCCACGCCGCTCCCGCGGACGAGGACGACGAGTTCGCCGGGGTCGGCCGCAACTCGCTGTGCCCCTGCGGGTCGGGCCAGAAGTTCAAGCGGTGCCACGGTGCCCCGGGCGGCGCCTCGGGCCGCGCCACGCTGGGCGGCTGAACGCCCGATCGGCCCGGGGCTCAGCCCCAGGCGATCGCCACGCACTGCCAGCGGTCCCGCCTGACCTCGAAGCGGGCGGCGACCGCGCGCGAGCGGCGTCCGTAGCGCACGTGCGCGCTGGCCTCGACCGCGTCGTCGCGGATCAGGGCGGTGCGCACGCCGACGACCACCGGACGCGTCGGGTTGGTCCTGCTGGTCCGTCCCGGCATGGTGCCGGCTGCCTCGGCGACGGTCCGGGCGCGCGCCGACAGGTCCTCGTAGACCTCGGGCGCAGTGTGCCGCAGCACCTGGCTGACCGGCCGGTCCCCGGAGGCGATCTCCACGAGCGCCTGGAGGTAGCGGCCGACGAAGGCGTCGACGTGGCTGCGCTCGGCGCGGGCGAGCGCGACCAGGTCGGAGGCGCGGGTGCTGCGCAGGCGCGGCCGCGGGGGAGCGGTGCGCGGCGTGAGGTCGAGCGCCAGGGCGCCCTGCACGCTGGTGGGGGAGCCAGGAACGTGTGCCGCCGGTCGGAGGAGGATGACCTCGGCGTGGGTGGGGTCCGGTGTGCTCATCATCGATCTCCGTCCTTCGGGGCCCGCGGCTGGTGCCGGTCGGGGTGCTGGGGGCCGGGCAGGCGGAGCGCCTGGCCGGGGTGGATCAGGTCGGGGTCGTCGCCGACGACGTCGCGGTTGGCCTGCCAGATCGCGTGCCAGCGCTCGGGCACGGAGCCGGAGGTGCCGGGCTCCGGGTGGGCGTCGGCGATCGACCACAGGGAGTCGCCGGGGCGCACGACGTAGGTACGCCCGGTGGTGGCCGGGGCAGGCCGGCCTGCGGGCCGCACGTCGGTCCGTGGGACGGTCCCGGCGTCCGGCGCGACGGCGCGCTCCGGCATGGGGAGCCCGGCGAGCAGCGTGGCGACGTCTTCGTCGGCCGCCAGGGCGGGGGTGCCGCTGCCGGCCGCCGCGGCGACGCCGCACGCCAGCAGGACCAGCCGCCGGGTCACGCCGCGCGGGGCAGCGGGGCGTCCGGAGCCGACGACGACCCCGACGACCGTCGCCGTGGTGATCGCCCACAGCCAGGCGAGCGACACCGCCAGGCCGGTCGCGCACACCGCGACCAGCAGGTCGACCTCGGCGCCCGGACGTCCGTCCCGGTCGGCGACCGTCCGCCAGGCGCCGGGAACCGCCGCGGCCGAGGCGAGCGCCACGGCGCTCACCGCCAGCCAGACGGCGACCGGTCGTGCGGCGCGAGCTGTCCCCCGAGACATCGCGAACCTTTCGTTTGCTTGCGTTTGCTTCATTCAACGAAGGTTTGACCGGGTTGTCAAAGGTTTCTCCACAGCCGAGGAGACGGCCTAGGCTCGGGGAATGTCCTGGGAGCACGACCTCTTCGCCCTGTTCGACGACCTGGAGGGGCAGGCCGCCGCCGCCTGGGAGGCCGACCGGGAAGCCGAGCTCGCCGACCGGGCCCGCACCGAGTACGGCGCCGTCACGCTCGTCAGCCGGCTCATGGCCTCCCGCGGGCAGGACGTGGCGCTCGACCTGCCGCACGTGGGCCGCGTCGAGGGACGGTTGGCCCGGGTGGGGGAGGAGTGGTGCCTGCTCGACGGCACGCGGCAGGACTGGATCGTCCCGCTCCGTGCGGTGGCTGCGGTGCACGGGGCCAGCGAGCGCTCGGTGCCCGAGGTCGCCTGGTCGCCGATCGACCGGCTGGGCCTGCGGGCCGCGCTACGTCGCCTCGCCGACGCAGGAGCGCGGTGCGTGGTGCACCTGGCCGACGGCGCCCGTCATGAGGCGTACGTCCACCGGGTCGGCGCCGACTTCCTCGAGGCCCGGGGCCCGGCCGGCAGCGAGCTGCTGGTGCCGTACGCCGGCCTGGTCGCGGTCCAGAGCCGCGACGACTAGGTCCTCAGGCGGGGGATCAGGTGGCCTCGACGTCGTACGGCGGGACCTGCCCCTGGGGCAGCGAGTCCTTGGCCTTCTCCTTCGCGGCCTCGCGGTCGACCTCCGCCATCGCCTCGGTGAGGTGCTTGCGCACGATGGAGCGCGGGTCGAGGTCGCGCAGCTGGAGGTCGGAGTACTCCGGGCCCAGCTCGTTGCGCAGCTCGTCGCGCGCGTTGTGGGCCAGCCCGCGGGCACGGTGCAGGAGCTGGGCCGCCTGTCGGGCGAGGTCGGGCAGGCGGTCGGGCCCCAGCACGACGACCGCCACCAGGGCGATCACGGCCAGCTCGAGGAGCCCCACGTCGAACATGGGTCAGAACCTACTGGTCAGAACCTGTTGGAGGGGGTCAGCCCGAGCTGCAGGCCGGCGAGTCCTCGTCCACGGCCCGACAGCGTCGTGGCGACCCGGGTGAGCTCGCGGGCCGCGGGGGCGGTGGGGTCGGCCTCCACGATCGGCTTGCCGACGTCGCCGCCCTCGCGCAGCGAGATGTCCAGCGGGATCCGGGCCAGCACCGGCACGTCGTAGCCGAAGCGCTCCGAGAGCGTCGCCGCGACCCGGTCGCCGCCGCCGCTGCCGAACACCTCGAGGCGGTGGTCGTCCTCGGCTGGGCAGTGCGGGCAGGGGAGGTAGCTCATGTTCTCCACCACGCCGACGACGCGCTGGTGCATCATCGAGGCCATCGTGCCGGCGCGCTCGGCGACCTCGGCGGCCGCCTCCTGCGGCGTCGTGACCACGACGACCTCGGCGCTCGGCAGGTGCTGGCCCAGCGAGATCGCCACGTCGCCGGTGCCCGGGGGCAGGTCGAGCAGGAGGGCGTCGAGGTCGCCCCAGTAGACGTCGGCGAGCATCTGGACGAGCGCCCGGTCGAGCATCGGGCCGCGCCAGGCGACGACCTGGTCGCGGCGCGGCTTGAGCATGCCGATGGAGATGACCGAGACGCCGCTGGGCGTGGGGACGGGCATGATCAGGTCGTCGACCTGGGTCGGGCGGGCGTCGGCGATGCCCAGCATCGCGGGCACGGAGTGGCCGTAGATGTCGGCGTCGACGATGCCGACGCGCAGGCCCTGGGCGGCGAGCGCGAGGGCGAGGTTGACCGTGACCGACGACTTGCCGACACCGCCCTTGCCGCTGGCGATGGCGTAGACCTTGGTGAGGGAGCCGGCCTGGGCGAAGGGGATCTCGCGCTGGGCGCGGCCGTCGCTGAGGATCTCCTTGAGCCCGGCGCGCTGCTCGGCGGTCATCACCCCGAGGGTGAGCTCGACCGAGGTGACGCCGGCGACGCCGGAGACGGCGGCGGTGACGTCGCGGTTGATGGTGTCCTTGAGCGGGCACCCGGCGACGGTGAGGAGCACGTGGACCGCCACGGAGCCGTCCTCGGCGACCGCGACGGTGTCCACCATCCCCAGGTCGGTGATCGGCCGCTTGATCTCCGGGTCGTTGACGGTCGCCAGTGCGTCCATCACCTGCTGCTGCGTGGGGGTGCTCATGATGCCGAAGTCTACGAGCCGCCCCGCGAGCTCACTGTCCCGGCCGCTGCACCCGGTCCGGAGGGGCCTGCGCGCTGTCGTCCGGACCGCGCGTCGAGAGGTCCTCGATGTCGCCCAGCAGGCCGCGCAGCTCGGAGCGGAGGAAGTCGCGGGTGGCCACCTCGCCGACCGCCATCCGCAGCGAGGCGACCTCGCGGGCGAGGAACTCCATGTCGGCGTGGGCGCGGGCGTTGGCCTGCCGGTCCTGCTCGGCGACCACCTTGTCGCGCTGCTCCTGGCGGTTCTGCGCGAGCAGGATCAGGGGCGCGGCGTACGACGCCTGCAGGCTCAGCATGAGGGTGAGGAAGATGAAGGGGAACTCGTCGAAGCGCAGGTCGGCCGGCGCGAGGGTGTTCCACGCCATCCAGACGATCACGAAGAGCGTCATGTACATCAGGAACTTCGCCGTGCCCATGAAGCGGGCGAACTGCTCGGCGAACGAGCCGAACGCGTCGGAGTCGTAGGAGGGGCGGCGCACGAGGTGGCGACGGGTGTCGCGCGGGGTGTCGAGCCGGGTGCGGCGGTTGTCGCTCATCGCCCACCCCCTCCGCTGCCCGGGCCGGCGATCGGGCCCGGTCGCGGGGCTCGGTCGCGCCAGCCCTCGGGGAGCATGTGGTCGAGCAGGTCGTCGACGGTGACCGCGCCGATGAGGCGGCCCTCGTCGTCCACGACGGGCGCGGCGACGAGGTTGTAGGTCGCGAGGTGGGCGGCCACCTCGTCCATGGAGGCGTCGGCGCGCAGCGGGTCCATGGAGTCGTCGAGGGCGGCGGCGACCAGAGTCGACGGGGGCTCGCGCAGCAGGCGCTGGATGTGAGCGGCACCGAGCAGGCGACCGGTGGGGGTCTCGAGCGGCTGGCGGCAGATGTAGACGAGCGCCGCGAGCGACGGGGTGAGCTCGGGGTTGCGCACGTGGGCGAGCGCGTCGGCGATGGTGGCGTCGGGGGAGAGGATCACCGGCTCGGGCGTCATCATCGCGCCGGCGGTGTTGTCGGCGTACGACATGAGGCGCCGCACGTCCTCGGCCTCGTCGGGCTCCATCAGCCCGAGCAGCGTGGCCGCGGTCTCCGGGTTGAGGTCGGCGATGAGGTCGGCGGCGTCGTCGGCCGACATCTCCTCCAGCACGTCGGCGGCGCGCTCGGAGTCGAGGTGCTCGAGGATCTCGACCTGGTCCTCCTCCGGCAGCTCCTCCAGCACGTCGGCGAGGCGCTCGTCGTCGAGGGCCGCCACGACGGCCGTACGCCGCTCCGGGGGGAGGTCGTGGATCATGTTGGCCGCGTCGGCGGGGCGCATGTCGTTGAGCGCGGCGATCAGGTGCGTCGCGCCCTGCGCCGGCTCGTGGCGGGTGAGGCCGGTGACGTCGCGCCACTCGGCGACGTGGGTCTGCCCGCGCCGGCGGAATCCCTTGCTGGGCTCCTGCACCGCCACGCGCGAGAGCACCCAGTCGCGGTTGCGGGCCTGCTCCATCGCCACGTCGAAGACGACGCCGGTGACGCCGGTCCCGCCCGAGGGGTCCTTGATGGTGACCGTCCGGTCGAGCATCTGCCCCATCACGAGCGTCTCGGTCGAGCGCTGCTCGAAGCGGCGCATGTTGAGCAGCCCGGTGGTGTGGACCTGACCGCTGTCGATGGCGGTGACCCGGGTCATCGGGACGAAGATCCGGCGGCGGCCGAAGACCTCGGCGACCATGCCGAGGACGCGCGGCTGGCTCGTCTCGGTGCGGAGCGCGACGACCAGGTCGCGCACCTTGGCCACCTGGTCGCCCTGGGGGTCGAAGATCGGCAGCCCGACGAGCCGGGCCACGAAGACGCGGGTCGGGGTGGTGCTCACGTCCGCAACCGTAGCGTGCGTGGGGCTCGCGGAGTCCGGGCCACACCCGGGCACAGGTGTTACCCTTTGATCGCTTTAGTCACTTCTGTCACATCGATCGGGGCCGGTCTGACGCGGTCAGTGGCCTGGTCGGTACACCTCGACGACGCCACTTCCCCGACGACTGTGAGGCTCCCAGCATGTTCGGCACGACCGCTCCCCAGCGCACCACGCGCCCCGTACGACGCCTCTGCGCCGTCGCGCTGACGCTGGCCACCGGCCTCCTCCTCAGCCCGTCGGCGCCCGCCTCGGCGGCAGCAGTCTCCGACGAGGCGGTCCAGACGACGCCCGCCACCTCGTTCCGCGTCGGCACCTTCAACGTCCTCGGCGCCGACCACACCGCTCCCGGCGGCAAGCGCAAGGGCTGGGACTCCGGCGTCGTGCGCATGGACCGCGTGGTGAGCATCCTCGACGAGCGCGACCTCGACGTGGTCGGCTTCCAGGAGTTCCAGCCGCCGCAGGCCGCACGCTTCGCCGAGCTCAAGGGCGCCTCGTGGCAGACCTACCCGGGTCTCGACAACCCTGCTGGCCCCTCGGTCAACTCGATCGGCTGGGACACCTCGGTCTGGCAGCTCCTCGAGGCCCGCACGCTGCCGATCCCCTACTTCGACGGCGTGCCCAGCCGGATGCCCGCCGTGCTGCTGCAGAACCAGGACACCGGTCGCCGCGTGTGGTTCTTCAACACCCACAACCCCGCCGACGTGCGCGGGCCCGCCCAGCAGTGGCGTGACGCCGGCTTCGCGATGGAGGTCGCGCTCGCCAACGAGCTGCGCACCACCCACCCCGACGCGGCCTTCATCTCGCTCGGCGACAAGAACGACCGGGCACGCTACTACTGCTCCGTGGCACCGGGCGCCGACCTGTGGTCCGCGAGCGGCGGCTACGTCGACGGCTCGACCTGCTCGGCCCCCACGAACGGTGCGATCGACTGGATCATGGGGTCCAAGGACGTCTTCTTCAACGGCTACACCCGCTACTGGAACGACTACGTCGCGCGCACCAGCGACCACCCCCTCTACGACGCCAACGTCG